>OZ240665.1:447500-1800000 GCA_965198565.1 Acetobacteraceae bacterium | reverse complement strand
CGGCGCTGGCCTGCGCCGCCCAATCCGCCATCCCGCTGACCCACCGCGACGCTGCCCGCACCGTCACCTTCGCCACCGGGCACACCAAGGACGGCAAGCTCGAGCTCGATTTCGCGCAACTCGCCCGTGGCGGCACCATCGCGGTCTACATGGGCATCGTCACGCTGCCTTTGCTGCGGGACGGGCTGCTGGCGGCCGGTTTGGACCCGGCGACTCCGGCGGCGCTGATCGAGCGCGGCGGCACGCGGGCGCAGCGGCTGCTCGATGGCACGCTGGACACATTGGTGAGCGAGGGGCCGGCCTGGTCGACCGGCGGGCCCACGCTGGTGATGATCGGCGCCGTGGTGGGGCGGCGGGCGGTGCTGGCCGCCGAGGCGAGGCTGACGGCGGCGGTGTAGCCGGTTCGTCTCTCCCGTCCTTCACGGGAGTGAGGGCAAATGGCGCGCATAGCGGCCTGATCAGGGGCTTTGGCCCCTCACCCCGGCCCTCTCCCAGAGGGAGAGGGAGAAGTGCGGGACTCAGGCCGCGGTCCAGCCGCCGTCGATCGAGATCGGCGCCCCCGTGATCGTGCTGGCGGCGTCCGAACACAGGAACACCGTCAGCGCGCCGATGCCCTCGGGGGTGGAGAACGCCGCCATCGCCTGCTTGTCGGTGAGGAAGCTGTGCGTCACGTCGGCGACGCTGCGGCCCTCGCGCTCGGCCCGCGCCTCCAACTGCTTCTCCACCAGCGGCGTGCGCACCCAGCCCGGGCAGATCGCGTTGCAGGTGACGCCGGCATTGGCCAGCTCCAACGCCGCCACCTTGGTCAGCCCGACGATTCCGTGCTTGGCGGCGACATAGGCGGCCTTCTCGGGGCTCGCCACCAAGCCGTGCGCCGAGGCGATGTTGATGATCCGGCCCCAGCGGCGCTGCTTCATGGCCGGGATCGCCGCCTGCATGGCGTGGAAGGCGCTGGACAGGTTGATCGCGATGATCGCGTCCCAGCGGTCGGCCGGGAAGTTCTCGATGCGGGCGGTGTGCTGGATGCCGGCGTTGTTCACCAGCACGTCGAGCCGGCCGAACTCCGCCTCCGCCCGCGCCACCATCGCCGCGACCGGCCCGGCCTGGCTCACATCCGCGCCGTCATGCAGCACGCGCACGCCGTGGGTTTCGGCCAATTCGGCGCGAAGCTGCTCGATGGCCGCCGGGTCGCCGAAGCCGTTCAGCATGATGTCCGCGCCCTGCCCCGCCAGCGCGCGGGCGATGCCCAGGCCGATTCCACTGGTTGACCCGGTCACCAACGCGCTCTTGCCGCGTAAACTCATGGCGTGCCCTCCATCCTTGGCCGCGCCATCTTGCGGCCGGGCGCTGGAGGCAGCAACAAGGGGCTCGGCTGCCACTCGTTCTGGAGGCGACGCGCATGGATGCAGGCCCCGTTCCGCCCGTCGCTAGCCAGAGCTGGCGTCCGGAGGGCTGCGACCGGATCAGCCTGCTGCTGCAGGGGGGCGGCGCGTTGGGGGCGTATCAGGGCGGCGTCTACCAGGGCCTGCACGAGGCGGGATTGGAGCCGGACTGGATCGCCGGCGTCTCGATTGGCGGGGTCAACGCCGCGTTGATCGCGGGCAACGCGCCAGAGCACCGGCTGGCGGCGCTGCAGGAGTTCTGGCGCCTCATCACCCTCCGGCCGGTCTGGGGCTTTCTTCCCGGCGGCGATGACCTGCGCAAGCTGCACAATTTCTACTCCTCGTTCTTCACCCTATCGCTGGGGCAGCCGGGGATGTTCAGCCCGAACGTGCCCTCGCCCTGGTTGCGTCCGCGTGGGTCGAAGGGCGCCACCTCCTTCTATGACACGGCACTGCTGCGCGAGACCGTCACGCGGTTGGTGGATTTCGGCCGCATCAACAACGGCGACATCCGCTTTGCCGTGGGCGCGGTGGATGTCGCGACCGGCAACTTCGCCTATTTCGACAACACCCGCATGACCATCACGCCCGACCACGTGCTGGCGAGCGCCTCGCTGCCGCCCGCCTTCCCGATGACGCAGATCGGCACCGACTACTACTGGGACGGCGGCGTCGTCTCCAACACGCCGCTGCAGCACCTGCTGACCCATATCGATGGGCAGAATGCGCTGGTGTTCCAGGTCGACCTGTTCAGCGCCCGCGGCGCCGTGCCGCGCGACATGGCCGAGGTGCTGGGGCGGTCGAAGGACATCCAGTATTCGTCGCGCACCCGCCTGGTCACCGACCATTACCTCGAGCTGCATGGCCTGCGGGTGACGATGCGGGCGCTGCTGAAGCGCCTGCCGGACGAGGAGCTGAGCGAAGACGAGCGGGCGCTGAAGCGGCGGCTGGACAACCTGCCCGCCATCAACATTCTGCAATTGATCTACCAGCAGGCGGCGTTCGAAGGGCAGGCGAAGGATTACGACTTCAGCAAGTCCTCGATGCGTGACCACTGGGCCGCCGGCCTGCGCGACACCAAGACGACTTTGGCCCGGCGCGACTGGCTGACCATGCCCACCGGCGACCGCGCCATCGTCACGCACGATATCCATCGCGCGCGCGGCTGAGGGGCGCGATGGACGAACTCCGGGCGGCTCGCGGCGTTGAGAGCGCACGCCAACAACAGGAGTTTCGCATGGCAAGCGGAAAGCGTGAGTCGATGCCGGCCGACCAGACCGAGGGCGGCGTGCATCTGCACAAGACCCGGAACAACCAGAACGCCAAGGGAGTTTCCATCGAGCTGCTGCAGGCCCGCCTGGCCGACGCCATTGATGTGTCGCTGATCACCAAGCAGGCGCACTGGAACCTCAAGGGGCCGCAATTCATCGGCGTGCACCTGATGCTCGACAAGTTTCGCGACGAGCAGGACGAGTTCGTCGACGAGATGGCCGAGCGCATTACCCAGCTCGGCGGCACCGCGCGTGGCACGGTACAGGAAGTGGGCAAGAAGACCGGCCTCGAGCCCTATCCGGTGAACATCTACCAGGTGAGCGACCACATCCACGCGCTGATCGACCGCTACGCGACCTTCGCCAACGCGGTGCGCGAGAACATCGACGAGGTGGACGAGGCCGGCGACCCGGACACGGCCGATCTGTTCACCGAGGTGTCGCGCGGCATGGACAAGCAGTTGTGGTTCCTCGAGGCCCACACCCAGGAGCGCTCCGCCAGCGAGACGTTCCCGACTCAGCCGTAGGCTCAGACGCCTTCTCCCTATCTTCGGGGGAGAGGGAGCCCTGGGTTGTGGAGAGTTCCAGACAACAGTCCGTCGCTCCGGCGCGTGGCCCTTGCCCCCGACGCTCTCGCGCTCCTAACGTGCGGAAGAGCAACGGGAACACCATGAACGACTTATTTGGTGGCGCGAAGTCCGCGGCGAAGCCTGAGCCCAGGCCTGCAGCCAAGCCAGCGCACAACCAAGACAGCTACTCCGCCAAGGACATCGAGGTCCTCGAAGGCCTCGAGCCCGTTCGGCGCCGCCCTGGCATGTATGTCGGCGGCACGGACGAAAACGCGCTGCACCATCTCGCCGCTGAAATCCTCGACAACGCCATGGACGAGGCCGTCGCCGGGCACGCCACCGCCATTGACGTCGCCGTGCAGGCAGGCAACTGGCTCAGCATCCGCGACAACGGCCGCGGCATCCCGGTCGACCCGCATCCCAAGTTCAAGCAGCTCAGCGCGCTCGAAGTCATCCTCACCACCCTGCACTCCGGCGGCAAGTTCGGCGGCGACGCCTACGCCACTTCGGGCGGGCTGCATGGCGTCGGCAGTTCGGTGGTGAACGCGCTCAGCGAGCGGCTCGAGGTGGAAGTGGCGCGGGACCGCACACTCTGGCGCCAGACCTACGCGCAGGGCAAACCCCAGACCAAGCTGGTGAACGCGGGGCCGGTGCAGAACCGCCGCGGCACCACCATCCGCTTCAAGCCCGACCCGGCCATCTTCGGCCCGCTGCAGTTCAGTCCCGCCCGGCTGTACAAGCTGTGCCGCTCCAAGGCCTACCTGTTCCGCGGCGTGCAGATCCGCTGGGCTTGTGACCCGGCGTTGCTCGCCGCCGGGCTCGACGTCCCTGCCGAGGCTCTGCTGCATTTTCCCGGGGGCCTGCGCGACAGCCTGGCCGAGGACATCGGCGACGCCGCCATGACCATCCCGGAAATCTGGGCCGGCGAGGCCGAGCTGCCCCAGCGCGAGGACGGCCGCACTGGGGGGCGCGCCGAATGGGCCGTCACCTGGCTCGAGCACGCGGACGGCTTCCTGCACTCGTACTGCAACACCGTGCCCACCCCGCAGGGCGGCACGCACGAGGCCGGGTTCCGCGCCGCGCTGCTGAAGGGCGTGCGCGCCTGGGGCGACCACCGCAACAACCGCCGGGCCGCACAGGTCACGGCCGAAGACGTCACCGGGGGCATGGCCGGCAAGCTCTCCGCCTTCGTGCGCGACCCGCAATTCCAGGGCCAGACCAAGGAGAAGCTCACCAGCCCCGACGCCGCCCGCCTGGTGGAGGCGGTGATGCGCGACCGGTTCGACCACTGGCTCGCCGGCAACCCGCAGCAGGCCGACAATTTGTTGGCTGCCCTGATCGAACGCGCCGAGGAGCGGCTGCGGCGGCGCGAAAACAAGGACGTGGCGCGAAAATCCGCCACCAAGCGCCTGCGCCTGCCCGGCAAGCTCACCGACTGCACTAGCGAGGTGGTGACCGAAACCGAACTGTTCCTGGTGGAAGGCGACAGCGCCGGCGGGTCGGCCAAGCAGGCGCGCCGGCGCGAGACCCAGGCCGTGCTGCCCCTACGCGGCAAGATCCTGAACGTGGCCAGCGCGTCCGTGGACAAGCTGCGGCAGAACCAGGAGCTGCGCGACCTGATCGAAGCGCTGGGCTGCGGCGTCGGCGCCCACTTCGACCTCAAGAAGCTGCGCTACGGCCGCATCATCATCATGACCGACGCCGACGTGGACGGCGCCCATATCGCCAGCCTGCTGATGACCTTCTTCTACCGCGAGCTGCCCGAGCTGGTGCGCGAGGGCCATGTGTATCTGGCGCAGCCGCCACTCTACCGCATGACGCAGGGCGCCAAGTCGGTCTACGCGATGGATGATGCCGACCGCGAGCGGCAGATGAAGGCGTTCAAGCCCGGCGTGAAGGTGGAAGTCAGCCGCTTCAAGGGCTTAGGCGAGATGCCTGCAGCCACCTTGCGCGAGACCACCATGGACCCGGCGCGCCGCACGCTGCTCAAGGTGGTCGCGGCCCCCGACACCCGGGCCGCGACCAGCGCGCTGGTGGAGAGCCTGATGGGCCGCAAGCCCGAGCTGCGCTTCCGCTTCATCCAGGAGCACGCCAGCGAGATGGCCGCCGAAGCGGTCGACGTCTGACGCCTCGGCAAGCCGTTCAACAGAAAGTGACTGTAGCGGGCTGATCAGGCCTTGTTTCGCTTGTTTTCAGGGCACTGTGGGTCTTAGTGTTCCGTCAAAGCAACAAGATGGAGGTCGAGATGTCCGCATCGAACAGCCCTCTTCGGCCAGCTCCCGCTCAGCCGCCTCTGCTCCTGCGCGGCGCCAATGCCTTGGCGAACAGTGTCTCCCGCCTGGTGGACTGCATCCACTCCGAAATCGTTGATACGCTGGCCAACTATCATCTGTCGCACCATTCGCACCGCTTCGTCATGACCGAGCGGGACACGTTCCAAGTCGAGCGCGGCAGCGGCGATGGTCGTATCGGCGGAGCGACAAGAACGTAGACCGGACAACGGTGGCTCACGCCGGTTGCCCGCCACCTTGCGCTCGGCAAACGGCCGTGCAACAGCCGTCGGACGGCGCATCGGCGCGCCCAAGCGGGAGAGCAACGTGTCGGCAACAGCCAGCCAGCAGACGGCCATGGACAGCGCTGTCCGCTATCTCGTGACCAACTACAACCCGAAGGGCAACCGGGTTGGCTGGATCATGATGTCCTCCATCCTGGTCGAGGCGTGGGACCTCTACTCCATCGCCTTCGTGCTGGTGTTCATCCGCGAGCAATACCACCCCGACCCGCTGCTGCTGGGCCTAGCCGCCGCCGGCACCCAGGGCGGCGCCTTGGTCGGCGCGCTCATCGGCGGCTGGCTGTCGGACGTGATCGGCCGCCGGGTCATGTTCCTCTCCACCATGGTGCTGTTCATCGTGCTCGCCGTCGCGCAGGCCTTCGTGCCTGATGTGTTCTGGCTCGTGGTGGTGCGCTTCTTCCTCGGCATCCCGCTCGGGAGCGACATCTCCAACAGCTACAGCTACATCATGGAGTCGATGCCCAAGGGCGCGCGCGAGGTGATGGGCAACCGCTGGCAGTTCATGTTCGCCGTGGGCGAGGTGCTGACCTTGGCCGTGGTCGCCATTTTCCTGGTGATAAACCTGCCCCACGAGTGGGTCTGGCGCGTGACCTTGGCCATGGGCGCCGTGCCCGCGCTCGTCATCCTGCTGCTGCGGCACGACCTGCCCGAAACCGCCGTCTGGCTGATCCGCCGCGGCCGCTTCCGCGAGGCCAAGCAGGTCAGCCAAAGCATGTATGGCGAACCGCTCGACATGTTGCCCGACCAGGATATCACCGTGGCCCATGCCCATCCGGGCGCGTTTCTGGCCGACCTCGGGCAGGACCGCATCCGCTTGCGCGCGACGCTGTATGGCTGGATCTCTTGCTTCTGCCAGGGCGCCGAGTTCTCCACCTTCGCCTTCTACTTGCCCGTGCTGTTCCTCTCGGTCGGCGTCTCGACTGTGCTGGGGACCGACCTGGTCACCATGGGCCTCTACGTCGTTGCCGCCATTTCCGGCTGGGTCGGCCCGCTGCTCACGCCCAAGATCGGCCATCGCGGCATCGGCATCGCCGGGTTCGGCATCGTGCTTGTCTCGCTGCTGGCGGCCGCGGCCGCGCTGTTCACCGGGCACCCGATGCTGCTGCCGTTCGTTGCCGCCACCATGCTCTGGGGCCATTATTGGGACGCCTCCAACGGCATGACGATCCCCGCGATGGTGGCGCGCCCGCAATATCGCGGCACAGCCAGCGGCTTCGCCTACATGTTCGTCAAGCTGCCGTCGTTCCTGGCGATTTTCTTGTTTCCGTCGCTGTTCACCGCCATCGGCCAGGCGGGTGCGACGCTGTTCTGCGCCATATTCCCGCTCATCGGCCTGCTGGCGGCGCTGTTCATCCTGCCGGAAGTCTACGGCTACGACCAGGACTGAAGCCCTCTCCCAGAAACCGGCAGCAATGCCTACATTGGGGCATGCGCGCGCCACAACGCCCCCAGCCCGCCTATGCCCCAGATGGAGCCGCGTCCGCTCGGTCCGGCATCGTGCGCCAATTCGAGCTCACCGAGCGCGTCGCCGCCTATGACCCCAAGGCCGACACCGGGCTGATCGACGCCGCCTACGTCATGGCCGCCCAAGCCCATGGCAGCCAATACCGCGACAACGGCGACCCCTACATCACCCATCCCGTCGCGGTCGCCGATATCCTCGCCGGCTACCGGCTCGACACCGACACCATCGTCACCGCCCTGCTGCACGACGTGGTGGAGGACACCCGCATCAAGCTGCCCGAGGTCGAGACGCGGTTCGGCAAGACGATCGCCGGGCTGGTGGACGGCGTGACCAAGCTCACCAAGCTCGAGCTGAAGACCGCCCGCTCCGCCCAGGCGGAGAACTTCCGCAAGCTGGTGCTGGCCATGAGCCAGGACATCCGCGTCCTGCTGGTGAAGCTGGCCGACCGGCTGCACAACATGCGCACGCTGCACTTCGTCGCCGCCCCCGAGCGGCGGCAGCGCATCGCATTGGAGACGATGGAGATCTATGCGCCGCTGGCCGAGCGCATAGGCATGGACGCGATGAAGAGCGAACTGCAGAACCTCGCCTTCCAGCAGCTCGAGACCGAAGCCTTCGACACCATCCAAGCCCGGCTGAACTTCCTGCGCGGCCAGGGTGCGGACATCATCGAGGAGGTGCGCGCCGAGTTGGCCCGGGTGTGCCGCGAGGGCGGCGTCTCCGCGGTCGAGGTCAACGGGCGGGAGAAAAGCCCGTTCTCGATCTGGGAGAAGATGCAACGCCGCAACATCGCCTTCGAGCAACTATCGGACATCATGGCGTTCCGCGTCGTCGTGCCCACCCGGGCGGAGTGCTACATGGCGCTCGGCGCGGTGCATGCGAGCTACCCGGTGATCGCCGGGCGCTTCAAGGACTACATCTCCACGCCGAAATCCAACGGCTACCAAAGCCTGCACACCGGCGTGACCCTGCGCGAGCCGCGCAACCAGAAGATCGAGGTGCAAATCCGCACCGCCGAGATGCAGCGCGTGGCCGATAACGGCGTTGCGGCGCATTGGAGCTACAAGCAGGGCCTGCCGACCGAGCAGCAGGACTTCCCCTGGGTGCGCGACCTGCTCGAGATCCTCGACAACTCCACCACCGGCGAGGACTTCCTCGAGAACACCAAGCTCGAGTTGTACCAGGACAAGGTGTTCTGCTTCACGCCGAAGGGCCAGCTCATCCAGCTCCCGCGCGGCGCCACCCCGGTCGATTTCGCCTACGCCGTGCACAGCCAGGTGGGCGACACCTGCGTTGGCGCCAAGATCAACGGCCGATTGCTGCCGCTGCGCACCGAGCTGCAGAACGGCGACCAGGTGGAGATCATGACCGCGCGCGGCGGCACCCCCTCCCCGGCTTGGGAGCGCTTCGCCGTCACCGGCAAGGCCCGCGCCCGCATCCGCCGCCATGTGGCGCAGCAGCAGCGCCAGAACCACATCGACTCCGGCCGCGCCGCCCTGGCCAGAGCCTTCCGCCAAGAAGGGGTAGACGGCTCGGAAAAGGTGCTGGAAGCCGCGCTCAAGCTGCTCAAGGCCGCCTCGCTGGACGACCTCTACGTCGCCGTCGGCAACGGCACCACCGGGCCAAAGGACGTGGTGCACGCCGCCTACCCGGAGCTGCGCCAGGCCCCCCGCGCGCCGCGGATGATCCCGCAATTGCCCGCCCGCGCCCCCAGCCGCCAGGCGGGCAACGGCATGGCGGTCAGCGGCCTGCTGCCCGGCATGAACGTCAGCTACGCCGGCTGCTGCCACCCGCTGCCCGGCGACGCCATCGTCGGCATCGTCACCACGGGCAAGGGCGTCACCATCCACACCCGCGCCTGCCCCACCCTGCAGAGCTTCGCCGAAACGCCCGAGCGCTTCATCGACGTCGGCTGGGAGCAGGACGGCATCAGCGGCCCAACTGGCGTCCACACCGGCCGCATCAGCGTCATCGCCGCGCACGAGCCGGCCACCTTGGCCAACGTCACCAACGCCATCTCCAAGCACGAGGGTTCGGTGACCAACCTCAAGATCGTCAACCGCCAGCAGGATTTTTTCGAGCTGCTGATCGACGTCGAGGTGCGCGATTTGCGGCACCTCTCGAACGTCATCGCCGGCTTGCGCGCGGTCGCCGGCACCACCCAGGTGGAGCGGGCGCACGCGTGATCGTCGTGCGAGAGCGCGCTTGATCGTCGTGCGAGAGCGCGCGTGATTGTTTTGCGAGAGCGCGCGTGATCATCGGCGTCGGGTCGGACCTATGCGACATCCGCCGCATCGAGCGTGCCATCGAACGGTTTGGCGACCGCTTCCTGCTCCGCGTGTTCACCGGGACCGAACGCGCCCGCGCGGCCCGGCGGCATCCAAGGCTGCAGCCCGGCACCTTCGCCAAGCGCTTCGCCGCCAAGGAGGCCTGTGCCAAGGCACTCGGCACCGGCTTCAGCCGCGGCGTGTTTCACTCCGACATAGGCGTGGTGAACCTGCCGACCGGGCAGCCCACGCTGGCGCTCACCAACGGCGCTGCGCTGCGGCTCGCCGCACTCACGCCGGATGGCCACATCGCCGCCATCCACCTGACCCTCACCGACGAACACCCTTACGCCCTCGCCCAAGTCACGATCACGGCCGAACCGGCGGCGGCAAGCAGGGGCAGGCAAACAAGGCAAGGCGGTCGTGCGAATCACGGCGACACTCCTCGGACGTAATCACGCCTGAATGCCATGGCATGCGAGCACCGACTGGTCCATTTCCGCCACAGCGGCGAGCCGCCCAGCCCTGTCAAGCCAGATTCCCTCTCCCTGGCGCGACCGCCCTCCATCGCACTCCGACACCACGTGCATACTATTGTGTGTTTGACGCCCGACATGGTAGGACCAAGGCGCCCTGCATGGTAGGAAGGACGATCCTAATCGGGCGTTTTCCGTTTCGTTGCGGGGTATGCTTCCACTCACGCTCTGGTCCACCCGCTTGATGGCTTTGCCAGCTTCACGGAGGCTAAATGGCTCGAGACGCTCGAGAGGCCACGGCTTGATGCTCTCGCCCGCCGCGCTCTTGCGTGTGTTGGCCTCGCTGCTGGCGGCCGAGCTGTCCGCCGGCGGGCGGGCCCGCGCTTGGGACGCCAGCCATTGGACAGCTCAGACGCAGTTCGGCCCGGCGGGCTTGGGTCTGGACAGCCTCGAGCTGGTCACCTTCGCCTCCTCCGTCGGACACTTCTTCCACCTCTACGAAAGCAGGATTGCCGAACCGCTGCAGACCCAGCCCAACCTAGGCGAATGGGCGCGCGTGGTGGCAGACGCGTTGGTCCCCTGCATCCAACGGCTGACCTTCACCACGTCAGGCAGCACCGGCGCGCCGACGCCATGCTGTCACGCGCTCGCCACGCTGCGCGAGGAGGCGCTGTTCTGGGCGGCACTGACGCAGGGTCGCACCCGGATCGTCCAGATGGTGCCGTGCCATCATATCTACGGCTTCATCTTCACCGTCGTGCTGCCGGAGCTTGCCGCGCTGCCGGTGCTGGACGCGAGATCGCTACCGCCGGGCCGAATGGCGGCCACGCTCGAAGCCACCGACCTGCTGATCGGCCATCCCGCCGGTTTGCAGACCCTGTTGCGAGACCTGCCCAGCCTGCCGCCGGGGCTTACCGTGGTGAGTTCGACCGCGCCCTTGCCCGCCGCAACGCACGGGGCGCTGCGGGCGCGCGGGGCCGAGGTGATCGAGGTCTATGGTAGCTCGGAGACCTCGGGCGTCGGCTATCGCCAGCGCCCCGACGCACCGTTCGCGCTGTTGCCGCGCTGGCAGCGCGACGACGCCGGCGGTGGCGTCATCGAGCGGGCGGGCGGCGCCGCCATGCCGCTGCCCGACCACGTGGAATGGCAGGACGAGACCTCGTTCCTGGTCGTCCGTCGTCGCGATCGTGCCGTGCAGGTGGGCGGGGTGAACGTCTATCCCGCCCATGTCGCCGAGCGCTTGCGCGGCCATCCGTTGGTCGCGGACTGCATGGTCCGTCTGGACACGTGGTTGCCGCAGCCGCGGCTCAAGGCGTTCATCGTGCCGGTTGCCGGCGCTGCGGCCGACGAGGTGGTTGCGGCGTGCGACCGCTGGTGCCGCGAGACCTTCACCGCCGCCGAACGCCCGGTGGGTTTCACCATCGGCTCGGAACTGCCGTATGGCGCGATGGGCAAGCTCGGCGACTGGTCCGACGTCAGATAGCGCGACTAGTCTGCCAACAACGCGCGTGCAGCGCGGCGATGCGTGTGCAGCAACGCCTCGACGTCCAGGCCCGGAATGGCTCCGTCTTCAACCACCCAGCGGCCCGCAACCATCACCCGGTCCGCGCGCTGCGCGCCGCACAGCACGACGGCTGCAATCGGGTCGCCCGCACCGGAAAACCGCAACTCATCGAGCTTGAACAACGCCAAGTCGGCGGCAGCGCCCACTTCAATACGGCCGAGTTCGGGCCGGCCTATGCACGCAGCAGAACCAGTCGTCGCCCAGCGTAGCGCATCGAGATGCGACACCGCGGCAATACCGTTGGCGCCACGCTGCAGCAACATCGCGGCGCGCACCTCAGCGATCATGTTGGAAGCATCATTCGAGGCCGATCCATCGACACCCAGGCCGACCGGCACCCCCGCCGCCTCGAGCGCGCAAACGGGGCACGTTCCGGATGCGAGCAACTGGTTGCTGCAGGGGCAATGCGTGATCCCGACCTTGGCGCGGCCGAGCCGGCGGATCTCGTCGTTGCTGAAGTGGATACCATGAGCCAGCCACGTGCCCGGTCGTAGCCAGCCGCATTGCTCGAGATAATCCAACGGTTCGCAACCGTAGCGCGAGCGGCAATACTCCGCTTCGTCCTGCGTCTCAGCGAGGTGCGTGTGCAAGCGTAAACCGTGCCGGTCGGCCAGCGCGGCCGTGTCCTGCATCAGCCGAGTCGAGACGGAGAAAGGCGAGCATGGCGCAAGGGCAAGCTGCAGCATGGCATGCGGCGCCGGGTCGTGCAGTGCCGCAATCAGGCGCTCGCAATCGGCCAGGATCACGTCGGTGTCCTGAACGACACGGTCGGGCGGCAGCCCTCCGCCGCTCTGACCCAAATCCATCGACCCCCGGGTGAGCAGCGCGCGGATACCGAGGCGCCGAGCCACACCCGCTTCGATCAGGATGGCGTCCTCGAGCCCCGGTGGGAACACGTAATGATGGTCGGTCGTCGTGGTGCAGCCAGAGAGCAGCAGTTCGGCGAGTGCCACGGTCACGGCTGCTTCCAGCGCAACTGGCGTGATGTGCGCCCAAATGGGGTAGAGTGCCTGCAGCCAGCCAAACAGCTCCCGATCCAACGCAGCGGGGCAGCATCGCGTGAGCGTTTGGAAGAAGTGATGGTGCGTGTTGATCAAACCCGGCAGCACGACATGTTCACTGGCGTCGAATACGACCGTAGGTTGCGCCGGCGATGCCCCGGCGGCGACCAGCTCGACAATCTTCCCGTCTTGCACGACAATCCCGCCCGGTGCCTCGGCAAGGATGGCGAGCGGGCGGGCAAGCCACAGCGCCTGGTTCGATTGCATGGCTACTAGTACAGCGCTTCCATGGAAATGCTCCGAACCGTAGGGTGCGTTGCGCTTTGGCAACGCACCATCGTGCCGCTAGTGGTGAGGTGCCAATGCGCACCCCACCCTACGAAGTTGGTGAGGCGGCATTTGAGTCGCTCTTCAGAAACGCTCTACTAGGGGTCCGATGCTAGGGCATGCCGATGCGCGATACTATCAAAAACTCGCTGCTCCTCTAGAGTGGGACCGTTGCAGCGCCAGTCGATGCTGTCCGCCGGCCGCCAGGAGAACGATGTGCCCCTCATTCGCAACACCTATGGCAAAGGCCGCGTGCGCGTCATGCGCGTGCATCGGGGTGATGACACGAACGAGGTCCGCGAGCTGACCCTGAACATCTGGTTGGAAGGTGACTTCGGCTCATCCTACACCGCTGCAGACAACCACAGCGTCGTTGCAACCGACACGATCAAGAACATCACCTACGTCGTGGCGCGCGAGAACGTGCAAGCCAGCGCCGAAGAGTTCGCCCAAGCACTCGCCGCCCGGTTGCTGGACCGCTATCTGCAGGTCAGCGGCGTGCGCGTGACGACGAGCGAGACCAAGTGGAACCGCGCTGTGTTTGGCGGCCGGGCTCACCCGCACAGTTTCACGCTCGACGGCAACGGACGGCCGACGGCTGAAATCGTGGCAAGCCGCGCGGCGATGTGGGTCACCTCGGGGATCGATGGCTACACCTTCCTCAAATCGACTCAGTCTGGCTGGGCCGGCTACGTGATGGATGAGTATACGACCCTGCCGCCGACGACCGACCGAATAGCGGCGACGGCCATGAATGCGAATTGGGTGTGGCGCTTGGCACCGCCGGATTTCCCGGCAGCGAACGCCACCATTCTGGCTTCCATGCTGGAAGTATTTGGCACTACCTATAGCTTTGGCGTGCAGGATAGCCTGTACCGAATGGGCGAGGCCGCGCTGGCCGCCGTTCCAGAGCTGCAGTCGATCCGGATGGCCTGCCCGAACAAACACTACATCCCGGTCGATCTCGAGCCGTTCGGCCTGTCGAGCGACAACACGGTCTTCATTGCGACCGACGAGCCACATGGGCAGATCGAATGCGAAGTGGGGCGGGAAGCTAGCTGAACAGACGATCGAGTTCTCGATAGCTCGGCGGCGTGCTGACGGTGGCGCGACCCGATCTTAGGACGATCCGATCGCTTTGCGGGCGGGAGAGCCACTCGCTATAGCTGCGGGCGGCAAACAAGACCAAGTCGGCCGGCTGGCCGGGACGCAAACCATAGCTGTGGCCCATGACCTCGGCTGCCGTCGACGTGACAGTCGCCGGCCAGTCGCCCACTGGCAAATCGAGATGGCCGATGCGCACCGCCTCGCGGAACACTTCGACCAGGTCCAGGTCGCCAAAGCCGTAGAACGGATCTCGCGTGTTGTCGCTGGCAATGACGACGCGCACGCCGGCGGCGCGCAGTTCGTGCAGCAGCGTGATGCCTCGCCAGAGCGGCGTTCCGGCCCGGCGCCCCTGCAAGTAGAGGTTGACCATGGGCAGACTGATTACGGTGAGCCCGGCGTCGGCGACCAAGGCGATCGTGTCCGCGGCGTCGGTTTCGCTCTGCACCGCCAGGCTACAGCAATGGCCACAAGACACCCGGCCCTGGTACTTGCGGTTGATGGCTTCACGCGCGATCAACTTCAGCGTGTGTGCCGCCGGGTCGCCGGTTTCGTCCACATGCAGGTCGATGTCCAGGTCGCGGTCGACGGCCAGGTCGAACACGCGGCGGATCAGAGCGGGAGCTTGGGGCTGCAGCGAGCCGGAGCCGCCCAGCAAGCCACCGGATGCAGCCACGACATCGGCCATGTGCTCGACGAAATCAGTCGCATAGGCATCGAGCGGAACCAGGCTCACGCCTTGCAGAGCTATGCGCCCGGCCCACTCCTCGCGAAGCTGGCGAAACACCGGCCAGGTGATCGCGAGTTGGGCGCCGAGGCTGTCCAGATGCGTGCGCATGGCAACCGTGCCGTGACCATAGGCGCAGCGTAAGCCGAAGCTGGCGCGCGCGTAGACGTCCTCCGCGTTCCAATTCAGCTCGCGATCCGCCTTCACGGCCTGCTGGGCAGAGCGATGGGAGCCGTCCTTATTGGCAGCCCGCGGCCAGATATGGCCCTTGTCGAGATGGGTATGCAGATCGACAAAGCCTGGTATGGCGATGCTTTGGCCCAGGTCTATGGAAACTTCGGCCGGCGGCAAGCGTGTTGCCACGGCCTCGATCACGCCAGCGCGGATATGGATGTCGCAGCTCTGCAGCTCCCCCGCGCCAGCATCGGCAGCGAGGCAAGACGGCACGCGCGCATTGCGGAGCACGAAATCGTGGACGTCTGGCAATGATAGAAATGGCATGACGGACGTCTCCAAACGGCAGGTTAGCGCTCTCGCTCGACCGCGCTCTCGTGCCAACTGCCCAGGACAAGCTGCTGCAGCCAAACCATCAAGCCATAAAGCAGCACGCCCGTCGCGGTGATCAAGAACAGCGCCGCAAACATGCGCGGGATGTCGAGCTGGAAACTCGACTGGAGGATTTCATAGGCCAGCCCCGCACTCGTGCCGCCGGTTCCAGCGACGAACTCCGCCACCACGGCTCCGACCAAGGACAAGCCCGAGGATATGCGCAACCCGGCCATGAAGAATGGCAGCGCGCTGGGAATGCGTAAACGCCAGAGCGTCGCCATGGAGCTTGCTTTGTTCATCCGGAAATACGCCAGCAATCCGGGCTCGATGCTGCGCAGCCCGATTGTGGTGTTGGAGATAATCGGGAAGATTGCGATCACGGTGGCGCAGACAGTCAGCGCAACGGCGGTATCCTTCACCAGGATGATGATGAGCGGCACGACCGCCACGATCGGCGTGACTTGCAGCAGCACGGCATAGGGCATCAGGCTCAGCTCGATCAGCCGGTTTTGCACGAACAAGAAGGCGATCAACGTCCCCAGAATCACTGAAGCGGCGAACGCGAGCAAAGTAACCTTCAGCGTGCTCCAGAGCCCATGCAGCAGCACCGGCCAGCCTTCCAAGAAAGAGGTCGCAATATCGGAGGGCGTCGGGAACAGGTATTTCGGAACCTCGAAGTAGCTGCAGGCGGCTTGCCAAACGACGAGGATGATCACACCAACAGCAACCGGCGCCAGGATTTGGGCGAGGCCAGGCCGCCTGAACAAGGCTCGCATCAGGGAAGGGCGGCTCGCTATGGAGGCTTCGCTCAGCAACAGCGACAGATCACGGCAGAGCAGCGCAAATCGGTCGGATTTGCGGAACGCATCGCCCCGCGGCAATGCCTCGTTCACGACGAACTCGCCGAACATCCGACCCGGATTCGCCGCCATCACCACGATTCGCGTCGACAGGAACACCGCCTCGTAGATGGAGTGAGTGACAAAGATGTTGGTCAACCGGCGCTCCCAAGCCAGCCGGACCAGGTCCTCGTCGAGCTTGTTGCGCGTGAACTCATCGAGGGCGCCGAAGGGTTCGTCCATCAGCAACAAGTCCGGTTCGGTGATGAGCGCGCGCGCAATCGACACGCGCATGCGCATGCCCCCGGAGAGCTGACGCGGGAAGCGTCGCGCTGCAGCGGTCAGATCGACCTGCGCCAGCGCTGCCTCGACCCGGCGCGCAGCTTCGGCCCGCGGCACACCTGACAGGTCGAGCGGCAGGCGCACGTTCGTGTCCACCCGGGCCCACGGCATCAGCGTCGGGTCCTGGAACACGAAGGCGAGCCGCTTGCCGGCGACTCCAACCATCGCGAACCCACCCCTCCACCAGAGCAACTTGCCGCTGCTCGGCTCAATCAGATTGGCGATGAGCTTGAGCAGCGTCGACTTGCCGCAGCCGGACGGCCCGATCAGGCTTACGAATTCACCTGGCGCGATCGAAAGTTTAACCGGCGCCAGCCCGCGCACGCCATTGGCAAAGACCTTGTCTGCCGCGACGATCTCAACAACGGGTGGAGGCGCCGGTTCGGTAGGCGAGAGCGCGCCAGCCGCCCTCCCAAGCACTGGTGCTTGCAGCACGCTACACGAAGATCTTCAAGCCGTCCGTAAATCGCGTGGTGAAGGCCTGCTGCCACGGCACGTCGGCCTTCAGCAAACCATCGTCCACCATGAAGTCGCGGGTTTGCTTCCACCGCGCCTCTGTCATCACGCCGATGCCCATCGTCGCACCATCCCCGCGATCCAGAACATGCATCTCTTTCATTGTCTTGACGGCAAAGGCGATCTGGTCGTCGGTCTCCTTCGGATTGTCGGCCTGGATGAGCTTGTTGCCGGGCGCCGGGTCCTGGAAGTAGCTCTTCCATCCTTCCAACGACGCACGCACGAAGGCCTGGCAGATCGCCGGATTGGCTTGCATGTAGGAGTTGGTCGTTACGATCGTGGTGCTATAAGGCGGATACCCGTCGTCGGCCAACAGGAAGAACTTAACCTTCTGGCCCGCTTGTTCCGCTTCATACGGCTCAGACGACGGATAGCCCTGCATGGCGATCGTCTTGTCGACCAGGAAGGGCTGCAGATTGAACGTATCGACACCCGCCATCGCGTCGGTGAAACCATATTTCTTCATCAGCCAGGGCCAGAACGTCAGGTGCGACGTCGCGCCGATGAGGATTTTGTGGCCTTTCAGCGCCGCAAGGTTCGGCACATCATCATGCGCCATGATGCCTTGCAGGTCGAACTGGAAGGAGGTGGCGATCGTGGTGACCGGCAGGCCGCTCTCGATCCCTTTCAGCACCTGGATGTCATAGCCCATCATCATATCGGCCACGCCGCCGGTAAGGAGTTGCATGCCGTTGACTTGCGGACCACCCATCTTGATGTCGACGTCGAGCCCGGCCTTCTCGTATAGCCTCGTGGCCTTGGCCTGGTAGAAGCCGCCCTGCTCGGCCTCGGCGAACCAACTTGTGAGAAAGCGAACCTTGGCCGGTGCAGAGCGCGCTGGCCGGCCAACGCCAAGCCCGATGGCGACGCCAGTTCCCGCAGTCAAAGCATTACGACGGGTCAACAGGGGTGCAGTCATGGCAGCGAGGGACTCCCGTGGCAATCGGAGGCAGACAGAAGCCGTGTTTGGAAACAAGCCGGCGCGGTCCTGGCCCGCACTTCTTCGCTCGTCATCGGGCTGACACTAGTAGCACGAAGTTGGCTTGGAAAGGACTCTTTATCACGGCCTCGTTATCTGAGTGTCATGCACCTGCAACGCGAGAGCAACAGGCTATCCCCGAGCCGGACGTCGAAGACACGCCCCGTGGCAGGTCGCGCGACCGTGGCCATGCAAGACGAACACATTTCTTGGCAGACCTCGTGGCGATCGGGTGGGCTGATCCGCCAGGTCTCGTAAGTCCGGGCTCCCTTGGCGATTGCGTCTTGCATGGAAATCCCCTCTTATGCTGCAGAGTTAGCAACCGGAGCCTCGGCGCGTCTACACGAGAGGAGAACAGTGTGGCGCGATATTGGCGCGAATTGGCCTGGCCGGACTTCCAACACATGGACCCGGCGCATAGCGTAGCCATCCTGCCAGTTGCCGCCTTCGAGCAACACGGTCCGCCACTGCCCGCGGGCGTCGACGATTTCATCAGCGAAGGCATCATCCACGCAGCCATGACGCTGATGGCAGACAGCGCGCGCCTGCTCGCGACGTGCCCGCTCGTTGAGGGTCCAATCCCTCGGCCTCGACGCTAGGCGGCCGGCTTTCGTGGACCTGCCGGCGATTCGAACCATACTGACGCCTAGGCGGCGGGACGATCTGCCGCCCGCCGCAGCCGAAATCGCGTTCCTAGGCGGCGGCACCTGGCTGTTTTCCGAACCGCAGCCGGGATTGCATACGCTGGTCGACTTGCTGTCGTTCCGCTGGCCATCGATCGAGGAGCGATTGGGCTCTCTCCGCCTTTCGGCGACGTGCACCATTGCGGAACTTGCCGCCTATGCGGGACGGCAGGCTTGGCCGGCGACACACTTGTTCCCTCAATGCGCCCGAGCGCTCGCCGCTTCGTTCAAGGTGTGCAATGTTGCAACTCTTGGTGGTAATGTCTGTCTCGCGCTCCCGTCGGCATCTCTTGTGGCCTTGGTTATTGCTTTGGATGGTGTCGCCGAAATTTGGCGTGCGGACGGCACCAGCTATCATCTCGCGATGGAACGCTTCGTGCTCGACTCGCAGAGGACGGCACTGCAACCGGGTGACCTATTGCGCGCCATCGAGCTGCCATTGCCTGCCTTGCAGCGCCGGGCCGCATTTCGGCAGACGGCACTATGGCCGCAAGGCCGCTCTGCCGCTCTGCTGATCGCGACCCAGGGCGACTCCGATACCGCGATCAGTCTGACGATCACAGCCAGCACCCGGCGGCCGATCGTGCTGCGTTGGCCGCAACTGCCGACAGCGCCCGCGCTGGATCAGCAACTCGCCGAGCTGCCTGCCTCCCTCTGGCTGGACGACATGGCCGGCCGTCCGGCTTGGCGGCGACACATCACGCGCTTGCTGGCTCAAGACCTTATCCAGGAACTGGCGGCTTGATCACGCTGCAGGTGAACGGAAGTCTCCAGCAGGCGACGCCAGCGCCGGGCCAAAGTCTGCGCACGCTGCTGCGAGAGCTTGGTTGCTTTGGCGTCAAGAAGGGCTGCGACACGGGGGATTGCGGCAGTTGCACCGTCTTGCTCGATGGCGTGGCGGTGCAGAGTTGCTTGCTGCCCGCCTATCGCGCCGCCGGCTGCCATGTGCTGACAATCGAGGGGATTGCGACGGGTGAGGAGCTGCATCCAGTGCAGTCGGCGTTCATGGCGGCGCAAGGCTTCCAATGCGGCTTCTGCACACCCGGGATGATTATGACTGCCGCAGTGCTATCCGAGGCGCAGCGAGACGATCTCGCCGAGGCTATGAAGGGGAATTTGTGCCGCTGCACGGGCTATCGCTCGATTGCAGACGCTATCGGCGGCCGCAGCCTTATCGATACAGCAGCGGGTAGCGAGCCGGCGTTTGACTCGCTTGCCGTCGTGACCGGAGCGGCCCGCTACACGCTCGATACTGCGCTGGATGGCATATTGCACATGCGGCTGCTTCGATCGCCGCACGCGCATGCCAGGATCCTCAGCATTGACAAGACTGCAGCAATGGCGATTTCCGGTGTGGTTGCCGTGCTCACGCATGAGGACGCACCTAAGCCGAAATATTCCACGGCGCGGCATGAGGATTTCCGTGCAGATCCCGCAGATACGCGCCTGCTGGACGATGTGGTTCGCTTTGCGGGGCAACGTGTCGCGGCCGTCGTCGCGACCGATGTTGCGGCTGCGCAAGCGGGATGTGACGCTGTCATGGTGAGTTATGAAGTGCTGCCTGCCGTGTTCGAGGCGGAAGCAGCTATGCGGCCCGGCGCACCGATGCTTCACGAAGAATTGGGCGCACGCGTCGCCCACCCTGATCGCAACATTGTGGCCGCCATCCGGGAGTCGGTCGGTGACTTAGGTAGAACCTTGGTGCGGGCCGATGTCGTCGAGGAGATCACCTGCGAGCTCCAGCGCGTCCAGCATGCCGCGCTGGAGACCCATTGCGTCATGACGTGGATGGATGAGGATAGGCTCATAGTTCGGACCAGCACGCAGGTGCCTTTCCTGGTTCGGCTGGCGTTGGCAGATCTGTTTGGTCTCGCACCATCGCGAATACGGGTGTTCGCCGAGCGGGTCGGCGGCGGGTTTGGTGGCAAGCAAGAGCTTTTGGTCGAAGATATCTGCGCATTGGCAACCCTGCGCCTCGGGCGGCCAGTGCAGCTCGAGCTGACGCGGGCGGAGCAATTTGCGGCCACCACGACCCGGCATCCGATGCAGGTCAAAGCGGTTGCCGCAGCGAACCAACATGGGCAGTTGACGGCCTTGTCCCTAACCGTCTTTGCCAATGCGGGGGCATATGGGAACCATACCCCCGCCGTGCTGGAGCACGCTTGCGGTGAGGTCTTGAGCGTTTATCGCTGCCCGGTGTGGTCGGTCGACGCCGTCGCCGCTTACACCAACACCGTCCCGGCCGGAGCGTTTCGGGGCTATGGTTTGGGGCAGACGATTTTCGCCATGGAGCAGGCCATCGACGCCGCCGCACGCCGGTTGAAGATTGATCCTTACAGCTTCAGGCGCAGCAACATCGTTCGACCCGGCGACAAGCTCCGCACGCTGCATGGCGAGATCGGCGACGTCGAGTTTGGTAGCTATGGCTTGGACCAATGTCTCGATTTGGTGGAGCACAGGATGGCTGAACCGGGCGGTTTGGCGGCACCATGCGGGGCAGAGTGGCTCTGCGGCCAAGGCATGGCGCTCGGAATGATCGATACCGCGCCGCCATACGGCCATCGCTCCGAGGTGAAGCTGCGCCTGGCCGAGGACGGACGGTTTGACGCCTATGTTGGCACGGCTGAGTTTGGCAACGGCACGTCGACGGTGCACCGCCAGGTCATCGCCGAGATTTTGGACACCTCGCCAGACCGGATCCGCTTGCATCGCTGCGACACCGACCTGCTGGACCACGATACCGGGGCTTTCGGAAGCACTGGTGTTGTCGTGGCCGTGAGAGCCAGCGAACTCGCCGCCAGGAGCATGCGCGAGAAGCTGGTGGCCGCCGCCGCCAAGCGGCTGGCTTGCCCGTCTGAAAATTGCCAGCTCCGGGATGGAGTCGTTTTGGCACAGGGTTCTGTCTTGCCGCTGAGCGAGTTCGCCCGTGAGGGACTGGTGGTGTTGCGCCGAGCGGACGCTTCACCACGCTCGGTTGCCTTCAATGTGCAGGCATTCCAGGTTGCGGTGAGCCGCCGTACGGGTGAGATCCGTGTTCTTCGCAGCGTTCACGCCGCCGACGCCGGCCGCGTGCTGAACCCGCTGCAATGCCGCGGCCAAATCGAAGGCGGCATTGTTCAGGCGCTGGGGGCGGCGCTGTTTGAAGAGCTCGTGTTGGATAGCAGCGGGTCGGTGCGCAATCCCAGGTTCAGGGATTACCATATTCCGGCTTGGGCGGATGCGCCGGAGACAGAGGTCCTGTTTTCTGCAACACATGATGCGTTCGGGCCGCTGGGTGCCAAGTCGATGAGCGAGAGCCCGTTCAATCCGGTCGCTCCGGCGCTCGCGAACGCCTTGTTCGATGCTACCGGCGTCCGGTTTTGTAACCCACCATTTACCGCCGATCGGGTTTGGGAGTTCTTGGCGGCGGCCGGGGTGAGCTAACCATCCTTATCTGGAGCCTAGTCTAGATCACCAAGCCTTGGGCCGAGATTGCGAGCTGATCGAGGTTCGGGCTGCTGCTGCTGCTGCTGGCAGCCTGTTGCGCTGCCAAGAGATATTGCTGGGTGAATGACGCGACAAACGACGGGTCTTTAAACCGAGAGATATCGACCTTCGATGTGATTGCTTGCTGCTGAGCCCCCAGGTCCTGGAAGGCGATCTGCTCGGGAATGCCGAGTGCGGTGGTCACCACCTTGCGCAGTGTCGCACTGCCGAGGATCTGCAAGGCCGAGGTGATGGTCGATGCCTCGCTCCTGAATGTGAGTGCTTCGGACAGGCCCGGCGTCGTTTGGTCGAGCGAGTTGCGCCATGTCACCTCAGCATAGCCATTGGCAAGCGTGTTGATCACCTGCGGGTTTTGCAGCACGCTCAGGCCCTTGTTGGCGAAATCGTAGAGGGCGGTGGTGGCCTTCCAGTTCGAGTCGTCAAGGGTGTTTGCAAGGCTGCTCGCGCTATCTGGGTTTGACAGTAAGGCTTTTTTGGCAAGGGCTGGATAGTTGACCTGGTCGCCCAGTCCATTCGCGGTCAACAAGACCTTCAGAACCGTCTGATCTTGAAGCAGGCTTGCCGGACTCGTCGCGCTTGCGACGAGGGAGCGGAACGTCGCAATCTCGCGTGCCACGGCGGGTTGGGCAGCCGTTTGTGCGATGTCCTGCGAGCTGTTGGCTTCGGCGCTCTTTAGAGCAGCAATCGGGTTGGACCCGGCGGCGGAGCCAGCGCTGTTACCATAGACAATCGACAGCAGATTGTCGGACGACGATGATGAGCCGACGTTGTCGAACAGCGACAGTACCAGGCTACCAAGGCCACCGATGGTTCCGCTCATGCCCGCTCTCTGCGTCTGCTAGAGATCGCGGCCGATCAGGCGCAGAGCCCGGCGACGACGTTCTCGTTGACCGCAATCAGGAAGTCGAGATCCGGCGAGGTGGCGTCCATTTCGCGCTGTACCGAGCGACCGACCGAGACGATTGAGGCACGAAGCGGCGCTGGCAGTTTGTTGCCCGGGTCCATGACTACGCCAACCACCGTCAGCCAAAGGCGACGATTGTCCGCCAGGGCTCGCACGCGGTCGACCGGAGAACCAATCAGCGCGGAACGAAGCGCACCGTTGGCACGCATGAAGACATCCGCCTCTTGGGCACGGAGGCTGCGATTGTCTGCGGATGCTTGATAAGCCCGCGCTGCGCGCATCATTGTTGCCATTGTTTGGCTCCTTTCGCTATTCGGCTGCTTGGGCAACCGGGGTGGGGCTAGGCACACGGCCCAGCACCGTGTCTTCATGGCGGATGATACGCCGCGCCAATTTCAAGGCGCTGTAGCAATCATCGGCTTCCGCGGCGGACAGCGCCCGGTCCAGTATCTCGCAAGCGAGCTTGGAGGACGTCGCTTCCTTGAATTGTCCGATCAATTCGCGCGCTGCCACGAGGCCGCGGGGCCGCTCATCGTCGGCGCCGATATAGGCAGACTGCAGGGCAAAGTAGATGCGGCGGGCTGGGCTATCGGCTTGATCCGGCTGCATGATCTGCTTGCCAAATAGAAAACGAGCGTGCGCAGTGAGCTCGATACGAGATTTGGTGCGGAAGCGGATGGGCGCCCCATTGACGATCATCACCTCGCCTTGCCGCAACTCGAGTACAAGATTAGACATGGATTTTCCTGACCAGGGCTTGCAGATCGGAAGCCTCGGGAGCGGTTACGCCGCTCCCGAGGAACCGATTACTTGAACAGGCTGAGCAGGCTTTGCGGTGCCTGGTTAGCGATCGACAGAGACTGCGTCCCGAGCTGCTGCTTGATCTGCAAAGACTGCAGCAGCGCGGATTCTTGCGACAGGTTGGCGTCCACCAGAGAGCCAAGGCCAGAGTTCAAGCTATCGATTTTGTCGCTGTTGAACGTCTGCTGGGTGCCCAGGTAGTTGGAATCGGCACCAATCTGGTTGAGCTGATTGGAGACCGCGGTCTGAAGCGTGTTGAAGGCACCACCGGAGGCGAGAGCCGCTACGGCCGCGGTTTGCGCCGCGCTCAGAGCGACCGAGCCGAAGCTGCTCACGCCCGCCGTGGTGCGCGTGAAGGTGCTGCCCACCAAGGCGGCCAAGCTGTTCGCCGTGGTGGCGTTGTTTTCGCCTTGAATCGTGTAGGTAGCGCCCGCCTCGTTGTTGATGACGGTCTTGGACGTGCCCGCCACCGCACCCGAAGCAGAACCCAGCAGCGTCTGGCCGTTATAGGTCGAGCCATCCACGGCGTCGGCGATGCTCGAGACCAGGCTGTTGAACGACGTCAGGTACTGCGAGCGCTGATCGTCCGAAATCGAGGAATCCGCGATCTTCACGAGCAGGCCCTTGGCCGTTGTCAGGTCGTTCGAGATACTCGTCAGCGACGTCTCGGCAGTGGTGACAAGGCCCGCGGCATTGCCAAGCTGCTGATTGACGCTGGTGAGCGCGCTCACGTTCGAGCGCACGTTCTGCGCGACGGCGAAAGCACCACCATCGTCCGACGCGTCGTTGACGCGATAGCCGGTGGAAATCTGCTTTTCCGTCGCCGATAGCTCGGAACTCGTGTGGTTGAGCGACTGCAAAGCGATGGAGGCGCCGACGTTTGTGTTAACCGAATTAAGGGACATGGTATCTTACCTTGCTGATCCTGAAGGTGAAAGCCTGCCCCACGCTTTTGGTGGGCTGGACGCTATCATCGGCCAGAATGATTAATGCGGAGTGAAGAAATCAGATGTAATTCGCCAGGGAGAGACTTTTTAGTTCCGAAATTATCTTGTAGCTGGCCGTGAGCTGAGTTTGCACCTCCGAAATGTCGGAGATGGTTTGCGCCATGTTGGCGTCTTCCACCGAAGAGACTTGCGACGTCAGCGCCGTGCTCGTGTCGCCCAAGTGAGTTTGCTGCGCAGTCAAGTCAGACTGGATATTGCCCAGCGAACCGGCGTCCAAACCCATGCTGCTGATCGCGTTGGACAGTGTTGCCTGCGTTCCTTGCACAAGGCTGGTGAAGCCGGCGGTGTTCACTTGGCTGGGTGTGAGATTGGCCAGTGTGGTCAGGCTCAGGATGATGTCCTGCGTATAAGAACCGGTGCTGTTCGCCCCCGTGCTTGCCGGCACCAGCGTGTTCCGGTTGGCAATAATCCCGGTCGGAACGGGAGCTCCGGTGGCGAGTTGCAGCGTCGGCGTCAGACTGCTGGCCGAGCCATTCTGCAGGGCCGTGCTGAACGGCGAGTTGGTGCTCAGCGCGCTCACTGCGCTGGCCAGCGTGGCGGCCGAGCCGCTGGTGCCGAGATTCTGCACCGCCGTCCCAATCTGGGTGAAGAAGGCTGCGGACGTGATCTGGCTCGGGTTGGGGATCGGCGGGTTGGCGCTGTCGGTGCCAGCGAATACGTAATTGCTGCCGTACGTGGTATCGAGCAGGCTCGCCACCTGCTGCAGCGCCGACCGGGCGGCATTGGCCACATACGTCACCTGGTTCGGGTTGATGTTGGTCAGCGTCGGGATTTCGGCATTGAGGTTGGTGGCGATGGTGTTGATCTGCGCCAACGCCGTTTGCGCCACCCCGATCTGCCCGGTGGCGACATTGATCGCCGATTGCTGCGCCGTCAGCGAGGTGATCTGGGGTTGTAGATCGATCGCCACAGACGCATTCGCGCCAAGGCCACCGTAGTTGCTGGCCGCATAGCCGGACGACACCTGCTGCGTCAGCTTGTCGAGCTGCTGTTGCACCACGCTGCTATTATAGATCGCCTGACCCAGCGGACCATTGTCCCCGATGTTCATCAGGCGGTGCCGGCCACGGCTTGAACCAGGTCGTTCCACATGGATTGCACCGCGCTGATGATCTTGGCGTTCGCGCCGTAGGAGTTCTGTAGCACCACCAAGTTAGAAAGCTCGTTGTCCACCGAAACGCCTGTCTGGGTCTGCAGCTTGGTCTGCAGTGTCGACTGCAAAGCTTGACCATTCGTTAGCATCGTCTGGGCGGTGTTGGCTTGCTGGGACTGATTGCTGACCAGGTTGGCGGCAAAGTCGTTCAACGTGCTGCCGGCGCCATAAGGCAGCGAGAGCGTGCCGGCCCCGCCCAGCCCGGTCGTGGCCGGCGGGGTCTGCGTCACGCCAGCAGCGATGTTGCTGCCGAGGGCGTAGTTCAGCACGTTGTTGATCAGGGTCGCAAACCCCGCCTGCCCGCCTGCCGTCAGCGGCGGGTTGGGTGTGAACGGCGCCGCCCCCGCCGCCGTACTGGCCGCTCCGGTGCCGTCGCGGACCAGGTTGGGGCTGGCCGTCACCTGCGCGTTGACCCGGATGATGCCCGAGAAGCCGGTGTAGACCTGGGGCGTCGTGGTGCCCGCGCCGGGCACATTGCCCTGTGGGTCGGTGAACAGCTTCAGGCCCTGGTCGTTGAAGCGCTTCGCCAACGTTCCGGCGAACTGGTCCAGGCCGGCCTGCAGCGAGGGGATCGTCGTGTCGCGCAGGCCGAGCTGGGCGCCGATACTCCCCGTCGTCACCTGGCTGGTGATGTTCTGCCCCTGCAGCAGCAGCGGGGGCGCCGCCGAGCCGGTGCCCAGGGTGGCCTGCGCGATGCTGAACGGGCCCGGCGATGGGCCATTGATGTTGACCTGGCTGCCGCCCTGGATCGCGATCACGCCGCCGTTCTGCTGCGTGAGGAACTGCATGCCAGAGAGCTGCGACGCGGTCTGCTCATGCACGTTGAGCTGCACCTGCAGGTCCGCCGTGCTGATCCCAGTCGCCTGCGCCGCAACGATCTGCTGCGAGAGGGTCCCGATCGCCTGGACCGCCGTGTTGAGGGCGGTCACGTTGGTCACCACGCCGTTCTGCGCCGTCTGCCGCGCCGCCGCGTAGCCGCTGGCCTGGTTCTGGATGCCAGTGGCCAGCGTCTGCGCCGCCTCGACCACTGCGCCCTGCTGCGTCTCGTCGGCGGGGTTGGAGCCGAGCACGGTGAAGGCGTTGCTCAAGGCGCCGAGTTGGCTGGCCAGGTCGTCGCCCGCGCCGGTGGTGCCCTGCAGGGCGTCCAGCGAGGCCAGCGCGTCGGAGCTAATCTGCTGGCCGGCCACGTCGGCATTCTGGCTCAGCACCGAGGCCTGCAGTTGCGGGTTGGTGGTCAGCACCGCCGGGCCGGTCGCCACGCCGTCGCCGACCCCGCCAGCCGTCAGGTCGGACTGCGCCACCGTCTCGGTCGCATAGCCGGGCGTGCTGGCGTTGCCGACGTTCTGCGACGTGACGGCCAACTGGGCGTTCACAGCGGCAATCCCGCTGCTGGCGATGTGAAGGGCGGCGTTGAGGTCCACGGTCGTCGCCTAAGCCTACTGCTTCATGTCGAGGGTGGTCTGCAGCAGGGTGTTGGCCGTCGAGACGACCTTCGCGTTGGCGGAATACGCCTGCTGGGCCACGATGAGCTTGGTGAACTCGGTCGCGATGTCCACATTGGAGCCTTCTAGGGAACTGGTGACCAGGGATCCCGCCGCCCCGTCGCCCGCTCCCTGTGCCAGAGCGACGCCGGAGTTGATGGTGGGCGTGTAGGCCTGGCCGTTTTGCTTCTGCAACTGGTCCGGATCGGCAAAGGTGGTCAGCGGGATTTGGCCGACGATGCGCGTCTGGCCGTTGTTGTAGTTGGCCACCACGTCGCCGCTGGTCTGCAGGCTGACGCCGCTGAACGAGCCGGGCGCCACGCCATCCTGGCTGATCCCCTCGAGCGTGTAGCTGCTGCCGGCATATTGCGTGACGCCGCTGGCGCCGCCATAGCTGCCGAGATTGAGCGTGATCGGCTGCGTGCCGTTGCCGAAATTGGCGGTGAAGCCGAGCGTTGCCGGGCTGTTGGCGCCGTAGGTGGAGGTGGTGACCGTGCCAGTGCCGCCGGTGATGGTGCCAATCGTCCCGGCCGGCGTGTCGTTGACCGAAGCATTGCCGAACTGGACGTTCGCGGTGCCGAGCGTGGGTGGGTTCGAATCCGGCGCCGAAATTGACACGGTCCAGTTGTTGGCCGAGTTCTGCACCCAGTTCAGCGACACCGTGTGGATCGTTCCATCTGCGTCATACACGTTGATCTGCGAGGCAAGCGGCGAGGCGGCCGTGGCCGTGGCCGTGGTGGGCGTCGCCGGCAGGTTGGCGTTCAGCGTCACGTTCTGGGTCGCGACGGGGGCAAACGCACTTTGATTGATGGTGATCGGCGCGACCTGCGTCTGGTTGATCAAGCCCGTGGCTGGATTGACGTTCCAGCCATTCAGCACCTGCCCCACGTCGTTGACCAGGTAGCCGTTCTTGTCGAGCGAAAAGTCGCCGTTCCTGGTGTATTCGGGTTGCGAGCTGAGCACGGTGGCTTGCGTCGCGTTACTGGTCTCTTGCGTCACTTGGAAAAAGCCCTGGCCGGAGATGGCCACCGCCAGCGGGTTGGTGGACGACGAGATGGATCCCTGCACGTTGTTCTCGTACTGCGGCGTCGCGCCCACGAAGCCCGAGTCGTTCACCGATGCGGTGCTGTTCGTGAGGTAGTCGTCGAACGTGGTGTTGATGTCCTTGTAGCCGGTCGTCTGGCTGTTCGCGACGTTATCGCTGATGTTGCTGAAGGCCGCAGATTGCGAGCTGAGCCCACTGACCGCCGTATCCAAAGCGCCAAACAACGAACCCATGTCAATACACTCCCAATGAAGACCAGCGCGAAACCGCAGAGCGGCGGAGCAGTGCTCCACCGCCGCACGGCAGTGCCGCCGCAAGGCAGTGCTCCGCACAAACCATGCCAGCCATGAAACGAAGCCCAGGCGCCGTCTACTGTCTGCAAGATGCGGCCGGATCGCGCCGGGCCGGCAAATAGCACCCGGCAAATAGTGCCGCGCGGCCGGTTATACGCTCGCGCGACGGCCCGAAACCTCTTGGCCGACGCCGGTTCCTGCGCTTGGCTGGCCGCTTCGTCCGAACGCAAGTACGGCATGGCTTTTGCGATGACTTGATTGATGAGCAACACGCCCCTTCGTCACTTCGATGCCCTGCAATCGCTCGCGAGCGTGTTGGCGGGCCCGCAAACCCGCGGCGCCGCGCCGAGCGGCAGCCCGACGGCCGCGCCCGCTTCGGCGAGTTCGTCAGCCACGCCCTTTGCCGCCCTCCTGTCCGAGTTGCAAGCCTTGACGCACCCCGCCGCGAGTTCTTCGTCGGCCGTTCTTCCACCCCCGGCTTCGGCAGACGCGCCCCTCGTCGAAGACGCTGCCGGCGAGGCCGCGAAGGCCAACTCGGCAGGTACAGACGCGTCGCGTGCGGTGAAGGCGGGGTCTCCATCCAAGGCAGCACCTAAGTCGGGCGACACGCCCAGGGGTCTGGCGTCACGCTCGTTGTCGGCGCAGCCGGGCGCGGCCCCAGTCATCGATCCAACGCCCACCGCACCCATTTCGCAGCCAAGCCTGCCCGTCACCCTCAAGCTCGGCGCCAGCCAGCCAGCCCCTGCGGTCGAGGCCAATGCTCCGCCAGCGCGACAGGCCGGACCTGCATATACTATAGACTCGACAGCGCCGGACCTCGCGGAGATCTCCGCCGCTGCAGGCCAGGCCGGACCTGCTGCAAACGCTTCGGAGACCGCGCTCGTCACGCTGCCTCGTAGCTTGACCGCATCCGGCCCCGCGAGCGCATCTCAGGCCATCGATCCCGCACTCCTGGCCGCGGCACCGGCCAAGGGCCCGCAGGTGGCAACGGCCGCGCCGGCCGCGAATGGGGCCGCAGGGAAAGCAAGCCAGCAAGTGGCTCCCGCCCTGGTGCAACTGTCGCATGCGGCCGGCGGCGGCCAACTGACGCTGCAACTGAACCCGGGCGAGCTCGGCCGCGTCCACATCCAGATCGACCGCGCGGCCGATGGCAGCGCCAGCGTGCACGTCACCGCCGACCGGGCGGACACGCTGCAGCTTCTGGTCGCCGACCAAGCGCAGCTTCACCACGCCTTGGACAGCGCCGGCTTGCCGCAGGACGGCAGAACGCTGAGCCTGAGCTTGGCCAAGCCTGAACCCACCGCGCCCGACGGCTTCAGTGGCGGCGCCGGGGGCAGCCTCGGCGGCGGCGGCGGTTCGGCCGCGGGCGAGCAATCCGGCGGCCAGCAGGGCCGCCCATCGTCCCAGGCATCGTCCGCCTGGGGTTCGGGCGATGAGCCCGGCGCATGGGGTTCCGGCATCGAGTCTGCGACGAGATCAACCACCACGACCACCCGGCTGCGCGCCGGCGTCGATATCACAGCCTAGAGGGAAGCAGCGATGAGCGGTTCTATTTCGGGCCTTTCGACCGGCACGGCCACTACGGCAGCGGCCAGTGCCAGTGCCAGTGCCAGCAGCAGTGCGGCCGCAAATCCGCTCGCCTCGCTGACCAACAACTTCAACTCGTTCTTGAACCTGCTGCTCACCCAGTTGCAGAACCAGGACCCGTCGAGCCCGATGGACACCAACCAGTTCACCTCCGAGCTGGTCCAGTTCAGCGAGGTGGAGCAGCAGATCACCACCAATTCGAGCCTGACCACCTTGATCCAGGCAACACAAGGCACCGAGACGATCCAGGCCAGCGGCATCGTGGGCCAGCAGGTCACCGTCAATAGCACCCAGCTCGCGCTGCAGAATGGCACCGGCGCGATCAACTTCACCACGCCGACGGCCGAGCCGGTGTCGATCTCTCTGACCAACAGCTCCGGCGTCGACGTGAAGGATGCGTCGCTGACCTCCACGGCCGGCAACAACACCTGGACCTGGAACGGGACCGACAACTCTGGCAGCACCTTGCCCGATGGCGTCTACACGGCCACGGTCACCGGCGGCAGTTCGAGCGCAACCGCCTCGGCGGTGCCCTTCACCGTCTCCGGCACCGCGACCGGAGTGACCAACAGCAACGGCGTGGTGTCGCTGGAGCTCGGCAAGCTGACAACTCCGTTCAGCAACATCGCCTCCGTTGGCAAAGAGTAGCTCCGACCGCCAGCCGGCATATTCTGCCGGGTCGTTAACGACCTGGTAACCAACATGACGGAGGATGGTTGCGCGGCAGGAAGCCGCCGGGTGTAGGTGGGCTCGCGGCATGGCAGCGTTGCTGGAAGGTTTCAAGGCTCTGGGCGTAGGCCGGCTGATGGCGATGGCCGCTGTCGCGGGCTTCATGCTGATCATGCTTGGCTTCCTGGCGCTGCACGGCGGCGGCGGGAGCGACCACATGGCCCTGCTCTACGCCGATATGGACCTGCGGGAGGCGGCACAGGTGGCCGATCAGTTGGATAAGGCCCACATCGCGCACGAGATCGGCCCGGACGGAACCCGCATCTCGGTGCCTGCTTCGGAAGTCGCGCGCACTCGCCTTTTGCTGGCCAAGGTCGGCCTGCCGTCGGGCGGCTCGATCGGCTACGAAATCTTCGACCGCGGTGACGGGCTGACCTCGAGCCAGTTCCAGCAGGTGATCAGCCAAACCCGCGCGCTGGAAGGCGAATTGGCGCGCTCCATCCAGATGATCTCCGGCGTGCGTGCGGCTCGCGTGCACCTGGTCTTGCCCAAGCGCGAACCGTTCTCGCGTGACCAGCAGGAGGCGCAAGCCAGCATCGTGTTGACCATGGCCGGCGCCATGCGCATGGACCATGAGGGCGTACAGGCCGTGTTGAACCTAGTGGCCTCTGCCGTTCCCGGATTGCGGCCGCAGAACGTGGCCATCATCGACAGCAGGGGCAACCTGCTGGCCCGGGCAGGCGACCCCGGGGACAATGCCGCGGCGCAGAATGCCGCCGAACTTCGCGTCGCCACCGAGCAGCGCCTGTCCCGCGCCGTCGAGGACATGCTGGAGCGGAGCTTGGGTCCAGGCCGCGTACGCGCCGAGACCGCCGTCGACATGGACTACGACCAGGTGAAGGAGACGCAGGAAAAGTACGACCCGGACAGCAAGGTCGAGCGGTCGACGCAGAACAATACCAGCACCAGCAAGACGACCGAGCAGAACAACACCGTCAGCGTCTCCAACAACCTGCCCAATGCCGACGCCGGCACCACGCCAGCCGGCAGCCAGGAACAGCATACCGAAGAGACCTCGAATTTCGAGATCGGCAAGACCGTGCGGACGGTGGTGCGCGAGCAGCCATCGATCCGCCGCATCAGCCTGGCCGTGCTGGTCGACCAGGTGGCGGTGAAAGCCCCGGACGGCAGCGTCAACTGGCAGGACCGCACGCCCGACGAACTCGCCCGCATCGGCGCGCTTGCCCGCAGCGCCATCGGCTACGACGAAAAGCGCGGCGACAAGGTGGAAGTGGTCAGCATGCGCTTCACCGATGCCGATGCGCCGGCAGAGCCCGCAAAACACGGCGTCTTGGGCCTGCCGATCGACAAGTCGGACCTGATGCGGCTAGGCCAGACCGGCCTGCTCGCGGTGGTTGCCCTGGCGGCGCTGGTGTTCGTGCTTCGCCCCATGGTCATCCGGCTCACCACGGCCGCGCCAAACGCTATCGAAGGCCCGGCGGCGGAAGCGATGATGCTGGCGGCAGGCAGTGTCTCTCCGGCGGCACCAGGCAGCGCGCTGGCCTTGGCCGGGCCCGGCCGACCAGCCATTGCGGGGCTGCCCGGCCAGGTGGTGGCCACAGGCCCGGGCGACGAGGCCATGGTGCGGTTGGGCAACATCGAAGGCGCCATGCGCGCATCGTCGCTGCGCAACGTGGCCGAATTGATCGAGAAACACCCTGAAGAGAGCCTGGCCGTGATGCGAAACTGGATGGCGAAGGAGCCAAGCTGAGCCATGCGAGCAAGCGGCAGTCAAATAGTCCTCACGGGCGCGCAGAAGTCGGCCATCCTGATGCTGGCGCTCGGCGAGGAGCAGTCGAGCCGGCTGTTCGGAATGTTGCACGAAGACGAGATCAAGGAAATCTCGTCCGCCATGTCCCAGCTCGGCAGCGTCAAGGCCGAATTGGTGGAAGCGCTCTGCGTCGAGTTCGCCGAGAGCATGGGAGGCATGAGCAGCCTGGTCGGCACGTTCGAAAGCACCGAGCGGTTGCTGCAGAAAGCTCTCCCACGGGACCGTGCGGCCCAGATCATGGAGGAAATCCGTGGCCCGGCCGGCCGCACGATGTGGGACAAGTTGGGCAACGTGCACGAGGCCGTGCTCGCGAACTACCTCAAGAACGAATATCCGCAGACCGTCGCCGTCGTGCTGTCCAAGATCAAGCCGGAGCACGCCGCCCGCGTGCTGACGCTCCTGCCGGATAGCTTCTCGATTGAGGTCGTGATGCGGATGTTGCGCATGGAAAGCGTCCAGAAAGAGGTGCTGGACGGCGTGGAGCGCACCTTGCGGGCCGAGTTCATGTCCAACCTGGCCCGTTCGACCCGGCGTGACTCGCACGAGATGATGGCCGAGATCTTCAACAATCTCGACCGCGCCAGCGAATCTCGCTTTGTCACCGCACTCGAGGAGCGCAACCGGGAATCGGCCGACAAGATCAAGTCGCTCATGTTCACGTTCGACGACCTGTCGCGGCTGTCGTCCGCCGCCATCCAGGGTCTGCTGCGCGCGGTCGAGAAGGATAAGCTGCCGCTCGCCCTGAAAGGTGCCTCGGAAGGCCTGCGCGACTTGTTCCTCAAGAACCTGTCCGAGCGGGCCGGCAAAATGCTGCGCGATGACATGGATGGCTTGGGCCCGGTCAAGCTGCGCGAAGTCGATGAGGCGCAGGCAGCCATCGTGGCACTCGCCAAGGACTTGGCCGCGCAAGGCACGATCGAGATCGGCGAAGGCAAGGACGAGGAGCTCGTCTACTAACATGAGCGACGCCAACCCGATGTTCGCCCGCGCCGCCCCCGGCTCGTCTCATGCCGCCTCGTCGCGTCCCCACCTGGCGGGCGTGCTCTACGCCGAAGATTTCGACGAGGACGCGCCGCCGCCCGACGCTGCCAGTGAGCCAGCGCCGGAACCGGAGGTAATCGAGCCGGTGTTCACCGCCGCCGAACTGGCGAGCGCACGGGCCGAAGGGCGCGCATCCGGGCAGGCTGACGCCGAACGCGGTGTTGCCGCCTCGCGCCTGCAAGTGCTGCGCCTGATCGCCGACAACATGGGTGACGCGCGGGAGGCCGCGCGCGCGCTCGCCGCAGACGCGGCCGAAGCCGCCGCACGCTGCATGCTCACGGCGCTGACGGCCTGTTTGCCCGCGCTTTGCACCCGGCATGGTGCCGACGAACTGCGGGCCTTCGCGCGCATCGTGCTTCCCGCACTCACGGAGGAGCCGCGGATCACCGTCCGAGTGCACCCGCACATGATCGCCGTGCTGGAAGACGAGTTCGCTACGATGGATTTCGAGCTTGTCGAACGCATCACCTTGCATCCGTCGGAAGCGATCGCGCCCGGCGATGCAAGAGTGAGTTGGTCGGAAGGGTCGGCCAGCCGTCAGGGCGCGCGAGCCCGCGCGGCCGTCGAGGAAGCGCTTGCCATGCTTGGACTGCTTGACTGCAAAACACCACAACCGGAGACGATCGATGCCTGAAAACATGGACTTGGTGGAGCTTCCGGACCTTGGAACCGGCAATACCGGGCCGCGCGCCATCCGCGACCTGGAAGCTGTCTACGACATCCCGGTGACTGTGAGTGCCGTGCTCGGCAAGGCCACGATGCAGGTCAACCAATTGCTCAAGCTCGGCCGCGGCGCCGTGGTCGAGTTGGACCGCAAGCTCGGCGAGGCGATCGACATCTACGTCAACAACCGCCTGGTCGCGCGTGGCGAAGTGGTGATGGTCGATGACAATCGCCTCGGCGTCACGATGACGGAGATCGTCAAGGCGGACCGCTCATGAGTCATGCCGGCATGCGGGTCCTGCTGGTCGGTTCGCTCTCGGGAGAGCTGGGCAAGGCGGCACGCATTGCCATGTCTCGGGGCGCCAAACTCGACCAGGTCGACACCGTCGATGGCGCGATCGCTCGCTTGCGTGCCGACGCCCGGGTCGATCTCGTGCTGTGCGACGTTTGCAACGACGTCGGCGCCCTGGTGCGCGGGCTGGCGGCCGAGCGCATGGCCGTCTCCGTGGTCGCCTGCGGCACCGAGACCGACGCGGCCGCTGCGGTTCGCGCCATCCGCGACGGCGCCCGCGAGTTCCTGCCGCTGCCGCCCGACCCCGACCTGATCGCGGCCATCCTCGAAGCTGCCAGCGGGGACGGCCATACGCTGATCGCGCGCGACCCGGTGATGCTGGCCACGTTGAAGCGCGCCGAACAGGTCGCCGGGTCGGAAGCCTCGGTGCTGATCACGGGGGAGAGCGGCACCGGCAAGGAGGTCCTGGCCCGCCACATCCACCGCAAGTCCCGCCGCGCCAACGGGCCGTTCGTCGCTCTCAACTGCGCCGCCATCCCTGAGAACCTGCTCGAATCGGAGATGTTCGGGCACGAAAAGGGCGCGTTCAGCGGGGCGGCGGCGCGCCGGCTCGGCAAGTTCGAGGCCGCCGATGGCGGCACCCTGCTGCTGGACGAGATCAGCGAGATGGACGTCCGGCTGCAAGCCAAGCTGCTGCGCGCCATCCAGGAGCGCGAAGTGGACCGGCTGGGCGGCGCCGGGCCGGTGAAGGTGAACGTGCGCATCCTGGCCACCAGCAACCGCGACCTGCTGGCCGAGGCGGCTGCAGGGCGGTTCCGGGAGGACCTGTATTTCCGCCTCAACGTGGTCAACCTGCGCATCCCGGCTTTGCGCGAGCGCCCTGGGGACATCGCGGCCCTGGCCGAGCACTACGCCCGCCACTATGCCGACGTGAACGGCGTGCCGGTGCGCCCGCTCTCGGCACTCGCCCACACGAGGCTGGCCCGGCACGGCTGGCGCGGCAATGTCCGCGAACTCGAGAACACCATCCACCGCGCCGTCCTGCTGTCGCTCGGCGACGAGGTGGATGCCGTCGAGCTGCCGGAGACCGGCGCTCCGCTGGCCGCCGCCGCCGCGTCATCGAGCGCGGGCAGCCTGGTCGGGCGCACGGTCGATGACGTCGAGAAGGACCTGATCCTGCAGACCCTCACCCACACCATGGGCAATCGCACCCATGCCGCCACCATCCTCGGCATTTCCATCCGCGCCCTGCGCAACAAGCTGCGCGACTATGCAGCCGCGGGCGTTGCCGTCACCCCGCCCGCAGGCATGGCCGCGTGACCCCTAGCTTCGTCGCAATGCCGGCCCGGCCGCGCTGATGCTGCAAACCATCCAGTCGTTCGCGCGGAAATACAATCCCGGCACCGACGTCGGCTTGGCGCTCGGCATGGTGATGCTGCTGACGGTGCTGGTCATTCCCCTGCCCACCATCCTGCTCGACATGGGGCTTGCGCTCTCCATCACGTCTGCCGTCCTGGTCCTGATGGTGGCGATCTTCCTGAAGCGACCGCTCGATTTCACCTCCTTCCCCACGCTGCTGCTGCTCACTACCCTGTTGCGCCTGTCCCTGAACGTGGCGACGACGCGGCTCATCCTCAGCCATGGCAGCGAGGGGCCGCTGGCCGCCGGGCACGTCGTGGCGGCATTCGGCGGCTTCCTCATGGGCGGGGACGTGGTGATCGGCGTCATCCTGTTCGCGATCCTGCTGGTCGTGAACTTCATGGTGATCACCAAAGGCTCTGGCCGCATCGCCGAAGTCGCCGCGCGCTTCAGCCTGGACGCGATGCCAGGCAAGCAGATGGCGATCGATGCCGACCTGTCTGCGGGGCTGATCAACGAGGCCAAGGCGCGGGTCCGCCGCAAGGAGCTCGAGGAGGAGAGCGGCTTCTATGGCGCCATGGATGGTGCGGCCAAGTTCGTCCGCGGCGACGCGATCGCCGGCCTGCTGATCACCTCCATCAACATCTTCGGCGGCTTTGCCATCGGCCTGATCCGCCACGGCATGCCCCTGGCCGACGCCGCCGCGACCTTCACCACCTTGTCGGTCGGCGACGGCCTGGTGTCGCAAATCCCGGCGCTGGTGGTCTCCACGGCGGCCGGCATCGTCGTGACCAAGGGCGGCATGGAAGGCGCGGCGGATACCGTCTTGATCCGCCAGTTGGGCGGCAGCCCGAAGCCGCTGGCGATGGCGGCGGGAGCGGCCGCCGTGCTCGCCCTGATGCCGGGCTTGCCGATGTTCCCGTTCCTGGTCCTCGCAGGACTGGCCGGCGGCGGCGCCTGGATGCGCTGGAAGCACCCGCCTGCGAACCCGGCGGACGTGCAAACCCCCGCCGCCGCGCCGCCTGGCGAGCCCCCGATCGCCGACACCTTGCGCATCGACATGATCCGGCTGGAACTCGGCTATGGGCTGTTGACCTTGGCGGGCGGCAACACTCCGCGCCTGACCGAGCAGATCAAGGGCCTGCGCCGGTCGATCGCCGCGGAGATGGGCTTCGTGCTGCCGCCGGTCCGCATCCAGGACAACATGCAACTTGGGGCGGACATGTATTCCATTCGCATCAAGGAGATCGAAGCCGGACGCGGCGAACTCCGCCCCTCGCAGGTCCTCGCGATGGATCCGCAGGGTGGCATCCCGCCCTTCCCCGGCGAGCGAACCACCGAGCCCACCTTCGGCCTGCCCGCCCTCTGGATCGACCCGGCGCGCCGCGACGAGGCGATGGCGCGCGGCTGCACCGTCGTCGATCCGCCCTCGGTGCTGACCACCCACTTGACCGAGGTGGTCCGCGAGACGATGGCCGAGCTGTTGTCCTATTCCGAGACCCAGAAGCTGTTGGACGAACTGCCGCGTGAGCAGCACAAGCTCGTGGCGGACCTGATTCCGTCTCAGATCAGCGTCGGCGGCGTGCAACGGGTGCTGCAAGCGCTCCTGGCCGAGCGCGTTTCGATCCGGGACCTGTCGACAGTGCTGGAGGGCATCGCTGAGGCGTGCGGCGGCCAGCCCCGCCCGATTGCCGCGATCGTGGCGCACGTGCGGGCCCGCCTGGCGCGGCAGATCAGCGACAGCCATACCGGCCCGGCGGGTTATATCCCGCTGATCGCGCTCTCGCCGGAATGGGAGACCGCCTTCGCCGAGAGCCTGGTCGGCCCGCCGGATGACCGCCAGCTTGCGATGGCCCCCTCGCGCCTGAGCGAGTTCATGCAGCGGCTGCGGCATGCGTTCGACGCGGCGCAGGCGGCGGGCGAGATGCCGGTGCTGTTGTCCTCTGCCGGCATCCGGGCGCACTTGCGCGCCATTGTCGACCGGATCAGGCCCGCCACCCCCGTTCTCGCCCAGTCCGAGATATTCCCGCGGGCCAGAATACGCACCGTTGGCACGATATAGCCGAGCGCCGAAACCTTCACCCAATTGGACAGCGACGCCACCTGCAAGCCTTCGCTGCTGGCATAAATCTTGCGGACAATGGATTGGATGAGCTGGTCATCCGATGTTGGGAGATTGCAATGAGGATGAAACCCGTGCTGGCAGCCCTGTTGGGCGTCGCTGCGCTGCTCTCAAGCCAGTCTGCCGGCGCGAAAGACTGGAAAACAGTCCGCATCGGCATGGACGCGACCTACCCACCGTTCGAGAGCGTTGATCCGCAGGGCAAGATCGTCGGGTTCGAGGTCGACTACGCCAAGGACCTGTGTGCCAAGATGCAAGTCACCTGCACGTTCCAGAACCAAGACTGGGACGGCATCATCCCGGCGCTGCTATCCGGCAAGTTCGACGTGATCCTGTCCGCAATGAACGAAACGCCGGCACGTGCCAAGCTGGTCGCGTTTTCCGATGTCTACTTCGCAACGCCGCCGGTCTGGGTCACCTCCGCCAGCAACAAGAGCGACGACGTGTCTCTCGCTGCCATGAAAGGCAAAACCATCGGGACCCAATCCTCGACGGTGTTCGCGAACTACCTGGACAAGGACTACAAGGGCATCGACGTAAAGCTCTACCCGGGTGGCGACGAGCCGTTCGCCGACCTCGTGAGCGGCCGCTTGGACTACGTGGTCAGCGACGAGATCGTGTCGCAGACATTCATCGATAAAAACCCTGGCTGCTGCCGCATCGTCGCCAAAATCCCCCGCATCGCCGACATCTTCGGCCCCGGCACGGCAGCCGCGTTCCGGCCGGACGATACCGACCTGCGGGACGTGTTCAACAAAGCCATCCGGCAAGCCGCCGACGACGGCAGCTTCAAGAAGATCGAGCAAGGCTACTTCAAGATCGACATCAGCCCGACACAGTAGCCGAGCAGACACTCAGCCGAGCGCGCGGGAAACCAGGCGCTCGCGCTGCAGTCTCTCGTAGAGCAGGCGGTCGGCCGCGTTGTTCTCGTCGACCGCTTGCCAATCGACCGACGCGATCTCGCGTGACGTGTAGCGCCGCTCGGATGGCGTGATGTTGTCGCGGGAAAGCGGGGCGGCATCCATCCCGTACAATTGCTGCAGCCCGAGCGTGTCGGCTTCGGCTTGTTCATAAAGTCCGATAAAGTCGAAATACTCGCGGACATTGTGGAGCGCGAGTTCCACCTCATCCTCGCCAACCTTGCCCAGCGGCAGCACATCGGCGCCAAGCCCCGCAAGGACCCGCGTCATGACGTTGTCGAACTCCTCGCAAATCCCTTCATTGATCATGACGGACGGCCGCACGATTGTCCCGCGAATATCAAACTCCGTCCCAGCGGCGGCGTGGTGGTCGAAATTAGACCGCAACCGCGCCATCGGCTCCCGCACGAAGCTGACGTAGCGGGCTGGCCGCGTGAGATAGGCGTGATAGCCAAACGGAATATGGCCGTAGATCCAGCTCAAACGGTTGCGGTGACAGAGCGGAACTTGAAGCGAGCGTTCCGTGGAAATCCCCGGCATGTGCCCCGGGTAGAGCAAGAGGCATTCGCCGGCTGGAACGTCGCGAAGCAGCGTGTTGCGCAGGCTGGTTCCGGCGGTCTTCGGAATGTGGAGGAAAATCCGCACCGGCCCCTGCGCTTTACGGGCTGGCGGTGGTGGAAGCGGCACCGCCTCGCCATGCTGGAGCACCGTACCGAACCGGTCCGTCACCGTCGCTTGCGGGCCCAAGGCGGTCAACAAGTCCAGCGCGATGGCAAAGCCAAATACGCCCTCCTGGCCGATCGCAGTCACGACGTCCTCGCGGAAGCTGAACGGCACGAAGGTCAGCGTGCGGCCGTTGCCGTGGCAAATGACTGGCTCGAAGCGGCTCGTCGCTTCCGGGTTGGCGATCCAGCCACATAGCTCACCGTTGACCACGCCGTCGACCACTCCAACCAAGGCAGCCACTCACAGCCCTCCGGCATGCACGCGCATTCTACCCTATCGGTAGCAGGAAACCCGTTCATGGCAAATCGAAATGCTTACAAGCATATGACAAGCGAGTTCTCCGCCGTAAACCTCCTCGCTCGACACATTGCGGAACGTTACGCCAGCAGGTTTTTACTAATGTTACCGCGTCATGATTGTACAGGCGGCGGCGTCCAGTCTTCCGGCTCGACGGCGCCGACTTGTTCAGTAATCCGGCGATAGGCTTCGGGCTGCCGATGCTGATGGAAGGCAAAGATCGTGGTCCGCCCCAAAATGCAGCGGTCGAGGTCGCAATCGGCGGTGATCAGCTCGTCGCCCCAGCTCGTCGCCTCCGCCATGATCTCGCCCTGCGGGTTGACGATGATGGAGTTGCCGAACAGTTCGCAGCCATCCTCCACGCCTGCCTTGGCGGTCGCCACGGCAAACACGGCGTTCTGGTAGGCGCCAGCCTGGATGGAGAGGTGGCTGTGCAGAACGCGCAGGTGATGCGCTTCGAAGCCGCGCGCGTCCTGGTTGGTCGATGGTGTGTTGTAGCCGAGCATGACCAGCTCGGCCGATTGCAGCCCCAGAACGCGCCACGCCTCGGGCCAACGCCGGTCGTTGCAGATCAGCAGCCCGGCATTCACCTTGATGCCGCCGAGCGGCGCGCGGATGACCGGAAAACCGAGGTCGCCCACCTCGAAATAGCGCTTCTCGAGATGCTGGACCTTGCGCGCCGGGTCATAATCCGCGTGTCCGGGAAGGTGGACCTTGCGGTATTTCAGCATGACCTGCCCTTCCGGGTTAACCAGGATGGCGGTGTTGAAGTGCCGGCCATCTGGGGTCAGTTCGGCGTAGCCCAGATGGAAGCTGATACCGTGGCGGCGCGCGGCGGCGAACAGGGGCGCGGTCTCGGGCGACGGCATGGCGGCCTCGAACCAGGTGTCGGCCTCGGCCCGGTCGGCATGGTAGTGCCGCGGGAAGAAGGTGGTGAGTGCCAGTTCCGGGAACACCACGAGCTCCACGCCACGCGCGCTCGCCCGCTCCATCAGCCGCACCATGCGCCCGACCGCCTCCGCGCGGGGTTCGGCGCGCTGGATCGGCCCGAGCTGGGCGGCAGCCACGGTGAGCATCCGGCTCATGCCGCCCGCCCCAGGTCGCGAGCGATGTGAACGAGGCTGTCTCGGCGAACACGGTGCGGCATGGCGGCTTCCTCCGGCGGTTTGGGACGATATCGCCCGCTGCGTGCAGGGGCAAACCGCATCGACGCAGCCGCGGCGCCGGGTTATGGCCATGCTGCGATGCGGGGAGGGCGGTGTGCGAGGCTTGGTCGGTTGGGTGGCGCTGCTGGCGTTGGCTTGGCTGCTGAGCGAGAGCAGACGCCGGGTCCCTTGGCGGGTGGTGGTGGGAGGCCTGGCGCTGCAGTGGCTGCTGGCGCTGGTGCTGATCGATTTCAGCCCGGCGCGCCGCGTGATCCTGCTGTTCAACGGCGTGGCCACTGCCCTGCAGCGGGCGACCGATGACGGCACCGCCTTCCTGTTCGGCTACCTCGGCGGCGGCCCGCCGCCCTTCACGGTCACCCATCCGGACTCGGCGTTGGTGCTGGCGTTCAAAATCCTGCCGCTGGTGCTGATCATCAGCGCGTTGGGCTCGCTGCTGTTCCACTGGGGCATCCTGCAGCGCATCACCGCGCTGTTCGCCATCGTGCTGCGCCGCGCGGTCGGCATCGACGGTCCGCTCGCCCTGGCCGCGGCGGTGCACATCTTCGTCGGCCACATCGAGGCGCCGCTGCTGATCCGCCCCTATCTGCCAACGATGCAGCGCGGCGAGTTGTTCGCCATCATGAGCTGCGGCATGGCGGGCATCGCCGGCACGGTGATGGTGATCTACAGCACCATTCTTGGCCCGGTGATCCCCAACGCGCTGGGCACGATCATCGTGGCCGCCGTCATCAGCACGCCGGCCGCATTGGCGGTGGCCGCCATCATGGTGCCATTCGCCCCGGCGACGCGAGAGACGCCAGCTACCCTCAGCCGCCCCCGTGCCCACGGCGCGCTCGACGCCCTGGTGCGCGGCACGGCGGACGGGATCGGTCCGCTGGTCGGCATCACCACCACGCTGCTGGTTGCGGTGGCGCTGGTGAGCCTGTGCAACAGCGTGCTCGCCAACCTGCCCGGCGCGCCGACGCTGCAGAGCCTGTTCGCGGTGCCGTTCCGCCCCGTGCTCTGGCTCATGGGCGTGCCCTGGGCGGAGACCAGCGCCGCCGGGCTGTTGATGGGCACGAAAACGGTGCTGAACGAATTCGTCAGCTATCTGATGCTGAGCACGCAAACCGGTTTGAGCCCGCACAGCCGCGTCATCCTCACCTACGCCATGTGCGGCTTCGCCAATTTCGGCAGCCTGGGCATTCTGGTCGGCGGCATGGGCGCGATGCTGCCGGAGCGCCGCGCCGAAATCACCGTGCTTGGCCTCCGCTCGGTGCTGAGCGGAACCATCGCGACCTGCATGAGCGGCGCCTTGGCCGGCCTGCTGACGTGATGGTGGTGACCCGCGAACTTCTGCCGCCCCGGAACGCTTGAGGCTGCAGCAAGCGGAACGGATCAGCGATGCGGAGCCTGAACAAACCAACGGCGAGCCTCGCCGCGATCGTCGTCACATGCGGGCTCGCCGCTGGCGCACACGCCCAAGGCGGCCCCAGCTTCCCGCCGCTGATGAACCCGCCGACGCAAGACCACCTCACCGGCAAGATGGTGCTCGCCGAACTGACCACGCCCGACATTGCGCAGGCGGAGCAATTCTACGGCGGCCTGTTCGGCTGGACCTTCCAGGACACCAAGCTCGGCAGCTTCGATTTCGTCGAGGCCAGCGCTGGCGGCCACGTGGTCGCCGCCCTGTTCAGCCGGAAGCTGCCCGCCGACCATAGCCACGGACCGGCCTGGCTGACGGTCCTCAGCGCAAAGGACGTCGATGCCGTAACGACGGCGGCGACCCAGCGCGGCGCCACCGTGCTGCGCCCGGCGCACGACCTGCCTGGGTTCGGCCGCGAGGCGGTGTACGCCGACCCGCAGGGCGCGGTGTTTGCGGCCTTCACCTCGGCCAGCGGCGATCCGCCCGATGTGCTCGCCCAACCGGGCCAGTGGATCTGGAGCGCGCTGATCACCACCGACCCCGACGCCGCCGCCGGGTTCTACCAGGCCGTGTTCGACTACGAGGTCTACGATCTGCCGGGGCCTGGCGACGCCGGGCACATGATGCTCGCCGACGACGAGTTCGCCCGCGCCGCGGTCAACCCGATGCCGGTCAGCCGTCCGGATGCGCGGGCCTACTGGCTGGACTTCGTGCGGGTCGATGACGCCGCGGCCGCAGTGGCTAAGGCGACGTCGCTGGGCGGGCGGGTGCTGGTGGCGCCGCGGATGGACCGGCACGGCGGCCGCATCGCCGTGATTGCCGACCCGGCGGGCGCACCGTTCGGGATCATGGAATGGCCCAGCAACGTCACCACGGGCGCGCCGAAATGAAGCTGTTTCGGGTGGCGGTGCTGGCGTCGGTGATCGGCTTGGCAGGGTGTGCGGTCGGTCCCGACTATGGCGGCCTATATGGCGGCGACTACTATGGCCCCTATGGCGGCTATTATGGCGGCTTCGGGCCTGGCTACGACATCGGCCCTTATGGCGATTTCGGCCATCGCGGCGGGCCTGGCTTCGGGCGCGGCTGGCGCGGCGGCATCGGCGGGCGGGCGGTGCCGTCCATTCCCGGTGGCTTCCGCGGCGGCGGGGGCGGGTTCCGCGGCGGCGGCATCGACGGCTTCCATGGCGGTGGCTTCCATGGCGGCGGCGGATTCCGCGGCGGCGGCGGCTTCCACGGCGGGGGTGGCGGCCACCGCTAGGCCAGACCGGCGCAGGCGGGCCTTGCTCGCGTCACCCCGAGGGATACTGCACCGTCGCCAAGCACTGCGCGCTGAGCCCGTCCGCCCGGTCGGCAAAGCCGGACTCCATCGAGGCGCCCTGCTTGATGCTCACCCGGCTCGGCTGCGTGTCCAGCAATGTGGCCATCCGGTGCAGCATCGCCCCGTGATACGGCTCGATGTCGGGCGCAGTGCTCAACAGCGTCACGTCCACATGCACTACCCGGCCGCCCTTCATCGCCACGATCGACACCGCCTGGCGCACCAGCACGTCCGACGTCATGCCCCGCCAGCGCGGCAAGTGCGGTTGGAAACGGCCGCCCCCCTCGAGCCCACCCACCGTGCCCACCAGCGCGTCGGTGACCGCGTTCAGCGCGATGTCGGCGTTGTACTCGCGCCCGACGCCCATGCTATGCGGCACGGGAATGCCGCAGATGAACAGCGTGTCGCCCGAGCCCCAGCGATGCGAGTCGAACCCGAACCCGGTGTGCACCTCCTGCCGCCCGCGCGCGAGGATCAGCTCGGCGCGCGCCAGGTCCGCCTCGGTGGTGATCTTGATGTTGTCCTCGCTGCCCAGCGCCACCGCCACCTGCATGGCGTCAGTCTCGGCCACCAGCGAGTCGTCAGTCAGGCCGGCGGAATTCGGGTCCTGCAGGTGCAGCTTGCGGTGCGCGGCCAGGATGCGCTCGAACAGGAAGCCCTGCGGCGTCTGCGCCCGCCACATCTCGGCGCGGTCCACCGTGGCGCTCACCAGCCCGCCCGGCGCGCGCTTCAGCGTATCGACCACGGGGACGCCGGTGATCACGGCCGGTGCCGTGTCCAGCGCCTGCAGCACGGTCGAAATCGCGTCCTGCTCCACGAACGGGCGCACGCCGTCATGGATGATCACCTTGTGCGGCTTGAGCCCGGCGATGCTCTCCAGCCCGAAGCGCACCGACTCCTGCCGGGTCGCGCCGCCGATGATCGGGGGCGGCATGTCCAGGCCATTGGTGGCGCGGTCATACAGCTCGCGGTCGTTGGGATGGATCACTACCTGCGTGTGACCGATCTCCGGGTGGCGCAGGAACGCCACCAAGGTGTGGCGCAGGATGGGGGCGTTGTCGAGGTCGCGATACTGCTTGGGGATCGGCCCGCCCATGCGGTGGCCGCGCCCGGCGGCGACGATGATGGCTGCATTCATGCTGTATGTTCTACCGCTGTCCTAACCGGGATCGCTGCTTTGCAGGGGGGAGCATAGGCGCCCAAATAGGCCGGTATAGAGGCAGAGCAAAGAGGAGCCCCGCGCATGAAAGCAATCGGTTATCGCCAGTCCGGCCCGATCGACCGCCCCGGCGCTTTGATCGACCTCGAACTCCCCACGCCCGAGGCGGCGAGGCGGGACCTGCTGGTCGAGGTGAAGGCGGTTTCGGTCAACCCGGTCGACACCAAGGTGCGCAAGAGCACGGCGCCGGAAGGCGACGCCAAGGTGGTCGGCTATGATGCCGCGGGCGTGGTGGTGGCGGTCGGGCCGGAGGTGACGCTGTTTTCGCCGGGCGATGCGGTGTTCTACGCCGGGTCGATCGCGCGGCCCGGCACCGATAGCCAGTTCCACCTGGTGGACGAGCGGATCGTGGGCGCCAAGCCCCGCTCGCTGGACTGGGCCGCGGCGGCCGCCCTGCCGCTCACCGCGATCACCGCCTGGGAGGGCCTGCTCGACCGCATGGACGTGCGCCGCCCCGTGCCCGGCGCGGCGGAGGCGGTGCTGGTGATTGGCGGCGCAGGGGGCGTGGGGTCGATTGCCATCCAACTCTTGCGCCAATTGACCAAGCTGACCGTGATCGCCACCGCCTCGCGGCCAGAGACCCGTGCCTGGTCGCTGGAGATGGGCGCGCACCACGTGATCGACCACAGCCAGCCGATTGCGGCGCAGGTGGCGGCGCTCGGGTTGGGCGCGCCGGGCTTCGTGTTCTCCACCACCCAGACCGACCGCCATGCCGAGCAGATTGCCGACCTGATCGCGCCGCAGGGCCGGTTGGGCGTGATCGACGACTTGGCCAATGCGGGCCTGTTCAAGCGCAAGTGCGTGTCGGTTCATTGGGAGTTCATGTTTGCCCGCCCGGTGTTCGCCACGCCGGACATGGGCGAGCAGGGCGCGCTGCTGAACGAGGTGTCCCGCCTCGTGGACAAGGGTGTGTTGCGCACGACGATGACGGAGCGGCTGTCGCCGATCGACGCTGCCAATCTGACGCGGGCGCACGCGATGGTGGAGAGCGGGACGATGCGGGGCAAGGTGGTGCTGGAGGGCTTCGGCGCTGGCTGAGCGCAAGCCTGCGGCAAAGCGAACGCTCCCTTTCCCGCTGGCGGGAGAGGGTCGGGGTGAGGGTGGCTGTTGCGCGCACAGCTATTTGACGTGTGGTCTGCTCGATTTAGCGGCCATTTCCGAGTTGGCGGCTCCACCCTCACCCCTGCCCTCTCCCGCCGGCGGGAGAGGGAGAAATCGTATACCCGCTACGCCATTCCCGGGCGCATCAGCACCTTGATCGAGTCCAGCGAGTTCGCGACGCGGATCGCCTCGTCCCATTGCGGCAGGTCGTAGCCGTGCGTCACGATGCCCTTGGACGTCACCAACCCGCGAGACAGCAAGTCGATCGCAATCGGGTAGCAATACGGGCCGAGATGCACGCCGCGAACGTCCAGCTCCTTGCGGTCGCCGATGATGGACCAGTCCAGTTCCGTGTCCTTGCCGAACACCGAAAACTCCACGAAACGGCCGAGCTTGCGGATCAGCGCCATGCCCTGCGTCACCCCGCTGGGAGACCCGGTCGCCTCGATATACACGTCGCAGCCATAACCCTCGGTCAGCCCGTGCACGATCGCCAGCGCATCGTCGCTGCCAGGATTGATCACCACGTCGGCGCCAAACCCCTTCGCAAGCGCCAACCGCTCCGGGACCATGTCGATCACCACCAGCTTCTTCGGCGTCTTGAGCTTGGCCACCTGAACCATCATCAGGCCAATCGGCCCGGCGCCCGCGATCACCACCACATCGTCCAACTGCACGTCCCCGCGCTGCACCGTGTGGATGGCGCAGGACAGCGGCTCGATGATGGCCGCGTCCTCGAGCGGCACCTCGGGCGGGATCACATGCACGCGCGACGTGGGCGGGATCAGCATGTATTCCGACATGCCGCCATCGGCCACCTCACGCTGGAAGCCGAAGATGTTGTGCACCTCGCACATCCAATACTTGCCAGTGCGGCAGAAGCGGCAACGCTCGCACGGCACGATCTGCTCGGCGATGATGCGGTCGCCGGGCTTCACGCCGAAATGGCCGGCCGCACCCTCGCCCAGGTCGTCCACCACGCCGAAGAACTCATGCCCGGGAATGACCGGCGGCTTCACATAGGGATTGCTGCCGCCCCAGAACATCTTGGCCCCCTGCCAGCACTTGCAATCGCTGGCGCAGATGCCGCAGGCGGAGATGCGGATGACCATCTCGCGCGCTTTCGGCATCGGGCGCGCCACCTGCTCCACCCGGTAGTCCTCCGGGCCATGGCAGACAATCGCCGTCATGCGTGTGTTGGGGCGTGTGTTGAGGCGTGTCTCTGGCAAAGCCGTCTCCTATCGGGCGTGGATTAGCCGCGGCCGTGCGAGGCGCGAGACCGGCGCGCCAGCGAGTCGACGATGACCGCGATGGCCAACACCGCACCCGTGATCATGTAGCGCAGCGACGAGGACAGATCGAGCAAGGTCAACCCGCTCGAGATCGACTGGATCACGATGATGCCGAGCAACGCCGCATAGGCACTGCCGCGGCCGCCGAACAGGCTGGTGCCGCCGATCACCGCGGCGGCGATGGCGTCTAGGTTCACGTCGCCGGTGCCAGCCTGCTGGCTGGACGACGCCAGGCGCGCCGCCGACATCACGCCGCCCAGCGCCGCCAGGCTCGAACACAGCACGAAGGCGCTCATGTTGATGCGGCGCACGTCGATGCCAGCCCGGCGCGCGGCTTCGCGATTGCCGCCCACCGCCTTCATCGAACGGCCCCACTTGGTCCGCGTCAGCGCGTAGTCCATCGCCACCACGAGACCCACGAAAATGCCGAACATCCAGGGGATGCCGCGATCCTGGCTTAGGTAGAACACAATCGCCTCGAGCACCACGACCAGCACGACAGCGCGGGCGACCAGCGCGTTCAGCGACTGCGACGACAGCCCTGCCGTTCGGCGCCGGGCCGCTGTGCGATAGCCGGATACGAAGATCCCGATCCCGGCGAGGGCTGCAATCGCATAGCCGACGAGATGCGGCATCACGAGGGTCTGGCCCAACGTCACCAAAGCCGAACCATACGGCAGGTTGATCGAGCCCGTATCGCCGAGCAGGTAGAGCTGCAAGCCGAGGATGGCGAGCAGGCCCGCCAAGGTGGAGACGAAGCTCGGCATGCCCAGCCGGTTGAACAGCACGGCATAGATCGCGCCGACCGCGCCGCCGACCACGACCGCGGCGATGATCGCCAACCAAACCGGCAAGCCGGCATTCACCCACAGCACGCCGACCATGGCGGACGCGAAGCCGCTGACCGACCCCACCGAGAGGTCGATCTCGCCGATCATCAGCACGCAGACGATGCCGAGCGCGATCACGCCCACCGTGGAGCTGTCGAACAGCAGGTTTACCAGGTTGCTGCTCGAAAGGAAGATCGGGTTGAGGGTCTCGAACACCGTCCAGATGATAACCAGCCCGACCACCACCGGCAGCGAACCGAGATCGCCGGAACGGATGCGGTCGATCAGGCCGCGCACCGCGCCGCCGAAGCCGACATCCTGCCGCACCCGCACGTCGCTGCGGTCGAGCAGAGGGCCAGGAAGCGCGCCAGGAAGCGGTTTCTCGCCGATGTTGCTGGTCATGGCCGCGCCTCCTCCACCGAGGCGCTGGTCATCCGCCGCTTGGAGCGCCGCGAGACCGAGTTGTCGGCGGCACCGGTGATGGCGCTGACCAGCTCGTTGTTGGAGGCGTCGGGGAAGAACACGCCGTTGTTGCGCCCCAGCCGCAGCACCACGATGCGGTCCGCCACCGCGCGCACGTCTTCCATGTTGTGGCTGATCATGATGACGCCCAAGCCGCGGTCCCGCACCCGCTCGATCAGGTCCAGCACCTCGGCAGTCTGCGCCACGCCCAGCGCCGCGGTTGGTTCGTCGAGCAGGATCAGCTTGGGATTGAGCAGCAGCGAGCGCGCGATGGCCACCGTCTGGCGCTGCCCGCCCGACAGCGACGCCACCGGCTCGCGCACGCTGGGGATGCGGGCGGAGAGTTCGTTCAGCAAGGTCCAGGCGCGGATTTCCATCGCCACTTCGTCGAGCTGCAGCGGCTTCAATTCGTTGCCGAGGAAGATGTTGGCCACGACGTCCAGGTTCTCGCACAGCGCCAGGTCCTGGAACACGGTGGCGATGCCGAGCGCCAGCGAGTCGCTCGGCCCGGCGAGCGTCACCGGCTTGCCTTGGAATTCCATCGTGCCGGAGGTGGGCTGGTGCACGCCCGCCAGCACCTTGATCAGGGTCGACTTGCCCGCGCCATTGTCGCCGACCAGCGCCACCACCTCGCCGGCATGCACGTCGAGGTCGATGTCGGTCAGCGCGGAGATGGCGCCGAAGCTCTTCGATATCCCGCGTAGGCTGAGCACGATCTCACCCGTGTGCGCGGCGCCGTCATGTGAGGCTGGCATGGGCTCGACCCTTCTTCGTCTCTGGCAACGCAGCCGCCCTGCCAACCCGAAGGCTGACAGGGCGGCCGCCGCGATCACTCGATTATGGCGTAATGCCGAGCTTCTTGCAGCCCGCGGCATAGCGCCCCGTGCAGAGCACTTCCGCGGTCTCGATCGGATGGCCGTTCACCTGCTTGTCGATGATCTCGGCTTTCAAATTGCTGGCCGTGATCAGCGTCGGCGTGAAGAGCTGGGTCGGGGTCTTGAACAGCTCGGTATCGGCCTTGGGCGTCTCCCCGGAGAGCAGCGCCACGGCCACTTTCGCCGCCGCCGCCGCCACGATCTCGCTCGGCTTGGAGATCGTGTTGTATTGGTCGCCCGAAATGATCAATTGCAGCCCGGCGATGGTCGCGTCGTTGCCGGTGACGGGTGGCACCGGGTTCACGCCGGCCGCCTTGAAGGCTGCGATGGCGCCGCCCCCGGTGCCGTCATTGGCCGCAACCACGCCCACGATCTTCTTGTTGAAGCGCGAGATCTGGCCGCTCACCCATTGCTGCGCCTTGGGCGGCTCCCAGCCGGGCGTGTCATACTCGGCCAGCGTCTTGTAGCCGCCGGTCTCAATGCCCTCGTGGATGCCGCGCTTGATCAGCCCGGCCGCGGCGTCGGTCGGCGAGCCGTTCACCTCGAGCAGGCCGACATCGGCAGCCGCCACATTCATGGCTTTCAGATGCTGCACCAGCGAAGACGCGATGGTCTTGCCGATTGCCTCGTTGTTGAACGAGACGTAGTAGTCGGCCGGCGTTGATGGGATGGGGCGGTCGTAGGCGATCACCTTCACGCCCTGCGCCTGCGCCTGCTTGACCAGCGAGGCCGCAGCGGAGGAATCCACCGGGTCCAGCACGATGGCCTTGGCGCCCTGCGACATCACCGAGTTGAATTGCTGCTGCTGGCGCGAGACGTCGCCATCCGCGTTCTGGTACAGCACCTTGCAGCTCGGGCAGAGCTGCGTCATCTCGGCGACGAAGCCCGGGTGATCGTGCTCCTCGTAGCGGGTCGAGCTCTGGTCGGGCATCAGGAAGGCGATCGTCGCATTGGCGAGCGGCGCAGCGTGCGCGGCGGTGCTGGCGATCAGGCCCAAGCCGAGCCCGGCTGCGATCGTCTTGGCCTTGCCGCGATGCGTGGCCCGCGGCGTGGTCGTGTGTTTGGGCATGGAAGCGTCCTCTCCTGTTATGGCTTACGCGCGCGGCGGCGACGGACGACGGTCCGCCCCCCCGCCAACCCGGGGTAACTCATAGCCGTTATGGGCCGGCCCTGTGGCGATGCGCCGCGGCGCCAAGCTGTTCGGCAGATCCTGCACGCGGTGATGACTACGGAACGCCCGCGGCGTCATGCCCTTGAGCGCGAAGAACTGCCTGTTGAAGTTCGACAGATTGTTGAACCCAACCTCGTAGCAGATGTCGGTGATACGGCGGCGCCCGCCCATCAGCAGCTCGCACGCGTGATTGATCCGCATGCTGTTGACGTAGCGCACGAAGGTCATCCCGGTCTGGCGCTGGAACGCGCGCGAGAACGCGCTTGCGCTGTACCCGCTCAACTCCGCCAATTCGCTCTCGCGCAAATCCGAGTTCAGGTTGCGCGCGATGTGGTTCAGCACGTGGTTGAGCGGCTGCATGAGGTAGGTGGCCGGGCTCGGCTCGTAGCCGACGCTGGCGAGCAGGCGGCGTTCATCGCAGCGTCGCAGCAGATCGAGCAGATCGAAGAATAGGCCCAGCCTGGCCGCGCCCCGGGCCGGCAGCAGAGCGCGCAGCAGCGGCTCCGCCAGCAGTCCCGTCGTCGGCGAGAACTGCACCCCGCGCGCCGCTTCCGCCAGCAAGCCAGGGACGAAGCCAAGCTCCGGGAACGACCCGGCGCATCGCTCGGCGAACTCGGCGGTGAATTGGAGCACCAGGCAGCGTTCCTCGACGCTGCTGCCGGGGGCGACGTCGCTCAGCCAATTGTGCGGCAGGTTGGGACCGGCCAGCACCAGGTTGCCGGGTTCGAACGCGCCGATATGGTCGCCCACGAACATCCGGCCGCTGGTCGCGGTGACGAGATGGATCTCGTATTCCGGGTGGTAGTGCCAGCGCACCGTTCGGAACGGATAGCCGTGCGCCCAAATCTTGAACGACTCTCCCGCGTGCACGTCGACGATTTCGAGGTCAGGCGTCGACATGGCGGATGTCGCCTTAGCTCTTGGCATTGCAACTTTCGGCATTGCGGTTGCAGACAGCCGCACGGCCAGTTCGCCCAATAGCTGCCGATTCAAGCATGGCTCGCTCCCATTCCTAGCGTCAAACCGGGTGAACCGCCGGGTTTCTCATTGTTAAAGCGACGTTATGCGCTCATTCGCGGGCACGCCACCAGCAAACAGTGTCCGCTGTGATACTATTTTGCGCGATTTCACGGCAGCCCTCGAGAGCGCCGCTTGAACTCGCTTTGGCGCTGGGCGTTGGCGGTGTCCGCGGCATAAACCGCAATGGTTGGGAGGATGGTCATGCGGCCGATCCACTACGCTCTCTACCTCGCAACAGCCGCTGCCGTTTGCGGCGCTTCGGGCTTGGCGATGGCGGCTGGCGGCGGTCCCGGTGCGGCGGGCGGCGTTGGTGGCGCGCCCGGCGTCGGCGTGCCCGGCAGCAGCGGCTTGGGCGGCGGGGCGTCGCTCGGGTCGGGTCCGGCTGGCGTCGGCGGCGGCAATCCCGGGCTGAACGTCACACCGGGCACGGGCGACGTCGGTCCCGCCGGCCGGCCAGGCGCGGGCAGCGCCGGCGCGGCCTCGGCTGGCGGCGCCGGAACCGCGGGCGGAGCTGGAACTTCGGCCGGCGGCGACCTCGGGCCAATCCCCGGCTCGACCCCAGGATCCACGTCCGTCGGCACGACGCTCGGCGGCGGGCCGGGCACGGGCATGGGTTCCACCGGCGCGACAGGGCTGGGCAGCGCGCCGTCCAGCACCGTGCCGACGGGGACGGCGGGGCAATCCGCCATCCCCGGCACGGCAGCCCCCAGCACCGCACCCGTTCAGGCCGCACCGCCTCCGTAAGCGAGGCGCGCGCTCAGGCCCGGCGGCGCGCGGGCTTGGGCGCCGGCTGGTTCGCCTCGGGTTTGGCCGCTTTGGCGGCGGCCGGCTTGGCGGCTTTGGCGCGCTTGGCCGGCTTCTCCTCCGGCTCGACCTGGCCCAGGCTCTTGCGCAACGCGGCCATGATGTCCACCACGTTGCCGCGGTCCTCTGGCTCCTCCTCGTCAAGCGAAAGGCCCCCGCCCTTCACCTTGGCCTCGATCAGCGCCCGCAGCCGGGTCTCGTAGCGGTCCTCGATGTCGCCGCTGTCGTATTGGCCGGCCTGACGCCCGATGAGCTGCTTCGCGAGTTGCACCATCTCCGCGTCCGGCTTGGCAGCCGGGACGCCGTCGAACACGTCCTGGTAATCGTTCAGGTCGCGCGCCTCGTGCAGCGTATGCGCGACCAGGCCCCGGTCGAGCGGCATGATCGCCACCGCACGCTCGCGCCGCGCGATCACCACCCGCGACAGCGCGACCTTGCCGCTGACGGCGATCGCATCGCGCAGCACGACGAACACATCCGACCCGGCGTCGCCATCGGGCGCCATGTAGTAGCTAGAGTCGTAGTAGATCGCGTCGATGGCGCTGGCATCGACGAACTTCTCGATCTTCACGGTGCTCGAACTCTCCACCCGCGCGCTATCGAAATCCTCCTCCTGCATCAGCAGGTAGCTGCCCTTCTTGTATTCGTAGCCCTTGACCAGGTCGCGCCGCGACAGGGTCTCGCCGGTGTCGGCATCCTGCGTGATCATCTTCACGCGGTGGCCGGTGGCGGGGTTGATCAGGTGGAAATGCAGCGAGCCCCGGTCATGGTTGGCGCTGTAGAGCGCGACCGGACAGGAAACCAGCGCCAGACGAAGATGGCCGCGCCAGATCGGTCGCTGCGCCATGGTGAAGAACTCCCGAGTTGGACAATGTCACACTACTAGCGACGCATCTCACCACAAGTTTCCCCCGCGTGCGGGAACCGTCCGCAATCCTAGCGCGCAATCGTGAAGGCGTCTTTGCGCGCCATTCCGCGTCTATCCGGCAGGGCGACGCTGCGAGTATGAAATGGCTGGCAGTCTCTTCTCAAATGATAACGGAGTACAACGATGTACTATTTCGACAAGAAGCTGCAATGGCCAGTCCAGGTCGATAAGCCGGACCCGATTTTCGCTCGGCAATTGCAGCAGGCGATTGGCGGCATCGAGGGCGAGATCCGCGTCTGCATGCAGTATTTCTTCCAGGCGTGGGGCGCGCGCGGCCCGAGCACGAAATACCGTGACATGCTGCTCCACACGGCGACGGAAGAACTGGGCCATATCGAGATGCTCGCCACCGCCGTTGCGCTGAACCTGGAAGCCGCGCCGACGGCCACGCAGGACGGGGCGGCGCGCGCTGGCGGCGTGGTTGCAGCGGTGATGGGCGGTGAAAACCCGCGCCACATGCTGGAAGGCATGCTGCAGCGCCACGTGCTTTCGACCGGTATGGCGGCCTATCCAGCCAACGCCGATGGCGTCCCGTTCGACATGTCGCACATCTATGCCAGCGGCAACTTGGCCGCCGACATGTACTGCAACGTCGCGGCCGAATCCACCGGCCGCGTGCTGGCGGTGCGGCTGTTCAACGCCACCAATGACGAGGGCATGCGCAAGATGCTCTCCTTCATGATCGCGCGCGACACAATGCATCAGCAGCAATGGCTGGCGGTGATCGAAGACATGGGCGGCGTCAAGGAAACCCTGCCGATCCCGAACAGCTTCGACCAGAGCAAGGAGACCGGCGAGTTCAGCTACGCCTTCTTCGGCAGCGCCGCCGACGGAACGGACCCGGAAAAAGGCCGTTGGACACATGGTCCTTCGATCGACGGACGGGGCAAGTTCAGCATCTTCAAGAACCGCCCGATGGGACAGGAGCCGGTGCTCGGGCCAGCGCGCCCGGACAGCGGCGCAGAAACCCAGCAAATCGGCTGAGCCAAGTCCAGCAAGACGCCGGCGCGGCCCACTCCGCGCCGGCGAATGGAGCGTGCATGATCGATGTGACCCTGAATGTGAACGGCAGCGAGCATCACCTTGCCATCGACGTGCGTACGACGTTGCTCGACCTGCTGCGAGAACGGCTGGGCTTAACCGGGTCGAAAAAAGGGTGCGACCAAGGCCAGTGCGGAGCGTGCACGGTCTTGCTCGATGGCCGGCGCGTGCTCGCCTGCTTCACCCTCGCCGCGGCCGCGCAAGGTGCACAGATCACCACGATCGAGGGGCTCGCCGGTGACGGCCAGCCGTTGCACCCGATGCAGCAGGCATTTCTCGATCACGACGCATACCAATGCGGCTACTGCACGCCGGGCCAAATCCTGTCCGCGATCGCCTGCGTGGAAGAAGGGCATGCCGAGACGGCTGACGATATCCGCGACTACATGAGCGGCAATCTCTGCCGCTGCGCAGCCTATCCCAAGATCGTCGCTGCCGTGGAACAAGCGCGGGCCGAGATGGAGCACGCCTGACATGGACAGTTTCGACTACGTCCTCAGTCAAGACGCGGCCCAGGCTGCCTCCACTGCGGCCAAGCCGAGCGCGCACTTCCTGGCCGGCGGCACCGTGCTGCTCGACCTGATGAAGCTCGGAGTGATGCACCCGCACGCGCTGGTCGATATCACTCCGCTGCGGCAGGAGTTCGCTGGCATTCGCAGCGATGCCGATGGGCTGCATATCGGCGGCTTGGCCCGCATGTCCGAACTCGAGACTGACCCGGCGGTGCTCCGCGACTACCCCGCCATCGCGCAGGCGCTCCGGTCTGCGGCCAGTCCGCAAATCCGCAACATGGGCACGATTGCTGGCACGATCCTGCAACGCACGCGCTGCTCCTACTTTCGCGACGCCAGCGTTCGCGCCTGCAACAAGCGCGAGCCCAGCAGTGGATGCGCGGCCATTGGAGGAAACAATCGCCATCTGGCCGTGCTCGGCGTGAGTGATCACTGCATCGCGCATTATCCCGGCGACCTGGCTACCGTGTTGGTGGCACTCGGCGCGACCGTCGAGTTGTCGACCAGCGTCGCGCGCCGCACCATTGCGTTGGAAGATCTGCATCGCCTGCCCGGCAGCCGCCCCGACATCGAAACCAACCTGCAAGCGGGCGAGATCATCACCACCGTGCATGTTCCCGCGGGCGCCTGGGCGCGAACCTCGCTGTATTTGAAAATTCGCGACCGGGAGTCTTATGCGTTCGCGCTCGCCTCGGCCGCCGTGGGGCTGGACATTTCGGGGGGTGTCGTCCGAGCGGTGCGCATCGGGCTTGGTGGCGTGGCGGCCAAACCCTGGCGCTCGCATGAGGCCGAGGCGGAACTCGCCGGCCACAAGCTGGACGAAGCCGCCGCGCAGCGCGCCGCGGAGGCTGCCTTCGCGTCCGCGGTCGTGCACGAGGAAACCGCGTTCAAGCCCGAGTTGGGCCGCCGCACGCTGGTGCGCGCGCTCATGCAAGCCGCCACACTGGAGACTGCTCATGCCTGACGACGCAACCTGGCTGGTTGGCGCCGATGTGCCGCGCATCGAAGGGCGGGCCAAAGTCACCGGCCATGCGTTATACGCATCCGACGAACCGGCCTTAGGCGCTGCCTACGCCTTCCTGGTCACCAGCACGATCGCGCGCGGCCACATCAAGGCGTTCGATCTATCACGCGCCCGCGCCGTGGCCGGCGTGCTCGACATCCTGACCTACGAGAATGTCGGCGACCAGGCGGACCCCCCTGCCCCACATGGCCCCGGCGGTGAAACCACCACCATGCAGGACAATCATATCTGGCACGATGGCCAGATCATTGCCGTGGTGGTCGCCGACAGCTACGAGGCCGCCCGCGAGGCGGCCTACAAGGTAGGGGTGGACTACGCCGAAGAGGCGCCCTCGGCGAGCTTCGGCAGCCCGGGCGCGGAGACCAAGCAGCGCGAGCCAGGCGAGCACAAGGACTTCGCAGTGGGCGACGCGGTGTCTGCGTTCGCGTCGGCGCCGGCGAGGCTGGACCAGCGCTACAGCACGCCCACGCAGCACCACAACCCGATCGAGCTGTTCACCACGACTGCGATCTGGCACGACGGCAGCCTCACGTTGTACGAGCCGAGCCAGTTCGTCCATGGCTTGCGCGGCGCTGTCGCCAAGCAGCTTCGTATCGATCCGAAGCAGGTCCGCGTGGTGGCCCGCCATGTCGGCGGTGCGTTTGGCTCCAAGGGTATTCCGTCGTCCCGCAGCGCCTGGATCGCCGTTGCCGCGCGCCGCTTGGGCCGGCCGGTGAAGTTCGTCGCCACCCGCGACCAGTGCTACACCATCGGCACCTACCGCGCCGAGACCCAGCACCACATTCAGTTGGCCGCCTCGGCCGAGGGCAAGCTGGTGGCGCTGCGTCACGAAGGCTGGGAAGTCACGTCCCGCCCGTCGGACTACAATGTCTCGGGCACCGAGACCACGGCCCGGATGTATGCCTGCTCGAACATCCTGACCCGCGTGAATGTGGTTCACACCGACCGCAACACCCCCGGCTTCATGCGCGCGCCGCCGGATGTCCCGTATATGTTTCCGCTCGAGTCCGCGATGGACGAGTTGGCGGAGCAGCTCGCTATCGACCCGGTGGAGTTCCGCCGCCGCAATGACACCCAAATCGACCCGGCGACAGGACAATCCTACTCCAGCCGCTCCTTGATGACCTGCTTCGACGCCGCAGCGGAGCGGTTCGGCTGGAGCCAGCGCGGCCCCGTCGGCAGCCACCACGAGGGGGATTGGCAGATCGGCTGGGGCTGCGCGGCGGCCGCCTATCCCGCCAACATCGGCGCCGGAGCCGCCCGCGTAGTGCTGGGCGCCGATGGTGCGGCCGCAGTGCAGATCGCGGCGCATGACATCGGCACCGGATCGCACACCATCATCGCGCAGACGGCAGCCGATGGGCTGGGATTGAAGCTGGAGCAGATCACCGTCCAGATCGGCGACACCGACCTGCCGCCGGCGGGCCTCGCTGCCGGGTCAAGCCACGCTTCGGGCATCTGCCACGCGGTTGCAGCGGCGTGCGAGCAAATCCGCCAGCGCCTCGCCCTTGCCGCCACCACCAGCAACACGGGCGTTTTCGCGGGCCAAGACCCGGCGAGGCTCACCCTGGCGTCGAGCCAGTTGCGAGGCCCGGATGCGCGGGCAGAGACCCTGCACGACGCGCTCGCCCGCGTGAGCAGCGGCGCGCTCGAGGCCTATGCGGAAAACGTGCCCAAGGGCTTGCCGCCGGATTCAGTGGGCAAGCTCTACCAGGGGCAGATGGCGATTTCGCGCGGCACCACCCGCACCGATCTCACCACCTATGCGTTCGGGGCGCAATTCGTCGAAGTAAGGGTGCATGCAGGCACGCGCGAGATCCGCGTGCCGCGGGCGGTGGGCGCGTTCGCCGCAGGGCGGATCATCAATCCCCGGACCGCGCATAGCCAGCTCATGGGCGGCATGATCTGGGGCATAGGATCTGCCTTGCACGAGAAGACCGAGATCGATCCTCGGACAGCGCGTTACACCAACGACAATATCTCGGAGTATTTGATTCCGGTGAACGCCGATATCGGCCGCATCGACGTGATCATGGTTCCGGAGCTGGACCAAGGCGTCAATCCGATCGGGATGAAGGGCATCGGCGAGATCGGAGTGGTCGGAATGAATGCTGCAATTGCGAACGCGGTGTATCACGCCACAGGCCGCCGGATCCGGCACTTGCCGATCCGGCTGGAAGACCTGTTTTGAAGCTCGTTAGCGGGCGCGCTCTGACGCCGGGTCGTTTTGGTCGCCGCTGACCACGTCCTGATCCTTGCGGACCGCCGCGGGCTTCGCCGGGCCGGTCTTGTCAGGGTTGCCAGGCTTTGTCGAATGGGTACCGCCTGGGTCCATGCCCTCCACCGGGTCGTTGCCGGTGGTGTGGTCGGATGTCGCTGCCATGCAAGCTCCTTGTTGAACGCTGCCGCGCATGTGCGCCTTGGGGACAATCATGCAAGATAAGCCAGCACTCCACCGCTTTGTGGAAGCACAATATCCAGTGTGGTCCGCCGTTCGGGCGGAGTTGCAGCAGGGACGCAAGCGAACGCACTGGATGTGGTTCATCTTCCCACAAATCGCTGGGCTAGGTCATAGCGCCATGGCGCAACGCTATGCCATTGTCTCGCTCGCAGAAGCGAGGGAGTATCTCCAGCACGATCGCCTTGGCCCGCGCCTGCGCGAGGCGACCAGCCTGGTGAACGCAGTGCAAAACCGCTCGCTCGACGAGATTTTCGGCTCGCCCGATGACATGAAGTTCCACTCCTGCATGACGCTGTTCGCCGAGGCCGAGCCCAATGATCCGGCCTTCGAGCGGGCGCTGGACAAGTATTTGGGGTCGCAGCCAGATCGGCTCACCCTCGGCAAGCTTGCGGAACTGAAAGCCTGACCAAACACCGATTTCTTGGTCGTTGCAATCTTAATGACTTCGGCTGCGTTTGTGGTGCCGATACCAAGCCACAACACGAGGGATAAGCATGACCAAAGCTCCGAAACATGATGCTGCACCGCCGAAGGGCGCCCATGTGGACAAGCCCAAAGCCGGCCACAAGCCCAACGCCTTGCAGCAGCCGCTGAAGCCATCCCCTGCCCTGGCAGCCGTGATTGGCGAGGGCTCCATGCCGCGCGGGGAGGTCGTGAGCAAGGTTTGGGAATACATCAAGGCGCACAAGCTGCAGAATCCTGACGACGGACGGGAAATCCTGGCTGACGACAAGCTGCAGAAGATATTCGGCAAGGAGAAGGCCACCATGTTCGAGATGAACAAGTTTCTCGCGCAGCATCTCGAGTAGCGCCGCCATGGCCAAGGCGGTGATTTTCGATGTGGATGGCACGTTGGTCGACTCCGTCGACCAGCATGCTCATGCTTGGCAGGACACTTTCGCGGAGTTCGGCCATCCGGTCGAATTCAGCGCGGTGCGCAGCCAGATTGGCAAAGGTGGCGACCAGCTCCTGCCGGTCTTCCTCGATCACGCCGAGTGTGAACGCGTCGGCGCGGCGCTGGAGGCGCGCCGCAAGGAGATCTTGCAGCAGCGTTATCTGCACACGATCAAGGGATTTCCCAAGGTGCGCGACTTGCTCGAACACCTGCTCGGGCGTGGCTTTCGGATCGCGCTGGCCTCGTCGGCGAAGGGTGACGAGCTGAGCCACTACAAGCGCGTCGCCGGTATCGAGGACTTGATCCAGGAGCAAACCTCGTCGGACGACGCCGAGCGCAGCAAGCCGTATCCCGACATCTTCCAAGCAGCCATGGACCGCTTGCAGGACGTGCCGGCCGAGTCGGCGTGGGTGGTTGGCGATACACCGTACGACGCGGAGGCGGCGGGCAAAGCTGGGCTTCGCACAATCGGATTGCTCTGCGGCGGCTTCGACGAGGGTGAGTTGCGCCGGGCCGGTTGTGTCGCGATCTACACCGACCCGGCGGCTTTCCTATCGGAACTCGATCGCTCCCCGTTAGGGACGTCCTAAGCCCAGAGCACGGCTCGACCGAACGGCCGGTTTTATTGCGGCCCTATCGCACGCAAGACACGGAGGGCCGCGATCGCCGCGCCATAGCCGTTGTCGATATTGACCGTCACAATGCCGGGAGCGCAACTCGCCAATATGGCGTTGAGCGCCGTCTGTCCGCCCGCCGCCACGCCGTAGCCGACCGATGTGGGAACCGCAATCACGACCCCGCCGACCAAGCCGCCGACCACGCTGGGCAAGGCCGCGTCCATGCCGGCGGCCACGATCACCACCCGGGCGGAGCGCAGTTCGTCCACCCGGCGCAGCAGGCGCCACAAACCCGCCACGCCGACATCCGCCAACAGGTGCGCCTCTTGCCCCTGGAAGGCCAGGGTGCGCATCGCCTCGACCGCCACGGGCACGTCGGAGGTTCCGGCGGTCACGATGGCGATATGGGCTGGGCCCTCGCTCGGCAGTGGCGCGCCGGAATAGGCGGTATTGGACACCGGGTCGTAATCGAGCGCCGCGCGCTGCGACTCCGGCAAGGCGGCAAACTTCTCCGGGTCGAGCCGGGTCAGCAGCATCGGAACGGTGGCGTGCTCGATGATGGCGGCGATCTGCCGGGCGGACTTGCCAGCGCAGAACACCGCCTCCCCGAACCCGAGCCGCCCAGTGCGCTCTTCATCCAGCACGAACTCGGTGGGCAAGGTCATCGGAATTGGGCGGGCACTCGCGGGCGCGCTCATTGGGCTGCCCGCAGAAACGCGCTGCCGGTGCGATAGGCCGCGAACGCGATGGGCCGGGTCAGTCCGGCCTCCCGGACCATGTGCTCCAACTCGCGCTGCAGCGAGAGCCGGCTGTCCTCGGCCAGCCCGGCGAGGGTTTCCTGGTCCAGCTCGACCACGACGCCCTGGGCGCGAACCCGGCAGCGCACGGTTTGCGGCGAGAGGCGCTTGGCGACCAGGGTTTCCGCCGCGTGCACCATCGCCAGGACGGGTGCTTCGATGCGGATGCCGGTTTCCACCCGGCTCGACAGGCAGGGCGAGGATGGCAGTTCGGAGAGGGCGCCAAGCCCCATTTCCGCCGCCATCAGGCGCACCGTTGCCTTGTCGATCTCCGCCTCGACCAGCGGATGGCGCACGTTGTGCTGCTTGGCGGCGATCAGGCCAGGGCGGAAGTCCCCGAGGTCGTCCAAGTTGGTACCGGAGGCGACCGGCGCGTCGGTGCGCGCGACCACGGCGCCGTAGAGGTTGGTCTTGCAGAAGAAGCAGCGGTTGACCGGGTTCGCGCGATACGCCGGGTCGCTGAACTCGCCGGCGTCGAACACGTCGAGTTCCCAGCCTTCCTGGGCGGCCAGCGCACGGGTGCGTTCGGTGGCGTCGCCGGGCACTGCGGGCGAGACGGCGTGGTGCATGGTCACCCGGTCGCCGAGCGTGCGGTGAGCGGCGGTCGCCAGCGTCATGCTGTCGACCCCGCCGCTGACCGCGATGGCCAAGCGGGGAAACCCTAGCAAAATACCCTGGAGGCGTTCAGCCGGTGTCATCTGTGTTTCTCCCGGGCGCTTGGCCCACTTGTGTAAGAGCGGCGAGTTCGGCTTCCCTCCGCACCCGCGCCCGAATGCCGTATCCTTCAAGCCCGCGGACGTCTTCGGCTTCGGCCTTTGCAGTGGTCATGGTCGCGCCGCCGTCCGTCCGCCGCTCCACCAGCTTTACCGAGATCGGGCGGTCTCCCACGGTCACCGTCGTGGTTTGCCGCAGCAGAGCTTGGCCTTCCACAAGATGGATCCGCAGCCCGATCGTGCTGGTTTCGCGAAAACACGCCTCGATTACGCTTGTACTCGTTGCAGGCATGGTTAACACTTGGATGTGAGTACCCATGCGTGATTTCTTGCCGAAGCACGGCATCTGCACGATATCGTGAACACCTGGCAAGTGGCGAAGATGCTCGATGGCGATGGCGAGGTCCTCGCTGGACTGGTCGTCGACTTCGAAGCTGATGACGGCCAACTCCCGATGTCCCTGATTGGGCGTGCCATTTGGCTCGAAAACCAAGGCGCGCAGGCAGTTGCTCCGACCCGGCAAAACTCGCGTGCCGAAGCCGGTGCCGCTGCGCCGAAGAGTGCCGGCTGGGCTGGCGGGGCGGCCTGCGGCGAGATAGCGCAGGATCGCCGCTCCCGTGGGCGTCACCCGTTCGCCGCCGACTCCGTCATCGGCCATGGCAAACCCCTCCAGCAGCAAAGCCGTGGCCGGGGTGGGGACAGGCATGACGCCATGGGCGGTCTGCACGGTGCCGCCGCCGAGCGGCAGGGTGGTCACGCTCCAGGTGGCGGGGCCGATGGCCGCAATCACGCTCGCCGCGGCGACGATGTCGGCGATGGAGTCGGCCGCGCCCACCTCGTGGAACACCACCGCGTCGGGCGGGCGGCCGTGCACGCGGCCTTCGGCCTCGGCGAGGGCGGTGAAGATGCCGATGGCATGCTCCTGCACCGCGGCCGGCAAGGGCGAGTTGGCGATGCGGCGCCGGATGGCCGCCCAATGGGCGTGGGCGTGTTGCGGCGCCGGCTCGGCCGTCACCAGGAAGCGGCTGCCGGTGAGCGTGTCGTCGTGATGCGGCACCAAGCGGCAGGGGACGCCGGCGAGTTGCGCTGCCATGGCGAGGGCCGCGTCCTGGTGTTCCGGGAACGCGTCGAGCAGGCAGGCCACGAACATGTCGCCCGCCGCGCCGCCCAGCGGGTGGAGTTGGATGTGCCGCATGGTTGACAGTCCGCCGTGGTGCAGAAGGTAACGTGTCGCCTTGCCAAAGGCTGCCCGGCTCCAAGAGCCTGACTTCGTTCTCTCAAAGCTTCGCTCTGAGCGCGGCTGCTAGTGCACGGCCCGCATCAAGGACATGGGCCTTTAGGAGTTTGCAGGCTGCCCCGGTCCGGCCGGTTTCGACCGCCTCGAGGATCGCCGCGTGCTCGGCGTCTGACTGAGCCTGCCAGCCGAGACCCTCCAATGTGGCGAACCGGTGCCGAGCACTGGCCCGATGCAGGCTGCCGATGGCCGCGAGCAGCCGAGGCATCGCGCAAGCTGCGGTGATTGCCTCGTGAAACCTGCGGTCCGCCGCTTCCAGCCCGTCCGGCTCAGCCTGCCCGCAACTGTCCGCGATGGCGGCTTTGGCGCGGGCCAGGTGCTCGGGGCCCATGCGGGGCATGGCATGCCGAAGCGCCAGCATCTCGAGCGCGGCGCGCATCTCCGCAACTTCCAGCACATCACTCGGGTCCAGCCGGGCCACGCGGACACCGCGGCGCGGCTCAATGACGACGAGGCCTTGGGCCTCGAGCCGCTGGAACGCCTCCCGCACCGGGACATGGCTGACGCGATAAGTCTGCGCCACATGGTCCTGCAACAGGCGATTACCGGGCTGCAGGGCGCCGGAGATGATCTTGGCGGCGAGGTCGCGCGCAATCTGGGCCGTCAGCGACCTGTCATCGTCCAGCACTTCTTGCGATCGCTCCAACATGAAGTCATAGATAATCGATAATGTGAAGGAAGTCTCGATGGTTGGACCTCGCCCTGCACGGATGCAGCACATCGCTGCCATTGGCGTGGACCGCATGGGCTCCATCGGCGACGCGTCCGGCCGAGATTTACTGCGGCTCGAGAACCTGGATACCGACATCGCGCCTGACCCGCACGCCATCGCTCGAACGCGGGAGGCCGCGGCCGAGGACCCGGCCAACAGCTATCTCCCGTTGGTCGGCCAGGAGCATTTGCGCCGGGTCGCCGCGGCGCACGTCTCCAGCCTGTCCGGCGTCAACTACACCACCGAAAACTGCATCATCGTCGCGGGCGGGCTTTCCGGCTTGCTGAACGCGCTGCTCGCCACCACCGAGGTCGGCGACGAGGTTGTCGTAACCGACCCGACCTATGCCGGCCTGCTGAACCGCGTGCGCCTGGCGGGCGGCGTGCCGCGGCAAGTCCCGTTCATCTTCACGCCGGGGGCACCCTGGCGGCTGGACCGCGACGCGCTCCGCGCCGCGGTCGGGCCACGCACCCGGTCCATGCTGCTGATGTCGCCGTCTATGCCCAGCGGCGGCGTGCTGGACGCCGAAGACTGGGCCTTGGTGGGCGAACTCTGCACGGCGAACGATCTGCTGCTCATCCTGGATACCGCAATGGAGCGCCTGCTGTTCAACGGGCGCCGGGTGATCCATCCGGCGGGCCTGCCGGGCATGGCTGAGCGCACCGTCACGGTGGGGGCCGCTTCCAAGGAGCTGCGCATGATCGGCTGGCGGGTCGGCTGGACCGTGGCGCCGGACTGGCTGGTGCCCGACCTGCTCGCCGTCTCGCTGGCCAACGTTGTCGTGCCTGTCGGCATCGCCCAGGACGCGGCCGCCGTGGCGCTGGAGCGCTCGGCGGGCACGATGCCAGCCTATTTGGCCGAGTTGGAGCGAAGGCGCGACGCGGTGGCCGAAGCCTTGGATGGCCTGCCCTTCGGCATGCCCGCCGGCGGCTGGTCGACGCTGCTGCGCGTCTCGGATTTCGGGCTGGATGGTGAGGCGATGTCCAAGCGCCTGCTGGCGCAGAACGTTTGCGCGTTGGGGATGGCTGGCTGGGGCGAGGCGCATGGGGCGGATTATATCCGCTTCGTGTTTGCCAACGAGCCAGTCGAGCGGCTGCGGCGCTTGGGCCCGGCCGTCCGCGCCGCGCTCGCCAAATAATGGCCCAAAAAAGGGAGCGAAAGCGGCAGCACCCTCAGTCGGCGCATTTCGAGCTGATAAGCGCCAGCTCTAATCAACGCCATCGCTGATGAGCGCCATCAACGTACCTGCATGACTGTTGCCTGATATCAGTCAGGTGGGAAAACGCTCTCGCTGGACCTGCAGAGCCGCCAGCGAGTCCTGCAAGGGTGTGGGTCTACGGGCGCCGATCACGGTCATTGCGGCATCTTGCAGTCGCTGTTGGCTGGGAACGCCGCCGTTGCCGGAACGGTGGCCAGCACGTCGAACCACGCATGGGGCTCCGTCACCTGAGCCGATGGCTTGACCTTGACGATATAAAGGTCGTGCACGACGGCATGGTCGCTGGCGCGGAACTCCCCATCATGGGCGAACATGTCGTTGAATTTGCGGCCATCGAGCGTGCGGATCACGGCATCGGCGTCCGTGGTGCCGGCCTCGCGCACGGCGGTCAGCCACTGCGTGGTGGCGGAGTAGTCGGCAGCCTGCGGGGCCGTCGGGCGCAGCCCGGCGTGGCTGGCGGCGAAGCGGTCGGCCCAGGCGCGGGACGCCGCGTCCAACCCCCAATACCAAGGGACTGCGGCCACCACGCCCGCGTAGCCATCCTTGATCCGGTCCACGTCCGACAAGAACAGCACGGCGGTCGTGACCTGCGCGTTCAGCCCGGCCTTCGTGGCGGCGGACACGGCATCGTCCGCCTGGGCGCCGGCGCTGAACATGGCGACCACGTCCGGATGGAGGCCGCTTACCTCTTCCAGCACGGCCGAAAAATCCGTCGTTTCCAGCGGCACGATGAAGGTTTTCAGCACCTCCCCGCCATGCGCCGCGATGAGAGGGGTGAAGGTTGCAACGGCACCGCGGCCGAACCCGGCATCCGCAGCCACCATGACCCAGCGTTTGCCGTTCGGCTGTGCCGCGAGATAATTCGCCGTTGCCGACTCGATCGCGATGGAATCGTAGGAATAGTGGTAGAAGTAGCGGCTGCATGCGCCACGGTTGAGCGCGGGGCTGGCCGAGTTGGTGCTGATCGCGAGCTTATGGCGTTGCGTCGCGACCTTGCTGACAGCCACCGCGATGGGGGCGTTCTGCAGGTCCATCAACAGGTCGGCGCCAGCATCATAGGCCTGGGTCGCCAAACCGGGCGCCTCGGCTGCCTTGTTGTGGTCGTTCAGCGCATCGACCACCACCGGCCGGCCGAGCACCGAACCGCCGAAATCGGCGACGGCCATGCGGGTCGCGTCCACACCGCCGCGGCCGGCTCTGGCATCGTAGATGTCGTCATTGAGGTCGGCGATCACGGTGATCCGGATCGGCGCCGGGTCCGCCGCCCGTGCGCCGGTGCTGAGCCCCCCGATGCTGAGACCCACTGCGACGACAAGCAGGCAGAACGTCGACCGTGACGGCATTGCAGCGTCTCCCTGAGCCAGGTCGACTTACGAAGTGCATGGGGCGAACGCAAGCCGCGACCGGCCTCGACCGCTGCATGGGAGGTGCCCCTTGCACAGGCAGCCTGCGTCACGCAATGGCGGGCTCCGCGGGTCCATCCACCTGTCCGGAGGCGAGCCGTTGATCACGCAGTACGCGACCGTGTGGGCCGCTTCACCAAACGACCGAGCCCTTCATCCGCCAACCCCACGGCCGCTCCATAAACGAGGTGAGCAAGCAGCCCTCGCACACGGGTGAACGCCGGGTAGCGCCGATTGGGAGCGCTCAGGCCAAGGACAGGCACCAAGCCCTCATCCAGGATCAGGGACATGGCGGCTCCGCTCGTCAGAGCGGCGCCAACCGGCCGCAAGCCGACATAGCGGCGTAGCAGGCCGTAAACCGGCCCCCACGCTATGCCGGTTCCGAAGTGAATTGCCGTCCCCAGAAACTCCATCTGCCGCCGGCTTGGCGAGACACCCACTTGTTGGGTGACTTTCTCGGCCGCAACGAGGGACGATGATGCGCCGGGGCGGGCAAGCCTTTCCCGAAACGCAACACGATCAGGGGTCAGCCACTTTAATGGCCTTTGTGCGACGTTTGTCAGTTGCGTTGCCGCTAGCCCCGCAAACAGGCCAATGGCGACGTCGGCCAGCACTGGATGCTTGAGCACAGCTTTCAACACAATGGACACCTCAACTTTGTTAAGCGAGCCACAGCGCGCTGGCTCTACCACCGATGATCGCCCAAGCGCAGCAGCCGCTCGGCGTTGCCGGGGCGTGATCGGCGGCGCGCTCATCATCGCAGATCTCGCGGCTCGGCCAAATGCGATTGCCCTGGCCTCGAGCGCAAACCCGCTTGACAACCCCGCCCCGCCGTGATCCAAGCCGCGCCTTCCCTGCTGGGGGCTTGGCTGCCCCCGGCTATGCCCATGCCGGGCCGATCCAGCCATAGGGACCACACATGCCACTCTATGAATGCGTGCTGATCGCGCGCAACGACGTCACGCAGCAACAAGTCGAGGCCGTCGCCGACGCGGTGGCAACCCAGCTCGAAATCGATGGCGGCGCGATCCAGAAGCGCGAGTATTGGGGCCTGCGCTCCCTCGCCTACCGCATCAAGAAGAACCGCAAGGGCCACTACATGCTGCTGGGGATCGACGCCCCGCCCGCCTCCATCAACGAAATGGAGCGCCAGCTGGGCCTCAACGAGGACGTGCTGCGGTTCATGACCATCCGCGTCGACGAAATCACCGAGGAACCCTCTTCCATCCTGTCGCGCAAGTCCGACGACCGCGAGCGCACCTTCCGCGGCCCCAAGCCGTCCGGGCGGTTCGAGAGCGGGCGCAAGCGCGGCTTTGACGACCGCGAGGAGTTCCGTGCCCGCGACGAATTCAGCCGCGACGGCGGCTTCAACCTGGTGGAGGAATAAGCCATGTCCGACGCCACCCTCGACAGCGACGTCAATCCAGCCGCCCGGCGCTCCGCCGTCGGCGCCCGCCGGCCGTTCTACCGCCGCCGCAAGTCCTGCCCGTTCTCCGGCCCCAACGCCCCCGTGATCGACTACAAGGACGTGCGGCTGCTGTCCCGCTTCCTCAGCGAGCGCGGCAAGATCGTGCCCAGCCGGATCACCGCCGTCTCCGCCAAGAAGCAGCGCGAACTGGCCCAAGCCATCAAGCGGGCGCGCTTCCTCGCCCTGCTCCCCTACATTCTCTCCTGAGGAGGCGACTGCCATGGCCGCCGTCGAACTCATCCTGATGCAGCGCGTCGAAAAGCTCGGCCAAATGGGCGACATCGTGCGCGTGAAGCCCGGCTATGCCCGCAACTACCTGCTGCCGCAGAAAATGGCCCAGCGCGCCAGCAAGGCCAACCGCGAGCAGTTCGAGACCCAGCGCGTGCAGCTCGAAGCGCAGAACCTGCGCCGCCGCGAAGAGGCCGAGCGCCTCGCCGAGCGGATCGGCGAACTCAGCGTCGTCATCATCCGCCAGGCCAGTGACGCGGGGAACCTCTACGGGTCGGTCTCCGCGCGGGACGTGGCCGATGGCTGCATCGAGGCGGGGCTCACCATCGGCCGCCAGCAGGTCGTGCTGGAACAGCCGATCAAGTCGCTGGGCCTGTCCAAGGTGCGGGTCGTGCTGCACCCCGAAGTGTCGCTGCCAGTCACGGTCAACGTCGCCCGCAGCCCGGAGGAGGCCGACAAGCAAGCCCGCGGCGAGCGCATCGGCCAGACCGCGGACGACGAGGAAGCCGCCGCCGACCAGGAGATCGCCGCCCTGTTCGACCCCGGCGTGGAGCCCGGCACGCTGCCGGAGTAACCGTCAGCTTTTGATGTCACGCTTGTTTGTCAAGAAACCTCTCATAGGATTTTGACGAGGTCTTAACGATTGGTCATGCTCACTCCCCGATTTGGGGGGAGTGGGATGGAAACGTTGCTCGACGGCATACTCAAACGGTTCATTTTGCGCGGCCGCTTGTCGGTGCGCTATCCCAGTGGACGGTTCGTCAGCTATGGCGGCGCAGACGCCGTGCCCGCCGCCGGGTTGGAGTTCCGTACCGCAAGGGCCATCCGCCGCCTCATTACCGACCCGGCGTTGACGTTGGGCGAGGCCTACATGGACGGCGAGTTGGTTCCGCTCGGGGGAACCATCTACGATGTGCTCGACGTGCTGATGGAGAACCAGGATCGCGGCGGTCCGCATCCAGGGCTGGACCTGTTCGGCAAGCTCCGGCGCGTCGCCAAGCCGCTGGCGCAGTGGAACCCCGCGGCACGCTCCCGCCGCAATGTGGCGCACCATTACGACATCGGCGACCGGCTCTACGGGTTGTTCCTGGATGCCGATTGGCAATATTCCTGCGCCTATTTCCGCACCGGCCGCGAAACGCTGGAGGAGGCGCAAGCCGCCAAGAAGCGCCACATAGCCGCCAAGCTGCTACTCGACCGCCCCAACCTGCGCGTGCTGGACATCGGCTGCGGCTGGGGCGGCATGGCGCTCACCCTGGCCCGCGACTATGGCGCGCGGGTGTTCGGCGTCACGCTCAGCACCGAGCAACTGACCCGCGCCCGCATCCGCGCCGCCCAGGCCGGGCTGGAGGACCGGGTCCAGTTCGAGCTGCTGGACTACCGCGACCCGGCGGTGCCGGGTCCGTTCGACCGGATCGTCTCCGTCGGGATGTTCGAACATGTCGGAGTGAACCATTACCGGGCGTTCTTCGAGCGCGTGCACGGCTTGCTGGCGCCGGAGGGGGTGGCGCTGCTCCACGCCATCGGCCGCAGCGACGGGCCGGGCCACACCAATCCCTGGATCGCGCGCTACATCTTTCCGGGCGGCTACACGCCTGCGCTGTCCGAGGTGTTCGCCGCCTCCGAGCGCAGCGGACTGGTGGCGACCGACGTCGAAATCCTGCGCATGCACTATGCCGAGACGCTGCGGCACTGGCGCCGCCGTTTCGCGGTCAACCGCACCAAGACGGCCGACCTGTATGACGAGCGGCTGTGCCGGATGTTCGAGATGTACTTCGCTGGCAGCGAAATCGGCTTCCGCCGCGGCGGGCTGATGGTGTGGCAATTGCAACTGGCGCACACACTGGTGGCGGCGCCGATCACCCGCGACTACATGGCCGCGGCGGAAGGGTTGCTCGCGCCCTCGCGTGAGGATGCGGACTGACCGCCGCCGATCGTCGTCACTACGCCAGGTGTTAGCGACGCTTCTCCACGACCGGGTGGCGCACCACGGGGCGGGGCGCCACGACCTGGGTTGCCGTCTCGCCCTTCGCCACCGGCGCTTCGGCCGCCTGGCAAGCACCGGTGTTGCCGGTGCCGAACTGGATCGTGGGCAGAAGCGCAGCCGGCGGGAACAACACGCCCAACCCGATCGCAGCGCCGCCCTTCAGCGCCAGCGGGCCGAGTTCCGGCTTGATCGACGGGCTCTTCAGCGTGCCGGTGATGTCGATCGGCGTAGACAACGTGCCGATGGAGAAATGCTTGGACTTGGTCACCAGCCTGTAGTCGATCGTCTCGTTGGCAAGGTTGATGTCGCCGGTGCCGTGGATATCGGCTTCGCTGGTGTCGACGAGCAGGGTTTTCGTCTGCATCAAGCCGTGCGTCAGGGTGTATTCGGCGACGAAGCATTGCAAGTTGGCGCGCTGCGGCACGCCCACGGCCGAGAGGATCGCGTTGCCGACCTCCAAGCCGGCGATGTCCACCAGCAGCGCGCTGAGGTTGCCGCCGGACATGCCCATCGCCAGACCGCCATTGCCATGGCCGAGCAGGCTGGCCAAAGAGTCGCCCTCGGAGTCGATTTCCGCATTGCCCGTCAACGTTCCGGCGCCCTCCACCAAGTGAGTGGCAGCCAGCAGCCGTGCGAGGCTGACATGCTCGAGATCGATCCGTGCTTGCGCCTTGACGTCGTGCGTGTTCGCGGGGGCGAGGTCGGCGTGCAGCGCGATATCGCCCCCGCCGACTGCGAAGCTCAGCGGCTGCAACTTTATGCGGCCGTCGTTTATGTCGAGATTGGCCACGATGTTGTCGAGCGGCACCGACCGGCCCTCGATGTGCTCTCCCTTATAATGCAGGCTGACGTCGGCGAAGCTGAGCTTGGGGAGGTTGATCGGCGTCTGCGGCAGGACTTTGTCGCTGCTGGCCTCCTTGCGCGCCAAGGCCTCGCGCTGCGCCGGCGTCTCGCTGGCGTCGTTCTTCTGGCCCGGCGTGGTGCCGATGAAGCCGCCCAAATCAGCCAGGTTGACGCGATGGGAGTACAGCGTCGCGTCCACGAACGGCCGCGCCCGGGTCGGGTCGACCGCGATGGTGCCATTGAGGTCGCTGTCGCCCAGCCGACCGTGGAAATCGTTGAAGCGCACCTTGCGGTCGGCGTAGTCGAGCTTGCCCGTCACCGAAAACGGCGGCGTCTGCGGGATCGGCACGCCCGTCAGCGGCGTCAATTGCGCCATGTCGGGGCCGGTGAAGTTCAGCGTGAGGTCGGCGCCGGCGAAGTTCAGCGGGTTCTGCACCGTCCCGGTCAGCGCGACCTTGGTCTGGCCGTTGGCCAGGTGCAGGTCGATCGGATAGGGGTGGCCGCTGTCCCGCAACGAGAGCAAGGCGCCGCCGACGAAATGCCCGGTGATCGGCTGGGCGGCGTAGGTGCCGCGGGCGTCGGCCACGATCTCGCCCGCGCTGCCGGACGTGCCGGCGTCGGCCGAGCTGGCAGCGGTGCCGGACTGGGTTGCCACGTCCAGGTTCACATCCGCCTTCAGCTTTGCGAGTGCGACATGGGCCTGGCCGTTGTTGATCACCAGATTGCCGATCTGCGGCGCGGCCGAGGCATTGCTGGTGGGCTTGTCGCTGCTGGAGGTGTTGCCGGTCGGCCAGTTCGAGTGGCCCTGCAGGTCCTGGTCCGCCTCGACCACCGGGTGGTCGACCGTGATCTGCGGGATCACGATCTGGCGGGAACGCACGTAGGCCATCACGTCGAGCGCCACCGAGAGCTTGTCGATATTGGCGAACGGCTTGCCGCCGGCCAACTCGGGCACGCCGTCCACCTGCACGCCGTCGAGCGAGACGGTGGTGGTCCGGCCCAGGGCCACGTGCAGATGCTGCGCGGTGACTTTGCGGCCGATGGCGGTGCTGGCCTGGGCTTCCACCAGGGGCAGGAACCAGTCCCAGTTCCACAGCGCGATCACCGCGATGATGGCAATGCCGAACACGCCCACCACCCAGGCCCAGATATGGCGGCGGCGCCGGATCGGCGGGGCGGGGCGGGCTGCGACGGAGCTGTCCATACCCACACAACGTGGCGTCGGCTCGCGCGGTTGCAGCGGCAAGGCGGCTCGCGCATGGTGGCGAACACTGAGGAGATGCCCGGATGATCTACGAACTACGCGTGTATCATTGCCTGCCCAACCGCCTGCCGGCGCTGTTGCACCGGTTCGAGACCATCACGCTCGGCATCTGGCAGCGGCACGGCATTCGGCAGGCGGGCTTCTGGACCACGCTGGTCGGTGCGTCGAACCACACGCTGACCTATTTGCTCGCGTGGGAGAGCTTGGCCGAGCGCGAACAGAAGTGGGCTGCCTTCGTGGCCGATCCGGAATGGATCGAGAAGAAGGCACAGACCGAGGCGGAGGCGCCGATCGTGGCGTCGCTCAGCAACGAGTTGTTGTTGCCGACGCACTTCTCCAGCGTGAAGTAACGGGGCAGCGTGAATTTCCTGTAGAGGCCGGTGTGATACCGCCATATATCTCCGGCTGGGATCAGGAAGGGTTGTTGCTGGTGGAGTCGCCGATCCACGCTCTCCGGAGAGTGACCGGTGCCGGTGGCCCCGCTGGCGAACCGGGGCGGCTTGCTGCCTATCGGCGGCTGGGGCTGGCCATCATCGTGGCGACGGCGGTTTGCACGGCGGCGTTCTTGGTGTGGCTGGTGGTGTGACCGGGCGGCTCGCGCATCATCCGACCGAACTCTAGCGGAACACGTCGAACAGGTTGCGGGTGAAGCCGGGGGTTAGGGCGGAGAGCGGGTTGATGCTCACCGAAGGATCGTCGATCGCGCCCTTCAGCCCGTAATTCGCGGCAAACATGCCGCTGCCCTTCTCCGGGCTGAACAGCTTGCCCACATACGGCACCCGGCCAAGCAACGAGTTGACCGCGTAGGCCGGCACGATGGTGCCGCTCAGATCCAGCACGTTGCGGCCGAAATCCAGGCTGCCAGTCGCCGTCACGCCCAGGGAGGCGCTATGGGCACGCGCATCGCTCAAATGCAGCACCGAGCCGTCGAGTTGGAATGGGGCCACCAGGCGGTCGAACACCAGACCGGGGCCGCGCAGCGCCTCCGCCAGGCCGTAGATGGTCAGCGCCTGCAGCACCTTGGCCGTCACCGGGGCGCCGCGAACGCTGAAATTGGTCAGCTCCATGGTCCCGGAGAACGGACTGCCGGGCTGCTTGTCGTCGAACACCCCGGATAAGGTCATGCTGCCGCCGTAGAGCTCGCGCGCCACATCGGTCTGGCGCAGCAGCAAACCCAAGTTGGCCGCCACCGCATGCAGCCGCCGCTCGCCGGCCGCGGGCACCAGGTCCGCCCGCACCTGTTCGGGGCCGCGCGAGGTGAGATGGGCCGAGGTCAGCCGCTGGCCGGTGCCGGTGGCCTGCAGGCTCAGCGGCCCGATCGACTCGCCGCGGCCGAACAGGACCTGATCGAACCGCACGTCGACGATATAGGGCACGCCGCCCTTGGACGGGCTGGAATCCTTCGCGGCGCCCTTGCTCGAGAGCTGACCCTCCAGGTCCAGCCGGGTTCCGGCCAGGGTAATCCGGTAGGCATCGCCGTCATGCTGCGGCAGGCCGATGGTGCCGGTCGCGCTGCTGCGGCCGACCTGCCCGGTCTGGATGTGAACCACGGTGACGCGCCCGTTGGCCATCTCCCCGCTGGCCGAAACGTCCAGCCCGGGGGCGCTGGCTTTCACCGCCTGCAAGCCCACGAGATTGCCGTGGTCCAGCAGCGCCTGCCCCGCCGCCTGCCCCGCGGCGCCGGCGGGCTTGGACCAGCCGATCGGCGTGTCGATGGCGGCATTGGTCAGGTCCGCGGCCACCGAGAGCACGGCGGTGGAGTCGCGCCGCTGGGCATAGTCCACGGTCGTGGCGAGCGCGCCCGATTGCAGGCCGATCACGCCCAAGCCCGCCGCCCGCGCCGCCTGGGGCGTGACCGAGATGGCCGCCGTTGCGTGCTCCAATACCTGGCTGGGCGGCCCATCGCGGAAGTCCATCTCGAGGCTAAGCTTGGCAGGCAATTGGTCGAGCAGCGCCGGGCCGCTCGCCTTGAGCCCGTCATTGCTCACGTCGAGGGCGATCTGGCCGCGATCCAGGTCCCGCCCGGCCACGATCCCGCCCAAGTGGACATCCGACAGCTTGCTGGTGGCGTGGATGCCGATCTGGTCGACGGTGACCTTGGCGTCCAGCGGCAGGTTCACCGTCAAGTGGGCGAGCGCGGTGCCGGACGGGTTGCTGGCGGGGATCGGGCGCTTGCTCAGCAGGTTCAGGCGCGGATTGGCCAGCAAGGTGAGCACCTCCGCCAGCGGCCCGGCGAGGTCGGCGTTCAGCACCGACACCTGGTCGTGCACCGAGAGCCCGGTGATGCGCATCGTGCCGGTTTTCACCACCAAGTTCCCGGTCCGCGCCCCGGTCTCGGTGATCAGCATGGTGTCCGGGTCGAGGAAGCTCAGCACGGCATGGGCGTGCTCGAGCGGCGGGACCGGGCGCAGCCACCAGGTGGTGACGTCCTCCGCCTGCATCGACCCCGTGGCGCTGGTGAGCGCGAGGTCGGCGCCGGACAGCGTGCCGCTCAGGCCGAAGCCGAAGTGGCCGTCATGGACGGTGCCGGTGGTGACGTTCTCCACCAGCCAGCGGCGTGCGCCGCCGCCCACCCGCTCGGGCCAAAGCGCGCCCAGATCGGCCAGCATCGCATGGTCGAGGTCCATGGTGGTCTGCGCCCGCACCCGCCCGTCGCGGAGTTTGGCGGTGCCGGCGATCACCACGTTGGAGGGCGGATTGCCCGAGGGCGGCGCCAGCACGATGTGCAGCGCCTGCAGGGTGATCGCACTGGGGCTGCCATCGGCGTCGAGCGTGATGGCGGCGAAATGGCCGGGGCTCGGGGTGCCGCCCTTGGCTGGCAGCAGCACGGTGCCGGCGCCCGCCTCGGCGTGCAGGCTGGCGTGGCGTATCTGCAGCGCCGGGCCGAAATCGCCGGACGCTTTGACGCTGACCGGAGCGTCGAACGCCGCCAGCGCCGCCAGCGCGGGCACCGCCTTGGCCAGGTCGGCGGGGGATACGGCCGTGCTGGTCGCCTCGGCATGCGCGCCGTGGTCACTCACCTGCCCGGTGACGTGCAACTGGGTCGAGACGTCGCCCACGGCGAGGGTGGCGTCCGCCTGGCCGGCCACGGCGTCGCCTTGCCGCGCCAGATCGACGGCCGCGCCGGTCAGCCGCCAGGTCGTGTGCAGGGCGGCGTCGTCGACCGTCACTTGCAGGTCGGTGATGCGGACGCGCTGCAGCGCTTCCACGTCGCGCAGGCTGACATTGCCGCCGCCGCTGTTCGCCGAGCGGGTGATTTCGAGGCGCGCGCCGTTGGCGGTGATCTCGGTCGGCACGAAATCCAGCCGCAGCAGGCGGCGCAGGGGCGCCACCAGGGTGGCGGATTGCACCGACTCCGGCGTGCGCCCGCTCTCGGCCAGGCGAGCGACATCGGCGACCTCGAGGCGCAGCAGGTGCACGCCGTCGATCTTCTGCATGGCCAACACGATGCGGCCGCTGACGATGTGCGGCGCGAGCTTGGCCTCCAGGCGGTGGGCGATCCCGCTGACGTCGAGCGGGCCTTGGTTCAGCCGCCAGAACAGCGCGGTGGCGCCGATGAGGCAGATCAGGACGAGCCCGAGCGCGAAGCCGACCAACCCCAGGAGGAGCTTGCTGCCGGCGTGGGCGAGCCGACGCACGGGGCGGCGCGGGCGCTGGGCCGCCCCCGCCACAACACCCCCTGCCCCTCCTTCTCCCTCTCCCCCTGGGAGAGGGCCGGGGTGAGGGCTCGCCCCGCCGCTCTGGACAGTCGATTGCTGCACCGGCCCCCTCACCCCACCCTATCCCAGAGGGAGAGGGCTTGTTCACGCGGTGGATGGTTGACCAGGGCCCCCAGGCTCGCGGAGGCTGGGCCATGGACGCGCTTCCCGCCACCAGCCAGCCCTGGCCCCAGCCGTTCGATCCGGGTGCGGCGGAGAGGCTGATCGAGCGCTTTGCCGAGCAAGGCCCCGCGGAAGCCGCCCTGCTGGAGCGACCCGGCGTGCGAGCCATGCTGCAGGCGCTCGGCGGCAACAGCCCGTTCCTGACCGATCTCGCCCTCCGCGAGTCCGCAACCATCGCGCGCCTGGTGCAGCGCGGCCCCGAGGCGGTGGTGAAAGCGGCCCTGCGCGAGGTCGCGGCGGCCAAACCCACGACCGAGCGGGCCCAACTCGCCGCCCTGCTGCGCCGGGCCAAACGGCAGATCGCGCTCGCCACCGCCATCGCCGACATCGGCGGGACCTGGCCGCTGGAACAGGTCACCGGCGCGCTCAGCGACCTGGCGGAGGCGGCGCTGCAGGCCAGCCTGCGCCACCTGCTGCATGCGGCGGCGGCGCGCGGCTCGCTGCACCTGGCACGCGGCCGGCTCGCCGCCGCGCAGAGCGGCTTCACCGTGCTCGGCATGGGCAAGCTGGGCGCGCGCGAGCTGAACTATTCCAGCGATATCGACCTCGTCCTGCTGTACGACCCCGCCGCGCAGCCACGCCACGCCGAAGGGCTCGGTGCTACGTTTACGCGGCTCGCCCGTGATCTTTGCACTCTTATGGAGGCCCGCGACGCGGACGGCTACGTCTTCCGCACCGATCTGCGGCTGCGGCCCGACCCGGCGGCCACGCCTTCCGCGATGGCCCTGCCTGCCGCCCTCACCTATTATGAGAGCGCGGGCGAGAACTGGGAGCGCGCGGCCATGATCAAGGCGCGCCCGGTGGCCGGCGATCTCGGCCTGGGCGAGCGCTTCCTGGCCGGAATCCGACCCTTCATCTGGCGCCGCCACCTCGATTTCGCCGCCGTCGCCGACATCCGCGCCATGAAGCGCCGCATGGACGAGCACCACGGCACCGAACTGGGCGCCGGGCTGGACCCGGTCGCGCGCATCGCCGGGCACGACGTGAAGCTGGGCCAGGGCGGCATCCGCGGCGTGGAGTTCGCGGTGCAGACCATGCAGCTCGTGTGGGGCGGGCGCGACCCGGCGTTGCGCGTGCCGGCCACCCTGCCCGCGCTCGCCGCGCTGGCGCAGGCGGGGCATGTGGCGCCCCCAGTGGCCGCCGAGATCGCCGACGCGTATCGCTTCCTGCGCCAGGTGGAGCACCGGCTGCAGATGGTGGCGGACCGCCAGACCCACCGGCTCCCCGCTGACGCTGTCGGGCTGGAGCGGTTCGCCTGCTTCATGGGCTATCCGTCCGCCGCCGCCTTCGCCGCCGCCTTGCTCCAGCAGCTCGACCGGGTGCACCAGCACGACGCGGCGCTGTACCATCGGCCGAACAGCACGTCCGGGCCGATCACCGCCGCCAGTTTGATGCAAATGGGGTTTGCCGAGCCGCAGCGGGTGCTGGCCGCGGTCGCTGCCTGGCGGGCGGGCAAGCTGCGCGCGTTCCGCTCCGAGCGCGCCCGCGCACTGCTGGAACAGGTGCTGCCCGGCCTGCTGGCGGGGCTGACAGCCCAGCGCGAGCCGGACGCCGCGTTCGCCCGCGCCGACACCCTGCTCAGCCGGCTGCCCGGCGGTGTGCACGTGCTGTCGCTGCTGCATCGCCAACCGGTGCTGCTGGAGCGCGTGGCGGCCGTGCTCGGCGCCGCCCCCTCGCTGGCCGACCACCTGGCGCAGGTTCCAGCGGCCCTCGAGGGGCTCTTGGCGCCTCGAATGAGCAGTGGGGGCGGGTCCGCGCCCGACCCGGCGTCGCTGCTGCGCGCCCAATTGGCCGACGCGCGCGACCTCGACGACGCCGTGGCGCTGGTGCGGCGCACGGTGCGCGGCGAGGAGTTCCGACTTTCGGTGGCGCAATTGGAGGGGCGCATCGACGCCGACGCCGCCGGGCTGGCCCGCACCGCCCTGGCGGACGCGGCGCTCACCGTGCTGCTGCCCCGGGTGATGGCGGCGCACGAGGCGCGGTTCGGCCGCATCGCCGGGGGCGGGCTGGCGATCCTGCTGCTGGGCAAGGCAGGCGGGCGGGAGATGATGGCCGGGTCGGACCTCGACCTGATGCTGATCTATCGCCATGCGCCTGGCGCCACCGAAAGCGACGGCCCGCGCCGCCTGTCGCCGAGCGAATACTACATCCGCGCCGCCCACGCCGTGGTGACGGCGCTGACCGCCCCGGGCGTGGATGGCGCGCTCTACGCGGTGGACATGCGGCTGCGCCCGTCCGGCAACAAAGGCCCGGTCGCGGTCAGCCTGGAGTCGTTCCGCAACTATCACGCCAGCGAGGCCTGGACCTGGGAGCGCATGGCGCTGACCCGCGCCCGCGTCGTTACCGGGCCGCCCGATCTCTGGGTGGACGTCGAGCGCGCCATCGACTCGGCGATCGACCAGGCCAACCCGGCGCCCGTTCGCGCCGACGCCACCGCCATGCGCCAGCGCATGCTGCGGGACTTGCCGGCGCATGGCCCGTGGGACGTGAAACTGCTACCGGGCGGGCAGATCGAGGTGGAGTTCATCGTGCAGACGGGCCTGCTGCTCACCGAGGCGGCGCGCCCCGCCACCGCCATCCGGGTGGCGATCGAGCGTTTGCTGGCCGCCGGGTCGCTGGAGGCGGCGGAAGCGCAGACCTTGCGGGAGGCGGACCGGCTGTGGCGCACCGTGCAGGGCATGCTGCGCATCGCGGTGGGCCCGCGCCCGCCGGAGACGCTGCCGCAGGCGGCGCTCGAGGCGCTGTTGCGCGCGACAGGTGACGAAACCGCGGAATCGTTCCATGTCAGGCTGGCCGACATGGCGGCCCGCGTCCGGGCCTTGTTCAACGCGCGTGTGGGAGTGATCGGATGAGCGTGGTGGAAGGCGAGAAGGCTCCAGAATTCGAGATGCCGGCGACGGGCGGGCGGACCGTCAGCCTTGCGGCCATGCAGGGCAAGCCGTTCGTGCTGTATTTCTACCCGAAGGCAGACACGCCGGGCTGCACCAAGCAGGCCTGCGCGTTCCAGGAGGCGCTGCCGGCCTTGGGCAACATCGGCATCGAGGTGATCGGCGTGTCCAAGGACGCGATGGCGCCGATCGAGAAGTTTGCCGCGAAATACAATCTGAGCTTCCCGCTGGCGTCGGACACGTCGGGCGTGGCGGAGGCGTATGGGTCGTGGGGCGAGAAGTCGATGTACGGCAAGACGTACATGGGCATCGACCGCAGCACCTTCCTGATCGACAAGGCCGGCAAGGTCGCGAAGGTATGGCGCAAGGTGAAGGTGCCCGGCCACGCCGAGGCGGTGATGGAGGCGGCCAAGGCCCTGGGGTAGGCCAGCCCTCGCCGAATTGAGAAAAGCCCTCTCCCAGGGGGAGAGGGAGACGCGCGATACGTTCGTCCGCTTGAACCGCAACTCACCCTTTGTCACACTCCGCCCATGGCAACTGATGCACGACCCGGCGCCCGCATGACGGACGCCCAACGCAGCTACGAGGCAAAGCGGGCGCAGAAGGCCGGCATGTCGCTCGACAGGTGGCTCGACCAGAAGCAGAAGCAGGCGCTCGCCGCCCAGCCCAAACCAGCCAAGCCGGAGCGCAAGCCGGGCCTGTTCACCCGCTTGCTCGAGCGCGCGAACCAACCCCTGAAAAAGTCCTGATCGCCGCCCACGCCGACTGGAGCAGCGACGCCGCCAAACGCTGGATGACCTTCGCCAGCGGCGCCCCCGGCCGGTGGCACGTCGCGGCGCCACAGCCCGTGGGCGACCTCGCAACGCTGTTCGTGCGCCTTGGCCAAGCCGGCGACCCCGTGGTGCTCGGCGTGGACTTCCCGCTCGGCTTGCCCCGCGCCTATGCCGCGCAGCTCGCCGGGCCCGCAGATTTTCCCGGCTTCTTGCGGGCGCTCGCCACCCGTCCCAGCTTCTTCGCCGTGTGCGACACACTGGCGGACATCACCGCCGACCGGCCGTTCTATCCCCGTCGCGGACGCAAGGGCATGACCCGATTGTCCCATGCCGCAGCACTCGGGCTGGAGGGCGCGGCCGGGCTCTGCCGCCAGTGCGACCGCGCGACGGCGGAGCGCCCGGCCGGTGCGCCGCTGTTCTGGACGCTGGGGGCCAACCAGTCCGGCAAGGCCGCCATCTCCGCCTGGCGCGACCTGCTGCTACCGTCGCTGCTCAATGGCGGGGCAAGCGGCCCGGCACCGCCGCTGCTGTGGCCGTTCGACGGCCCCCTGCTCAGCCTGGTGCGGCCCGGCCGGGTGGTGGTCGCGGAAACCTATCCGGCCGAGGCCATGCGCCACCTCGGGCTGCGCATGGGCGGCAGCAAGCGGCGGCAAAGCGACCGGGCCAAGCTCGCCCCCGCCCTAGCCGCCGCGCTGGCAGCGCGGAGCGCCGCTGTGGAGCCGGCGCTGCAGCAGGCCTTGCGCGAGGGCTTCGGGCCGGACGCGGCGGGAGAGGACCGGTTCGACAGCCTGCTCGGGCTGCTTTGCGTCTTGGGCGTGCTGGAGGGCGCGCGGCCGGACACCGCGCCCCCGGACCCATGGGTGCAGCGCTGGGAAGGCTGGGTGCTGGGCCAGACCGCCCTGCCGATCGCCCCGGTCCTGCCGATCGCCCCGGTGTTCAAGCCGGGCGATATAGTGGTACCAACGGCCCCATCGAGCAACGATCGGCCACTCCCATCTGGAGGGCTGGGGTAAGGGCCGAACGCAATCCATGACGACCTTGGCCAGGACCATCTCAGAAACCGGACGCGCCGCACTCGCCGTGGGCTACCAGGCGCATCCTGCGACGCAGCCGCCAGGCGCGGAGTTTGCCGCGTTCCATCAACCCGAGCTGCCGCAGCCTCGGTTCTGGCCGCCGGTCTGGGATGGCGCCGCTCGCTTGCGGCCCCTCCCCGCAGCGCTGGACCACCCGGTTGCCGAGCCGCGAGCGCCCGAGCCGGTTGCCATCGCGCCCACGCCGGCCGAAGCGGACACCGTCGAGCCCGCTGCCGCCGACGCCGATTTGGCCGAACCCGTGGTGGCTGCGCCCGCGGTGACTGAGCCTGCGGTGACTGAGCCTGCGGTGATTCATCCGGTTATTGCTGAGCCAGTCGCGGTTCAGCCCATCAGCGCCGCGCCGGCGCCGCCTGTCCAAACGCATCCTGCGCAAGCGCGCAGACGCCGCCGCTTGCTCTGGCCAGCACTGGGCGTGGCCGCTTGCGTGCTGGCACTGGCCGTCGGCTTGGCGGCATGGCGGCATCAGCCGGCGGCAAAGGTCGAGCTCGCCGCCACGTTCAAGGCGCCCGTTCTGGTGTTGCGCGCCTCGCGCCCGGGCATGATCCAGAGTTTCGCCGTGAAGCCGGGCGAGCACGTCGCTCCTGCCACCGTTCTGCTCACCCTGCAGATCCCGCCGGCGCCCGACCCGATGGCACTCGCGGCGGGCGACCGGGTGGCTGTGGCGCAACGCCGGCTCGATACGCTGCAAACCGCCGCTCAGCAGCCGATCCCGCAGACCGCAGCCAATCGCGCCCGGCTGAACGACCTACACCACCAGCTCGACCAGGCCGAGTTCGACCTCGCCGCCGCGCAGGACGCGCTGGCCCGGCTCACCCCACCAGACCCGGCCGAAATGCCGATCGTGGCGGGCGCGCATGGCGTCGTGCTGTCGCTGGAGGCGGCGCAGGGGACGCAAGCCTCGGCCGGCACCCCGCTGATCCGCATGGCCGATTGCGACCACGGCTACATGGCGCTCGATGGGCCGGCCTCGCTCGACCCTGGTTCGCTGGTGGAGGTGCATGTGGCGGAGCAGCCGCCGGTGCCTGCGACGCTGCAGCCGGCGTCTCGGGTGTCTGGCCCCATTGTGGCGATGATCGCGGTGCCGGCGCCGGGCGCCTTTGCGCAAGCCTGCCCGTTGGGCGCGGCGGGCACGGTCAGCCCGATTCCGCCGGCGGGGTGAAGGGCGATGTATGCAGGCGGGGCAAGGCAAGCCCCTTTCTTCTCCCTCTCCCGCGGGCGGGAGAGGGCCGGGGTGAGGGTGCGAGGGCCGCAATTATCCTCCTCTATGGGAGTGGGTTAAAATACCGGCTGCGCGAGAAAGCGGCCGTTGTTGTGCTCGCGGCCGCCACCCTCACCCCTGCCCTCTCCCGCCAGCGGGAGAGGGAGATCGAACTGGCTAGAGCCTGATCGCATCAGGTTGAAACAACCTGATGCGTGAATCAGCCTCTCAAACAAAGAGTTAGAGCATGATTGCTTCGCCTATCAGAAGCAATCATGCTCTAGCCCTCAGCATCACCCACCCGGGCAGGGATAGTTCGCCTTCATCATGCTCACCAGCAGCGACACGCCGGAGCCGTGCGTCGCGTCCGGATGCTGCTGGCCGAACGTGCCCAGGGCCTCGCGGAAAGTGGCCAGACGGGTGCGCGGCGGCGGGCACAGCTTGCCCTTCAACTCGGGCGCCGCCGCCACCGTGTCCAGCACGCCGGCAATGAAGCCGTCGCAATCCCGCACCCCCGTCGGATAACGGCTGGCGCAGGCTTGGGCCAGTTGCGTGCCAGACACGAACTCGTCGCCATGCTCCTGGGCCTGGCCAAGACACGGAAAAGTCAACAGAAACAAGACCATAACAAGCAGCGAGCGAATCATCGCGGACCTTTCAGATGCCGCGCGATCCTACTCGGTCACCTCGTAGGTCGTCACCTCGAACAAGCTGAGCCACGCCGGGCCGAACGTGGTCACCAGGGCGACGTCGGTGGCGTCGCGTCCGCGCGCCATCAGCACGCGGCCGATGCGCGGCTTGTTGTGGCGGGCGTCGAAGGTGTACCAGCGGCCACCCTCCGGGCCGTTCAGGTAGGCCTCGAACCAGGCCGAGAAATCCATCGGCGCGTCGGAGGGCGGAATGCCGATGTCGCCCAGATAGCCCGTGCAGTAGCGGGCGGGGATGTTCATGCAGCGGCAGAGCGTCACCGCGAGGTGGGCGTAGTCGCGGCACACGCCCTGGCGCTCGTTGTAGCCGTCCCAGGCGGTCTTGTCGGGGCGGGCATGCTCGTAGCCGAAGGTGATCCGCTCATGCGCGAAGTCGCAGATCGCCTGCACCCGCGCCCAGCCCGGCGCCGTGCCGCCGAACAGCGACCAGGCGATGTTGGACAGCTTGTCGGTCTCGCAATAGCGGCTTCCCAGCAGGTAGACCAGCGCGCCGTCGGGCAGCGCCTCCACCTCGAACTGGGTCGCCTCGGGCACGGTCGGGTCGGGCAAACCGCTGTCCTGCACGTCGAACTCGGTGGTCATTTCCGAGCGGCCCTTCGGCGCCAGCACGCGGTGGCAGACGTTGCCGAAATCGTCCGAATAGCGGTGCAGCGGGATCACCGGTTCCAAGCGCAGCTCGGGCTGGGTCAGCAAGTCCGGCTGTCGCGAGGGGTGCACGCTCAGCGCCATCAACATCGGCACCGGTTGGGAGCACTCATGGGCGATGCGGAACCCGCAGCGGATGCGCATGGCGATGGTTTCCTTAACTGACGAAGTGGGCGGCGTCCGCCACCTCTGCGACATGGACGCTGACATCCATGCCAAGACAATCCCCCGCCGCACCCGTCCAGCTTCCGGACAGCGGGACGGCCATGCTCGGGTCTCGCACCACGGCCACGCGGATCAGGCCACGGCTGCCGACGATGCCGTTGGTCGGGTCGAAATCGACCCAGCCGGCACCCGGCAGGTAGACCTGCAGCCAGGCATGGGTGTTGCCGCCGCCTTGCCGCTCCGCCTCGTCCGCCCCATGCACCTGATTGGGCGGCTTGCGGTCCGGCACGTGCAGGTAGCCGGTGACGAAGCGGGCGGCCAGGCCGAGCGCCCGCACGCCCTCCATCATCAGCAGGGCGAAATCGCGACAGGTGCCCACTTCCAGCCGCAGGGTGGTGCGCGGGTCCTGGATGCCGGGTTCGTGGCGGGCGCGGTAGGTGAAGCGGCGGCGGATTTCGCGCGTCATCGCCGACAGCAGCTCGAGCGTGCCGGTCGGGCGGCGCTCGTTCATGAAGCTGTGGCTCCAGCGGTCCACCACATGGTTGGGGTCGGGCATCTGCCGCTCAATAGAGCGCAGCAGGTCCGGCATCTCGTCGGCATCGTAGCTGAACGGGAAGCAGCGGGCGTGCTCGTGCAGCGTCTCGACGGTCGGCGCCACTTCCACATGCTCGACATGCAGGGTGTTGCTGAACTGCAACTCGGCTGCGCGCTCGGCGAATCGCGCCAACGTCACCGCATTGCCGAACACGTCCTGCGTCCAACGCAGCACGTTGGGTTGCGGCAGGATCACCAGCCTATGGGCCACCAGCCGCTGGTCGTGCGCGTCGCGCGGGCGGAACATCATGCGGTGCTCACCGAAGGAGACCGGATGGCGGTAGCGGTAGGTGGTTTGGTGGTGAACGGTCAGCAGGGGCAATGTTTACCGCTTGGTCTGAGGTCCATGGGCGAGGCAGCGAGGCCACTTGGAAGCCTTATACGCTTCGCCGGTAATGCACGTTCCACGCCAAAGCACGGCCGCGTCACAGCGGCATCATTTCGATGCCTCAACCGCAACTTGAGCACGCCAACTCTGTTTCGCTGGCAAAGGAAGCCAGCCATGCACCCCAGTGGGCACCCAGCCAAAATCGCACTCGCCGTCGCGCTCGTCGCAGCGCCGCTTGCGTGGCTCAGGCCCTCCGCCGAGTGGGTTCGGGTTCCCATGATCCTTGCGGCCGACGCGCCAGCGCCGCCAAGCAACGTCAATGGCAAGCCCCTGACGAACGCCCCCTTGTCCAGGTTGGGGCCACCAGGCGGCTCGCCGGCCAGTGAACCCGCGGTATCGGGCTTCCATTCCGACCAAGCTGGTCCGCTGGATAGCACGCCATTCAGCGCCGCCGGCTCTGGCACGCTGAGCAACGACGGCACCGACGCCGACCGCTCGTTCACGTCGACCGACAAGACCGGGGCGGTGCCGAACCTAGGACGCTGATACAAGCGCGCCGGTCAGCGCCTGCAATCCGGCAAGATCGAGACCCGGCACCATTTCGATCACCGTAAACCCGTCCGGCGTGACGTCAAGCACGGCAAGATCGGTGTAGACGCGCTTGACGACCCCGGGAGCGGTCAACGGGTAGGAACAGCGCTCGACCAGCCGCGGAGCACCCGCTTTGGTGCGGTGTTCCATGACCACCCACACTTGCTTGGCGCCCACCGCGAGATCCATTGCGCCGCCCACTGCGGGCGCTACGGCATGGCTCGAGGTCGACCAGTTGGCCAGGTCGCCAGCCTGCGACACTTCGAAGGCGCCGAGCACGCATAGGTCGACATGCCCGCCGCGGATGAGGCCGAAGCTGTCGGCCTGGTGCATCAAGGCCGCGCCGGGCCGCAGGCTGATCGGCTGCTTGCCCGCGTTGATCAGCCAGGTATCGACCTCTCCAGGGGGCGGCGCCGGGCCGAACCCGAGCACGCCGTTTTCGGAATGGAACAGCACCTCGCGGTCCAGCGGCACGTGGTCGGCGACCAAGGTGGGCATGCCGATGCCGAGATTGACGCACCAGCCCTCCGGGATGTCGGCAGCTAGGCGGGCGGCGACGGCAACGCGGGACCGAGGGGTTGCGCTCACGCTGCCGCCACCGCTTCGGAGCGCGGCCCGCTGGTGCGGATTCCGATCAGCCGGTGCACATACACGCCCGGCGTGATGACATCGTCTGGAGCGATGTCGCCCAACTCCACCACGCTTTGCACCTGCGCCACGGTGAGCTTGGCCGCGCTCGCCATGATCGGGTTGAAGTTGCGGCCGCTGCCGCGATAGCTGAGATTGCCCCAGCGGTCGCCTCGCCAGGCTTCCACCAAAGCGACGTCGGCGTAGAGCGCATGCTCCAGCACGCAGGGCCGGCCAGCAATCGTGGCCGTGGGCTTGCCCTCCGCCAACTGGGTGCCGAAGCCGGTCGGCGTGTAGAATGCCGGGATGCCAGCGCCGGCCGCGCGGATGCGCTCTGCCAGTGTCCCCTGCGGGACCAGCTCGAGCTGGATTTCGCCCGCCGCGTACCGCTCATCGAACGCCTTGGAGACCGAGGAGCGCGGGTAGGAGGTAATAAGCCGCCGCACCCGGCGCAGTTGGATCAAGCGCCCGACGCCGTAGCCAGCAACGCCCGCGTTGTTGGACACGATCACCAGGTCTCGCGTGCCCCGCTCGACCAGCCCGTCCAGCAGTTCATTGGGCTGCCCGACCGCGCCGAAGCCGCCGACCAGCACGGTGGCGCCATCGTCGATGCCGGCAAGGGCGTCCACGATAGACGCGACCCGCTTGTCGATCATGCTTGCCCGCTCATGTGGCAAGCATGGCGGCGCCGAAGTGGCCCGGCAAGCCCCCGGCGGGCTGCCTTAGTCCTGCGCGTCCGGCGCCAGCACCATGCAGGACTCGCGCCCCCGAAGGCGCTCGCAGGCGGTGGTTGCGGCCTCGCGCGAGAGGCCGGTCAACCGGGCGCGATACAGCGTGCCGTGCGTCTCGTGGATGCTGGCGACAGCGAGGTGCGCCCCGGCAACCACGGAGCCCGCCTGTTCCCGCGCGGTGCCGACGGCGATGTGCGCCAAGCCCTCGTTGCCGAACGCCCCCACCTGGATGGCCCATTGCGACGGAGTCGTGCCGCGGTAATACGGCGCGGCCGCAGCCATGGCGGGCGGCACGAGGCGGAACTCCTGCTCGTGGTGAGACGCATTCTGCGCCAGAGCGGCATAGCCGGTTGCCGAAGCCGTCCGCACCGCCGGGACGTAGGACGGCGGCTCCGGCAGGGCGGCATATTGCTCGGCCCGGGCCGGCGGCTCGGAACGCAGCGGAGGCGCCGCCGGCTGCTCATAGCGTGGCTCCGGCCGCGGCGCCGGCGGTGGCAAGGCACTCGCGTACTCCTGCCGCACCGGGATCGCGCTGTCCGGACGGTAGCGCACGGGCGCCGGGCTGTACACCGAAGACGGCGGCGGTTCGTTTTGGGCTAGCACTGCCGGCTCCCGATAGACCGGGGTTGGCTGGACGGGAGGAGCGCTGGGCGCCAGCACCCGTGGTGGATTGCCGGGCGGAGGCACATAGGTCGCCACTTCGTCTCGAGGCATGCCACGCGGCGTCCAGCCCGGCGGCGGATCAAACGCGGCGTCGGAGTCCGACGGCGGCGCATAGGCCACCTCGACCGGCGGGGATGGCTGCGATGGCGCGGGCGGATTGTACGCCGGCGCCGCCGCGTAGCGTGGCCCGGCGGGAATGTTGGCCGGGACGGAGTTCAGCGCGTACTCCTCGGCCGTCGAGCGCTTGTTCGGGAAGCTATTGGCGATTTGCGGCCCGATCATGGCCACGTAACGCCGGGTCTCATCGGGGAGCGGGCGATTGCGCGTCAGGTAGTCGTCCAGCCGGCCCGGGCCGCTGTTGTAGGCGGCGAGAAACCCAGGCGAGCCATACAGGTCATACAGCTCACGGATATAGGCGGTGCCCGCCATGATGCTGTTGTAGGGGTCGTAGGGGTCGTCCCCGAGGACGGAGTAGCGGCCGCGCAGCTCGTCATAGGTGGCTGGCATCACCTGCATCAGCCCCATCGCCCCGGCCGGCGAGGTGATCGGCGAGCCATTCAGATCGACATGGCCACCCGATTCGACGTGCATGACCTCTCGGATCCAGCGCTGCGGCACGTCGAATTTGGTCGACGCCTCAACGACGTAAGGTCCCCACGGGTCACTCCGAGGGCCGGGCGGCGCGTAGCTATGATGCGCCCGCTGCTCGTATTGCGACGCCTCCTGGGTGGAGCTGATGTGCTGCCCGCCGGCGCAGGCCGACAACGCCGCGAGCAGGCCGAGGGACGCGGCCGCCCTCAGCGCAGTGCGGCCACGCGAGCGGCACACGCGGAGCAGCATTGCCAGACCCGGGGCTGAGAAGAGCATGCGGTGCAGAACTCCGTCGCTTTGAGTAGTCAGGCGCTTCGAGAAATCGGGGCTCTGGGTAAGCAGCCGGTGACTGCTCACCCGACTCAGCAGGAAACTCTGCTAACCCCTTATCGAGGCGCCCGAACCGGAGCAAGGGGCCAAAGTGACGTTCCCCCCTGGTTCGACGGATTTCTGCGGCCTGTGCTCCATGCACCACAAGCAAGCACAATCGTATGTTACGGCTTCGTGAGGAACTACTGGTTGCGGCTCGCCGCGTGATCCGCTATCGGGCGCCGGGCCATGTCCAGTCCAGCCAAGCAAGCCCGTGCGCTGTCCATAGAGCTTGTCTCGAGTCCTTGTTACGCGGCTTACATGCTCGTCGTCGGGACATGCCCGCGGGTCGTTGCGCCATTGCGACCCCGAGCCTAGCCGTGGCGGCCAGTATCCGCGCCGAGGGCATCCACGTCGACTTTCCCCTCTATCATGGCAATAGCCGGAGCCTGAAGAAGACGGTGCTCGCCGCCGCGTCTGGCCGACTCGGGGAAGACCGGCAGCACCGGATGGTGGTGCAGGCGCTGCGCGACGTGTCGTTCACCCTGCGACCCGGCGACCGCCTGGCCTTGGTGGGCGGCAATGGCGCCGGCAAGACCACCTTGCTGCGGACGCTGGCGGGAATCTACGAGCCCGTGGTCGGCCGGCTGCGCGTGGACGGCGCCGTGGGCGCGCTGCTCGATGTCAGTTCCGGCATGAACAGTGATCTCTCCGGCCGGGAAAACATCATGTTGCGCGGCCTGTATAATGGCATGCACCGCCCCGAGATCGCGGCCATGGTCGACGACGTGATGGATTTCGCCGAGTTGGGGGAATTCATGGAATTGCCGTTGCGGTTCTATAGCTCCGGCATGTCGGTCCGGCTGGCCTTTGCCATCGCCACGGCGATCCGGCCGCAGGTGCTGCTGATGGACGAGTGGCTGATGGCGGGCGACGCCAAATTCCTCGACAAGGCGCGCGCCCGACTCGAAGCGCTGGTGCGGACGGCTGAAATCCTGGTGCTGTCCTCCCATATGGAAGGCATCGTGCTGGAATGGGCCACGCGGGTGATTTGGCTGGACCACGGCCGCGTGCGCGAAGACGGCCCGGCGCGCGAAGTGATGAGCCACTACCTCGGCGTGCAGCATGCCGAGGTCGAGCAGGCCGAACCCGTCTCGATCTAGATTTTGCAAGGCGGGCTTGAAGCGCCAGCGCCGGCGCTGTTCGGCATGCCGAGCTAAGAAGATCGCTTTCGCTGCCTCCGAGCGAGCTTCTGTGTCATGGCAGCCACAGATGATTGCAGGGTTGTCGCAATGTGACCCAGCTCACACGCGGCCAAGCAGCCTTGCGGAGTAACCTTCAGGCGCTGGCACCGGAGACCGGCTCCGTGTCGCAAGACTGTGCCAGGAAGGTGTCTGCCATGCCGTATCGGTCCATCCTGTTTGCCGATGATGACGTCGTGACGCAATGGACAATGACCGACCTCCTGACGGACGCCGGCTTTGACGTCACCAGCGTCTGTCGCGGCAGTGAGGCGATGGCGCTGATCGAGGAAGAGGCCGAATTCGACGTCCTGCTGACCGAAATCGACCTGCCGGATGGAGTGGGCGGCTTGCAGGTGGCGCAGCGCTGGCGGGAACGGCTTGGGAGCCGCCCCGTGATCCTGATCGGGGCGAGCGGTTGTATGCCGCTCGGCCAGTTCGGCTTGCGCGACGTCTTTTTCGAAAAACCATTTTCGCCAGACCAGCTTTTGCGGGCGATGCTGGCAGCGATCGACGAGGCGCATTACCGCCCGTTTGCGCAACCGAACTCCTGGCCGGTGCATCACCTGCATTAGGGTTCAGACATAGTCAGGCCCGCTGCCGAGCCACACACGACGTTTACGCCGTGGTAGCGACTTCCACAAAGCAGACACGGATGCAGGATGGGATAACGCCCACCAAACGCCCGTTCCGATAACGATCTTTGACGGCAGCCGTTAACAGGTTATGTGCTGGGCTGAAATCCATCACACTTGCTGAAGCTCTCATGGTTGTCAGTGACGCGGAGCCGGCCTATCGCCTCTACTTCACTGATGATACGTATTGGCCGACCTCCGTGGGTACGAGCGAGTTCTTCTGCCGCTTCACGGACGCCCGTTGGGGGTCAGGGCAGCGGCTAAGCGAGGGAGACAGGCTTATTGCCTACATTGGTCGACCCAAGCATTCATTATGTGGTGTGCTTGAGGTTACCGGACCCGCTCAAAGAGTTGAGGACGCGAGTTATCCAGTGCAAATCCTGGTCCGATGCATTGTCGCGGTGCATCCGGACAACGGCGTCGGGGTGGAGCGTGACGACGTTTGGGCATTACTGACGCATCATAAACCGGTTAGAAAAAATCGCCAGGATGGATTGGCGCGGTTGGTCTGCGCAATGACTTAGGTCGCCTCGCGACGGACGTCGGTGAGAGAGTTTTAGCTCTTCTACTCGCCCAAGAAAACTTGCTTGTCGCGAGTGTAACTCGCGCGATCGACTCGAACGAGCAAGGTGACGCGCTTGACGATCTCGACGATAGACAGACACGGGTTCCATTCAGCGGCACACGCTACCGGCGCAATCCAGAAGTCCGGCGGAACGTCAAAAACCGTGCCGAGGGCAAGTGCGAGCTTTGTCGCGCCAGAGGATTTCTTCAGCCGGATGGCTCCAGCTATCTCGAATGCCACCACATTATTGCATTGGCTAACGATGGCGAAGATCGAGTCTCAAACGTCATAGCTTTATGTCCTGAGCATCATCGGGAGGCGCATTTTGGCCGGCGGGCTAGTTTACTGGAAGCGCAAATGATTGAGGCGCTTAAACGGATTGGGACCCGTTGAACGTCGAGCTTGCGTTGTAATTGGCGCATTGCTTTTCGAACCGATCGCGTTCGGGTAGGGCATGCACTCAGCGTCCCCTCCGATGGCAATGTCTACTCACCTCAAGGGTCAGGCGGATCAAATCCGTGACGCTCCAAATCCATGCACCTATTCGCTCAGAGAGCTAAAAGCCGTCAGTCTGCGCCCCACCATTCTCGGCCGTCCGGCTGATTGAGTTTAAACCCTAGAGAGCAGTGCCAGGCCAAACTGTCTTCGTCGGCCCTGACGATACTTGGCAAGATAAAGGCTAGACCAGTTCGACGTCCGCTCTCAGCGGACATTCGAGATGAACGGGTGCAGGGCTGGACCCAACACTGGACCGCGGCGCTCTGCCGGCCGGCGGGCTCGCAGGCGAACTTCGCGAGCCGACCTGCGGCGCCGTGCTATTGCGCTGCGTCGTCCCAAGCTCCGGCAGCCGCGAGGCGCTCAAGGACGGATCGCATGGATGTTCCGACCATGGCCCAAGCATCCGCCCAGGCGGGGCAAGCAAAACGGTCGAACTCCGGGACGGCTCGGCCGCGGAGCTGGAAGGTCGAGGCACAGGTCAGTGTGTTGACCTCCGGCATTTCGGAGCGCCGCCAGACGAACAGTTCGAGGTTCTTGCCGGACCGGTAGGCGTGTCGCCCGAGTGGACGCAACGTAGCCGGCGCGGGCGTGAGCCCGGTTTCCTCACGCAGTTCGCGCAAGGCGGTCGCGGCGGGCTCTTCCCCAGGCTCTTGTATCCCCTTCGGGATGTCCCAGCGGGACGAGCCCGTCGCATGGCCGAGCAAAACCCGGGCGCCATCCGTGACGATGACGCCGCAACTGGTCAGCACCGTCGCCATCCGCCATCCCCGCCTCGCCCGACGGTCACATCTGCACGGCCTGCACGGCGGTTTCAAGCTCCTGGAAGGTGGGCATGTGCTCGTTCGGAGCCATCTTGCGGCCGGTTTCGACGCTGACCTGCGGCGCGTTGCCATGGAGATGCGTGACGAGCACGGCGCGGATCACCTCCATGTATTTGGCCTCCTCCTCCACCACACCCTTCATCCGTGCCGCCACCGGGCCGGCCATGCCATAGGCCAGCAACACGCCGAGGAACGTGCCCACCAGCGCGCCGCCGATCATGGCGCCAAGCACGGCCGGCGGCTCGTTGATGTGCGACATGGTCTTGATCACGCCCAGCACGGCGGCGACGATGCCAAGCGCAGGCAAGGCGTCGGCCATCGATTGGATGGCGTGGCTTGGGTGCAGCTCCTCGTGGAGCGTCTTCTTGAGCTCGCGCGCCATCACGTCCTCGATCTGGTGCGGATCGTCCGCATTCATGCCGACCATGCGAAGATAATCGCAGATCAGTGCGGTGGCGTGGTGATTGGCGAGGACCTTGGGAAAGTTCTTGAACGCGGAACTCTCCTCCGGCTTCTCGATATGCGCCTCGAGCGCCATGGCGCCCTTGGTGGAGGCCAGGCGGGTGAAGTAATACAGCAGGCTCAGCAGTTCCACATAGTCGCTCTTGTGGAAGGACGCCCCTTTTAGCACCTTCTTGAAGGCGCCCAAGGTGTGCTTCACGTCATGCATGCTGTTGGACATGACGAAGGTGCCGAGGGCGGCGCCGCCGATGGTGAGCAGCTCGAACGGCATCGCCTCGATCAGCGGGGCCATGCTGCCGCCCGACATGAGGTAGCTGCCGAACACGCAAGCCAGCAGGAAGCCTAGGCCGCCGATTGTGAGCATCGTTAGGGCGCCGGTTTCGGAGGGTTGCTGCGCAGCACGACGATGGCAATGCGCCGGTTGGCCGCCGCGAGCGGGTCGGCCGGCAGCAGCGGATCCCGGTCGGCATCGCCCGACACGGTTTGCACCCTCGATTCCGGTATCCCGGCCTCGGCCAGCAGGCGCCGGGTCGCATTGGCGCGTTCCGCCGAAAGCTCCCAATTGGACCGGTCGCCGCCGCGAAACGGGGTCGCATCGGTGTGGCCGGTGATCGAAAGCGACTCGGGCAGCTTCATCAGGATGGGCGCCACCTTCAGCAGCAAGGCGCGGGCACGGTCGTTCAGCACGGACGACCCGGTGGCGAACATGGCCTGCTTGTCCTCATCCAGGATCTGGATCCGCAAGCCTTCGGGCGTGACATCGATGGCCAGTTGGCGCGCGAGGTCGGCTAGCGCAGGGTCCTTGGCAACCTGATCGTGAAGCTGTTTGGCTGCGTTCTCGAACTGCGCCCGTTCCGTGCGGGCCGCCTCGGCTTTGGTTCGCGCCTCTTGCACCTGCTTCAGCTCCTTGGCGTCATCAGGGTCATGAAGGCCGGCGGAGGATGCAGGCTTCAGTTGGTCGCCCGGCTTGGGCGCCTCCTGGTCCGCCGGGCCGCCGGCAGTCCGGTGCGGCCCATGCATCGTGCGGGTGTTCACGTCCGGATCGTTGCTCGGCATCGTGGCGGCGGCGGCCGGCGTGTCACTATCGTCATCATCCAGCTCGAAAGTGGGACGCGCCTTCTCGTTCATGACCGTGACCGAGCCACGGTCCGAAGCGAGCGCACCGTCGTCGTTGGGCGTGTGGCCGCCGAACGGTGCGCCGAAGCCGGATTTCACGCTTGCCAAGGTGTTGCTGGGGCTGAAGTAGTCGGCAATGCCGCTGCGCTGCTCTGCCGTGGTGGCGTTCAGCAGCCACATCAACAGGAAGAACGCCATCATCGCCGTTACGAAGTCGGCGTAGGCAACCTTCCAGGCGCCGCCATGGTGGCCGCCCTCGATGATCTCTTCCTTGCGGATGATGATCGAGGCCTTGCCGCTTCCCTTTTCTCGCCCGCGTGCCATGCCCCACTCCGAGATGAGGCCTTAGTATGGGGGGAAGGTGTTAACGGTGAGCTAACCGCGGTCAGGAAGCCAAGGCGCGGCCAAACACCGCGGGGTCGACATTGCCGCCGCTGAGCACCACGCCGACCACCTTGCCCTGCACCGGCAGCCGGCCGGACAGCACGGCCGCCAGCGCCACCGCGCCGCCGGGCTCGACCACCAGCTTGAGGTGCGCGAACGCAAATGCCATCGCCGCCAGCACTTCGGCGTCCGACACGGCCAGACCGCCGGCGAGATGGCGCTGGTTGACGGCAAAGGTCAGCTCGCCCGGCATCGGGGCCAGCAGTGCGTCGCACAAGGCCGAGCCGCCGGGCGCGTTGGCCAGCCGCTCGCCAGCCCGCAGCGAACGGCCGGTATCGTCCCAGCCCTCGGGCTCGACGGCATAGACCTGCGTGCCGGGCGAGGCGCCGGCCATCGCCAAGGCCGACCCGCCGACCAGCCCGCCGCCGCCGGTGCAGACCAGCAGCACGTCCATCGCGAGGCCAGCGGAGGCCGCGTCGGCCGCCAGTTCCAGCGCAGCGGTGCCCTGCCCTGCAATCACGTGTGGATGGTCGAACGGCGGCACGAGGGCCGCGCCGGTGCGGGCGGCGAAAGCGCCGGACAATGCCTCGCGGTTGTCGCGCAGGCGGTCGTACTGGATGATGTCGGCGCCCCAGCGGCGGGTGCTGTCCACCTTCACCTGGGGGGCGTCGGCGGGCATGAACACGGTGGCCTTCGCTCCCACGGCGGCGGCGGCGCAGGCGACGGCCTGGCCGTGGTTGCCCGAGGAATGCGTCACCAGCCCGGCCTGCCGTTGTGCGGGGGAGAGCTGCAGGGTGGCGTTGGTGGCGCCGCGCAGCTTGAAGGAGCCGGTGCGCTGCAGCGGTTCGGGCTTGATCAGCACGGTGGCGCCGGTCCGCGCGTCCAACGCGGCGTTGCGCAGCATCGGCGTGCGCACGATGTGGCCGGCGAGCCGGTCCGCGGCGGCAAGCACGTCCTGGTAGGTTGGCACATCCGCCATCGGGGTCTCCTTCACCGGCTCGGCAAGCGCAGCATGTCGCTGCGGGCGGTCACGCGATAGAGGTCGTACTGCTCGGCGGCAATCCCGTTGCGGCTGCGGGTGAGGCTGCCGGCGGGGGTGATGCTGAGCCACGGCGCCGGGTCGGGCGGGCCGGCGCGACGATGGCTGCGCACGAGCAGCCCGGTTTGCTCAGCGATGGACGCAATGGGGAGGCGAAACAGCCGCCAGCGTGGCTCGGTGCCGACCACGGGGCCGGGCAAGCCGTGGGCCAGCATTGCGGCCACGCCGTAATTGTCGGCGGCCACGAAACTGCTGGGGACCTGCGCCACTTGGCGGGCCAGGCCGTCCCAGCCGCCGAGCTGGATCAGCGTCGGGTCGTCGCGCCGGGGCAAGGGCACGAGCGCCGTGGTCGCTTGGAGATAGACCACCCCCGTCATCGCCAAGCCGATGCCGGCCGCCAGCCGCCAGGCCCGTGGCGCGTAGGCGGCGGCGGCCAGGCACGCGCCGGGATAGAGGATGGCCGGCCAATTCGCCTGCACCCGGTCGCCGAGCGCGTGCTGCAGGAACACGACGGCCGCGGGCAGCGTGATCGAGACCAGCAGGGCCGCCGCCGCGTCCCCCCGCCAGTGCCGGGCCGCTTGCCAGACGCCCAGGACACACAAAACGGCGATGAGCGGCGTGGCGAGCGCCACCTGGCTGCCCAGAAGTTCCCCCACGTGGCGCCAAGCGTCCGCCGGGTGCCAGTCTCCGGTGCGGCCGCCTTGCTTGAGGAAGCTGGCCCAACCGTGCGCGGCGTTCCACCAGAGCACGGGGGCGAAGCAGAGGCCCGCCAGCGCGCCGCCAGCCCAGGGCCACGGCGTTCGCAGCCACGGCCTCGCTCGCGAATCGGCCACCAGCCACACGGCCAACCCGGCGCCGAGCAGGGTCGCGGTGTATTTGCTGTCGAGCGCGGCGCCGGCGGCCAGCCCGACCGCGAGCCACCAAACCGGGCGGCGCGTGGCGATCAGGCGGCCGAGCGCTGCGATGGCTGCCGTCCAGAACAGCAGCAGCGGAGTGTCGGGCGTCATGGTCACGGCTCCGGCGCCCAGGAGCAGCGTGCCGTTTAGCAGGGTTGCGGCCGGGAGGGCGGCCCGGCGGTTTGGAAAAAGGTCCCTCGCCGCGCGCACCAGCAGCAGGGTGCCGAGGGCTGCAGCCAGGGGAGCTAGTAAGCGGATGCCCAGTGCCCCCTGCCCGGCCACCGCCGTGCCAGCGCGGATCCACAGCGCCACCATGGGAGGGTGGTCGAGATAGCCGGGCTGGAGCGCGCGCGACCAGACCCAGTAATAGGCCTCGTCCGGCGACAACGGAGCGGCGGCGGCAACCAGCAGCCGAATCAGCGTGAGCGCGGCAAGCCCTGTTAGCGGGAGCCAACCGCCCGGGAGTTGCAGCGTGGCGCGGTCAGCGGTGTCGACGTGGCTCGGCGGCATGGCGCTGCCTGTGCCGGCCGGCGGGTGCTGTCAACCCGGCGCAGCATCGGCGGCCCACGCTCCACCCCGATCACCCAGGCGGCATGCGGCCCGACGGTCTGGCGCAGGCGGCGATGGCGGAACACGCGGCGGGCGCGGGCCGCCACGGCCAGCAGCACGAATTCCTCGTTGCTGCCGACATTCGCCGGATCCGGCAGGGCGAGTTCGAGGATGACCTCCCCAGTGGCGGACCACAGCCCCACTGGCTTGAACCCGGCGCGCTGGTACAGGCCGCGAGCCGAGAGGTTGTCCGGCGCGACCAGGAGACGGATGCGCCGGCAGCCGGGCATATGGCGCAGCCGCAGCGTCGCATCCATCAAGGCCAGGCGGCCATAGCCACAGCCCTGGTTGCGACGGTCCAGCGCGAGCCAGCCAAGCCACCAGCAGGAGTTGTCCCGCAGTTCGGGGTGGATCACGTAGAAGCCGATCAGTTTGTCACCCGCCGAAATGGCGAACAGCGAGTGGGCCGAGCCCCGCGCGACAGCGGAAAGAATGGTCTCCACCGGGCCTAGGAACCGAGCAACCTGCTCAGCGTCCAGCTCGATCGCGGTGATCGCGGCCAACTCGTCCCGGCCAACACGGCGGTAGCAAGGGGGCACAACGCCCCGAGGTAATGACATGACTCACTTCGTTCAGACTTTACAGGCCGAAACCACCCGTTGGCAGACGGAGGGACCCTCGATTGCATACTAGACCAAAACGGTAAACGAGCTGCTAACGAAACTTGCACGAACTCGTGTAATCATCCGATCCTGGTGCGACACAGGCTAAATCGGAACTCCGGCCAAATTGTGGCTGGTGCGGATCGTCTGCAGCGTTTGCACCCGCGTGACCGACTCGGCCCCCGTCAGCGCCTGGGTGAGGCTGTTCTCATGCGCCGTGTCGCGCGCCACCAGCCGCAGCAGGAAATCTCCCCCGCCGCGAATCATATGGCAGGCGCGCACCTCGGGCCAGCGCGCCACCAGCCGCTCGAACGCGGACAGCACCGACTGCTTCTGGCTCTCCAGCCCGACGATGGCGAAGAACTCGATCGGCCAGCCGAGCTTCGCCGGGTCGGTGTCGGCGTGGTAGCCGCGGATCACCCCTGACTCCTCCAGCCGGCGGACCCGGCGCAGGCAGGGTGGCGCGGAGATGTCGGCGCGCCGGGCCAGTTCCACGTTGGTCATGCGCCCGTCCTCCTGCAGCTCGGTCAGGATCCGGCGGTCGATGGCGTCGAGTTGCGGGGCGTCCAGCTCAGGGGGATGCTTGGGAATGGACTTCATCCGGATGGCGCGCGAGGTGTTGTGGATCATTACTCGTCAGGAGCGGCTGGCGAAATAATATTCCACGTTGGGACGCCGGCAACACCTCGCTTGCGCGCGCTCGCCCGCGGGCTGATATCCTGGGTCGAGGCAGGAGACTGGAATGACGACGACGCATAGCCGGGTGCTGATCATCGGGGGCGGCCCCGCGGGCTACACGGCGGCGATCTATGCCGCCCGGGCCAGCATGGCGCCCGTGCTGGTGCAGGGGCTGCAGCCCGGCGGCCAACTCACCATCACCACCGAGGTGGAGAACTACCCGGGCTTCGCCGAAGCGGTGCAGGGCCCCTGGCTGATGGACCAGATGACCGCCCAGGCCGAGCATGTCGGCGCCCGGCTGGTCGGGGACATCGTGACGAGCCTGGACCTCTCCGCGCGCCCGTTCCGCGCCGAGGGCGATGGCGGCGACAGCTACACCGCCGACACCATTATACTGGCGACGGGAGCCCAGGCGCGCTGGCTCGGCCTGCCGAACGAGCGGGCGTTCGCCGGCGCGGGGGTCTCGGCTTGCGCCACCTGCGACGGATTCTTCTTCCGCAACAAGGCGGTGGCGGTAATCGGCGGCGGCAACACGGCGGTGGAGGAGGCGCTCTACCTCACCCATCACGCCAGCTCCGTCACCCTCATCCACCGCCGCGACAGCCTGCGCGCCGAAGCCATCCTGCAGGACCGGCTGTTCGCGCACCCCAAGGTGAAGGTGGTGTGGAACAGCGCGGTGGAGGACATCATCGGCACCACATCGCCCAAGGCAGTGCAGGCGGTGCGGGTGCGGGACCGGGCGGGGCTGGTCAGCGACATCCCGGTCGAGGGCGTGTTCATCGCCATCGGGCATGACCCGGCGACCGCCCTGGTGCGCGGCCAGCTCGAGCTGGATGACAGCGGCTACGTCCGCATCGCCCCCTGGTCCACGGCGACCAGCATCCCGGGCGTGTTCGCCGCCGGGGACGTGGCGGACCCGCGCTATCGCCAGGCTGTCACCGCCGCCGCGATGGGCTGCATGGCCGCGCTGGAGGCGGAGAAACACCTGGCCGAGCACTCGCCGGTGGCCGCGATCCGGGCCAGGGAGGCGCAAACCGAGCAAGTCATCGGAGCCTGGGACTAAAAACGAGCAATTCGCGCAAGACATAGCTGCCCAGCCTGTTACTCTTCCACGGTGCATACGAATCGGGAGGGCTGGGCTTGATGGACTGGGACAAGCTGCGGGTGTTCCACGCGGTGGCGGAGGCTGGCAGCTTCACGCACGCGGGCGACGCGCTGAACCTCAGCCAATCGGCCGTAAGCCGGCAGATTTCGGCGCTGGAAGAGAACCTGCAGGTCTCGCTGTTCCATCGCCACGCCCGCGGCCTGATCCTCACCGAGCAGGGCGAGAGCCTCAACCGCACCGTGCGCGACGTGTTCGCCAAGCTCGCGATGACCGAGGCGCTGCTGACCGAGAGCAAGGAGCGCCCGACCGGCCGGCTGAAGGTCACGACCACGGTGGGGTTCGGCTCGCACTGGCTCTCGTCGCGCATCGGCGGGTTCCTGGCGGCCTACCCGGAGGTGACGATGACGTTGCTGCTCGACGACTCGGACCTCGACCTGGCGATGCGCGAGGCCGACGTCGCCATCCGTATGCACACGCCCAAGCAGCCCGACCTGGTGCAGCGCCACCTGATGACGATCCGCTGGAGCGTGGTGGCCTCCAAGGAGTATCTCGCCAAGCGCGGCACGCCGACGCGGGCGGAGGAGCTGGACGACCATTCGCTGATCCTGTTCGGCGACTACCGGCCCCCGGTGGCCGACATCAACTGGCTGGCCGAGGCGGGGCGCCGCGCCGGCCAGGCGCGCCGGGCCACATTGGAGGTGAACTCGTTGCACGCGATGGCGATGGCCGCGCAGGGTGGCGTGGGGATTGCCGTGCTGCCGAACTGGATGGATGAGGAGGTGCGCGGCCTGGTCAAGCTGCTGCCAGACCTGAAGCCGCCCAAGGTCGACGTTTACTTCGTCTATCCGGAGGAGCTGCGAAACTCCAAGCGCGTGGCCGTGTTCCGCGACTTCCTGCTGACGGAGATCCAGGGGCTGCAATGAGGCAGTTTGGTTCTTGCGGCAGGAATGACAGGTGCGCCGAATGAACGGGCACTAAATAGTTGAACTCGGAAGTTTAAAGTCGCGGCAATTGGCGGTTGTGCAGCGGATTTACAGATCGGCGCGATTGTCACGACGCGGTTAACCCGATCGTAACGATCTTGAGACATTCTGCAGCCGACCAGTCGGGAAGGTGACTTGCAGCATGTTCGGTCTGTTGCGCCGTGTCAGTCTGTTTTGGCAATTGCTGCTGCCTTTTCTGGTGGGAATGATCCTCGCGGTCGCCGGTGTCCAGGCATGGACGCTGCGGGTGAGCCAATCGGCGCTACGCCAGCAGATGCAGGACAATGTCGATACCAGCATGGCGGTGCTGGAGCATTCGCTGGCGCCGCTTGGCTCGGAGTGGTCGCTGGTTGGCGGTGACTTACGGCTCGGCAGCGCGTCCATTGCCGCCCAGGGCGATATCCTGAAGGCTGCCGCCGCAATAACCGGCGGTGTCGCGACGGTGTTCCGTGGGGACGAGCGGGTCGCAACCACGGTGAAAAAGCCGGACGGGAGTCCCGCCGTCGGTACCAAGCTGGTGATTCCCGAAATCCGCGAAGCCGTGCTGACCGCGGGCAAGAGCTACCACGGAACGGCGCCCATCCTCGGCAAGAGCTATGTCGTGTTATACCAACCGATCCGCGACAGTGGCGGCGCCATCATCGGTATCCTGTTCACGGGTCTGTCCGCCGACAAGCTGGACGCGGCAGAGGCCGCGATCATCCAGCATGCCTTGCTCGCCGGGTTGCTGATGATCCTGGTGTTTGGCCTCGTGGGCACCGGGCTGCTGAAGCTTTCGTTGCGGCCGCTCAATGCCCTCACCTTGGCGACGCGGGAGATTTCTGCCGGCAACTTCAACGCCAAGATCGGCAGCACGGATCGCGGCGACCAGATCGGCCACCTGGCGCAGTCGCTCGAGGGCTTCCGCGCGGCGGGATTGGCGATGGCCCGGCTGCAGGCTGAGGCGGCTGACCAGCGGCGAGCGACCGAGGAAGAGCGCCATCGCAACGACCAAGTTGAGCGTTCACGCGCAGAAGCGGCGCAGGCGCTTGTGGTGCAGACGCTGGCGGGCGGCCTGGAACGACTGGCGCAAGGTGAACTGAGCCGGCCGCTCGAGACGCCCTTTGCCGCGGAATACGAAGCCCTGCGGCTGAACTTCAACCTGGCGCTCCGGCAGCTCTCGGAGGTCATCGGGAGTGTATCGAGCCGCAGCAACGCGCTGCTGGCAAGCAGTGGCGAGGTCGCGCGGGCTGCGGACAAGCTGGGCCACCGCACCGAGGAACAGGCTGCCAGCCTGGAGCAAACCGCCGGCGCGCTGGACCGGATCAGCGCCATGGCAGGCAGCACCGCCTCTGGCGCGATGAAGGCGCGGGATGCGGTTTCGCAAAGCCGGGAGGACGCCGACCGCTCGGGGAGCATCGTGCGCGAGGCGGTCGCCGCGATGACACAGATCGAGCAATCCTCCGGCCAAATTGGCCAGATCATCATGGTGATCGACGAAATCGCCTTCCAGACCAACCTGCTGGCGCTGAACGCGGGCGTAGAGGCGGCACGCGCCGGGGACGCTGGTCGCGGGTTTGCGGTGGTCGCCAGCGAGGTCCGCGCCTTGGCACAGCGCTCGGCGACTGCAGCCAAGGAAATCAAGGGGCTGGTGTCGAACTCGGCCAACCAGGTCGGTCTCGGCGTCAGACTGGTGGGGCAGACCGGCCAAGCGCTCGAGCGCATCGTGCAGCAGGTCGGCGTGATCAACGAGCTGGTGCTGGAGATCGCAGCTTCGGCGCAGGAGCAGGCGTCGGCGCTGCAGCAGGTCAACGAGACGATAGGCCAGGTGGAACAAACCACGCAACAGAATGCCACGATGGTGCAACAGACCACCGCCGCAAGCCATGCCATGGCCCAGGACAGCGAAGACCTGGCTCGGCTGACGGAGCGCTTCCGGGTTGCGGCATAGAGCCCTTAGGTGGGCTGAATTCCATCCTACGTCCTCGATATCTTCAACGTGGTAGGGTGCGCTTCAGCCCACCGTCTCGTGTCAGCGTCATCGGCGGTTGGTATCAGATCGGATCTGCCTTGATCACATAGGTGTAGAAACGCTTGCCGCCATCGTCGCCCGTCTCGCGGTAGACGCTCTGGATCTCCGTGCTCAGCCCGGGGAACTCGCTTTCCGAGCGTTCGAACATTTCCAAGCAATCGATCATCGGCGACGATTGGCCGATCCGCTCGCCCGGGATGATCGTGGCGATGCCGGGCGGATAGGCCAGCATCAGCGTCGCGGCGATGCGGCCGCGGACCGCGCTGATCGGCAGGTGATCCACCCGGCGCGTGAGCATCTGCGCGGCCTTTTGCGGCGGCAGCACCAACTCGGGCAGGTGGGTGCAAGGCCCAAGCGCATTGCACCCCACGGGATTGCCAGCAACTCTCGCGTTCTCTACATTTTGCAAAATGTTGAATGTATCGCAGGACCTCGGGCCCGGCGGCAGCTTCCGAACCAAGCGGGAGGTTGCCGTCGGCACGTTGCGGGACGCGGTCCAGTCTGGCCGCTACGCGCCGGGCCAACAGCTCAGCCAAGCCCAGTTGATGAGCGACTTCGGCCTTGGCTCCACCCCGGTGCGGGAGGCCGTGCTGGAGCTGCTCGCCCGCGGCGTTCTGGTGCAGGAAAGCCATCATAGCGTCCGCGTGGCCGAACTGGACCTGCCGAGGCTGCGCAACATCTATCGGGTGCGCTGTTTGCTTGAAACCGAGGCGGCCCAGCTCGGCACGGCGAATCTGCCGCCGCAAGGCCTTGCCGCAATGCAGGCGCAACTCCAGCGGATGGCCGCTGCCAAGCACGCAAGCGACCCGGCGGAGGCGGCGCGGGCCGACATCGCGTTCCGGCGGACGCTCTATCTGGCGGCAGAGAACCCCATCCTGCTCGACCTGATCGACCAGGTCTGGCAGAGCTTTCCCGGCAGCATCCTCTACGGCATTGCCGGGCGTCTGGCCCAAAGCGTCCAGGAGCATCGCGAAATCCTTGACGCGGTCGCACGGCGCGACCCGCCCGCGGCCGGGTGCTGCGTCCAGAAACACCTGCTCGGCGCGCTGGGCGTGCTCGAGGAGTACGTCGGCAGCTTCGCGCCGCCAGCGGACGCACCGTCGCGCCGCAACCGTTTCACCGACAAGGAGCCTTAACCGTGGACACCACGCTGCGCGATGCCGCCAAAGAATACATGGTCCGCTACGGCGGCGACGCCTTCCCCAACTTGTTCGTGTCCGCCAAGGGCACGATCGTCAAGGACGACACCGGGCGCGAAATCCTCGATTTCACATCGGGGCAGATGTGCGCGACGATCGGCCACAACCATCCGGCCATCGTGGCGGCCGTGCACGAGGCTGGCCGCAAGGCGTTCCACTTCTTCAGCGGGATGATCCCGGAGGTCGTGGCGGAGCTGGCCCACACCCTGGCGCGCGACTGGATGCCGGACGGCCTGAGCAAGTCGATCTTCGTCAACACCGGGTCCGAGAGCAACGAGGTCGCGCTCCGCATGGCGAAGATGCACACCGGCGGCTACGAGGTGCTGGCCGTTGGCGGCTCCTGGCACGGCATCACCGGCGCGGCCAGCAGCGTTTCGTTCGCCAGCGACCGCAAGAACTACGGCGTGCCCGTACCCGGCACGTTCGTGATGCTCGAGCCCAACGCCTACCGCCCCTACATCAAGGCAGCCACCGAGGACGAGTCCGCGCTCGCCTGCCTCGAACTCGGCCTCAAGACGTTCGACATGCAGTCGGCCGGCAAGCCGGCTGCCATCATCATCGAGCCGGTGATCAGCGCCGGCGGCGTGCTGGTGCCGCCGAAGGCCTACATGCAGGCGCTGCGCAAGGCCGCCGACGACCGCGGCATGCTGCTGATCTTCGACGAGGCGCAAACCGCGTTCGGCCGCATCGGGCACCGCACGGGGTCGGAGTTCTTCGGCGTCGTGCCCGACATCATGAGCGTGTCCAAAACGCTCGGCGGCGGCCTGCCGATGGCGGGCACCATCACCACGCCGGCCATCGAGGAAGACCTGCATCGCAAAGGATTCACCTACTACACCAGCCACGTGTCCGATCCGCTGCTGGGCGAGGTCGGCCTGGCCGTGCTGCGCGTGCTGGAGCAGGAGCGGCTGGTCGAGCGTTCGCAGACGATGGGCAGCTACTTGCGCGCCCGCATGCTGGACCTGCAGCAGCGCCACGAGGCGATCGGCGATGTGCGCGGCGAGGGCCTGCTGCTTGGCGTCGAACTCGTGAAGGACCGCCAGTCGCGCACGCCGCACCATGAACTCGGCTTGCGAACGACCAAGAAATGCTTCGAGAAGGGCCTGAGCATGAACATCCGGCGCCGGCCGGAGCGCGGCTCGGTGTGGCGCATCGCCCCGCCGCTGACCGTGTCGCACGACGAGATCGACCGTGCGACGGCCATCCTGGACGAGGCGCTGCGCGAAAGCCTCGACGAGTTGGCCGCGGCAGGGCGCGCGTGATGCCGCTCGCGTCGAGGCTGGCCGGGCTGGCGCTGGGTTTGGCTTGCCTTGCCGCTGGCCCGGCATGGGCGCAATCGCCGACGCTGGACGCGGTGCGCGCCCGCGGCGCGGTCCGTTGCGGCACGTCGACCGGATTTCCCGGCTTCAGCATGCCGGACAACCAGGGTGTCTACCATGGGCTGGACGTGGACGTTTGCCGCGCCGTTGCCGCCGCGGCGCTGGGGGACGCGGCAAAGGTGCAGTATGTGCCGCTGACTGCCGTCACCCGGTTCACCGCGCTGCAATCCGGCGAGATCGACATGCTCGCCCGCAATGCGACCTGGACCTACACGCGAAGCACTCAAGTCGCGCTGGAGTTCACCGCCGTCGACTACTACGACGGCCAGGGCTTCATGGTCTCGAAGGACGAGAAGCTTGCCCATGTGCGCGACCTCGGCGGCGCGTCGATCTGCGTCCAGGCGGGGACGGACACTCAGGCCGGGCTGCAAGACTACTTCGCCCGCAACGGTCTCAAGTTCGAGGCCGTGACGTTCGAGGCGCCGGACCAGATGGTCAGCGCGTTCGAGGCCGGCCGGTGCAATGCCATGACCAGCGACTCCACCCAGTTGGTCGCGCTGCGGTCCAGCATGCAGCACCCGGCCAATTTCGTGCTGCTGCCGGAAATCGTCACCAAGGAACCGCTCGCCCCCGCAGTCCGCAACGGCGACGAGGCGTGGGCCAACGTCGTGCGCTGGAGCTTCTGGGCCATGGTGACGGCCGAGGAATTTGGCATGACGTCGGCCAATGTCGTGCAGCAAGCGGCCAGCAGCAGCGACCCCAACGTGGAGCGGTTGACCGGCAAGGCCGGCGCACTCGGCAAGATGCTGAACCTCGATCCAGCCTGGGCGGTCAACATCGTGGCGCAGGTCGGCAATTACGGCGAGAGCTTCCAGCGCAACCTCGGCCCGCTCGGGGTGGCGCGCGGATACAACCGTCTCTGGACGGAAGGCGGGCTGATGTTCGCGCCTCCGTTGCGCTGACGCCCAGACACCACTCGCCCCAGGGCTGTGGCGGCCGGCGTCAACCCGGTGGGGAAAGCGCGGGCACTGCCATCGCGACGTCGGCTCGCCATCCCAGCTCCACCACGGTCACTGGCAGTTCGGGATCACCCGGCGGACGCGGATGCGCGTTACCGCGATTTTGCCAGATCACGACCGAGTCGGACGTCGCCGAACCGTAGCTCAGCTCTGTCGCATCGTAGGGAAGGTGCGCGGCATAGCGTCGCTCGAACTCGGAGGCCGCGTCGAACAGGTCGGCGTTGGTTGGATTGTAGTAGATGAAGTAGATGTCCCGGGGGCCGGCCTGCTGCAAGGCAGTCAGGTGCTCGAGCAAGCGTTGCACCAGCGGGCGCTCAAACGAGTTGTAGAAGAACAGCGCCAGCGGCCCGGCCGGCAAATCGGGCGCGGTTGCGTCTCCCACGATGATGGTCACCCGGGTCCGCTCAGGATAGGCACGCGCGAACACGGCGGCATTGCTCCGGGCGATAGCGGCCACCGTGGGCGACAGCTCCACGCCCGTGATGCTGGCAAAACCGAACTCCGTGGCGACCAGCAACGGTCTGCCCTTGCCGCAGCCGAGGTCGAAGAAGTGGCACCAATGCGGCTCAGGGATGGCAGCCAATGCCGCGCGAATAATGCTCGGCTGGGCGGCGGCATAGGCGGTGGTGGGCGCGTCCAGCGGGTCGCCAGGTTGCAGGACGTAGCCCGGCAGCATGCCGCTGGTGCGCACCCCATGGGCGATGTCGAACGGATGGGTGCGCTTCCATCCCTTGTCGCGCGCGGCAACCAGCTCGAAGTAGGCGATCAGAACCCGACGCACCGGCGGGAGCCGCGCGGCGATCCAGACGAAGCGTTTGATCTGCTGCTTCAATGGACCGATCTCTCTATCGTCGCGGTTTTGCACCTAAGCGCACGCGGCTACCACAAACAAGCGGGGGAACAGCAGCAGCCGCTGCCCATCCGCCTGCACCGGATAGGCCTGCGCGATGGCCGCCTCGTAGAGAGCCAGGAATTGTGGCCGTTCGCTCTCGTCGAGCGGCGCCAGGAACGGCTGCAATCCGGTGCTGCGGACCCAGTTCACAATCGCCGCCGCATCCTCCATCGGGTGGTGATAGACCGTGCGCCAAACCTCCACCCGGGCGGCCGTGGGCGCCAGCAGGTCGTAATAGGCTGCGGCCGGCAGCACCTGCAGGCGCTCGCCCGCCTGCGCCAGCTTGGCCGCCCATGGCCCGGCGGCCGCCACCTCGCGCATCAGCCGGTGCGACGGTTCGTCCCGGTTGTCCGGCACCTGGAAGGCCAGTGCGCCGCCGGGCGCCAGCAAGCTGAACAGGCGCGGGATCAGCGCCGTATGACCCGGCACCCAGTGCAGCGCCGCGTTGGCGTAGATCAGGTCTTGCGGCGCGCCGGGCTGCCACGTTGCGATGTCGGCCTGCTGGAAGCGGGTTTGCGGCAGGCGGGTGCGGGCCTGCGCCAGCATCGCCTCGGAGCTATCGAGCCCCGTGATGCTGGCGCCCGGGAAGCGCTCGGCCAGCAACTCGGTCGAATTGCCGGGGCCGCAGCCGAGATCGACCACCTGCGCCGGGTCGGTCAGTTCGACCGCGGCCAGCAGGTCCCGCGCCGGGCGTGTCCGCTCGCGCTCGAACCTGCGGTAGAGCTCCGGGTTCCAGCCCTCGCTCGCCACGGCGGCGGCTACCAGGGGATGGTCTGGTTTTGGTGGCTGACATAGAGGCAGCCGCCGGTTCCGGCCCGGGCCGCAATCATGTCCGCGACGCCGCGCACGCTGGTTTCCACGTCGAATGTGGCGCTTGGGCCGCCCATGGCGGTGCGCACCCAGCCGGGCGCCACGGCGATGATGGTCCGCCCGCCGCCCGCCCGCACCGCGTAGCTCCGCAACAGCGTGTTCAGCGCCGCCTTGCTCGCCCGGTACACTTCCCAGCCGCCGCTATCGTTGTTGGTCACGCTGCCGAGCCCCGAACTCATCGCCGCGATCGTGCCCTGCTCCGTCACCCGGTGCGCCAGCGCCTCGATCACTCGCAGCGGGCTCAACGCGTTGGTGGTCAGCACGCGGACGAACTCCTCGGTGCTGACATCGGCCACCGTCTCGGTGGGGCCGTTGGAGACGCCTGCGTTCACGAACAGCAGGTCGAGCTTGGTGCCGGCCAACCGCTCGCCGAGCGCCAGCACCTCGCCGGTGTGGTTGATGTCGACCGTCTCGATGGTGACGGCGTCGCCGAGTTCGGCCAAGCCGCCGGGGTTCGCCGGGTCGCGCACGGTGGCGATGGTGCGCCAGCCGCGGCGCACGTATTCCTGCGCCAGGCCCAGCCCCAGGCCGCGAGAAGCGCCGACGATCAGTGCGGTTTGTTGGGTCATGAACTGCTCTCTCCTATAAACTCGTTGCCCTCGAGGCAAGCCAGCACGGCCTCTGCGATCGCCAGCGACGCGGTGAGGCCGGGGCTTTCGATTCCGAACAGGTTGACCAGGCCCGGGACGCCATGCACCGCCGGGCCGAGAATGGCGAAATCGGCCGCCGGTTCGCCGGGTCCGCTGATCTTGGGGCGGATGCCGGCATAGCCCGGCACCAAGGCCGCGTCCGGCAGCCCCGGCCAATAGCGGCGGATGGCGGCGTAGAACCCGGCGGCGCGCTCGATGTCCACGTCGTAGTCCTCACGCTCCACCCATTCGACGTCCGGGCCGAACCGGGCCTGGCCGCCCAGGTCGAGCGTGAGGTGCACCCCCAGGCCGCCGAGTTCGGGGACCGGGTAGACCAGCCGGCGGAACGGCGCGCGGCCGGCCAGCCCGTAATAGCTGCCCTTGCAGAAGTAAGCGCGTGGAATGCTCTGGGTCGGGATGCCGACGATGCGCCGGGCCAGGCCGGGCGCGTGCAGCCCGGCGGCGTTCACCAGCACGCGGCATTCGAGCGCGATCGGAGCCTCGCCGCCCACGTCGAGCCGGATGCCGCCGCCGACCACCTCGCCGCCGTCCAGGGGCGCATGGAACGCCAGCATGGCGCCGGCCGCTTCCGCCTCGCCCTGGTAGGCCAGCATCAGCGCGTGGCTGTCGACGATGCCGGTTTCTGGCGAATGCAGCGCGGCGGCCACGCGCAACGCCGGCTCCAGCGCGCGCGCCTCGGCGGCGGAGAGCATGGCGAGGGCCACGCCACTGGCGGCGGCCCGCTCGGCGATGGCCTCCAGGGCCGGCATTTCCGCCGGGTCGCTGGCGACGATCAGCTTGCCCAGTTTGCGCACCGGCACGCCATGCGCCTCGCAGTAGGCATACAGCGCCTGCCGGCCCGCCACGCAGAGCCGGGCCTTGAGGCTGCCGGCGGGATAGTAGATACCGGCATGCACCACCTCGCTGTTGCGCGACGAGGTGACGGTGCCGATCGCCTCCGCCGCCTCCAGCACCAGCACGTCGCGCCCGGACTGCGCCAGGGCGCGCGCGACGGCCAGGCCCACGACCCCCGCCCCAAGGACCACCGCCTCGACCCGTTCCACCATGCCGGCAGCATCCTCCAACGGCGGGCGCGTGACCAGCGCTGCGCCCGCTGTAACCGCCACGGTGATCGGGGCGGGGCCGGCCGGGCTGATGGCGGCGGAGCGGCTGGCGCTGGGTGGCGCCGCGGTGACGGTGGTCGACCGCATGCCCACGCCCGCGCGCAAGTTCCTGATGGCGGGCGTGGGCGGGCTGAACCTGACCCATAGCGAGCCGGAGCCGGCGTTCCTCGCCCGCTACGGTGCGGCCGGCGAGCGGCTCGCGCCCGCCTTGGCCGCGTTTCCGCCCGCTGCCTTGCGCGCCTGGTGCGAGACACTGGGGCAGGAGACCTTCGTGGGGAGCAGCGGCCGCATCTTCCCCCGCGCGATGAAAGCCTCGCCGCTGCTGCGTGCGTGGTTGCGCCGGCTCGATGGTCTCGGCGTCCTGCTGCACACGGGGTATCGCTGGGGCGGCTGGGATGCGTCGGGTTCGTTGCTGTTCAGCCCGCCGCTCGAGCTGCCGGCGGGCGCGGTGGTGTTGGCGCTGGGCGGGGCGAGCTGGCCGCGCCTGGGGTCGGACGGGGCCTGGGCGGCGGCGCTGCCGGGGGCGGTCGCGCCGTTCCGGCCGGCCAATTGCGGCTTCATCGCACCCTGGAGCGCGCATATGGCCCGCCACGCCGGGTCTGCGCTGAAACGGATCACGGTGACGTTCGCGGGGCGCTGCGTGCCCGGCGACGCCACGCTGACGCAGGCGGGGGTGGAAGGCGGCCCGCTCTACGCGCTGTCGGCCCCGTTGCGGGACGCGATCGGCGCGGCGGGCGAGGCGGTGGCCGCGATCGACTTGCGGCCCGATCTGGACCCGGCGGAGCTGGGGCGCCGGCTGCAGGCGCCGCGACGGGCGCAATCGTTGTCGACATTCCTGCGCAAAGCCGCCGGCCTCTCCCCGGCGGCGATCGCCCTGCTGCGCGAATGTGCCGGCACACCGGCGGACCTGGCCAATGCCATTAAAAACCTCCGGGTGCGGCTGACCGGCACGACGGGGCTGGACCGGGCTATTTCGACGGCAGGCGGGCTCCGATGGGAGGCGCTGGACGGTTGGGCGGTGCGCCAGCCCTACGGCCCGCCGGGCGTGTTTGCCGCCGGCGAGATGCTCGACTGGGAGGCACCCACCGGCGGCTACCTGCTGCAATCCGCGTTCAGCACGGGGTTCGCCGCGGGCGAGTCGGCGCTGGCCTGGCTGCAAGCTCGACGCCGGTGAGCTTTCACTCCGCCGGGGCGTCGGCGCCGGCCCAGCGTTGCAGCGCCGCCTCGCCGAGGCCGGTGAGTTGGTAGACGCCGCGCCCGCTGCGCTCGAACCAGCCATACACATTGCGGCGCAGGATCGCGCCGGCATCGGAGGCGACGGGCCGGAGATCGCGGGGCCGGCCTGGCGCTCGACGCAGCATTGCCGCGCAGGCAAGCGCCCGCTGGCGATACGCCGTCATCACCGGCTGGCGGGTCGAGCCGCCCGGTGACGGGTCGCCGACTCGCCCTGCGTGCTCGCCAAGCAGCCGCCCGCGCCGGCGCGTATCGGGCCGCGGCCGGTAAGGGCCGGGCTCGGCCAACACGTCCACCCGGTCGTGCGCGACATCGACTGCCATCAAGCCGAAGCCGATCAGCCGGCAGAGCCGATGGACACGCCGGTCGCGGTCCCGGCCGCGGCGGCTCGCGGGCACCGCCAGCCATACCTCGTCGGCCGCCCGGGCACGGTCGACCGCTTGCAGCAGCAGCTCGAGGCTGAAGCCGAGCTTCATCTCCACCACGGTCAGTTGCGGCGGCTCACCATCCCGCACCGCGACGACATCGCAACCGGCCACCTCCCCTTTGACGCGAAAGCCTGCCGCCTCGAGGAAGCGCTTGACGACCGGGTAGAGCGAGGTCTCGGGCATCTGCGCAGCCTGGAACAGCCGCCCGCGTCGAGACAACCGCTGAAGCGAGCCCCGCTGGCGGCGGTTCAGGGTGTTCGGCGAGAGACTAAACCGGGAGGCTGGCCGAATGACTGGCGCGACCGAGCGTGCGGAGGGCGCCACACATGAGCAATTGCGCGTCTGCGAACAGTGCCAGCCTAGCGAGCCCTTCGATCTGCCGCGGGGTTGGCTGCTGCGGCTGCGTGCCGATGACGCAGAGCGCGCCGATCTGCCCTGTCAGCGGCGCACCGATGTAGAAGCGCAGCCGCGGATCGCCAGTGACCAAGATGTTGCGGGCGAAGCGGCGATCCTGCGAGAGATCAGGGACCACCAGGACTGCGGGATTGAGGATCGTGTGGGAGCAAAAGGCGACCTCGCGCGGCAGTTGGTCGACATCAAGGCCGATGCGGGACTTGAACCAGACCCGCTTGCTTGCCACGAGAGACAGCGCCGCGGCAGAACCGCCCGGGAACAGGGCCAGCGCCCTGGCCGTCAGCGAATCGAACCTTGCATCCGTCGGAGTGTCGAGAACGTCCAGCGCTTGCAGGCGCTCCAGACGCTTCTCTTCATCTGAACTTTCTGCCGCAGTGCCCATGCAAACTACCTCCGTGGGCAAATTGCCCGGCGAAGGTGAAGCAATTCCTAACCAAGCACGGGATAGTCAGATCACACGCAAAACTGCCTCAATATCACTCGGAGTACAAGCGGTATGTGACGAGCAATCTGGCGCGATCCGGCGCACCAGGCTCGACAGCACCTTTCCGGCGCCCACTTCTATGAAGCTGTCCACTCCCATGGCGACGGCCTGCAGCACGCTTTCGCGCCAGCGCACCGTGCCGGTCACCTGCTGCACCAGCAAGCGGCGGATTTCGCTGGGGTTTGTCACCTTGGCTGCGGTGACGTTGCAGAGCAGCGGCACCACCGGCGGCGCGATGTCCGCTTCCCCGAGCGCCTCCTCCATCACCACGGCCGCCGGCGCCATGAGCGCGCAATGGAACGGGGCCGAGACCGGAAGCATCATGGCGCGGCGGATGCCCCGCGTCTTGGCCACCGCGACCGCCCGCTCCACGGCCGCATGGTGGCCGGAAATCACCACCTGGCCGCCGCCATTGTCGTTGGCCACCTGCACCACCTCCCCGTCGGCAGCCTCGGCGCAGATCTCCTCCGCAGCGTCCAGCTCGGCGCCGAGCAGGGCGGCCATCGCGCCCTCGCCAGCCGGAACTGCCTCCTGCATGGCAGCGCCGCGCCGCCGCAGGATGCGGGCGCAGTCAGCCAGTTTCAGGCTGCCCGCGGCGGCCAACGCGCTGTATTCCCCCAGCGAATGCCCGGCCACCAGCGCCACACGCTGCTTGAGCGACCAGCCGCCCTCCGCCTCCATCACCCGCAATGTGGCAAGCGAGACCGCCATCAGCGCCGGCTGCGCGTTCTGCGTCAGGGTAAGGTCTTCCGCCGGCCCTTCGAACATCAGCTTGGAGAGCTTCTGCTCGAGCGCGTCATCCACCTCCTGGAACACCTCGCGCGCAGAGGAGAAAGCGGCGGCCAGGTCGCGCCCCATGCCGACGCTTTGGCTGCCCTGGCCGGGAAAGATGAACGCGTGAACAGGCATGGCGGAGGTCCGATACGCGGCAAAGAGCAGGCGTATCGCGTCTGACCCCGGGACTTGTCAAATGCTGCTGCTACTCCCCGGCGGGGTAGTCCGTCGCCACGCCCGTGTCGTGCCAGGCCTCGATCTCGTCGAGCCGTGCGCGAAGCCTGCTCGTGACGGTGTCCACGCCGAACTTGCCCAGCACCAAGTGGCGCGGCGGGTTCGGCATGCCGGCAATCTGGATCATGGCGTCGGCCGCGCGCGCCGGGTCGCCGGGCTGCTTGCCGCTGTAGCCGGTGGTGGCGTTCATGCGCGCGGTGACGGTGTCGTCGTAGTCGGCGATGCTGCTGGCCGTGCGGCGCAGCGAGCGGCCCGCCCAGTCGGTGCGGAACGGGCCGGGCTCCACGCAGGTGACATGGATGCCGAGCGGGCCCACTTCGGCGGCCAGCGCGTCCGACCAGCCTTCCACTGCGTGCTTGCTGGCGGCGTAGTAGCCGGAGCCGGGAAAGCCGACCAGGCCGGCCACCGAGGTGATGTTGATGATGTGCCCGGCGCGGCGGCTGCGCATGCCGGGCAGCACGGCGCGGGTGACGGCGAACAGGCCGAACACGTTGGCGTCGAACTGGGCGCGGATTTCGCCGTCCTCGCCTTCCTCGACGGAGGACTGGTAGCCATAGCCGGCATTGTTCACCAGCACGTCGACGCGGCCGAAGCTGCCCTCGGCCTCCTTGACGGCAGCGGCGACCTGCTCGGCGTCGGTCACGTCCAGGCGCAATGGCAGGGCGCGATCGGGGGCGGTTGCGGCGAGGTCAGTCAGCCGGCCCGTGTCGCGCGCGGTGATGACGGCGCGCATACCGCGAGAGAGCACGCTTTGCGCCAGGTCGTGGCCGAAGCCGGTGGAGCAGCCGGTGATGAACCAAACGGGTGTGTCGCCGGACATGGTCGTCCTCCCTGCATTGATTGGGTGGAAGCGCTGGCTGCGCCCAGAGTTCACTACCAGCGGCCTAAAAGGCCCTCTCCCTCCGGGAGAGGGTTGGGTGAGGGTGCGCCGAGGACGACTGTTCTGTGTGTGTGCGCCCTCACCCCGGCCCTCTCCCAGAGGGAGAGGGAGAACTACGCGGGAGGTCAGGCGTAGCGGCGGATCATGCGGGCGCAGAAGTCGGCGAACTCGGCGGGGATTTGCGGCACTGCGGTGTAGTGCGGCCACATGCCGCGATGCTCCGGCGTGAAGCAGAACGTCACCGTCACCTGGAACGGCTCCAGGGCCGCCATCTGGCGGTCGAACCAGCGGTCAGCGTCCGGGCGGAAGCTGTCGGCCCAGCTCAGCCCGGTGCGCAGATAGGTGACGCCTAAGTCCCGCAGCCAGCGCACTGTATCGTCCAAACGATGGTCCTCGAAGTGCACCCACTGGCAGATGCCCATTGCCGGGGCGAACTCGTGGAACAGCCGGGCGGCGCGCTTGGGGCGGCCGTGCTCATCCAGCAAGCCCATGTGGAAGTGACGGTAATAGGACGAGCCTTCGGCCTCGCGATGGCGCGTGGTGGCGGGCCAAGCGGCCGGCAAGTCGTAGAGGCTATACCAATGGATGCGCGGCGCCTGGCCAACCAGCAGCTCGGCGGTGCGGCGCAAGCCCCATTCCTGCACTTCCTCGGCGCCGAACGTGCTCACCCCCACTTCGCTGACCCACACCGGCTTGTCCGTCACCGCCTGTATTTCGCGCAGCTTGGCCGGCCACTCGTCGATTAGCCAGTGGTTCCAGTCGAGCGGGAAGCCATGCACGGCCACTGCGTCCAGCTCGGCCATGGCCGGGGTCATGCGCAGGATGAACGCCGGGTCGATGGGGGACATGCCGCCGAGCACCCGCGGCAGGCCGGGCTTTTCCGCGCCAATGGCCGCACCCGCCAGCCGCGCCATCTCGGCGAACACGGTCCACTCCGGGTCGTTCTCGAAGTCCCAGTGCGACTTGTTGTTCGGCTCGTTCCAAATCATCGCGGCTTCGATCATGCGGGCGCTTTCGGGTAAACCGCGCCGGAGGCAGCCTCCACGCGGTGGCAGATGAAAATCTCCTGTTCCGGCACCTCCACGATCTCGAAGCCGGCCGAGCGCAGCATCGCTGCCGAAGCCGCCCCGTTCGGGAACCACCAATTGGTCGGGTCGCCGCTGTAGCGCCGCTCGACAAAGTGCAGCTTGGGCCAGCGCGGATCGTCGAACATCGCGGTTTCGTGGAAGTCGTAATCCTCCGCGACTCCCATTTCGACATGCGCGCCGCGCTGCAGCGATTGGAACACCAGCACGTCGCCCGCCACGTGCTCGTGGATCAGGTCGAGCGCCAATAGGGGATGCCTAAGATGGTAGAACACGCCGATGAACAGCACGATGTCGAACCGTTCACCGAGCGTTGCCACGTCATACACCGACATCTGGCGGAAGCTGATCGGCAGGCGCTCCACGTCGGCAGCGAAGCGGGCCTGGTCGAGGTAGCGCGGGTCGTGATCGATGCCGAGCACCGAGGCGCCGCGCCGGGCCAGTTCGAGGCTGTAGAACCCGGCGTTGCAGCCAATGTCCAGCACGCGGCGGCCGGTCAGGTCGGCGGGCAAGGTGTGGGCGAAGCGCTGCCACTTCACCGCGGGGTAGTCGTAGAGAAAGTGCTCCGACGCGGTGCGCACGCCGCGCAGATCGAGGTTGTGGAACCAGGGGGCGAGCTGCTGGATGCGGGCGCGGATGGCGGCCTCGGTCCAGGCCGTCACGGGCGTGCCTCCTGCGCGTAGCCGATCAGCTCGGCGGCACGGTGGCGGCCGGTGTGGTGCGCCAGGAAGCGGGCGCGGGCGCGCTCGGCCAGGTCTTGGCGCGCGGCTTCGCTCGTTTCGCACAGCGCGGTCAGCACGTCCCGGCCGTCCCGCGCGATCACGATTTCCTCGCCCGGGGTGAACAGCGTGTCGAGCCCCTGCCACGCGTCGCTGATGATGGGGGTGCCGCACGCCGCCGCTTCGAACAGCCGCACGCTGGGGCTGAACCCGGCGCGCACCATGTCGGCGCGGGTGACGTTGAGGGTGAAGCGCTGGGCCGCGTAGAAGGCGCGATGCTGGCCGGGCGGGCAATGCTCTGCGCGGCTGATATTGCCGGGCCAGGCGATCTCGGACGGGTATTGCGGGCCGAACACGGCGAAGCGGCCGCCGGGCCATTGCCGCGCTGGGCCACACAGCAGCGCCTCCACCGCGGGCTGACGGTCCGGCGAATAGGTGCCGAGATAGCCGAGGTCATACTCCGGCGTTGCGGCCAGCGGCGGAACTGGTTCGGCGGAGCAATAGAGCGCGCGGGCGGCGCGGGCGCCGTATTGGTGCTCGATGTGGCGCAAGGTGGGGCCGCCGGTGAAGGAGAGATAGAGGTCGAAGCCGGGGATCGCCTCGGGCGTCAGGTAGTCGCAGCGCCCTGCCGCCAGGGCTGCGAGCGTCACCGGCGTGTCGATGTCGTAGAACGCGGTGACGCCCCGCGCCTCGCGCTGCACCAGGCGGCACACCGCCGGGCCGTCCGCCACGTAGGAGCCGACGATGACGAGGTCGGCCGCCGCGATAGCGGACCCGTGGGCGGCGAGCTGCTGCAGCCCGGAGTAGAGCACGGTGCGGCAGAACGGCGGCTGCGGCAGATCCCTATGGTCGGCGTACCAGGGGCGGTCCTGCTCCAGAAACAACGTCTGATGGCCCAATTGCGCCAGGCCGGCGAGCAGCGAGCGGTAGGTGGTGGCGTGCCCATTGCCCCAGGAGGAGGTGATGGACAGGCCGATGACGACGATCTGCAATGGTCTTTCCCGAGTGTGTTACTCCGTAGAAGCAACAAACCCGTAATCGGTTGCAGCCTGCTCGGCGGTAATCAGGCCGTCCCGCAGGTCCCGCGCCACCAGCGCGCGGTCGCGGGTGCGCGGGTCGCCCATGCCGCCGCCGCCCGGCAGCTCGAGCACCAGGCGGTCGCCGTTGGGGATCACCTGGAAGCCCTTGGTGCGCAAGGTGGCGCCGGATTTCAGCGTCACGCGGCCGCTGGCGCCGTCGTGGCCGCCGTCGCGGCCGTGCGGCGGGTTGGCGACCCGGTCGAAGATGGCGTTGCAGGCGAATTCGAGGTCGTCGCGGCCGCCGATCTCCATGATCTGGCCCAAGCCGCCGCGGGTGCGCCCGGCGCCGCCGCTGCCGGGCCGCAGCTCCTTGCGCCAGACCACCAGCGGCGCCACCGCCTCGGTCGACTCCACGGGCATGGTGCGCACGCCGGATGGGAAGGCGGTTGCGTCCAGCCCGTCCAGCGCGGGCCGCGCCCCGGTGCCGCCGGAGTTGAAGGTGATCACTTCGAAGTCGGGCAGCACGGGGCGGTTCGGCGTGGCCTGGCCCGACACCGCGCCGCCGCCGCGCAAGGGCGGGTTCCACAAGCAGGAGGAGCCCTCCGCCGCCACCCGGTCGGGCACGGCGCCGGCCAGGCAGCCCATCACCAGGTCGGGCAGCAACTGCCCGATGACGTGGCGCACGGCCACCGGGTAGGGCCGCGGCGCGTTCAGGATGCAGCCCTCGGGGATGACGCAGCGGAACGGCTCGAGCGAGGCGGTGTTGTTCGGGATCTCCGGCGCCACCACCACCTTGAGGCCGAACGCGGTGTAGGCGCGGGTGTAGGCGGGCGGCACGTTGATGGCGCGGCCGGACAGTCCCGAGGTGCCGGTGAAATCCACCGTGATGCTGTCGGCGCCGATGGTCATCGCCGCCTGCAAGGTGACGGGCGCCTCGTAGCCGTCGCTGCCGATGCTGGCGCGGAAGGTGCCCGGCGGCAGTGCCGCAATGGCGGCCTCGGTGGCGGTGCGGCTCTTGTCGAAGATATGGGCGGCCAGGTCGTCCAATGTTTCGAGCTGGAACTCGGCCATCATTTCGGCCAGGCGGCGGATGCCGGCGTCGTTGCAGGCGCACAGCGAGTAGACATCGCCTTCCAGCTCGACCGGCAGGCGGGTGCCGGCGCGCAGGATGTCGAAGAAGGTCTCGTTCGCGACGCCGCGATGGAAGCAGCGCACGATTGGGATGTAGAGGCCCTCCTCGAACACGCTGCGCGCCTCGGGGCCCATGCCGAGCCCGCCGATGTCGATCACGTGCGCCGTGTTGGCGAACAGCCCCACCATTCGGCCGTCAAGGAAGGCGGGGGACACCACGGTGAGGTCGTGCAGGTGCCCGGTGCCGAGCCAGGGGTCGTTGGTGATGTAGTGGTCGCCGGGCTGCATGGTGTCGGCGGGGAAGCGGCGGAGGAAGTGGCCGACGCTCTCCATCATGGAGTTCACGTGCCCCGGCGTGCCGGTAACGGCCTGGGCCAGCATGCGGCCCTGCAGGTCGAACACGCCGGCCGAGAGGTCCCCGGCCTCGCGCACGGTGGTGGAGAAGGCGGTGCGGATCATGGTCTGCGCCTGCTCCTCCACCACGGCGATGAGGCGGTTCCAGAGCAGGCCGGCGGCGAGCGGCGTCATGCGGGGCGTCCCTAGGATGAAGGGCGGAGTGTTCCGGCCGGGGGGCGGCGCGTCAAGGGCATGTCCTCGCCGCCGCCGGGCTCATCCTACCAACCGTAGCCGGGCCAGCCGTAATGGCCGTGCAACTGCTCCTCATAGGCCCGGTCGATGCTGGCTGCCGGTCCCACGGCGGGCTGGCCTTGACCCGCTCGCGTGACAAATCGACGGTGACCTCGCGATCGCCCCAGCTGATGTTCGTCACGGCATAGGGCGAGAGCAGGACGTGCTTGCCAGGCCACCAGTTCTTGGTGTCGACGACGAGGTAGCGAATGCCCCAGTTGTCGGTCTCGAGCATGAAGTTCTGGATGTGGCCGATGGAGCCGTCGGTGGCCTGGATGTGATAGCCCGAGACGGCGGCGACGCTGCGCAGATGGGGGTCGGCGTCGTCCCGGTGCTGGTCGATCCGGTCGGCGGCAAGCAGTTCGCCCTCGTCATAGTGGTGGCCGCGGGTCGCCGGCGGCATCCCCATCGCGTAGGGGTAATACCCGCCGAAGTAGCTGCCGCCGCCCCAAAGCGGGTCCCAACCATAGTAGCCGTAGAGCCCGTCCTGCATCTGCCGCGAGACCGGCGCGTCGGAACTGATGCCGGGACTGTCCTTCACCTGGTGCTTGCTGAGGTGCACAGCGAGGCGCCCGCCTGGGTAGTCGACCGGCCCGATCGACGAGGGGTGGACCAGGACTTTCCGGCCGGTGAGCCAGCCGCTGGTGTCGATCACCATCCAGCGCAGCTTCCAAGTTCGGTCGTCGAACAGGAAGTCGCTGACGGTGCCGATCTTGCCATCCTCGGCTTCGACCGTGAGACCCGTGATCGATGACATTGCGAGCAGCATGGTGCACTCCCCTTATTGGGTGGTTGGTGACGGTCTTTGGTCTGACGGACCCCGGTCAACTGACAAGCAGTTTTTCCTTGCCGGAGGCGCCATTGGCGAGGGCGGCGGCGCCATTGGCGAGGGCGCCCGCGGGCAGCGCGCTCGCGGACAGCGCGCTCTTGTCGGCTTTGTCCATGATGTCCATGAACGGCCGCAGGATGTCGATCGGCATCGGGAAGACGATGGTCGAGTTCTGCTCGCCGCCGATCTCGGTCAGCGTCTGCAGGTAGCGGAGCTGCATCGCCGCGGGGATGCTGCCCAGGATCTTGGCCGCGTTGACCAGCGTCTGGGACGCCTGGAACTCCGCTTCCGCATGGATGATTTTGGCCCGGCGGTCCCGCTCCGCTTCCGCCTGCTTGGCGATCGCCTTGACCATGTTGTCGGTCAGCTCGACGGTGCGGATTTCGACGTTGCTGACCTTGATGCCCCAGGTTTCGGTTTGCGTGTCCAAGATCGCCTGCAGGTCGGTGCTGAGCTTCTTGCGCTCGGACAGCATTTCATCCAGCTCGTGCTGCCCCAGCACGGCGCGCAAGGTGGTCTGCGCCAGCATGTTGGTGGCCGGCAGGTAATCCTGCACCTGGATGATGGCGCGCTCGGGATTGACCACGTTGAAGTAGAGCACGGCGTCGACCTTCATCGAGACGTTGTCGTGCGAGATCACGTCTTGGCTCGGGATTTCGATGACTTGGATCCGCAGGTCGACCCTCACCATCTCCTGAACGAAGGGGATGAGCAGCACCAGGCCCGGCCCTTTGACCCGCTGGAACCGGCCCAAGCTGAACACCACGGCGCGCTCGTATTCGCGCAGGATCTTGATCGACGAACCGCCCAGCACGAGCGCCACCAGCACGACGATGGGAACCAGGTAGAACAAGGTGGGGATCGTGGCGAAGGCTGACGAGAGCATGGTGCGGCTCCTTCAAGGGTGCTGGCATGGATGCTGGCACCGTCCTGGCATCGCTCATTTGCGACGCCCTGACCTGCTCGGCAAACGTCAGCTACGCCGCATGCGCCCGTCGCGGCAGCATCGGAAACTACTCACTCCGCACTCGCCGGGCTGGATCAGTGGCTCGGCGCGATCCGGCCCGCTGCGAACGCGCTGGCAATCGGCCCGGCGTCGCTGAACTCGGTCTCGTAACTGAACTGCACCGCTAGCAGCGCCCGGGGCAGCGCGCTGCGGGTGAAGATTTGCGCATTGGGCCGCGCACCCCGGCGTGGTCGTCCAGGCTGCTGGGCCGCACGATGGTGAGGCTGGGGTGGCTCTGCGGCCGGGTGTGGGTCCAGGTGGCGCAGGCCGGGCAGGCGAAGTTGCTGCTCGGCTTGCCGCTGCTGCCGATTTTCTGCCACTCGCGCGGGGTGCCCTCGGCGAGGGTGAACTGCTCGTTGTCGACCACCATGCCGATGGCGAACGCGCTGGCGCTGAAACGCTGGCAGTCGGTGCAGTGGCAGGCGAAGATGAACTTGGGGGCGCCCGCCACCTGGTAGCGGACCTGCCCGCAGCGGCAGCCGCCGGGGAGTGGTTGGGCGGAGTGTGGGATTAGGGACATGGCGCAGCATCCGGTCGTTATCAGCAGCGAACGCCATTGGAGCCTTGGAAGTCGAGGGGTCGCGGTAATTGATCATCAAAACACCAGGACGGTAATGCTGCGTCGCGAGGTGCCTTGTGCTTGCCACGAAGATGGAAGCCCGTCGCCAAACAGGGTCAATGCACTCGATCGGGTCGGCCGCTATCGACCCCAAGTCGGTCATAAACGGGTCGCACAGGCGTTCCCGAAAGCGGACGCTCAGCTTAGTGCGAAATTCAATAATCAGCACCGTGCGTGGCGCGAGGTAGATTGAGCTCCGATCATGCCGACTGATGGAGAGTCACCTGAAGAATCCGAAGAGCCGCAGCAATACGTCATCTTCCCAGAGGAGGCCATGAAATATTTGCCCGAAGAGTGGCAAAAACACCTGTATGCAATCAAAGAAGAAGGGCAGGGCATTTTAGAGTTGGCAGATGAAAATCTGACCATCTTGAATCAAATCGTACATGCATATCCCACTATGGATGGCCTTCGTTACATTCATTACAGGCTCGCCTCCCTCAGGTTTGAAGCGACGACGGAGTGGATGCTTGAGAACGATATGCTCACATTGGCGTTCGTAACTACATATACTCGTCTCGTCCAAGGTGGCATTGGCAGTGGTGTTTCGCGAAAACGCTACCCGCCGAGCTTCGCCCCGTGCACGACAACATCATTGAGCTTCGTAATAAACGCTATGCCCATAGCGACGAACACGAATCGATGACAGGTTGTTTAGATGTCGGTTTCGAAGGGGGAAGGTTCGACATCAACGTCAATTTCAACATGAGCTTTCATGTCGGGGGCGCACGCGAATGGGAACCTCTCGTTGTGTTTCTTGATGAGTTAATGGTTAGTCGGCTTCATTCCCAACTTGAGAAGTTGAAGGAGAAGACGGGTCGCGAATGGTCCTTCCCTAGCGGTCCGCCGCCAAAATGGGTTCGATCTGACCCCGATCATTCGGCTTCGGCAGATGATGATGGCATCTAACGTAAGTGCATAAATCAAGAATTTTGAAACGTGCGACACCACGATAAATCCTCCTCGGGGCGCGACGACAAGCTTACCTCCATGATCCTCCGCTGTTTCCCCGTCTCCCACCGGTCCTTCGGCCCCTTTGACGGGTTTCAACGACCTAGCCCGGATTATTCGCCAGGGGTGACGGGCATGGGACAAGCCGCTGATACGATGTAGGATTTGGTCGTGACACCATTCCCATCGGATCCCGGAGCGCATGCCCGTCAAAGTTGAATCTACCCCGATGCTGCCTGGTTTGTCACCGGTCGGCAGCAAGACGATTGAGGCGCGTTTCGACGGTTCCTGCATGTCTTCCGATGGTGGGCTGCTGGCGCTGCGCGAGGTCGAGCAGCGGCTTGCCATCGCCTCGCGCCTGGCGAGCTGCATCCGAGACCCGCGTGATCCCAGTCGGGTGGTCCATGGCCTGGACGAGATCATCCGCACGCGCATGCTGATGATTGCGGCGGGCTACGAAGACGGCAACGACGCCGATGCCCTGCGCCGTGACCCGATGTTCAAGCTGGCGATGGGACGGCTGCCGGATGATGGCGACCTTTGCTCGCAGCCGACCATCTCGCGCCTGGAGAACCTGCCGGATGCGCGTGCTCTGTTGCGCATGGGGCGAGCCATGGTCGAGCATTACTGCCACAGCTTCCGCCAGGTGCCCCGCCGCATCGTGCTCGACATCGACGACACGTTCGACGCCGTGCATGGCGGCCAGCAGTTGCGGCTGTTCAACGCGCATCATGACGAATACGGCTTCCAGCCGATCGTGGTGTTCGACGGCGACGGCCGTATGATCGCTGCCGTGCTGCGCCCGGCCAGCAGGCCTTCGGGCAAGCAGATCGTGCGCTGGTTGCATCGCCTGATCACCGCGATCCGCGGCCACTGGCCGCTTGTGGAGATCATGCTTCGCGCCGACAGCCATTACTGCATGCCGGAGGTGCTGCGGTTCTGCCGGGTCAGAGGGCTGGATTACACGCTCGGCGTGGCGCCCACCTCGACGCTGCGCAAACACGTCCTCAGCCTCGAGCAGAGCACCGCCGCCCGTGCTGCCACGGCTGCGGACGGCACGAAGCTGCGCCGGTTCAAGGAATTCTACGACGGCGCAGCGAGTTGGGACCGCGTGGAGCGCATTGTTGCTCGCGTGGAAGCCGGACCGCAGGGCACCGACACACGCTTCGTCGTCACCAGCCTCATCGGCCCGTCCGGCCGAACCGTCTATCAGGATATCTACTGCGCACGCGGCAGGCGGAGAACCACATCAAGGCATGGAAGACGCATTTGGCCGCCGACCGGACCTCGTGCTGCCGGGCAAGCGCCAACCAGTTCCGCCTGTTCCTGCATGTCGGCGCCTACTGGCTCATGTGGAGCCTGCGCACGCTGATGCCGCGCCGGTCGCGCTGGCGGGTCGCTCAGTTCGATACCCTACGGCTGCGGCCGATCAAGCTGGCGGTGCGCATCGAGGTCTTGAAAACGAAGATGCGCCTGCACCTGCCGCGGGCAACGCCGGATCAGGCGCTGTTCGCGTTGCTCCTGACGCGCATGCCTCGCCTCAGCAGCTAATCCATCGGGCGGATGCTCCATACCTCACCCGATGCCGATCAACCCCAACGCCCACCAGCTACCCAAACCAAAACTAACGGACCCATATGGGACCGGCGGTGAGCTATGAAGTTACAGCCTCAAGTTGAGCGACCGTCATGGCGCTACCAACCGCCGACACGCTGGTGAATAATAGCGGCTAGGCGGCAGCGGGGATGATATTGACCGAGTGTGTCAATCGGGACCCAAGACTTCCACGCCGATCCACACCCCAGCCTTTTGTTCGATGCCCACCCGGCAGGGCGTCTTGGCGTCGATCCCTGCGTGGCCATAGAGCCCGGCTCCCACCTTCGGGGGAGAAGCCCACCTGATGCCGGCGCTGCTGGCGGCGTCTCCGTTGAAACCGAAAACTGAGTCAAATATGCTCACTGAATGATACGATCGAAGGTTGACGCGCTCACTGGCATGCAATGTAGGAGGCCTGTGCGGCTGAGCGGAACAGAAAAGCAGCATAAGGCTGTTCAAAACTCCCATGCGGAATTAGGGTTTCTGAGAGGCCTGAGTCCGCCGTTGAGGACGGTATCTGGCAGCGAGAAGTCGTATCGCCCGAGGAAGTTTAGATGGCGCCAGATCAGCGGGTAGAGATGGGCAAGGTCGTCATCGCGGACGTCCAGTCCGGACGCTCTGGCTTGCTGAATGGCTTCCTGCATGTAGATGGCGTTCCAGTGCACGACGGCGTTCAGCGCGAGGCCGAGGCATCCGAGCTGCTCTTCCTGCCCTTGTCGAAGCGGGCTTCTGATCTCGCCGCGCTCGCCGTGGTGGATGCGGCGGCCGAGGCGGTGGCGCAGCTCGGTATGGTTGAGCTGGGTGAGGGTACGCCTGCGGAACCCGGCGTCGTCGATGGTGCGCAGGATATGGACGGTCTTGGCGATCCTGCCCATTTCGGCGAGCGCGCGGGCCAACGTGGTGGGTTTGTCGCGGACCTGGAGGGTGCGCATGATGCCGGCCGCCTTGAGGTGTCCGAGTTTCAGCGATCCGGCCAGTCGGATGGCGTCGGACCAGTTCTCGCGGATCAGGCCGGGGTTGATGGTACCTTTGGCGACGCTGTTGAAGGGACCGTAATCGGCTTTGCGGTCGATGCGCCACAGCTTGGCGTCCCCCAGGTCGGCCAGCCGCGGGCTGAACTGATAGCCCAGCAACCAGAACAGGCCGAATATGGCATCGGAATAGGCCGCGGTGTCGGTCATGACTTCCATCGGCTCCAGCTCGGTTTCCTGCTCGAGCAGGAGTGCAAGCAGGACCAGGCTGTCGCGGAGCGTGCCGGGCACCACGATGGCGTTGAGGCCGCTGAACTGGTTGGACATCAGGTTGTACCAGGTCACGCCGCGGGACTGGCCGAAGTATTTCGGGTTGGGTCCGGCATGGATGGCGCTTGCGGGTGCTGTGAAGCGCATACCTTCCGCCGAAGCGACGTCGCCTGCCCCCCAAAGCCTGGCGAGCGGCAATGCGGAATGGGCGGACACGATGCACGCGCTGGCGGCCGCGATGGTGTCGGGGCGGATGAAGTTCTGGGTGACCCAGGCCAGGCGCTCGCGCCGCAAGGCCGGAACCTCCTGCCGGCTGACCGGCTCGATGCGGATGTTGCAGGCCTCGGCGACCAGGGCGGCGCACAGGCTGGTCTCGAACTGCTCGACCTGGGCGTGCCGTTCGTTCAGGTGCGTGAAGGCCCGAGCGAAGCCGGTGCGCTGCATGACCTCCAGGAACAGATCGGGTATGGTGGCCTTCGGCATCCTGCCCTGGATGGCCGGGCGCAGGGCGCGCAGGGTTTCGGGGTCCTCCAGCCCGTCGGGCGGCGCAACGACAAGGCGTGTCCTGCCCTGCACGGTCTCGAAGCGCAGGTCGGGGTTGGTCGCTGCCCGCTCGGCCACGGTGCGGTAGGCGCCGTCGAGCAGCTTTGCTAGCCCCCGCGATCTCGGTGTCGGCATCAAGCGAGCGGTTCAGCGCGCGGCACACCAGGAGCTTGGATTCTTGCCAGGTCGTCCCGTCCAGCAAGCCGCGCCGTGGGTCGCCATATCGGGTGCCGGGGTTGGCAAAGATGTCGCGGCGCTTGACGGCGGCGCGCCAGGCATCGATCACCGCAAACACATAGGCCTGGGGATCGGCCACACGGCCTTGCGCATCCAGCGCATGCACCCGCCAGGCGTTCGGGACCGCCGCCATGGCCGCATCGCGCATCTTCGCGCTGGACCAGTCGGCGACGCCGGCGAGATAGTCCATTGCCTCCTGCACTGCCTTGCCGCCGGGTCCGGCATCCATCTGCAGCCGGGTGGCGATGTTGAAGAACAGGCGGCGTGCCCGGCGCCATCGGGTGCGAAGCTCTGCGTAGGGCCTGGCGTCATGCGGTCTGGCAATCGCGTCGACCTCGGCCGTGGCGGCAACGAGGTCGGCACGCGGGAGCCGCTCGAACAGCGCATTGCGCCATTGATCCAACGGCAGCGCATCCTCCGTGAAGATCAGTTCTGCTATGTCGCGCAGCAGGATCGCGGCATCGTCGAGGTCGCGCAGGCTTCTCAGCCGGACTTTCTTCTCGGCGGCCTGGGCATCCTTGACCAGGTCAGTGAGCAGCGCTTCGGCCAGTTCGGCCGCGTCGTCCTGGGCGGCCGTCTCCAGCGTATGGAACAGGGCGGCCACCGTTGCTGTACGGCGCGGCTCCTGCAGGGCGGCAATCGCGGAGGGTTTGCCCACGCGGGCGACCCGTGCCAGCCGTTCCAGGCTGGCCGCCAGCACGCCCCTGGGCGGAGATGGACGCAGGTCGAAGGCACGGATGGCTTCGAGCATGTCGAGGTGCAGGAGAAGTTCGCCGAAGGAGCGCTGCGTCGGCACGGTCCGCAGCTTGTCCAGGGTGGCGAGGCTGGCCGCGCTGGTCTCGTCGAGTAAGGCCGCAATCCGCGCGCGCTGCTGCTCGTCAAGCGCCGCCACCAGGCGGGTTCACAGGCGCTTCTGTGCCCGGTCCCTGATGCGGCCGACGAAGCGTTCAAGGACGCTGACGCCGCAGCAGCACTTTGTTCACGACCAGCCAGGACGTGGCGCGCTCGATCAGCTGGCCGGGATGGTCATCACCGCTCCAGCACAAGGCATACAGCCATCGGGTCAGGCGAAACCGGGCTGGTCCATTGTCGGCGAACTCGGTGAAGCCGTAGCGCTGACGGATCAGGGTGAGGTGGCGAAGGCGCTGGCCGCCGTGGTCGAAATAACCCTTGAACCCGATCTCGGGTGGCAGCGCCAACTGGCCGGTCAGGAAAGCCGTGACCGGCTGGGGGATGTCGCAGCCGGCGTCGGGAAACGCGCCCAGAAAAACGCAGGATTACAGTCGCTTGATGAGCCATGGGCCGATACCACAAGCCCTTCGGGGCGGATGGTCATGACGATCTTCGCGGGCATCGTGGAGTTCGAACGCACCCTCATCATCAGCCTAACAAACGACGGCAGGGTAGCCGCAAAGGCGCGCGGCGTGACCTTCGGCCGGCCAAAAAGATGCGCCTCGACCAGCAGGAACTGGCTCGCGAACTCGTCAGAGACGGGAAATCAATCAGCGCCGTCGCCAGGACCTTCAACGTCCACCCGGCGACGATTTACCGGTCATCGAGGGATAGTGGCCTTATGCTACTTTTCTGTTTCTCTCAGCCGCACAGGCCTTTGTCGCCCTCGACGTTGGGCAGACGGGAGATGCCGTGGCGCTGCAGGCAGCGATGCAACCAGGAACGCGCCAGGTGCGGCAGCGTCGGCTGCAGCGCATAGAGGCAATCGTCGAGCGGCAGCAGCGTATGGCGCCTGAATGCCACAACGATCGCCTCCTCCTCGATTGAGAGCACGCTCGACTTGGCGTCCTTCGGGCCGGTAGGCAGATCGGCGACGAAGCTGCGCTGCTTCCACTTGGCGATTGTCTTCTGGTTGACGCCGTAGCGGGCGGCGAGCGTTGGCGAGCAGCCGCAACCCACGCCGTCGCCCTTGACGCTCGCTCTCAGATTCGCGCTGTAACAGCTTAAACGGTTCTCTACGCCGCGATGGCCATCTCCATGGCTGACCCGAAGGCCTCCTTCGGCACACCATCGACGCGCTCGTCTGGCGGAGGCGAAAGGCCTTCGAGCGATGGCTCGATCAGTTGCCCGAGCATCCGGCACGGGTCCTCGATCCGGAACACGATTTCAGCACGCACCGCGAAACTGGCGATGCTTCGGGCCCAACGGAGTGACGGTGCAGATCACACCGGACGGCAGCGCGGTCACTGCCGTCCGGACAGCCGGTCCAGAAGTGGTCCTGCATTGTTCGGCAGTTGGCTGGCGCGCCAAGCGACGTGCTGGTCCGGCCGGATCAGCGCAAAGAGCGCTTTGTACCGGGACACTAGCCGATCGTCGTCCGGCTTGACGACCTTAAGCGGAAAGCCTCGGGCCTCAGCGGCAGCCCTGAATGCCTCCGCGCCATCCGCGTCCCGACCCATGATCAACAGCGTGTAGCCGTCTCCGAAATGATCGTAGAGCGACGTTCCGTCCTGGAGCCACAGATGCGGCGCCAAGCATCCCGGCACTGCGGATGGCACGTAGTCAGTCGGGTGCTCGGGCGGCGCCGCGGTTCCATCGGGAACGATGATAGGCGAGCGCTCGTAACGGTATCCTAGAACGACGCCGAGGGTATTGAACTCACGCGCCTTGGTCTTGAGGATAGTCGCGCCGACTTCGCGTCGAGTGGTCTCGCCGTCCGGGCCAAGGTCTTCGAGGGCGGGCCGCACGAGTTGGTTCCCCACTGTGGCATAGTTGGTGACCGCCTCGTTAATAACTCGCTCGTGCACGGGGCGGCGCTCCAGTTGATACGATGCGAGGATGTCCGGGCCGCCCCAGCCCTGTATCGTCGCTGCCAGCTTCCATCCGAGATCGACGGCGTCTCCAATTCCCATGTTCATCCCAAAACCCCCGAAGGGCGGATGCAAGTGGCAGGCGTCACCGGCCAGGAACACCCTGCCTTTGGAGTAGGTGTCGGCGATCAAGCTCTGAGCCACCCAAGGATCGCGACGGACGATCTCGATGTCGAGATCGGCCAAGCCGGTGCCGCGGCGGATCAGCGCGACCGGATCGACGGTGGCCGGGTCAACGTCATCGGCCAGCTTCGTCGCCATGAAGAACCAGAGCCCGTGCTGGTCCATCGGGCCCACCAGCGCGGGCACGTCGGCGTTGACGAGCCAATACATGATCGCCTCGCCGTGAATTTGACGTGCGGCAAGCCCAGGCGCGCGGAAGATAATGCTGTAGTTCTTCATGCTAGGCGCGTCGCCATGCATTCGCGCACCGATTGCGTCGCGAACGGAGCTCCGGGCGCCGTCCGCGCCGACAAGGTAGAGGCTACGAACGGTCTTGGCTTCGCCGGTCTGCACGTCGCGCACTGCGGCCGTTACGCCGGCGTCATCTTGCTCGATGGCTCCGAGTTCCTGGCCAAACGTAATGCGAACGCCCGGCAGAGACGCGGCATGCTGACGCAGCACGTCTTCGAGGGTATATTGCGGGACCCACTGGCTTTCCTCCGAGAACAGCTCGTTGCGGGTGCGGCTACCATGCAGCGCATTTTCGAAGCGGGCGAGTTCAGGGCCGTTCATGCGCGTCGCGAACACCACAGTCGGCGGATAGTCAGGCGGGATGGGCGACGCCTGCCGAAGTGTGTTGGCAATGCCCCAGCGTCGCAAGTGCTCGCGTGTGCGCACATTGGTCGTCTTTGCGCGCGGACTGTAACCGACCCGGTCATTGCGTTCCACGACGAGGCAGGAAATGCCGCGATGCCCAAGCTCGATGGCGAGGGAAAGGCCAACTGGCCCCGCTCCTGCCACCAGCACGTCGGCGCCTTGTTCAGTCATTCAGATGCTCCTTGAAGCGGCTGCGCTTCGGGTCTGGAACAGCCTCGGGTCACGACTTCGCCACGTGCATGGGAGGCTTGACGGCAGGCATGGCGAAGGTGAGCAGCACGATGACGATTGCCCCGGCGGCGAACAGCAGCGCGCCTTGGCCGATAATCCTCGAAGGCGTCGAACATGGCGCTGGACACCAAGGGCCCGGTCCCTGACCCGACAATGAATATCCCGAAGGCCAGCCCATACAGCCGGCCGAACACTGCGCCGCCGAAATAGCGCCGGACGAAGAACGCGGTGAAATCGACTTCCGCTCCGACAACGGCGCCGAGCATAGCAGCCGTCAGATAGGCGGCGGCGCTTCCTGTTCCATAGGCGACGAGCAGGAACGCGCCCAAGGCGATCGTCGCAATCCCAGCTATGACATAGGGCGGGTGCACCCGATCCAGCACCCATCCTATCCCGCCTCGGCCGGCAATCGCCGCGAGGCCGGTGACGCCCGCGATCTGCGCTGCTTCCTGAGGCGAGAAGCCGCGGCCGATCATCATCGGCACGATGCTCGTGAGCGTGCCGATGGACACGATACCCAGCAGTAGGAAAATGGCGTTCATCAGATGAACGGCCGGGAAACGACGAGCGGCCCGATGGATAGCGCCAAAGCCCCCTTCGCTGCGCGGGTCGGGCGGCCGATGCCGCGCGTCACGATCAGCGCGGCCGGCAAGGTAAACACGAAGATCAGCAGGCCAAGCGCGACATAGGCGTATCGCCAGCCCAAGCTGGTCATGATTAAGGCGGAGAGCGGTGGCAGGATGGCCGCGCCGATCCCGACACCCATGAGCGCGAGGCCGAGCGCCAGGCCCAAATGCCGGTCAAATTTGCGGACCAGCACGGCGGCGTAGCCAATCGGCGACGCCCCCCCGGCGCAGAAAGACACCGCCAAGAAAGTCAGGTAGTACTGCCATAGGCTACCGAGAGTGGAGAGTGACGCCACTAGAAGCGACATGCAGATAACGGAGGGCACGATGATCGCGCGTGGCCCATACCGGTCAATCAGAAACCCCCAAACCGGGGCGGACAGAGCAAACGAGTATTGCGAAACGGCGAGCGCCCCAGAGAGCTGGGTGCGGCTCCAGCCGAACTCGCCCAGGAGCGGCCGCGCGAACACACCAAACGTGTAGAGCAGCAACGTGCCTAGGGAGAAAACCAAGCAGATCGTGGAGGCCGCGACGGCGCGCCAGGCGCGATCCGTTGCCACGGGGGCGAGCGGCGGGTCAGCCAGCGTTGAAAACGACACTCAGTCATCCTTCCCACGCCCGACTTGGCGGACTGGTCCGCATTGCCGGATCTAAGCATTGTCGTGTCGTCGCTGCCGCGGCCCACGTTACGCCATACACGCCACTCTGGACGGGAGCTCGGCAAGATGCGACTTTTCAGCAGCTGATGCCGATGGAACATCGCAGAGGCATTTGCCTGTACACTGATGCCGCGCTGATGCCAGGCTGCGATCACCTAACGTGAATTCTCATCTGGCGGCGGTTCGGGATGTCGGTTAATGCGAAGTCAAGTAGCGCCATGGCAAGACGGCGTAGCAAGGGAGATAATGATGCCGGTTGTCATCAAGCCAGTGTTGCATCACGTCACGATCAAGACGCGACGGCTGCAGCAAATGGTCGACTGGTATAAAATGCTTGTCGGCGTGGAGGTCACTTTCCAGGACGCCAACAACGCCTGGACGTCGAACGATGGAGCCAACCATCGGATCGCTTTCCTATGCGTGCCGGGCCTGGAAGACGATGCGGAAAAGACCAAGCATAACGGCATGCATCACAGCGCCTTCGAATACGCCAGCTTCGATGACCTTATGGCGTCCTATCAGCGGTTACGCGATCTGGGCGTCAAGCCCGCCTTCTCGTTGGATCATGGGTTGACGATGTCGCTCTATTACAAGGATCCGGACGGGAACCACGTGGAGCTGCAGAGCGACAATTTCGGCGACTGGGCGCAGTCGAGCCATTTCATGCGCACGTCAAAGGATTTCCAGTCCAACCCGATCGGCACATTCTTCGACCCGGAGCAGGTTTGCCAAGCCCATACCACTGGGACGCCATTCGCCGAGCTGCAGCCCGCGATCCGCGCCGGAGCGTTCGTGCCGGACTCGATCCCGGACATTGGCTTGCCGATCTGACGGAGGTGCTGCGATGCAGACGACCATCGAGACGGCGGCCCGGCGGGCCATCGAGGAACTCGTCCACGAGCATGCTTGGCTGATCGATCATGGACAAGCGGATCGCGTCACGGCGCTCTATGCCGCGGACGCGCGCGTATTTGGCATCGGGCCCGACATGGCTGGCCACGATGCCATCGGGGCTTGGGCGGGACAACGCGCCGCCATGACCGAGCGGCGCTCCCGGCACGTGCAGTCCAACATACGGCTTGTCGCAGTCTCGCCCGACCGGGTGCTGGGCTGCGTGCTGCTGACACTGTACCGTCATGACGGCGACGGCAAGGCGGACGCGCAAGCGCTGATGGTCGCCGAATACGATGACGTCTACGAGCGTGGCGAAGGCGCAGTCTGGCGCTTTGCCGAGCGGCGGCTGACGGTGTTGTTCGGCGGTTGATCCGGCGCAGCAAAGCGCGCCCTACCAACCGAAACAGTAGCCTCGATTGGAATCTTACATGCACGCTCCCACCGATCCGGACCTTGGCTTGTTGGCGGAGCTGGAGCGCAAGATACTCTGGCTCGCGACCTGGACCATCCACAATGCCAACCACATCCGCCCGAGCACCGACGGGCTGAAGGTCGGCGGACACCAGGCGTCCAGCGCGTCCATCGCCACCATCATGACAGCGCTCTACCTGCATGCGCTGCGCCCAGAGGACCGCTTGGCGGTGAAGCCGCATGCCAGCCCGGTCTTCCACGCCATCCAGTACCTGCTGGGCAATCAGACGCTCGACAAGCTGCAGAACTTCCGCGGCTTCGGCGGTGCGCAATCCTATCCGTCGCGCACCAAGGACGTCGACGACGTGGACTTCTCCACGGGGTCGGTCGGCCTTGGCGTGGCGCAGACGCTGTTCTCCTCCCTGGTGCAGGACTACGTGCGGGCGCAGGGCTGGGGCCGCGCCGGGCCGGAAGGCCGCATGGTCGCGCTGATCGGCGATGCGGAGATGGACGAGGGCAACATCTTCGAGGCCTTGCTGGAGGGCTGGAAGCACGGTTTGCGCAACACCTGGTGGGTGGTGGACTACAACCGCCAGAGCCTGGACGCCGTGGTGCGCGAGGGGTTGTGGGCGAAGTTCGAAGCAATGTTCCGCAATTTCGGCTGGGATGTCGTGGTCCTGCGCCACGGCCGTATCCAGGAAGCGGCGTTCACCGAGCCCGGCGGCGAGCGGCTGCGCGCCTGGATCGAGTCCTGCCCGAACCCGCTCTATTCCGCCCTGACGTTCAGCGGCGGGGCCGCCTGGCGCAAGCGCCTGCAGGATGATCTCGGCGACCAAGGCGACGTGTCCGCACTGCTCGCCCGGCGGTCCGACGAGGAGTTGGCCGCCCTGATGAGCAACCTCGGCGGGCACGACCTGCCATCCCTACTGGACGCGTTCGCCCAGGCGCGCGAGCATGACCGCCCGGTCTGCTTCATCTGCTATACGATCAAGGGCTTCGGCCTGCCGCTGGCCGGGCATAAGGACAATCATGCCGGGCTGATGAACCCAGGGCAGATCGAGACGCTGCGGGCCGTGATGACGGTGCGGCCGGGGCACGAGTGGGAGCGGTTTGAAGGGCTGTGCACGGCGCCCGAGCGGCTGAACGCGTTCCTGGGCGCCGTCCCGTTCAACGCGCGCGGCAAGCGGCGCACGATGGCGCCGGCCATCCCGGTACCCGATGCGCTGCCAACGCCCGCCGGCGCCGACATGTCCACTCAGCATGGCTTCGGCATGATCATGCACGAGCTGGCGAAGGGCGACACCGAACTGGCCCGGCGCATCGTGACCACCTCGCCCGACGTCACCGTATCCACCAATCTCGGCGGCTGGGTGAACCGCCGTGGCCTGTTCGCGCGCGAGGAGATCGCGGATACGTTCCGCACCGAGCGCATTCCGTCCACGTTCCACTGGCGTTTCTCGCCTCAGGGCCAGCACGTCGAACTCGGCATTGCCGAGATGAACCTGTTCACGATGCTGTCGGCGCTCGGCTTGTCGCACGAGATCAACGGCGAGCGGCTGCTGCCGGTGGGCACGCTCTACGACCCATTCATCGAACGCGGCCTCGATGCGATGAATTACGCTTGCTACCAGGACGCGCGCTTCATGCTGGTCGCGACGCCCTCCGGCATCACCCTCGCCGGAGAGGGCGGGGCCCACCAGTCGATCGCGACGCCGCTCATCGGCATGGCACAAGACGGCTTGACCAGCTTCGAGCCGGCCTATGTGGATGAGCTCGCGATCATCATGCGTTGGGCGTTCGCACACATGCAGGAGCCGGACGGCGGTTCGGTCTATCTCCGCCTGTCGACCCGGTCGGCTCCGCAGCTGCGGCGCGACCTCCCTCATCAGGCAGACGATGTCATCGCAGGCGCCTACTGGCTACGGCGACCTGGCCCGAACGCGGAGGCAGTGATCGCCTACGCCGGCGCGGTCGGGCCGGAGGCGCTGGAGGCGGCCGGACTGATCGGCGAGGACCGGCGCGACGTCGGGCTGCTCGCGATCACCTCCGCTGACCGTCTGCACAGAGACTGGACTGACGCCGGACGCCTGCGGCAAGACGGTGGCTTCGGCAGCGCGAGCCACATCGAACAGCTGCTGGCCACCATCCCGCGCAACTGCGGGCTCGTCACGGTGCTGGACGGGCATCCGGCGGCGTTGGGCTGGCTCGGTTCAGTGCACGGGCATCGCACGCGCGCGCTGGGCGTCACGCGGTTCGGCCAAACCGGAACGATCCCGCAGCTCTACTCGGCAGCCGGGATCGACGCGCAGTCCATCGTGCGCGCGGTACAGAATGTGGTTCCGGGCCGCCCGATACGTCACCTAGTGGCGGCCTGAACCTTCAGCTTGGCTCGCCGCGAGAAGCACTACGATGGCGCCGCCTGATTCGGGTGAACACGCGAGCGCCTCAACAAATCGAGGAGGTACGTGGCTGCCGGGGTGAGCACCAGATCGGCCCGCTTGATGAGCACTATGGGCGGCGCGGCTAGTTCCTCGCGAACCGCTATGACTGACAACATACCGCGCGCCAAAGGAAATTCATCCCACTGCACCGGCACCATGGAAAGCAGATCGCTGTTCAGCAAGCACATCATGAGTGTCAGAGCGGATTGGCTGCGCAGCGTTACGTTCGGCGGCGGCAGCCCGTGCTGGCCGAAGATAACGCTGATCTCATGTTCGTCGGTCAGCATGATGGAGTTCGTGGCCCAACTCGCGCCGGCGAGTTGGGCCAACTCGGTCGCCTTCTGCAGTTTATGACCCGCTCGGCATAGCACGGTACGCCGGTTCTCGCTGAGCACCTCGCGCGTCAGCTCCGGAGCGACACGCTGGCCAGGGTCCACGCCGAGATAGAAGTCCACCCTGCCTTCGCGCAAGCCAACTTCCAGCGTCGGGTAGAAGCCCTCGATGATGTGCAGCTTCACGTTCGGGAACCGCCGGATGAACGGGCGCAGAGCCGACGGCAGGAGCGCCAGATGTGCAGCGATCGAAAGTCCTGCGGTGACGGCTCCGCTGGTAGCGCCGCCGAACTGCCCTATTTCATCGCGGGCCCGCCGCAACTCTTGCACGATGGAAGCAGCACGTCGGATGAATAGGGTGCCCACCACGGTCGGGACGACCCCGCGGGCCCGCCGCTCGAAGAGCGATGCCCCCAGCTCGCGTTCCAGGTCGGCCAGGTTGCGGGTCAATGCGGGCTGACTGAGGTTGAGCATGCGGGCGGCGGAGCGGATGCTGCCCTGTTCCGCGATCGCGACGACCTCGACCAGATAATTGAGTTTCATGTTGCCCCGTGAGCGATAACGTAGCCGTATCGTTGTGCGGAAGATCGCATCTCCCGCTTGATCGCTCAAGTTGGAATATCGAGCGCTGGACCTGACCGGCTCCATTCCGCCAGCGATGTAAATACAATAAGGAAGCGCTTCCATGAGCACGCTTGATGTCCCCGGCGCTAAGCTCGACTACCAGATCGTCGGAGAAGGTCCGCTCCTGCTGCTGATTGCCGGTGCGCGTGGCTCGGGTGCGATCTATCGTCAGTTAGCACAGCATCTGGCATCCCGATTCCGCGTGTTGACGTATGATCGCCGCGGCTATGGCGGCAGCACGCTGGAGGGTGAGCAAGACTACTCCGTCCGATTGCAGACAGATGCCGACGACGTAGCGCGGCTGATCGCTCGGGAGGACGGCAAGGCGGTGGTGTTCGGCAGCAGCTCGGGAGCGATTGTTGCGCTCGATGTGTTGACCCGGCACAATGAGGCGGTTCGGCTACTGCTCGCCCACGAACCGCCCGCCATGTCGCTGCTGCCTGACCCTGAGCAGCATTTCGCGTCGCTACAGGAGCTCTACGAGCTGTACCGCGCCCAGGGCTTGCTTCCCGCAATGGGGAAATTCCTAACGACGATGATGACGGCATCGGACCGCGAGACCCTGTCCGAGGCTTCCAAACACGGCGATCCGGAGCAGGCGGCACGCGACATCGACTATTGGTTCGAGCACGAAGTGCGGCAATATCCGATGAGGGCTTTCGATATGGCTGCTTTGAAAGCAGGCGCGCCGCTCGAATTCATCGTGGGGCGGGAGTCCGAGGGTTTACCGCCGGAGCAGATCGCAACCCTGTTCGCGGAGCGTTTGGGCGTACCGCTGCAGACGCTGCCGGGCGGCCATGTCGGTTACCTTACCTATGCGGCTGAGTTCGGTCAGCGCTTGATCCAGGTGATAGAGGCATCGGGGATCGGGGAGGCAGCCTGACGCAGCGTCTTACAGCGGCGTCAGTGCATGCCCGAGCCGCCGTCCACCACTACCGTTTGGCCGGTCATGAAGTCGCTTTCGGCGGAGAGCAGGAAGCCCACGATGCCGGTAAGATCTTCCGGCAGCTGGTCGCGCGGCAAGCAGCGGGACGGGATAGTGGCTGCCATCAGCGCCTCGGACGCGCCCGCGCCCTTCTTCACACCCTCGCTGAGCGTTAAGCCGGGCGCCACGCAATTGACGCAGATGCCGCTCCGCCCGACCTCACGCGCCACGGCGCGAGTGAGCGCAATGACCGCGCCCTTAGACGACACGTAGTGCAGCATCATCGGCGTGCCCTTGAAGACGGTTACCGATGCGATGTTTACGATCTTCCCGTAATTCTGGCGACGCATACTGGGCAGCACCGCCTTGATACACTCGAATACGCCGCGAACGTTCACCTGCATGACGCGGTCGAACTCGTCCGACTCAATCTCCTCGAACGGCTTTGGCTGCAGCGACGCGAACAACGTTGCGTTGTTGACCAAGCCGTCGATCCGGCCGAAGCGGTCCAGTGTGGCCGTGACCAAACGAGCCATCGATGCCGCATCGGCCACATCGGCCGTGCTGCCGATCGCCTCGCCACCGGCCCGATGATCGCCGCGACGGTGGCATCGGGCGAGTTGATGTCACAGACACAGACCCGCGCGCCCTCCGCGGCCAGCGCCATGGCAAAGGTGGATCCTATCCCTTGCGCGGCGCCGGTCACGATAACTGTGCGGCTGTCTAACCTCGACATCGGTGCGAACTCCCTTTTTGGACGTTCATGGTGTGCAGCTCGCGCAAGTCAACTGCACCTGCAGCCTGGCAACGGAGGACTTGACATCTGTTACCAATAAACATGGCTTTAGACTGGTCCCAAGGAGGGAGCTTGCCTGCAACCAGGAAGCTTCCCCCACCAGATATGGTCGTGTCCCACCGCGTGTTGTAGCAGCGTTGACCGCGGCAATCCCGAGTAAGGTGGGTTGCCGGTATTAGGCTGCCACGGCGGACAGGCTGATGGAAGGATCATCGCTGACGGGAGCGAGCGTCTCAAGGCTCATGTAGCGCCGCTGGACTGCCCACTCGTCATTCTGCTCGAGCAGGATGGCACCTACGAGGCGCGTGAAAGCTCCTCCCAGAATATTTCAACTTTTCAGTGGAAGCGTTGGTGCGACGTGATTCTCTGCATGCACGGTATGGCGAAGGTTTTCGGATTGGCCTGCTGACGGAGCCGCGTTGCTGCGCGTCCGGGCAGGCCCGGGAGGGCGCCCATGGGCCGGCGCAAGGCGACGGAACTGGAAGTGCGGATCACGTTCGAGGCGAGCCGGATAGCGCCGCAGTGCTTGGCCGACGCCTACGAGCGGCTGGTTCCAATTCCACGCCGTCCGACGCGACAGGCGGCTGTCAGCCAGCCCTCGCTCGATCCCGCTGCCACATCGCCACCGTTGCGGAGGATTGAACGTGGGTAGCATCACCGCTGGGCTTTACGCACGCGTGTCGACGGACGCTCAGGCGCGCGGCAACACGATTGCAAGCCAGCTGGCAGCGTTGCACGAGCGGGCCTGTGCCGACGCCGTCACCATCGACCCGCATCACGCCTACGTCGACGAGGGCCGCGGGCAAACGGTGGAGGTGATCGACGGCGCCACGGGCGAGGTGCGGCGGGCGCAGGTGTTTGTCGCAGTGCTCGGCGCGTCCAACCTCACCTACGCCGAAGCGCGCTGGACGCAGTCGCTGCCGGACTGGGTTGGCTGCCATGTGGGGGCGTTCGCCAGCTTTGGCTGGTGTCGCCCGGCAGCTTGTCTGCGACAACCTTAAGGCGGGCGTCACCGCGGCCAGCCGCTATGAGCCGGGGATCAGCCGCACCTATCAGGATATGGCGAGCCATTACGGCACGGCGGTCCTGCCAGCGCGAGTGCGGCGGCCGCGCGACAAGGCCAAGGTCGAGGTTGCCGTCCAGGTGGTGCAGCGCTGGGTGCTTGCCCGGCTGCGGCATCGCCGGTTCTTCTCCTTGGCCGAGCTGAACGGCTCGATCAGCGAGCTGATTGCCGACCTCAACGACCGCCCCATGCGCCATCTGGGTACGACCCGGCGGGCGCTGTTCGACGCGATCGAGCGTGCCGCACTGCTGCCGATGCCGGCGGAGCCATATGCCTACGCCGAATGGCGGCGCTGCCGGGCGGGTTTGGACTACCACGTCGAGGTGCACGGGCATTTCTACTCGGTGCCGTACCGGCTGATGCGCGAGGTGATCGAGGCCCGCATCACCGACCAGACCATCGATCTGTATCACCAGAACAACCGCGTCGCCTGCCACGTCCGCAATCCGCGGCAGCACCGGCACACCACGATCGCCGAGCACATGCCGAGCGCGCACCGCCGCCACGCCGAGTGGACGCCGACGCGGCTGCTGCGCGAGGCCGAGGCGATCGGGCCGTCCACCATCGCCCTGGTGGAGCGCATCCTGGCCGCCAAGCCGCATCCCGAGCAGGGCTTCCGCGCCTGCCTCGGCATCCTGCGTCTGGTGCGAGGCTACGGCCCTGAGCGGCTGGAGGCGGCCTGCCAGCGCGGCATGGACATCGGTGCGCGGACCTACGGCTCCGTGCAGTCGATCCTGCGCAACGGACTGGACCGGGCCTACCGCCCCGAACCCGTGCCGGACGAGCTGCCCGTCCAGCACGAGAACATCCGCGGCAGCGGCTACTATCATTGAGGAGAGCACCATGCTGACCCATCCCACCACGGACCGCCTGCGCGAACTCGGTCTCGCCGGCATGGCCAAGGCACTCGAGGAACAACGGCGTCACGCCGACGCCGCCGATCTCGGCTTTGAGGACCGCTTGGCCATGCTGGTCGAGCGTGAAGCGCTCGAACGCGACAGCAAGCGATGGGCCACCCGGTTGCGGTTCGCCGGGCTCCGCCAGCAGGCGACGCCGGAGGACGTTGATCACCGCGCCGTCCGCGGCCTCGATCGCACCCTGTTCCAGAAGCTGACAGGCGGTGAGTGGATTGAACGCCATCAGGATTTACTCGTCACCGGGCCGACCGGCACCGGCAAAACGTGGCTGTCCTGCGCCCTCGGACACCGAGCCTGTCGCGACAATCGCTCCGTGCTGTATCAGCGCGTGCCTCGGCTCCTCGAAGGTCTCGGTGTAGCCCGCGGCGATGGACGCTACGGCCGCATGCTGAAGAACTTGGCGCGGGTGCAGCTGCTGATCCTGGACGACTGGGCCATTACGCCGCTGACGGCCGAACAGCGGCGCGACCTGATGGAGATCGTCGACGATCGGCACGACCGCGCCTCCACCATCGTCACCAGCCAGGTGCCGGTGGAGCGCTGGCACGAGCATATCGGCAATCCCACCATCGCCGACGCGGTGCTGGACCGGCTGGTGCACGGGGCACACCGCCTCGAACTGAAAGGAGAGAGCATGCGAAAGCTGCGCGCCGCCAAAGCCAGGCTTGACGAAGCCGCCGTTCAGTAGCCCAACTTCACCCGCTCGCGACACGTGCTGCTACCCGGCTGGGATCATCGGAATGCCCGGCTGGCTTCGATCAGAATCAATGGCTGGTTTCAATCGGAACCGATGGCTGCAATCGTCGGAATGCGCACATCGACGGCACGATCGCTCGCGCTCATCAGAAGGCCTCCGGTGCGCTACCCGGCAAAGCCTTGGGCAAAGACCGGGATTGAGTCTGCGACTCATACCAGCGGCCTTAAGTTTTGACCTGTGCCCAATCGCGGCTGCCGATTGATTGGATCACCTCTGGGGTGGCGATGAGCTTGTTCCAGGCGTTGCAGCAGGCGTCCAGAACGGCGCTGTAGGTGTCCCAGACCTGATGTGCGAATGCGTTGGCGCGGAGATACTCCCAGATGAGTTCGACCGGGTTCAGCTCGGGCGCGTAGGGCGGCAGGATCAGCAGTGCGATATTGGCTGGCACGATCAACTTTGGCGAGCGGTGCCAGCCGGCACCGTCGATCACCAGCAAGGCGATGGCGCCAGCGCTCACGCACACACTGACTTCGGCGAGATACTTGTTCATAACGTCAACGTTGACGGTTGGCATGACCAAGGCAGCGCCGGTGCCGCGGGCCGGGCAAATGGCGCCAAACACATAGGCCCAATTAAAGCGACGGTCGCGCAACGCGCGCGGGCGGCTGCCCCGCTTGGCCCAGATGCGGGTTAGCGTTCCCTGTTGGCCAACCCTTGCCTCGTCGCCGAACCAGACTTCGACCGGCTTGCCAACGGCGCGTTTGCCTAACGCCGCTGCCGCGAGCGCGGCAAAGTTTTTTTAAAAGCCTCCTGTGCCGCCAAATCGGTTTGCGGGTGCAAAGGCCGCACCGACAGGCGACGGTAGCCGAGTTCGCCAAGCAGCTTGCCCACGCTGCGTTCGTGCAAATAGACGGCAAAGTTCGCGGCAATCCGGTCGCGCAGATCGACCCGCCGGAAGCGCACAACGCCATCCGTTGCCAGGTCCGCGCCCTGCTCCACCCAGCCCGCCACTTCGGCACGTTCAGCCGCGGTCAGGCTGGCGGGCCGGCCGCTGCGTGGACGATCGCCAAGTCCAGCGAGCCCCGCCTCGTTGTAGCGATGCACCCAGTCACGCAGCGTCTGGCGATCCATGCCGCAGGCCCGCGCCGCGTCCTCGCGGCTGTAGCCATCCAACACCATCGCGATGGCAAGAATACGTCGCGCCTGCTTGGTGTCCACCGCGCGCTTGGCCGCCGCGCGCAAGTCTGACAGGCTGAGGTCTGTCCGGGTAACCGCAATAGCAACCACACCACACTCCGCGAATCGATGCAGATCACATCGACTCACATCCACGCGCCCATGGGAATCGCCCTACGAGTCAGGACTTTCGACCGCTGGTATCACTCGCGATGTAGTCGACAAAGGCGAGGCGCTGGGCCGATCGCGGGGTGGGCTTGGCACCAAGATCGTCGGTGTCTGCGATGCGGCCGGACGGCTGGTAGACTTCCTGCTGGCACCTGGCCAGGCACATGAACTGGCACCGTCCCTGACAATCCTGCACCGGTTGCCGGAGGCGCCCTCGTGGGTGCTGGCCGACATGGCTTGCGACGCTCGGGCCTTCCGCTCGGATGTGCGTGCCATGGGCGCCATTCCTGTGGTGCCATCGCGCCGCGGGACCAAGCAACCGGAGCCGTGTCCCGACTACATCTATCGGCATCGCAACCTGATCGAACGCTGCTGGTCGCGGTTGAAGGAGCGGCGCGCCATCGCAACCCGATACGACAAGACCGCGACATCCTACGCCGCCGGCGTTGCAATTGCCGCATCACTGGACTGGATCAAGGGCCTGCTTCGGTAAGCACCGAAATGCGAACGGACCCTAGCGTTGAGCGAGCAACAGGAAGCCTAGCAGCCTGTCGGACTTAACCAGGCGCGGAGGCCTGGGTTAGGATTGGGCGTTTGCGATTGGTTTACTCTGGACCCCCTACACATGAGCAACTTCCGCCTGATTGACCGTGACACCGGGTTTCTGATGCCGCCCTCGGTGGACGAGTGGCTGCCTGAGCGTCACCTGGCGCGCTTTGTGGTGGAAGTGATCGCAAGCCTGGACCTGCGTGCGATGACCGGCAGCGACCGCGGGTCGGGTGAGAAGTCCTACCACCCGGAGCTTTTGCTGGGGATCATGGTGTATGGCTACGCCACGGGCGTGTTTTCCAGCCGCAAGCTGGAGCGGGCGACCTATGATTCGGTGGCGTTGCGCTTCATCGCCGCCAACGAACATCCCGACCACGACACCATCGCCGCCTTCCGCCGCCGCTTCCTGCCGCAGATCGAGGCATTGTTCGTGCAGGTTCTGGGCCTGGCGCGCGAGATGGGGGTCTTGAAGCTGGGCACGGTGGCGCTGGACGGCACCAAGATCGCTGCCAACGCCAGCCGCCACAGCGCGCTGTCCTACGAGCACGCCAGCAAGATAGAGGCGCAGTTGAAGGCCGAAGTGGCCGACCTGATGGCCCGTGCCGAAGCTGCCGACCAAGCGGACCTGCCCGACGGCCTGTCGGTGCCCGCCGAACTGGCTCGGCGCGAGGACCGGCTTGCCGCGATCGCCAAAGCAAAAGCCAAGATCGAGGCGCGGGCCAAGGCACGCTATGCGCAGGCCCGCGCCGACTACGACGCCAAGCTGGCGCGCCAGGACGCCAAGCGGGCCGCTGGCAAGAAGCCCGGTGGCAAGCCTTTGCCCGGTGGCAAGCCTTTGGTGGTGCCCGTCGAGGAGCCGCTGCCCACCGATCAGGTCAACTTGACCGACGAGGACAGCCGCATCATGCCGGTAGCCGGCGGCGGGTTCGAGCAATGCTACAACGCTCAGGCCGCGGTTGCGGCGGGGAGCCTGCTCAGGCCGCGGTGGCGGCGGGGGGCCTGCTCAGGCCGCGGTGGCGGCGGGGGGCCTGCTCAGGCCGCGGTGGCGGCGGGGGGCCTGATCGTGGTCGCAACCGACGTGGTGCAGGCGCCCAACGACAAGCAGCAGCTCGAACCGATGCTGGGCAAGCTCGGCGGCCTGCCCGAGGACCTCGGCGACGTGGCCACTTTGCTGGCCGACAACGGTTATTACAGCGAAGCCAACGTGAACGCCTGCGAAGCGGCCGGGGTCGAACCGGTCATCGCCATGGGCCGCGAAGCCCACCATCCCTCGCCCGACGAGCGTTTCGCCGAACCGCCCCCCGCGCCGGAAAACGCGCCGGAAAACCCGACCCCGCTCGAGGCGATGGCGCACCGCCTCAAAACGCCGGAGGGCAAGACGCTCTATGCCCTGCGCAAACAAACTCCCGAGCCGGTGTTCGGCATCATCAAGTCGGTGCTCGGGTTCCGCCAGTTCTCGCTGCGCGGGCTCGACCACGTGAGCGCAGAGTGGAGCCTCGTGACCATGTCATGGAACATCAAGCGCATGTTCACCCTCAGGGCCGCATAACAAGAACCAGCCGCCTTTCTAGCCCCCTTGCAGCCATCCCAAGCCGCTCATGGCAACTGTCAGGGCCACAACTACGCTCAGAAAACGAAAAGCCGTCTGACGCCTCTCAAATCGCAAGCGCAGGCGTCGACCCTAGACCGACCATGAAATCACGCCCAAACCCACTCCGACAGGCTGCTAGAGCATGATTGCTTCTGATAGGCGAAGCAATCATGCTCTAACTCTTTGTTTGAGAGGCTGATTCACGCATCAGGTTGTTTCAACCTGATGCGATCAGGCTCTAGCGCGCTCGGCTGCGGGCCGCGGCCAGCGTGGGCCACGAGGCGGCTGGTCCGGCATCGTCCGGCGCGTCGTGCAGGAACTCGGAACCGAGCCGGGCAAAGCTGGCGCAGCCGACGAGGGCGAGCGTGCGGTCGATCTCGTCCTTGAGGATCGCGATCGCCTGTTTCGCGCCGGCCTCGCCGCGCGCTGCAACCGCATACAGCGTCGCGCGGCCGGCGAACACGAAATCAGCGCCCAGGCTCCGTGCCACGACGACGTCGCTCCCGCGGCGGATCCCGCTATCGATCATGACGGCGATTTTGGCTGGTAGCGCGCCGCGTATGGCGGGCAGCATCTCCAACGGGGACGGCACCCGATCGAGGGCCTTGCCGCCGTGGTTCGAGATGATGATCCCGTCGATGCCGAGATCCGCGGCCCGCACCGCATCGTCCGGGTGCATGACGCCCTTGAGCACGAGCTTCCTCGGCCACAAGCGGCGATACCGCTCGAGGTCCCGCCAGGTCTGTATGGTGGGGCTTTGCGAGCGGAAGAACTGCGCGACCTCGCCGGCGCCGGCGCCGGGGCGGGCGTGCGGCCGCCAGATTTCCATCATCGGCAGACCGCCATCCAGCAGGTAGCGGGCGATCCAGGCCGGATGCGTCAGCGCCTCCAGCAGCATCGGCAGCGGCATGCGAAGCGGCAGGGCGAAGCCGTTGCGCCTGTCCCGCTCGCGGTTGGGGGACACCGGATTGTCGATGGTCAGCACCAGCCCCGCGATGCCGGCTGCCTCTGCCTGGCCGACCATCGCCGTGGCGATTGCCTGGTCGCGCGCCGGATAGAGCTGGAACCACGTCGTTGCGGGCGAGATGGCGGCGACCGCCTCCATCGGCACCATGCAGGCGCCGGACAGGATGAAGGGCACGCCAGCCTCTGCCGCCGCACGGGCGAGGAACAGCTCCGCATTGCGCCGGAACGTGCCCGCGATGCCGGTCGGGGCTATGCCGAACGGGCTGCGGTGCTCGACCCCGAACAGCGTCATGGCCTGGCTACGCACGGCGACGTCGACGCAGGCGCGCGGGACGAAGCGGTGCTGCCGGAACGCCTGGCGGTTGGTCTCGAGGCAAAGCTCGTCCTCTACCCCGCTCTCGATGGTCTCGAATAGGACACGGGGCAGCCGGCGCCGGGCCAACCGCTCGAAGTCGCCGATGCTGAGCGGCTGGCGCCGCCGCAATGTCAGCACCGGCCGCCGCCCTCCATCATCGCAGCGGCGTCCACAGGGTCCGGTCCGGCTTGGTCGCGTAGAAGGCGGCCGTGCGCTCGCGGAACGCCAAGTAATCCGGATCGGTCTGGTGTGCCTGCCAGGCCGCCCGGTCCACCCACCGGGCACAGATCAGGAAAGCGCCCGGGTCATCCGCGTTCTCGTTCAAGTCGAAGCGCAGCATCCCGCCGGCGTTCGCCACGTCGTTTGCCATTTCCGCCAGCATAGGCTGCACCGAAGCAGGTTCCATACGGAACATCACCCGGGTACTGTGGCCGGGTGCCGCGTCCTGCTTGACGAAGCCTTCGACCTGCGACCAGACCGAGCGGCCCCGCTCCGCCAGCATCGGGCCGATGCTGGCCTGAAGCTGGGCCATGGCCGGGCCATCGTGATGAGCTTGCCACTCAGCCTCGCTCGCGAACTCCTCATACAACAGGAACTCGGGGCCGCCATCGGCAGAGGCGTGGAACTCGAACTGGCGGGCTTTGCCGTCCGAACGGACCTTCGCCGCCAGATCACGCATGGTGCCGGCGAAAGCTTCCCGATCGCTGTCGTGCGGTTTGAACCAAGCCAAGATAACGTATCCACCCTGCGCCATCGAGCTTTCCCCTGTCTGTGTCGGCCGCGTTCAGCTCGGAGCCGAACCGTCTGTAAGCGAGTAGACCCGCTCGTCGTATGGCGAGCCGATGTCCGGCTGAATGGCTGTCCGGAACGCGATCGTATGGGCGGCCTGGACGTGGTTGTTGAAGGCCGCGAGCGAGCCGTAAACCTCGATCAGTTGGAAATGGTTCGTGGTCGGCGCCCAGGTGATGAGCGTAAATGACCTCACCCCGGGGTCGCCTTGGCTCTGCTGCGCGAATTGCTGCAGCGCAGGAAGGCCCGCTGCGAGGTTGGTCGGGAGGAAATCGATGTGGGCCACGACGATGATGGGACCCTGCACGTCGGCCCGGGCCGGGATGGCGAACAAGGCGGCGGCGAGTGCCAGGGCAACGCGGATCGGCTTCTTCATGGGGCTTTTCCAGTGAGTGATCGTCAGTTCGTCCTTGGCGAGTGTCAGTTGCCGGAGGACGCGGTGACCAAGTTGCCGTCCCGCTCGTCGAGCGGCGCGATCAGCAGGGGTTGCAGGTATCTAAGCGTCTGCTGGACATTGCTGGCGCTGGTGAAGGCGGAGTAGGTCGTCGCGTTCTGCCAGACCTCGACCAGGGTGAAGAGGTTCGAGCGATCGACCTCGAAGTTCACGCTGAAGTACTGGGCGCCATGGTTTTTGGCGAGTCGGGTCAACTCGCTCAGCAGGTACTTCCCGTTGACCAATGCTTCCGCATTGGGCGCCAACTCACCGTAAGTCACGACATACTGCGCGGTCGCCGCGGTCTGTGCCTGCGCCGGCCCGAACGGCCCCGCCGCAACGGTCATCGCGACAGCGATCACGGCGGACTGCCTCATGAACTTCTGTAACATCCTGCGCTCCCTCGTCGTGTTTTTTCTATTGCAGCCGAAGGCCGTCCGTGGCGGCCGCACCTGCTGGAACCTCCTTGTTCGGCAGGTCGATCTGCAGGCTCGTCCGGGCTGGGCGGATGAGCAGGGCGATCACGCCGGCCGCGGCCATTCCGCCGGCCAGGACAAGAAGGGCGTAGGTGAACGACCCGGTTTCTTGCCTGATCCATCCGATGGTGAACGGCGCCAGGAAGCCACCCACATTGCCCATGCTGTTGATGAGGGCGAGCCCGCCCGCAGCCGCCATGCCGCTCAGGAAGGTGCCGGGGATCACCCAGAACACGGCGTAACCGGCAATGATGCCCATCGTGGCGATGGAGAGGCTCACGATGCCGATCCATGGTGAACTCGTGTACGCGCTGGCGGCGAACCCGGCAGCGCCGACGATGAGCGGGATCGCCAGGCTGACGTAGCGTTCGTTCCGCCGATCCGAATGGCGTCCCCAAAGCACCGCCGCGACCGCCGCGCAGGCCCAGGGCACGGCCGTCAGGCTCGTGGCTTCGAGGTTGCTCAGTGAGCCGAACGTCTTGACGATGGTCGGCAGCCAATTGTTGATGCCCGACAGGCCCATGTTCATGCCTACGTAAAGCAGGCCCATGACCAGGACCCGCCAGTTCAGCAAAGCCTCCCTGAGCATGTGCCCACCTTGGGGGGTGCGGCGGACCGCCTCGCCGTCCGCCCGCAACCTGTCCACGAGCCAAGTGCGCTCGTCGGCCGTCAGCCATCGCGCCTTCGAGGGCGTTGGGGTAAGGTAGTAGTAGCTGAGGATGCCGAGGAGGACGGCCGGCACGCCTTCGGCGACGAACAACCACTGCCAGCCGTGCAGGCCCCAAGTGCCGTCCAATTGCAACAGCAATCCCGACAGCGGCCCGCCGAGGATGCCGGCGAACGGGGTGGCAAGGATCCAGAGGCCGGTCAGCCGCGCCCGCTGGCGCGACGGTACCCAAAGCAGGATGTAGAGAGTGATGCCCGGTACGAAGCCCGCCTCGGCGATGCCCAGGAGCAAGCGCGTCATGTACAGGCCAGTGGGCCCGTGCACGAACGCCATGCCGGTGGAGATGATCCCCCAGGTCACCATGATGCGGCAGATCCACCTGTTGGCGCCGACCTTGTGAAGGAGGATGTTGCTGGGGATCTCGAACACCACGTAGCCGATGAAGAAGACGCCAGCGGCCAGGCCGAACACAGACGGGCCGATCCCGAGATCGCGGTTCATCGTCAGCGCCGCGTAGCCGATATTCACGCGGTCGAGGAAGTTGACCATCGTCAGGATGATCATGAACGGAAACAGGCGGTAGGTCAGCTTGCGGATGACGACCCTTTCAAGGTCGCTCGCTGTGCTCACGGCCTCTGGCATATGGCCTCACCCGAATTGTTATTATATTGGACGACCCTGGCATTGCCGCTGCCTTGTCTTGCGTCAGCAACGATTACAGTGAATGGGATGTCGGACGGCGCGTCAAAGAGCTTCTTCAGCTATCTGCCATCGCGATCCGGTATAATTCCAGCGGCAATGAACCTGCATCCGTCATCGCGAACCGACGGCGTGGCGATCGAGGGCCACGCACGCGGCATTCACCCGATATGCCCGTGATATGCCCTTGGGGCCCTAGATTGCTTCGTCGCAAGGGCTCCTCGCAATGACAGCTTGGGACGGGTCAGAGCCAAGTGCCGGTGGTATAAGATCCCGCGTGATCTCGTCATAGGGCGCGCAAGGCAACACGTGCTATGCCCAGCAACTTGACGCCAAGCTGGTTGCTCGCAGAGGCACGCAGTCCTTCGCTAAACCCGGCCGTCCGATGAAGCTGCCAACGAGTCTGGCGTGGCCAAGGTATGACCGGGCAGCCCGGCATGCTCTTGCGCCTGGCGCAGGAACGAGAGATCGATGTATCTTTCTGGCGACGACGTCGCGTCGATCCGGAAGGACGCGCTTCGGTCTTTCCGGATCATCTCCATCGCGGTCCGGATCATCTCCATCGCGGTCGCGATCGATCGGACGTTCAGATGGAGGTCCAAAGGCAACGCATCCCCCTCGACATGGGCGTGCCAGGCACGCTCGGTATTATGAGGCCGAGGCGCTTCGTGTCGGTTGTCGGGCTGGCGGCTACTGCGTCTGTGTCTCCTACGCCGTTACCGGCGTGGTCTTGCGCCGATGGTCACGCTGATGTCTTCAAGGCCGTCGATGCCGCCCGTGACTGCATCACCCGGCTTGATGGGGCCGACGCCCTCCGGCGTGCCGGTCATGATGAGGTCGCCGGGTCGCAGGGCCATGGCCTGGGAGGCGATGGCAATGACGTCGCGCACCGGCCAGATGAGCTTGGCGATGTCGGAGTCTTGCTTCACGGCCCCGTTCACCGCCAGCCAGATCCGCGCCGCGTCCGGATGGCCCACCTGCGCCACGGTGCGCAGCGGCGCGACCGGTGCGGAGAGGTCGAAGCCCTTGCCCCAGTCCCAGGGCCGGCCCTGGTCACGCGCGGCAAGTTGCAGGTCACGGCGCGTCAGGTCGATGCCGACGCCGTAGCCGAATACGTGATCGAGCGCGCGCTCCGGCGGGATATCGGCGCCGCCGGTGCCGATCGCCACGACCAGTTCGATCTCGTAGTGGAAGTTTTCGGTCAAAGGCGGGTAGGGCACGGTGCCACCGCTGTCGACGACTGCGTCGGCAGGCTTGAGGAAGAAGAAGGGCGGTTCACGGTCCGGATCGCGGCCCATCTCACGCGCATGGGCCGCGTAGTTCCGGCCGACGCAGATGATGCGCCGGACCGGAAAGCGGGCCGCGCTGCCATCGACGGCGACGCTCGCCGGAGCGGGCGGCGGCAGGACGTACTCAAGCATTGCCGCGGTCCTCCCGGAACAGGTGCAGCGCCTGCTGGATCGGCCGGTCGGAGAAGCTGAACAGCACGCTGTCGCCCGCGGCCTCGTGGCGGACCTTGTGCCAGGACGGAACGACGAACAGGTCCCGCTTGCCCCACTCCACCACGAAATCGTCCCCGCCGGTCCGGGACGAAACGACGCTGCGACCGCTGCCCTCGATGCAGGCGAACACCGTCGCGTCGGTGGCGCGGTAGGCGCTGGTGGCGAACCCGCCCGGCAGCAGTTGCACGAAGGTTCCCATGGTGGCCATGGCGTGGTTGCCGGTGATCGGGTTGGTGTAGCGCATCTTGAGCCCGTGGCAGGCATCCCACTCGCCGAGGCGGCGCATGCGCTCCAGCGCCTCCCGTGTGCGGTCGTATGGGTAGTTGAACACGGGGGAGGCGCCGCCGCTGCCCGTGTGGTCCACCGGCAGCAGGTTGGCGCCATACCGTGCGTCGCTGTCGCCGACCGGCCGGGTGATGGGCTGCTCGTCCACTTCCAGGTGCTCGGCGAAGGAGACGTCCAGGAACGACACGACGGGAATGTCCAGGCCGTCCAGCCAGAAGATCGGGTCGGGTGAGGGGTTGCCGTGGTCGTGCCAGGCCATCGGTGGGGTGATGATGAAGTCACCCTCGTGCATGATGGTCTTCTCGCCGTTCACCGCGGTGTAGGCGCCGCTGCCCTCCAGCACGAAGCGCAGCGCCGATTGGGTGTGGCGATGGGCCGGAGCGACCTCGCCGGGCAACACCAGTTGCACGCCGGCGTACAGGTCGGTGGTGATGCGTGACTGCCCCCGCAGGCCCGGGTTCTCCAGCACCAGCACCCGTCGTTCGGCTTCCTTGGCGGTGATCAAGCCGCCAGCCTCCATCATCGCGGCGCGGATGGTCTCGAACCGCCAGGACGCGGGCTGGCACGGGCTGCGCGGCTCGGGCGTGACCAGGTTGGCCAGCGACGTCCAGAGTGGGGTGAGGTTGTTGCGGCCGATCCGGTCGTAGAAGGCGAGCCGATCCGGCGTATCCGTGATGTGGGTGTCCATGGATGTCTCCATATTTCCGATTGACCGTATGCCGCCTTTCATCATAACGTCAACTCCTCAAATAATCGAGGCTTGCCTCGTTCAGGGAACGCCGCGTTGATCCTTCATGGTTACTATCGCAGTGCAGCAAGCTGGCGAGTTCGCATTGCCTTGTACTTGAAGAATATTGCAGTGCAGCAGATCCCACATCACCTGCGGCGCGGCGAGCAGCGATCGGCGGCATACCTCGCGCTCAACCCGCAGGGCCTGGTACCGACGCTCGAGCTGGATGACGGCCGCGCCCTCACCCAGTCGCTGGCGATCGTCGAATGGCTGGACGAGAGCTTTCCCGACCCGCCGCTGCTGCCCGGGGATGCCACGCAGCGGGCCCAGATCCGGGCGGTCGCCCTGGTGCTCGCGGCCGATACCCACCCGCTTCAGAACCTGAAGGTGCTGAACGCCCTGCGCGGCCTGGGCGTCGCGGAGGGTGAGGTAACGAAATGGGCGGCGGAGGCCAATGCCGCCGGCCTGCTCGCGTGCGAGGACTTGCTGGCAGTTGCGCCCGGACCGTTCTGCTTCGGCACGGCGCCCAGCCTCGCGGACCTCTGCCTGGTGCCGCAATTGGGCAACGCGAGACGGTTCGGGGTCGCTGTCGAGCGCTTCCCGCGCCTCCTGGAACGCGAAGCGGCGTGCCTGGCGATGCCCGCCTTCAGCGCGACCGCGCCCGAGCGGCAGCCCGATGCGGAATAGCCCGGCGCGCTGGCCGTCTCGTGCCGGTGCTTCGATTATAGTAGGGGCAGGCGATGCAACACCTCTACCGCATGCCTGGACACCTCATCCGCCGTGCCCAACAGGTAGCGACTGCGCTCTTCACCGACGAGTGCGCGGCGTTCGACCTGACTGCCGTGCAATACGCGGCGTTGTGCGCCATCGAGGCAAATCCGCAGGTCGACGCGACCCGGCTGTCATCGTTGATCGCGTTCGACCGCTCCACCATCGGCGATGTGCTGGAGCGGATGGAAGCAAAGGGCTGGATCTCTCGCGTCTGCAGTTCGCAGGACCGGCGGATCAAGCTCGTGAGCCTGTCACGCGACGGGGCCGAGTTGTTGCGCCGGGTCGGGCCGGCGGTCGGCCGTGTTCAGGAGCGCCTGCTGGCGCCGCTGGCGCCGGACGACCGCGCCATGATCGTCAAGCTCCTGTCGCAGTTGGCCGATCTGCACAACGAAGCGACGGCGGCCCCGCTGCGGGCCGCCGTCCGGCCCTGACCCGGCTGCCCCGTGGCGTCTGCCGTGCCTCGCGACCTTCATTCAACGTGTACGGCTAGGGAAACATCGATGTCAGCAGCAACGCACTTGCCGTTCATCGTCGCTGGCGGGGGGATCGGCGGCCTGGCCGCCGCGCTCGGCCTGGCCAGGAAGGGGGAGACGGTGCTGGTGCTGGAGAAGGCGCCCGTGCTGGGTGAGATCGGCGCCGGCATACAGCTCGGCCCCAACGCGTTCCAATGCTTCGACGAGCTCGGCATCGGTGACACGGCGCGTGCCATGGCCGTGTTCATCGACCAGCTCCGGCTGATGGACGCAACGTCAGGCGAGGCGATCACGCAGATCCCGCTGGACGTGCCGTTCCGCCAGCGCTTCGGCAATCCCTACGCCGTCATCCACCGCGGCGACCTGCACGGCGTGTTCCTGCGTGCCTGCCGCCAGAGCGACCGCATCGAACTGCGCACGGGTTGCGAGGTCGCCGGCTACGAGCAGGACGGCACGGCGGTGACGGTCCGCCTCGGATCGGGCGAGACGATCCGTGGCAGGGCGCTGATCGGGGCGGACGGGCTATGGTCCAACGTCCGCAGCCAGATGATCGGCGATGGCCCGCCGCGTGTGTCCGGCCACACCACCTACCGCTCGGTGATCCCGACGGAGATGATGCCCGAGGATTTGCGCTGGAACGCCGCAACGCTGTGGGCCGGGCCGAAATGCCACATCGTCCACTATCCACTCTCGGACTGGAAGGTCTTCAACCTCGTGGTGACCTACCACAACCATGCCCCCGAGCCCGTGGCCGGCAAGCCCTGCTCGGAAGCGGAGGTCATGCGCGGCTTCGAGCACGTGCACCCCCGGGCGCAGGAGATCATCCGCCATGGCAAGGATTGGAAATACTGGGTCCTCTGCGACCGCGAGCCGGTCGAGAACTGGGTGGAGGGCCATGTGGCCCTGCTCGGGGACGCCGCGCATCCGACGCTGCAATACTTCGCTCAAGGCGCCTGCATGGCGATGGAGGATGGCGTGGCGCTGGCCGAGGAGGTTGCCGCTCATCCCGGCCGGCTGGACGCCGCGCTCGAGGCCTATCGTGCCCGGCGCGTGCTGCGGACGGCGCGGGTGCAGCTTCAATCGCGCGCCATCGGTGAGCATATCTATCACCCGAGCGGAGCGCATGCGGCGCTGCGCAATGCCGTGATGCGGGCGAAGACACCCTCCGACTGGTACGATTCGTTGGCCTGGCTCTACGACGGCGACCGGCAAGCCTCGGCAACCGCGCACCACGCGGCCGCATGAGCGCCAATCGCATGCGCGCGATACCCCGTCTCGCCGCGGCGCTGTGCGCGGCGAGCTTGCCGGCGCCGGTCACCGTTTTGGCGCAGATGCCTTAGTCGAGATGCCGCACGGTGAGCAGGGCCCGGTGGAGACGCGCGGCGCCTGAGAGACCCCATGATGCGGACAAGAGACGCGGGGTGGTGAGGGCAGGGCAGGCTGGTCCCGTGGCGGCGCTACTGCTTCGGCATGCCCGGCATGACCGGCATCGTCATTCCGTTCGGCATCGTCATTCCGTTCGGCATCGCCGGCATTGCCGTCCCACCCGGCAAAGTGGGCATGGGCGGCATCGTAGCCATCGAGCTTCGCTGCGCCTCGACCATCTTCGCGGACTGCATGAACTTGCCGCACAACGCCTGCTCGGTCGTATTGGATTGGCGCGCCATCGCTGCCAAGGGCATGGGGCTGCCGTTGTTCAGGAAGTTGCCCTCTTTGCCCGTCGCCTCCGCGCCGGCCAGGCCGCTCGTATCGGCGGCGACTGGCAGCGTTGATCCCGCCGACCTTTGCGCCTCCACCGCCGCCTGGTCTGCCCAGCCTTTTGCCTGGCAATATTCCATCAGGCCAAGCTGGTTTGCATTCATCACGCGGGCCATTTGCATGGGATCGCCCTGGGCGGCGGCGAGACCAGGCGTGGCAGCAGCGATCACGGCAAGCAGGCGAAGCTTCATGGCAGCCCTCCCGGATATTTCCGGTGCAAACATTCCGGCCGATCCTGTTTCCGGGGGAAGTGAACTTGTCGCGAAACCTAGCGCAGGCGGCACGTTCCTGGCTCATCTGCAATGGCGCGCTGCTCATCCTCCACAAGCAACGCCAAGGCGCCTTGGACCCTACTCGACCGTAACGGATTTGGCCAAGTTCCGCGGCTGATCGACGTCGGTGCCCTTTAGCACGGCCACCTGGTAGGCGAGCATCTGCACCGGGATGGCGTAGAGGATCGGCGCCACGAACGGGTGCACCGTCGGCAACACCACCAGTTCGGTGGCGACGTGGCGCAGCTTGGCCGCGCCCTCGGCGTCGGTGAACACCACGAGCTTGCCGCCCCGCGCCGCCGCCTCCTGCAGGTTGGAGGCAGTCTTCTCGAACAGCGGCCCGCTCTTTGTCGAACGACCAAGTGGCTGCGGTGACGGCGTATGTTCAGTCGCGATTTGGCGCCATTGCGAGCGCCTCGGCTGACCCGGCAGGTGTCGCCGCCCTGCGCTGACCGGTGTTCCGCCGGCAGAGGTTACATTTCATCCGCACGCGAACATTCGTGGTTGCCTGTTAATCAGGGCGCTGGTAGCCACGGCGCGCCACTACGAGAAATGCGGATGCGTCGTCAAACCGCGGCACATACATTAGCAGGGAAGCGGAAATGACCACGCATACTTGGGTGAGCGGCACGACCGGTTTCATCTATAATTCATCCGATTATGTCGATGGCACGGCTTTCAGCCCTGGCGACACGCTGATCGTCGGGAGTGGCGATCCCGAGGCGGCATCGACGACGTCGGGGGTCGTCGTCCCGTTGCTCGCGGGGACCTACCAATTCGATCCGAGCACGACTGGCAACGGGCTTGTTCTGCAGAACGTGTCGCTGCCATCCGGTAGTACGATCCTGATCGACGGCAGCAGGCAACTTGCCTTCACCGACCTCGACCAATTCGTGAACAATGGCTTGATCCAGGTCGGGACCGCAACGACCCCGGGAGTTGTGGCGTTCCAGGTAACGGATGCTGCCGCGTTCGATGGATCGTTTACGAATAACGGGCAACTGACCATCGAGAACCAGAGCACGTTCACGTATGAACCAACGGCTACGTCCGATGGGAACTTGACCAATACCGCCAATGGCGAGATCACCGTCGATCCCGGCGGGACTTTCAACGCGCTCGGTTCCGGCATCAATGGCGCCTCCAACACCTTCACCAATGATGGGATTGTGCTGGTGGAGGGCGCGGCGGAAGACGTCACGACCTTCGCGCCAGTGGCCACGTTCGAGGGCACCGGGTCGGTTCTGGTGGCCGGCGCGCAGGGCGAGGATCCGGCCGACACCGTGGCCAAGTTGGGGCCGAATACGACGGGCACCTTCGCCTTAGCCAATGGCCAACTGAACCTTACCGATCTAGGTGGAACGCCCGCTCCGACGGTTGATTTCCTTAACAACAACGCTGTCGTATCGACCACGATCGTGCCGACCCAGAATGGACTGGGTAATTACACGTCATCGACGGCGCTGAACGCGACCCTGGAAGGCTTTACCGCCGGGGACGTGCTCGAATTCAATATCCAGAACCAGTCGCCGATCGCACCAGATCTCACCGAGAGCTTTAATGCCGCGAACGGCCTTCTGACGCTCGTCTTCAACACGTTCGAGACGGTGAACCTCACATTTAGCGGCACCTACAGTCTCTCTGACTTTGACGTGCAAGGCGACGGCACCAATTTCACGGTGACAACGCCGTCGACCGTGAATGCGTCGCCCTGCTACTGCCCGGGCACCCTAATCCGCACGCCCAGCGGCGAGACCCCGGTGGAAGATCTCGAGGTGGGCGACGAGGTCGTGACGCTGTCAGGTCGCGTGGAGCCGATCCGCTGGGTTGGGCGGCGCAGCTATGCCGGCCGTTTCCTGGCCGCCAACCCGGCGTTGCATCCAGTTCGCATCGCGGCCGGCGCCATCGAGGCGGGCATGCCGGCGCGCGACCTGCTCGTCTCGCCGCTTCACGCCCTCTATCTGGACGGCGTCCTCATTCCGGCAGGCGCGTTGGTGAATGGCAGCACGATCCGACGCGAGGTTGCCGTCGGGGAGTTGCACTACATCCACATCGAGTTGCCGCAGCATGACGTGATCTGGGCGGAGGGCCTCCCCGCAGAAAGCTTCGTCGACGATGACAGCCGCGGCCTATTTCAGAATGCGCACGATTATGCCCGCCGCTACGGCAATCTTCTCCACAAGCCGGCTGTCGTCTACGCACCTCGGCTCGAAGACGGCTACGAGGTGGAGCGGGTTAGGCGCCACCTACTTGCCCGTGCGCGGCGGCTATTCCACCGTGACGGACTTGGCGAGGTTGCGCGGCTGATCGACGTCGGTGCCCTTTAGCACGGCCACCTGATAGGCGAGCATCTGCACCGGGATGGCGTAGAGGATCGGCGCCACGAACGGGTGCACCGTCGGCAACACCACCAGTTCCGTGGCGACGTGGCGCAGCTTGGCCGCGCCCTCGGCGTCGGTGAACACCACGAGCTTGCCGCCGCGCGCCGCCGCTTCCTGCAGGTTGGAGGCAGTCTTCTCGAACAGCGGCCCGCTCGGTGCGACCGCCACCACCGGCACGTCGGCGTCGATCAGCGCGATCGGGCCGTGCTTCATCTCGCCGGCGGCATAGCCCTCGGCGTGGATGTAGCTGATCTCCTTCAGCTTCAGCGCGCCTTCCATGGCAATCGGGAAGCAGCCGCCACGGCCCAGGAACAGCACGTCACGCGCCTGCGCCACCCGCGCGGCGACGCGGGAAAGGTCGAGCGCCAAGGCGTCGGCGGCGCGGCTCGGCAGCTCCAGCAGCGCCTCCACCAGCGCCACCTCCCGCTCCAGCGCCATCACGCCGCGGGCGCGGGCGGCGGCGATGGCGAAGCAGGCCAAGGTGGTGAGCTGGGCGGTGAACGCCTTGGTGCTGGCCACGCCCACTTCCTGCCCGGCGAGCGTTTCCAGCACCGCGTCGCTCTCTCGCGCCATGGTGCTTTCCGGCACGTTCAGCACGCTGAGCGCATGTTGCCCGGCCTGGCGCAGGGAGCGCAGCGCGGCCAGCGTGTCCGCGGTTTCGCCGGACTGGCTCACCAGCAGGGCCAAGCCACCGGGCGCCAAGGGCGGTTCGCGGTAGCGCAGCTCGCTCGCCACGTCCGCGTCGGTGGGCAGGCGGGCTTCGGATTCGAGCCAGTAGCGCGCCACCAACCCGGCGTAGAACGCGCTGCCACAGGCCGTCACCGTCGCGCGGGGCACGGCGGCCAGGCTGAACGGCAGCGGAGGCAGCGCCACCGCGCCAGACGCCGGGTCGATCATGCGCTGCAATACTTGGCCGATCACGCTGGGATGCTCGTGCAGCTCCTTCTCCATGAAGTGGCGGAAGCCGTCCTTGCCGATCGCGGCACCGGTGTGGATGGTGCGGCGGATTTCGCGGTGCACCGGGCGGCCGGCGCCGTCGAAGAACTGGCCGCTGTCGCGCGCGAGCACGGCATGGTCGCCGTCGCGCAGGAAGGCGATGCGTTGCGTGAGCGGGGCCAGGGCCAGGCTGTCGGAGCCGAGGAACATCTCGTCCTCGCCGAAGCCGACCGCGAGCGGGGCGCCATGCTGCGCGCCCACCATCAGGCCGTGGTGCCCGGCGAACACCAGAGCCAGCGCGTAGGCGCCCTCGAGCCGGGCGAAGGCGGCCTGGGCAGCGGCGAGCGGCGCCATGCCGCGGCGCAGATGCAGGTCCACCAACTGCACGACGATCTCGGTGTCGGTCTCGGTCTCGAACGACTGGCCGGCGGCTTCCAGCTCGTCGCGCAGGTTGGCGTGGTTCTCGATGATGCCGTTATGCACCACCGAGACCCGGCGCGTGCCGTGCGGATGCGCGTTGCCCTCGGTGGGCGCGCCATGGGTGGCCCAGCGGGTGTGGCCGACGCCCGTGGTGCCGGGCAAGGGCGAGCGCTCCAGCACGGCGGCGAGGTTGGCGAGCTTGCCGGCCGCGCGGCGCCGCTCGATGTGGCCGTTGCTCAGCGTCGCGATGCCGGCGCTGTCGTAGCCGCGGTATTCCAGCCGCTTTAGCGCATCGAGCAGCAGCGGTGCCGCCGGGCGCGCGCCCAGCACGCCGACGATGCCGCACATCAGCGCGTCTCCCGCTTGGCGCGGAACGCCGCCGCGGCGCCGGGCTTGGTCACCTGGCGGGCGCGGCCGAACGCCATCGCGTCCGCCGGCACGTCCGCGGTGATGGTGCTGCCGGCCACCACCATGGCGCCATCGCCGACCTGCACGGGGGCGATCAGGGCGCTGTTGGAGCCGATGAATGCGTCCGCCCCGATTTCGGTGCGGTGCTTGGCAAAGCCGTCGTAGTTCACGGTGATGGTGCCCGCGCCGATGTTGGTGCCGGGGCCGACGCTGGCGTCGCCGATGTAGCTGAGGTGGTTGGCCTTGGCCCCCTCGCCCAACGTGGCGGCCTTGAGCTCGACGAAATTGCCCACGTGTGCCTGCGCCCCTATGGCTGTGCCGGGCCGCAGCCGGGCGAATGGACCCACGATCGCGCCGGGGCCGACGGAGCAGCCTTCGAGATGGCTGAACGCCCGGATGCGCGCGCCGGTTGCAACGCTGACGCCGGGGCCGAACACGACGTTGGGCTCGACCGTGACGTCGCTGGCCAGGGTGGTGTCGGCGCTGAGGAACACGGTTTCGGGGGCGACGAGGGTGGCGCCGGCCGCCATCGCCTCCTCGCGCAGGAAGCGTTGCAGGGTCGCCTCCGCCGCGGCGAGTTCGGCGCGCGAGTTGACACCGCGCAGTTCGTCCTCGGGCGCTTCGACGGCCGCCACCCGCACCCCCTCGGCGCGGGCGAGCGCCACGACGTCGGTGAGGTAGTATTCGCCGCCGCGGGCTTGGGGCCGCACGGCTTGCAGCCAGCGCCGCATGTCGGAAGCGGCCGCGCACAGCACGCCGGCGTTGCACAGCGGGAGGGCGCGCTCGGCCGCGCTGGCGTCCGCCCACTCCACGACGCGTTCGACGCCGTGGTCGCCCTGGACCACGCGGCCGTAGCGGCCTGGGTCCGCGGGGCGCATGGCGAGCAGCACCAGGCCGGCCTGGCTGCGGGCGGCCAACAGGCGGCGCAGGGTGGCGGGGCGGATCAGCGGGTTGTCGGCGTAGAGCACGGCCACGTCGGCCGGGCCGAAGTGTTCTGCGGCCTGCAGCGCGGCATGGGCGGTGCCGAGCCGTTCCCGCTGCACCACCACCTTGTGCGGTGCGGCGGCTGCGGCGAGGCCCGCCATGTCGGGCCCGGCAACCACCACGGCGCGCTCGAACACGCCCGCGCAGCTCGCCAGCAGGTGCTGCAGCATGGGCCGGCCGCCGAGCGGGTGCAGCGCCTTGGGCAGCGCGGACTTCATGCGCGTGCCGAGCCCGGCGGCAAGCAAGATGGCGGTGGCGGTCATGCTGCCATGGCTAGCGTCTCGCGCCGTGGGATGTCAAAGCGTTGGCAAACACGTCTGATGTTGGATCGTGTCAGCAGCGCGCTGGTCATTCCCGGGCGGTGAGATACATCGTGGTCGGGCCCATCACCCGCGTTTGGAACGCGATGCGCACCGGCACCGGCGGCTCCCCCGGGGCGAGGCTGGCGAACCAGGCCGAGCCATGCTGCGGCCGCTTCAGGACATTGATGTCTTCGTCCCGGACAAACCCCGCGAGCTGCCGCCCCTCGAAGTCACACCGCAGCGCCGGGCCTTCGAACGAGGACCGCTCCGTCTTCGGCAGCACCTCCTCGCCGACGGTATGCGCCTCGATGGATGACAGCCGCCGCCCGTCGAACGTTGTGAGCGCCCCCTCGCAGCGGCCGGACAAAGCCACCTGGTGCAGCAGCGACGCCATGGCGCTGAGCGTGTCCACGGTATGCGCCTGCTCGTCCGCCGGCACGGGATCCCGCTCCGCCTCCACCGGCGGCACGAGCTGGCTGACGATAGGGCGGCCGTTCTGCCAGTCGATCTGGGTGACCCTCTGTCGGCCCCGCAACCGCCCGGCGCTGAACAGCTCGCGCGGCACCGGCGTGTCCCCCTGGAAGCGGCCGTCCACGGTGGTCGTGCTCTCGGCATTGACGAAGACGCCGATGAGGCCGGTGATGTGGTAGGACACTTTCAGGCGGTAGTTGTCCTGGGAGACGGCCACATCCGCTTCCACGTCCATCACGTTGAGCCCATCGGCATAGGCCGAGTAGGTCAGTTGCTGGTGCGCTGGCTGAGCAGCAGCCGGGGCAGCCATCAGAGCGAGAATCGCCGCGAAACGCGCTTGCATTGCGGTATAATGCCGCGCCGCCTCGCTCAGTAACATGACTATTTTGCGTTTGTGACGCCTGCTCGCCGGTTCGTGGCAGCCGCGGTCTTAGCGATTTGGCAGCTTTTGCGCCGCATCATCCGAACACCAGTCCAGTTCTGATGAGTGAGGCGCTTTGTATCATTGTGTCGAGGCATGGGCTGCGGAGGACCCGGCTGCCGTTGCTATCTGCGGCCCGGACCGCCTCACCAGCGCGGAGCTGGTCGCGCGGGCGGACGCGATTGCCCGCTGCCTGTGGCACTTGGGGCTGCGGCCGGGGGACCGCGCCGGGCTGCTGCTCGGCCGCTCGTCGGATGCGGTCGCCGCCATGCTCGCCATCGCCCGGATCGGCGCGGCTTACGTCCCGATCGACCCGGCGTTGCCTGCGTCCGTGCGGGACCAGATCTTGGCGGATGCCGCCGCTCGCGTGGTCGTCACCACGGCGGAGGGCGTCACGACTTTGCCAACCCTGCGGCTAGACCATCCCCTGCCGGGCGCAGCGCCCCTGCCTCCCTTGCCCGCGACCGACCCGGCGGCGCCCGCTTACGTCATGTACACGTCGGGCTCCACGGGGGCGCCGAAGGGCGTGGTCGCGCCGTGGCGAGGCGTGGTCCGGCTGGTGCAAAACCCGGATTTCGTGACGTTTGCGCCGGCCGACGTCATCCTGCACGCCGCACCCCTCGGCTTCGATGCATCCACATTGGAGATTTGGGGCGCGCTGCTGAACCGGGCGGCGCTGGCCATCGTGCCGGACGCGCTTCCCTCGCTCGACACCATTGCCGAGGCGCTGGAGCGCTACGGCGTCACCATCGCGTGGCTCACCAGCGGATTGTTCCACGCCATGGTGGACGCGCGGCTCCCCGCCCTGCAGCGCGTGCGCCAGTTGCTCGCGGGGGGGGACGTGCTGTCCCCGCCGCACGTCGCCCGCGCCTTGGCCGCCCTGCCGGACACGACGCTGATCAACGGCTACGGCCCGACCGAGAACACGACCTTCACCTGCTGCTACCCCATCCCGCGGGACCATGCGGCCGACATGCCGGTGCCGATCGGCTGGCCCATCCGTGGCACGTCGGTCTGGCTGCTGGACGAGCAGGGGCGCCCGGTGGCGGACGGCGAGGAGGGCGAACTCTGCGCCGGCGGACAGGGCGTGGCGCTCGGCTACCTCAACCGGCCGGACGCGACGGCCGCGGTGTTCGTCACCGGGCCGGACGGCCAGCCGATGTATCGCACGGGCGATCGTGCCCGGCGGCGGTCGGACGGTGCTATCCTGTTTGCCGGCCGCAAGGACCGCGAGGTTAAAATCCGCGGCAAGCGCGTCTGCCTGGACGATGTCGAGGCGGCGATCCTGCAGGACCCGGCGGTGCGCGAGGCCGCGGTGGTGTTCAAGGCCGGGCGGGCCGACGCGTTCGTCACGGGCAAGGTCGAGGCCGTAGCCTTGCGCCGCGCGCTCCTGGCCCGCCTGCCGGAGCATATGGTGCCCTCCGTCATCACCGTTCTCGGCGCAATGCCGCTCACCCGCAACGGCAAGTTGGACCGCAAGGCGCTCCCGGCTGCGTCGGGCACGACCGAGCGCTTGCAGCGCGTGTGGCTGTCGGTGCTGGGGCGCGAGTTCGCCGCGGACGCCAACCTGTTCGATGCTGGGGTGAGCTCGCTCGACATCGTCCGCGCCCATGCTGCCATGACGGACGCCGGCTTGCCGGTGAGCTTGACGGACCTGTTTGCCTTCCCAAGCGTCGCCAGCCTCGCCGCCCATCTCGACGGCGCGAGCCTGCCTACGGCCGAGACCAGCCGTGGCGCCGGCGGTGAAATCGCCATCATCGGCATGGCCGCGCGCTTCCCCGGTGCGTCCGACCTCGACACGTTCTGGGACAATCTCTGCAACGGGGTCGAGTCCATCACCCGGTTCCAGCCGGCCGACCTGCAAGACGCTTCGAGCCCGCAGACGCGGGCCGACCCGGCGTTCGTCGCCGCCCGCCCGGTTCTGGACGGGATCGACCAGTTCGACCCTGCCTTCTTCACCATGACGCGGCGCGAGGCCGAGCTGACCGACCCGCAGCATCGCGTCTTCCTCGAGATCGCGTGGGAAGCCCTGGAGACGGCCGGCCACGATCCCGCTGCCGGTAAGGGCCGCATCGGCGTGTTCGCAGGCAGCAGCCCCAACTCATACCTGTTGCGCAATGTTCTGGCCGACCGGAGTGCCGTGCTGCGCTACACCAGCGACTACCAGACTGGCAGCTATCCGACTTTGCTGGGCGCCGGGTTGGATTTCCTGGCCACGCGCGTCGCTTACAAGCTCGATTTGCGCGGCCCCGCCGTGACGGTCGCGACCGCCTGTTCGACCTCGCTGGTCGCAGTCGCGCAGGCCTGTGCCGCCTTGCGCGCTGGCGAGGCGGACCTGGCGCTGGCGGGCGGCGTCTCCATCACCTTGCCGCAGCGGCGCGGCTACCTGCACGAACCCGGCGGGCTCGCCTCGGCGGACGGGCATGTGCGCCCCTTCGACGCGGCCGCGAGCGGGACCGTGTTCGGCAGCGGCGCCGCCGTCGTCCTGCTCAAGCGCCTGGCCGATGCATTGGCGGACGGCGACCACATCCATGCCGTGATCCGCGGCGCCGCCACGAACAATGACGGCGCGTCCAAGGTCGGCTTCACCGCGCCGAGCGTCAGCGGCCAGGCCGCCTGCATCGCCGCAGCCCAGGCACAGGCTGGGGTGGCGCCGGACAGCATCGGCTATGTCGAGGCGCACGGCACGGCCACGCCGCTGGGCGACCCCATCGAGGTGGCGGCGCTGCGGCAGGCTTGGGGCGCCGGTGCTCAGCCGGGCCAGTGCGTACTGGGGTCGGTGAAGGGCAATATCGGCCATCTCGACGCCGCATCGGGGTGCGCCGGGCTGGTCAAGGCAGTGATGGCGGTCGAGCGGGAGATGATCCCGGGCACGCTGCACTTCCAAACCGCCAATCCGGCCATGGAACTGCAAACCAGCCCCTTCCGCGTGACGGCGCAAACCGCGGCATGGAGCGCCGCCTTGCCTCGCCGCGCCGCGGTCAGCTCGTTCGGCGTGGGCGGCACCAACGCGCATGCCGTCCTCGAGCAGGCGCCGGTCCAGGCGGTATCGCCTGACCCAGGCACGCCGCAAGTGCTGCTGCTTTCTGCTCGCAGCCCCGCCGGCCTGGCTGATGCGACGGCTCGCTTGGCGACCCATCTCGAACGCCATCCCGAGCAATCCCTGGCCGATGTCGCCTGGACGCAGCAAACGGCCCGGCGCCGCTTCAAGCATCGCGCGACGTTGGTTTGCGCCAACCGTGCCGACGCGATTGCCGGCTTGCGAACCAACCGGGCGCTCATCGCCGAAGCACCTGATAGCGCGGGCGGCGTCGCATTCCTGTTCCCCGGACAGGGCGCGCAATACCCCGGCATGGGCCGCGCGCTCTACGACAGTGCCCCCGTGTTCCGCAGCGCGCTCGATCGCTGCGCCAGCATCTTGCAGCCGCGACTTGGCTTCGATCTTCGCAGTGTGCTTCTCCCGGCCGAAGGCGACCAGACAGCAGCCGACGCGCTGATGAACACGGCGATCGCGCAGCCTGCGTTGTTTGCGATAGGCTATGCAACGGCGCAGCTCTGGCTCGCGCGCGGCATCTGCCCGGCGGCGATGCTCGGCCATAGCGTGGGCGAGTTCGTTGCTGCGTGCCTCGCCGGGGTCTTCACCGTCGAGGACGCTCTATTCCTGATCGCCGAACGCGGCCGCTTGATGGCGGGCATGCCAAGCGGCGCGATGCTGTCCGTGCGGCTGCCCGAAGCGGAGTTGCTGCCGCTCCTGGGCGACACGCTGGACCTTGCGGCGGCCAATGGACCCTCGCTTTGCGTCGCCGCGGGACCAACCGCCGAAATCGACCGGCTGGAGCAGGTCTTGAAGGGGCGCGAAGTGCCGTGCCGCCGTCTTCACACCAGCCACGCATTCCACTCGCGCGCGATGGACGGCGTGGCTCAGGCTTTGACCGATATTGTCTCGGCCGTCGCGCTATCGGCACCGGCCAGTCCGGTCATTTCCGGGGTGTCAGGCGGCTGGCTGACCGATGCGCAAGCAACATCGCCCGCCTATTGGGCTGCGCATTGCCGCGCACCGGTGCGCTTCGGAGCGGGCCTGGAGACGCTTCGGCAAGCCGCCACGCCGTTCGCGGCCCTGCTCGAATGTGGCCCTGGGCGGGGGCTCACTCAGCTTGCCCTCGCAGGCGGCTGGCGCAACAGCGGCACGGCCACGATCCACAGCCTGCCCGAGGCCACCAGCGACAAGAACGCCGAACAAACCGCGGCCGAGGCTGTCGCAAGCCTGTGGTTAGCCGGCATCGAAACGGATTGGTTGGCCTTGCATGCGGCTCATCCGGGCCGCCGCCGGGTCCCGCTGCCACCGACGCCGTGGGAAAAAACCCGCTGCTGGATTGACGAACCAGAACCTGCGCAAATTCCGGAGCCTCAGCAAACGATGGTCCAAACTACTGCCGATCTGCTAAACACCGATGAGACGTCTCTGCCGGAGCTGATCGGGCTCTTCGAAGAGCTGTCAGGCGAGCGTTTGAACGGGGTCGATCCGGCAACCAGCTTCATTCAACTCGGTTTCGACTCGCTGTTCCTCGGCCAGGTCGCGCAACAGATCCGCGGCCGACTTGGTGTGAAGATCACCTTCCGCCAGTTGCTGGGGGACTGCGGCAGTTTCACGGCGCTGGCCAAGCACGTGGGGTCGGAACGGGCCAAACCGGCTGCGCCGGCAACGCCCATTGCATCTGCAGCAGCGCCCTCACCGGTGGCTTCGGTGGCGTCATCCACAGTCGCAACGGGCGCTGCAGCGCTGATGCAGCAGCAAGTGCAAGCGATGTCGGCCTTGTTCGCGCAACAATTGGCCGCGCTTGGCAACGCTCCTGCCGCGGAGCCGCAGCATGCTGCCGCGGCCATTGTCTCGTCTCCGCCGGAAAACACCGCGCGGTTCGACGCCTTCAAGGTGGTGGCGGCAAGCAGCGGCAAGCTGACGGAGACAGGGCTCGCGCATGTCAAGGATTTGGTGGCGTCGACCGTGGCGCGGACTGGGCAGTCCAAGCGGCTGACCGCCAATGCCCGGTCGGCTCTGGCCGATCCGCGCGCGGCCGCCGGGTTCCGGCCCGAGTGGAAGGAGATGACCTATCCCATTGTCGCCGTCCGCTCCGCCGGGCCGCATATCTGGGACGCCGACGGCAACAAGTACGTCGATCTCGTCAACGGATTTGGTCAAACCGCATTCGGCCATGCCCCGCCCTTCGTGGTCGAGGCGGTTAAGCGCCAGCTTGATCGAGGCTTTGAAATTGGCCCACAGGCTGAGTTGGCGGGCGAGGTTGCGGCGCGCTTCTGCGCGATGACGGGCAACCAACGCATGACGTTCTGCAACACCGGGTCCGAAGCGGTCATGGCTGCGATGCGCATCGCCCGCACCGTGACCGGACGGAGCCGCATCGTCACTTTCTCTGGCAGTTACCACGGCCAGTTCGACGAAGTTCTGGTGAAGGCAGGCCCTAAGGGCACGCGCCCGGTGGCTCCGGGCATTCCGCTCGAGAGCGTGTCAAACATCACGGTGCTCGAATACGGCCAAGACGCATCCTTGGCTTGGATCCGGCAGCACGCCGATGAGTTGGCCGCCGTCATCGTAGAACCGGTGCAGAGCCGGCACCCTGCCCTGCAACCGCGCGCTTTCCTCGCAGAGTTGCGGGAGGTCACGCAGCGTTCGGGCACGTGCTTCGTGTTCGACGAAGTGGTCACCGGCTTCCGGACGCATCCTGGCGGGATGCAGGCCATCCTGAACATCCGGGCCGACCTTGCGACCTACGGCAAAGTGGTCGGCGGCGGGCTGCCGATCGGCATTCTCGCGGGCAAGGCCGCCTTTATGGATGCACTGGATGGCGGCGCTTGGCAGTATGGCGACGGCAGTATGCCGGAAGCGGCCGTCACCTTCTTTGCCGGTACCTTTGTGCGCCATCCGCTCGCTTTGGCCGCCATGAACGCGATCCTGACTCATGTTACCGAGGCCGGCCCGGAGATGTATAGCAACCTCGCGTCGCTCACCACGGGGTTGGCCAAGCGCCTCAATGCCGCTCTTACCGCGCATGGTTTACCTGAGTGCGTCGAGCATTATGCGAGCTGGTTCTACTTTAAATTGTCCGACCCACTTGCCAGCTTGCTTTATCCGCACATGCGGCTGCGTGGCGTGCACATCCAAGAAGGCTTCCCCTGTTTCCTCACCACCACTCACGGGCAGGCCGAAGTCGATGCCATCGCAACCGCATTCGAACAAAGCCTCGCCGCACTGCAGGGCGCTGGCATCCTGTCATTGGCTCCCTTGAGCCTGGTAGACGCGCAAGCAGACCCGGTGATCGAGGCGCCGCTTACGGAAGCGCAGATGGAGATCTGGCTTGCGGCGCAGCTTGGTGACGCGGCGTCGTGCGCTTTCAACGAAGGTTTGAGCCTCGATTTGCGGGGCGGGCTGGATCTTCCTGCTCTGACCGGCGCCTTGAACCGGGTGCTGTCCCGGCATGACGCGTTGCGCGCACGCTTCGCAGCCGACGGCACGAAGATGATCATCGGCGAATGGCAATCCGTCGTGCTTGAAGTCGAAGACGACGCGCTGGAGCGGGTGCTGGAGCAGGAGGCTCACACGCCGTTCGATCTAGTCGGCGGTCCGCCATTGCGGCTGCGGCTCATCCGGGTCGCAAACGATCACCACGTCCTCGTGCTGACGGTGCATCATATCGTTTGTGACGGCTGGTCGATCAACGCGCTTCTTGGCGAGCTTGCGGAGCCAGGTGATTTATCGCCTTCGCTCTCCTTCGCAGCCTATGCCAAGCAGCAAGACGCGGCTGCACGTGGCGGGGACACGGAGTGGTGGGTCAGCCAGTTCGCTAATCCCCCGGCGGCGCTCAATCTGCCGGCAGACCGGCCACGTCCATCAGTTCGTTCGTTCCGCGGCGGCACCCGAAAGCACCGTCTCGACGCAATGCACGTGGAAGCGCTGAAGAAAGCGGGCGCGGCCCAGGGATGCACCCTATTCACCACCCTTCTCGCCGCGTTCAGCATCCTGCTTGCACGCCTTTCGGGGCAAGATGATCTTGTCGTCGCCGTTCCTGTCGCGGGACAGAGCCAGCTTGAAGACGAAACTCTAGTCGGACACTGCGCAAACCTCCTCCCGATACGCGCAAGCTGGACTGGCGATCTGCCGTTTGACCGCTTGCTCGGCTCATTGCGGCAGACGGTGCTTGACGCTTATGAGCACCAGGATTGCACGCTTGGCACCCTTGTCAGAGCATTGGGCGTGGCGCGAGACACGGCGCGCCTCCCGCTCACGGACGTGCAGTTCAACCTCGAGCGACTCGGCGATGGAGTACGTATTGCCGGGCTTGAAGTGGCAGGGCGCGCCAACCCGAAAGCCTTCGTCAACTTCGATCTCTTCCTCAATGCTGTCGAGTCATCGCGCGGTCTCACTTTCGAATGCGACTACAATGCAGATTTGTTTGACGCCGAGACCGTCGACCGCTGGCTGGGCCACCTCTCTGTCCTGCTCACCGCGATCTCAACCGACCCGGCGGCGCGAGTGGCCACACTGCCGCTGCTTTCGGCGGCAAATCGGGAGTATTTGCTCAAGCAAGACGGCACCGCCATCCCGGTTCCGGATGTCCGAGTCCATCGATTGATTGCGGCGCAAGCCGCGCGCCTGCCTGAGGCGCCAGCCGTTCGCCAGGGCGACCTGATGATGACCTACCAGGCGCTCGACCAGCGGGCCAACCAGATCGCGCATGTTCTTGCCGCGCATGCCAGCCCGGGCAACCGCGTGGCCGTCATGATGGACCGGACAGCCGACATGTTGGCGGTGTTGCTGGCAACGTGGAAAGCTGGGCTGGCTTACGTGCCGCTCGACCCTTTGCATCCTGTTGCCCGGCTTCGTCATATCCTGGCCGATGCAGATGTGGCTCTTCTCGTAACCGATGGCACCGGACCCGTGCTGGAGGCGCCGATGATCAATCTTGCTGACCACGCAGCAGCGATCGCGCGCGCGCCAAACACGCCCTCGCCCGTGGACGAAACGTCTGACGCAACGGCCTACGTGATCTACACATCGGGGTCGACAGGCTTGCCAAAGGGTGTTGCCGTCGGACATCGCGCGCTCGCCAATCTGCTGCTTTCGATAGGCCGGGAGCCGGGCATCCGTCAGGACGATATATGGCTCGCTGTCACCACGATCAGCTTTGACATAGCCGGCCTCGAGCTGTTCGGTCCGCTCTTGGCGGGTGCGCAGGTGGCGCTCGCCTCGCGGGAGGACGTCACCGACGGCCACCGCTTGCTTGGATTGCTTGCTGAGACGGGCGCGACAATCATGCAAGCCACACCAGCAACGTGGCGCTTGCTGCTCGAGGCCGGGTTCGAGCCGGGCGGGTTGAAGATGCTCTGCGGCGGTGAACCGCTGCCGCGTGCGCTCGCCGACCATTTGCTTTGCGATGGTAGCGAGCTCTGGAACGTCTATGGGCCGACCGAAACGACGATCTGGTCTGCGCTCGAGCGAGTCGGTGCTGGTCCAATCACGGTCGGCCACCCAGTCGCAAATACCTCGCTGCACGTCTTGGATGCGGCAGATTTGCTTCAGCCGATCGGAGTTCCTGGGCAACTTCACATTGGTGGCTTGGGTCTGGCCGAAGGCTATCGCAACCGGCCCGAACTAACGGCTGCGCGCTTCATTGCTGATCCCTTTGCGCCAGAGGGACGACTGTATCGCACGGGTGATCTCGCCAAGCGCCTGCCGGACGGGCGCATACAGGTCCTCGGCCGCATCGACGGCCAGATCAAGCTGCGTGGCTACCGCATCGAAACGGGAGAAATCGAGCATATCCTCACCACGCATTGTGGGCTCACTGCGGCGGTCGTTGGCCTCCACGAGACGTCCGAGGCCGAGCCGCGGCTCGTTGCATGGGTGGTTCCGGCATCCGGCGTTCAGATCAACGACCGGGAGTTGCGCCGCGAGCTCCGCTGCCATCTGCCGGACTACATGGTTCCTAGCGTTTTTACCGCCATCGAGCGCCTCCCGCTCACTCCGAATGGCAAGATCGATCGCCAGAAGCTGCCCGAGACCTCAAAGGCGGCTCCCGTCGTCGCAGAACCTCCGCAAACCGAGCTGGAGCGGCAGATCATCGAGGTTTGGTCGGAGGTCCTACGGCGCCCGATTGGCCGCGATGATGACGTAATACTGGTGGGGGCAGACTCGATCCAGATCTTCCAGATTACGGCCCGGTCGCGCGCGGCGGGTCTCGCCATTCAGGCCAAGGACCTGCTCCAGCATCGCACACCCGCGAGGCTCGCCGCGGCCATCAGCGAGCCCCGCGCAGACCCATCGCCGGCAATGCCGCGCTTGGCCGAGTTCCGGCGCGAGCGGCGCGTCATGGTCGCGGGGGAGTAGCGATGGACGGTGGCACCTTCAACCGGGAGCAAGAAACGCTCCGGTTCCCGGCGTCTCTGGCACAAACGCGATTCTGGTTGCTCGAGGCGTTAGACCCGGGGAAAGCCGCTCTCAACGTCGCCGTGCGATGGACGCTGCTGGGACCGGTGACGCCTGACCAGGCAGAGGCTGCTTGGCGCCGCGTCATCGACCGGCACGAAGTGCTGCGCACCGCGCTGCAGGCGCAGGATGGATTGCCCATCCAAGTGGTCTATCCCACGGCATCGTTCCATCTCAGCCACTACGACCTGCTCGCTCTGCCGGAAGCCGAACGCCTGGCCGAGGCAGAACGTCTAGGCCGCGCTGAAGCGACGATCCCGTTCGTCCTCGAAGCGCCGCCGCTGATGCGCGCAAGCTTGATCACGATTGCACCCGGCGTGTCTCGCATGCTGCTGACGTTGCATCATACGGTTTGCGACGGCTGGTCGATCGGTATCTTGGCTGAGGAGTTTACCGCTGCACTGGCCGGGGAAGGCTTGCCATCACTGCCACTCCAGTACGGAGACTATGCCGAGTGGCAGCAGGCATGGCTGGCGAGCCCGGCGCTGGCGGCAGGAAAGGCCTACTGGACGCGGCAACTGGCAAATCTGCCCTATGCCATGGTTCCGACAGACTACGCAGCGGCGGAACGAGGGCCGGGCGCAATCCTCTCCTGCTTGATTTCAAGCGCCCTGTCGGAAGAGATGGTCCGGCGCGCTGGACTTCATGGCTGCACGCCCTTCACCATCGCGCTCGCGGCACTTGGGCGGGTGCTGCAAGCCCGTATTGGGACGGACGACATTGCGATTGGAACGCAAATCGCCAATCGCGACGACATCGAACTCGAGCCGATGGTCGGATGCTTCATCAATACGGTTGTGCTTAGGCTCGACCTTTCTGCCAGCCCTGACTGGGACGGACTGGTGAGGCAGGCTGCGACCGTGGCGAGCGACGCGCTGCTGCATGGCCAATTTCCGTTCGAGATGCTGATCCAAGCGCTGAACCCGAAGCGGGATCAAAGCCGGACACCGCTGTTTTCGGTGAACCTGATCTTCCAACGCTCCTTCGTCACGCCCAAGCCGCGCGGCGACGTCACGCTGGTCGACATGCCGAGTCACTCCGCCGGGGCGCTTTACGACCTGAATTTCTTCATGGTCGAGCGGCCCGATGGCTGGCGGGCATCATGCGAGTACGACACGGCCCGCTACGGTGGTTCGACCGTTCAGGCGATGTTGGACGATTGGACCAGCGCGTTGGCGGGCACGCCGGTCGGCACCAGATCAATGAACCAGGTGACGGCCCGTCTGGCAGCGATCTGGCAAGAGGTTCTGGGGCTTGACCACGCCGATCCCGAGGATGACTTCTTCGACGTCGGCGGACATTCGCTGTTGGCCGCGCGATTGCTGTCGCGAATAGAGGCGGCTTTTGGGCGTCGGGTGACGATGGCGGAGCTGTTTACCGGGCCAACACTGGGCGGGCTTGCTCGCCGACTGGATGCTCCTGCACCCGACGCAAACCTCGGGTCCGGTCCGGCGCTACAAGGCCGAGTCCTCGCTGTTGGCGAGCCGGCTCAGTGGCGAGCGCTTGCCGACGCTTTCGGCATCGCAGCACCATTCACCACCATCGGACACACATCCGCCGAAGCCATCATGGCCTCGTCCCCGGAGAAGCGATTTGTGGTGGTTGCCAGCGGGGCGGACGCGCCGGCCGCGATCGCCTTGGCCTCGGGGCTTGAGCAGCAGCGCCGGGCCGTTGTGCTGGCGTTGATCGATGCGGCGTCACCGCACCGTCCGGGCCTCATGTCGCGGCTGCGCAGGGCCGCAAACCCATCGCGGTTTGCTGGGCGAGCGATGCTGTTCTGCCGGGGCGAGCGGCTGGATGCAGCGAGTGGCTGGGCTGGACAACTGACAGGCGCCATCGACGTGATCGAGCTGCCCGCTGCTGCTTGGCACACGGCAATGGTCCAACATCTCAAGGTAGCTCTCGGGTGAAGCAGCGTTCCTCAAGGAGGCTGCGGCAAGGCTCGAGCGGAACGATGTCCTGCCTTGCACGCGGCGCACTGACATGGCTCGCCTGCCTTGGCTTGGTGGCCGTTATCGTCGCCGCGGGCATGCACGGCATCGCGTCTGCTCAGCCGGTCTCACGGGTGCTGTCGTTACCTGACCGGGACGGTGTTCCGGGCCACAATGTGAGGGTTCTCCTCTGGGAGGGCCAGGGCGTCGCTTCGCGTCCAATGGTGGTTTACGAGCCGGGCTGGAACGGCTCTGCCGATGAGAACAGCATTCTGCTGGCGAGCCTGGCTGCTCACGGCTTCGATGTCGTCGCTTTGGACATCCCTGCAGCGCAACCCCCGGCGTTCGCGACGACGGCCGCCCGCCTTCGCTTGCCGCTGGACCTGTCCACGTCCGCCGCGCTCGAGCGCAGTGTTGCGGAGGCAGACTGGCGCGTGACCGTGCTGGCTGACGACGCGATCGCCAGCCTCGAACGGATAGCCGAAACCGCGAAAGCCCCTGCCTTGGGCGTTCTGGGCTATTCCTTTGGCGGGGCGGTCGCAGGAGAGCTGTGCCGGCGAGATAGACGCTTTCTCGCGTGCCTGAACATGGATGGCTGGCAGTTCGGGCCGGCCGCCACCAACCCCGGCTCGCAACCGAACATGCTGCTGAGCGGCGAACCCTATCCAGATCGGCCGCAGCCTGCCTCAACACCTGCGCAGGTGCTGGACCAGTGGGACGCGGCTCTCTTGCGGCTGCGGATGGCAATGGTCGGCGGCCTATACGCCCAAATCGATGGTCTCACACATGCCGACTTCACGGATCGGGCCGGTGGTGACGCAGCCGTGCGGTCCCTGACGACTGCGTTTTTCCTGCAGACGCTACGACACCAGCAAAACCCATTGCTCGCTTTGGAGCATCCTATGCCCAGCGTGACGCTTACCCGTTTCGGTCCGTCCGCGCTAGGGCCCAAAATCAATCACTGAATATGGAGATTGGAGGAAAGCGGACGTCACGTCCATGGGCTTGAGCAAGCCAGCCATCAGCCCTGAGCGACGGGATCAAGCCGTGTGATGGACTGGATGCCGTCCCGTTCGCAAACGATTTGGAAGACATCCCCGGGTAGCTTTTCCAGTAGCAGCGACACACCTGGCCACGGTTCCATGTAGAAAGCATCTGCGCGAGGTGTAATCCTTCCCTCACCGAAGCCACGCGAATCGCGGTCTTTCCAGCAATAAACGGCGTTCTCGCCGTCCAATGCGACCATCGCGTCTGGCCCGTCTTCGCCGAAGCGTCCACACCAGGGAGGAGCATCGTTGCGCAACGTTGCAGGCAGCAGGAAGTCCAGCTTCGTCCATTGTTCTGGTGCGGCCCTAGGTTCGGAGCGGGCGGAAGAAAAACCAGCATTGAGTGCGTCCACGTAGTCCTGTCTTAGCTGCTGCGCATTGGCCGGATCGAAGACATTGTGGCCCTCGATACCTGGCACCCCGGGATAATCGCGCCAACGCTGGAGCGGACGAAACCGGTTGCTCCAATCGAAGATCGCGCGTGCACCTGTCGCCGGGACGAGGGTGTCCGTTCGCATGTGCTGAAACAGCACGGGCGCTGTGATCGAAGCCGCCGCGTTGGCGATAGGGCGGACGCTCGCCTCCACAGGGCCATAAGCGGCACCCGTTGCTTGCGCGATAATCCCTCCGTAGGCCCGCTTTGCCGCAGCGAGCAAAGAGACAACGCCACCGTGACTTGCCCCGGTGATTACGCACCGGGTGGCATCCACGTCTTGCCGACGGGACGCCCAGTCAGCGGCGGCATTAGCATCTGAAGCGCGGCTCAACAGCATTTCAAAGGTGGTGTCGATCCCTCCGCGAGCGGCGTCTAGGGGACTTGGACCGTCCGAGCCGCCGTAACCCCGGCCCTTGGGTAGCAGGGTGAGAGCGCCGCTTGCGGCCATACGAGCCCATGCCGGATTTTCTGGGTCAATCTCATAGCGAGACGACACATCGACCAACGTCCCATCCGGCTCGAAGACGATCCCGGAACCATGGTTGTGGACCAGCAGCGGAAAGGGCCCCGCCCCAAGCGGACGGATAATCCACGCTATCAGATTCAACCCATCGAGACGGTGAGCATGGCGTTCGAACACGGCGCCATTGCGCTCAACAACAAGAGGGGAACTGGTCATTGCACGGCCTGTCTGAATCGAGAAAACGGGTAAATGAATAGCTTATCGATATCAGCAGATGTCGGCAATGGGGTCCGCAGCGGACCTAATTCTAGCTAGGTGCCGCTTAGAGCATGATTGCTTCTGATAGGCGAAGCAATCATGCTCTAACTCTTTGTTTGAGAGGCTGATTCACGCATCAGGTTGTTTCAACCTGATGCGATCAGGCTCTAGCCTAGATCGCCACGCCGCCAAGCGGCGGCTCGCCATGACGGTTGAGTCTGAGAGGCGCGACGGCCGGGCCAAACGTTGTATCGTCGTCTTCAAAATGTCGCCCGTCCGCCGCTGATTTGGTTCATGTTCTTCCCTCCCCAAGGCCGACCGTTACTCCAATGCGCCGCTGCTGTCCTTCACCCGCTTGGCCAGCACCGCCGGGTCTTCCCAGAGGGCGCGGGCGCCGGAGATGGCGGCCACGACCGGACGGTCGAACGCCTCGATGGGATCGATCACGTCCAATAGTCGGAGCGGCAGCCGCGGCTTGCCGAACTCCGCGATGTCGGAGCCGCCGGAGAACGCCCGCGCCGTGCCGGTGAGCAAGACCACCTTCGCGTCGGTGGATTTGGGGCGCTCCAGCGGTAGCATCAACCTACTGCGCAAGGCGTGGCCTAAGGTGTTGACCGGAGCATTGTCCATGCCGATGATCGCGACGTCGCCATCCTGCTGTAGGTCGGCAACGTAATTCACCTGGCCCATGGACTTAGGCTTTCCCTGATTGGCCGCGCATCACAGGATCTCCCACGTTGTAACCTTGGCTGCCCTGCTGCAACCGCCGCCCATCACGACATCTTCAACGTCCGCCGAGTCGGTCCCGGCCCTCGCCGGCCAGCAGGCGCTCGCCCGCATGCGCGCCGAGTTGGAGGCGGAACGCGCCGCGCTGGCGGATGTGCACGACCCGGTGGGCCTGGCCAAGCTGCGCGACACCGCCGAGCAGATCGACGCCTTTCGAGACGCGCGTGGTGCGCATGCATGTCGCGTTCACCCGCGGCGTGCTGTCCATTCCGCAGGTGCGCATCGCCCAGCAGGCGGGGCGGATCGAAATGCAGAACACGCTGGACACCATCCTGTTCGACCTGCCGGACCTGAAATCGGCCATCGTGCGCGTCGCCACGCTGCACCAGATCAGCCGCGCCGGGGAAGCCACCGCCGCGCGGCGCAAGATCGGCCGGGAGCTGCAGCAAATCGGCATCGACGCGCTCGACCAGGCCTACACAGGCGCCAAGCAGAGCCAAGGCGACATGGGCGCGGACGTGGAGCTGCTGAGGCACATGAGCGGCAAGATCCTGGTCATCCTCGACCCCGGGGTGGAGATCGACCGGGCGAACCGGGTCAAGCGCGACCAGGCGGTGCAACAACTGGGCGAGGTGCGCAGCCGCCTGATGGAGGGGCAGCGCGCCTTCGGCGACGAGCAGGGCCAGCGCGCCTTCGGCGACGAGCAGGGCCAGCGCGCCTTCGGCGACGAGCAGGGCCAGCGCGCCTTCGGCGACGAGCAGGGCCAGCGCGCCTTCGGCGACGAGCAGGGCCAGCGCGCCTTCGGCGACGACGCCCGGTAGCCGCAAGGGACTGGCCCCTGATGAAGTTCACCATCGAGACCTTCCTGAACCAATACCTGCCCACGGGCGGCACACGGGCGGACGCGGTGTTCACCCTGGCGGCCCAGGGCGGCGCCGAGGCAGCGCCGAGGCAGCGCCGAGGCAGCGCGGGTGCCGCGTGTGGTCGGGTTGATCGCCGACAAGTCGGGCTCGATGTCGGGCGAGAAGATGGACGCGCTCAAGCACGCCCTGCGCGCCTGGTGGTCGACCAGATGGACGCCGGCGTGGGAGCCTTCGTGATCGCGTTCGATCAGTCGCCGCGGCTGGTGCTGGACACGACCCGCATGGACGAGGCCGGCCGCCGCGCCGCCCATGCCGCGATACAGCGGCTCGAGGCAGCGGGCGGCACGGTGATGTCGGCCGCGCTCGCCATGGCAAGCGGGGTGTTCCAGGACCGGCCCGGCGCGCTCTGCCAGGCCATCATGCTGACGGACGGGCAGAACGACGATGGCGACACCATCTTCCTCACCCAGGCGCTGGAGCACTGCGCCGGGGTGTTCCAATGCCACTGCCGCGGCGTGGGGCTGGATTGGTCGCCCGCCCAGTTGCGCCAGATCGCCGGGCACTTGCTGGGCACGGTGCAGCTCATCGCCAGCCCGGCGCAACTCGCGCAGGACTTCCGCGACACCCTGGCCGCCGCGATGGCCAAGTCGGTGGCAGACGTGCGGCTGCGGCTCTGGATGCCGAAGAACGCCCGCCTGGTCGCCATCAAGCAGGCCTTCCCGACCGAAATCGACCTCACCGGCAAACTCCGCCCCGTCGATGCGCGCGCCATGGACGTGCCGCTCGGCGCCTGGGGCGAAGGCACGCAGGACTATTTCGCCACCTTCGAGGTCACCCCGCTTGGCCTGGGCGAGCAGATGCTGGTGTGCCGCCCCAGCATCGTCTGGCGCGACCCCGCGGCAGGCGAGACCGTCGCACCCGGCGGCAACGTGACCGTGACGTGGAGCCAGGACGCCGAGCTCACCACCCGTATCGACGCCCAGGTGCGCACTACACGGGGCAGGCGGAGAAGGCGCGCGCCATCCAGGAGGGGCTGGAAGCGCTCGAGCGCCACGACGAGGCCACCGCCACCCTGCATCTCGGCGGCGCCCTGCAGCTCGCGGAGCAGTCGGGTGACGCCGAGACCACCAGGCGGCTGCGCGAGGTGTTCGCCGGCGCAGTGGTGGCGTGGACCGCCGGGTCGATCGGGGACGCCGCGCGCACCATCGGCCGCGATGCCGAACCCTCCGTCGCGCTCGCTTTGCGCATGACGGCGACCCTGGCGGACATGAACTCGGCCGCGATTGCCGATTCGCTCACTGACAACGGCGCCGCTGCCGGCACCTCGAACGCGTTTCGCAACGGCACCGCGCAGTTATCCAACGACCTGGTGCAGGCGGCCCGCGACATCACCTACGGCGAGGCGGAATCGGAGCCGCTGCGCCGGTTGCAGCAGGCGCTGTTCGGCTACGAGGAAGCGGTGACCGAGAGCCGCTACATCGGCGCCGGCGAAGCATGGATCATGGCTCGCCGGGTTGAATGAGCCAGCCGTGTCAACCAGGATTTTGCCGTGCCCGCGGCGTAGGCCTTGGCGGACGCGAGTGCCAACGTGCTGGAACACCGCTGGGCGGCTTACCAGACCAACTGGCTCGTGGGGGCGCTCGTCGGCTTCGTGGCGCTCGCCCTGCTGGTGGCCGGGCTGACCGCGGTGCAGGTCTGGCTGCTGCGCCGGATGCGCCGCCTGGTGAACCCGCCGCTCGCCGCCGCAACCCTGATCGCCGCCGCCGCCGCGCTCTGGTTCCCCAGCCAGGCGGTCGCCGCCCACAGCACGCTGCGCGCCGCCAAGCTGGACGCCTATGGCAGCCTGCCAATGAGAGCCTCTATCGCTTCCTGCTCAAAGCCACCGCCGCGACGATGGACGCGCGCTTCCAATCCGCCGACGAAATGGCGGTGCAGCTCACCGGCGTGCTGCGCGAGACGGTGGCGCGCGCCGGGCCGATCCCCGCCCAGGACAGTGCCGTGTTCCTGCCTGAGCGCGCCGTCGCCAGCGACCCGCGCGCACTGGAAGGCGCCGGGCGCCGCCTGCCCGACCTGCGGCTGGCCGCTGCCGAGCCGCCCGCCGCGAATGGCCGGGCCGAAGCCGCCGCGCCCGGGGCTCGCCGGGCAGACTGACCCCGGCGTCACCCACACGCAGAACCACGACGCCTTCGCCCTCTCCGGCCCGGCGCTGGGCGGGCACGGCGCGATCCTGGTGCTGTGCGACAGCGTGTCGAACTCGCAAACGCCCGACCTCGCCGCCGCCACCGCGGCCCGCACGGCGCATGAAGTCCTGGTGACGGGCGGCGCCATGCTCGATGCGATCCGCCGCGCGCACGAGGCGGTGTGCGCGCTGCCGTTCGACCGCCAGGCCGAGCTGGACCCGCCCGCCATCACCATCGTCGCCGCCCGGCTGCATGGCGGCGGCGCCACCATCGGCTGGCTCGGCGACAGCCGCGCCTACACGCTGGACGCGGGGGGCGGGGGGCTGCTGACGCGGGACCACTCCTGGCTGTCCGCCGTGCTGGACCGCGGCGAGATGACGCAAGCCGAGGCCCCCGCGACCCGCGCGCCCACGCTTTGCTGCATTGTCTCGGCACCACGGATTTCACCACCGCCAGCCCTTGCCCCGAACCCGGCGTGATCGAGGTGGCAGCGAGCGAGGGCTGGCTGCTGCTATGCACTCCACCCCGCCGCTATCCCGGGTGAGCCACCGCGCACTCGTGATCCTGCAACTCCTCTCCGCCAGCGCGGTCGCCGGTCGCCGGGTCGACGTGGTCGGCGAGCAGCACGAAGCCTGGCTGCCCGTCCGCGGACACCGCACCCGCGACGACCAGCGTCTGCTGCGGCATGGCGGCCGCGCCCACGTCGGCGGCGAGCAGCTTGAACGGGTTGGAGGACGCAAGGTCCGCCTCGGCGAGCCACCGCGCGCGATACGGATGCCCGGCCAGCGGCGACGGCAGCGGCGCCCAGGCCGGTCCGATTGCGGCGGCGTCGGCATGCAGCGCCGTCACCACGTCCGGCCGCAGGCAGTCGATATGGATGTGGAGCTGCTCCTGGCTTCGCGCGTGCGGCGAGTTGATGGCCAGGCTCACGTCCTGTCGCGGCAGGGTGTGGTGCAGCACCACCTCCATCGCGGCCCGGGCGGCCCAGGCCGCTGCGAAGTAGTTGGGTGCCTCGGGGGCGAGGATATCGGGGCTTTCGATCCCGGCGGTCCGGCCGGTCGGGATCAGCAGGAACTGGGTGGCGCCTCGGATGTCCTTGAGGATCGCGTGACCGCGGGCCTCGCCACCTGCCAAGGTTACGGCGGTGCAGGGCGCCGGGTCGTTGTTGAGCTGCTGGTCCGGCACGCAGCGGTCGTGGACGATCTTCCAGAGTGCGTCGGGGTCGGCGGCCTCGACAGAAACGGTCGCTGCAAACACGACGAACAGCCCGCCCAGACAGATGGCGGCTGCAACCGTTGGCCGCAGTTGCCTGTGACCACTGCCAAATCTCAACGCGCTATCGTCACGCGATCTTTTTGACAGCCACGGGCTCGTGATTGCGTCCGAACCAGGACATATCTTTGAGCTTGGTTCCCAGTTCGCGTGCGGCGTTCAAGCAGGCCGCATGGATGAGGACCTTGAGGTCAGCTTGCTGATTGTCGTTCACAATGTTCCTCACTCATCCGTTATCGCTATCTAAGGTAGCTCGCAGCGATTAACAATCGGTGTCAAGCCAATGAACCTTTTAGCTTTCCAAAGTCCGAAATTTCAAGCCAGTTTCCGCGTAACTTAAACGACCCCTTCAATCCCGGGGTGGCGGTTTGCTCGACAACGCTGTTGAAAAATTGACGATCGGTGTTGCTGGCTGCATGGATTTTGATCTGCTGGCTGATCATCTCCGATTGCGCGATAGCCAAGGCTCAATTGATCAGCTCCGCAGCAACATCGGCGAACTCTTTCGGGGTAATGTCATCGAAATCGTAGCGTGGCGATAACAAGGTCCAGACAAGACGAAGCGTTTTCCCTTGCGTCTTCGGCAGACCAGCACAGTTTACATGAACTAGTCCATGATAGGTGTCCACCAGAACAATTGCATAGATGCCATACGTTGGATCTGGAGGGCTTTCTGAAGCAATCTGACCGCATGCGCCATTGTCGCTGGCGCAAACTCAGAGAATTGCTCATCGAAGCTGGCGCACTCGGTTGTCCACTGTGTGACCAAATGGCGCCAAGCCGGGGTGTCGCAATGCAAGCGGACCAACGGCATGTCGATGTCACCCCACCAATGTTGTGCAGACGTGCTCGGCGACTTGCCTTGACAGCGTTCTTTCTACCTCGGCTAGACGCAAGCTTCTTGCCGCTGCCAAGCCCTTACGGAAGGGCGCTCGACCGTCAACCATTGCAGCTCACCTCGGCCCAGGGGTCGAGGTCGCGAACACCATCACGCCACCAGCATCATACGTCAGGCTGCCACTGCGGCACTGGACGGTGTTCATGAAGTGGATGGATGGGAATTTGGATTTGAAGCAATCGAGGTGGTCAAACACCGAAAAGTTGTAAAACACACCGTCACCTTCGTCGATCTTGTACATGCGGCCGCGGGTTTGCACCCAAATGAGTGCGCGCGTAAGCTTGGTGTGTTTCGCGACCGTCTTCACCAACTTCACAGCGGCCGAGCCACTGGCGAAGTTGTTGACATCGGAGATCATGATGCCCAGCCGGGCCACCCGCGCCATCTCGGCGATGGCGAGGCCAGGCCTCGGGATGTGGTGCAGCACGCCGGTCTCGATCACGTAATCGAACGCGCCATCCGGGTAATCAAGCCGCAATGCGTCGCCGGCCACCAGCCGGTCCGGCGACAGGCCCTTGCCGTGGCCGACCGTGCGCAGCTCGGCCACGGGCTCGATGCCCATGATCTTAGCCTGCGGCCAATGGCGCTGCATGATCGCCATGGCTCTGCCCGTGCCAGCGCCGACGTCCAAAACGCTCGCGACGGGCCCGAACACGTCGGCCAGGCCCATGAACGCCCCCAGCGCCCGGGCATGCTCGTCGTCGGTACGCACGTGCATCGTGTCATAGGCTTCAGCGGTGCGTTCGTAGTAGCGGCGTTGCTCAAGAACCTCGGCTGATACGTCCTCTGGCATTGTCGTCTCCTACGGAGGATAGCTTGGACCAAAACGGGAACGAATGGCGCGTTTGGCTGGCTCGCCAGGCCCGCGGAACTCTCTGCAACTGTTTAACGCCCTGACCCAGTCCGACCCAGCATAACCGTGCCAAGCTATGCGATGGAAGTGACGTAACCGATGCGCAACGACGGCTCAACTCTCTTTTTGCAACCGCCACGCGAAAATTGCCCGCGCCAGTTGGATCGTTGCATGGTAACCCATTGACACCGCAGTTGGCGCGCCCTGGTGGATTCGAACCACCGACCTTCGGATTAGAAGTCCGTTGCTCTATCCAACTGAGCTAAGGGCGCAGCACATTCCCGCACTGGCTCCTGGCGCCGCTGCTCGACCGCTCCCGGAGCCGCACTCAGTGCGTCCAGTTTTCCGACCGGCCAAAGCGGAAGTTGTCAGCGTAAACCTTGGCCTTCGGCTTGGCCGACACCGGCGGGATTTCCACATCATAAGCCAGACCATTGCCCTTCGCATAGGCAACCGCCTGCTCCTGCGTGTCGAAACGCAGACGCACCTGGCCGATCGTGTCGCCGCGGCCCCACCAGCCCATCAGCGGGTCATTCAGCTCGGGTCGAGTGGTGGCGAACTCCAGCACCCAATTCCCCGCGCCGGCCGTGCCGGACTGCATCGCCGTCTTCGGCCGCTGGAAAATACGCGCCCGCATGAATGCCCCTCTCGTCATCGTGGTCGGGGCGCCCGGACTCGAACCGGGGGCCTCCTGTACCCAAAACAGGCGCGCTACCAGGCTGCGCCACGCCCCGAACCGTGGCGCGGACCCTAGAAGCCGCCCGCGCCCGCTTCAAGCCGCATCAGGAGGGCAGGTTGCCGAAAATGCGCGCCTCCACCTTGTCGCCCACCTTGAGGTGCAGCCGCGCCGCCGTGCCGGCCGCCACCTCCAAGGTCGCGCGCACCTGGCCGCCGGACGGGATCACCGCCAGGCTTTGCGGCGTGGTGTCCTCCGCAATGTGGCGGATCGTGCCATCCGGGTTGATGAACAGCATGTCCAGCGGTGCGATGGTGTTGCGCATCCACATCGAGCTGTCGCGCACGCCGCCCCAGTCGAACAGCATGCCCCCATCGGCCGGCACGCTGGGGCGGAACATCAGGCCGGTCTCCTGCTGCGCCGGCGTGGTCGCCATCTCGACGTCGAAGTCGTGGCGGACGCCGTCGCTGCTGACGATCACCAGCTTCTCCTTGGGCAACTCGGGCTGGGCCGTGGTGGGGCCGTCATCGGCCAGCGCGCAGGCCGGCAGCAGCGCCATGCCGAGCAAAAACATGCGGCGGTTCATGCGGTTACAGCCTCCTCCAGCGCGCCCCCGGCCAGCCGCCGGATTTCCGGGCGGACCGTGCCTTCGCGCGGGGCGTCGCGCAAGGTGGTGAACCAGTGCTCCGGCGGGTTGCGCCCGGCGGCGCGATTGTAGCTGAGCGCGCGCAGCACCTGCTCGGCCGCCGCCGTGGTGCGCGGCGGAATGGCGATGTCGTTCAGCACCGCCCACACCCCGGCCCAGCAACGCCCGACGGTGTAGGGGTTGTAGCCGCCCCCGCCGGTCACGATCAGCCGCGGCGCCAGGTTCTGCACCGCGCGAACCACGGCCCAATGCGCGTTGTTGGACAGCGACAGCTTGGCCAGCGGGTCTTCCTCGAGCGCGTCGGCGCCGCATTGCAGGAAGATCGCCTCGGGCTGGTGGCGGGCGATCAGCGGCAGGATCGCTGCCTCGAGCAGCACGCGCATCTCGCTGTCGTTGAAGCCCGGCGGCACCGGGAAATTGCGCGCCGCCCCGCCCGCCCGGTCCTCCGCCAGCCCGGTATGCGGCCACCGCCCGGCCTCGTGCACGCTGATGGTGAGCACGCGGTCATCCTCGGCGAACGCGTCCTGCACGCCGTCGCCATGGTGCGCGTCGATGTCGAGATACACCACCCGGGCCAATCCGGCGTCCAGCCAGGTGAGGATGCCGAGCACCGGGTCGTTGAGGTAGCAGAAGCCGGAGGCGCGGTCCGGCCGGCCGTGATGGGTGCCGCCGCCGGGGCAGTAGACGATGCCGCCGGGCCGGGTGAGCCGCGCCGCCAGCATCACCCCGCCGGCGGAGGTCATCGGGCGGCGGAAGATCTCGCGATACACCGGGTTGCCCTCGGCGCCGATGCGGTAGCGGGCGCGGTCGGCCTCGCTCACAGCCTGGTCCGCTTCGGCCCGGCGCAGCGCCTCCACGTAGTCGGGCGCGTGGAACCGCGTCACCTCAGCCACGCTGGCCATCGGCGCGGCCACGTAGCGCGCCTCGTCCATCCAGCCCATCGCGCGCACCAGGTCGATTGCGGTAGAGACGCGCGGGATCGCCAGCGGGTGTTTCGGGCCATAGGTCGAGCCGCGATAGATCTCGCTGCCGATGAACACGGGGCGGTCGCGAGGGTCGGGGAGCATGGCCGTGATTTGGGGTGCACGGACGCTGGGGCTAGTCTGCGCGCCATCGCCGTCCCCGCGGCTGGGCGGTGGGCCTCGTCTAGCCCACGCCGAACACGCTCCCCCACGCCCGCTGCAATGCGGCGTCGGCGTCGGCCAGGCTGGCGGTGATGCCGAGCGCTTCCAGGCTGGTCACGCCATGCTCGCGGATGCCGCAGGGCACGATGCCGTCGAAATGAGCCAGGTTGGGGCACACGTTCAGCGCCACGCCGTGCCAGCTCACCCAGCGCGTCACCCGCACCCCGATGGCGGCGATCTTGTTCTCGCCCCCTGCGCCATCCGCCACCCAGATGCCGACCCGGCCGGCGCGGCGCTCGCCGCGGGCATTGAATTCGGCCAGGGCGCGGATCAGCCATTCTTCGAGCCCGGTGACGTAGGCGCGCACGTCACGGGGCGGGATGCTGCCGTGGCGCCGGGTCAGATCGAGCATGACGTAGGCGGTGCGCTGGCCGGGGCCGTGATAGGTCCATTGGCCGCCGCGCCCGGCGCTATGGGTGGGCAGGCCGAGCGGGTTCAGCAGGTCGCCAGGCAACGCGCTGGTGCCGGCGGTGTAGAGCGGCGGGTGCTCGAGCAGCCAGACGGTGTCGGGCGCACCGTTGTCGCGGATGGCGGCGGATTGGGCGCGCATGGCGTCGAGCGCGGCGGGGTAGCTCACCGGGTCGTCCGAGATCCGCCAGTCCAGCGCAAGCGCCTCAGTTGATACGGCCGCACTCATCGGCTATACGCCGCCGTCTCCACGGTGCGGTCGTGGCGAAATGGTAGACGCGCAAGCTTGAGGTGCTTGTGGGGGAAACCCTGTGGAAGTTCGAGTCTTCTCGACCGCATTTTGCCCACTCTCATCCCGGCCCAAGATTGCATTCAACGTCGCCGCGCCGGTAACTGTCGCGTTCTGGGGCGTGTACAAAGGAAGAGATGGCCATGGATGAGGACTTCCGGAAGGCAGCGCTGGACTATCATCGCCTGCCGCATCCGGGGAAGCTCGCCATCGCGCCCACCAAGCGCATGGCAACCCAGCGCGACCTGGCGCTCGCCTACTCCCCTGGCGTGGCCGCCGCATGCGACGAGATTAAGGCCGACCCGCTGACCGCGTATGACTACACCGCCCGCGGCAACCTGGTGGGCGTCATCACCAATGGTACTGCCGTGCTGGGCCTGGGCAATATCGGCGCGCTGGCGAGCAAGCCGGTGATGGAGGGCAAGGCCGTCCTGTTCAAGAAGTTCGCCGGCATCGACTGCTTCGACATCGAGGTGGACCAGCCCGATCCCGACCTCTTCGTGCAGACCGTGGCCGCCCTTGGGCCGACCTTCGGCGCCATCAACCTCGAGGACATCAAGGCGCCGGAGTGCTTCGAGATCGAGCGCCGGCTGCGTGAGATGATGAGCATCCCGGTGTTCCATGACGACCAGCATGGCACCGCCATCATCGTGGCCGCGGCCGTGCGCAACGCACTGCAGCTCCAGGGCAAGAAGCTCGAGGACGTGCGGCTGGTGACCTCCGGCGCCGGGGCCGCGGCGCTGGCTTGCGTGGACCTGCTCGTCACCATGGGGCTGCGGCCGGAACACGTCACGCTGACCGACATCAACGGCGTGATCTATCCCGGCTGCTACAACGACATGCTCCCCAACATGGCGAACTACGCCAACCCGACCGAGGCGCGCACCCTGCCGCAGGCCCTGCCGGGTGCGGACATCTTCCTCGGCCTGTCCGCCCCGCGGGTGATGAAGCCGGAATGGCTCAAGCTGCTGGCCGACAAGCCGCTGATCCTGGCGCTGGCCAACCCGGAGCCGGAAATCCTGCCCGAGGCGGTGCGCGCCGCCCGGCCGGACGCCATCGTCGCCACCGGGCGCAGCGACTACCCCAACCAAGTCAACAACGTGCTGTGTTTCCCGTTCATCTTCCGCGGCGCGCTGGACGTGGGCGCCACCACGATCAACGAGGAGATGAAGGTCGCCTGCGTGGAAGCCATCGCCGTGCTGGCGCGGGTGGAGGCCAGCGAAGTGGTGGCCGCGGCCTATGGCGGGGCGGCGCCGGTGTTCGGCCCCGACTACATCATCCCCAAGCCGTTCGACCCGCGGCTGATCCTGCAGATCGCCCCCGCCGTGGCGCAGGCGGCGATGAAGAGCGGCGTGGCCCGGCGCCCGATCGAGGATTTCGACGCCTACCGCCACAGCCTCGAAGTGTTCGTCTATCGCTCCGGCCAGCTCATGCGCCCGGTGTTCGAGGCGGCCCGCAAATCGCCCCGCCGCATCGTCTATGCCGATGGCGAGGATGAGCGGGTGCTGCGCGCGGTGCAGACCGTGGTGGACGAGGGCATCGCGCAGCCGACCCTCATCGGCCGCCATGGCGTGATCGCCTCGCGGGTGGCCGAGATGGGGCTGCGGCTGGACCTCACCAGCAGCGTGCGCGTGCTCGACCCGGCGGTGGATCGCGATGTGTTCGACCCACTGATCGCGCAGTACCAGCGCCTGGTCGGCCGCCGCGGCACCCCGCCGGACGCCGCCGCCCGGCGCATGCGCAACCGCGCCACCGTGATCGCCGCCATGCTGGTCCATGGCGGCCAGGCGGACGCGGCCATCGTCGGCGGAACCGGCGATTGGGCCCGGCACCTCACCTACGCGCTGCCGATCATCCCCAAGCGCGCCACCGTGTCGCGGGTCTACGCCCTCTCGGCGCTGATCCTGAACAACGGCGCACTGTTCTTCTGCGACACCCACGTCACCATCGACCCGACCGCCGACGAGATCGCGGAGATGACGCTGCTTGCCGCCGAGGTGGTGAAAAGCTTCGGCATCGTCCCCAAGGCAGCGCTGCTGTCGCACTCCTCGTTCGGCGCCAGCGGTGCCGCGACCGCCCGCAAGATGCGCATGGCGCTGGGGCTGATCCGCGACCAGGCGCCCGAACTCGAGGTGGATGGCGAGATGCATGCCGACGCCGCGCTGAGCGAGGCGATCCGCGACCGGGCCGTGCCGGACAGCCAGTTGTCGGGCACCGCCAACCTGCTGGTGATGCCGGGCCTGGATGCGGCCAACATCGCCTTCAACCTGCTCAAGGCCAGCAGCGACGGCCTGCCCGTGGGCCCGATCCTGCTCGGCATGAGCCGGCCGATCCATGTGCTGGTGCCTAGCGTGACCGCCCGCGGCATCGTGAACCTGAGCGCCATCGCGGCCACCGAGGCGCTGACCTCGGCCTGAGGCGTCCCCGTCGGGTAGTAACATGGATGAATTGCAACTTCGCTTGCTGGCGAGCCGTGGTCATGGCACTCAGTCGCTCACTGCACGCCACAGAGAAGGGCGCCCCTTCCAGTCACCTTAGGATGACCCATGAAGCCATTGCGAAAGGCCGTCCTTCCTGTTGCCGGGCTCGGCACGCGATTTCTTCCCGCGACCAAGGCCACGGCCAAGGAAATGCTGCCGGTCGTGGACAAGCCCTTGATCCAGTACGCGGTCGAGGAGGCCCGGGCCGCCGGCATCGAGCAGTTCTGCATGGTGACCGGCCGCGGGAAGACGGCGCTGGTCGAGCATTTCGACGTCGCCTTCGAGCTCGAGGCCACGCTGCGCGAGCGCGGCAAGACCGACATGATGCGGGTGCTGAACGACATGGCGGTGCAGCCCGGCTCCATCGCCACCGTGCGCCAGCAAGTCCCGCTCGGCCTGGGCCACGCCATCTGGTGCGCCCGTGCCTTCATCGGCGACGACCCGTTCGCCATCCTGCTGCCCGACGACCTGGTGCTGAGCAAGACGCCCTGCCTGAAGCAACTCGCCGACGCCTATGAGCAGACCGGCGGCAATGTCGTGGCGGTGACCGAGGTGCCGCGCGAGCAGACCAACAAATACGGCATCCTGGATGTCGCCAACGACGACGGCCGCATGGTGGAGGTGCGCGGCCTGGTTGAAAAACCCGCCCCGGCCGACGCGCCCTCGAACCTCTCCATCATCGGGCGTTATGTGTTGATGCCGGAAGTGGTGGATCATTTGGCGCGGATGGAGCGCGGCGCGGGCAACGAGGTGCAGCTCACCGACGCGATGGCCAAGCTGATCGGCAAACAGCCGTTCCACGGCCTGCGCTACGAGGGCGAGCGGTTCGACTGCGGCGACAAGGTCGGCTTCCTCGAGGCGCAGATCGCCTTCGCCCTGGTGCGGCCGGATTTGGGCCCGGCGGTGCGCGCGTTCCTGCGCAAGTATCAAGACTGAGTCTAAAAAGGGGAGCCGGCGCATGAGCTTTCGCCACGACTTCGACCCCACTTCGCTGCGGGAATACGATATTCGCGGGGTCGTCGGCCGCACCCTGCACCCGGCGGACGCATACGCCATCGGCCGCTGCTTCGGCACCATCGTGGCGCGCGGCGGCGGTAAGACGGTCGCGGTGGGGTTCGACGGCCGGCTCTCCTCCCCCGCGCTCGAGCCCGAACTGGTGCGCGGCCTGGTCGAATGCGGGTTGGAAGTGTTGCGCGTGGGCCTGTGCCCGACGCCGATGCTGTATTACACCGCCACCACCATGGAGACGGCCGGCGCGGTGATGGTGACCGGCAGCCACAACCCGCCCGACTACAACGGCTTCAAGATGATGCTGGGCCGCAAGCCGTTCTTCGGCGCGCAGATCGCCCAGATCGGCACCATAGCCGCTGCCGGCGACGTCGTGGCAGAGACGCCGGGCAGCGTTCGCGACGTGGATGTGATGAGCGACTACATCACCCGGCTGATCAGCGACTGGGATGGCGGCGACCGCATCCTCAACGTGGTGTGGGACAACGGCAACGGCGCCGCCGGCGACGTGTTGCAGCGGCTGGTTCGTACCCTGCCGGGCAAGCACACGGTGCTGAACGGCAAGATCGACGGCAACTTCCCCGCCCACCACCCCGACCCGACGGTGCCGAAGAACCTCGAGCAATTGATTGCCGCCGTGCGCGAGCAAGGCGCCGACGTGGGCATCGCCTTCGATGGCGACGCCGACCGCATCGGCGCGGTGGACGACAAGGGCGAGATGCTGTTTGGCGACCAGCTCCTGGTGATCCTGGCGCGGGACGTGCTCAAGAACCATCCCAAGGGCACCATCATCGCCGACGTGAAGGCGAGCCAGGTGCTGTTCGACGAGGTGGCGCGCGCCGGCGGCACCCCGCTGATGTGGAAGACCGGGCATTCGCTGATCAAGGCCAAGATGGCGGAGACCGGCTCCCCGCTCGCGGGCGAGATGAGCGGCCACGTGTTCTTCGCCGACCGCTGGTATGGCTTCGACGACGCGCTCTATGCCGCCGTTCGCCTGCTCGGCATCCTGGCCCGGCTGGAGACGCCGCTGTCGGCGGTACGCGAGGCGCTGCCGCACGTGATCAACACGCCGGAGCTGCGCTTCGACTGCCCGGACACCCGCAAGTTCGGCGTGATTGCAGAGGTGGCGGCGCGGTTGAAGGAGGCCGGCGCCACGGTGGCCGACATCGATGGCGTGCGTGTGAGCACCGAGGACGGCTGGTGGCTGTTGCGCGCCTCCAACACTCAGGCCGTGCTGGTCGCGCGCTGCGAAGCCACCAGCGAAGCCGGCTTGGAGCGGCTCAAGGCTGACCTTTCTGCGCAACTCGAGGCGTCTGGCCTGGCCGCACCCGATTTCTCCGGGACCAATGCCGGGCATTGACCGAACCCGCCGGCTGACGAGCAGGCGAACACGTAAATCGGCCCGCTCAAAAGCCCTCTCCCTCTGGGAGAGGGTTGGGTGAGGGCCCCGGCCACGCACGATCGAGGCAGCGCACCCCTCACGCCTGCCCCCTCAAAGAGGCAGAACAGCACCTGCATCGAGGACCGCCTCATCGTGGCCCTCGACGTTCCCACCTTGAACGACGCCCGCCGCCTGGTGGACGCGCTGGACGGCACCGTCTCGTTCTACAAGCTCGGCATGTGGCTGCTGTTCCAGCCCGGCGCGGACGCGCTGGTCGACCAACTCACCGCCGCCGGGCTGTCGTTGTTTCTCGACTACAAGCTGCACGACATCGGCGAGACGGTGCGGCACGGTGCGGCCAGCATCGCCCAGCGCGGTGCCCGCTTCCTCACCGTGCATGCCGAGCCGCAGGTGATGGCGGCGGCGGTGGCGGGCGCCGCCGGGTCGCCGCTCGGCATCCTGGCGGTGACGGTGCTGACCAGCCTGGACGATGCGGCGCTGCAGGCCAGCGGCTACCGCTTGGATGTCGCGAGCTTGGTGCGGCACCGGACCCGGCTGGCGGCCGAGGCGGGCTGCGCCGGGATCATCGCCTCCGCCGCCGATGACATCCAGGCGCTGCGAGCGGCGGCTGGGCGGGACATTGTTGTCGTGACCCCCGGCATCCGCCTACCCGGCGACGCGGCTGGCGACCAAGCCCGCACCGCGACCCCAAGCGAGGCGGTCGCTCGCGGTGCCGACTACCTGGTGGTGGGCCGGCCCGTGGTGAGGGCGGCCGACCCGGCGGAGGCGGCGCGCCGCATCATCGGCGACATGGCGCGGGGGAGCTTGTTTAGCGAGGTGGGCAAGGAAGGAGGGTGAGAAACGCTTTTCTGCGTCCCTGGCTCGCACGCCCGAACCGCGCGCTCGTCTCAAGTCGACTTGTCGCGGGGGTCCAGCTTGTGGTGGAGCAACCAACTTATCCGCCTGATCAAACAGGTGATCAGGGTTAAGTATCGCCATCCGACATCGGCTCATCCTCAGTGGCAAAGTCCACGATCGCGAAGCAGCCGTCGCTGCCTTGCCAACCAGTCGATCCACCTCGTCAAGTCTAAGCATCGTCCAAACATGAGATGCGGCACGCAATCCGGAAAGGTCAGCTTGCTTGCTAACGCGCCAGCCAAACGTCCGTCAGGTCCTGGCCGATATAGTGGCTCGGCGTCATGCCCCAGCCCTGCAGCCTGGCCGACGTGACGACGATGCGGTTCCACCACAACAGCGGAACCTCGTAGGCCTGGCCCAATGCCCGCTGCTCGAAGCTGCGCACGATGTTGGCGCGCTCCGTAGAATTCGTGCTCAGCACCTGGCCAATATACAGCGAGTCGAGCAGACGGTCGGTCGAGGCGGAGTAGTTGGACGGCGAGAGGTCGCGCGAAACATACTTCGCAAGTTGCAAGCTGGGGCTGTCGACGAAGTCGCCGTCGAAATCCATCGCCACCGCGAAACGGCCTCGCTCCAGCCCGCTCTGCCAGCCCTTGGTGTCGAGCTTGACCTGCGTGGCCGTCACCCCAATCGCCTGCCAATCGGCAATCACCGCCTGCGCGGCCGCGTCATACGGGATGGGGATGTCGCGATTGAGGATCTGCACCGTCAGATGGGTTTGGCCGGCCGCGGCAAGCAGCCGCCGCGCCTCCTGCCGCGAGGCCTCGATGTCATGGGAAAAGCCCGGCAGCTTGGTGAGCGTGTCCTCGGGCGCCGCAAGCTCGGCGCCGGGTCGCATCAGGCCGCCGACGAATTTCAGGAAGGTGGTCTTTGCAAGCGTGTCGGCCATGCCCCAGCGGTCGATGGCGAGCGACAAGGCACGCCGGACCCGCACGTCGTCGAACGGCTTGTGCTTGGTGTTGAACACCAGCATCAGGTCGATCAGCCACGGCGACTCCTGCACGTTGATCTTGTTGCCGAGCTTGCTCACCAGCTCGTCCCGTTCGCTCGGGGTGACGCTGCGGAACTCGGCCATGATGGTGCCGTCTTCCAGCCCCTGCACCACGGCGGGACCGGTCAGGATGTCGGCCTCGAAACCGTCGAGATAGGGTTTGCCGGGCTGGAAGTAGCGCGCCCAGCGCGTGCCCTGCCAAGACTTGCCCGGCACGTGCCCGGCGTACACGAACGCCCCGGAGCCCAGCACGTGGGTGGCGGGGAATTGCGGGTCGGCCGCAAGCTTGGCGGCCTCGTAGATGCAGGTCCAGGGCGAGGCGAAGTTCGCCAGCATGGTTGCGTCCGGCCAGCGCAGATGGAACACCAGCGTCCACGGGTCCGGCGTGTCGATGCTGGCGATGGCGGCGTAGTCGAGCTGCCGCTCGGAGACGACGCCCGCGGGCGGGTGGATCAAGCGCAGGTAGCTCGCCTTCACGTCGGCAGCGGTGAGCGGCGTGTCGTCGTGGAACAACACGCCATGGCGCAGCTTGAAGCGATAGGTGAGCTGGTCGGCCGAGACCGTCCAGGACTCGGCCAAGTCGCCGATGATGGCCGGGTAGTTCTGGGTGTCGAACTTCAGCAGCGTCGAGTAGAACGGCGCCAGGATGTGCAGGAAGGCAAACGAGACGTTCGCCTGGCAGTCCAAGTTGGACGGCTCCTCGTCCACCGCAAAGCGGAGGATGCCGCCGTGCACCGGCTCGGCGCCTGCCGCCGCGCACGGCGCGAGTGGGGCTAGCAGCAGGCCGCCGGCCGCCATCGCGCGGGCGGCCTTGCGGACGACCGCGCCACCATCGAACCACGAACGCCGGGTCATTGCGGCGGCGGCCGGTTCTCCGTCGACTGCCAATGTTGGAATTGCTCGAACAGCGCCTGTTTGTCCTGGTCGGAGAGCACCGGTCCGCCGAGGAGCTGTTGGCGCGAGTCGATGAAGCGGGAGAACAGGGCCCTGACATTCTGGGGAGACGGTTGGCTGGCGGCCTTGCTCCGGTCGATCCAGGCCTGCGCGACGGAGTATCGGGTCAGCCCGGGCACGCTCGCGGTCACGTCGACCTCGCGCCAGGTCGCCGCATGGCCCGGCTCGAGCAGGGTGTGGCCGCCATCGAGGAAGGCGGTCACGAACGCCGCGACGTTCTTGGCGCGGTCCGAGGCGGGAGCCAGGTTGGCGACGGCCAGCACGGTCTGCACCGCGATGGTCTGCACCGGGTCGCTTTTCGATATGAGTGCGGGATAGTCACCGAAGTCCAGCGCCGCCGTGCCGTAGGCATCGGTCACCGCCTGTTCCGGTGGGATGCTCAGCAGGTGCCAACCCTGCATGGTGAGCGACTGGAGCAGGCGGGACGGTTTCGCGGCCACGATCACCACGGCATCGACGTCGCCATGCTGGAGCTTGTCGATCGCCAGGTCCGCGCTGTCGTTGACGGGCTTGAACGGCAGCTTCATCAGGCCGAACAGCCGCTCGGCCGTGACACTGCTGGCGGAATCCGACGGACCGACATCGATTGCGCGATTGGCCAAATCGGTGACGGCCTGGATGTCGGACCGGGCGAGCAGGTGGAACTCTTCCTTCCAGAGCGGGGCGGCATAGGTGAAGCTGGTCGTGATATCCGGCTGCGCTTTGTCTTTCTGTGCCTGCGCCCGCAGGATGACGTCGGTGGGGAGGACGGCCATGTCGATCCCGCGCAGGCTCAGCAGGTCGCGCAGGTTCTGTCCGGCGGCTTTGCCGATGATGGGCAGCACGCGGCGGGTGCTGCCGTCGTCGTAGAGGCGGGCAAGGTCCTCGGTCATTTGTCCGGACACGCCGTCGATCCCGCCGGTCTCCAACTCGACCACGCTGGGCGGCGCCGACAGCGGCTTTGCCACGGTGCGGGTTTGCGCTTGGCAAACGGATGCTGCGAGGGCGAGGGCGAGAGCGATCGCGAGCGCTGCGATAGCGCCGCGAGGGTGTCGGCGTGCGGGGCCAAGGCAATCGGTGATGGCAAATACCGTCATTCTTGATCGTTCCAATGTCATTCCAAGGTGAACATGGTCGCGCAACATAACATTGTAGGACGGGCAAATTGTCCGGGTCAGTCGATACACACACCAGCAGCTTTGCCCAAGTCGCAAACGATGTTTTTTTGACATATTGGATAAATCACCCGTTCCTAATACTCAGGTATGCGGATTTACCTGTGAACCGGATCGGGCATTTGAAACAACGTCGCTTAGAGGATGCGCTGGCGTTTGTGGACTGGCTCGAGCAGCAGATGACCATCTCGCGATCGGCGAACATTATGGCTGACGCGATTTCCCGGCTTCTGTTGCCTAGTCTCGGTCGGTTTGCGGCGCAACGTATTATCGTTGTGGCCCATGCTACCATCGTCTAGGGTCGTCAGAAGCGCCTACATTCACGAACGGATCCTTGCGATGGCGGAGGACGCTGCAACGGGCGCGCATCGGGCGAACTCCAGGCAGGTCCGTCACGACCCGGCGAACGCCACCGCCAACACGATGATCGTCCCGGTCATCCGTGACCCCGGCTTTGCGCATCTGCGGCCGGACCGGCTCAACATCATGCGCATGTCATCGACCCATGCCGAAAAATACGAACTGCGGCTGCAGTCGTTCGTCTATCGGGAGACGTCGCAGCGGATCAATTTGGCGCCCGGCGGCGGCTTGGGCGTGATTGGCCGCGACGTCTGCATGGAAGTGCTCGAACTGGGCGCGGTCGATCTCACCCTGCAGCAGATGCAGAAGCTGCGGGACGACCTCAGCCGCGAGATCGCCGCCGCCAGCCCGAGTTCGAGTGATTTTTCACCAGCGCCGAGCCCGGCGCACAGCCCAGCCTGGCCGTTGCAGGTCCAGCCCAGCGGGCTTGATACCCGTCCCGAGTTGAAACGGCTCGAGGAGACGCGGCCAAGCCCCCCGCCGGACCTCGTGCCGAGCCCGTCAGCGCCGGCGCCGCCGGAGACGCAGCCGGCCGATGCGCTCACCGCCGAAAGCACCGCGACGGGCGAAACAAGCGTTGGCGAGGCCCGGCCAGGCCCGGCGCCGGCCGCAATAGCGGGCTCGCATCCGCTGTTCGACGAGCTTCACCGCGAGCCGTTTCCCGCCAAACCCAAACGATCTGCGGTCAACGATTCCATCGCGGCGGCCAGCCTCCTGCTCGTGGTGGGCGGCATCGGAGCGGTGATCTGGGCAGCCTATCCCGTTCTGTTCGGCGCGCCACCCTCCGCCCGGCCCAACGCGCAGCCGCCAGTCGCACAAGGCCAAGCAAACGATGGCGCGGCGCCGCCGGCCAACCCCAGCGTGGCGACAGCCGCGCCCACTGCCGGGGCGCCTGACGCAGCGTCCAGCCCGGACGTGCCGAGTTCGCCTGCGCCTGCGATGGCAGAGGCTGCCCCACCGGCCCATCCGCAAGCGGCGGCGAGCCCGCCCCAGGCCGCCGCGCCCAGCCAACCCGACGTGGCGGCCGTGGCGGCCCCGTCGCCCACCCCTGCCAGCCCGCAACCGGCAGCGCCCCACTTGGCAGTGACCGTGCGCGCGAGCTGCTGGATCATCGTTTCCGATGACAGCGGCAAGATCTATCTGGAGAAGCTGATGAAGCCCGGCGAAAGCTGGACCGTCCCGCCCGTTCAGGGGCTGGAACTGCGCACGGGCAATGCGGGTGCCACGTCCCTGGTCGTCGACGGCGTGACCAAGCCCCCGCTAGGCGCCGACAGCGCGCTATGGACGGGGCCGCTCGAGGGGTAGGGCAGCTTCCGGACCAACGAACTACATGGTCACGCTCGCTGTAATGCCGTGGGGTCTGCTACTTGATCCCTATGTTCAAGCGCATCTGGCGGATCGTGAGACCAGGCGGCCCGATAAGGTCATGACTGGATCACGCTTGACGCGAGATCAGGCCCGCGACGGCGGTTTGCACGATGGTCTCTGTCAGCGTTGGTAAATCAAGTAGGTAGGGCACCGGCCTCACTTTGTATTCTTTCTTTTCGGGCTGTAACAAACCATCTGCCCACACTGATATTTCGATCGTCGTCAAATCACTAGCCTCCAAGCCTGACACTATTGCGCTCAAATAGAACGGCAGATCGACAGAAGTAAGCTGTGAAATCTCCTGACACTCTGCCTCTAAAACGTGTAGTGCACCGACAGGACAATCACGCCAGTAAAAACGATATTTATCCCGCTCCACAGCCGGACGCGTCCTTTCTCCTATCGTGGGAGGAAGAATCCAAGCGCCTGTAGCGCCTAAATAATCTAATGGAGTAGGCCTCGTAGGTGGATGCAGTAGTTGAAAAATGTCTTCAGGTCTCTTCTCTATATCATTTTTGCCATGAGAGATCGAGAGGGGGGATGAGCCTTTTGCCTCAATTCTTATACGTACATTACGCGCAGGCATCGAGCCAGAGTTTTGTATAGATAGGACATGTTCGATCGAACTTTCAAACGCTAAAATCATGCTGGCAAGCCGCCTAATCTGCAGGTCGATATCCCTCTTCCATTGAACTCGCTTTTCTATATACTTTTTGATTGATTCTGGCCTTAGCTGAAAATAGCTCCTGTGTTCGTGCATAAAAGTCGGAATTTTACTACTCTGATCGTCTTCGCTAAAGAAACTCTCTTCGGGAAAAGCATCTTCAATGAGCCGAGTTATGCGACTCAGCTCATAGTCGTTGAGGAGACAGTCGGCGGCAGAACGCAACAGTAGCGGATTAGAAGGCAAAGGGCCCTCACCGTTCAAGCCAAGCTCAATTGTCGGGGTCGACTGGCTCTCGAGCTTATCCAACCGCTGCCTTAGTGCTTGCACCTCGCGTTCGATAGCATCCGGTTCGGGCGCTAGTCGCCAACTATCAGGGACATAAGCCACGTCCAGCCCGACATGTCGCGCAGTGGCAATCGCGTTTCCGTCGTCCGACACGAATACGATTCGCCTGCCTTCAAAAGCATTTCGTTGAGCTAATACATCCTGGACGATGGCGTCGTCTGGCTGACTCACGTCCAGATCAGTGTGGGCCGGTATCCTTGGTACCCAGGGGGCGGCCGCTATTGTAACTCTAGGTTCCTTCTCGCGGATGATGTGGATGTCATTCAGCGCTTTTTCGGCATCACGAAGTAGACTGCACACCTTTCTTGCGCGGCGGGCCCGCCGACTATTGCCCGCCTCCTTGTGCGGGTCGAGTTCCCGTCGCGTAGCTCGCGTGATTAGGATAGCTACCGTATCGAGCCGCGACAGTTTCACACCTGCTATATCGAGGTCCGTCCACTCGCATCCATCAGTGGTACGAAACTGCTCAAAGAAATTAGTGTCTGGAAAGAGGTAGATAGTGGGCTTTTCCATGGGGTTGCTCTTACGCCTAAACTCAATTTAATGCTGAACGTTCGGCACCGGATCAAACCGCGCCGCTGACCGCCTGCACCAGCCCGGCCGCCATCTCGCCGCGCACCTTGGCCAGGTCGTCCTGATACTTCAGCAGCACGCCCAAGGTCGCGTCCACCGCATCGGGCGTCAGTTCCACGCTGTTGAGGTGGGCCAGCGCGCGGGACCAGTCGATCGTCTCCGCCACGCCGGGCAGCTTGAACAGGTCCGCCTCCCGCAAGCGCTGCACGAACGCCACCACCTGCGCCGACAGCCGCGCGGGCAGACCCGGCGCGCGCGCGGCGAGGATGGCGCGCTCGCGGGCGGCGTTGGGGTAGTCCACCCATTGGTAGAGGCAGCGGCGGCGGATCGCATCGTGCACCTCGCGGGTGCGGTTGGAGGTCATCACCACCACCGGCGGCGTGGCGGCATGGATGGTGCCGTACTCCGGGATGGTGAGCTGGAAGTCGGCCAGCAGCTCGAGCAGGAACGCCTCGAACGGCTCGTCCGCCCGGTCCAGCTCGTCGATCAGCAGCACGGCGGGCGGCAGGTCCGGATCGATGGCGGAGAGCAGCGGGCGGGCCTGCAGATAGGCCCGGCTGTAGATGTCCGCGCCCACCGAGGCCAAGGCGCCGGTGGCCTCGGCCAGGCGGATCGCCAGCAACTGGCGCGCCCGGTCCCACTCATAGGCGGCGGCGGAGAGGTCCATCCCATCGTAGCACTGCAGCCGCACCAGCCGGCGGCCGAGCCCGGCCGACAGCACGCGGGCAATCTCGGTCTTGCCGGTGCCGGGCTCGCCCTCGAGGAACAGCGGCCGGGCCATGGTCAACGCCAGGAACACGGTGGTGGCGAGACCGCGGTCGGCCACGTAGCCCTGCCCCGCCAGCAGCGCCACCGTGGCATCGACGGATGCTGGGATCAAAAAACGTAGCTTCCGAAGATCATGACAAAGATGAAGAAGAACAACACGCAGCCGACCCACGCGATCAGCGGGAAGCCGTACGGTTCCTTCGGGATCATCGAGAGCAGGTTCACCACGGCCGGCGCCTGCGGGCCGGGCGGCGTGGTGAGCGCCGCAACCGCGCCCGCTGGGCCATCGGCGGCGATCTCGGCGGGGCCAGACACCTCGGCGCTGAAGCGGTCGAAGAACTGGTCGGCCATCTGCTTGGCAGTGGCGTCGATCAGCCGCGCGCCCAGTTGCGCGATCTTGCCGCCCACCTGCGCCTTCACCTCGTAGCTCAGCAGGGTGAAGGCGCCGTCATCGGCCAGGCGCACGGTGGCGCCGCCATTGGCAAAGCCGGCCACCCCGCCCTGCCCTTCGCCCGCGATGCGGTAGGAGTTCGGCGGATCAAGGTCGAGCAGCTGGACCTTGCCGGTGAACTGGGCCGCGATCGGGCCGATGCGCACGGCGGCCGTCGCGCGCAGGTCGGAGTCGGAGACCTTCTCGAGGGATTTGCAGCCAGGGATGGCCGCCTTGAGCATCGCCGGGTCGTTCAGCGCGTCCCAAACCTTCTGGCGCGGCGCGGGAATGCGTCGCTCGCCCGTCATGTCCATTGATACAAAACCTCTGTTTCGGCGGACGCAATCTCGGGCATGCGCGCCAGTTGCGCAACCGACGGGAAAGCATCCCCCCTATCCACCGCTATCCACAGCCCGACAGTTCCCCGGCGCGGCGGCTGATGCGCTAGACTGATCCTCCCATGAACGACATTCATACCCCCCTTCTCGGCCTGTCGCAGCGGGTGCCGCCCAGCAACCTGCAGGCGGAACAAGCACTGCTGGGCGCGCTGCTCGCCAACAACAAGGCGTTCGAGCGGGTGGCGGAGTTCCTGGCGCCCGACCACTTTGCCGACCCGGTGCATGCCCGCATCTTCCAGGCCATCCGGCGCCGGGTCGATGCCGGGCAATTGGCCGACGCGATCACCCTGCGCACCGAGTTCGAGCACAACGGCGTGCTGGATGAGGTGGGCGGGACGGCCTATCTCGGCCAGTTGCTGTCCGCCATGGTCGGCATCATCAACGCCGGCGAGTATGGCCGCGCCATCCACGACGCCTGGCTGCGCCGCCAGTTGATCGACGTGGGCGAGGAGGTGGTGAACGCCGCGTTCGGGGCCGACCCGGAGTTGGACGGCCCCTCGCAGGTGGAAGCGGCCGAGCAGCGCCTGTTCGACATCGCGGAAAAGGGCGTCACCGGCGGCGGCTTCATCGTGTTCGAGCACGCGCTGGTCACCGCCATCGAGGGGGCGGAGCGGGCGTTCAAGCGCTCCGGCGGCGTCTCGGGCCTGTCCACCGGGCTGCGCGACCTGGACAAGAAGCTGGGCGGGCTGCACCCGTCGGACCTGGTCATCCTGGCCGGGCGGCCCGGCATGGGCAAGTCCGCGCTGGCCACCAAGATCGCCTTCGGTGCCGGCCGCGCCCTGCTGGCGGAGGCACGCGGTGCGGCAGGGGCCGAGCAAGTTCCGAAAGGCTCGGTGGCGTTCTTCTCGCTCGAGATGAGCGCCGAGCAGCTCGCCTTGCGCCTGCTGGCGGAGGAGGCGCGGGTCTCGGGCGACAAGATCCGCCGCGGCGACATCAACCAGCGCGACTTCGACACCTTCGTGCGGGTCAGCCGCGAGATCGCCGGGCTGCCGCTGCATATCGACGAGACGCCGGGCGTTTCCATCGCCGCGCTGCGCACCCGCTGCCGCCGGCTGCGGCGCACGGCGGGGCTGAGCCTGGTGATCGTGGACTACCTGCAGCTCATGCGCCCCTCGGCCGGAACCAAGCCGGAGAACCGCGTTCTGGAAATCAGCCAGTTCACGCAGGGGCTGAAAGCCATTGCCAAGGAGTTCCAGGTGCCGGTGGTGGCGCTGTCGCAATTGAGCCGCGCGGTGGAGCAGCGGGAGGACAAGCGCCCGCAACTGGCGGACTTGCGCGAGTCGGGCACCATCGAGCAAGACGCCGACTGCGTGATGTTCATCTACCGCGAGCAGTATTACCTGCAGCAGCGCGGCCCCAAGCAGAGCCAGTTCGACAACGACGCCAAGTTCAACGCCGCGATGGACAAGTGGCAGCAGGACATGGAGCGGGTGCACAACCGGGCGGAACTGCTGATCGAGAAGCAGCGCCACGGTCCCACCGGCAAGATCGACCTGCTGTTCGAGGGTGAGTTCACCCGCTTCGACGACCTGGATTTGGTGCATTCCGACCAGTGAGACCGACCAAAAAGGGGAGCGTTCCGCCATGGCCACCATGAACCGCCAAGTCCTGCTCGCCAGCCGGCCTGAAAAGGAGGCCAGCGCCGACAACTTCCGCCTGGTGGAGACCGAACTCGCCCCGTTGGCGGAGGGCGAGGTGCGGGTGCGCAACCACTACCTCTCGATCGACCCCTACATGCGCGGCCGGATGAACGCCGGCAAATCCTACACGGCGCCGCAGCCGCTGGGCGAGGTGATGGTGGGCGGGGCGGTGGGCGAGGTGGTCGAAAGCCGCAACCCCGCCTGGCGACCGGGCGACAAGGTGGTGGGGCAGTTCGGCTGGCAGGAGTTCGCCACCAGCAAGGGCGCCGGGCTGCAGAAAGTGGATGACAGCAAGGTGCCGCTGCCGGCGTATCTGGGTGCGGTCGGGATGCCCGGCATCACCGGCTGGTACGGGCTGAAGCGGATTTGCGCGCCCAAGCCGAACCAGACGGTGGCGGTGAGCGCGGCCAGCGGCGCGGTCGGCACCGTCGTCGGCCAATTGGCCAAGCACATGGGCTGCCGGGTGGTGGGGATCGCCGGCGGGCCGGAGAAATGCCGCTTCGTAACGGAGGAGCTCGGCTTCGATGCCTGCGTCGACTACAAAGCCGGGTCGCTCGATGCCGACTTGCAGCGGGCTGCCCCGGCGGGGATCGATGCCTATTTCGACAATGTCGGCGGCGTCGTGCTGAACGCCGTGCTGCGGCTGATGAACGCGTTCGGCCGCATCGCCGTGTGCGGGGCGATCTCGGGCTATGACGGCGCGGCGATCCCGATCACCGATCCGCGGCTGATCCTTACCCAGCGGCTGCTGGTGCAGGGGTTCATCGTGTCCGAGCACATGGAGGATTGGCCGGCGGCGCTGCAGGAACTCGGCGACCTGGTGGCGAGCGGGCGGCTCCGCTATCGGGAGTCGATTGCGGAAGGCCTGGCGAGCGCTCCGGAGGCGCTGCTCGGCGTGCTGAAGGGGCGCAATTTCGGCAAACAACTCGTCAAGCTGCTCTGAGGGCCGGCTTGCCGCACGTCGTGACCCTGGCGAATGGGACCACCATCGGTGACGCCAGTCGGCTTTGGCCGCGTGCTTGACGCCGCGCCGTCAGGCAGACCGATGCGTGACGAGGCGGCCGGAGCGGGGCAGCAGGAAGAGCAGGATCACGAGCGCCATCACCGCGGTGGCGGCTAGAGCATGATTGCTTCTGATAGGCGAAGCAATCATGCTCTAACTCTTTGTTTGAGAGGCTGATTCACGCATCAGGTTGTTTCCACCTGATGCGATCAGGCTCTAGCCAGAGATAGCCCGCGTTGAAGCTTCCGGTGCGGTCCTTCAGCCAGCCATAGAGGCTAGGGGCGTTCCAGACGAAGGCGGTTGCGGTGGCGACCAAGCCCCAGGGCTGTCACTCGGGCTTGCTGCTCCACGGCTTAATCCTCCGTTTTTCTCCCTCTCCCGCGGGCGGGAGAGGGTCGGGGTGAGGGTGCGAGGGCCACGATCCCTTGGAGCGCTGAATTGCACGCGCCCGAAGAGCCCTCACCCCGACCCTCTCCCGTGTAGGACGGGAGAGGGAGAAGAAGGATTTGTCTACCGCATGCGCGCATAGAGACAATGTGTGCATCGCGAAGGACTTGATCCGGGCATCCACGCCCCCCTGCCCAGAGGGAGAGGACTTGGCCTGGGAATGGAGACTAGTACTTCCGGAGCAGGCCGACGAGGCGGCCTTGCACCTTCACCCGGTCGGCCGGGAAGATGCGGACCTCGTAGTTCGGGTTGGCAGGCTCGAGCACGATGGTGCTGCCGCGGCGGCGCAAGCGCTTCAACGTCACCTCCGAGTCGTCCACCATGGCGACCACGATCTGGCCATTCTCGGCCGTCTCGCCCTTGCGGATGATGACCGTGTCGGTGTCGAGGATACCGGCGTCGATCATCGAATCGCCGGCAACCTCGAGCGCGTAGTGCTCCCCGCTGCCGAGCATGGCGAGCGGCACCTCGATGTGGCTGCCGCCGTCCCGCAAAGCCTCGATCGGCTGGCCAGCGGCGATGCGGCCATACAGCGGCAACTGCACGGCCGCCGCGTCGCTGGCGGCGCGCACGCCCTGCAGCCGGTTGCCGCCGAAATCGCCGCGGATCACGTTGGGGGCGAACACCGGCGCCTCCTCCCGCTGCACCCGCTCGGCCACCATGTCCGGCATGCGCTTGACCTCGAGCGCGCGCGCGCGATGGTGATGACGCTCGATGAAGCCACGCTCCTCCAAGGCCGAAATCAGCCGGTGGATGCCGGACTTGGAGCGCAGCTTCAGCGCTTCCTTCATCTCCTCGAACGAGGGGGAAAACCCCGTGCTGCGCAGATGATGGTCGATGAACACCAGCAGCTCGTGCTGCTTGCGCGTGAGCATCCGCACTCTCCTCCAGGGAACCGCCACGGCGCCGACGCGATTGTGGAACAAACCGGCAACCACGGGCGTTCTACGTTGGTTCCGCCACTGCCGTCAAGCGTGTCTTGTTGCCGAACACCACCAGCCCGCTACAACCCAAGGCTGTCGAGGCGGATGATCTCGACGACGGCGCCTTCGGCCAAAGGGGGAGCGTGCGGCGCGCGCAGAACCAGCGCATCGGCCCGGGTCAGCAGCCGCAAAAGGCTGGAGTCCTGCCGAGGGAACGGCGTGACGAGCAGCGCGCCATCCGGCCCAATGGCCAATTCAGCGCGGAGATGGTCGGCGCGATGGTCGTTCTCCTTCACCGCGGCGCCCAGCCGTGCGCGCTCGGTGCGGGTAGCGGCGGGCGGCAAGCCGGCCAGCACGTCCAGGCTCGGCAACAGGAACAGCACGGAGCAAACCAGCGCCGAAACCGGGTTGCCGGGCAGGCCCAGCACCGGGGTGTCGCCGAGCCGGCCGGCGATCAGCGGCTTGCCGGGGCGCATCGCCACCTGCCAGAAATCGAGCACGAAGCCCTGCTCGCCCAGCGATTGCTGCACCAGGTCGTGGTCGCCGACGCTGGCCCCGCCCGTAGTCACCAGCATGTCGGCGCGGCGGGCGCTGTCCACCGCCGCCGCGATCGCCGCCGGGTCGTCGCGCGCCACGGGGAGGACAGTGGGCTCGCCGCCGCCGGCGCGAACCAGGGCGGCGATGGCGTGCGCGTTGGAACTGACGATGCCGCCGGGGCCGATCGGCTCACCGGGCAGGCTGATCTCGTCGCCAGTGGCCAGGATGACCACGCGGGGCGCGCGATGCACGGTGAGCCACGGGTGATTGGCCGCCGCCGCCAGCCCGATGTCGCGCGCGCCCAAGCGCCGTCCTGGCTGCAGCAGCACATCGCCGACGCTGAAATCCTGCCCGGCGCGGCGGATGTGCCGAGCCGGCGTGCAGGCCTCGCGCACCGTGACCCAGTCGGCCTCGCGCTCGGCATCCTCCTGCAGCAGGATCGCGTCGGCGCCCGCAGGCACGACGCTGCCGGTGAACAGCCGCACCGCCTCGCCCGGGCGCACTTCGCCGGCGAACGGGTGGCCCGCGGGGGCGCTGCCGACCACGCGCAAACGCGCGCCCAAGGCGCCATCCGCCGCGCGCAAGGCATAGCCGTCCATGGCGGAGACATCGGCGGGCGGCTGGGTCAACCGGGCGGCGACGGGGGCGGCCAGCACCCTGCCCCAGGCGGCCGACAGCGCCACCGTCTCGGCCGCCGTGGCGCGGAGCGGGGCGAGGATGCGGCTGCGGGCTTCGGCGACGCTTATCATGGCTGGCGGAACTCGCCGGACTTGCCGCCCGCCTTGTGCACCACCCGTAAGCCGTCCACCCGCATGCCGCGGTCGATCGCCTTGCACATGTCGTAGACGGTCAGCGCCGCCACGCTTGCTGCGGTGAGCGCCTCCATCTCCACGCCGGTGCGCCCGGTGGTGCGCACGGTGGCGGTGATCTCGACGGCGTCGTCTCCCGGCTCGAGATCGACCGTCACCGCCGAAATGGGCAGCGGGTGACAGAGCGGGATGAGGTCGGCGGTGCGCTTGGCGGCCATGATGCCGGCGAGGCGGGCGGTGCCGAGCACGTCGCCCTTCTTGGCCGTGCCGCTCGCCACGATCGCCAGCGTCTCGGGCGCCATCACCACGCGGGCGCAGGCGGTTGCGGTGCGGCCGGTCTCGGGCTTGTCCGACACGTCCACCATGGTGGCGCGGCCGGCGGCGTCGAAATGGGTCAGCATGCCCAGCCGTCTCCGATCAGGTCGCGCACCGCCTGGCCGACGTCCGACTGGCGGAGCAGGCTCTCGCCGACCAGCAGGCAACGCGCGCCGGAGCGGGCCAGAGCCTGCGCGTCGTCATGGGTGCGGATGCCGCTTTCGGCGACCAGGATGCGACCCGGCGGCACCAGGGCGGCCAGCGCGTGGGTGGTGGCGAGGTCGGTCACCAAGGTTCGCAGGTTGCGGTTGTTGACGCCGAGCAAGGGCGTCTGCAGGTGCAGGGCACGCTCGAATTCGGCGGCGTCATGCACCTCCACCAGCACGTCCATGCCCAAACTGATGGCCACGCGCTCCAGCTCGGCGGCCTGCTCGTCGCCGAGGGCGGCCATGATCAGCAGGATGGCGTCGGCGCCCATGGCCCGGCTTTCGTAGATCTGCCAGGGGTCGAGCATGAAGTCCTTGCGCAGCACGGGCAGGCGGGTGGCGGCGCGGGCGGCGCGCAGATGGGCCGGGTCGCCACTGAAATAGGGTGCGTCGGTGAGCACGGAGAGGCAGGCGGCGCCGGCCTGCTCATAGGCCTGGGCGATGGCGGCCGGGTCGAAATCGGCGCGGATGAGGCCGCCCGAGGGAGAGGCGCGCTTGATTTCGGCGATCAGGCCGAAGCGATCAGAGGCGACGGCGCGCGCGAGGGCGGCGGCAAAACCACGTGGCGCGTCACTCGGCTTGGGTCGCGGCTCGGGCGAGGCCCGCTTGCGCCGCTCGACCTCGCGCCTGGTGTCGGCGCAAATCCGCGCCAGCACGTCTGGGATCGGCTGGTCCACCCTGTCCTCCTATTCCGTCGCGCGCCGCAGCCGGTCGAGCGCTGCCAGGGCGGCGCCGTCGTCGATGGCTTGCGCCGCCCGCTCGGCGCCTTCTCGCAGAGACGCCGCCTGGCCGGCCACGATCAAGGCGGCGGCGGCGTTCAGCAGCACCGTGTCGCGGTAGGCGCTGGGCTCACCGTGCAGCAACGCGAGCAGGGCGCGGGCGTTCTGCGCTGCGTCGCCACCCTGGATGGCAGCCAGCGGCGCCGACGGCAGCCCGGCTTGCTCGGCCAGCACGGTGCGCTCGGCGATGCGGCCATGCTCGAGCACCACGACGTGGTTGGCGCCGGCCAAAGTGAGTTCATCGAGCCCGGCGCCATGCACCAGCCAGGCATGCGTGGTGTCGAGCGCGTGCAGGGTCTCGGCCATGGGGCGCAACCACGCCGGGTCGTAGACGCCGGTGAGTTGGCGCGTCACCCGCGCGGGGTTGGCCATCGGGCCGAGCAGGTTGAAGATCGTGCGCGTGCCCAGCTCGACGCGCGGCCCGGCGGCGTGGCGCAGGGCGGCATGGTGGCGCGGGGCGAACAGGAAGGCACAGCCAGCCTGTGCCAGCACCCCCGCCAGGCGCGGCATCGGCACGTCGAGGTTGACGCCGAGTTCCACCAGCACGTCGGCCGCGCCGGCGCGGGAGGACAGGGCGCGATTGCCATGCTTTGCCACGGGCACACCCAGCCCGGCCACGACGAAGGTGACGGCGGTGGAGATGTTGAGGGTGCCGGCCGCATCGCCGCCGGTGCCGCAGACATCGATGGCGCCCGGCGGCGCCTCGATGGCGGCCATCCGCGCCCGCATGGCCCGTACGGCGCCAACCATCTCGGGCACGGTCTCGCCGCGCAGCCGCAGTAGCATCAAGAAGCCGCCGATCTGCGCCGGGGTGGCCTCGCCGGCCATGATGATGCCGAACGCCGCCTCGGCCTCAGCCTCGGACAGGGTTTCCCCGCGGGCTAGCTGGGCGATGACGGGCTTGAGGTCGTGCTCCACAAGCGAGGGAAGGTTCAGGCGGCGCGGCGCGGCGCGTTGGCGCCACGGGCGATGGCGAGGAAATTGGCCAGGATGTCCCGGCCGCCTTCCGAGGCGATGCTCTCGGGGTGGAATTGCACGCCGAATACCGGCATGGCGCGATGGCGCAGACCCATCACCAGTCCATCCGCCGTCCAGGCCGTCACCTCGAGTTCCGCCGGCAGGGTCTCGCGCTCGACGATCAGGCTGTGGTAGCGGGCGGCCTGGAACGGGCTGGGCAGGCCGGCGAAGACGTCGGTGCCGGCATGCTCCACCCCCGCCACCTTGCCGTGCATCGGCAGGGGCGCGTGCTTGACCACACCGCCGAACACCTGGCCGATGGCTTGGTGGCCGAGGCAGACCCCCAAAATCGGCACCCGGCCGGCGGCGGCGGCGATCAGGTCCAGGCAAATCCCCGCCTCATTGGGCGTGCACGGACCCGGCGACAGCACGATGGCTTCCGGCAGCATGGCGAGCGCCTCATCCACGCCGAGCGCATCGTTGCGGCGCACGGCGCAGACGCCGCCAACCTCGCCCAAGACATGGACGAGGTTGAAGGTGAAGCTGTCGTAGTTGTCGATCAGCAGGATCATGCCGCGTTATCGCGCGGGGCTCCCCGCCGGGTCAATCAGGCGGCCCTCAGTGGAACGTGGTGGGGCCGGTGCGGAAGAACGAGCGGCAGGTTCCGGTGGCGAGCGACGTTGCCGCCGTCGTCGCGGCCGTGCCGATGGTGTCGCTCACTGGCGCATAGACGTTGAGCGGGTTGGCGCCGTCGTTGCAGAGGGTTTCCGACGCGCCGACCGGGATGATCCCCAAGATAGCCCCGCTGCCGGAGGCGACGGTGGAGAACTGGGAGAGGCCCGACGTGATCTGATAGGCGGCACTCTGATTGGTCCCGACCGCGGTCAGCCCCGTGCTTGCACCGTGCGCACCGGTATGCGCCGCCGGGTTGAGCGTGAAGTAGCAACTGGCGCTGTTGCCGCCGGAACACCCGTTCAGCGAGACGCCGATGGCGCCGGTCTGATCCAGGCCGCCCTCGACTCCGCCTGACGTGGCGAAGATCGGCTGGCCCGGACGAATGTTTTGCGACGGCATCGCCAAGGGCAGGCCGGAGAGACTTTCGCTCACTTGATAGACCGCCACCCAGTTGCCGTAATAGGACGCTGCCGCGGTCAAGCCGAGGAACGGATTGCCGTCCGTATACGGCGCGGCAAGCGTGCCGGAGCCATAAGGGGCGTAGCCGTCTTGCACGGGCACATTCGCCGCCATCGGGCCAGCCGGGTTGCCGGACAGGCGGAACACGCCCGAGGCGCTGCCGATCTGGAACGAATTGCCCTGTGCCCCGGCGCCGTAGGGGCAATAAAACGGCGTGACCGCCGAGCTGTTCTGCGTGGCGCTCCCACCCAGCGTGAATTGCGGGTCGTTGATCCACAGGTTGTTCGTGCAGCCGCCGTTGCCGCTTGCACGGACCACCGCCTGGGTGACGTGGGCGTAGGCGCCCATCGCCGAGCTGATCATGGTGTTGCTGTCAAACCCGGAGACGTTGATGAGCGCCACGGCCGGCACGACGCCGCCGACGCCGTTCGGGATTTGCCCGCCGTAGCCGACGGCAGTCCCGCCGGTGTTGATCAGCACATTGCTGCCGACCTGGGCGTTGCTTCCCGTGCCAAACATCCACGCCTCGCCCACGGCTTCGGTCCACACGTCCATCAGGGTCGTGTTGGAGACCATGCCACCGTTGGTGACGCTCACGTTTGGCGTGCTGGGCAGAGCGTAGAAGCCATAGGGTCCGAATCCGGTGTGGACGTTCTTCATCGTCGACGAGTCGAGCTGGTCGGTCGAAGTGATGCCGATGCTGGCGATGAAGTTGCCGGCCAGCCCGCCGTCCTCGATGAGCTGGTTGCCCATGGTTTCCGCATACGGGGCGAGCAAGAGGCCGTAGCCGTTGCCGGAGGAGACCAGGCCATGCACCTCCTGGTGGTCCTTCACCAGCGTGACGCCGGCGTGGAAACCGCCTGTCTCGAGTTCATAGATCCGCGCGTCCGCCCCAACGCACAGCCCATCCATCTTGGCGGGCGAGACGCCATACTGAAACGGGCCCGGCGCCGGGCCATTCAGCCGGAAGTTGCGGTAAGCGGATTCCGAGCTGACCTCGTTGCCCGACGCCAGGCCGCGGTCGCTCTCGCCGATGGCGCACTCGTCCTGCCCTGAGTCGGTCGTGACGTTGATCTGGGTCAGCGGGAAGCCGTCCCCGATGATCTCGATATTCTGCGTCTGGGTGTTGGTGTTGGTCATGCCGCCCGCATTCATCAGCGGATGGTTGATCTCGTACGAGCCGGCCGGGATGTAGACTCTCGCCCCGGTGGGCAGTGCCCAGGCCTGCGCCATGGCGGACTGGATGCCGAGCCAGTCCGTGGTCAGTGCCTGCAATTGCGCGGGCGCGATGGTGAAGGTGATCGCGGAGCCAGACGGGCAGGCGCTGGTGGTGGCTTGCGACAGGGTGACGTTGCCGTTGGGGAGCTGCATGCTCTCGCCATACTGGGCGAACTTCCAAACCACGGACCCATCGGCGATGTTGGTGCCGGTTCCGGTCGGCCCGCCGGCGCTGCCCGAGGTGCCGCCGGTGGTCGCCTGGTAGAAGTTGCCGTTGGCCGCCACCAGCACATTGGCGGCATAGGTGGTGCCAGCCGCCCAGTCGGTGGAGTTCGGCAGCAACTCGCCTTGGCGCACGGCGGTGGCGGGCCAGCCCTGCACCGTCGTGCCGGAGGCGATGCAGGAGCCGCTGACCAGCATGCCGGGCTTGATCAGGAAGTTGCCGTTCGACGGATCCTGCCATGCGGCGACAATGGCCTGGAACGGCAGGCCCTGGTGGGAAATCAGCGTGTCGAGGAAGGTCAGCGTGGTGCTGGCAGCGCTCTGTGCGACGCTGGTGGTCATGGTGAAGGTGAGGCCGAACGCCGGGTTGGTCGCCCAGGAGAACGGGGTGGCGCCGCCAGGGGCGACATAGCTCGCCAGGGCGGCGAGCGTGCTGCCGTAGCTGGTGCCGATGGCGTTCGCCTGCCCGTTGCCGGCCGCGCCGAAGTCGCGCACGTTCAACCGGTCGGTGGCCCGGGCGCCGAGCGTGCGGCTGACCTGAGAGCCGTTGGCGCGCACGAGCTGTGTCGTGATGGTGCCAGACGAGTCGGTGCTGACGTTGCCGCCGCCGGTCATCGTGGTCCAGCCGCTGGAGCCGAGCACCTGGTTGGCGCCGCTGCCGGGGGGCGGAACCAGCCCGGCGGCACTGGCGGTGAAGGTCGGCAACGCGGCGGTCACTTGGGCTGCGGACGGCGAGGACGCGAGCGTGAGCCCGGCCAGCGTGGTGCCCGATTTCGGCAACAGCCCGGCTTCCGCCGCCAGCGCACGGCTGGTCTCCGTCGAAGCGGCCGTGTTGGCGGACGCAGCACTGGAGGCGGCCGCGGTCTCGGCGGCGATGGCGGCGGCGGCATCGCGCGCCGTCCCGGCGACCGTGCCGATCGCGGCGCCCCCGGACAGCCCGACGATGGTCTTGCCGCCATCGGAGGTTCCGAGGATGACGGTGGTCACCGTGCCGGCCGTGGTCGGAAACACCGGCGCCGTGCCGGAGGCCCATTGCACCGTGGCGGGCAGGCTCGGGGTGAAGCCGCCGGAGCCGCCCTGCCGGAAGATGGCGGTGATGCTCTGGAATTGCCCGGATGTGCCGCCGGTCAGCGTGAAGCTGGTGTTGCCGTTCAGCGTGATGTCATAGGCCGCATTCCCGGTAGAGGCGAAGGCCAGCGGCTGCGACCCACCCGTTTCGGCCAGCGTGGCCAGTGTCGTCGGCAGCGCCGCGCCGGACCCGCCCATCGGGACTTGCGCGGCCGCCGAGCCGGCCAGCAGGACGCTGAGACTCCAGCCAAGAGCGAGAAACCTGCAATATCTCATCGTCATCCGATCCTGTGCCAGGTGTTGTCGGTCGCGTCCCAGCGGATGCGGATGCTCACGCCGGATGGCAGCTCTGACCCATTGATCCAGCCGAGCACCGACGGGCTGAAGCTGTAGGCGCTGATTGGGCCCGAATAGTTGTCGAACTCGATAGGATCGGTGTCGCCGATCGCGTTGGGCAACAGCACGGTCTGGGCCGAAATCGTGCTGGTTTGGGTAAATCGCACCAGGGAGACCCCGCTCGGCACGGCGTAGTTGGTGCCGGTCAGGGCAAACCGGATCGCCGTGCCATCCAAGGTCGGGCCATTGAAGGTCACGCCGGTACCGCTGCCACCGAGCACGGTGCCGTTGACACCCAGCGAGAGCGCGGAGCTGCCGTAGGATAGATTGAACGGCCCGGGCAGGACGGCGCCGCTCAGCGGCACGCCGGGCGGAGGTATAATGCCGGCTGCCCACGCCCGGCCAAACAAGAGCAGCCACATCCATGAAATATGCGCAGTTCGCATCGGCAAACCTTGGATTGGGAGGGATCGACGCAGCACGGCCCAGGGGCGCATGGAGCAGAGGGCGCGGGGAGGCGCACGGCGTTTCCCGATTTCTACGACGGCGCCTGGCATCGTCGCTAGAGCAGATGCACGTTGACGCAGCGGTTTGCGCGCTGGGGCTCATTCGAGTGCATTGCGCGAGCAGAGTCCGCGAGCGACGCTTCGTAGCAGAACGAGCAGGAACAATCAGACCATTGTTCGGAATTACAACGGGGGCACGGGGCACAGCGCAATACCAGTGAAATCGCGTGCGATGCGTGGTCTGAGGCTAATCAGGTATCGTTTGTTGCATGCAGCGTTGTTGCAGCTTGGCATCATAGTGGCGGATTGCCCCGCGCCCTGTTCGACCCGGCACGGGCAACACGTGATCTTGATGTGAGACACTCTCGAGGAGCGGCATCGCTGGCACCGGGGCTCGTCGCCACCGGGGAGTTCGGCAAAGCCGTGTGAAACGCCCGTTTTGTCGCTCGGGTCCACTCGCGGTGCGGCGAGCTCGGCTGCACCAGGACACCGCGGCGAGATCACGACCGGATGCAGCGGTCCCATATTTGAGACTAGATTAACTGCTTGTTAATCGTCTCGCCGATTTGGACTTGGCAACGGGGGTAAGATCGGCTTTAAACCCACTGCCGATGGTGTCGGAGCCTCGTTCGTTGTAGCGTCATATACAGGGCCATGCACTGCGGGCCAGAACGGCTTCACTCGTTGTCCAAACGACGGCAAAATTTGTTTCTCTACTAACAAGAAAGTTAATGGGCGGAACAGAGTTTGGGTTCATCGGTCCTAATCTCGCCTACGACTTTGGCGAGGTTTGCGCCTACACGCGCGGAGTGAAGATGAGAGTTGCGATTGTACACGACTACCTGAACCAATACGGTGGTGCAGAGCGGGTTCTGGACGAACTCAAGCTCATGTATCCCCAGGCACCAGTGTATGTATCGATTCACGATCCGCGCCGCATGCCCGAGCGCTATCGGCAGTGGGACATCCGTACTTCTTGGCTCAACCGCGTGCCGCTGGCCAATCGTAAGCACCAGATGCTGCTGCCGCTTTATCCGATGGCGTTCGAAGGGTTCGACTTAAGCGACTACGACCTCGTGGTCAGCAGTTCCAGCGGCTTTGCCCATGGCGTGCTGACGCAGCCCGACACGCTCAATGTCTGCTACTGCCATTCGCCGCCGCGTTTCTTGTGGGACTACCATCGCTATGCCGAGCGCGAGCACTTGTCCCGCCCCGCGCGCGCCCTGCTGGCTTCCCAGCTCATCAAGCTGCGGCAATGGGACCGGACCAGCGCGAACCGTACCGACGTTTGGGTGAGCACCAGCAACGTGGTGCAAAAGCGCATCCAGCGCACCTACAGCCAGCCGAGCACCATCATCCCTCCCCCGGTCGACACCACCCACTTCGACGTGGGTGACGGCAGCGGCGGCTTCTACCTCATGCTGATGCGCCTGGTCGGCTGGAAACGGCCCGACATCGTGGTCGACGCCTGCACCCGGATGTCGCTGAACCTCGTGGTGGCCGGCGACGGCCGTGCCCTCGACAGCCTGAAGGAGCGCGCCGGGCCGACCATCCGCTTCGTCGGGCGCGTCAACGACGCGCAGATGCGTGAGCTTTACCGGGACTGCAAGGCCTTCATCCTGCCCAGCGAGGAGGATTTCGGCATCACGCCGCTCGAGGCGATGGCATCTGGGCGGCCGGTCATCGCGTATGGCCGGGGTGGCGTGCTGGACACGGTGGTGCCGGGCCAGACCGGGATCTTCTTCGAGGAACAATCCGCTGAGTCGGTGGCCGAGGCGTTGGCCGACTTCAATCCCGGCCATTTCGATCCGGAGACGATCCGGCACCATTCCGAGGGGTTCGACAGTGCTGTGTTCCGCCGCCGTCTTCGTGCCTTGATCGACTCGCATCTTGCCCGCGCCGCCGACAGCCGGCCCAAGCCGCTCGCGATCACAGCCAAACCGGCCGACATCTCTGGGCAGGCTCATCCAGTGGTGATGGCGGATTGAGTTGTGCAGCGCAGCAATGGTGCTGTATGGAAGAGCCGGACGGCGCGCGCGTTGCTCGGAGCACGCATCGCGCTGATGGCGGGCCAGCGCAGGCCGGCTTAATTGTTTCGACCACGTTTACGAACTGCTCGCGCCAGGATTGTAGGCGCAACGTTATCAAGATGGGATGCCGCCAGTGACAGCCTTGATCAGAGCGCCCGGCTCGCAGAGCGATCTCTCCAGCACCCTCTACCACGAGGCTTCGCTCGAACGCCCGTCCGTGGAGATCACGCCGTTACAGGCGGCTCTGCGCTACAAATGGTTCATCCTGATCTTCGCCCTCGCCGTCACCGCGATAGCCGGGTTCGCCTTCGAGCAACTGCCGGTCAGCTACTCGGCCTCGGCCTCGATCATGGTCGACGCGCGCAAGCTGCGGGTGACGGATGGTGCCAGCGTGCTGAGCGACCCGGCGCTCGATATCGAGCAGCTTCACACCGTGATGGAGCAATTGCGCTCCCCCAAGGTGGCCGAAGACGTGGTGCGTCAATTGGATCTTCAGCATAACCCGCTGTTCTGCGCCAGCACGACGTTCTCGCAGCGCCTGCAGGCGAGCATCGACCACCTGATCGGCCGGCCGGCTCCTGCCGCGCCGGCGGCCTGTGACCTGACCTTCTCCCAGGCGACGGACAAGCTGCTCGGCTCGGTCTCCAACTCCAACGACGGCAAGTCCTACATCATCAAGGTCGGCGCCGACGCCAGCACCCCAGAGCTCGCCACCCAGATCGCCAATGACTACGCCCAGGCTTTCGTGGTGGAGCAGCGGCGCCAGGTGAGCGACACCACCGACCAAGCCAGCGCCTGGCTGACCACCTACCTGGCAACGCTGCGGCAGCAGGTTCAGGCGGCAGACGTTGCCGTGGAAAAGTTCCAGGAACAGAACCAGCTCAACCCGGTGCGCCAAGGCCAGACGGTCATCTCGCAGCGGCTGGGGGACCTGAACGGGCAACTTGGCGACGTCACCGGGCAGTTGGCGGAGAAGGAGTCGGCGCTACGGCAGGCGCAAACCTCCGGCAGCCAGATCAGCGCCAGTTCGCCCGCCGTGCTCGCCTCTCCGGTCATCCAGGGGCTGATCCAGAAGCAGGCGGATCTGCAGGCGCAGCAGGCCGAGCTGAGTTCCCGTTTTGGCGACAACTACCCGTCGGTCCGGGCGGCCAACGAGCAGTTGGCGCGGCTCCGGGGCGCAATCCGCACCGAGACCGGCAAGGTGTCCGCCGGGTTGAACGAGGAAGTGGCGGCGCTCACCGCCCGCAAGGCTCAGCTCACCACCCAAGTGCAGTCGCTGGCGTCCCAGTCCGGCGTGCAAGGCGGGGCCAATGTGCGGCTGCAATCGCTGATGCGAGAGGCCGAGAGCGAGCGCAAGCTGTATGAGTCGCTGGAGACCCGCCTGCACGAGGTGGATGCCGAACAGCACATGCAATGGCCCGAATCCAACGTCGTGGTCGCGGCCCGGCCGCCGCTGGTGCCCTCGTTCCCGCGCTTGAAGATGATGGTCACCGGCGTGTTTCTGGTCGCCATCGGCATCGGCGCGGCAATCGCCTTCGCGCTCAGCATGATGGCCCGCACGTTCCGCGACGTCGACCAGGTCGAGGGTGAGACCGGCGTGCGCGTGCTGGGCCTGTTCCCGCAGCCGCCGCGCCGCGCCACTGCCCGGGAGATGGTCAGCTCGCGTCCGGGCTCGCTGGAAGCCGAGACGGTGCACTACACGCTCGCCAACCTCATCCGTGGCCGCGACACGATGCGCCCCTCTGGCGGCGGCTGGGTGGTGATGGTCTCCTCGGCGATGCCCGGCGAAGGCAAGTCCTCGCTCGCCGCGGCACTCGGCCAGGCCGCCGTGCGGCTCGGCATGTCGGCGGCTCTGCTCGAGGGGGACGTTCGCTCCGATGCGCCCCGTAGCCGCCGGGCCGCTCGCGGCGAGCCGGAGATCGTGGCGCCGCTGTCGAGTGGAGACCAGACGCCGGGTCAAGCCATCAGCAAGGTGGTGGATCGATCGTTCCTGCACGTCCTGTCGCTCCGCTCGCTGGTTCCCGGCGTGCATCGGCTGACCGGGTCGTCGGAAATCGCGACCATCATCCGCAACCTGCAGGCCCAGTACGAGATGGTGATCATCGATACGCCGCCGGTCCTGGCGGTGCCCGATGCGCTCAGCCTGGCGCCGCTGGTGGACGACACCGTGCTGGTGGTGGACTGGCGCAAGACGCCGCGCCGGCTGGTGATGGCGACGGTGAAGGTGTTGATGCGGGCCAACATGGAGATCACCGGCATCGTTCTGTCGAAGGTGAATTTACGGCAGTTCGCACGCCAGCGGACCAGCGAAGGGCTTTACGCACGTGGCTACAAGGGCCACAGCGTCGTGATCAGCAATTAGGGCCGCGGAGCGTGGTCGACCGTCCTCGCCGTCGTGCCATTGTGGCGCTTCGGCGCTGATCACATGGCCGCGGCGGGGTTTGGCGTATGAAATTGGGAATAGTGACTGCCCGGATCGGGTTCAACGATGGGCAGGGCCGGGTCAATCGGGAGATCGCCAGCGAGGCACTGCGGCAAGGCCACCACGTGACCCTGTTCGCCGAGCAAGTCGATGACGACATGGCCGGGCAGGCTGGCGTTCAAACCGTACTGGCCTCGCCGCCAAAATGGGCTCCGACCCGGCTGATTCGGGACCAGCTCTTCGCCATCCGCACCCGCCGCCAAATCAATGACCCGGCGAACAGGTGCGACGCGTTGCTGTCCAACGGGTTCGCCACCTACACCGACAGCGACGTCAACGCCGTCCACTTCGTGCATAGCGCCTGGCGCCGCAACTCCTGGCATCCCTGGCGGCTGAAGCGGGACGCACGGTCATTCTACGACTGGACCTATGGCACGCTGAACGCCCGTTTGGAGAAGGATGCCTTCCGCCGCTCCAAGCATGTCGTCGCGGTGTCGGAAAAGGTTCGGCAGGAGCTGATCCAGATCGGCGTTCCCCCCGACCGGGTCCTGACCATCCTGAACGGTGTGGACGCCACCGAGTTCTATCCCGGCACGCCGGAGCGTGCGCGGTTTGGCCTGCCGCCGGACGTGCGCATCGCCCTGTTTGCCGGGGACATGAAGTCGCCCCGCAAGAACCTCGATACGGTGCTCCGCGCCCTGCCGGAGACGCCCGGCTTGCATCTGGCGGTGGCGGGACGGGAGGCTGGCACGCCCTACCCGGCGCTGGCGCAATCCTTGGGCGTGGCGGACCGAGTGCACTTCCTCGGCTTCCAGAAGGCCATGCCGGCGCTGATGCGCTCGGTGGACCTGATGGTGTTCCCCTCGCGCTACGAGGCCTGCCCGCTGGTGCTGCTGGAGGCCCTGGCGTCCGGCCTGCCGGTCGTGACCTCGCGCAGCGCGGGCGCCGCCGACTTCGTCACCTCCGACGTGGGCGCCATGCTGGACGACTGTGACGACGCCGCGCTGCTGGCCAAGACCATCGGCCATGTGCTGCAGGATGAGACGCGGTTTCTGGGCATGGCCAAGCGGGCCCGCGCGCTGGGCCAGTCGCTGTCGTGGCCGGCCATGGCAAAGCGCTATCTCGACCTGCTGGGCGAAGCGGCCGAGCGGAAGCGCGTCCATGCTTGATGGTGCTGCAGCACCGGAGCCGGCTGGCGCTGCGACCCGGCCTGCCGTGCCAGGCCCCCGCCCGCTCGGCGTGCTGCAGATCGGCATGGAGTGGTTCACGGCGGGCGCGCCTGGCGGCCTCGCCCGCTACTACACCGACTTGTTCAAATCGCTTCCCCTTGCTGGGGTCGACCCGTTTGGCCTGGTCTGCAGCCCCGATGACGTGGCCGGGGCGACCGGCGGCCGGGTGCAGAGCTTTGCTGCCGAAGGCGCCTCCACGCTCGACCGTATGCGCGGGGTGCGCCGGGAGACGGGCCGGGTGTTGCGCGGGCAGCCGGTCGACCTGGTCGCTTGCCATTTCGCGCTCTACGGCCTGCCGGTGCTCGACCGTATCCGCCGCTTGCCGCTGGTCTATCACTTCCACGGGCCGTGGGCCGAGGAGTCGGGGCGGGAGGGCGAACGCAGCCTCTCCGTGCAGGCCAAGCGCGCCATGGAGCGGCTGGTGTATCGCCGGGCAGACCGGGTGATCACGCTGTCGCAGGCCTTCGCCGACCTGGCTGCGCGGCAATACGGCGTGCGCCGCGACCGCCTCCGCGTCATTCCGGGCAGCGTGGACGTGGAGCGCTTCGCCGTGCCGCAGTCCCGCGCGGAGGCCCGGATCACACTCAGCTGGCCGGCCGACCGCCCGATCCTGCTCACGGTGCGCCGCTTGATGGCGCGCATGGGGCTGGACCGTCTGGTGGCGGCGATGGCGAGCGTGGTGCGTGCCCAGCCCGACGCGCTGCTCTACATCGCCGGCAAGGGCCCGCAAGCCGGCGCGCTGCAAGCCCAGGCCGATGCGCTGGGCTTGAGCCAAAATGTGCGATTGCTGGGCTTCGTGCCCGATGCCGACCTTCCCCTGGCGTATCGGGCGGCCGACATCAACCTGCTGCCATCCGACGTGCTGGAGGGGTTCGGACTGTCGGCGGCCGAGGCGCTGGCCGCGGGCACCCCTACCATGGTGACGCCGGTCGGAGGCTTGCCGGACGTGGTGCGGGACCTGTCGCCCAGCCTGATTTTCCAGTCGAGCGCCAGCGAGCACCTGGCCGAGGGATTGATAGCGGCGCTGCGCGGCGACATTCAACTGCCAAGCGGCGAGGCATGCAGAACCTACGCGGCGAATAACTTCGCGCTGGGGCTCTGCGGGCGCCGGGTCGCCGACGTCTACCGCGAGGTGTTATGACAAGCTCGCCAGTTTGCAAGCGCCTCATCGCAAACCCGGCACGTCCAAGCTATGACGTGCGCCATCCGACCGAAGGTTCGAGACGATGCCGCCGCCAATCCTGATGCCCAGCCCGGTCGGGGCCAGTATAGCGATGCCACCGGCCCGGCGAGGCTCGCGCGCCAAGGCCGCTCGCCGGCCCGTCGACCCGATCTGGCAGCAGTTCTTCGTCATGCTGGGCATCATCTTGCTGACGGATGGCCTGGCCTTCGGCTCGGGCCTCGCCGCGCGCGCCTTCTTCATGCTGGCCGCTCTCGGCGCCTGCGTCTACTACATCCGCAGGTCGCCCTGGCTCTACCTGACCATGACGCTGTGGCTCTGGTCCGTGACGCCGCTGGCGCGCCGCCTGATCGACTTCCACGCCGGCTTCGATCCGGTGAACTTCATTCTCGGCACGCCGGAATTCGTCTCGCTGCTGACGCTTGGGGCCATTCTGAACAGCCGGGAACTGATGCGGCAGCGTGAGACGATCATCGGCCTGTTTATCGCCATTCCGATCTTCTACGGCCTCGGCGTCAGCTTCGTGCAAGGCCAGATCGTCAGTGGCTTCGTCGGCAGTGCCGACTGGATCGGGCCGCCGCTCTACTACTTCTACGTCATCGCCTACTGGCGCCGGATCCGCGAATTCGAGCCATTTTTGACCAAGTTCCTCGGGATCAACATCGCGGTCGTCTCGATCTACTGCATCTATCAGTTCGTGACGGCGCCACCCTGGGACACGGCTTGGCTGATTAACAGCGGCCTGACCGGGGTCGGCCTACCCGAGCCGTTCCTGATCCGCATTTTCTCGACCATGAACTCTGCCGGCGTCCTCGCCGCTTGGCTGGGGATTGCGCTGCTGTTGTTCCTGCACTTCAAGAACCGCCTGACGCCGCTGCTGGTTCCGGTCTGTGCGATGCTGCTGATCCTGACCTTCTCGCGTTCCGTCGCAGGCGCGGTGGTCATCTCCTACGTCGTGGCGGGCCTGCTTGGTCGCGGCGGTATCTTCAAGATGCTGCTGGTCGGCGCGGTCGGGGTCGCGGTCTCCCTGACGGTCATTTCGGCCCTGCTGCCGCAGGTAAACGACCTGATCGTGGCGCGCGTCCAAAGCGTGGGCGACCTCGGTCAAGACAGCAGCGCCGACGTGCGCGAGTCGATCTATGCCAACACGCCCAAGCTGATCGCCGCGACACCGTTCGGGCTTGGCATCGGCGCGATCGGACGCGGCGCAGTCAGCAAGCAAGACAATGATGACCTGGTCGTCGTGGACTCCGGGCCGCTGGGTGTTTACCTCCCGCTTGGCTGGGTGGCCGGCACGGTCTACTTCCTTGGCACCATCCTGATGATCGTGCAGGCCTGGAGCGCGGCGCGTGCCACCCGATCGGGTGCTGCCATCTCGCTCACGGCAGCGGCCATCTCCCAGGTGTTGCTGCTGCCGTTCTTCAACGTGCTTGGGATCACTGCCATGCTGATGTGGCTGTGCTGCGGCTATGCCGCCGCCATCGGCATGGACGCGCGCATCACTCGCCGCATCGCAACCCGCCCGGTGGACCGCATCGCCGTGCCGGCCATCCGGGAAGACAGCCGGGTGATGACATGAGTGCTCCGACCACCATCCTGCTGCTGCTCAAGCGCGTCGATTGCGTCGACGGCGTGGCGTCGTATCTCGACAGCCTGGTCAACGGCCTGCGCAGCGTGGGCGACCGCATCGTCATCGTCTCCGGCCCGGTCACCACACCCGACGGCTCCGCGGCCCGGCGGCACTCCATCGCCAGTGCCGCGCTCGAATGGATTGTGCTGGAGGATCTGCGGCCCTCCCGGCCCAAGCTCGCCCACGTCCGCACGATCCTGTCCGCCATCAAGCGGCACGAGGTGCAGAGCGTCAGCCCGCAGGGTTTCTCCATGGTGCCGCTCGCAGCGCTGGTTGGCCGGCTGACCGGGCGCCCCGTGGTGGCGAACTACCACCCCTCCCTGCATGGCAGCGAGGTCGCGGCGATGACCGGGCAGCGGCCGCGCAGCCAAGTGCTGGCCTATCGCACGCTGGACACGCTGTTCCGGCCCAACCGCTACATCGCGCTGTCGCACGAGATCAGCCTGCTGTTCCAGAACGAGCTCCGCATCGCGCCGGGCCGCATCCACGAGCAGGTGCTGGGCGTGGAGACCGACTTCTACCGCGCGCCCAGCGAGGCCGAGCGCCGCAATGCGCGGGAGCGCTTCGGCCTGCGGGAGTCTGCGTTGGCCACCGTGCTGCCGGGCCGCCTCAACCTGAGCAAGGGCCACGACCTGGTGGCCGCCGCCGTGCGCCAACTGCGCCGTGAGCAGCCGGAACTCGAGATCGTCTGCCTGTTTCCCGGCGGCGGCGACCAGCGCCAAGCCATCGAGGCGAGCATCCTGCCCGACCGCAGCGACGCCGACACGTTCCGCTTCCTCGGCTACGTCGAGCGCGACATGCTGCGCGATGCCTACTGGGCGTCCGACATCGTGCTGCTGCCGAGCCGCATGGAAGGCTTCGGCCTGGTGGTGGCAGAGGCCATGTGCTGCGGCACCATCGCCATCCGCACGCCGAGCGGCGGCTGGCAGGACCAGGTGATCGAGGGCAAGACCGGCTATGTCGTCCCGTTCAACGACTCTGCCGCACTCGCCGGCGCCATCGCGAAAGTGGCCACCGCGCCCAACCGGGCGGAGATGCGCGAGGCCGCCATGCGCCATGCCAGCCAGAAATTCGCCATGTCCCGCATGATCTCCGGGACATCGGCGCTCTACCGCGGCCTCGCGGCCGGTCGTCACGCCAGCGGCGGCGCCATCAGTTCGCCGCTGGCCCGCTAGACATGGCCTGCTCAGATAGAGTCGCGGGTCATGGTCGAGCTGTTGTTTTGACGAGCATCTTTACCGGTCAGGTGACCACACCTGATCCGTTGATGCGCTAGCCAGGACCCAGGGCGTGATCTCCAGGCTGATCCAGACGCTGCGGGAACGCGCGAAGATCCGGGCCGTGGCCCATCTCATGGGCATACGGGTGGTGGCGCTTGCGGGCAACGTGCTGTCTGGCCTGCTCACAGCCAAGTTCCTCGGCCCCTCCGGCCGCGGCGAGTTGGCCGCCCTCATCGTGGCCCCCGCCATCATCGCCCCGATCTGCACACTCGGGCTGCATGCCTCGCTGATCTACAACGTCCGCCGGGACCCGGAGAACGCCTCCCGCTACTTCGGCACCGCCTTGCTGATGCTGCTGGGCACCGGGCTGATCGGCACGACGGCGAGCATGCTGCTGATCCAGTTCTGGCTCGGCAATCAATACAGCGCCAGCACGATCGACTTCGCGCGTTTGATCCTGCTGATCGTACCGCTGAACGTCATCAGCCCGTCCTTCGCTGCGGTGCTGGAAGCCAATGGCAAGTTCGGCACGTCCAACAGCGTCATATACGTGCAGGCGCTCGTCACGCTGGCACTGCTGGCGATCCTGGCTTTCACCGGGCTGCTGACGCCGCACGCGGCCGCCCTCTGCTACAGCGGCTTCGCCATCCCGATCTTCTTCTACATCTCGTACCAGGCCTGCAAGATCCTGAAGCCGACCTGGTCGTTTGCCGCGCCGTTCCGGCGCAGCCTGCTGCGCTTCGGCATCCGCTTCTACGGGGTGGACATCCTGGGTGTCGCCTCGAGCTTCCTCGACCAATTCATCGTCGTGCTCTTCCTCTCACCGGCCGACGTCGGCAACTACGCGGTCGCCCTCAGCCTGACACGGGTGCTGCAGGTGGCGCAGGGCGCGGTGTCCACCGTGTTGTTCCCCTCCATCGCCGGGCAGGACCTGCCGAGCGTGGTGGACATGGTGGGGCGCGCAGTGCGGGTGACCAGCATGGTGAACCTGCTGGGAGCGATCTGCCTGTCGGTGGCTGGCCCGTATCTGCTCACCATGGTGTACGGCACCAAGTTCGAACCCGCGGTGACGCCGTTCCTGATCCTGCTGTTCGAGGCCGTTTTCAGCAGCGCCGCCCGCACCCTGGCGCAGGCGTTCAGCGCCAGCGGTCGGCCGAGTGCGGTGACGGGCATGGAACTCGCGGGTGTCGCGAGTTCGATCTCGGGGATGGTGGTGCTGGTCCCGCATCTCGGCATCGTTGGCGCGGCCTACGGCGCCATGTTCGGCGGCATCGTGCGCCTGGCCATGTCCATTGCTCTGTTCCGCAAGGTGCTGGGCGTCGAGCTGCCGCGCTTGTGGCTGAACCGGATGGACTTCAATTGGGTCGCCGGCCGGACGTAACCCGCGGCTGGTCGGCGCCGGGCAAAGAATGTCGCAAATAGGATAGAACGCGTCCGCTCGGTCGCGCATACTGGTCTCTCTGCGAAGAAAGACCGCCGATGTCCGACTCCCTTCTCACCCTGCTGTCGCGACGCAAGCCCGGCCACAGCCTCGAGGCGGCGTTCTACAACGACCCGGCGGTGTTCCGCGCCGACCTCGACCACATCTTCTACCGCCATTGGATCTTCGTCGGCCAGGAGCCGGACGTGCCGGAACCCGGCGACGTCATGGCGCTGCACGTCGGGGAGGCGCCCGTCCTGATCCTGCGGGACGACGACGGCATGGTGCGCGCGTTCCATAACGTCTGCCGCCACCGCGGCGCGCAGCTTGTCGCGGACGGACGCGGCCAGGTCGGCAACCTGGTCTGCCGCTACCATAGCTGGACCTACGGGCTCGACGGCAGCCTGCTGTTCGCCGACCACATGGGAGACGGCTTCGACCCGGCGTGCCGGGGGCTCAAGCCCGTGGCGCTGCGCTCGGTCGCCGGGTTGCTGTTCATCTGCCTGGCCGACCAGCCGCCGGCCGACATCGACGACATGGCCGCCGCGATGACCCCCTACCTCGCGCCCCATGCCATTGGGCAGACCAAGATCGCCCGGCAGATCGACCTGGTGGAGCGCGGCAACTGGAAGCTCACCATGGAGAACAACCGCGAGTGCTATCACTGCGCCGCCAACCACCCCGAGCTGACGGTGCCACTGTTCGCCTTCGGGTTCGGCTTCGCGCCGGACGGCATGGACGAGGCGGAGCGATCGCACGCGGCGCACTATGACGAGTTGGTCCGGACGTCCCATGCGCAATGGGAGCAGGCCGGGCTGCCCTCCGCCCGCATCGAGCGGCTGACCGGCTGCGCCACCGGCTTCCGCACCGAGCGCCTGCCGCTGGACCAGGCCGGCGAAAGCCACACCGCCAACACCCGCGCCGCCTGCCGCCGCCTGCTCGGCCGCCTGACCGAGCCACGGCTGGGCGGCTTGAGCTTCTGGACCCAGCCCAATGCCTGGCACCACTTCATGGGCGACCACGCCGTAACGTTCTGCGCCTTGCCGCTGGACGCCGGGCGCACCCTGCTGCGCACCACCTGGCTGGTGCACAAGGATGCGGTGGAAGGTGTCGACTACGACCCCGCCAACCTTACCGCCGTCTGGGAAGCGACCAACCGGCAGGATGCGGACCTGGTGGAGATCGCCCAGGCTGGCATCCGCAGCCCCGCCTACGAACCCGGCCCCTATTCGCCGCACACCGAGGGCTTGGTGGAGCAATTCGTCCAATGGTACCTCGAGCGCCTCGCCGCCGGGTTGGCAGATACGCAGTCTGGCAGGATGCCCTCTCCCGCTGGCGGGAGAGGGTAAGGTGAGGGTGGCGGCCGCAAACCCGAGTATAGCCGTTTATCGGCACAGCACCCTCACCCCAACCCTCTCCCGCAGGCGGGAGAGGGAGCTTTCCCGAATGCCGCAATGCAGCTCGATTCTGTCAGGGCACGCCGAGTGACCGAAACCCCCTCCCCCGCCGGGTTCAGCATCCTCTTCATCAAGAGCGGCCGAACCATCCAGTGCCCGCCCGGCAGCACCATCCTCGCCGCGGCGCGGGCCGCTGGGTTGCGCCTGCCGTTTGCCTGCAACAAGGGCGTCTGCGGCACCTGCAAGAGCCGGCTGCTGTCTGGCGCCGTGGAGCTGAAACACGGCGGCGGCATCCGGCAGCGCGAGATCGACGACGGCTGGACGCTCCCATGCAGCGCCCGCCCCACCGCCGACGTGGCCGTGGACCGTTGAGGGCATGAACGCCATCGCCCCCACCCGCGACCCGCTGCTGCAGCCCTACACGCTGCGCCACCTCACCTTGCGCAACCGGCTGATGAGCACGTCGCACGAGCCGTCCTACTCCGAAGACGGCATGCCGAAGGACCGCTACCGCCTGTATCACCTCGAAAAGGCGCGCGGCGGCATCGCGCTGACCATGATCGGCGGCTCGTCCGTGGTCTCGCCCGACAGCCCGCCGGTGTTCGGCAACCTGCTGGCCTACAAGGACGAAATCGTCCCCTGGCTGCGCCGGCTGGCCGATGACTGCCACGAGGCGGGCGCCGCGGTGATGATCCAGCTCACCCATCTCGGCCGCCGCACGGCGTGGAACAAGGCGGATTGGCTGCCCATCCTGGCGCCGTCCCGGGTGCGCGAGCCGGCCCACCGCGGCTTCCCCAAGGCGGCGGAAGCGTGGGACCTCGACCGCATCGTGGCCGACTACGCGGCGGCCGCGCAGCGCATCCAGGCGGCGGGATTGGACGGGTTCGAAATCGACGCCTACGGCCACCTGCCGGACCAGTTCTGGTCCCCCGCCACCAACCAGCGCGACGACGACTACGGCGGCAGCCTGGACAACCGGATGCGCTTCTCCTTGCGCGTGCTGCAGGCGATGCGCGACGCGGTCGGGCCGGACTTCCTGATCGGCGTGCGCATGGTGGCCGACGAGGACTGGGACATCGGCCTGACCCGCGCGGACGGCATCGAGATCGCCCGCCGCTTCGCCGCCGGGGGCGTGGTCGACTTCCTCAACATCATCCGCGGCCACATGGAGACGGACAACGCCCTCTCGCACGTGATCCCGATCCAGGGCATGGGCACGGCGCAGCATCTCGACTTCGCTGGCGAGGTGCGCGCCGCCACCCGCTTCCCGGTGTTCCACGCCGCCCGGATCAACGACGTCGCCACTGCCCGGCACGCCATCGCCGAGGGCAAGCTCGACATGGTGGGCATGACCCGGGCGCACATCGCCGACCCCCACATCGCCCGCAAGATCGCCGCCGGGCAGGAGGCGCTGATCCGCCCCTGCGTCGGCGCGACCTATTGCCTGGACCGCATCTACGAGGGCAACGAGGCGCTTTGCGTGCACAATCCCGCCACCGGGCGCGAGGCCACCATGCCGCATGTCGTGCCGCGCGCCACCGGCCCGGCGCGCCACGTCGTGGTGGTGGGCGCCGGGCCAGCGGGGCTCGAGGCAGCCCGGGTCGCGGCCGAGCGCGGCCACCGCGTCACCTTGCTCGAGGCCACCGAGCGCGCAGGCGGCCAGGTGCTGCTCGCCGCCCGAACGCCCCGGCGGCGCGAGCTGATCGGCATCGTCGACTGGCGCATGGCCGAGCTGGCGCGGCTCGGCGTGATCATGCACTTCAACACCTACGCCGAACTCGGCACCGTGCTCGCCTTGCAGCCGGACGTGGTGCTGGTCGCCACCGGCGGCGTGCCGGACACGGCGGTGCTGGAGGACGGCAACGACCTGGTGGTGTCGAGTTGGGACGTGATCGGCGTCGCCGGGCCGGTGTCAGGCCGGGTGCTGGTGTATGACGACAACGGCAACCATCCCGGCATGCAGGCCGCCGAGGTGCTGGCCGAGGGCGGCGCCGAGGTGGAGCTGGTGACGCCGGAGCGGATGCTGGCGCCCGAGATCGGCGGGCTGAACCATGCCGCTTATGCCCGCATTTTCCATCGTCATGGCGTGAGGGTGACGGTGAACACGCGGCTGCTCGCCGTGCGCCGGGCCGGCAACGAGCTGGTGGCCGTGCTGGGCAGCGACTACGGCAGCCTGCGAGAAGAGCGCCGGGTCGACCGCGTGGTGGTGGAGCACGGCACGGTGCCGGTCGACGAATTGTACGAAGCGTTGAAGCCGTCGTCCCGCAATGGCGGCGCGGTGGACCATGCCGCGCTGCTTGCCGGCCAGCCCCAGTCGATGGTGCTCAACGCGGACGGCGCCTACCAGGTGTTCCGCATCGGCGACGCTGTCGCCAGCCGCAACATCCACGCCGCGATGTTCGACGCGCTGCGGCTGGCCAAGGATTTATAAGCCCAGCCGCCATCCCGCCTGCTCTGCACCAAAAAGCCCTCTCCCTCTGGGAGAGGGTTGGGTGAGGGTCCGCCACAAGCAACCAGACATGGCTGAGGGCTTTGTCTGTGCCCTACTCCACCACCCGCGGCGGCCCCGTTTCCGCGCCCGACGGATCCAATCCAAACGACGACAGATACTTCGCGATCGCCCCGTCCTTATGCATCGCCTGGATGTCAGCGTCCATCGCTTCACCCAACGACGTGTTGCCCTTCGTGTAGAGCAGGTTCGCCTGCGCCGCCTCCGCCGACGCCCGCACCCGCGGATCAGGCTCGGCCACCTTGATGATGATCCCGGGATAGCCGCCATGCTTCTGCGCATAGGCGCCGGTGCCGTAGCTATCGACGCCGATCTCGATCCGCCCCGCCTCCAGGTCCTGCGCCAAGGCGACCGGGTTCGGATACAGATGCAGGTTGGTCCCCAGCAGCTTCTGCAAATCCGTCACCCACAGGAAGCCCGACACCGTGCCGACCTGCTTGCCCACCATCGCCTGCACCGTCGACGCGCCGCTCTTGGAGTAGATGCCCATCTGGTCGAGATAGGTCGGGTACGACAGCCCCAGAACCTTCGCCCGCTCCGCCGTGCGATACCAGTCGCCGCCCGCGATGTCGGCCTTGCCGCTGATGACGTATTGGATGGTGGCCGCCGGGTCGACCACCTCGGGCACCAGGGTCAGGCAGGCATCCTTGGCGATCGTCTTCAGCATCTCGCCATCCACACCGCCCACATCGCCGCCGGTGGTGAGCGAAAACGGCGGATACTCATAGATCGCCACCGTGAGCTTGCCCGGCGCCACCGTGTGGTCGATCTTCTGCGTCGGCGTGCACGCCTGCGCAAAGGCGGCGGCAGGCAGCGCGGCCGCGGCCACACAGGCCAAACTGAGAGCTCGAAGGCTGGTCTTCATGAGCAAAGTCCTTTGTGTCGTGGAAACAGTGAGACGCTATCAAGCCGCATGCCGGCCCAGCCGTCGTTCCAGTTGCGATACCAGAATTGTCGCCGGAAGGCACACGGCCGCGAACATCAGCGCCGCCAGCAGGAAGATCGGCAGATACTCGAACGTGTTGGAGCCCACGATATAGGCCTGGCTGACGATCTCGGGCAGCGCGATGGTGAAGCACAGCGAACTGGCTTGCAGCATGATGATGGCGAATCCGAGCAGCGCCGGCACGGCCACGCGCAAGCCCTGCGGCAGGATCACGTAGCGCAGTGCGTCCAGCCGGTTCAGGCCGATCACCATCGCCGCCTCTTGCTGCCCGGCGGGCACCGCCTGCAGCCCGGCGCGGATGATCTCGCTGGTGTAGGCGCCGGTGCACCAAGCCAGCGCCAAGCTCGCCGCCACGAACGAGGTGAGCGTCACGCCCACGCTCGGCAGGCCAAAATAGGCGAACTGCAGCAGGATCAGCGCCGGGGTGCCGCGCCCGATCTCGACCACTATCAGCGACAGCCAGCGCAGCGCGGCCGATTTCGCCTGCACCCCCAGCGCCAGCGCCAGCCCGAGCGGAATGCCCAGCGCCAGGCAAACCGCCGTGACCTCGAGGCTGATGACGAAGCCGCCGAGCAAGGAGGGGAACCAGTCGCCCCAGAAACCCAGCAGGTCGCTCATCGCGCGACCACCGCACGCAGGCGCACGTCCGTCCAGCGCGCCAGCCAGGCGATGGGAACGCTGATGACGATGTAGAGCAATCCGGACGCCGCGTACACGCTCAGCCCACGAAACGTCTGCTGCGACAGATGGTAGGCCTGGTAGGCGATCTCGTGCACCCCGATGGCGGACGCGACCGCGGTGTCCTTCATCAGCCCGATCACGTAGGTGGTGGCCGACGGCAGCGAGATGCGCACGAGCTGCGGCCCGATCACGTCGATGAATTTGTGCCGCGTCGAGAGGCTGAGCGCCTGCGACGCCTCCCACTGCCCCGGATGGATCGCCGACAGCGCGCCGCGGTAGATTTCGGCCATGTTGGCGGCGGTGATCAGCCCCAACCCGATGGTCGCCGAGCTGAACGGGTCGAGCTGGATATAGCCCAGCCCGATGCCGAAGAAGATGATGAACAGCCAGACGATGGGCGGAATGGACCGGAAGATCAGGATCAGCGAGGTGCCGACAAACGACACCAGGCCGAACCGCGACAGCCGCATCGCACACAGCGGCAGGCCCAGCAAAGCGCCCAGCACGAAGGCCGCAAGCGTCAGCGCGATGGTGAACGGTACCCCGACCAGGATGACCGAGAGATTGTCGAGCAGCATTAACGGTCTTTGACCGCGCTTAGGAAACGCCTTGCCCGCGCACTCTGCGGGTTGCGCATCACGGCGGCACTCGGCCCCTCTTCGACGATCTTGCCATCTGCCATGACCAGTACCCGGTTGGACACGCTTTCGGCGAAGTGCATCTCGTGCGTGACCACGATCATCGTCATCCCGCCCTCCGCCAGCTCTCGCATGACGGCCAGCACCTCGAGGCCAAGCTCCGGGTCGAGCGCCGAGGTGGGCTCATCGAACAGCATCACCTGCGGGTCGAGCGCCAGGGCGCGGGCGATGGCGATGCGCTGCTGCTGCCCGCCGGAACACCGTGCCGGATATTGCATGGCTTTGTCGGCCAATCCCACGCGCTTGAGAAGCTGCATGGCGACCGCCTCCGCCTCGGCCCGGCTGCGCCCCATCGTACGCTCCTGCGCCAGGCAGATGTTGCGCAGCACCGTCAGGTGCGGGAACAGGTTGAACGACTGGAACACCATGCCCACGGCGCGGCGGAGCTGCATCAGGTCCTTGTGCGGCGTCGGCTTGCCCGCCTCCACCACCACGCCGGCCAGCATGACCCGGCCCGACGTCGGGTGCTCGAGCAGGTTCACGCACCGCAGCAGCGTGCTCTTGCCCGAGCCGCTCGGCCCGATGATGGCCATGACCTCGCCGGCCCGCAGCTTGAGGTTCACGTCGTCCAGCACGACATGGCTGCCATATTGCTTGCGGATGGCGTCGAGGCGCACGAGTTCGGTCGGGGTCGCATGCGGCGGCGTGGCCGATCCTGGCTGTGCAAATGTCACGTTCATCGTGCCTCCCCGATCGAATAACGATCCTGGCACCTGTCTGCTGCGTTGACAGGGCAATCCCGCTGCTCTCGGAATGCAATCACGCAAATGTTGTGCCAGACACGCAAGTGTTGTGCCAGAGCTGATCCAGCGCAGCGTGGTCATGGTGGCGTGTGTTGGAGCGCGCGCGATGACGATAGATCATGAACCCGCGCCACTTCTGCAAGCTTTGGAGCGGCAACTGCTGCAACCAGCAGTCCGCGCTTGGGTCGCCGGAGTATCAAACATGCTTGCAGAGGATTTTGTCGAGTTCGGCTCGTCCAGTCGCGTCAGTACGACTGTGGTGGGTGCCAGGCACGATCGAATGCCCCAAGAGGACGATTGCCTCAGGGGTCGAAGGCATTTCCTAAGTCACGTAGGACGGCTTCAACGCCGAGGCATGTATATTGGACCTTGGGCCGGCGGTCGTGCCCTACAACCAGCCTCAAGCGCCCGCTGTCAGGCCGCCTGCGCAACCGGCCGGACTACCGCCTCGTACGCTTGCGTCACGTTGCGGCGGAACACATCGGGCGAAAATCGCGCCCGCGCATCGGCCGCACCCTGCTGCCCGAACGCCAGCCGCCGCTCCGGCGAGCGCAACAACGCGCGCAGGGCCTCGGCCAGGGCCGGCGCGTCATTGGGCGGCACGATCAGCCCGGTCGAACCCTCCACCACCACCTCGGGCATCCCGCCCGTCCGCGCCGCGACCACCGGCCGGCCCAAGGTGAGCGCTTCGGCCAGCGACATGCCGAACGACTCGTACGCCACCGAAGGCTGCACGACCAGGTCCATCGCCGAGAGCCAGCCGATCATGTCGGATTGGAAGCCGGCCAAACTGACCCGGCCGCGCAGCGGCTCCGCGTTCGCCATTGCCTGCAGCCGGTCGGCATAGGCCTGCTTGTCCTTTTGCGCCGCCGGGCCCACCAGCCAGAAGTGCGCCGTGGGGAACTCGGCAGCGATGGCGGACGCAGCCTCGAGCAGCACGTGCTGTGCCTTGCGCGGCTCCAGCACGCCGAACACGCCCACATGCGGCCCGGCGCCCACGCCCTGCACCATCGGCGGCGGCGCGACGGCGGCCGCGTCAAGAAAGCGTGCATCGACGCCGTTATGCACCACGCGGGCATGCGCCGGGTCGGCCCCCATCGCGGTCGCCAGCGCCAGCGCCGCCTTCGACACGCAGAGCACGCTGGCCACCCGCGGCAGCACCGCCCGCAACGCCAGGGCATAGAGCCGCTTGGCCGGCAGTGTCTCGTGAATATGCAGCACGATGGGGATGCCGAGCCGCCGCGCCGCCGGCAGCGCGTAGAGCGCCGTCACCGGGTGATGCACATGGATGAGGTCGGGCTGGAACGCGCGGCATTGCCGCAGGATGTCCGCAGCGCCTTGCTTGAGCGCCCAGGGGTAGCGCGCCAGAACGATCGGGTTCGGGGTAATGCGCATGCGGTCGAACCCGCACGGCGCCACGGTGGTGCCCTGCTGCCGCGCCGCCTCTGCCAACGGCCCGCCATCCGGGCAGGCGAGCACGGGCCGCCAGCCGAACGCCTCCAAAGACTCCGCCAAGGTCAGGATGATGCGCTCGACCCCGCCGAGATAGCCGACGCGGTTGACGACCAGCACGCGCTTGGCTGGGGCGGATGAAGCGCCGTCGCTCATGGCCGTTGCATCCCTCACCACACGAGTTTGACCGGCGATCAGAACGCTTGACGCTGCATGGTGCTGCTGGAGGGGATTGAACTCTCGACCTCTCCCTTACCAAGGGAGTGCTCTACCACTGAGCTACAGCAGCGCCTGGGCAGACGGACCGGCCGTTTGGTAGACTTTGGCGTGGTGGGGCGCAACCCCTGGCTCAAGGCCGCGAAAGCTGGTCTTAACCGTCCGTCCGGCATTTTAAGACAGGAACCACCATGATGAAGCTCAGCGCGCGAAACCAGATCAAGGGACGCATCACCTCGGTGGTCAAAGGGCAAACCACCGGGCACGTCCATATCGACATCGGCAACGGCATCACCATCCATTCGTCCATCACCAACGAGGCCATCGACGACTTGGCCTTGGCCGTGGGCGATGACGCCATGGCCGTGATCAAAGCCTCCGACGTGATGGTCGCCAAGTAACCCGGCGCTCGTTACCGCACCCAGAACGTCTGGCGGATGACCTGCTCGGCCGGAAGGTGCGCGCCGTGCAGGGCCATCACGAGGCATGCAAGCGCGGCCAGCAGCGGCCACACCTGCCGCCTCGGCCGCGCCCCCGCCCACCGGGCCAGCGCCGCCACTCCCAATAGGCCGACCACGGCACCCACCGCCACTTCGAACGGCGTATGGGCGCCAAGCCGAAGCCGGCTGATCCCGATCACCGCCACCAGCAGGGCCGGCACCGCCGCGATCAGCAGACCCGGCACACGGCCGCGCAACAGCAGCACGGCCAGCCCGCCATAAACCATGCAGCCCGCGGCGACATGGCCGCTCGGGCTGATCGGCTCCAGCGAGCCGGACTGCAATGCGAGCTTCAGCCCCACGACCTTCAGCACCAGCATCGCCGCGAACGTGGCGCCGACGCAGACCGACCAGGCCGCCAAGCCGCGCCACCACCGCACCAGCGCGAGACCCAGCGCCGTCACGACCGCGAGGGGCAGCAGCACGGCTTGGTCGGCGAAATTGGAGATAAAGACCATCAACGCCGCGAACACTCCGGATATGCCACGCCGCCATCCTGCTCTCGACAGGTAAAGAAACCATGAACCCCTTGGCAGCCGCCCGGCAGGCGATCTCCACGCTTGTTACGCCAACGACTTATGCGATATTCCTCATGGATCGAGGGAGAACTTGCTCGCTTGGCCGATCCACGTCCGATCCCGCGTCACGACACGGTGGTGCTCCGCCCAGCCGTGGCGGCGCTGTGCCTGCTGCTGGCCGCCGCGGGACAGCTCTCGCCGCAGTCCAGCCTGCCGGACCATGCCGCTGAGGCCCGGCAGCAAGCGCAGGCTCGCATTGCCACCACCGCATCGCTCCGCACGCTCGAAAATGCCACCGCCGATGCCGCGGCGGAGACGGAAGCACTGGCCCGGCGCAAAGCGGATGCGGATGCCCGGCTGCAGGCCCACGCCAAGGCGCTCGAGCCATTGCTGCCGCTGATCGAGCGTCTCTCGCTCTATCCGGCCGAGACCCTGCTCACCCTGCGCGGCGACCCGCAAACCGCGCTGACGGGGCTGCTCGTGCTCAAGGGGCTCGCCCATCAGCTCGAGACCGAGGCGGAAGCCTTGCGCGCCGAGCAAGCCGAGGTCGCCCGGCTCAGCGCAGCCCTCGCCGCCCAGGACCAGCGCCTGGCCGCCGCGCAATCCGCGCAGGCCGAAAAGGCCGCCGGGCTCGACCAGCAGATCGCCGCCGCCCCCGTGCCCGAGGACCCCGCCGCGGCCGCCGCCCGCAGCGCCGCCGCACAGGCTCGGCAAGCTCCCACCCTGCGCGCCGCCCTCACCCAGCTCGACCTCGCGCGCCGGCAGGATGAGGCCCGCGCCCGCGCCGAGGCCGCCGCCGCCGAACGCCAGCGCCAGGACGCGCTCGCCGCGGAGGCCCGGCAGCGCGAAGCCGCTTTGGTGCAGCCAGCCGGCCCTGGCCTGGGCGAGGCGCACGGCCAATTGGGCGCGCCGGTCGCCGGGGCCGTGGTGAAGGCGTGGGGCGAACCCGGCGATGCCGGCCCGGCCACCGGCATCTCCTACAGCCCACCGCCCGCAGCCCGCGTGGCCGCACCCTGCGGCGGGCGCGTGGTGTTCGCCGGGCCGTTTCGATCGTTCGGCCAGCTCATGATCATCGACTGCGGCGGCGGCTTCCACTTCGTGCTCGCCGGGCTCGACCGGCTCGACGCCCCTGTCGGACGCAGCGTGGCGGCCGGGGAGCCAATCGGCGTGATGCCAAGTTGGGACCCGCACAACCCTGGCAACCGCCCCTCGCTCTACCTGGAGCTGCGCCAGAACGGGTTGCCAATTAATCCTGCGCCATATTTACGCTCCCGCTCGTGACGGTAGCCCTGACCACGCTTATGTGGCACTCTCATGTCTGAACTGCGCCGGGCGGGCGCCAAGAGGATCGATGGTATGAAGTTCCGTTCCGGTTTGCTGGTAGGCGCCGCCTTTCTGGCCGGTGTGGGGGTTGGCCCTGCATCAGGCCTGTTCAACGGCGTGCGCCCCTGGGGCGTGAGCACCGCGCAAGCCCAGGACAGCGGCCGCACCGAAACATACCGCCTGCTGGAGTTGTTCGGCGACGTGTTCGACAAGGTCCGCGCCGAATACGTCGAACCGGTCAACGATCGCGACCTGATCGAGAATGCCATCAACGGCATGCTGACCGGGCTCGATCCGCACAGCATGTACATGAACGCCAAATCGTACCGCGACATGCAGGTGCAGACCCATGGCGAGTTCGGCGGCCTCGGCCTCGAGGTCACGCAGGACAACGGCATCATCAAGGTCGTCTCCCCGATTGACGACACGCCTGCCTCCCGCGCGGGCATCAAGGCGGGCGATCTGATCACCAGCATCGACAACACGACCGTTCAGGGCCTCTCGCTGAACGACGCCGTCGACAAGATGCGCGGGCCACCCAACAGCCCGATCCACCTCGTGATCAAGCGCGAGAACGTCTCCACCCCCATCGAGCTGACGCTCAACCGCGAGATCATCCACATCCAGGTGGTCAAGGCGCATCTGGAAGGCGACATCGGCTACATCCGCCTGACCCAGTTCAACGAACAGACCGACTCCGCCATGCGGGACGCCGTGGCCAAGTTCCGCCAGCAGTTGGGCGACCGGCTGCACGGCATCGTGCTGGACCTGCGCAACAACCCGGGCGGCCTGCTCGACCAGGCGATCGCCGTTTCGGACGACTTCCTCGACCAGGGCGAGATCGTCTCCACCCGCGCCCGCCATACGGAAGACAGCCAGCGCTGGAACGCCAAACCCGGCGACATCACCAACGGCCTGCCCATCGTCGTGCTGACCAACGAGGGCAGCGCTTCGGCCAGCGAGATCGTGGCCGGCGCGTTGCAGGACCAGCATCGCGCATTGATCCTGGGCGAGCGCACCTTCGGCAAGGGCTCGGTGCAGACCGTCTTCCCGCTGCCCGGCAACGGCGCCATGCGACTCACCACGGCGCGCTACTACACGCCGTCCGGCCGCTCCATCCAGGGGCTCGGCATCACGCCGGACGTGCCGGTCGCCGAAAGCCGCACCGAAACGCCGCATTTCGGGCCGGAGCGCGAGGCCGACCTCAACCACGTGCTGAAGAACCAAGGCGGCACCCCGCCGGACGCGACGGCCGCGCCGCGCACCGACCTGCCGCCGATCGCTGCGACCATCCCCAAGCTCCCCCCCGAGGGCTGGCCCGCGTTCGACCCGGCAAAGCCCGATACCGACTTCCAGTTGCAGCAAGGCCTGGTCCTGGTGCGCGCCATGGCCGCCCAGCAGCAGCGTCATGCCAACCGCTAACACGTGGCGCGACTGAGAGGCTGGCGGGCGCTCGGCGCGGCCTGGGCGGCCGCGCTGGTGCTGGGCGGGGGCGTGGCAGGGTTGCTGCAGGTGCTCGGCCCGCCGCCATTACGCGCACGGGCCAGCGAACTCGCCAAGGCGGCGCCATCCAACGCGATGGCCGCAGCATCGCGGCCGTCCGCCGGCCCAGTGGCTGACACCAGCGCTGCCGCCCCACCCCACGCGGCTTACTCGCCCGATGCCCACGTCCCGGAGCCGCAGCAGGCTCTGCTCGAACCAGCGCCGGACTTCCCGGGCGCCCAACTCCCCCGCATCGCTGCCGATGGCCGCACCTCGATGCGGGTCTACGCCCGCCCCTACGACCCGGCGGACAAACGCCCCCGGGTGGCCATCGTCTTCGTCGGCTTCGGCCTGGCCACCAGCGACAACAAGGCCGCCCTGGCAATGCTGCCCCCAGCGATCACGGTCGGCATTTCACCCTACGTGCACGACCCGGCCGAACTGACCGCCGCCGCGCGCGCCGCTGGCCACGAATTCCTGATCACGCTGCCGATGGAAAGCCAGGGTTACCCGCTGAACGATTCAGGCCCGCATGCCTTGCTCACCGGCGCCGACCCGATCGACAACGACCGCAATCTCGAATGGGCGCTGTCCCGCATACAGGGCGAAGTGGGCGCCACCGGCGCCTCCGACGGGTTGCTGGGGGAGCGCTATGCGCAGTCGCCGACCCTGTTCAACCCGGTTCGCGACCAACTGGCCTCCCGTGGCCTGCTCTACGTGGATCCGCGCCCCGGCTTCGCCGTCACCGGTGCGGCGGTGGACGCCACCATGACGATCGACGACCAGCCGGACCGTGATCCAATCGACGCCAAGCTCGCCGCCTTGGAGCAGAAGGCGCGCGACAATGGGGTGGCGATCGGCATCGTCGGGCGCCCCCGCGCCGTCACCGTGGAGCGCGTCACCGCCTGGGCGCGTGCGCTCGACGGCCACGGCATCGACCTGGTCCCGGTGAGCGCCTTGGTGCCGCGGCCGACGGAGCAGCCGCCAGCGCCGGCGGAGCGGCCCGCAGCACCATGAGCGGCCTGCCGTACCGCCCCAATGTCGGCGCCGCGCTATTCAACCGTGATGGGCTGGTGTTCGTCGCCCGCCGCGCCAACCTGCCCAACGCCGAGGGTGCCCCGGGGGGCTGGCAACTCCCCCAGGGCGGCATCGACCCCGGCGAGGACCCGCGCACCGCCGTGCTGCGCGAGCTGGCGGAAGAGATCGGCACCGCCAACGCCACGGTGATCGGCGAACACCCCGACTGGCTGAGCTACGACCTGCCGCCGCACCTGGTGGGCGTGGCGTTCGGCGGGCGTTACCGGGGCCAGCGCCAGCGCTGGTTCGCCTTGCGCTTCGAAGGCACCGACGACGAAATCCGCCTCGACCTCGATCCGCACCCCGAGTTCGACGCTTGGCGCTGGGCCAAACTGGGGGAGCTGCCGGACCTGGCGGTGGGCTTCAAGCGGCCGATCTACGACGCGCTGGCCACCTCGTTCGCCCCGTTCGCGGTGCCCGCATGACCCCAACCACGCCTGCTGCATCGGTGTCGAGCCTGGAGCGGCAAACCATGCAGCGCGTGGCCTGGCGCGTCATGCCGTTCCTCATGCTGGGCTACTTCATCGCCTTCGTGGACCGGGTGAACGCCGGGTTCGCGGCACTGCAGATGAATGCCGACGTCGGCCTGTCGCACGCCCAGTTCGGCCTGGGCGGCGGGCTGTTCTACCTGACCTACGTGCTGTTCGAAGTGCCCAGCAACCTCGTCATGGAGCGGGTCGGCGCCCGGCGCTGGATCGCCCGCATCCTGGTGAGTTGGGGGCTGGTCGCTGGCGCCACCGCCTTCGTGGTGGGGCCCTATTCGTTCTACGCCGCTCGGATGCTGCTGGGCGCGGCGGAGGCCGGCTTCTTCCCCGGCATCATCCTCTATCTCACCTACTGGTTCCCGCGCGCCTACCGCGCCCGCGTCGTGGCCATCTTCATGGTCGCGATCCCCATCTCGAGCTTCATCGGCTCGCCCATTTCCGCGGCCCTGCTGCACACCGACGGCTTGCTCGGCCTGCATGGCTGGCAATGGCTGTTCCTGGTGGAGGCGGCGCCGGCCGTCATCCTCGGCGCCCTTGCCTTATGGGTGCTGCCGGACGGTCCCGAGCGCGCCCGTTGGCTCGCCCCCGAGCAGCGCGGCTGGCTGACCGAGCAGCTCGCCGCCGAACGCGCTGCCACCCACCCCGCCGGCACGCCTGCCGTACCGCTGTGGCGGGCGATGACCAACAAATACGTCCTGGCCGCCTCGCTGATCTACGCCGGTGCGTCGGGGGCGAGCCAATGCCTGTCCTTGTGGCAGCCGCAAATCATCAAGTCGTTCGGCATGTCCACGATGCAGACCGGGTTGCTGAACATGCTGCCGTTCGGGATTGCCTCGGTGCTGATGGTGCTATGGGGCCGCCGCTCCGACCGGCACCGCGAGCGGGTGTGGCACACCGGCGTGCCGCTGGCCTTGCTGGGCGGCAGCCTGCTGGCGGCGACGCTGACGGACTCGCTGGCGCCGACGATGGTGATCCTGTGCGTCGCGGTGACGGCGACCTACATCGTGAAGGGCCCGTTCTGGGCATTGGCGACCGAGTGGCTGACGGTGGGTGCGGCGGCCGGCATCGCGCAGATCAACGCGATCGGCAATTTGGGCGGGCTGGTCGGCAGTACGTTGCTGGGCGTGATCAAGGACGCGACCGGGAGTTACCCGCTGGGGCTGATGCCATTGGCGGTGCTGTCGCTGGCGGGGTGTGCGGCGGTGGCGCTGATCGGCGGCCGGCCAGGTCGGGCCACGCGTCTAGCTGCCGTCTCTAGCAAGCCGTAGGGCGTTTCCTCGAATGATACCAGCGGTCGAAAGTCCTGACTCGTAGGGCGATTCCCACGTGCGCGTGGATGTGAGTCGATGTCAACTGCATCGATTCGCGGAGTGTGGCGTGTTTGCTATTGCGGTTACCCGGACAGACCTCAGCCTGTCAGACTTGCGCGCGGCGGCCAAGCGCGCGGTGGACACCAAGCAGGCGCGACGTATTCTTGCCATCGCGATGGTGTTGGATGGCTACAGCCGCGAGGACGCGGCGCGGGCCTGCGGCATGGATCGCCAGACGCTGCGTGATTGGGTGCACCGCTACAACGAGGCGGGGCTGGCTGGGCTTGCCGATCGCCCACGTAGCGGCCGGCCCGGCAGCCTGACCGCGGCTGAACGTAGCGAAGTGGCCGGCTGGGTGGAGCAGGGCGCGGACCTGGCGACGGATGGCGTTGTGCGCTTCCGGCGGGTCGATCTGCGCGACCGGATTGCCGCGAACTTTGCCGTCTATTTGCACGAACGCAGCGTGGGCAAGCTGCTCGGCGAACTCGGCTACCGTCGCCTGTCGGTGCGGCCATTGCACCCGCAAACCGATTTGGCGGCGCAGGAGACTTTTAAAAAAACTTTGCCGAGCTCGCGGCAGCGGCGTTGGGCGAACGCGCCGCCAGCCGCGCGGTCGAAGTCTGGTTCGGCGACGAAGCAAGAATTGGCCAACAGGGAACATTAGCCCGCATCTGGGCCAAGCGGGGCAGCCGCCCGCGCGCGTTATGCGACCGTCGCTTTAATTGGGCCTATGTGTTTGGCGCCATTTGCCCGGCGCGCGGCACCGGCGCTGCCTTGGTCATGCCAACCGTCAACGTTGACGTTATGAACAAGTATCTCGCCGAAGTCAGTGTGTGCGTGAGCGCTGGCGCCATCGCCTTGCTGGTGATCGACGGTGCCGGCTGGCACCGCTCGCCAAAGTTGATCGTGCCAGCCAATATCGCACTGCTGATCCTGCCGCCCTACGCGCCCGAGCTGAACCCGGTCGAACTCATCTGGGAGTATCTCCGCGCTAACGCATTCGCACATCAGGTCTGGGACACCTACAGCGCCGTTCTGGACGCCTGCTGCAACGCCTGGAACAAGCTCATCGCCACACCAGACGTAATCCACTCAATCGGCAGACGCGATTGGGCACAGGTCAAAACTTAAGGCCGCTGGTATGAGTTGCTACTTTTGTAAACGGCAGCGGCTGGTTTGCGCCTAGTTGCGGACGTTGCGGTGTCTAAATCTTAGCCCAGCGAGCGGTCGTTCCTCACATAGGCTCCGGGCGTTGCCCGAAGCTTTCACGAGGTCGGCAACCGCCGGTCGAGCCCGTGCCCTGTCGCGCTCCTCCGGCGAGGCTACACGCGTCGGCTAAAGGTCTCGCCTCGCGCATGGACGATGCATGCCGCGTGTTCAAACGTTCTTCACCTGTTCAAAAGGGCCATAGTTTGGTTGAAGCGTGAAACGCCACAGGGGGAGCGCTTTGCTCTGATAATCGGAACTTATAAGCGGGGCGAACCATCTCGGCTGCAGCGGTGCCCTCAACTGCACCACGTCGCGGTTCTCGAGAGTGTGGTGAGCGTAATACCGCGCGAACATACGGCTGAGGCTCCCGACCATGTCGAATCCCTGATCGCTCGGTTCTACGGGCGAATATTGATATTCGATGGCCAACAACTGATCACCCTCAATGATCGGAGCCGGTTCCTGCTCCTTCCACTGGCCATGTTGTATGAGCGTCCATGCGATTTCTCGCTCGATTTGGTCTAGCAACTCGCGATCTTCAGAGAAGATTTGTAAGCCACCAATCACAACCTTTACCTGACCGTCCGGGCCGATGGGACCAGTGCGATCTGTGTCAGCGATGAGTCGGAGCCTTAGTGGCGCCCTCGTACCGATGGTCCTGTCGCCCAGGATGGCCAGCTCGTTGACCCTGATCGCCGTCATCATGTCGAGCGTGAGACCGCCGGCTGCGTCTAGGAGCTTCTCAGGCGACACTACTGTCCAAACCGACCACCGCGCCCAGAAGACCGCCAGCTTCAATTCGCCATCAGTTGCTGCGGCATAGGCGGCCAGCTTGCCGAAGTAATCCGGGTTCAGAAGGGTGCGCGATTGCGCAAACGGGTCCGGCTCGTAGACGTTTTTGACCTCAATCAGCCACTGCGTATAGTCGTTCAGCACAATACGGAAATCGGGCGCGACATAGCGATCAGCGGGGAAGACCTGACCCCCATCCTCTCGTTTTAGCAGGCGGAACTCGCCGAGGCTGACAAGCAAAGCCTCAAACATAGACTCCGCCCGTTGTCCTTGGAGAAGTGCCGGATCGGCCAAGGCGCGGTCGACTTCGTGAGTGACATGAGCTGCGAACGCGCTTGCTGACGTGGGATCGCGAAGCGAAATCTTCCGCTCAGCACTGAACTTGCCGAGTTCGCTCAGTATGTCAAAGGGCTTCGGCATGCATTCTCCCAAGGCGGCCAACATATGCTGTTAACTAAGACGATGAATAAAATTCCGACACTGAGCCTGGGCCTGATCCAGAGCAAGCCGGCTCGGCGGACGTCTCCACGCCGCGACAGCAAGCCGTGGGGTGCAATGCGCCTTGGTGTCCCACCAACACGCCGCCAACCAGGTGGGACGCCAAAGCGCGTCCCACCCTACACGTCCGCGTCTTTTTAGGTGCAACGTCTGCTTGTCCGCCTATCTCGCTCAAAAACGGCCATTTCGCTTTCGGCCAGTTCCGGCCGCCAGCAAGCGTAGGGTATGTGTGGACGGCCCTTTTGGTGCAAGGGATGCGGTGGAAGAAAACTGATCTGGTTCGGTAGCGTGCGTGTGTCCGGCCTGTTTTGCGCGGCACACGGCCGCTGGCCCAGATGGGTTCCGCGATCCACACCCAAACGCAATGTCGGCCTCGCAGGCCGGCACCCTACACGGGTTCTGTGGATCGTCGGTCCGACCGATCAGCATCTTTCTCCGTTAGCCCTTAAACCAGCGGCACGACGAGCGGGTCAGGCAGCGTTGGGCTGCCGATACTTCTCCCCGCTCGTCATCATAGCCCACGCAGTGCGGGCTATCTTGTTGGCCAGGGCCACCGCCGCGAGCTTGCGGGGCTTGCGCGCCAGCAAGGACAGTAGCCATGGCGAACTCGTGCCCGGCTTGGCATGTTGGATCACCGCCGTGGCGCCGAGCACCAGCAGGCTGCGGAGGCGCTCGTCGCCCGCCCGACTGATGCCACCGAGCCTCTGTTTGCCGCCGGTTGAGTTCTCCCGCGGCACGAGCCCGATCCATGCTGCGAGGTGTCGCCCGGATTCGAATTGAGAGGCGTCGACCCTCAATGTCAGCGTCAACGCGGTCATCCAGCCCACACCCGGGATCGTCTCGAGCAGGCGGCTTGCTGGGAGCGCCCGGTGCTGTGCCTGCAGCTTCGCGTCGGCCTGCGCCAGTTCCGCCTCGACTTGGCCGATCTGACGGCTGAGCAGCGCGAGCGCTTCGATGGCTGGTTTCGGCAAGCTCCCCTGCGCGGCCGCGATCAGCTCTGCCAGGCCCTTGTCCCCTTTGGCGGCGACCAGGCCGAACTCGGCGGCGTGGCCGCGCAAGGCGTTGACCAACTGCGTGCGTTGGCGGCTCAGCAGTTCTCGAACCGACAGCAACATCGCGGCGGCCTGCTGCTCGGCGGATTTCACCGGCACCTGCGCCATGCCCGGCCGCGCCGCCGCTTCGCTGATCGCCTCGGCATCGTTGCGGTCGTTCTTGCTGCGCTTGACGAATGGCTTGACGTATTGCGGCGGGATCAAAGCCACCTCGTGGCCGAGCGCCTGCAGTGCGCGGCCCCAATGATAGGACGCCCCGCAAGCTTCGAGTGCCACCTTTGTCGGCGGCAGCTTGGCGAACACCTCGAGGAAGTGCCTCGCCGCAGATTGCGCCGCAGCACCGGCCGATCCTTCTCGTCCACCCCGTGCACAGTGAAGATGTGCTTGGACGTATCGACACCAACGCGCTTAATCTGCTCCATGGACGGCCCCCTGTTCAGCTGACAGCGAACTTTGGCACTCGATGCCGCGGGGCCGTCCACCCCAACGCAATGCGCTTGGGCAATGCACCACGTCTATCGGGACGACCAGTGATGCCTCGACGGCGTTGCTTGGGCAGAGTATGGCGTCTTGCGTGAGTCGCGGCGTCCTGATGGTGCAATGCCAAAGCGCATTGCACCCTTCGGGATCGGCCGGTTAACTCTCGGAACGGCTCCCGGCCTACTCAGCCCGCTACCGAATGCGCCTCCGCGACAAGGTGGAAGAAGCGGCCCGTGAACGGTTGCAATACCTCCAGCGTCAGGGCGTGGGACCGTTCCTTGATGTCCGAGGCGAGCGACCGGTCCAGGCTGGCGCGATCGGCGAAGTCCATCTCCAGGATCATGACAACCGGGATCGCGCCGGGGTCCAGGTCCCGCACCCGCTGCACCCGCACGTCCAACACCTCGGGGAAGCTGCGCCAGATCGGCTCCAGCTTTTCGCGCACCGCCACGAAGAACCCGTCCTCGTCGGTACCCGGTTCGAGCGCGCCCTCGTAGATCGCGGTCCTGGTCAGCATAGCTTCAACTCCTCCGCTCTCGGCAATGGCAGCGACGCGCGACTGGGCGCCCAGTTCATCCCGCCGCTGATTTCGGAGGCGATCAGGCGCTTGCCGCTCGTTCCACACTCCCGTAGACAGTGACCACTGTAGTCATATAGGTGGGCGATGCGCGAGATCCAGCTTCGGGATGCCAAGGCCACGCTGTCGGCCGTCGTCGATCAGGCGCGGCAGGGCGAACCATCCATCATCACGCGCCATGGCCGGCGCGAGGCGGTCATCCTTAGCTTTGAGGAATGGCAACGCCTCTCGCAGGTCCCCTCGTTCGGCCGGTTGCTGATGGAAGCACGGTTGGAATTGGACGACCGACCCGGGCGCGCGGGTGGCCTGCGTGAGGGCGACCTGTAAGCTTTGTACCTCGTCGACACGAACGTCCTCTCGGCAGGTGCTCCCACGAAGGCCGTCCCGCAACGACTTCTGCACGAGTGGATGGAGCGAAATAGCGATAGCCTCTATCTATCGGTGATCACTGTTGCCGAGGTGGAAGACGGCATCGCCCGCAGCCGCCGCATTGGCGCTGATGCGAAAGCCAAGCGATTGACCGATTGGCTGGACACGGTGCTTCACCTGTATGGTGAGCGCATTCTTCCAATCGATATGCCGACTGCCCGCCAGATCGGTGTATTGGCGGATATCGCACGAAGTAAGGGACATGATCCAGGGCTGGCCGACCTGGCCATCGCCGCGACCGCCAGTGTCCATCACTATCGAATTCTGACACGCAATCTGCGGCACTTCGCTCCGCTTGGAATAACAGCGCACGATCCATTTGCCGGTTTACCGGAGAGCATATGAGCCTGACGAGCTTTGGTGTGTTCGAACGCACGCGCAGGCTTGCCCACTCCGCCCTCTCGCCGTAACAACCTGGCGAACTAACCAAAACCAGGGGAACATCCGTGGCCATCCTGTTGCTGATCCCCTTCATCGGCCTGCTTTGGCTGCCGTTCTACAACCACGCCGAACCGAGCCTGTTCGGCTTCCCGTTCTTCTACTGGTACCAACTCGTCTGGGTGCCGATCAGCTCGCTTCTGACCTACATCGTCTACCGCAGCACCAAGCGGGGCGGAGAGGACGCATGATCGCCGCCAATATCGACTGGCCGGCGCTCGCTGTCTTCGCCTTCTTCTTCGCCCTCGTCACCGTGCTCGGCTTCATCGCCGCGCGCTGGCGCAAGCCGGCCACCCTTGCCCATATCGACGAATGGGGCCTCGGCGGGCGCCAGTTCGGCACCTGGATCACCTGGTTCCTGGTCGGCGGCGACTTCTACACCGCCTACACCGTCATCGCCGTGCCCGCGCTGGTCTACGCGGCCGGCGCCTACGGGTTCTTCGCCCTGCCCTACACCATCCTGGTCTACCCCATCGTATTCCTGATCATGCCGCGGCTCTGGGCCGTCGCCGCCCGCGCCGGGCACGTGACGGCGGCCGACGTGGTGCACGCGCAATACGGCTCCCGCCCGCTCGAACTCGCCGTCGCCCTCTCCGGCGTGCTGGCGACCATGCCCTACATCGCCCTGCAACTGATCGGCATGGAGGTGGTGATCAAGGCGCTCGGGCTGACCGGCGAAATCCCGCTCATCGTCGCCTTCGCCATCCTGGCGCTCTACACCTACTCGGCAGGGCTGCGCGCGCCGGCGCTGATCGCCTTCGTCAAGGACATCATGATCTACGTCGTGGTGATCGCAGCCGTGGCGATCATCCCGATGCGGCTGGGCGGCTACGGCGCGGTGTTCGCGGCGGCGGAAGCCGGGTTCAAGGCCAAGGGCGTGGGCGGGACGTTGTTGGTGCCGGGTCAGTATTGGGCCTATGCCAGCCTGGCGCTCGGCTCTGCGCTGGCGGCGTTCATGTATCCGCACACGCTCACCGGCATCTTCGCCTCCAAAAGCGGCGATACCATTCGCAAGAACGCGGTGCTGCTCCCGGCCTACACGCTGCTGCTCGGGCTGATCGCGCTGCTGGGCTACATGGCCTACGCCGCGGGGGTTAAGCCGGCCACGGCGAACGAGGTGGTGCCGGCGCTGTTCAAGGCAGTGTTCCCCGGCTGGTTTGCCGGCTTCGCGTTTGCCGCGGTGGCCATAGGCGCGCTGGTGCCGGCCGCGGTGATGTCCATCGGCGCGGCCAACCTGTTCACCCGCAACTTCTGGAAGGCCTACATCGACCCGGCGATTTCACCCGCCGGCGAAGCGGCCGTGGCCCGAACCACGTCCCTGGTGGTGAAGCTGGGCGCACTCGGCTTCATCCTGTTCCTGGACAACTCGATCGCGCTGAACCTGCAACTGCTCGGCGGCCTGTGGATTTTGCAAACGTTCCCGTCCGTCGTGTTCGGGCTGTTCACGCGCTGGTTCCGCGGGCCGGCTCTACTCGCGGGCTGGGTGGTGGGCTTCGGCGGGGGGACGCTGGTGTGTTGGAGCGATGGGCTGAAGCCGCTGCATGCGATGACGATCGATGGGCACACTTATACGGTTTATGTCGGCGTTTTGGCGTTCATAGCCAATGTTGCAGTTGCTGCGGTCGGGAGCTTGATCCTACAGGCCCTACAAGGGCGTGGTCCCCTCACCCTACCCTCTCCCAAAGGGAGAGGGCTTTAGAGTTGTAAGCGCTTAATACCCAGGACGCTGCGGGGTGGTGGCGGCGCCAGCGCCAGCGCCGAGCGCGGTGCCAGCCAGGCCGCCGATCAACGCACCCTTGCCGCCGCCAGCCACTGCGCCAATGCCAGCGCCGCCGAGCCCGCCGATCACGCCGCCACCGATGGCGCGCTGGCCAGGGTCATAGGGGTCGGTGCAGGCGCCAAGCCCAAGGGCAAGCGATAGGGCCGCAACGGGAAGAAGTTTGCGATAGGTCATCAAAGTCGCTCCTGGTTGCTGGCCATCCTGGCCGTGTTCGATCGACCAGCTATAACGCGCAACCAAGCGGAACGGTTTTGCCGCAGCCTCAACTTCCTTGTCTCTTTCCCCGGGCTTGCCCCTTAGGGGGGAGGGGGCTAAGCCCTCGCCTCCACCCTACCCCCCTTCCTGGAAGTGTCCCGCCGATGCTTGGACGATTGTTCGGGTTCATGTCTGCCGACATGGCCATCGACCTCGGCACGGCCAACACGCTTGTGTATGTGAAGGGCCGCGGCATCGTGCTTGCCGAGCCTTCCGTGGTCGCCATCGCCGACGTGCGCGGCAAGAAGCAGGTGCTGGCGGTGGGCGAAGAGGCCAAGCAGATGCTCGGCCGCACCCCCGGCAACATCTCCGCCATCCGCCCGTTGCGCGACGGGGTGATCGCCGACTTCGAGGTGGCGGAGGAGATGATCAAGCACTTCATCCGCAAGGTGCACGCCCGCCGCGGCTTTTCCTCGCCGCTGATCATCGTGTGCGTGCCGTCCGGCTCCACCGCCGTGGAACGCCGGGCCATCCAGGAGAGCGCGGAGAGCGCCGGCGCGCGCAAGGTCATGCTGATCGAGGAGCCGATGGCCGCCGCAATCGGCGCCGGGCTGCCGGTGACGGAACCGTCCGGCTCCATGATCGTCGATGTTGGCGGCGGCACCACCGAGGTCGCGGTGATCTCGCTCGGTGGCATCGTCTACAGCCGCAGCGTGCGCACCGGCGGGGACAAGATGGACGAGGCGATCGTCAGCTACATCCGCCGCAACCACAACCTGCTGATCGGCGAGAGCTCGTCCGAACGCATCAAGATCGACATCGGCGCCGCCTGCCCGCCCGACTACCAGGAAGAAGGCCCATACCGCGAGGTCAAAGGCCGCGACCTGATGAACGGCGTGCCGCGCGAGGTGATGGTGAGCCAGCGCCAGATTGCCGAAAGCCTGGCCGAGCCGGTCAGCGCCATCGTCGAGGCGGTCAAGGTGGCACTCGAGAACACGCCGCCGGAACTCGCCGCCGACATCGTCGACAAGGGCATCGTGCTGACCGGCGGCGGCGCCCTGCTCTACCGCCTCGACCAGGTGTTGCGCGAGGCGACCGGGCTGCCTGTCGTCGTCGCCGAAGAGCCGCTATCCTGTGTCGCGCTGGGAACCGGCCGCGCGCTTGAAGAGATGAAGCGGCTGCGTAATGTGCTCACATCCATGTATTAAGGACCCGTCCACCCCGTGATCCGGCTGTCCATCCCGGTCCGCCAGGCGCTGTCCCGGCTGACGCTGCCCGTGCTGATCGTGGCCGCGTTCGGGGTGCTGCTGCTCGGCAAGGCGGACGCGGTGCTGGCCGGGCGGATGCGCATGGCGCTGGCCGACGCCTTGGCGCCGATCTTCAGCCTGGCCTCCGCGCCGATCGCCACCATGCACAGCATGCTGGCCGACGGGCAGGATCTGCTGGCCTTGCGCCAAGACAACGAACGGTTGCGCGAGGAGAACGAACGCTTGCGGCGCTGGCAGGAAGTCGCCATGGCGCTGGACTCCGAGAACGCGGCGCTCAAGGCCAACCTCAACTGGATCCCCGACCCGGCGCCCTCCTACGTCACCGCCCGGGTGGTGGCCGATGCCGGCGGCGTCTACGCGCGGGCGGTGCTGCTCTCCACCGGGCCGAACCACGCCGTCACCAAGGGGCAGATCGCACTGGACGGCCGCGGCCTGGTCGGGCGCGTCACCGAGGTGGGCATGCGCAGCGCCCGCGTGCTGCTGATCACCGACATCAACAGCCGCATCCCGGTGACGCTCGAGGGCAGCCACGGCCGCGCCCTGCTGGTCGGCACCAACAACCCGCGCCCGCGATTGATGTTCTGGCCGGAGGGCACCATGCCGCTGGAAGGCGAGCGCGTGGTGACGTCGGCCGAGGCCAACGCCTTCCCCGCCGGGCTCCCGGTCGGCCTGGTGCACTACACGAGCAACAACGTGCCCGAGGTGGAGCCGTTTGCGCGGCTCGACCGGCTGGAAGTCGTGCGCATCTTCGACTACGGGATGACCGGTATTCAGCCGCCGGAAGCCCCGGCCCGCCAGATGGCAGACCGGAGGCACTGATGGACAAGACCCCCGGCATTCGCCCCCGCCCCACGCTGTGGCGCCAACTGGACGCCGCCTCGCGCGCCGCCTTCCCTGCCGCCTGCACGGCGCTGATCCTGCTGGCCACCTCGTTCCCGCTCGGCGTGCCCGGCCAGGCGGAGTGGCAGCCGGCGGCGGCGGTCGCCTGCGTGTTCTTCTGGTCGCTGTTCCGCCCCGCCTCCATGCCGCCCGCCGTGGTGTTCGCCGTGGGGCTGCTGGCGGACCTGCTGGGCCTGTCGCCGATCGGCGTCTCGGTGCTGGTGCTGCTGATCGTGCACGGCCTGGCGGTGCGCTGGCGGCGCGTGCTGGTGCGCCAAGGCTTCCTCATCGTGTGGTTCGCCTTCGTCGGCGTGGCGGCCGGCGCCTCCTTGCTGCAATGGGCGCTCACCTGCGGGCTGACGGTGCGGCTGTTCTCGCCGGCGCCCGCCTTGTTCGAGTGGGCGCTCTCGGCGGGCATCTATCCGCTGCTCGCCACCCTGTTCATCCGCGCCCACCGCGGCCTAGCGGACCCCAACCAGGCATGAGGGAGGCCGGGGCATGAAGAAAGCTGGGGCATGAAGAAAGAGAGCAAGACCACCGGCGTGTTCACCCGCCGCGCCCTGCTGCTCGGCGCCGGGCAATTGGGCGTGCTCGGCGTGCTCGCTAGCCGGCTCTACCAGGTGCAGGTGGTGGAGGGCGCGCGCTACGAGACGCTGGCCGAGAGCAACCGCATCAGCTCCCGCCTGATCGCCCCGCCCCGCGGCCACGTGCTCGACCGCTTCGGCACCGTCGTCGCCGGCAACAAGCTAAACTGGCGCGCGCTGCTGATGGTGGAGGAGACCAACGACGTCTCCGCCACCCTGGACGCGTTCAGCCGCGTGCTGCCTCTCGCCGACCACGAGCGCGCCCGCATCGACCGAGAGATGCACCATCGCCGCCGCTTCATCCCGCTGGTGGTGCGCGAGTTCCTGTCCTGGGACGACATGGCCCGCATCGAGGTGAACGCGCCCGACCTGCCCGGCATCCTGGTCGACGTCGGCACCTCGCGGCTCTACCCCGAGGGCCCCGACCTCGCCCATGTGGTGGGCTACGTCGCCCCGCCGTCGGAGGCCGACATGGGTGACGACCCCATGCTGGCGCTGCCCGGCATCCGCATCGGCCGCGCCGGCATCGAGAAATACCACGACCTGCGCCTGCGCGGCCGCGCCGGGGACGTGCAGATGGAGGTCAACGCGGTCGGCCGGGTGATCCGCGAGCTGGACCGCCAGGAGGGCACGCCGGGCCAGGACATCGGCCTAACCATCGACTACGAGCTGCAAAAGACCGTGCTCGGCCGCCTCGACGACCTCAGCGCCTCGGCCGTGGTGATGGACTGCCGCAACGGCGAGGTGCTGGCGATGACCACCACCCCCTCGTTCGATCCCAGCCTGTTCAACTCCGGCGTGTCGCAGGCGCAATGGGTGGAATGGACCGAGAACCGCCGCGCCCCGCTGATCAACAAGGCCACCGCCGGCGTCTACCCGCCCGGGTCCACCTTCAAGATGGCGGTGGCGATGGCCGGGCTCGACGGCCACGTGATCGGACCCAGCGACCGCATTTTCTGCCCCGGCTACCTCGACGTCGGCGACACGCGCTTTCACTGCTGGAGCAAGAACGGCCACGGCTCACTGGACGTGCGCGGCGGCTTGAAGAACTCCTGCGACGTGTTCTTCTTCGAACTGGCCCGGCGCTGCGGCATCGACCGGGTCGCCGCCATGGCCAACCGCTTCGGCATCGGCGTGGACCTGGACATCGAGCTGCCCGGCGCCCGCAAAGGCCTCATGCCCACCCGCGAGTGGCGCATGGCGCAGGGACACCCCTGGGGCATCGGCGACACGGTGAACTGCGGCATCGGCCAGGGCTATGTCGAGGTGACGCCGCTTGCCCTGTGCACCTACGTCTCCCGCGTGGCGACTGGGCGCGCGGTGCAGCCGCATCTCACTCGCCTGATCAACAGCGTGGCCCAGCCCGGCCAGGCGCCGACCGACTGGCCCAGCATGAACCTGTCCGAACGCCACCTGCAGCTTTGCCGCGAGGGCATGTATGCCGTGGTGAACGAGCCCGGCGGCACCGCCCCGCTCGCCCGCCTGAACATGCCCGGCGTGCAATTGGCGGGCAAGACCGGCTCTAGCCAGGTGCGCCACGTGTCGCGAGAGTTGCGCGAGCATGGCAACTTCAAGTCCGAGAACCTGCCCTGGGAGTACCGCCCGCACGCGCTGTTCGTGTGTTTCGCGCCCTACGATGCGCCGCGTTACGCGGTGAGCCTGGTGGTGGAGCACGGCAACGCCGGCGCGGCCGCGGCAGCTCCCTTGGCGCGCGACATCATGGCCGACGTGCTGACCCGCGACCCGGTCAACCGCGTCGAGCCGCAAGGCCAAAAACTGGCCGATCGGACGTGAGCTTGATGAGACGGCCGGTAAACTCCCTCTCCCGCTGGCGGGAGAGGGCCGGGGTGAGGGTGGCCGCCAGTCGCCGATCCTGCCGCGCGCCCACCCTCACCCAACCCTCTCCCGCCAGCGGGAGAGGGCTTTTAGAGTTCCCGTCGGTGGCCCCATGATCAACGAGCGCCGCCTGATCCGGGCCGAGCCTTCCTTTGGGCTCACCACCAAGCTATTCCAGATCTCCTGGCTCTACGTCCTGCTCATCTGTGCCCTCGCCGGGGTCGGTTACGTCGCGCTCTACTCCGCGGCCGGCGGCTCGCCCGAACCCTATGCCTCCAAACAGGCCATCCGCTTCGCCTTCGGCCTGGTCATGATGCTTTGCCTGGCCATGGTGGACATCCGCTTCATCGCCCGCCTCGCCTGGCCGCTCTATGCCTTCTCCGCCGGGCTGCTGTTGCTGGTGCTGCGCTTTGGCCATACCGGCAAAGGCGCCCAGCGCTGGATCGAGATCGGCAGCCTGCAGCTCCAGCCCTCCGAACTGATGAAGATCGCCCTCGTGCTGGCGCTCGCCTCCTGGTTCCACCGCGCGAGCTGGGAGCGCATCGGCAACCCGCTGTTCCTCATCCCGCCCATCCTCGCCGTGCTGCTGCCGGTCGGGCTGATCCTGAAGGAGCCCAACCTCGGCACGGCGGTGATCACCGGGCTCGTGGGCGCCGCGATATTCCTGGCGGCGGGGGTGCGATGGTGGAAGATCGCCCTCGTCGTGCTGCCGATCCCGTTCGCCGCCCGGGTCGCGTTCGGCTACTTGCACGACTATCAGCGCGCCCGCATCGAGACCTTCCTGAACCCGGCCAGCGACCCGCTCGGCGCCGGCTACAACATCCAGCAGTCCAAGATCGCGCTCGGCTCGGGCGGCATGTGGGGCAAGGGCTTCCTGCAGGGGACCCAGGCGCACCTGAACTTCCTGCCCGAGAAGCAGACCGACTTCATCTTCACCATGATGGCGGAAGAGTTCGGCTTCGTGGGCTCCCTGGCTCTGCTGGCGTTGCTGGCCTGCATCGTGATGGGCGCGATGGCCATCGCCCTGCGCTGCCGTCACCAGTTCGGCCGGCTGGTGGCGCTCGGCATCGCCACCAATTTCTTCCTCTACGTCGCGGTGAACGTGGCCATGGTGATGGGCGCCATCCCGGTCGGCGGCGTGCCGCTGCCGCTGGTGTCCTACGGCGGCTCGGCCTCGCTCACCGTGATGTTCGGCTTCGGCATCCTGATGAGCGTGCACGTCCATCGCGACGTGGAGTTCAAGGACCGCCGCGAGGACTAATCCGCCGCATCCGGACTCTCCGCCAACAGGGCGATGGCCCGGTCCACCGAACGCACCACGATCTCGGCCGAGCGCCGGATCGCCGGGTCGGAACTCGCCTGCAGGCGGTCGATGGCGAGCAAGGCGGGCGACAGCGCCCCGCGGATGTCGTGGCGGATCTGGCGCAGCTTGGCCCGGCGCTCTGCCGCCTGTTCCTCGAGCGCCGGCACCAGCTCGGCCCGGGTGCGAAACCCTTCGATCAGGCCCGCCGAAGCGCGCGCCTGGCGCCCTGCGGCCAAGCCACCTGCGCTGCCGACGGCGGCGGCGGCCACTGCGAGGCAAACCCAGCCGGACCAGCTCGGCGGCAGCACGTGGGCCAGGATAGCGGCCGCATAGCCGAGGCTGGCAGCGAACCCGGTGATGAGGCCACTGGCGGCAACCCAGCTCGCAACGGGAACCGGGCGGGTAGGCGACGACGTCTCGGCCGCGCGGGCCATTGGAACCTCCTGGAGAAAAGGCGTCCGCACGCACCGAATTGACGGGAACGGGCCAGCACGCCTATATCCGGCCGCCTGACGAGGGGCCGCGTTAGCGCCCCATTTGCCATTTGGAGAGCCGCCGTGAAGCGCACCTATCAACCTTCCAAGCTGGTTCGCAAGCGGCGCCATGGCTTCCGCACGCGGATGGCGACCGTTGGTGGCCGCAAAGTCATCGCCAACCGCCGCCGGATCGGCCGCAAGAAGCTCTCGGCGTAGCCCGTGTGACGGCGCCCGGCGCGGCGCCATCGCCGCCCATCCCCCAGCCCGCGCGGCTCAAACAGCGGGCGGACTTCGTTCGCCTCGCCAAATCAGGCCGCAAGGCCGCCACCCACGGGCTGGTGCTGCAGGCGATGGAGCGGGAAGACGGGGCACGCGAGGATAGGGCGGCGCCGCGGCTGGGCTTCACCGTCACGAAGAAGGTGGGTAATGCCGTGATCCGCAACCGCACACGCCGCCGCCTGAAGGAAGCCGCCCGCCTGCTGCTGCGCGAGCACCCGGTGGCGGGCGTGGACCTGGTGCTGATCGGCCGCGACGCCACCCGCGCGCGCCGCTTCCCGGAGCTGATGGACGACCTGCGCCGTGCCCTCATCAAGGTCGGCGTTCTATGAGTGTGGGAGAGACGCGTAGGGTCGGCCCGGCAGCCTTGGCGCTCAAGGCCTGCGTGCACACCTACCAGTGGACGATCCGCCCCGTGTTGGGGGCCAATTGCCGTTTCTATCCGGGCTGTAGCGACTACGCGGCCGAAGCCCTGCGCGTGCATGGCGCGCTCCGGGGCACCGCGTTGGCCGCTCGCCGGGTCCTGCGTTGCAACCCATGGAACGCGGGTGGCTTCGACCCCGTCCCAGAGCGCGAGAGCTAGCCGCCAGCATGGACCAGAAGCGACTCATCACGGCGATTGCGATCTCTCTCGCCATCCTCATCACCTTCCAATTGGTCATGCCCAAGACGCCGAAGCAGCCGCAGCAGCAGCAGGTGGCGCAAAGCGAGCAGGTCGCCCATAATGGCCAGGCTGGGCCGGCCAAGACGGTGGCCAATCCGTCCTACGCCGGCACCGAACCCGAAGCCGTGCCGCCGCCGAAGAACACGCCGCGGGTGCCGATCAACGCGCCCAAGGTGACCGGCAGCATCAACCTGCGCGGTGCCCTGCTCGATGACCTGGTGCTGCGCGACTACCACGAGGAAGTCAGCCCCAGCTCGCCCCTGGTGCGCATCCTGGAGCCGCAAACCGACCCGGAGCCCAACTACATCCAATACGGCTGGACCAGCGACACTCCGGGCGTGAAGCTGCCGGACGACACAACGATCTGGACCGCCTCGGGCAAGGAGCTGACGCAGGACGCCCCGCTCACCCTCACCTGGGACAACGGCGCCGGGCTGCTGTTCAGCATCACCTACACGATCGACGACGACTACATGTTCGGCGCCACCCAGTCGGTGAAGAACACCGGCGCCACGCCGGTCGCGCTGCACCCGTTCGAGCGCGTCCGGCGCGACTACCAGCCGGTCACCGCCGGATTCTACATCCTGCACGAAGGCCCGGTCGGCGTGTTGGACGGCCGCCTGACCGACCCGAGCTACGCCACCATCAAGTCCGCCGCCGAGAAGCATGACGGGATCGGGCAAACCGCGCAGACCACCGGCGGCTGGGGCGGCATCACCGACAAATACTGGCTGACCGCGGCCATCCCGAGCCAGGACACGCCCGAGACCGCCTCGTTCCGCTATGGCCCGTCCGCCACCGGGCCCACCCGCTACGGCGCCGATTTCATCACCACGGCGCCGCAGACCATCGCACCTGGCGCCGAAGCCAGCCTCGCCTCGCGCGCCTACACTGGCGCCAAGGAAGTGCACCTGCTCGAGCACTACGAGACCAAGCAGCACGTGCCGCTATTCTCCTACGCAGTGGATTTCGGCTATTTCTGGTTCCTCACCAAGCCGATCTTCTACGCGCTGGATTGGCTGAACGGCCTGCTGGGCAATTTCGGCCTGGCGATCATGGTGTTCACCGTGTTCGCCAAGGCGCTGTTCTTCCCGCTGGCTAACAAGTCCTACCGCTCGATGAGCAAGATGAAGCTGCTCGGCCCGAAAATGACCGCGCTGCGGGAGCGCTACAAGGACGATCCGACCAAGCTGCAGAGCGAGATGATGTCGCTCTACAAGACCGAGAAGGTGAACCCGGCGGCGGGCTGCCTGCCCATGGTGGTGCAAATCCCGGTGTTCTTCTCGCTCTACAAGGTGATCTTCGTCACCATCGAGATGCGCCACGCGCCGTTCTTCGGCTGGGTTCACGACCTCTCGGCGCTCGACCCGACCAACGTGTTCAACCTTTTTGGCCTGCTGCCCTACGACCCGACCCACATCGCGCCATTCCTGCACCTCTCGGCCTGGACGCTGATCATGGGCGCCACGATGTATCTCCAGCAGCAGCTCAACCCGCCGCCGCCGGACCCGGTGCAGGCCAAGCTGTTCAAGTTCATGCCGCTGATCTTCATGTTTATGATGGGCCGCTTTCCAGCCGGGCTGCTGATTTATTGGAGCTGGAACAACACTCTCACGGTGGCGCAGCAATGGTTGATCATGCGCAGGACCCGGATGGCGAGCACGCCGACGGCCACGGCTTTGCCCCGCAGCGTGAAGGCGAAGAGCTAGACGAGGCCGCACTCGAGGCGGGACGGCTGCTATTCGCCCAACCCTGCGTCTTCTTCTACGCCGCCCAGAAGCTCGAGCAGTTGCCGCCGCCCGCGGAGGTGGAGATCGCCTTCGCCGGGCGGTCCAACGTGGGCAAGTCCTCGCTGATCAACGCCTTGGTGGGGCACAAGGCGCTGGCGCGTGCCTCCAACACGCCGGGCCGCACCCGCCAGCTCAACTTCTTCGACCTGGGCGGCCGGCTCACCTTGGTCGACATGCCCGGCTACGGCTATGCCCAAGCCGCCAAGTCGGTGAAGGAGGATTGGCAGGGCCTGATGTTCCAATACCTGCGCGGCCGCCCCACGCTGCGCCGGGTGCTGCTGCTGCTGGACGCGCGCATCGAGGTGAAGGCGTCCGACCTCGCCGCGATGGAGCTGCTGGACCGCGCCGCCGTCACCTACCAGCTCGTGCTGACCAAGGCCGACGACGTGAAGCCGCGCGCGCTGGCGGCCAAGCAGACCGAGGTGGAGGCCCTCGCCCGCACCCACCCTGCCGCCTTCCCCGCCGTCGCCACCACCAGCAGCGAGACCGGATTGGGCATGGAGCCCCTCCGCGCCATCTTGGCCGCGCTGCTGCCCTCTCCCTCTCCCTCTCCTTTCGTGCCCTCTCCCTCTGGGAGAGGGTCGGGGTGAGGGGCTTGCGGGCACACTCTCGCCGCCGCGTGCGACCATCCCTCACCCCTGCCCTCTCCCAGGGGGAGAGGGAGACATCGCAGCCAACCGTTGACCCGCCGCCCGACGCACCCCACCCTGCCCCGAGACCATAAGGAACCCACCGGGATGGACACTGCCGAGGAGATCATCGCCGCCGACGCCGCCGAACAGGCGCGCATCCTGGCCCATGCCCTCCCCTACATGCGGCGCTACTCCGGGGCCACCGTCGTGGTGAAATACGGTGGCCATGCGATGGGCGACGAACACCTGGCCCACGGCTTCGGGCGGGACATCGCGCTGCTCAAGCAAGTGGGCGTCAACCCGGTGGTGGTGCATGGCGGCGGGCCGCAGATCAACGCCATGCTCAAGCGCCTGGCCATCCAGTCCACCTTCGTCGACGGCTTGCGCGTCACCGACGCCGCCATGGTCGAGGTGGTGGAAATGGTGTTGGCGGGCAGCGTGAACAAACACGTCGCCGGGCTGATCAACGGCGCCGGCGCCCTCGCAGTGGGCATTTGCGGCAAGGACGGCAGCCTGATCCGCGCCCGCAAGCTCTCCCGCACCGTGGTGGACCCGAACAGCAACATCGAGCGCGCGCTGGACCTCGGCTATGTCGGCGAGCCGGCCGAGATCGACGTGCGCGTCATCCACGCGCTCACCGGCGCGGGCATCATCCCGGTGGTCGCCCCCGTCGGCATCGGCGAGGACGGCCAGACCTACAACATCAACGCCGACACCGTTGCCGGGGCCATTGCCGGCGCCCTGGGAGCCAAGCGCCTGCTCATGCTCACCGACGTGCCCGGCGTGCTCGACGCAGAGCGCCGCCTGCTGCCGGAGCTCTCGGTGGCCGATATCGAGCGGCTGATCCGCCAGGGCGTGATCAGCGGCGGCATGATCCCGAAGGTAGAGACCTGCGTCGCCGCGGTGCGCGCCGGGGTGCAGGGCGCGGTGATCATGGACGGCAAGGTGCCGCACGCCTGCCTGCTCGAGATGTTCCTGCAAACCGGCCTAGGCACGCTGATCCTGCCGTAGCCGCTCTTTCCTCTCCCTCTCCCGCCGGCGGGAGAGGGTCAGGGTGAGCGTGGCGGCACACGCCTAAACTCAGACGCTCAGCGAGTCACACCAGCGCCGCCAGCTCCCACGGCGTCCCTGGCTGGCAAAACACCGGGACTGCGTTGGACAGCCGTAGATTCGGCATTAGCCCCATTTCCGCCCGCAACGCGCGGAACAGCGCTCCATGCGCCACCACCAGCACCGGCGGCGCATGCTGCAGCGCGGCCGTCAGCGCGCCCACCGCGCGCGTGCGCAGTTCGGCAAAGCTCTCGGCGCCGTCCGGTGTGAACGCGCCCGCCACCCACGCGTCGAACCACTCCGGCCCCATGGCGAGGCCTTCGTAGACGCCAAACGAGACCTCCTGCAGGTCCGTCACCACCGCCACCGGCAGCCCCACGGCGGCCGCGACCACGGCCGCCGTGTCCCGCGCCCGGCTCAGCGGCGAACTCACGATGCTGGCGATGCCGCGACCTTGCAGCAGCCCCGCCGCGGCATGCGCCTGCGCCACGCCCGTCGCATTGAGCGGCACATCCGTGCGGCCCTGGCTGCGGCCCTCGGCGTTCCAGTCGGTCTCGCCATGGCGCAGGAACCAGAACGCCTGCGCCGGCAGGCTGCTCAAGCCGGCAGGTCCTCCGCCGCCAGGGCGCGCTGCACCGCCGGGCGCGTCTTCATGCGGGCAAAATGCGCCGCCACATGCGCCGGCAGGTCCACGCCCGACCGCGGGGACCAATTCTCAACGTAGAACAGCGCGGTATCGGCCACCGAGTAGCTGCCGGCGATCCAGTCCCGCTGCGCCAGCGCCGCGTTCAGCAGCTCGAGCCCCTTGGCAAAGATCTCGCGGCCGCGCGTCTGCACCACCTCCTTGTCGGCCTCGTTCGGGGTGAAGTTCATCGGCCGGGCGATGCGGGTGAAGCCCTGCATGTGGATGGTGGCCACGACATAGTCCATCGCCTCGACCGCCCGCGCCTCGCCCTCGGCGTCCGCCGGCATGAGCTGCGCCGCCGGGTGCGTGCGGGCGAGCCAGGTGGCGATGGCGCCATATTCGGTCAGCACGCTGCCATCGTCGCGCTGCAGCGCCGGCACCTTGGCTTTCGGCGAAATCTCGAGATAGTACGGCTGGTGCTGCATGCCCTCGCGCGTGTTGACCACCTCGGCCTCATACGGCTTGCCGAGTTCCTCGAGCAGCACGTGGATGCCGAGCGAGCACGCGCCCGGAGAGTAAAACAGCTTCATGGCTCAAACCCCCTAATCGAACAACGAACTGACGCTGCTCTCGTCATTGATCCGCCGCATCGCCTCGGCCAGCAAGGGCGCGATGGTGAAAATGCGCAGGTTGGGCGCGCTGCCCACCGCCTCGGTCGGCTCGATGCTGTCGGTGATGGTCATCACCTGGATCGGTGCGGCGGAAATCCGCGCCACCGCGCCGCCGGAGAGCACGCCGTGCGTCACATACACGCTGACGGAACGGGCGCCATCGCCCATCAGCGCCGCCGCCGCGTTGCAGAGGGTGCCACCGGAGTCGCAGATGTCGTCGATCAGGATGCAGTCGCAGCCCTCGACGTCGCCGATGATGTTCATCACCTCCGACACGCCGGCCCGCTCGCGCCGCTTGTCGATGATCGCCAGGTCGCAGCTCAGCCGCGACGCCAGGTTGCGCGCGCGCAACACGCCGCCCACGTCGGGCGACACGATCATGATCTCGCGGCCGACGAAGCGCTCGCGGATGTCGGCGGTGAACAGCGGAGCGGCGTAGAGGTTATCCACCGGGATGTCGAAGAAGCCCTGGATCTGGCCGGCGTGCAAATCCATGGTCAGCACCCGGTCGGCACCCGCCTCGGTGATGAGGTTGGCCACCAACTTGGCGCTGATTGGCGTGCGCGAGCCGGTTTTGCGGTCCTGCCGGGCATAGCCGAAATACGGGATCACCGCCGTCACCCGCCGTGCGCTCGAACGGCGCAGGGCGTCCAGCGTGATCAGCAATTCCATCAGGTTGTCGTTCGCCGGGAAGGAGGTGGACTGGATTACGAAGACATCCTCGCCGCGCACGTTCTCGTGGATTTCGACGAACACCTCCATGTCGGCGAAGCGGCGGATGGAGGCGGTGGTGAGCGGCATGCTCAGATTGGCGGCGACCGCTTCCGCCAGGGGCCGGTTGCTGTTGCATGCGACGATTTTCATGTCTTGCCCAATCCCGGACCGCGGCGCGCCGGTTCTAGCAACGTGTCATAACCTTGTCATCCGCCTGTGACGGCGGTGGGGCTTGTCATCCGCCTGGCGAGGGCTTTGCGGCGGGCGGTTTGGCCGGGCCGAGGGCGGCCGCGGCAGCCGGCATGGTGGCTCGCCCGCTGGCCTGGTTGATTACCTCCTCCACCCCGCCCGCCGCCTCGGTCGCGACCGTCACCGCCACGTCGCCCCAATAGCTGTCCAGGGAATGCGGCGGCACTTCGTTGATCTGCACCACCCGGCCGCGCTCGTTGCCGGCGGCGTCGTTCACGATCCATTGGATTTCGACACGGGTGGTGTTGTTGGCGCCGGGAGCGGTCTTGATCTCCCCGGCCAGCGTGTAGTCGGCGCCCTTGGCGGTGTCCTGCACCACGTCGCCCTGGTTCGGCAGGTGCAGCGTCATCTGGTGCGCAAGCGAGCTGTTGCCGTCGCCGGGGGCGCCAGTGACGCCCGTGAAATAGATCACCGGAGGGCGGTTGAGCAGGCTGTGCGGGTCGCTCATCTCCCGCCGCGCCTCGATGCCGCTGAGCAGCGCCACGACTTTCGGCGCCTCCTCGTCGGCCGCCGCCTTCAGCGTTTGCGGCTGCCCCGCTGCCCACTCCGCCGGAGACACGGGGGCGCCCTGGCTGGACCCTTGCGGCGTGCCTTTCGGGTCGGTGACGGTGTAGGTGGGGACGACCGAGTCGCCCTGGATTTCCGCGGTCAGCAGCAGCCGCCAGTCCCCTGGCCGGGGTGCGGCGGCGGTCACGGGCAGCTCCTGCGCCACCAGGGCGTCCGCGAGCGCGTGGGACCAGCTTTGTGCCGCCGCATCGGTGAGCAGCGACTGGGTGGGCAGCGGGATGGCCAGCCGCGCCGGCGGCGGTTGCGCCAGCCGCATCGCGGTCGCGCCGGGGCGGTCGCGGAACGGCTGCGGCAGGTCGCCACAGCCGGCGAGGAGAAGGCACCCGCCGAATGCCGCTCCCACTGCGGAAAGCTCCCTCTCCCGCCTGCGGGAGAGGGCTGGGGTGAGGGGCCTTCGCCACCGAAAAACCAGTCGTCGAATCGCGGCAGCCACCCTCACCCTACCCTCTCCCGCCAGCGGGAGAGGGAGTCATCGGGTGGCAGCGCGATCACCGTCATCTGATGCCCGATCGCCCCACCCCCGGCCAGCGTCCGCCGCCGATGGCTGAAGAACCGCGCCTCGTCCGCCAGCGTGTCCGCCGCTACCACCGTCACCTCCGCCCCCGCCGCGCGCAGCCGGGCCGCGCAGTAGCCCGGCAGGTCGAACAGCCAATGCCCCGGCCGGCCGCCCGCAAAAAAACATACGTCCGCCGGGTCCCGCGCCAGCACGGCGTCGCGCAAATCCGCCGCCACTTCATACGATTGCGGCCCGATGCAAGGCCCCACCGCAGCCCGCACCCCCGCCCCGCCCATCGCCGCCACCACCGCCTCCAGCACGCCCGCCAGCGCACCGCGCCAGCCCGCATGCGCCGCCCCCACCATCCCCGGCGCAGCAAACAGCACCGGGGCGCAGTCCGCCGTGATGATGCCCAGCCCGATCCCGGGCCGGTCCGTCACCATCGCGTCCGCCCGCGGCCCGGCGCCGACGGCCCAAGGCTGCGTCACCCGCACCACTTCGGCGCCATGCACCTGCGACAGCCCGAGCAGCACCTCCACACCCACCGTCGCGGCAATCCGCCGCCGGTTCTCCGCCACCGCCGCCGGGTCGTCCCCGCCGGACAGGCTGGCGTTCAGCGTGGCATACGGCCCGGCGGAAACACCGCCCTCGCGGGTGAAGAACCCGTGCGGCGCCGCCAGTGCGTCCGCCCGCAAATGCGGCGTCATGCCTCGAACCCGGCCGGAGCGGGCAAGCCCGGCGAGGTCAGCGCCATCGCCTTGAACAGCGCCCCCATCCGGTCCGGCTCGGCCAGGCGCCGCCCCGCCTGCACCATCGCCGCCGCCTCCCGCCAGGGCCGGGTGCGCGCCAGCCGGTCGATGCGGGCGAACAGGCCCAGCGCGGTCAGGAACGTGCCCTGCGGCACCGGGCCCCACGCCGGCACCGCCGCCGCGCGCGCAAAGGCAGCAAAGTCCACATGCGCCGTGAGGTCCGCCGACCCGGGATCGGCCAGCGGGTCCGCCGGCTTGCCGCCGCGCAACGCCTGCAGGCTATCTCCTGCGCCGCTGGCCGCCGGGCCGTAATCCAGGAACAGGGCCACTCCCAGCGCCGCCCGCAACCGCTCGCCCAAAGCCGCCGCCAATCCAGGGTCACAGTACTCTTGTATGTCACCCTCTCTTGCCGCGCCCTCGAACAGGCCGCTCGGCGGCGAAACCGCCTGCTCCACCCAGACGCCTTGCGCGACGAAGCGCTCGCGCCATCCCCCGGCGACGCGGCGGAATTGCCGGATCGGCAGCGCGTCCAGAAACTCGTTGGCGAGCAGGATGAATGGACCCGGCGGCACAGTCTCCAACCCGTGATGCCACACGGCGCCGGGCAGCTTTTCCGCCTGGATGGCGCGCAGCCGGGCGGAGGTCTCCACCAGATGCAGCCGCACTGCAGCCCGGAACGCCGGCGCCACCTTGGCCACCGCCCGCAGCGCGTCCGCCATCAACGTCCCGCGCCCCGGCCCCGCCTCCACCAGCACAACGGGGTCGGGCCGGCCCATCGCCTCCCAGCTCACGGCCGCCCAGGCCCCCAGCACCTCGCCGAACGCCTGGCTGATCTCGGGCGAGGTGGTGAAATCGGCGAACGGATCATGCTCGGCATAGTAGCGCGCGTTGGCCCGCGCCATGAAGTCGTCCAGCCGCTCCATCTGCTACAAAGCAGGAACACGCGGCCGCGCCAGGGCCCGCGCGATCAGCCATGCCCCGGCAATCAGCATCGGGATCGACAGCAACTGGCCCTCCGTCGTCCCGTCGAGCAGATAGCCGCGGAACGCATCCGGCTCGCGGAACAACTCGCCCACGCTGCGCGCCACCGCATAGCCCGCGAGGAACACGCCCGACAGCAGGCCGAACCGCGCCCGCACCGTCTCCCGCCGCGCCAGCACCCACAACAGTATAAACAAAACTAAACCCTCGAGGATCGCCTGATAGATCTGGCTTGGATGGCGAGGAATGTCTCCCGCCCGGGGAAAGATCATCGCCCATGGCAGCCAGGCCGGCGCCGGACGGCCCCAGAGTTCACCATTGATGAAGTTTGCGATGCGCCCCAGCCCCAACCCGATCGGCACCACCACCACGATCCGGTCGGCAAACCCCAGCAAATTCAATCGCTGCTGCCGACAGAACAGCACCAGAGCGACGATGACGCCGAGCGCCCCACCGTGAAAACTCATGCCACCCTGCCACAGCGCGAAGATGGACAGCGGGTGATCGAGAAAATGCCCGGGTTGATAGAACAGCACGTAGCCCATGCGCCCGCCGACCACCACGCCCAGCGCCGCCCAGGTCAGGAAGTCGTCGGTTTGCTCGGCCGTTGCCACGACCGGGACTCGGCGCACCAAACGGCGCGCAACCCACCAGCCGAGCAACAGGCTACAAATATACGCAAGCGCATACCACCGGATCGCGAACGGACCCACTTGCACCAACGTGGGATCGAAGTCGGGAAACAGGAGAACGGGGATCAACGATAACGGTCCGGCGTATCCAGATGGTTGGCGACGTATCGCCGTATGCCCTCTTCTAACACGGTGAACTGGCCCGCATAGCCGGCGTCGCGCAGCCGGTCGATACGGGCCTGCGTGAAGGATTGATAGCCACCGCGCAAATGCTGGGGCATGTCGACGAATTCCACGTGCTCCGGAACGTTGCAGGCGCGGCACACCGCATACGCGAGGTCCAGATACGATCGCGCTTGCCCCGTGCCGACGTTGAACAAGCCGTTCACCGCTGGGGTCCGCAGCAGCCACAGCATGACGTCGACCACATCGCCGACCCAGATGAAATCGCGCATTTGCTGGCCATCCGCCAGGCCCGGCTGCGTGGCACGGAACAGCCGTGGAGACTGTCCTGTCTTGATATCGTCATACTTTACTTTCACGACCGATATCATGTGGCCCTTGTGGTATTCGTTCGGGCCATAGACGTTGAAGAATTTCAATCCGGCCCATTGCGGCGGTCGTGGCGCGCCGGTGGCAAGCAGTGCGGCGACACGAAGGTCGAAAGCGTGTTTCGACCAGCCATACAATGTCCGCGGTCTGAGACAATGCAGAGCATCAATATCGTCATCGAATCCCACAGTGGCGTCGCCATACGTGGCCGCTGACGACGCGTAGGCCAGTCGCACCTTATGAGCGGCGCACCAAGACCATAGTTTTAACGACAATTCCACATTCGTACGCCAGACGAGATCGCCATCCGTGGCAATTGTCTCACTAATGGCACCAAGATGAAAGATCATCTCGATCGATGGGGCTGTTGCCAAAAAATCATCGAGCCGATCGGGCGGCACGATCGCGGCAGGCGGATAAGCCGCCAAATTCCGCCATTTACCGTCGCTTCCGAGCCAGTCGACGACCACCACCTCGTAGCCGGACATGGCGAGTGCCGCATTGAGATTGGAGCCGATAAAGCCGGCGCCGCCCGTTATGACGATCATGCGCCAGGTTATAGGCAGGCACGGCGCGGGTGGCTAGTCGATTGACCTGGCTGCTCTTCTGCGTGCGGCCTGCTGCAAACCACTAGTAATAACGTTGGAGAACGTAACGATCACGGCAAAGTCTGAATATAAAAGACGAGAAGATCGCGATGTAAACGCTTGCCCACCGCATCCAGGCGCTTTAGAGGAGACCATGAGAACGCCACTCACAGCTTCGTGAGCCAAAGCGGCGGTCCTTGGGTGAACATGCCGGGCAGGCGGCAAGCAGCTTTCTCGTCTGCCAGAGTTTCGGGTGCCGCGATGCGCCCCAGTGATTTCGCCTGGCGCGGGCCAGATCTGGTCTGTTCAGGTGGACGATAGATCACTCTCTGAGTGAGAGAGTTTGGTTTGATCTCGCAATCATACGGACTGGAAGAATCAATGCAAACCGCTCAAAGCACGACGCCTGCGCCCGTCCAAGCTGAGACCGTCTTCAACTTCATCGATAGCATAGGCGTCGACACCCACAACAACGACTTCGACGATTCCTACTACACGCTGCAAAGCCAGTTCGTTGCGGAATACCAGTATCTCGGCCTCAATCTCGCCGGCGGCTCGCTCGACACCCTCAGCTTCACCGGCGGCGGCGGCCTAACCTACCTGCACATTCTCGAAAGCGAGATGGCGCAAGGCATCCGGTTCGACATGGCGGTCGCGGACACGACCCCAATCGCCACCGCCATCGCCGACCTGAACCAGTTCGAAACGCTCTATCCCGGCTCCATCGCCTACGTCACGGGCGCCAACGAAGTCGCACCCGCGAACCTGGCAACAGCAGAGGCCTATCAGGACCAGCTCTACGCGGCCATGAAAGCCGACCCGCTGCTCGCCGGCGTCGGCGACATCATCTTCTCCGTCGGCTCGATGGTCCCGTCTGTCATCAGCAATCTCGGCAACCAGTCAGCCGACGCCGGATACGGCAACGTTCACAGCTACTCGACATACTATCCGCCGCAAATCTACGACAGCTTCTATGTCCTGCAGAACATCGCCGACGCTCCCAACGATCCCTTCGTCGTCACCGAGACCGGCTACCCCGACAACCCGACGCCCGGCGCAGGCCTGAGTGACGCCGTCGTTGCGAAATACCAGCTCGACAACATCTTCGACCTGCTGCTCGACGGCGCCAGCGTGGTCGAAGTCTATGAGCTGCTGGACCAGGCGCTCGACCCGACCGACACCAGGGGCAGCGAGGACCATTTCGGGTTCTTCACCGCCAATGGCGCACCGAAAGAATCCGCCGTCGCGCTGCACAACCTCACCACCATTCTCAACAGCGGCAACTCGGGCAACTTCACCGCTGGTACGCTGTCGTATTCGGTGAGCGGACTCGACAGCACCCTGAACACCACGGCAGCGGCAGCGGCCGAGGGATACGGGATTTTCCCGCTCTACATCGCCAGCCAGCCAGTCTATGGCGCGTCCTATCTGCTCGAGAAGTCCAACGGCGACTTCGACATCGCCGTCTGGCAAGAGCCCGAGATCTGGGACAACACCACGGCCACGCCTGTCGCCGACTCCGCCACGCCGGTCACCATAACGCTCGCGCAAACCGCCGAATCGGTGGAAGTGTTCGACCCGCTGCTCGGCACCAGCCCCATCGCGACATACACCGATGTGAGTTCAGTGACGGTCATGGTCCTCGACCACCCGATCATCGTCGAGGTCGATCCGTTCCCCGCCGGCACCACGGCCGCAGCGTCCACTTCTCCCGTTGCGGAGACCGTCGGCTCCGGCCCGGACGCGCTGACGCTGTTCGTCGCCGAAACCGGCCAGCCCGGCGGCGCGCAATTCACCGTCACGGTGGACGGACTGCAGGTCGGCGGCGTGCAGACCACCTCGGCCAATGCAGCCAACGGCCAGGCGCAGCAATTCACCTTCTACGGTGACTTCGCCCAGGGCGCCAACTCCATCGTCGTCAGCTACCTCAACGCCAGCAACAGCGTGTTCTCGGTCGATAGCGTCGACATCAACGGCACCTACGTGCCCGGCAGCTACAGCACGCTCAGCAACGACGGCACCATCAACTCGACATTCACGCAGACCACCGGCCCGGCGGCGGTGTCGGTCGGCTCCGGACCGAACACGCTCGATCTGTTCCTCTCCGAGCTGAACGCTCCGGCCGGCGCCCAATTCACCATCGATGTCGACGGCCAGCAGATCGGCGGCGTGCAGACCGTGACCGCCAGCAGCGCCGCCAGCCAGGTGCAGCAGTTTGCCGTCTCCGGCACCTTCTCCGCCGGCAGCAACTACGTCACCATCGACTACCTGAACGCCGCCAACAGCACGCTCTCTCTCGACAGCGCCACCATCAACGGCGTCGGCATCTCCGCCGCAACACTCGCCTTGAGCAACAACGGCGATGGCGACCTGAACTTCAGCCAAAGCGGCGGCGGCCCCGCCCCTGTCACGATCGGCTCCGGCTCGGACACGCTGGCCCTGTTCGTCGCCGAGCGCGGCCAGCCGGGCGGCGCCGCGTTCACCATCACCATCGACGGGCAAGCCTATGGCGGGATACAGGTCACAACGGCGGACGCCAGCCAGAACCAGGAACAGGAATTCGATCTCCTCGGCAACTTCGGCACCGGCAACCACACCGTCGCGGTCGATTACCTCAACTCGAACAACAGCCTGCTGATCGTCTGGGCCGCCGCGCTCGACGGCACCGCCGTGCCGAACACCGAACTCGTCTACGCCAACAGCGGCACGCTCAGCGCCACGTTCACGAAGCCGAGCACGGCCGTGCCGCAGGCCATGCCCGCGGCCACGTCCACCGCCCCTTCAACTCCCTCCGTACCGGTCACCACTCCGCCGGTCACCACTCCGCCGGTCACCACTCCGCCGGTCACCACCCCGCCGGTCACCACCCCGCCGGTCACCACCCCGCCGGGAAGCACGAGCACGGTCGTGATCGGCTCGGGCTCGGACACGCTCGCTCTGTCCATGTCGGAGCGTTCGGCGCCGAACGGAGCCCAATTCACCGTCAGCGTCGATGGCACCCAGATCGGCGGCGTCCAGACCACCAACGCCAACGCGCTCGCCAGCCAGGCGCAGGTGTTCGACGTGGAAGGCACCTTCGCCCCTGGCAGCCACACCGTCACGATTAACTATCTCAACGCCAGCAACAGCCTGCTCTTCGTCAACAGCAGCAGCATCGACGGCGCTGCGGTGGCGAACGGCAGCCTCACCTTCTCCAACAATGGCAGCCAAAGCTTCGGCTTCACCGAGCAGGCCGCCGCAGCCGCGGCAACTGCCGGCTCGACGGTGCTGGGCAATGGCCCGGACACGCTGGCCCTAACCCTTGCAGAGCGCTCTTCGCCGGGCGCCCAGTTCACCATCAGCGTCAACGGCCAGCAGGTCGGCGGCGTGCAGACCGTGACCGCCAACAGCCTGGCGGGGCAGACGCAGACCCTGGACGTGCTGGGCAGCTTCGCCGGCAACAACAACACCGTCTCGATCGACTATCTCAACGCCAGCAACAGCCTGCTCTATGTCGACGGCGCCACCATCGACGGCAACGCAGTCGCCAACAGCAATCTTACCTTCCCCAACAACGGCACGCTCGGCTTCAGCTTCGGCGAACCTAGCTCGCCCACGTCGGGGCCAACCTTTGTCGGCGCCGGGCCCGACAGCCTCGACCTGTTCATGTCCGAGCGGGGTGAACCGGCGGGCGCCCAATTCACCGTCAGCGTGGACGGCAGCCAGGTCGGCGGCGTGCAGACCGTCACCGCCAACTATCTCACCGGCCAAGAGAAGCAGATCGACCTGCAGGGCACTTTTGCCCAGGGCAGCAACACCGTGTCGGTGGACTACCTCAACGCCAGCAACAGCCTGCTGTTCGTGAATACCGCCACGATCAATGGCCAGACCATCAGCGGCGGCAACCTGACCGAGAGCAACAACGGCACTTTCGGCTTCAACTTCTCCACCCCGGCGGCGCCTGCTCCGATCACCATCGGCGGCAGTGGTCCGGACACGCTCGCGCTGAACATCTCCGAGGACTACTACCTCGGCAATGCCCAATTCACCGTGAGCGTGGACGGCACGCAGATCGGCGGCGTGCAAACCGCCTCCGCGCTGCACGGCAACGGCCAGTCCCAAGTTTTCGACATCATGGGCAACTTCAGCGGCGCGCACAATGTCGGCGTCGATTTCCTCAACGACGCATCCGTAGTCCCGCCCGGTAATGGCACCGACCGCAACCTCTATGTCGGTGGCGCCACGATCGACGGCACGGCAATTGCCAACAGCGCGCTCACGCTTTACAGCACGGGTTCGCAGTCTTTCGCCTTCTCGCACTGACATCGCGTTTTAACTTGACGTAGATTACCCTATCCGGCAGGTCTGCTTGGCCTGCCGGATATTTATTTTAGGTGCGATCCTATAACGCAGATCGAGAGCAGATATGTCGGCTCGTCTTCGAGGAACGCAGCGACGAAGCAATCCAGGGCTCTAACCGGGTGCCATCCGACCGAATCGCCACGCCGCCAGGCTCGCGATGACCTGTCACGATATCTGGACGGCTTAGGCTTAGCCTAAGATGGTATTTTCCAAGCCATTTCACCCCAGCAGACGGCTCGCCGTTGGACACTATGGACCACAAGGAGAATAGCCCATGAGCGGCACGAACACGTCCTCCACGCCGCCGATCTCGACCGTGCAAGCGATGAGCACGTCGGACTTCATCGGCAAGATCGGCATGGCGACTCACCTGGACAACTTCGGCACCGGGTATTCCCAGAACTACGGCAACCTCGTCGCGGACATGCAGTATCTCGGGGTCAGCCTGATCCGCGCCGGCGCCGACATGGATTTCGACGGCGGCGGCGGCCAGTACTATGCCGACGAGGTCGAAACCGCGATGGCCGCGGGCATCCGCTTCGACCTCATCATCAACACCGACAGCCAGACGGTTTCCAGCTACACGTCCATCTTCGACACGCTCGAGCAGGCCGATCCCGGCGGCATCGCCTCCATCGAGGGGCCCAACGAGGTTTATCCGACCAACCTGGCCACCGCCGCCGCCTACGTGACGAGCCTCTCCACCACCGTCGCGGCCGACCCGTTGCTCAGCAGCATTCCGCTTTTGGGCTACACGATCCTCTCCTACTCCCCCGTCGCCAACACGCAGGAAGGCGATCAGGATAGCTCGGTCACAATGGGCAACGCCCATACCTACTCCGGCAACTTGCCGCCGAACCTCGAGGACTCATGGTTCGTACCGATCAATCTCGGCGACACGCCCGGCGAGACCTACGCCGTCACCGAAACCGGCTATGAAACCGCTTCGGTGCCGCTCGCCAATGGCTCGTCCTCCGGCGTCAGCGACGACGTGCAGGCCAAATACGACCTCGACAACCTGCTCGATCTCATCCGCGAGGGCGCCAACGCCGTCTACATCGACGAGCTCTACGACCTGCAGGACAACGCGGCGGACAACGAAGACAATTTCGGCATCTTCACCTACAACGACACCCCAAAGGAAGCCGCCGTCGCGCTGCATAACCTCACCACCATCCTGGCCGACCCGGGCGCCACTGCCGCCAGCTTCACGCCAGGCACCCTGGCCTATTCCATCACCAACCTGAACAGCAACGTCGACGGCCCGGCGCTCGATCAGGATTTCGGGTTCGGCATTCTCGTCGGCGTCGCCCAGACCTTGCCGACCTACGGCTATTCACTGCTGCTGCAGAAGTCGGACGGCTCGTTCGACCTCGCGGTCTGGCAGGAACCGGAGATCTGGGACAACGCGACCGACAGCCAATTGGCCGCACCCACCATCCTCAGCACCATCACCCTCGCCCAGGCCGCCGCCTCCATCGAGGTGTTCGACCCGCTGATCGGCACATCACCCATCGCCACCTACACCGACACCAACGAGATCACCATCGGCGTCAGCGACCACCCGATCATCGTCGAGATCGACCCGTTCCCCGGCGCGTCGGAGCCGCCAGCCCCACCCGCCGCACCGCCGATCGTGCAGCAAGTCATCACCCCCGCCCCGGTCGCCGCCTCGCCGTCGCCCTCCCCCGCGCCCGTGGTCACTGGTTCGGGCCCCGACACCATCACGCTGCTGATCAGCGAGGACGCCTACCAGGGCGACGCCCAATTCACCGTCGCCATCGACGGCCAGCAGGTCGGCGGCGTGTTCACCACCACGGCGCAGAACAGCCTCGGTCAGCAACAGCAATTCGTCTTCAACGGCACCTTCAATCCCGGCACCAACGACATCAGCGTCAGCTTCCTCAACGACGCTTACGGCGGCTCCCCCAGCGAGGACCGCAACCTCTACGTCCTCGGCGCCTCGCAGAACGGCGTGGCGTCGGCCAGTTCCGACCTGGTGTTCCTGGGCGACACCACCCAGACGATGACCATCGGCAATCCCGCCCCCGGCCCTAGCGTGCTCGGGTCTGGCCCCGACACGCTGGCGCTGACCGTCGGCGAGCAAGCCCTGTTCGGCGATGCCCAATTCACCGTCAGCGTCGATGGCAGCCAAATCGGGGATACCGAGACGGCAACCGCGATCGAAGCCGCCGGGCAAACGCAAATCTTCGATGTCGAGGGCGATTTCGGCTCCGGCCCCCACACGGTCACCATCAACCTGCTGAACGGCACCTACATCGCCGGCTACCCGCTCGCCGTAACCGCGCTCTATATCTCCGGCGCAACCATCGACGGAACGCCGATTGCCGGCAGCGCCTCCAGCATCGTCACCCTGGCCTCGACCAGCTTCACCTTTGGCACCTCACAACCCCAAGCCGCCCCCAGTTCCAACCCGGCGATCGGGGCCGGCCCCGACACGCTCGCCCTCAGCCTCGCCGAACGGGCAGAGCCAGCCGGCGCCCAATTCACCGTCAGCGTCGACGGGCAACAGATCGGCGGCGTGCAGACGGTCACGGCCGACACGCTCGCCGGCCGAGCGCAGACCTTGGACATCTCAGGCACCTTTGGCGCCGGCACTCACCTCGTCGCCATCGATTACCTGAACGCCGACAACAGCCTGTTGCTCGTCAACGGCGCCACCGTCGACGGGGCGGCGATACCGGACGGCAGCGAAATCCTCAGCAACGATGGAACGCTAGACTTCGGCTTCACCGAACCCGGTGCGATCAGCGCGGCGCCGACGATCCTGGGCTCCGGACCGGACAGCCTCGACCTGTTTGTCTCCGAACGCGCCGAGCCGTCTGGCGCCCAATTCACCGTCAGCGTCGACGGGCAGCAGATCGGCGGCGTCCAAACCACCACCGCGGACACCACGAGCGGGCAACAGCAGGATTTCGAGGTCGAGGGCAACTTCGCCCCCGGCAGCCACTCCGTCGCGGTGAATTATCTCAACGCCGATAACAGCATCCTGTTCGTCAATACCGCAACGATCAATGACGCAACCATCGCCGGCAGCAACTTAGTCGAAAGCAACACCGGCGCCGCGGGCTTCAGCTTCATCACGCCGCCTGCGCCGCCACCCACCACCCTGGGAAGCGGCCCGGACACGCTCGCGCTCAATCTCTCGGAAGACTACTTCCAGGGCAACGCCCAGTTCACCATCGATGTGGACGGTCAGCAGGTCGGCGGCACGCAGACAGCGGCCGCCATCCAGGGCAACGGCCAGTCGCAGGTGTTGGACGTGCTCGGCAGCTTCGGTGGCAATCACATGGTGACACTGAACCTGCTGAGCGGCGCGGTTGGCGGCAACAACCTCTATCTCGGCGGCGCCAGCATCGATGGCGCGGCGATCAGCAACAGCGCGGCGACGTTGCAAGGCACCGGGTCGGCAAGCTTCACGTTTACGCATTAAGCGGTGGGGCTCTGCCCCGCCCCCCGGAAGGGAACAGTCGTCCCCTTCACCCCTTGATTGGAGGTGTGCAGAGGACGACTGTCCTCTGCTGGGGGTGCGGGGCGAAGTCCCGCTTCAGAACGCGTTCTTGCTGCGCACCTCTCTTAGGATGGTCATAAGCATGATCTTGAGATCGAACCCGATCGACCAGTTCTCGATGTAGAACAGGTCGCACGCCACGCGTTGCTCGATCTGGTCCACCGTCGTCGTCTCGCCGCGCCAGCCATTCACCTGCGCCCAGCCGGTGATGCCGGGGCGAACCCGGTGGCGCACGGCATACTGGCCCACCACTTCGCTGAACAGCTTGTCTGCCGCCTTGGTGTTCGGAGCATGCGGGCGCGGGCCGACCAAGGACATCGTGCCGTTCAGCACGTTGAACAGTTGCGGCAGCTCGTCGATCGAGAACTTACGGATGAAGCGGCCCACCCGGGTGATCCGCGGGTCGTCCTTGGTGGTCTGCTGATCGGCCAGCAAATCCGTCATCTTGGTGTGCATCGAGCGGAACTTGTAACAAAGGAACAGCCGGTTGTTGAACCCCATCCGCGGCTGCCGGAACAGCACCGGGCCCGGCGAGTCCAGCTTGATCGCCAACGCCGTCAACAGCAGCACCGGCGACAGCGCCAGCAGCGCCAGTACGCCCACAGCATAGTCGAGCGCGGTCTTCTTCAGCGCCCGCCAATCCTTCAGCGGCGCCTCCCGCACGGCAACCACCGGGTTGCGGCCGATGCCCTCGAACTGCGTGCGGGAGAAGCGCAGGCCGGCCAGATCGGTGGTCAGCACGATGTCCGCCACCGTGCTGGCCAGTTGCTCGAGGATGCGGCTGATCCGGTCCACCGCGCTCAGCGGCAGCGCCACCACGATCACGTCCACCGGCTCGATGCGGGAGCGCTCGACCAGGTCGTTCACCGTGCCGAGCCACAACACCCCCGATTGGCTCGCCGGCGCCCGGCTGCCGCGGTCGTCATACAGGCCCACCACCTGGAACGCGCCAGGTTCGTCTTCCAGCCGGGCGATGAATTCGCGGCTGAAGTCGTTGACGCCCACCACGGCAATCTTGCGCGCCAGCCGGCCTTGCGCCGACCACATCCGCATTAGCCGCGCCAGCCGCAAGCGCCCCAGCATGACGCACGCCGCCGCCGCGCCCGCCCAGACGAGGGGCCACAGGCGGAACGGCAGCCGGGCCTCGAACGACAGGAACAGGCTGGCGATCAGGCAGAACGTGCCCAAGATGAGTGGCTTAAGCAGCAGGCGGAGCGCGCGCTGCTCGGACGCGAGCACCGCCTGGGAATAGCCATCCTCCCGCGCAATCGAGACTGCGGTGGCCACCGCGCCAGCCAACGCCGCGGTCCAGACCGGGCCTTCCGGCTGCGCTCCGTAGAACGCCGCGACGACTGCCACCGAAAGCGGGCCCGCCAGCCCGAGCAGCAGCAAGTCCAGCAGGCGGACCAGACCCGATACGACGGGAAACGACACGCTCGCCACGGGCGCGCGCTCGATCAATGCGTCTGGCATAGGCGGGCTCCCAAATGCAGCCCGGCCACGGCGGACAGGACGGGTGGCACTTAGGCTAGCTTAGGGAGGTAAAGCTCCGGTAAACGGCCCGCCGGATCGGCGCTACCGGCGCCACCAGCCGCGCTTTTTCTCGCTCGTCGCTTCCCCCACCCCCACCAGCACAGGCGGCGGCACGGGGGAACTGACCGGCTCCGGCGCCGCTGGCGGCTTGGCGCTGCCGTTGGACAGCGTCGCAGCCGCCGGCATGTCTACCGCCTGCACTGAAGGCTCGGGTTCGGGCTCGCTCACCTCCGGCGGCGCGGCAGCAGCAACCGGCTCCTCCGCCACCAAACCTTCCGCGGGGGGCGCGGCCTCCACCGGAGCGACCGCCTCTGCGTGGATCGCCTCCACATCGGGGCGGCGGGATGGCTGCGGCAGTTCCGCTTCGTCCACCATGTCGAACAGGTCGAACACGTCGCCACCGAACGGGTTGGCGGGCGTGGGGCCGGTGTAGGCCGGCGTTGGCGGCGGAGCGGTCTGCGCAGTGAAGGAAGCAGGTGCGCTCTCTGGCTCGGCCGCTGCGTCCTCTTCGCGCGGCTCCCGCCGGCGGCGGCGTCCCCCGCGGCGGCCACGACGGCGACCCTTGGCGTCCTCGTCCCCCGCCTCGCCTGGCGTCTCTCCCGCCGCCTCGCCAGCCCCGTCCGCAAGTGCCGGCTGAGCCTCCGTATCCAAAGCCGGGCCCTCCGGATCGGCCTGCGCCGGCGTGCCCGGAAACGGCGGGATGGTGAGGTCCGGCTGATCGGCGCTGCTCCAATCCTGCGGCGGCCCGGCGTCCGCGTCCAGCGCGTGCGGAGCATCGCCACCCGACGCCCGCGCGGCGTCCTCCGCGAGTGCCGCCCCTGGGACCGCACCTTGGACCGCACCTGGGACAGGCGCCGTGTCGTCCCGCCGCCCACCGCGCCGCCGACGGCGACGCTTGCGGATGCCGTTCTCGGCCTCCTCGGCGGTTTCACCCGCTATCGACGCCTCGGCGTCGTCGGCAGCGGCTTCCGCCCGGGCTTCGGCAGGCTCGGCCACCTCGTCCTCGGCCTCCTCCGCCAATTCGTCTTCCTCGATCGGCAGCGCGGGGGCATGCGGCGCCAGCGCGGTTTGCGGCGCCTCGCCGGGCAGGTAGCCGCGCAGCTTCTCGATGCGGATTTCGGGGGGCAGCAGCGTATCGTCGGCGGCGAACGCCACGCTCATGCCGTGCCGCGCCTCGATCTCGCCCAGCCGCACCCGCTTGTGGTTCAGGATGTACAGCGCCACCGCGCCGGCCACGTGCACCACGATGGCGGCCGAGCGACGCTTGGCGCCCTCGTCCTCCACCTGGCGCAGCACGGCGAGCGCCGCCATTTCCGTGGTGCGCACGTGCCCGGTGCCGCCGCAATGCGGGCAGGTGGTGAAGCTCGTTTCGGCCAAGGATGGGCGCAGCCGTTGGCGGCTCAGCTCCATCAGGCCGAAATGGCTGATCGCCGCCATCTGGATGCGCGCGCGGTCGTCCTTCAGCGCGTCCTTCATCCGCTTCTCGACGGCGGTGTTGTTGCGGCGGCTCTCCATGTCGATGAAGTCGATCACCACCAGGCCCGCCAGGTCGCGCAGGCGGAGCTGCCGGGCCACTTCGTCGGCTGCCTCGAGGTTGGTCTTGAGCGCCGTCTCCTCGATGCCGCGCTCGCGGGTGGAGCGGCCCGAGTTCACGTCGATGGCGACCAGCGCCTCGGTCTGGTTGATCACCAGGTAGCCGCCGGAGCGGAGCTGCACCGTCGGCTGCAGCATGGCGTCGAGCTGGGCTTCCACACCGTGACGGGAGAACAGCGGCTGCGGCTCGTTCCAAAGCGCCACCTTGCGAGCATGGGCGGGCATCAGCATGCGCATGAAGTCGCGCGCCGCACGCCAGCCCGCCTCGCCGTCCACGAGCACTTCGTCCACGTCGCGCGAATAGTTGTCGCGGATGGCCCGGCGGATCAGGTTGGCTTCCTCGTGGATCAGCGCCGGCGCCACGGAGGCCATGGTGGTCTCGCGGATGCTGTCCCACAGGTCAAGCAAGTATTCGCAGTCGCGCTTGATCTCGGCTTTCGGCCGCGCCGCGCCGGCGGTGCGCACGATGAGCCCCATGCCGCGCGGAATTTGCAGCTCGGTGGTGACTTCCTTCAGCCGGCGCCGGTCCGTGGCGGAGGTGATCTTGCGCGAAATCCCGCCCCCGCGCGGCGAGTTCGGCATCAGCACGGAGAAGCGCCCAGCGAGCGAGATGTAGGTGGTGAGCGCCGCGCCCTTGTTGCCCCGCTCCTCCTTCACGACTTGCACGAGCAGGATCTGGCGGCGGCGGATGACTTCCTGGATCTTGTAGGAGCGCATGAAGCGGGAGGGCGGCCGCGCTGGCTGGCGGTCCTCGCCATGGGCGTCCTCGCCGTTTGCTTCGTCGCCATGATGCTCGTCGCTGCCGTTTTCGGTTTCGCGATAGGCCTGGGTTTCCGCCCGCTCGCTGGCGGTGTCCGCGTGGTGGTCCTCCCCGTGCGGGGCGAACTCCTCCTCGTCGGCCGGCGGCGGTTCGGCTGGCGCGGCAATCTCCCCAGCCGGCGCGGAGGCGTCCGCCGCCAACTCGAGCGCGGCCGGCGCGACCGGGATCATGGCCACGCCTGCTGCCGGCTCAGCCACTTCGGCGGCCTCCTCGGCAAGCGCGGTGGCTTCGACGGCGATGGCGAACGGCGCCGGCTCGGCCTCAGGCTCGCCGGCATGCATGTCGGCCAGTTCCGGCGCGCTATCGGCGCCAAAGTCGCCTTCGGGCGTTTCCAGCGGCTCGACCGGCCGGCCGGCCTCTGGCTCGAGCACGGCCTGTTCCCGCGCCACCAGCACGTCTTCGGTCACGGCGGCGGCCAGGGTGGCCGGGCGCGCCATCTCCTCCGCAGGCAAGGGCGGCTCCACGTCAAGGGCGACGGCGCCTTCAGCGGCTGCCTCCTCGGGCTCGTCCTCGCCCAGGCTGCCGGCCCCGAGCTCGATCGGCGCGGCGGCGGCCACGCCCCCATCGTCCGGCGCGTCCCCCGCGGCCTCGGCGGCGGCGGCCGCAGCGTCCTCGGCCTCTTCCTCGGCGCGCGCCTCGGCCTCCTGCATCGCCAGCAGGCGCTGACGGTCGGCGACCGGGATCTGGTAGTAATCGGGATGGATTTCGCCGAACGCCAGGAAGCCGTGCCGGCCGCCGCCGTATTCGACGAAGGCTGCCTGCAGCGAGGGCTCTACGCGGACGACCTTGGCGAGATAGATATTGCCCTTGAGCTGCTTCTTGGCAGCGGTCTCGACGTCAAAGTCCTCGAGCCGTTGGCCGTCCAGAACCACGACGCGGGTTTCCTCCGCGTGGGTGGCGTCGATAAGCATGCGCTTCGTCATTATGGGAGAAACTCCGGTGCGCCTGCCAGCCTCGGCCCTGCTGGGGCGGGTGGCGGCGTCTGAATAGTCGGTGTGACGGGATCGCGGGCCGGAGGACGCGCTCGCCGTCGGGTCGCCCGGCCCAGCCAGCAGCTTCTGCTGGTCGCGCAACACGACATACGGGGGCGGCGGCGCTCATTCGGTCGGGAGCGGTCCTTGGTCTGGGTCGGTTACGCACGTTGGAACGGGCGACCGGGTTACGAAAGGCGCCAGCCGATCGATCGAGCGGCTCCGGCGCGTGTGATCGCGCCAATTGGGCAGGGAGCCGTCCGGACCGTCGTTCACCCCTCAATACCTGGGCTGTGACCGGTTCCGCAGCGCTGCTCCACCGCAGCGTTGCAACCATGACGCAAAGCCTGGGAGCCTGCAAGTGGCGGGTCGGGCGGAGTTTCCTCGCTCCGATCAAGCGGTCAGCGTGGCCGCGCTGCAACATCTCGCGAACGATTTCAAGCGCCAAGGCACGGTCCTGCCCACACTGTGTTAAGATCATCGACATGAGCACTGGTTCGTGGACTCGCCGCGCGCTGTTTGGCACTGGGGCTCTCGCCCTGATGGCGGGGTTGGCGCGCGCCGCCTCGCACCATCGCAAGCACCACCATACTGACCCGGCGACCTCCGCGCCCGGCGGCAAGAGCGAACTCATCGTGCTCGACCCGGGGCATGGCGGCAAAGACCCCGGCGCCATCGGCTATAGCGGCACCTACGAGAAACACATCGCCTTCGCCGCCGCCGGGGAGCTGCAGCGCCAGCTCCTGGCGGACGGGCGCTTCCGCGTCCTGCTCACCCGCCAGCGCGACGTCTTCATCCCGCTCGAGGACCGCGTCGGCTGGGCGCAGCGGCAGGGTGCCGACCTGTTCGTCTCCATGCATGCCGACGCCCTCACCGACCACAGCGTGCGCGGCGCCAGCGTCTACACCCTGTCGGACACTGCGTCGGACGCGCAGACTGCCGCACTCGCCCAGCGCGAGAACAGTGCCGACCGCTTCGCCGGCACCGCCTTCCACGACGAGCCGCCCGAGGTCGCCAGCATCCTGCTCAGCCTGGTGCGGCAGGAAACCCGCGCCGGGTCGGCCCGCCTGCAGCACGGCATGGTCGGCGCGCTGGACCGCGACGTGCCGATGCTGCAAAACCCCGCCCGCCACGCCGGCTTCGTGGTGCTGCAAGCGGCCGACATTCCCTCGGTGCTTGTTGAGATGGGATTCATGTCGAACCCGCAAGATGAGGCCGCGTTGCGCCGGCCGGACCACCGTGTGGCCGTGGCGGCGGCCATGAAGCGGGCGGTGGATGCGTTCTTTGCCGGCCCCGGCGTCCGCATGGCAGGATAGTGCCCGGCGGCGGCTGGGCAGGCGGTTTTAGGGGTTTGCGGTTGCGATGGACGATTTGAGAGCAGGCGAGCGGATGACGCCGCCAGACCCGGAGCGCGCCCCGCAGCTCACCCCTGGCCGTACCCGGCGCAGCGACCGCCCCGCCGTGGCGCCGCGCCGCCGCCGCTCGCCTTTGCGCTGGCTCGGCCGCCTCGCCGGCACCGTCCTGGCCGTGCTGGCCCTGCTGGCCGTGGCCGGCGGCGCTATCGCCTACCACAGCTATCAGACCCTCGCCGCGGACCTTCCTACCGTGGACGGCCTGCGCCAATACCAGCCTCCGGTGATGAGCCGCATCTACGCCAGCAACGAGGGGCTGATCTCCGAGCTGGCCAAGGAGCGGCGCATCTTCGTGCCGTTCACCGCCATTCCGGACGTGGTGAAGCAGGCCTTCGTCTCCGCCGAGGACCAGAATTTCTGGACCCACAAGGGTGTCGACCCCGGCCGCATCGCCCGCGCCGCCTTCACCGACCTGTTCCTGGTCGCCGAGCACCGCCGCCCCGCCGGCGCCTCCACCATCACCCAGCAAGTGGCGCGCAACATGCTGCTCGGGACCAACGAGCGCACCATGTCGCGCAAGATCAAGGAGGCCGTGCTCGCCATCCGCATCGAGCAGGTGCTCTCCAAGGACCGCATTCTCGAGCTTTACCTGAACGAGATCTACTTCGGCCTGCAGTCCTTCGGTGTGGCGGCGGCGGCGCAGACCTATTTCAACAAGTCGCTCGACCAGATCACTCTGCCCGAGGCCGCCTTCCTGGCCTCGCTGCCCAAGAAGCCGACCGACCTCAACCCGTTCCGCTTCCCCGAAGCCGCCCGCAACCGGCGCGACTGGGTGCTGGACCGCATGGCGATCGACCACGTGATCACCCCGGAGCAGGCTGCCGCCGCCAAGGCTGGGCCGGTCGTGACGGGCCAGTTCCACCGTCCGGACACGGTCGCCGGGTCGGAATGGTTCGCCGACGAGGTGCGCCACGAGTTGATCGACCGCTTCGGCATCGACGCCGCCACCGAGGGCGGCCTGGTGGTGCACACCAGCCTCGATCCGGCGTTGCAGGCCACCGCCGACCGCGTGTTGCGCGCCGGGCTGATCCGGTATGACCACGCCCATGGCGGCTGGCGCGGCCCGGTGGCGCGGATCGACAACGCCGAAGCGGACCACGCCGGCTGGCCCCGCGCGCTGGCCGCCGTGCCGCATCCCGCGGGCATGTTGCCGGAATGGCGCCTGGCGGTGGTGCAGGAGGTGAAGCCCGCCGAGGCCAGGGTGGCCTGGACCGAGCCCGACGGCACGCCCCATACCGCCGCCATGCTGCTGTCCGACACGATCTGGGCGCGGCCGAACCACAACGGCACCCTGGGCGCCACCCCGCGCCGCATGAGCGACGTGGTGCAGCCCGGCGACGTGGTGATGGGCGAACCCGCGGCGGTCGCGGCCACGGCGAAGCAGCCCGCCTCCGAGCGGCTGATCCTGCGCCAGATTCCGCAGGTGCAGGGCTCGCTGGTCTCGATCGACCCGGCGACTGGCCGCGTGCTCGCCCTGTCCGGCGGCTGGAGCCACGACGCGAGCCAGTTCGACCGCGCGATCCAGGCCGAGCGGCAACCCGGCAGCTCGTTCAAGCCGATGGTCTACCTGGCGGCGATGCAGCAGAACATCTCCCCCAGCCAGCGGGTGCTGGACGCCCCGTTCGTGCTCGACCAAGGTGCCGCCGGGGTGTGGCGCCCCGGCAACTACGAGAGCGGGTTCGCCGGGCCGGTGTCGCTGCACCAGGCGATTGTGCAGTCACTCAATCTGCCGACGATCCGCCTGGCCCAGCAGGTCGGGATGGATGCGGTGGCAGCCAACGCCATCGCCTTCCACGTGGTGGACGCGATGACGCACTACCTGCCCAACGCCCTGGGCGCGGTGGATACCACGGTGCTGCGCCAGGCCGGCGCCTACGCCTCGCTGGACGAGGACGGCCGCGAGGTGGTGCCGACGCTGATCGACTCCGTGCAGGACCGCGATGGCCATGTGATCTGGCGCGCGGGCGGGCTCTCCTGCACCGGCTGCTCCGACCCCAGCACCCCGCCCAGCATCAGCGACGATCGCCGCCAACTGGCCGACCCGCAGAGCGTGTTCCAGGTGGTGACCATGCTGCAGGGCGTGGTAGCGCACGGCACCGGCTTCGAGGCGGGGCGGGGTCTGAACCGCCAGGCCCTCGCCGGCAAGACCGGCACCACGCAGGACTTCAACGACGCGTGGTTCGTCGGCTTTACGCCGGACGTGGTCACTGCAGTCTGGGTCGGCTTCGACACCCCCGCCAGCCTGGGCGACAAGAACACCGGCGGCGTCATCGCCGGCCCGATTTGGCACGACTACATGGCGGTGGCGCTGAAGGACCGCCCCAATCTTGGTTTCCCCGTGCCGGACGGGATGACGCTGAACACCTGGGCCCCCAATATGACGGATGCGTTCAAGCCCGGCGAAATCCCCGGCGACAGCGGCCCGACCATCGGCGGCGGGGGCGGCGACGACAGCGGCGTCACCGCCAGCAGCAGCGGCGGCACCGGAACCGGCGTGGACAGCGGCATAGGCGGCTTATACTAAAGGCTCCACCACCCGAACGAAAGACTCCCTTTCCCCCTGGGAGAGGGCCGGGGTGAGGGGCCCACGCACTCCGCCCACACATAGGACATGACATGTCGACCGAATCCGACGCCCTCCACGAACAAATCAAGCAGTCGGTGGCGCTGCTGAGGAGGCATCTTTGACTGGGATGCCGCTGTCGAGCGCCTCGCCGAGCTGAACCACCGCGCCGAGGACCCGGAGCTGTGGAACGACGCCGCCGCCGCCCAGGCGCTGATGCGCGAGCGCACCCAATTGGCCAACCAGGTCGAGGGCGTGCAGGCGCTGGAGGCCGAGGTGGCGGACATGCTGGAATTGATCGAGCTCGCCGAGGCGGACGACGACTCCCAGTTGGCCGCCGAGGGCATTATCGCCTTGCGCCGGGCCGCGCACGAAGCCAAGCGCCGCGAGATAGAGAGCCTGCTCTCTGGCGAGGCGGACGGGCGCGATGCGTTCATCGAGGTCAACAGTGGCGCCGGCGGCACCGAGGCGCAGGATTGGGCCGAGATGCTCGCCCGCATGTACACGCGCTGGGCGGAAGCACACGGCTACAAGATCCAGTTGCTGGAGCAGAGCGAGGGCGAGCAGGCGGGCATCAAGTCCGCCACCTTCCAGGTCACCGGGCCGAACGCCTATGGCTGGCTCAAGACCGAGGGCGGCGTGCACCGCCTGGTGCGCATCTCCCCGTTCGACAGCAACGCGCGGCGGCAGACCTCCTTCGCCAGCGTGTATGTCTACCCCGTGATCGACGACACCATCCACATCGAGATCGACCCGTCCGACCTGAAGGTGGACACGTTCCGGGCGTCCGGCGCCGGCGGGCAGCACGTGAACAAGACCGAGTCCGCCATCCGCATCACTCACGTGCCGACCGGGATCATCGTGGCGTGCCAGACCGACCGCTCCCAGCACCGCAACCGCGCCATCGCCATGGAGATGCTGCGCGCCCGCATGTACGAGGCGGAGCTGCAGAAGCGCGAGGTGGCCAGCGCGCAGACCGAGGCGGCCAAGACCGAGATCGGCTGGGGCCACCAGATCCGATCCTACGTGCTCGCCCCTTACCAAATGGTGAAGGACCTCCGCACGGGGGTGGAAACCGGCAACCCGGCCGCGGTGCTGGACGGCGCGCTGGACGAGTTCATGGCTGCCGCGCTGGCCGCGCGCGTCGGCGGCACCCGCAGCGAGGCCAGTGCGAACGCCGAGTAAGCCGGCGCCCATCCGCGTGGGCATCGGCGGCTGGACCTTCGCTCCCTGGCGAGGGACGTTCTACCCGCCGGGTCTGCCGCATGCGCAGGAACTTGCCTACGCCGCCGGCCGCCTCACCGCCATCGAGATCAACGGCACCTTCTATCGCACCCAAACCGCAAAGAGCTTTGCCGCCTGGGCCAGCGCCGTGCCCGAGGGCTTCGTGTTCGCCCTCAAAGGCCCACGCGGCGCCACCAACCGCAGCGCCCTGGCCGAATCCGAGCCGTCGGTGCAGCGTTTCCTCGGCTCCGGCCTGGTGGAACTCGGCGAGCGCCTTGGCCCACTGCTCTGGCAGTTTCCACCCACCCGCCGCTACGACCCGGCGGCCATGGCCGACTTCCTCGCCCTGCTCCCGGCGGAGCACGGCGGGGTGGCGCTGCGCCACGTGATCGAGGCCCGGCACGAGAGCTTCGCCGCCCCGGAGTGGTTCGCCCAGCTCCGGCAGCACGGCGTGGCCGCCGCCATCGTCGAAAGCGGCAAGCACCGCCTGCTGGCCGATCTGACCGCCGCTTTCGTCTACGCCCGCCTCGAGCGCAACGACGCCGCCGAGCCTGAGGGCTACGCCGCCGCCGCGCTGGACGCCTGGATCACCCGCGCCCGCGCCTGGGCGTCCGGCGAGCCGGTGGCCGACCTGCCGCTGGCGGCCGCCGCCGCGCCACCGGCCCCGCGCCCATGCTTCGTCTTCTTCATCAGCGGCGACAAGGTGCGCGCGCCCGACTCCGCCCAGGCGTTCCTCACAAGGCTGCGGGCCGATGCCGGCTGACGCGTCCGCCGCGATGCTGTATCTTGTCTGCCGATGAACATGCCCTTCGACCGCCTCGCCTATATCGACCGCTTGAAGGAGGCCGGCATCGAGGAGCCGGTGGCCCGCGCGCATGCCCAAGCCTTGCGCGAGGCGCTGGAAGAGGGCGTCGCCACCAAGGCCGACCTGGAGGCGCTCGAAGTCCGCCTGGGAACGAGGATCACAGATCTCAAGACCGAGCTGAAGAGCGACATCGCCGAACTGCGGGCCGAGATGGGCGAGTTCCAGAGCGGCATAAGAGCCGATATCCAGCGCCTCGACGCCAAGATCGACATCGTCGCGCGCGACCTCGTGATCAAGGGCGCGGGCGGGCTCGTCGTGCTCGCCAGCCTGATGATCGGCCTCAAAGTCTTCAGCTAACCCGCTGGTAAGCACGATTGGCGCTGAGTGGCGCAACTCCAGACGCGGCAAGCCGTTGACATAGCCACGGCACCAAGCCGCTTAGGAGTTGACACTATGGACAAAGATCGCGTTCAGGGCTCGATCGACCAAGCCAAGGGCAGCATCAAGCAGGGCGTCGGCAAGGTCACTGGCGACGACAAGCTGCAGGCCGAAGGCGCAGCCGACAAGGTAGCCGGCAAGGCCGAGAGCACCGTCGGCGGCGTGAAGGACACCGCGCGGGACGCCCTGAACAAGAACTGACAGTCTTTCGACACCGAGAGTTGCCGATCAGGTATCGCCGGGCCGCATCCAACAGGGTGCGGCCCGGGCTTAGCAGAAGCGCAGTCTCTGGCCCACTCCAAGGCGTTTCGCTTTCGAAAGCATAGCGTCGCCGAGTGCTATGTCCGACAGCGACAAGCCACGGTGCCAGTATAGGATGCGTTCCTCCGGCGTCTCACGCCCCTCCTTGAGCCCAGCAACGATGTGGCCCATTTCGGCGTGCAACGTGCCAGTGCTTAGCTTGCCGCTATCCACGTGGGACCGAAGGGCGCCCCACTTACTGTTCGTGCACTGGCCCCAATCATCCACCACCAACTTGGCCATGATGTCGGTCAGGTCAGCTTCGACCGCGCTCTGCGTGCCATAGGGCATAACGAGCGCGCCCGGCGCGATCCATCGCGTTTTTAGCAATGGCTCCGGCGCCACCAGGCGTGATGCCTCCACGACGATGTCCGCGCCCTCCACTGTCGACTGCCAATCCGCGCAAGCCACCACCGGTATGCCGAGTTCCTGTGAGAGCTGCGCGGCAAACGGCTCGCGGCTCTCTGGGCGTCGCGAATGCACGCGGATTTCCTCGAAGTCGAACAGGCTGGCGAGAAGCCGCACGTTCCAATAGGCCGAGCCACGCGCCCCAATATGCCCCAGCACCTTGCTGCCGGGCCGGGCGAGGTATTTGGCTCCCACTGCGGTCATCGCGCCGGTCCGCATGTCCGTGATTCCGGACGCCTCGATGATCGCCCGCGGTGCCCCGATCGCTGGGTCGAGCAGTAGGAGTGTCGCCAACTCGCTTGGATAGCCGTGCTGGTAGTTGTCGACGAAGTCGCCCACCACCTTCACGCCCGCGCGGTTGATATCCGCCCCGATGGCGCCGCGCAGCACGTTAAAGTGCCCCCGCGCCACACCGGGCTCGAGGAACACGCGTGGCTCGATGACGGTTTGTCCCAGCCCTTGCAGCCGGAGTTGGTTTTCGATCGCACCGATGATCTCATCATTGGTGAGGTTGAGTTCCTGCACGTCGAACCGATTGAGGAAGTCGATGTAGACGGGCGGCATGGTGGAGTGGGACATTGTGCCTCGGCTCTGATATCCCGCCAGGATGGCAACCACCGGGCTGCGCGGCAAGCCGACGAGAATGAAGTGACACCATGCGTCAAGCGAGCTTGCCGATGTATGCGTATTCCGCTCTTGCGGCCGCCAATCAGGCGCTATGGGACCGTATCCGCGACGGCGTGTCGAGCGTGCCAGAGACGTTGACCGAAAACCGCGCTGTTCCCGACCAAATCCCGGACGAGACCGTGTTCACCCAAGTCTGCGGCTTCCCGCTGTTCCGTCGCTATCGTGGCCAGGCCGTCATCCTTGGCATTCCGCGCTATGACTTCGAGGGCTGTGACGGGATCCATCACCGGGCCGCCTTTATCGTCCGCGGCGACGACCCCGCAACCGATCTAGCGTCGTTCCGCGGCCGCGTATTCGGCTGCAACAGCGAGCAGTCCAACACCGGCATGAACCTGCCGCGCCTGTCTCTGTCGCGCGTGGCTGGCGGGTCAGGGCGCTTTTTCAGCAACGTGGTCTTTACCAGTTCCCACTGCATCAGCCTGAGCTGTCTGGCAAAGAGAACGATCGACCTCTGCTCGGTGGATTGCGTGACCTGGGGCTTGCTGCAGCGTTACTATCCTGCCGATACCGCAGGCTTGCGCGTGCTGGAGTGGACGGAGCCGAGCCCGTGTTTGCCCTTCGTCACCTCGGTCGCAACCCCGCACGTGATTGGCGCGGCACTCGTAGCGAACCTGCTTGGGCAAGCCGAACCTGGACTAGGCCTGGTGGGCGTCGAGCCAGCCGATCCCGCGGCTTATGACATCCTGGCGGACTACGAACAGGAGGCGGCCGCCCACGGATACCCCGCACTCTGGTAGCACCCCACCTCGCCAACTCTTCTCCCTCTCCCGCTGGCGGGAGAGGGTCGGGGTGAGGGTGGCCTCGCCAACCCGCGAAAAGCCGCCCGCCCGTAGGCGCTTCAGCCGGCCACCCGCGCGACACGCCCTTCCAGCGGATACGCCGGGTCGTTGTAGCCGGGCGTCGACGGATGGCCCGGCGGCACCAGACTGTCCACCAATGCCTCGTCTTCCGCGGTGAAGCGGTAGGCAAGCGCACCCATGTAGTCGGTCCATTGTGCCATCGTGCGCGGCCCGCCTATCGCGCCCGTCACGAGCGCGTTGTTCAACACCCAGGCAAACGCGAACTGACCCGGCGTGACCCCCCGCTCCCGCGCATGCGCCGCCAGCGTCTGCGCAATCTGCAGGCTTTCCGGGCGCCACTCGGTCTCCATGATGCGCTTGTCCTGCCGCCCCGCGCGCGAACCCTGCTCCGGCGCCGCGTCCGGCCGGTACTTTCCGGTCAGCACCCCGCGTGCAAGGGGGCTGTAGGGGAACACACCCAGCCCCAGATGTACACAGGCCGGCAAATGCTCCACCTCGGGCATGCGGTTTAGCGCGTTGTAGTAGGGCTGCGAGATCACCGGCCGATCGATCCCCGCCAGGTCGCACAGCCGGCAAATCTCCGCCACCCGCCAGGCCCGGTGGTTCGAGACGCCAAAGTAACGAATGCGCCCGCTGCGGGTGAGGTCGGCCATGGCGTGCACCACCTCCTCGAGCGGCGTGCCGTGGTCTTCCTTGTGCAGGTATAGGATGTCGATCGTGTCCGTGCCCAGCCGCGCGAGGCTGGCGTCGACGGCGGTGAAGGCATGGCGGCGGGATAGCCCGGCCGCGTTCGGCCCCTCCCCCGTCGGGTTGGCGAGCTTGGTCGCCAGCACCCACCAATTGCGGTGCGCACGGATGGCGCGGCCGGTGATCCGCTCGCTTTCGCCGCCCGTGTAGACATCCGCGGTGTCGATGAAGTTGACGCCGCCTTCCCGCGCCGCGTCGATGATGCGGGCGGCGTCCGCCTCCTCGGTGGCGCCGCCGAACATCATGGCGCCGAGGCAGAGCGGCGAGACGCGCAGGCCCGAGCGGCCGAGTGCGCGATAGGTCATGCCTAAGTCTGTCATTGCTGCGGCTCCTCCGGAAGGTCGACGCCGAGATAGAGGTCGTCGAGCGGCACGCTGATACCGATCTCGGGCATGGCGAGGGTTTCCCCCGCGGCAAGCACTTGGCAGAGCCAGCCCTCGGCGGTGCGGGCGAGCACGGTGGCGGCGACCTGGTCTTGCTCGAGCATCACGTAGCGCTGCACGGAGGCGGCGGCCTGGTATTCGCGGACCTTGGCGACGCGATCAATCCCGGTCGTGGACGGGCTCAGCACCTCGAAGATGACAACGGGTTCGCTGGTGCTGACTGAGCGCGCATCTTGAGGGCCACAGAGTACCTGGCAATCCGGGTAGCGCACCGTATGGTCCAGCCGCAACTGGAGGTCGCTGCCAACGAAGCGGCATGGCGTGCCACGCAGGGCCCCGCCGACCGAAATCGCCAAATTTCGCTGCAGGTCGGCGTGCCTCACCGTCCCGCCCGCCATAGCGACGATGTGGAACCCGTCGAACTCGTGCTTGGTCGGCTGCCGCTGCTCCCAGTCCAGGAACTCGGCCATCGTCATGGCTGGCGCAGTGCGGTGCTCATGCGCAGACCATAGCCGAAAGCCCCTTCCATGTGGGAGAGGGTTACGCCCGTTTCGCCGCCCGCTTCCCCGCCGGGCTCGCGGTGCCCTGCCGAGCGAACAGGATCGCCTGGAACAGCAGCCATCCCGCTGGGCCGAAGAAGAACGTGAGCGGCAACACGGGCAGCAGCAGCATACGCGGCAGGCGGTCGGCCAGGAAGCGCTGGGCGATGGCCGTGCCGATCAGCAGGTCGAACGCCAGGTAGTGCAGCCAGCCGGCCAACACGGACGCGGGCTGGCGGAACAGCGCCTCGACGCCGGCCAAGCTGCTGAAATCGCCCCGCGCGGCGCCCCAGTATGTCACCAGCAGCACGACGTAGGCGGTGGCCAGCAGGACGGGGACGAGCAGGCCGCAGAACCGCTCCAACGCGCCACGCCAGCCGAATACGGCGGCCAAGGCCAGCACGATCCAGCCGATCACGGCGCCGAAATTGGCGATGCGGAAAATGGCTTCGAGGGAGGTCATGCGTAGGTGGCGGTCCCCTGCCCGGTAGGGGGCGCCACCCTCACCCCGGCCCTTTCCCGCCGGCGGGAAAGGGAGAAGGAAGGCCGGGTTTTAGGAACCCTACGAGGCGCTCGGCCTCGGCCACGATGGGGTCGGCGATTGCGGCGGCGCGGGCGGCGCCCTCGATCAGGCGCGCGTCGATCGCGGCCGGGTCGGCGAGCCAACGCCGGGTCTCGGCGGCAATCGGCTCGAGATGGGCAATCAGCACCGCCACCAGAGACTCCTTGAACGCTCCGAACCCCTTGCCGCCATGCTCGGCCAACACCGCCGCCGGGTCGGTGTCGGACAGGGCGGCGTAGATGCCCACCAGGTTGCGCGCCTCGGGGCGGCTCTCCAGCAGGCGCGGCTCGTCGGGCAGCGGCTCGGGGTCGGTCTTGGCCCGGCGGATCTTGAGCGCAATCGTGTCGGCGTCGTCGGTCAGGTTGATGCGGCTCTGGTCGGACGGGTCGGACTTGCTCATCTTCTTGGAGCCGTCGCGCAGGCTCATCACCCGCGCCGCCGGGCCCAAAATCAGCGGCTCGATGGCGGGGAAGAACTCCACGCCGTAATCGTGGTTGAACTTCTGCGCGATGTCGTTGGCCAGTTCCAGATGCTGGCGCTGGTCGTCGCCCACCGGCACTCGGGTGGCGTGATAGGCCAGGATGTCCGCCGCCATCAGGTTCGGATACACATACAACCCGGCGGACACGTTCTCCCGGTCCTTCCCAGCCTTGTCCTTGAACTGCGTCATGCGGTTGAGCCAGCCGAGCCGGGCCACGCAGTTGAAGATCCAGGCGAGCCGGGCATGCGCGGGCACGGCCGATTGGTGGAACAGGATGGACTGCTGGTTAATGCCGGCGGCGATGTAGGTGGCGGCCATCTCGCGGGTGGCGGCGGCCAGGGTCGCCGGGTCCTGCCAGGCGGTGATGGCGTGCATGTCCACCACGCAGTAGATGCACTCGTGGCTGTCCTGCAGCGCCACCCAATTGCGCAGGGCGCCGAGATAGTTGCCAAGGGTGGGCACGCCCGAGGGTTGGATGCCGGAGAAGATGCGTTGCATGGCGCTTGTTTCCGCGCGTCCGCCGGGCCGGTCAAGAGCCCTCCGCGCGGCTCTCTCCCGCAAGGCTAACGGCCAACTACCCGCTGGATGAATTCCCGCTAGCCTAAGTAATTCGGCAGAACGACCCCGCTGGCGCCTCGTTGGCTCCACTGAGTGTCCGGTCCGATAGGGAGCGGATATTTGCTAAACAGGAGGTCATCATGAAGAAAGCTTTGATGGCGGCCGCGTCCGGATTGCTGCTTTGCTCGACGGCAGCCATGGCCCAAACCACCCCAACCACCACCCCGGCTGCCTCCTCGCCGAGCGCGTCGTCACCCAGCGCGACAGGCGAGCCGGCGACCGCCGAGTCGGTGCGCGCGCAAATCCGCTCGGACATGGAGCGGGCGGGCTTTACCGACGTGAACGTCATGCCCGACTCCTTCCTGGTGCAAGCGAAGGACAAGGCGGGGGATCCGGTCAGCATGATCGTCAATCCGAGTTCGGTAACCGAGGTGGTGCATGTGGCCGCGGCCACCCCGGCGCCGGCGAATCCGGCCCAGAAGCCAGCCCAGTAGCGCGGGCAGACCGACAGGCATTGCAACGTCGAACAGAGGGAGTTTTGGTTATGACCAAAGTTCAATCAATGAGCCTTGCAGCGGTTGTGCTGGCCGGCAGCTTCACGGCGGCCAACGTCGCCTTCGCGGCGCCGGTGATGGCGCCGATGGACCAAGCCGAACTGGCGCAACTCACCCCGCCAGTGCGGCACCAGGTGGAGGCGCAGATGCGGGACGGGCAATCCGTCCACGGCATCCTCGAGACCCGGCTGCTGAACCAGATCTCGGACCGCTATCCCGGCCAGACGATCGTCGCGGCCGATTTCGATCGCGGCGACATCGTCTCGCGGCGGACGGACGGACAGCTTCGGGTGATCCCGTTCAATCCGCAGACGCTGACGCTACGCCAATGATCTTACGCCAATGATCTCACGGCAGTGATGGGGGGGCGGCGGCGGGCTCGCGGGCCGGTCGCCGCCTTCGCACCCGCTCGAGCAATTCCCGCGCGTCGAATGCGCCGACGCCGAGCCCAGCGACGCCATACGCCAGCAAACCAGCACCCACCAGCGCCGCCAGTCCAGCCCAGCGGGTGATGCCGCGCGCCATGGTGGTGGGGTCGAGCCCGTGGTCTTGCAGCAGCCACAGCGTTACCGCCATCGCCACCGCCGCCAGCAGGATGCGGGGCAGGCGGTGCCGCAACCGCGCGTCCGCCCGCAGGAAGCCGCGGCGATGCAGCAGCACGGTCAATGCGGTGACGTTGAAGATCGCGGCCAGGCTGCTCGCCAACGCCGGGCCGATATGCTGCAGCGGCACCATGAGCGCGATGTTGAGGGCGAAGTTGATCACCAGGGTGATCATGGCGATGCGCACTGGCCCTGTGGTGTCGCCGCGGGCGAAGAAGGCGGGGGCCAGCACCTTCACCAGCACGAAGAACGGCAGGCCCAGCGCGTAGCCCGCCAGCGATTGGGACGCCAGATGCGCCGACCGCAGGGTGAACGCGCCGCGCTCGAACAGCACCACCAGGATCGGCTGGCCCGCCACGATCAGCGCCAGGGCGGCCGGCAAAGTGAGGGTCAGGGCGAACTCGAGCGCGCGGTTCAGCGTGCGCACAGCCGCCGCATCATCGCCGCTGCGCACCTGGCGCGACATCAGCGGCAACAGCGCCGTGCCGACCGCCGCCCCGATGGTGCCGAGCGGAAGCTGGTTCACCCGGTCGGCGTAATACAGCAGCGAGATGGCGCCGGGGGGCAGCAGGCTGCCGACGATCAGGTCCACCGCCGAGTTGAGCTGCATCGCGGACGCACCCACCAGGCCCGGCGCCATGCGGCGGAACAGGATGCGCATCTCGGGCGTGAGCCGCGGGCGCGGGATGGTCATCGGCATGCCCGCGCGGCGCACCGCCCAGACCAGCACGGCCAATTGCGCCACGCCGGCAAGCGAGACGCCCCAGGCCAGCGCATGCCCCACCGTGGGCACGTAGCGGGTGAGGATCAGCATCGCCGCGATGGAGCATATGTTGTAGAGCACGGGGGCCGCCGCCGCCGCCGCGAACCGGTCCAGCCCGTTCAGCACCCCGCCGAGCAGCGCCGTCAGGCAGATCAGGATCATGTAGGGGAAGGTGATCCGCGCCAGGGTGACGGTGAGGCTGAACTTGGCCGGGTCGCCGTCGAAGCCCGGCGTCAGCAGGTGCATGATGCCGGGCATGAACACTTCGGCGGCGAAGGTGAGGCCGAGCAGCCAGAAGGCGAGCACGCTGATCGCCTGCTGGGCGAACGCCTTGGCCGCGTCGTGCCCCTCGGTGGCGAGCAGCCCGGTAAATTCGGGGACGAAGGCGGCGTTGAACGCGCCCTCGCCGAACAGGCGGCGGAACATGTTGGGCAGCTTGTTGGCGGCGAAGAACGCGTCCGCGACGCCCCCGGTGCCGGCGAGGGCGGCGATGAGGATGTCGCGCGCGAAACCCAGCAGGCGCGACCCCATGGTCCAGCCGCCGACGGTGAGGATGCCACGGAGCATGGGCGCAGTGCTTACTCGTCGGTCTCGGGGCGGTCCAGCAGGGAGGCCATAGCGCCGGGCACGTCCAGCCGGCCGGCGAGGATGGCGGCGACGGCGGCGATGATGGGGCACGGGATGTCGCCGGCGCGGGCGAGCAGGGCGGGCGCGGCCTCCCATCCCTCCACGGCGGCGGCGATTCCGGCGCGGGCGGCTTCGGGCGGCGTGCCGGCGCCGATGGCGAGGCCCAGGCGGTAGTTGCGGCTGGCCGGCCCGGCGCAGGTGAGCACCAGGTCGCCGACGCCGGAAAGGCCGCTGACGGTTTCGGGGCGTCCGCCGAGGGCTTGGGCGAGACGGGCGAGCTCCGCCACGCCGCGGGTGATGAGCGCGGCGCGGGCGTTCTCGCCGAAGCCGGCGGCGATGGCGATGGCGGCGGCGATGGCGATCACGTTCTTGGCGGCGCCGCCGACTTGGGCACCCACCGGGTCGGGCGATTCGTAGAGGCGGAAGTGGCGCGTGCCGAGCAGGCCCACCACCAGGCGGCGCAACGCAGGGTCGGCGCTGGCGACGACGGAGGCGGCGGGCAGGCCGCGGGCCAATTCGTGGGCGAAGTTGGGGCCGGTGAGGATGGCGGCGTCGCCGGGCCGGATGGCGGCGAGGACTTCGGCCGGGAAGAGCTGGGTGCCGAGTTCGAGGCCCTTCATGGCGAGCAGGATGGGGGCGGGCGGCAGGGGCAGCGCCAAGGCGGCGCGCAGGTGCTGCACGGGGGTGGCGAGAATGGTGAGGCCGGTGTCGGGCGGGATGCTGTGCGAGACGGTGATCGCCTGCGGCAGCGTGACGCCGGGCAGGCGCGGGTTCTGGCCGTGCTGGACGCTGTCGGGGTTGCGCGCCCACAGCGCGACGCGGTGCCCGGCGCGGGCGCAGTGGATGGCCAGGGCGCTGCCCCAGGCGCCGGCGCCGACGATAAGGATGTGGCTCATTGCGTGACGGGGGTGGACGGGGTGGGATAGAGCGGCGTCATGGATGGATCATAGCAGGGCGTGTGGCGCGGCAGCCACGAAGCAAGTGGTTTCGCGGTCGCGACCGTTGCGTCATTGCAAATCCATAAACAACCGCGCGCCATTGTTGTATGAACCAGACAATGTGAAGCGGGACACGAGGCCAGTCGCGGGCCGAGGCAAATTGTGTCTGGCTTAATCGGACAAAAGGAACGATCCAATGAGCGGCACGGTCACGGAATTTGCGACGATCAGTCAAGCCTCTTCCTACTTCGGATTGCTTTACGTATCCGGAGGTATCTACGAGTCGGTCTCCGAGCCGTATACGGATCCCTCGACTGGCAACACAGTCGAGCTGAACGAGATCATCCCAGTCGCTGGCATAGTAACCCTGACAGACACGACGGCGAGCGGCTTGGTCATTCCCGTCGGGACCGCTTCGGCCTACCAGGGTAACGGATTCGTGAGCGACGGCTATTACGCGATCGCAATTCCTATCCCTGCTCTTGGTTTAAACACTATTACCGCGACCGTGGTCAGTCCTGGTGCCGTAGCCGCGTCAAGCCTCCCCACAGGCTACAGTGACAGCATCACATACACGCTCCAACCCGCGCCGATCACAGTCACTCAAACGAGCGACGTGGTGACAGACACGGTGAACGAACCCGCGCCGCAAGCGGACCTCACCGTCACGCCCTTCAGCCAGGTGGCGCTCACCGATCCAAACCCGCTGCAGGTCGACACGGCAAGCATCAGCGTGAGCGGCCCCGTCCCGTACACGCTAAGCCTGCCCAACCTGCAGGACCTGTCCGCCTCCACGCTGGCGGCCGCACTCGACGAGGTCGCGCTCAGCTTCAGCTCGCCCACCAGCGGCACCGACACCGTCACCGCAACCATTACCGACAACGCTGGGGTCACCGCCACCCTGACTTCCTACGCCAGCCTGATCGTTCCCGCGGTTTTGGGGTCTGGCCCAGACACGCTGGCGCTGATGATCTCGCAGCGTGGCGAGCCATCGGGGGCGCTGTTCACCATCAGCGTGGATAACGTCCAGATCGGCGGCGTGCAGACGACGGCAGCGTCCGGCGAAGCGCTGGGCCAGCCGCAGGTGTTCGACGTCGCAGGGACATTCGCGCCTGGAACCAGTCACACGGTCACGATCGACTACTTGAACGCGAACCAAAGCGTGTTGCTGGTCGATGGCGCCACGATCGACGGCGTGGAGATCCCCACCGCCGACATCGCCCTGAGTAATAAGGGCACGGACAGCTTCGGCTTCACCGCATCCAGCGCCGGCACGATCGGCTCTGGCCCCGAGAGCCTGACCCTCTCGGTGGCAGAACAAGGCGAGCCAAGCGGCGCGCAGTACACGGTCGCGATCAACGGCACGCAGGTGGGGGGTGTGCAGACCACCTCTGCGAACGAGGCGGCGGGGCAAACACAAACGCTCACCGTGCTGGGCACTTTCTCCTCGACGCAGCAAAACACGCTGACCGTCACGTATCTGAACGCGAACCAAAGTACCTTCTTTGTCGAGAACCTGGCGCTGGACGGGCAGGCGGGCTTGTTCTCGTTCTCTCCGTTCACCAGTTCCGGCTCGCAGTCGCTGCAGTTCGCCGGCCCGGCACTGACCGTCCCTACGATCGGGTCGGGGCCGGACGCACTCGAGTTCACCGCAGCGGAAGGCGGCGTGCCAGCGGCGGCGCAGTTCACCGTGAGCGTTGACGGCGCGCAGATCGGCGGCACGCAAACGGCGACGGCGAATTACACGGTGGGACAGTCGCAAGAGCTTCTCGTGCTGGGCAACTTCGCGCCCGGCGTCAGCCACAGCGTTTCGATCGACTATCTCAACGCCAACAGCAGCGAGTTGGTCATCGCGAATGCGACCATCAACGGCACGACGATCGCCGGCGGCAGCGCGGTACTAAGCAACGTGGGCAGCTTAGGTTTCACCTTTACCACGCCGCCAGGTCCGGCGGCGACGCCGACCACAATCGGCGGCAGCGGGCCAGACAAATTGGCGCTCAGCCTGTCGGAAGACTACTTCCAGGGCAACGCCCAGTTCAGCGTGAGCGTGGACGGCACCAAGGTGGGCGGCACGCAGACCGTCACCGCCATCAACGGCAACGGCCAGTCGCAACTGTTCGACGTGCTGGGCAATTTCGCCGGCACGCACACCGTGTCGCTCACCCTGCTGAATCCTGCAGCCGAAGGCGCCGGCAATGCAGCGATTGCTGCCGGCGACCCAGCCGGGTCCGCGCCGGGGCTGCTGCTCGACATGCGCGTTGGCGGCGCCACCCTCGACGGCACCGCCATCGCCAACAGCAGCTTCGCGCTCTATCAGGGCACGGCAACACAGAGCTTCACCTTCACGCACTGACGCACCCTCCCCCGCTTCCGCCAAAAAACCCTCTCCCTCTGGGAGAGGGTTGGGTGAGGGGGGCTTCGATGGGATGGTCGGGGGCGGTGGGCCCTCCCGCCGGCCCTTTCCCAGAGGGAGAGGGAGCTTTCCGGCGGCGTCGCCGGCGCGCTTACTCCGCCGTCAGCCGCTCCACCGTCCAGCCCTGCCCGGCTTCCCCGTCGCCCAACCGCTCCAACAGCGCGGCGAGCAAGGGCGGCCACTCCTGCTCCCACAAATACGGCGGGTTGCGCACCAGCAGGCCATTGCCGTTCAGGCGCGCCGGGTCGGTGGGCTCGCGCAGCCAGAGCTCGGCGACCGCCACGTCGCGCACGCCCGCCAAGCGCACCGCCTCGTGCAGGGTGCGGACGGGCGCGCGATGCTTGATCGGATACCACGCGGCAACCACAGCAGCCGGGAAGCGCCGCGCCACCAAGGCCAGCGCCTCGGCGACGCGGGCATGCTCGCCGGGCGCTTCGTAGGGCGGGTCGACGAGCACCAGGCCGCGCTTGGGGCCGGCGGGCGGCAGCAGCGCGCCGAGTGCCGCCCAGCCGTCGCGCGCGTGGATGGCCACCTGGCGGTCGGCGGCGAACAGGCGGCGCAGCGCGGCGGCGTCCTCGGGGTGGAGTTCGCAGCAGACCAGTTGGTCGCCGGGTCGCAGGAGGGCGCGGGCGATGGCGGGGGAACCGGGATACAGACCGGCCGCCTCCACCACGCCCACATAGTCGGCCAAGGCGGCGGGCGGCGCGTGCAGCAGGCGGACGATGCCGGCGCGCCATTCCCCGGTCCGCTCCGCCGCGCCGGAAAGATCGTAGCGCCCTGCCCCGGCATGCGTGTCCAGCACCGTGAACGGCGCCGGCTTGCGGGCCAGCGCGCGGAGCAGCCAGACCAGGAGCGCGTGCTTGGTGCAGTCGGCGAAGTTGCCGGCGTGGAAGGCGTGGCGGTAGTTCACGCGCCGGCCAGCTCCTCCAGCGGCCAGCGCGGCCGCGGCGGGGTGGCGAGCGGGTCGCACAGGCCCAGCCGCAGCCGTTCGAGGCCGGCCCAGGCCACCATCACTGCATTGTCGCCGCACAGGCGCAGCGGCGGCGCGAGCAGCGGCAGGCCGTGCCGCCCCGCCACCCCCGCGAGCGCCGAGCGCACCGCGCGGTTGGCCGCGACGCCCCCGGCCACGACGAGAGCGGTCGCCTCAGGCATCATCGCCAGGGCGTGGGCGGCGCGGTCGGCCATCACATCGGCCACGGCGGCCTGGAAGCTGGCGGCCATGTCGGCCGCGTCGCGCAGCGGGATCGGACCCGGCGGGAACACCCCAGCCACCTGCGCCACCGCGGTCTTCAGTCCGGAAAACGAGAAGTCGCAGCCTGCCCGGCGCAGCAGCGGGCGCGGAAAGGCGTATCGCGCCGGGTCGCCGTCGGCCGCCAGCCGCTCCACCGCCGGGCCGCCGGGCCAGGGCAGGCCGAGCAGCTTGCCCACCTTGTCGAACGCCTCGCCCACCGCATCGTCCATCGTGCCGCCCAGCCGACGGTAGCGCCCCACATCAACCACCGCCACGCACTGGCAGTGGCCGCCGCTGACCAGCAGCAGCAGGTAGGGGAACGCGGCGCCATCGGTTAGCCGCGCGGTGAGGGCGTGGGCCTCGAGGTGGTTCACCGCGACGAATGGCAACCCGGCGGCCAGCGCGATGCCCTTGCCGAGACCGCTGCCCACGATCAGCCCGCCGATCAGCCCGGGCCCGGTGGTGGCCGCCACCCCGCCCAGGCCCTGCACGGCCACGCCGGCCTGGTCCAGCACATCCCGCACCAACCCGGGCAAATGCTGCAGATGGGCGCGGGCGGCGATCTCCGGCACCACGCCGCCGAAGCTGGCGTGCGCGGCCTGGCTCAGCACCGCTTCGGCCAGCACGCGGCCGTCCTCGGCCAGCACGGCGGCCGCGGTTTCGTCGCAGGAACTCTCGATCCCGAGCACCGGGCTCATCGCTGGGCTTTCCATCTCATCGCCGCGGTAATAGGACACGGCCATGCCCGACGCGAACCCTCCTCCCGCGGTCTTCACGCCCCGGGTGCGCCCGCATGAACGCCTGCTGCCGCTGCGCGTCGGCACGCGCGGGTCGCCGCTCGCGCTGGTGCAGACCCGCGCCTTCCTGCACGTGCTCACCCGGTTCTGCCCCGTGCTGCGCGGCATGGACGTGTTCCAGGAGCACGTGATCCGCACCACCGGCGACGCGGTGCAGGACCGCTCGCTCGCGGAAATCGGCGGCAAGGGGCTGTTCGCCAAGGAAATCCACGAAGCGCTGGTGGACGGCCGGATCGATTTCGCGGTGCACAGCCTAAAGGACCTCGAGACCAGCATGCCCGCCGGCATCGTGCTGGCCTGCACCCTGCGGCGGGAGGACGCCCGCGACGCGCTGATCCTCGGCCCCGCCTGCGGCCCGACCGAGCCGGCGGACCCGTTCGCCGCCCTGCCCGCGGGCGCCGTGATCGGCACCAACTCGGTGCGGCGGCAGGCGCAATTGCTGCATGCCAGGCCTGACCTGCGCACTGGGCTGCTGCGCGGCAATGTGGGGGGGCGGCTGGCCAAGATGCGCGCGGGGGCGGCGGACGCCTCGTTCCTGGCGGTCGCCGGGCTGAAGCGGCTAGGGCTGATGGAGGCGGCGGACGGCCTGACCATCGTGCCGCTCGATCCCGACGCGATGGTGCCCTCCGCCGGCCAAGGGATCGTGGGCGTCACGGTGCGCGAGGACGATACCGAGTTGCGCGAACTGCTCGGCGGCATCGAGGACCCGCACGCCCGGGCCGTCTCCACGGCGGAGCGGGCGCTGCTGAACCTGCTGGATGGGTCGTGCAAGACGCCGATCGGCGGCCACGCCCGGCTGCTGCCCGGCGGCCAATTGCACCTGACGGGGCTGGTGGCGCGGGCGGATGGCTCGTTCCTGCTCAAGCGCAGCCTGCATGGCGCGCCGGCGGAAGCGGAGCGGATCGGCGCCGAGTTGGGCCGCAGCCTGCGCGCCGACAGCCCGGCCGACATATTCGCATGATGGCACCCCGACGGTGACGCCGGACCGCAGCGTGCTGGTGACCCGGCCGGAGCCGGGCGCGTCCCACACCGCGGCGCGGCTGGCGGCGACGGGGTATCGCCCGGTGCAGGCGCCGTTCCTGGTGGTGCGGCCGTGCCGCGCGTCGCTGCCGCCCCCTGCCCGGCTGCAGGCCGTGGTGGTGGCGAGCGGCAACGCAGTCCATCTGCCCGCGGCGTATCATGGACTGCCGCTGCTGGCGGTGGGCGACAGCACGGCGGCACGGGCGCGCGCCGCCGGGTTTCGCCAGGTGGCCAGCGCCGGCGGCACCGCGGAGGATCTGGCGGCCCTGGCGCATCGGACCCTACGGCCGGGCCATGGCGGCGTGCTGCTGGCCACCGGGTTCGGCCAAGGCATGCGGCTGGCGCGGCTGCTGCGCGCGGGCGGGCTGCTGGTGCATCGCCGGGCGGTTTACGCCGCACCTGGGCTGCGCGCCTTTCCCGCCGCCGCGGCGGAGGCAATCGAGCGCGGGCTGCATGCGGCGCTGTTCTTTTCCGCGGCAACCGCGCGCAGCTTCGTCCGCTTGCTGCCTGGGCGGCTGCGGCCCGAGCTTGCCCACACGGCGGCGCTGGCAATCGGGCCGGCCGCTGGTGCTATCCTGTCAGCCCTGCCCTGGCACGACATCCGCGTCGCGCTGCAACCAACCCAAGAGGGGGTCTTGGCCCTGCTATGAGCGACAAAGCACCGCACGACACGCCCGTTCTGGAGCACGAACCCATCCAGCCTGTGACGCACACGGCGCCCATCGAGCCCGCGCGCGAGCCCGACACGCGGCCGCTGTGGGTGGCGGTGGTCCTGCTGCTGCTCGTGGCGGGCGTCGGCGGCTACTTGCTGTGGAGCGATGGCCAGTCGCGGGACGCCCAGCTCGCCGCGCTGCAAGGCCGGCTGCAGGACACCGACACGCGGGTGAACACGCTGGAGTCAGCGCCGCCGCCGCCGCCGCCGGTCAACATCGCACCGTTGCAGCAGGCGGTGTCCGGGCTGGAGAGCCGGCTGAGCGCGCTGGCCAACAAGCCGCCGCCGGCAGCCAAGCTGGACGACGAGGGGCGGCAGCAGATCGCCGCCCTGTCCGGCCGAGTCGACAGCATCACCGCGCGGCAGGACGAACTCGGCACCGCGGAGAAATCCGACGTGGCCAAGCTGAACGACCAGATCGCGGCGCTCACAGCGAAGGTGACCGCCCTGGGCACGCAGGTGGACGCCAGCATGCAGGCCAGCAGCGCCGTCACCGCGCTGTCGGCCCGCGAGGCTCGCACGGCGGAGTTGCAGGCGGCGGCGGCGGCGCTGGCGGCGGGGCGGCCGGTCGGCAGCATCCCGAACGCGCCCCCCGCACTGGCCAAGTTCGCGACCGTGGCGCCGCCGACGGAGGCCTCGCTGCGGCTCTCCTTCGACACGGCGGCGGAGGCGGCGCGGGCGGCCGGGCAGCCCACGCCGGAGACCGTGCCATTCTTCCGCCGTCTGATGCAGCGCGCGGAATCGAGCGTGACGGTGAAGGCGGGCAACACGCTGGTGATCGGGGATGCCCTGTCCGGCACGCTGGACCACGCGCGGCAACTGCTTGAAGCAGGCGACCTGGCCGGTGCGGTGAGCACTCTCGGCGCGCTGTCCGGCCCGGCGGCGCAGGCCATGGCGCCTTGGCGGGAGCAAGCGCAGTCGCTGCTGGACGCTCGGGCGGCCTTGATGACGGCGGCGCAGCACTGATGCGTCGGATCATTGCCTTCCTGGTTGTTGCGGGGGCGGCGATTGCCCTTGCCTGGTGGGTGGCCGGGCTGCCGGGCACGGTGGCGATCAACGCCGGCAGCCTCGCGATCACTGCGCCCACGTCGCTGGCGATCCTGGGCGCGGTGATCCTGTTCCTGCTGCTCTATATCGTGATGCGGCTGCTGGCCGCGCTGTTCCGCCTGCCCTCGCGCACGCGGCGGATGCGGCGCGACCGGCAGCGCGCTGGCGGCGAGCAGGCCGTCACGCGCACGTTGCTGGCGCTGGCGGGCGGCGACTCGGCCAACGCACGCAAGGAGGCCCGGCGCACCCGCGAGCTGCTGGGGGACACGCCACAGACCCTGCTGCTGGCCGCCTATGCCGGGCGCCAGGCGGGGCAGCAGGAGGAAGCGGACGAGGCGTTCAATCTTCTGGCCGCCCGCAAGGACGCGGCCTTCCTCGGCGTGCGCGGGCTGCTGCAGGGGGCGATCGCCCGCGGCGACTACGACGGCGCGCACGCGCTGGCCCGGCGCGCCGAGGAGCTGAACCCGGGCACGCCCTGGCTGCGCGCCGAGCGGGCCAGGCTCGCGATCCGCACCGGGTCGTGGGCGGAGGCGCTCGAGCTGTCCGGCCCGGGTGACCCGGTGGCGGCGCTGAGCGTGGCGGCCGCTGGCAAGGCGACCAACCCGAGCGAGGCCCGTCGCCTGGCCCGGCGCGCCTGGAAGTCCGACCCGGGCTTCACGCCGGGGGCGCTGGCCTATGCCAAGAGCCTGCGCGATGCCGGCAAGGAAAGCCGGGCGCAGGAGGTGCTGCGGGCGAGCTGGGCCAAGTCGCCGCACCCGGACCTGGCGGGGGCGGCGCTGGCGGGCGGCACCTACACCGTCTCGCGCGAACGCCGGGCCGAAACGCTGGCGACCGCGGCGCCCGACCATCCCGAGAGCCATCTGCTGCTGGCGCGCGCCGCGCTCGAGGCGGGGCGCCCGGCTGATGCGCGCCGCCATGCCGAGGCGGCTTTGGCGTCTGGGATGAACCAGCGCCGGGTCTGGCTGGTGCTGGCCAAGGTGGCCGAGCAGGAGGGGGATCGCCCGATCGCGGAGGAGGCGCTGAGCAAGGCGGCGGAGGCGGAGCCCGACCCGGTGTGGCGCTGCGAGGCATGCGGCACGGTGCAGGACGGTTGGCACCCGGTGTGCGCCACCTGCGAGACGGCGGGCCGGATCGCGTGGGGCACGGGCGCGGTGCGCACGCCCCAGCTCCTGCTGACGGATTCGGGGGAGGCGATCCTGCCGTAGCCGTCTGGCGGATGGTTTGCCCTGCTATGCACCTTCGGCTATGACGGCGGTGACGGAGGGGTGGCCGAGCGGCTGAAGGCGGCGGTTTGCTAAACCGTTGTGCACTGTAAAGGTGTACCGTGGGTTCGAATCCCATCCCCTCCTCCAATTCCTGGTTTTGACAGCAACTCAATGGATTGGACACGAATCCTTGGTCGCCGCGCAGCGGCTTGTCCTTGAGGGCCACCGCCCCGTGTGGCACTGCTGATGCCCAGGGGTGGGAGCAGGACACGTGGCGACCAGCCCGACGGCCCAGATTTCATAAACAAGGTCGAGGCGGCACGGCGCCAGATAGATGCGGCCGTCCGCACGACGTTCTCCAACGAGGACGATCTGGCCATCCACACCGTCGCCCAGGCCGCCTACAGGATCCTGCGCGACCTGCTGGACAAGCGAGGTCGATCCGAGATGGAAGAAATCTACGCTCTTGGCATATTTCACACCGCCCGCGCGCTCGCGGACGGTGACCTTCCCCAGAAGGCGCTCGATGACCTGAAAAGCAGCGAGGCGACGTTCAAGCTGTTCTCCTCGGTGGCGGAAAGCATAAAGACCGGAGGCGAGGCGTTCACGGCCGACAACGTCAAAGCGCAACATCATGCAGAGCGGCAGCAGCAGGCAGATCGTCACGAATAGCACGCCCGGCGAGGCCAAGGCCGGCGCCCGGGACGTCCGCCGCCGGTCTGATGCTGACCGGCCGGCGGGTTCGGTCGCGGTCGCCACCAAGGCGACGGCGTGCATCAAACGGCGATCGACTTGTTCCAGAATTCCAGCCAATCGGCAGTGCTCTTGGCGACGTGGTCACGGTCCGGGAAGCGCAAGGATTTCTGCTCGGCCGTCGAGAAATCGACCTTCTCACGCAGCTCGGGCGACAATTGCGCTTCGGTATTGGCCGGCGCGTAGAAACTGGCCGCGGCCAGTTCGGCCATCGCCTTCGGGTCCAGCATTGCATTTAGATAGAGATACGCGCCAGTAGGCTCGGGCGCCGTCTTCGGCAATCAGGCGCCGAACGTGATGGCGATGGCGCCCTCCGCAGGATACTGCATCGCCAACGGGATCGCCGCCGGCGAGACCCGCCTGCAAGGTCTGATGGGTTGCGTAGATCCGCTGATTGGTCAGGCTCTTCAGCTCGGTCAGCTTCGCCGTCGCGTCCTCGCAGGTCATGGTGCCATCTTTCACCAAGCCGGCCGTTACCGAAGCCCGGCTGATTGTCGGAACGATGACGCAATGGGATATTTATCGGGAGATGCTGCACGATATCTTCGCGGAGAAGGGGCTTCCGCTCCGTGTCGCGTACGAAGCATCCAACTCCATGGGCATCCTGGGCCTCGTCGCCGCCGTACTTGGTGTGACCATCTTTCCGGAATGCGTCCGCCAAATTCAGCCGCTGGGCGCCGACATCGTCGAGATCGCTGATTGCCACACCCGTATCCAAACCGTTCTCGCATGGCGCAAGGACGAACTGCAGGTTGCAACAAGGAACTTCCTTCGAGTGTGTGGGGTGGAGTAGGCGCCTTGCCCGCGCCGAGCGAGTGAACATCGCTCGACCTGCTTGGTGGCGAAGCTCGTGTGCGCCTCTTCAGCCGGTTCTCAAGCTGCCGTTGCAAGGCGGCTGACACTTCTTTTGCAAGAGCATCGGCTTTGTACGTCACGGAGCCTGGCAGGTTGTTCGCTCGACGGCAGGTTCGGCAGCCGCTGACTAGCGGCGCCGAAGCATATCGACAGCCGCCTCTTCAGAACGCTTCAAGTTGTGAACGGGGTAAGCGGGATCAGATGGCTGCACGCTGGTCATCATCGATACTCCAACAACGGGAAACCCCGCGACGGGCATCGCGGCGCGCTTTATGCTTGCAAAGAAGCCGGGGTTGGGACTGGGTCAGTAGCAGGGCGTAGCGTTGCACCAGCCAGACGGCTCGCTCGAATAGGCTGGTCAGGCGATAGACGGTTTCCTAGTTCGGCGCGTCCACCAGGCGACGGGGGATGGCATCCACCACACTAACGCGGTCGGGGCTGATCTGCCGCAAGAGGGCGACGTTGTCGTCGTCACCCTGCTGCTGTGCGTTCTCCGTAAATCGGTCCAGTCTGGTTCTCGGTGCAGAAGGGATCGCTATAACGGGAGAACGCGGGCCCGCAGCAACTCGGCTCCGGCACGGCCGTCCTTGCTGCGCCTACGCTCCGGCGGCCAGGGGATGCCGCGGCGCTGCTGTATCGCTTAGACCCGTTTCAACTCGAGTGTCGCTGGGAGCGGACGGTGAAACGGCTCCCGTCATGACGCGGCCATCGTCATTATGACTTTTGGAGACAGCAGATAGGGCGCCAAGCAGGATGGTATGTTGGAGAAGGGCAGGACCTCCGGCTGCAGAGTGATGCCGAGCTCCCGCTGCATGAAATCGCGACGCGCGATGATGCGCCGCCACATCGCTGGAAAGCGGGTTGCGATCTCGGATCGTAGCGCGGCATCGGCCAATCCGACCCCGTCCTCGATGTTCGTTGTCTGGTAGGTCGTGCCCGTCGCCGGGATGATGTCGACCTGAAGCGCCATGCCGGAAGCCAACTCGATGTCCGAGCCGGCGTAGACAGGCGAGTTCAGCCACTCGTCGAGATGGATCTGATGGCCCGGGTTCAGCGTGACACCGAAGAATGGCGCACCGACATGGGCATGCACCGCCTGGTACAACGCGTCGCCGGTCACGCCGATGCCGACAGTCTCCAGCCATGCTACGGCCGCTCGGAAATAGGGTGTGACGAGACGATCAACGTAGTCGCGGATCGCCTCTGGCAGTTCGGAGGCGTCCGCAACGACGAAACCGCACCGGCTGGTGAGGTTACCCCACAGGCCCAGCGCCGTCGTCATGAAGTCGCCGCGCTCGATGCGTCGCCCGCTTGGGCTGGCGTGTCCGACCACGGCGCGAGGGCCGGCCATCAGCATCGGATGGCAGGAGAGCGGGAAGCCGTCGAGCCGCATATGGCGCAGCGCTTCGTATTCGCTGTCGCCGACGCGGAACTCCGTCAGCACCCGCCGGACAGCGGTCGAGGCGTGGCACGCCGCGTATTCGAATGCCGCGAGTTGATCGGCCTCGTTGATGACCCTTAGTCCGTCGCGGGCGTTCATGAACAGGTCGGTGACGTTTGCGACGCTGCCGCCATCTCCGGTGATCCGGCGCAGCGCGTCCACGAGGTAGGCCGGCGCCTCGATCCAGTCGCGCCGGACCACTTCGCGATCGTCCTCCTTGTATTTCCAGCCGGCAATGCCGACGCGTTGCCCCGGCACGATGCCGACATCGCCGAGCATGTCCTCGAGCGAACGGCTTTGCCCACGGGGCTGGCCCAGCAGGCTGAACTCCTGGAACAGCACGCGCTCATGCGGCACCGGACTGAGCGCGGCATAGGCCCATCCTTCGTTGCCGACGACGAGGGTGGGGACCGTGTCTGCGCGCAACACCAGCATGGCCTCCTCGAAGCGCGGATCCACAGCGGTGAGGTAGGCCAGATTGGCGAAATGTTCGCGATCGCCCCAGACGATCAGCACGTCGAGTCCGCGGACGGCGCGGGCCGACTGCGCGGCGGCGATGCGCGCTGCGTAGGTCGCGGCGCCAATGACGGGCTCCGCATCGGGCATGCCGAAATCGGGAATCTTGATTTCGCGTAGCACCACGTTACGCGTGTTCTGAGCTGACATCATGCTTGTCCGGATCGTGCGCCGACGGGATGCCGGTGCTGGTGTGGAGGTGACATGCGACGCTGCCAGACTTCGTGGCCGTCTCCGGGGGGCACTCCATCCGGCACAGCGGCATGACGTTTGGGCAGCGCGGCGCAAAGGCGCAACCATGCTCGGCAGGCCGCGGTTCGGCGGCCAGCGGCGCTGTCGAAGCCGACGCGGTCGCCCGCTTCAGCGTCAGGACTGAGGCGAGCAACGCGCGTGTATACGGATGCAGCGGCGCGGCAAAGAGAGCGGCGGTCGGGCGCCGTTCGACGATGCTGCCCGCATACATGACGGCAACCTCGGTCGCCATGTGGTGGACCACCGCCATGTTATGCGTGATCAGCACGTAGGCGAGATCGTGGCGTCGCTGCAGGTCGAGCAGCAGATTGAGGATCTGGGCCTGGACCGAAACGTCGAGCGCGGAGGTCGGCTCGTCCAGCACCAGGATCTCGGGATGCAGCATCAGGGCGCGGGCAATCGCCACGCGTTGGCGCTGACCGCCGGAGAGTTGGCCCGGCAGACGATCGGCGACGGACGTTGGCAGCCCCACATCGGCAAGCATCGCCACGACCGGCTGATGCCGATCGGATCGGCGTCCGAGGCCATGGGCATCGAGCGGTCTGCGGACGATGCTGCTGATGGTCTGGCGTGGATTGAGGGATGAGAACGGGTCCTGGAATACCACCTGGATGCGCCGGCTCCGCTCGCGCCCGGTGTTGCCGAGGGGCAGGCCGCCAAGGTGGATGCTGCCGCTATCCGGCGTCTCCAGGCCGAGCAGCATTCGCCCGAGCGTCGTCTTGCCGCTGCCGGACTCGCCGACCAGCGCCAGCGTCTGTCCCCGTTCCACGGCAAGCGACACGTCCGACACGGCCCGCACGCGACGCAGCGGGGGCGATAGCAGCCCGCCGCCGAGCCGAAACGTCTTGCTGAGCCCGCAGGCTTGCAACAGGGCGGGCATGGCTCGCTGCTATCCGCCCTGTCCGAGCAGCTCGCCTGCGCGCAGACAGCGCGACGTGCGGTCCGGGGGAAGGCAGGTCAACGCGACCGGCGCCTCGCGGCAGCATGGCCGCACAAGCGCGCAGCGATCCGCAAAGGCGCAGCTCCCGTGCCGATCGGTCGGGCGCGGAACGATCCCGGGGATGGTTGGCAAGGGCTGCCGCGGCGCGACGCGGCCGATCTCGAGCACGGCGTCCAGCAGTCCGCGCGTGTACGGATGGGCCGGCTGCCGCAGCACCTTATCGGCCGGGCCGGTCTCGACCACTTGGCCGGCATACATGACGGCGACCCGGTCGGCGACGTTCGCAACCACGCCGAGATCGTGGGTGATCAGCAGGACACCCAGCCGATAGGTGCGGCGGAGGTCGGCGAGGAGCGCCAGGATCTGCTTCTGCAGGGTCACGTCGAGCGCCGTGGTGGGTTCGTCGGCGATCAGCAGCGCGGGGTCGCAGATGAGCGCCTGGGCGATCATCACGCGCTGGCGCAAACCGCCGGAAAGCTGGTGCGGATACTGCGCCAGACGCTCGCCGGCGGAGGGGATGCCGACGCGATCGAGCATCGCGACGGCGCGGGCTCGGGCCTCAGCGCTGCCGCTTGGACGGTGGCGGAGCCAGGCCTCCGTCAACTGGTCGCCGATGGTGAGCACCGGGTTGAGCGCGCTCATCGGGTCCTGGAAGATCATCGCGACCTTGTCGCCGCGCAGATCCTGCATGCGACGCGGCCGGGCGGCGAGCAGGTCCTCGCCAAGCAGCGACAACCGCCGCGCCCGGCGCTTCGAGGCGGCTGGCAGCAAGCCCATGATGGCCAGCGAGGCGAGCGACTTGCCGCTGCCGGATTCACCGACCAGACAGACGGTCTCGCCGATTTCTACCCGCAGATCTACCTGCTGCACCGGTCTGATCCGGTGTGCGCCGCGCCCGAACTCGACGTCGAGCGCTTCGACCTCCAGCAGCGGCGCCATCCGCCCGCTCATCGCGCCGCCCGGCCCGACATGCCGTGCAGCCCGTCGCCAAGCACATTGATCGCGAGCACCAACACGAACAGCGCCATGCCCGGCTGCGTGATCATCCAGGGATGGAAGAAGATGTCGTCCTGGGCCTGGGCGAGCATCAATCCCCAGTCCGGCGCCGGCGCCGGCACGCCGAGGCCCAGGAACGACAGGGCAGCAGCGAGCAGGATCGCGCCCGCCATCTCCAGTGTTCCGATCACCAGCAGCTCGTCCGTCAGGTTGGGCAGGATTTCGCGCGCGAGAATCCAGAGGGTCGAACTCCCGGTTACCCGGGCGGCGGCGATGTAGTCGCGGCTGCCAATCTGCAGGGTCAGAGTCCGCGTGACCACGGCGAAGCGGTCCCACACCAAGAGCCCGATCACCAGGATCAGCATGCGCAGCGAGTTGCCGTAGAGCGAGACCGCCACGAGAGCCACGAGCGCGACGGGCAGGCTGAGCCGCGTCGTGATGACAAAGGTGACGAGCAGATCGACATAGCCGCGCAGATAGCCAGCCAGCACGCCAAGCGTGGTGCCGATCACGCCGGAGACGAACGCGGAGGCGGCGCCGATCAGCAGCGAAATACGCGCCCCGTAGAGCAGGCGGCTCAGGTAATCGCGGCCCAGCTTATCGGTGCCGAGCGGATGCGCCCAACTCGCATGGCCGCCAAACAGCCAGGCATACCAGATCGGCGGGGCGCGACGATGGAACAGGTCCTGCGCAAACGGATCGTGCGGCGCCAGCCAGGGAGCAAGCAGCGCCGCGAGCACGATGAGCGAGAGCACACCCGCGCCGAGCACCACGCTGCCGTTGCCGAGCACGCGCCGCCAAGGGGCGATGCCCCGCCATGGCGTCAGCGAGGCGAGCGCGGGAGTGAGGCTTTCTGCCACGGCTACCGAAGCGTCACGCGAGGGTCCAGGCGGGCGGCGGCCAGGTCGGCCAGCAGGCTCAATGCCGCATAGGCGCAGGCAATCAATACCACGATCGCCTGCACCACAGGCAAATCACCGCGGCCGATCGACTGCCAGGCGAGAAACCCGATCCCGTGCAGGGCGAACACCGATTCGATCACCACCGATCCGCCGAGCAGGAAGCCGAGCTGCACGGCGGTGAGCGAGACCAGGGGCAGGATCGCGTTGCGCAGCGCGTGCTTGAACAGCACCGATGTTTCGCGCAATCCCTTGGCGCGCGCCGTTCGGATGTAATCCGCCTGCAGCACGTCGATCATCGCCGCGCGCACCAGGCGCATGAAGGCCGGAGCGGAATAGTATGCCAACGTCACGGACGGCAGAATGTAGCCGGTCCAATTGGTCGCCCCCGAAACCGGCAACCAGCGTAAGAACACCCCGAAAATCGCGATCAGGATGAGTGCGAACCAGAAGCTGGGCAGCGCCTGCCCCACCACGGCGATCGCCAGCGCGATGCGGTCGAGCAACGAGTTTGGCCGCAATGCGGCGAGCACGCCAAGCGGCACCGCCAGTGCCAGCGCCAGCAGGAGCGACGCGATGGCGAGCGTGGCGGTCACCGGCAGCCCGTCCAGGATCATGCGAGAGACCGGCAGATCGCGACGGGAGTAGGAATAGCCAAATTCTCCGACGGCCGCGTTGCCGAGCCAGCGCGTGAAGCGCAAAGGCAACGGCTTGTCCAAGCCGTAGGCGATCCGGGCTGCCGCCACATCGGACGGAAGCGCGTCGGCACCGACGATCGCCTGCGCCGGGTCCATGGCCGTGTTGGTGACGGCAAACACGAGCATCGAGACCGTCAGCACAACGAACAGCGCCACCAAGCCGCGCTTGAGGATGTACCAAGCACGATGCGGCGCCCTGATCAGGTCCACTTATAACGGTAGAACCGGGGTATCTCGTCCTCGTAGCCCTTGAAGGAGAGATCCCGAACGGCGGCATAGTCGAGGCTGAAACTGTTGATCGGAATACAGTAAGCCTGGTCGGTGATGCGATGGATGGCTTTTGCGTAGTTCGTCTTGCGGATGGTCTCATCCGTCGACGTGTCGGCAGTGGCGAGCCAGGCTTCGACCTCGGGGTCGCGGGCGATGTCGTCGGGCGAGCCGCGGAAGTAGGTGCTGACGAAGGCCGAGGCGTCATTGATCCGGAACCCGCCCCAGTCAGTGAAAAAGGCTGGCAAGCCTTGCTTTTCCAGGCGTGCATTGACCTCCGGTGGTGGCAGGGTGGTCACTCGAACCTGCAGCCCGAGCGTCTGCCAGTTTTGTTGGATCGCCTCGACCCACTCGAGCGGGCGGGCGGTCGAGGTGTAGAGCTGGAGGACATAATCCTTGGGGAGGCTGACCTGCGAGAGCAACTGCTTGGCGCGGTCCGGATTGAAGGGGTAGGCGACGGCGGCGCTGACGTCGCAGCCAAAGCTCAGCGGGTTGCAGGGGGTGACGATCGGCTGGGCTGCGCCACCGACCAACTGGCTGACAAAGTCCGCCTTGTTGAAGCCGTAAGCGAGCGCCCGGCGGAAGTTGAGGTCGGTCATCGGGTTGCCAGCCCCGGTACGGCCAGACGCGTCGAGCAGGATGAAGCTCACCCGCAGCACCGGCGAGCTGAAGGCCTGGAAGCCGGATCGGGTCTTGATCTCGTCGACCTGGTCGGCGGTGATTTGCGACACCCAGTCGGCGCGTCCGCCCAGCAGCTCCGCGAGCTGCGTCGCCTCGTCGGGTATGACGCGCACGTCCACCCGCGGGATCGCCGGCATCCCCTTGATGCTGCTGGGATAGTAGTCGTCGAAGCGGACGAAATGGTAAGCGCGCGTGCCGTCGATCTGCGCTATCCGGTAAGGTCCCGTGCCGACCGGGTTGCGCGTGAGCTGATCGGGCCCGGCGTAGCTGCGCGGATAGATCGCCAGCGGCATGGAGATGAAATCGAGCGCAGGCGGAAACGGCTGCTTTAAATGCAGCACGACGTGGAAGTCGTCGATCTTCTCGGCGTGGTCGATCCAGGAGACGTTGCTGCGGTAGAGCACGTTGTGCGCCGGGTCGACCATCCAGTTAAACGTATGCACCACGTCGTCCGCGCCGAAGTCGCTGCCGTCATGGAACTTGACGCCGCGGCGGAGCTCGAAGGCGATCGCCGTGTCGCTCTGCCAGTTCCAGGCGGTTGCGAGTCCGGGCTTATGCTCGAACGTGTCGGGGTCACGCTCGATCAGGCGATCCCAGAGCAGATGCGACATGTCAATGGCTTCGGGAACGGTGGAGAAGTAGGTGTCGAGGATCGGCGTTTCATTCGTCCACACGACGCGCAGCGTGTCGCCGGGCTTGTCCGCCTTGGCCGGGGGGCTCGCGAGCGCCAGAAGCCCGGCCGCTCCTGCAAGAGCCTTTCGTCGTCCGATCGGCGGCATCAGACCTCTCCTGGTAATAAGCTCGACATTATATTATCATCTCATATCAGCTTGTCATCGAGAAAGCGACCACCATGCGTCTCGTTCTGCTCCCTTCAGCAGCATGAGCCCTCGCCTGACCGCGAGACGCCGACCCGTCATGGCCGACGTGGCGCGGATGGCGGCCGTGTCGCAGACGACGGTCTCTCTCGTCCTCAATGACGTGCCTGGCATCCGCATATCCGACGCGGCGCGTCGCCGTGTGCTCGAGGCTTGCAATACGCTCGGCTACCGGATCGGACCGCGCGGGGCCGGACGATTGCAGGTGATCGGGTTCCTTGCCGACGAGCTGTCGACCAGCCCCTTCACCGCCGTTTCGGCGGATAGCGCGCGCGATGCCTTGTTGGAGCGCAACGCCGTTCTGATGGTGGCGAGCACGCGCAACGATGCGGCCGTCGAGACCGCGGTGCTCGATCTGTGGGCCAAGCAGGGCGTTTCCGGGGTCATCTACTCGCGCATTTTCACCCGCGTCGTGCGACCGCCGCCGCAGCTTGCGGCCGTGCCTGCCGTGCTGCTCAACTGCCGCCAGACGCGACCCAGTCTGCCGGCGGTCGTGCCGGCCGAACAGGACGGAGGCTGTACGGCGACGCAGCACCTGATCGAGGCCGGGCATCGCCGCATCGCCATGATCGGTGGCGAGCCCTGGATGGAGGCGGCACGGCAGCGCGCCAACGGCTACCGTCAGGCGCTGCGAGAGGCCGGCCTGCCCGCCCCTGCCGAACTCTTTCGCGTGGGCAACTGGACCCAGGCTTCCGGCTACGCGGAGACAGCCGCGCTGCTGCGTCTGGCCAAGCCGCCGACGGCCATCTTCTGTGCCAACGACTTGATGGCGCAGGGTTGCTACGACGCGGCGCGCGAATTTGGGCTGCAGATTCCGGAGCAACTCTCGGTCGTCGGCTACGACAACCGCCCGCTCAGCCAATTCATGGAGCCAGCCCTTACGACTGTCGATTTGCCACATTCGGAGATGGGCCGCTGGGCTGCCGAAGTTTTGCTCGAGAGCCTGCCGAGCCGGATCCGAACAACTCGGATGCTTTGCTCGCTGGTCAAGCGAGGATCCGTGGCGCCGCCGGCGAACGGCCTGTGCGCGGAGGCCAGCGCGGCACGGTGGGTTGGGCATGGTTCAACGCGCAACGTCGCGTAACGACACCGGCAGGTCTGTCCTCGCGGCAGCGCGGCAAGCTCGTCACCGTTTAGAGCATCACCGGATCAGGTGTGGTCACCTGACCGGTAAAGATGCTCGCCAAGACAACAACTAGACCATGACCGGTGACTCTATCTGAGCCGGTCATGGTCTAGACCAGCGCATAGGTTTTCGGACTCGGCTCGAACGCCCGTGCGTCATCCACGCTGATGACGTGCTCCAGCAACGCGCTTAGCCCTGAGTTGCGGACCAGGCTGTGCAACATCGGCTTGCTGCCATTGGAGAAGATCGCCGGCGTATGGCCTTCGAGCATGCGCACGCCGTCGCGGCGTCTGGCGCCGGGTCCAGGTGCAGGTGCAGGTAGGCCGCTTCGAGTTCGGCAACCAGCCGATCGGCCGGCGCTACGCCTGCGCCGTGCAGCGCGAACATCATGCGGCTGAAGACGCTCAGACGCGCTATGTATGGACGCGCCGACATCGAGCTGCTGCGCAGTCGTATGGTGCCACTCGACCAATGGCCTTTCACACACTGTGAGATAGAACCTCTTCAAAGCAATCTGGCAGCCGGCAAGGCTGCATGAGCGCCAGCGCGTCAAGCGCCACGGCGCTCTCAGTAAGCGGCATAGCATTTGCCCATAACCTCCGCAGAGAGCACTTGCAGAGAGCGTTTGCATCATGCTATTTACTGCCGAGTTGGGGGCGGACGGCGTAGCGCCGAACGCTGCGGACACCGAACGCTGCGGACACCGAACGCTGCGGACACCGAACGCTGCGGACACCGAACGCTGCGGACACCGAACGCTGCGGACACCGAACGCTGCGGACACCGAACTATCGGCCGCCGCAAGCTTCGTGGTCCAGGGCCATAACCTGACCGTCTCGGTCGACCCGGCCACGCCCAACACCGGAAGCCGCGATCCGCGAGGCCTTCATCGCCGCCGACCAGCAGGCCTACCGAGGCGCTTGACCTGCTCGCGAGCATGGGGATCGCGCAACTGCGGCACCGCCGCGTCGGCGCCCGTCGGGCGGGCAGCCGCGGCCCTGATCCGGCTTAAATCGGAGGGGCTGACCATGTTGATGGTGGAATAGAACATCGGGTTGGCGAGCGCCATCTCCGAGCGCTGTTTCATCATCCGTGACGGCGCGGTCGCCGAGACGAAGTCGCTGGCTCCCGGGCAGACCGACGAGGCGGAGCTCGCCCGGCGAATTTACCTGTAGATCCCACGGCTGAGACAACAGAAAAGAGGTATACACCTCTCCCTGCGGAAGGAGCACTGCCCATGATCCTGAACCATGTCGCGAACCGTCTGGATGATCGGTGGTTCGACACCGTCGTCGAGATGCTGATCGGCCGACTTGGCTTCGTCGAACTCCGGAGGACCGAGCGCTCCATTTGGCTCCGGCAGCCGGGCGGCAATGTCGACCTGCAGTTCAGCCGCAGCGAGACCAGCCATCGCGATAGTGACAAACGCCGTTCACAGGTGTCATTCCTGAGCGCAACCCCTGAAGCATCACTACACGATTTGGCCGCGTGGGCGAGCGCGCGGGGTATGACGGCGACGGTCGGCAGCTACTCCAGCCGGGAGTTCTATCTGGATGCGCCAGATGCATTCGTCGATTTCGTGATCGAGGCGATGCTGCCCGAACTTGCAGAGTACGGCATCCAGGCCTGAGGCAACCCCAATTCGTTGAAGGAGGCTGAACCACGTGTCACCCAACAAACGTCAGATCCACCTGGCTGCCTTCAACCACGGCGGGATGTATGGCCAGTCCTGGCGCCATCCACAGGTGGCAGCGGACGGTGACTTCAGCCTCGCGTATCAGACGGCCTTCGCGCAGGCGGCGGAGCGCGGTTTGTTCGACGCCCTGTTCATGGCCGACGAGGGCAGTCTGGCCCGGCCACCCAGCGAGACGGAGATGCTCCAGCGCATGTCCAGCGTCACCGGGTTCGAGCCGATCACGCTGATGACGGCACTGGCGGCGCGCACCGAGCGCATCGGACTGATGTTCACCGCCAGTTCGACATACTACGAGCCGTACAACCTTGCGCGCCTGGTCGGCTCCCTCGATCATCTCAGTGGCGGGCGGGCGGGCTGGAACCTCGTCACGTCCAACAACATCAACGAGGCGCCGAATTTCGGCCGCGCCTTGCCGCCGCACGCGGATCGTTACGCGCGTGCCAGGGAATTCCACGACGTCGTCACCGGGCTTTGGGATAGTTTCGATGACGACGCCTTCTGCCGCGACAAGGAGTCCGGCATCTACGTGCATCCCGACAAGATCCACGCGCTGAACCACCAGGGTGAGCATTTTCAGGTGCGCGGCCCGTTGAAGATGGCCCGCCCGCCCCAGGGCTATCCGGTGATCGCGCAGGCCGGCGCGTCGGAACCTGGCCGCAGATTGGGCGCCGAAACAGCCGACGTGATCTTCAGCGCGGCGCATTTCATGGACGACGCACAGGCGTTCTATGCCGACATCAAGGCACGGGCCGAGCGGTTCGGGCGGCAGCGTGACGACATCAAGATCCTTCCTGGCGTTGCCGTGATCTGGGGCCGAACGGCAGCGGAGGCCGAGGACAAGTTCGACGCGATCAGCCGGCTCTGGCCGTTGGATATCGCGATCCAGGGAGTCACCGGCGGCATCGGGCTCGACATCAGCCGATACTCACCCGACGAGCCGTTTCCCGAATTGCCGCCGTCGAATGGCATCCAGGGACACCAGCGCGCGATCACCGAGTTCGCCCGTCGGGGTAACCTCACCATCCGGCAGACTGCCCAGCGGCTCTCGGCGTCGATCAAGCATCGCAGCCTGGTCGGAACGACCGAAATGATTGCCGACGACCTCGAGGCATGGTTCCGGGCCGAGGCCTGCGACGGCTTCATCACGATGCTGCCTTATCAATTGCAAGGCTTGCAGGAGTTCACGCAGCACGTCGTGCCGGAGCTGCAGCGTCGGGGCGTGTTCCGGACCGAATACACCGGTCGGACATTGCGTGAGCATTTCGCCCTCCCTCGTCCGGCCAGCCGCTACGCCCGGGCGTCTGCCCAGGCGGCCACAAGCTGACCGGTCGATCATGAGGTAGCCAGTCCCAAGCTCTGCACCAATTCCGCGACAGCCCTGTCGAGATCTGGCGATAGCGGCAGTCGAGGTGGGCGCGGTTTTCCAGCAGGCATGCCCTGTGGTGCAACAGTGCTTTGCTGCCAGCGACGTACCGCTGCCCACCGACAACTCGATCAGTGGGCCATACTGGTGGTAGAGTTCCCGGCCGTCGCGAACCCGATCTTGCTCAGCCACGAGAATGTACAGCTTGCTGAGCGGGCCGGGAGCGGCGTTCGATGCGACGGCCACCCAGCCGGCCGCGCCGGCCACGAAGGATTCGAACCCGAGGATGCCTCCAAATACCGTCATCCGTCGTTTGCAAAGGTGGATGATGTCACGCACCCGCGTGATGTCGAGAGTCGATTCCTTGACGTAGCAGCAGTTCGGGATTGCCGAAAGCCGAGCCAGAGCAGCGGCGGGACCAGATCCACATTGGCCGTAGCCGGGTTGTTGTAGACCATGATCGGCAGTCCGATCGCGTCGCCAATCGTCTTGTAGTGGTGATAGATTTCATCCTCGGTCGGCGTGCAGTAAAATGGCGGAATGATCATCACCCCATCCGCCCCAAGCCGCTGGGCCCGGCGGGACAGGCGGACCGCCTCGCGTGTATCTTCTGCTCCGGTGCCGACTACCACGGGGACCCGCCCGGCCGCCTGCTCGATCACGGTGCGTGCAACCGCCTCATGCTCCTCATCGGAGAGAGAGAGGAACTTGCCCGTGGAGCCCAGCGGGATCAACCCGTGGATGCCTTCGGTGATCTGCCATTCGACGAAGCGGCGCAAGCCGGGCAAGTCCAACGCTCCATCTGGCGTGAACGGCGTGACCATCACTGTGAAAGTCCCACGCCACGGCCGCATCAAGCAGCTCTGGCGCCGGTTTGCAGAAGGCCTGCCGCAACCAGGGCGACCTGTATTTCGGCGCGTTCGGCCGGCGTGCCTGCGGTGGAGCAGATCAGCTTCAGCGGCGCCCGCGCCCGCGCCCGCGCCCGCGCCAGAGGGCAGCAGGTCACCTTCGTCACCGAGCGCGCTGTCTTCGAGTTCGAGGCGGACGGCATCGTACTGACCGAACTGGCGCCCGGCATCCGCCTGCAGGAGGACGTGCTGGAGCGGATGGGCTTCCGCCCGCCGGTCAGCCCGTCGCTGCAGCGCATGGACGAGCGGCTGTTTCGGCTTGGCCCGATGGGCCTGCGGGAGCGCTTCCTGGCCAAACCGCCCCGCGCGCGGCGGCCCCACCGCCGGCTTCCGCATCGGCCCGGCGCCGCACAGCCTCTTTCTCGAGGACATCGTGATCGGCGACGCCTGGCGCACGGGGAGCCATGTGGTGAGTGCGACGGATATCGCCGCCTTCGGTGCCCTCACCCGCGACGAGCACCCCCTGCATACCGATGCAGACTACTGCCGGGCGCGCGGCTTCCCCCGCGTCATCGCACACGGGCTTTATGGCCTCGCTCTCATGGAGGGGCTGAAGACGAAACTCCGCCTCCACGAAACCACCTCGATCGCCTCGTAGGGTTGGGAGAAGGTCCGCTTCCGGATACCGGTGCTGGCTGGGGACGAGGTGCATCTGCGCTTCCGCTTTGTTTCCGCCCGCCCGAGCCGTGATGGCGGTCGCGGGGTGGTGACGGAGTGGCTCGAGCTGGTCAATCAGGACGGCAGCGTGGTGATTGAGGGCGAACACGCCGGATTGTTGCTCAGCCGCGGCGGAACCGGCTGAGTGATGCACGAGATTTGCTTGGCCAAACCAAACCGGAGTGTGATGCGGGACATGGATAGCTCGATGCGGTCTCACCGCTGTTCACGGCGTGCCACGTTGCTCGCCAGTCTCGCCGTCATGCTGCTGACGGCGGGGGCAGCCATGCCGCTGCGGGCGCAAACTCCCGCCTGCGTGGCGCCGATTGCGCCGGGTCACCTGCTCGAGCCCGGAAAGTGGCAGATGTCGATCAACCCTACGCTGCCGCCGCAGCAATTCGTCGACAACAAGGGTGAGCTCGAGGGCCTGAACGTCGAGTTGGCGCGGGTCATGGCGGCAAAGATGTGCGTCGAGCCGGTGTTCGTGCGCATGGATATGCCGCCCATGATCCCCGGACTGCGCGCTGGCCGCTTCGATACGATCGATACCGGACTGTTCTGGACGGAAGAACGCTCCAAGTTGATGTTCATGGTGCCCTACGCCCAGCAGGCGGTCAGCATCTATACCCTGCCGGACAGCAAGCTCTCCATTACCAGCTTCGACGACCTCGCCGGGCACGCCGTGGGCGTGGAGCTGGCCACGTACCAGGAGCGCAAGTCCCGCGAGGTGAATGCGGAGATGGTAAAGCGGGGCCTCAAGCCGATCGATTTCCACACCTTCTCGACTGCGAGCGAGACGGTTGCCGCGCTCCGGGCGGGGCAGCTCGAGGCCGCCGTGAACATCGACGAGACGGCGGCCGACCTTGCCCGGAAGGGTATCGCCAAGGTCTGGGTCCATGGCCTGTTCGGAACGGACATCACCTTCGGTTTTCGCGACCGCGACGTGGCTCAAGCTGCGGCCGATGCGCTGACGGCGCTCAAGCAAGACGGCACCTACGATGCTCTGTTCGACAAGTTCGGCATGACCCGCTTGTCCACCGACACGTTTGCCATTCGTGGACCCAGCCCGACCTGAGCGCCCTCCCTCGGCAGTAAAGGACCCGGCCGATGTTCGATGTTCACGCCTTCCTGGCTTATCTCACGAACCTGTATCTTCTGCAGGGCGTGCTGGTTACGATCGGCTTGACGGCCGCGACCATGGTCATCGGTCTCGTCGTGGGTTCCGTCATCGCGCTCGGCCGGATGTCCCCGCACCGTCTCTGGTCGGCTCCGGCCGGCTTTTATGTCTGGGTGTTTCGGGGTACGCCGCTGCTGGTTCAACTGGTGCTGATCTATACCGGCCTGCCGCAGGTCGGCCTGAAGCTCGGCGTGCTGGAATCGGCTCTGACGGCGCTCGGATTGAACGAAGCGGCTTACCTGTCGGAGATCATCCGCGGCGGGTTCAAGGGCGTTCCGAAGGGACAAGGCGAGGCTGCCAAGGCCCTGGGGCTATCTCGTTCACGGACCCTGCGGCTCGTGCTCGCGCCTCAGGTGGCACGGTTGATCATTCCGCCGCTCGGCAACTCCTTCAACGGGCTGCTGAAGGCGACATCGTTGGCGTCGGTGATCTCCCTGGAAGAGCTCATGCGCCGCAGCCAGGTTTTGATGCAAGACGACTTCAAGGTCTTGGAATTGTACTGCGTCGCCGCGGTCTATTACCTTCTACTCACCACGCTGTGGAGTTTCGTCCAGATCTGGCTCGAGCGGCATTACGGGCGCGGCTACGCCGAGGAAGGGCGTAACGTCGCGCGGGCGACAGTGCCAGCGACCGCGGTGCCGACGACGGAAATGGGGTGGCCGTAAGCGGCCGGACCCGGTCACGCTTCGCTCGCCCGATCTGCTCTGGCGTCTGCCTGAGCCGCCTATGCTGGCCCTGGTCCGCGGATGGCGAAAGGCTGATCGGCGGGCTGCGGCGTCAGCCCGAACTTCTCGAACAGCTTGCCGTAGAAGCCATCGGCACGCATCGCGGTCAGGACCTGTACCACCGCCTCTGCCACCGCCTTGCTCCGAAACGCCATTGCGGTGGGTGCGCCGCCAAGGCGAAACAACTTCGTCTCTACGAAGCCGCGCTTGGTCAGGTCGGCCGCCATGTAGTCCAGCAGGGCCGCCGCATCCCCCTGCCCCGCCCGCAACGCCGCCATGGCGTCGGTCGCCGTGGTGAAGCCGTGGATGACGATGGGCGCCTCGCCCCGTGCGACCATGGCGTCGCTTTGTCCTTTCAGCCAGTTCTGTTGGTACGTGTTGACCTCGATCACCACGGTCTTGCCGGCAAGGTCGTCCAGGCTCGTCAGCTTCAGGCTGCTGTTGACGGGAACGACGACGCTGACCGACTGCAGCGCATACGGCACGAGGTAGAACAGCTTCGAGCGCGGCTTGGTCCAGAAAAATCCGGTGTTGATGCCATCGAACCGTCCTGCCTGGAGGGCAGGGATCATCGGCGGAAAGTCCATTCGCACATGGACCATTTCGAGGCATAGCCTGCGTGCGATCTCATCAGCCAACTCCACGTTCAAACCTTGGAGCTTGCCACTGCTGTCGACGTATTGCTGCGGCGGCAAGGTGGGATTGATCGACAGTTGCAACTTGCCGGGCTCGACGAGCTGGTCGGGTGGTACCACGGCCAGCGGCGTGCAACCGGCAGCATGGGACGCGCGGGGCATCGCGGCGAGAAGCAGGCCCGCGAGCAGGGCAGAGAGCAACAGGCGGGCGGGCATGGGGCGTAACTCCGACATTGGGAACAAAGCTCAGTACGGCCGTTGGTCGTCGATCAGGATGATCCGATGCAGGCGTCGCGTCGCGCTGGCTTCGTCCCATTCGCTCGCCCGATGCAGGCTGCAGCGATTGTCCGACATGAGCACGTCGCCGGGCCGCCAGGCATGCCGATAGCAGAACCGCTCCTCTGTCAGATGCGCGAGCAACTCCTCGAACAGCGTTCGGCCATCGGCTTCGTCCAGGCCGAGGATCGTCGAACCCCACTCACCCCCGAGGTAGAGGCCGCGCCGGCCGAGTTCGGGATGGGTGCGCACGAGGGGATGCACGACATCAGGCATCTTCTCGCGCTCGGCCTGCAACGCAGCTCCGGTTGCTTCCGGGAACAAGGCCTGGAACAGGCGTGCCCGGCTGTGGAGCACCTGGAGACCCTCGATGCGGATCCGCATCTCGGGCGGCAGCGCCTCGAACGCGGCGATGCCGTTGGCATAGCGGGTGTCCCCGGCGACGGCAGGCACCTGAAGCGCGTGCAAAAAGGTGAACAGCCCGGGTTCGGGCAGATGGTAATGGTCGGTATGCCAGTTCAATCCGACGCGCGAAGCGCCGACGCGTATGCCGTTTTCCTCCGGATTGCCGACGACGAAGATTTCGTGATGGTCGGGTAGGCAGTAATGCCGCTGCGAATGCAGGTCGGGCGTGCCGCCAAAGCTCCTGGCAAACGCCAGATAGCACGCAGGGTCGAGGTACACCTGGCCACGAAACAGGAGCACGACGCGTTCGGCGCAGGCCCGGCGCAGCAGCGTTGCGAGTGCTGCGTCCGGCTCGCGGCCGAGGTCGACTCCCGCGACCATCGTCCCGACCTGCGGCGACACGTCGGTCAAATGGAGCCCAAGGTCAGTCAATTGCGTCCGCCAGTCCATAGCGATCCTCCCCTCACGTCTCACGCGGCTGGAAAACCCCGCAACCGTTACAACTCCGGCGAGGCGCTTTCAACCACCTGCCCGCCATTCATCCAGAGCCTCCTGTGCCGCCACGTCACGCAACCTGCTCTGTGCGGCGGCACGAACGATCCCCAGTGCTGCCAACGAGGCGGTAGCGGCCAGAAAGCTTCTGCGGTGCATTTCGACTCCTGTCTGAGAAGGCGGGACGACGCGCCGTATCAGCTTCTGAGCTACAGCATCACTGGATCAGGTGTGGCCACCTGACCGGTAAAGATGCTCGCCAAAACAACAGCTAGACCATGACCGGCGACTCTATCTGAGCCGGTCATGGTCTAGTCCGCGTAGCTGGGATCGCTGCGGTCCAGCAGGCGGCGAAACTCCGCGAAATGGGCAAAGCAGGACTCGGCGACACTATCCCAATCGCGCGCGGTCTGGGCTGCGACAGCGTCGGGCAGGACGGACACATCCTTGCCGGTCGAGTAGGCGAGCATCAGCGTACGGCAGGCCCGCTCGAAGTGGTAGAGCGTGTCGAAGGCGTCTGGGATGGACGTTCCCGTCACTAGTACGCCGTGGTTGCCGAGCATCAATGTCTTATGCTGGCCGAGGATGCGGCAGATCCGCAGGCCCTCATCAGTGTCGTCAGCCATGCCCGAGTATTGGCGATCGTATGCAACGCGGCCGAAGAACCGAGCCGTCGTCTGGTCGATTGGCTTGATCTCTGGATCAGTTAGGCAAGATAGCGCCGTCGCGTAGGGAGAGTGCACGTGCATGATGCAACGCGCCTGCGGCATCTGGGCGTGGATGGTGCCATGCAGATGCCAGGCTGTCGGGTCGGGTGCGTTCGGGCGCTGCATCACCTCTGCATCATCTGCGTCGAGCACGAGAAGATCGCTTGCCCGGATCATCGCGAAATGTCGCCATTTTGGGTTCATCACGAAGTGCTTGCCATCGTCGGAGATCGCGGCGCTGAAATGGTTGGCAATCCCTTCGTGCCAATCCAAATTCGCAATCATTCGAAAGGCCGCTGCGAGGGCGACTCGCTGCGACCATTCACCCCCATCCGCACTTATCTTTATGCCGCCCATGCTGTCCTCCTCACTGATCGACACTCCTGGCTCTTGTCCTTACACGGCCGCCGCGTGGATTGGTCACTTCACTCACCGCGCTCACGCGAACCATCGGCTTGATTGAGGACTGGCAATGCGTCAGGAACGCGCGGGTCGATCGCGTCAGTTCCGACATCCCGTACCAAGCCATGGCCAGACGCGACGGCTTCACGTCGTCTGACAGTGTAACGGTCACGATCTCCTTGCCATCGAAGGTGACGCCATTGACGGGTTCGGTCACTAGCACCGAAAACCCGAGCCCGTGTCCCACCAGGCCGCGCACCATCTCCAGCGAGGGGGCGTGATAGGCGATCCGCGGTGTGACGCCGACGCTCTCGAACAGGCTCAGGAAATACTGGTTGCTTGGCCAGATATCGAGCAGCACCAACGGCTCCCGAGCCAACATCGCCAGCGACACTGGGGCGCCTTTTGCTAGGATATGCCCCTTGGGCAGGACGGCGTGCGGCTGCATATCCGGCAGCAGGCCCACATGGTGCATCGACGGGGGCAGGGCATGCACGTAGCATATGGCGATGTCGTAAGCGCCGGAACGCAGACCCTGGTTGATCTTGTCCTGGGCGCCAACGTGCAGCCGGATCGTCACGTCTGGAAAAAGGCGCTGGAATGACGCGATCAGCGATGGCGCATAGAGTGGTGCGATGGTCTCAAAGCAGGCCAGGGAGATTTCGCCGGCGACCTGGCTTGTCTCTGCTAACGCCTTCTGCTCGAACTCGCGCGCGCGGCCGTGCAATGCCAGCGCATAGGCGTGGAACCGGCTCCCCGCTGGGGTAAGGGCAAGGCCAGTGGCTCGATGTCTGATGAACAACTGGATCTTGAAAGCGGCTTCCAGCTCCTTGATCGCCACGGAGATGGACGGTTGCGAAATGTTTAGGTGGCGCGACGCCTGGGCGACGCCCCCGTTCTCCACAGTGGCTATAAAGTAACGGAGTTGCCGAAGCGAGTAATTAGCCACCCAGGGCACCTCGTCATTTGATCCGCCATTGCCGAATGCTGGTTCCAGTCACACCTGAGGCGGCAGCTAACGCGAACACTCCGGCACTCTGAACAACAAAAATCCTAAGTGGCGACAACGAAAAACCTGCTTCGCTGGCGCTTGCAACGATTGCAGAACTGTCGTGCCATCGATGGTGCTGCGTTGCAACAGGACGCGCCGGGCATCCCCGGAGTGGGCCAGCGTTAAAAGGCGTGCGAAATGACCCATCGAACTCAGTCTTGGTCCATCGGCCGACGTTCCGCGCTGTATCTTGGGGCGGCGCTGCTGGCGCGGCCGGCAATGGCGGCGGAGCAATCTATCACGGTTCAGGCCTGGGGCACCTCCTGGGAACAGGGCCTGCAGCAGGTCGCGACGGATTTCGAGAAGCAAACCGGCATCCACGTGGTTGCGGTTACCCAATCGGGCTCGGCGGACGGCTACGCTCGCCTGCAATCGATGGCCGATGCTCCGAAGATCGACGTGTGGTTCACCACCTCCAGCCTTGCAGCGCGTGCGACGGTGGATCATAAGTTGTTCCTGCCCATTCCACAGGCGGAACTGACATCCGCGAGTTCGCTGATCGCAGGAGCCGAGACGCCGTATTGGGTCGCAGCCTACTTCTATCCTCTGTCCATTGTCTATCGCCCCACGCTGGTCAAATCGGCACCGGTTAACTGGTCGGATCTTTGGAACCCCGAATTCAAAGACAGCCTTGCCGTGCCGGACGTGCAAACCTACCAGGCGCGGATGCTGCTGTTGTGCGCAACGCTGAATGGCGGCGGGCTGACCGACGTTGAGCCGGGATTCGCCGCGCTGAAGCGCCTGCGCCCAAATATCGCGATGTTCTACGGCTCCGACTCCGACGTTCGCCGCGCCCTTGCGCAAGGGGACATCACCGCGCTGATCGGCCCGCCTTCACAGGCCAAGCCACTCCGTGACGCAGGTGTGGATGTCAAGGTGGTCACGCCGAAGCCGAGCCCGGTCATGTTCGACGTGATGACCCTGGTCAACACGCCGAAGAGTGACGCTGCGATCAAGTTTATCAGCTATGTCACTTCCGCCAGTGCGCAAAGCACGATCTCCTCGCAATTCGACATGGGGCCGGTCAATCACGACGTGCAACCGGCGGCCGAACTGCAGGGCGTGCTTCCTCCGCAAGATGCGCAACTGACCTTTGACGAGGCGAAGATCAACGCTGGCGTCGGCAAGTGGAACGACAGGTTCAAGGCGGAGATCGCGCGTTGAGCGCAACCGCGCCAGCACTGTCCCTCTCCCGCGTAAAAAAATCCTATGGCGGTCACCGCGCAGTGTGCGATGTCTCACTCGAGATTGCGCGGGGTACCCTGTTGACCCTGCTCGGCCCCTCGGGCTGCGGCAAAAGCACGCTGCTTCGCATGATCGCCGGCTTCGTTGCCCCTTCTGGCGGCGAAATCCGGATCAATGGACGCGATGTCACGGGTATGGCGCCAGAGAAGCGCCCGACCGCGATGGTATTTCAGTCTTATGCCCTGTTCCCGCACATGACGGTTCTCGAGAACGTCGCGTTCGGCCTCCGCGTCCGCCGCACACCCCGGGCGGCGGCGAGACGGGAGGTCGATCAGGCGCTTGCCCTGGTCAAGATGGGCGAGTTCGCTGGACGATACCCGTCCGAATTGTCAGGCGGGCAGCAGCAACGCGTGGCCCTTGCGCGCTGCCTGGTCGTACGGCCGGATATCCTGCTGCTCGACGAACCGTTCGGGGCGTTGGACCGCAGCCTGCGCGAGTCTATGCAAGTAGAGCTTCGCAAGCTGCAGCGGCAGTTGTCGATCACGATGCTCGTGGTGACTCATGACCAGCAAGAGGCTTTGGTGCTGTCGGACCAGATAGCGGTGATGAACGCCGGCGAAATAGAGCAGTTCGCTCCGCCCGCAGACCTGTACGATCGGCCAGCGACCCGGTTCGTCGCCGATTTCATGGGCGTGTCCAACATCCTGCCCGGTACCATCGACCGTAATGGCGGCACCAGGCGCTTCCTGCCCGATCTAGGCGGAGCGATCGCCGTTCCGGAGGATTGGGGCGGGTCTGGCTGTGATCGGCTTCATCTGGCAGTGCGGCCGGAAGCCCTTCGGCTGGTGCGCCCTGATGACCCGCGTGCAACGCTGAGCGGGGCCGTCGTATTCACCAGCACGGTTGGTAGCCAGATCACCTGCGAGATCAAGATCGGTCACACCGTCATCATTGCCGCCGTACCGCGCTCACCCGAGCCGATAGCGGTCGGCGGCATGGTGGGAGTCGAGTTCGACCCGGCGCATGTGGTTGCGCTCTCACGATGAGGCTACCTTTGGCTCTGCTGCCCGCCGGGCTGATCCTGGCACTGTTCTTTGCAGCCTTCGCAGTATTCGCGGCCGTGAGTCTCATGACGCTTGCGCCGGGTAACCCGGGCTATGCACTTCCAATGACCAGCGCGAACTATCTCCGCTTCGTAAGCGACGGCGCCGCCGTGCAAACGCTAGCCGAGACGCTGGTATTCTCGCTGGAGCTAACCGCCACCTCCATCCTACTCGGCTACCCCTTTGCCTACTTGATCGCACGCACACCAAAGCGCGTCCTGCGCCAGCTCCTGCTGGGCGCGGTGATCCTGACCTTCCTGTCTGGCAGTATCAGCCGTGCCTATGGTTGGCTGCTCATCCTGGGCCGGCGCGGCATGTTGAACGGCCTGCTATTGTCGGCCGGCCTGATCGACCGTCCGATCGCGCTCATCTACAACTGGACCGGCGTCTTCGTGGCGCTGCTGCATTTCACCATCCCCTATTTCGTCCTGACTGTGTTCGGCAGCATCCAAAACGTGCCGTCCAACATCGAGGAGTCCGCGCGGGATCTGGGGGCAAGCGGGCTTAGCGTGTTCATCCGGATTACCTTGCCTCTGACGCTGCGTGCCGTGGTGAACGGCGCGGCGCTGGTGTTCTCGCTTGGCATCAGCGCCTTTGTTTTTCCGCTGCTGCTAGGCGGAGGCCGGGTGCAGCTCGTCTCCAACTTGATCTATGACCAATTGTTCGTGTCGTTCGACCTGCCTTTCGCGGCCGCGATCTCGGTCCTGTTCCTGGCCGTTTCCCTCCTGACGCTGCTCAGCTTCGGTGTTCTCGAAAGGCTGGTGCTGCGGCGGGAAATCGTGTGGTGAGGCGAGCTGTTGGCCATACCGCCTGGGTGATCTTCGGCGCGCTGCTCACCACGTTCCTGCTGGCGCCCGCGGTCATCACAGCGCTGTACTCGACCGGTGAATCTCGTTATTTCCAGTTCCCGGCCAGCGGCTACTCGTTGATTTGGTATGGGGCATTCTTCAGGTCGCCGGTGTTCCGCGCCGCAATGGTGCAAACGGCCCTGTTGACGGTCATCGTTACCCCGGGCTGCCTGGTCATCGCGCTGGCAACCTCGCACGCGCTTGCACGCAATAAATTCCCGGGCAAGCAAGCGCTTGACGCGGCCTTGCTCTCGCCGCTCGTGGTCCCGGGTGTGGTTACGGGTGTGGCGTTTCTCAGCCTCTTCCGTATCCTGGGCCAGGACTCCGGTCTGCTGCGGATGTCTGTCGCGATGCTCGTGGTCTGCTTTCCCTTCGCGCTGCGGGCGCTGGCGGCCAACTACGCCGATGTCGACGTCCGAACCGAGGAGGCGGCGCGCGACCTGGGGGCTGGACACCTCGAGACCTACGTGCGCGTCACCCTACCGCAATTGAAACCGGGCCTGTTGGCTGGGGCGGTGTTTGTGGCCGTCGAGGTCGTGGACAACTTTTCCGTCAACGTCTTTCTCGTTGGCATCGGCAACAATACCCTGCCGATCGCCGCCTATCAGCACATCCGCGATTTCGACGATCCGCTGGTCGCGGTGATGTCGACGCTGCTGTCGCTGCTTTCGCTTGGACTCGTGCTGCTGCTCAGCCGGGTGGCTGGGATGGACCGGCTGGTACGACGGCCATGAGGGAGCGCAGGCACCCCAGGATCATCGGGGTCGGCTATTCGGACAATGCGACGCGCATCCACTATCGCCCGGGGCTATGACACGGGATGTCAACAAGGCAGGTTTGATGATGCTGCGCGACCATTTCCTGGCAGGTATGGGCCGGGTCACTGCTACTGCTAATGCTACGGCGTGACGGAGGCAATCGTATCCCGCGTGATCGGGTGCTCGACCCTGGTCGAGATCGCACGTCACGATGGGGAGCCCCGCTAGGCTCGGTTTTCGTGCGCCCGTGCTGCTCCCGCGGCAGACCGCGTGATGCTGTAGCCGCTTGTCAAGTCGGAGCGCGTTCGGAATATCCTCTCCGCCGCATCGGTAAGTTAGGTTTGCCGCCGCCTGAAGCCCATCGCATAATGTACTTTATAGGCTCAAACACGGGCTGCCGAAAGCGCCGAGCGCGCATCAATGGAGACGTACGCAATGCTTCGGACAGGTGCAGAATACCGCAACTCCATCCGCGACGGCCGCCGGGTCTGGATAGACGGGGACCGTGTGGCCGACGTGACAACGCACCCGGCGTTCAAGCCGATCGTCGACATCCGCGCCCGCATCTACGACATGCAGCACGAAGCGGGCACAGCCGGCATCATGACCGTCGTCGATCGTGACGGCGATCGGGTGGCGACGGGGTTGGCCCTGCCATACACGCAAGACGACTGGCACGCGAAGCGCCGCGCGGTGGACACGCTGCTGGACGAGGTGGGCGGCGTCGTATCCCGCTTGGGCGACGAGACCATCGGCGAGATGTGGTCGCTGCAGGACGGACTAGAGGTGCTGCAGACCATTGATAGCCATTTTGCAGCGAACATCCCGCGGCACATCGCCCGTGTGCTGAAGGACGACATCTTCCACGTCTCCGCCAACACCGATCCGAAGGGCGACCGCTCGCTGCGGCCGCAGGATCAGGACCCTGACATGCTGCTGCACGTGGTCAAGGAGACCGATGCCGGCATCGTGGTGCGTGGCGCAAAATACGAAACGGCGGCGGCCTATGCCAATCAGGCCTTCGTCAAGCCTACCATCGCGAATTGGGGCGATAGCAAGCTGTCGGACTATGCCGTCGCCTTCATCTCGGATTTCGGTGCACCCAACATGCGGTTCATCTGCCGCAATGGCTTCGCCGGCCACCACTCCGCCGAAGACTACCCGTTGTCCAACGCCCACGACGAGGTCGACACGCTGGTCATCTACGACGACGTGCTGATCCCGTGGGAGAACGTGCTGTTCAACCGCCATACCGCTGCGGCCGGCTTCATCCGCGGTACACTACACCGTTACGCCGCGTTTCCGTTCGTGCAACGGATCGAGCGCTACGCGGACATGCTGATCGGCGTGGCGCTGCATAACGTGCGGCAGACCGGGCTGGACAAGCAGCAGGCGGTGCAGGAGAAGCTCACCACGCTGGCCTGCTACAAGGAAGGCATCAACGCTCATCTGACCGCATCCATTGCGGCCGCCGGAACCAGCCCCAGCGGGTTGTGCATGCCGAGCCAATCCTTGCTCTACGCTGGCCGTGTGTTCGCGTGCGGGCAATTGCACCAGATGATGCACATCGCTCGCGAACTGTGCGGCGGGCAGATTTGCGTCACGCCAAGCGCTCGGTCGTTCAGCGACCCGGAATGCGCGCCTTGGCTCCAGAAATTCTACTCGGTCAACGAGAACTGGGCTGCGCAGGACCGGCGCAAGCTGCTGCATTTTGCGCGTGACCTGATCAACTCCGACTACGCGGGCCACCGCACCACATTCCACCTGTTCGCGCAAAGCCCGCCCTATGCACAGAGCAGTGCGGTATATCGCAACTTCGACTGGGCTCGACCGGCTGCAATCGTGGAGAAGGCGGCTGGCCTGTCGTCGGCCATTCACGGGTCGCAACCAGCCCGGATCGGACTTGCGGCGAAGGTCGGATGACATTCAGTATCGTTGCGCGCTGTGCCGACACGGGAATGTTCGGCATGGCGGTTTCCTCTTCCTCCCCAGCAGTGGGTGCCCGGTGCGCCCATGTGCGTCCCGGCGTCGGTGCGGTTGGGACGCAGAATTTTACCGACCCGACACTGGGCTGGCGCGGCCTCGATCTGCTGGAGCGGGGGGCGTCGGCGGGGCAGTGCATCGCGATCCTGTCACGGACGGCGGCTGACCCGGATTACCGCCAGTTGCTGGCCATTGGCCGTGATGGGGAGCCGGCGGTCCACACTGGGCCGGCCTGCATGGCGTTGACTGCGCATAGTGTTGGTTCCGACGCAGCCGCGGCAGGGAACCTGCTAGCCTCCGGCGATGTGCCGGGTGCTATGCTCGCCGCTTTCGCGCAAAGCCGCGGCCACCTCGCCGGACGTTTGATACGCGCGATGCGGGCTGGCCTGGACGCTGGGGGTGAGACGGAGCCCGTCCGCTCCGCGGGGCTCATCGTAACCGACGCGGTGGCCTGGCCGGTCGCCGATCTCCGCGTCGACTGGACGGAGGGCTGCCCAATCACTGAGCTGACGCGACTCTGGTCGATCTGGGAACCCCGTATGCCGATCTATCTTGCACGGGCTCTGCGACCCGCGGAAGCCCCTGTCACCGATTGCTGAGGCCGCCATGCCCAATCACGACGTCTTTCGACGGAACCTTGTCATGCATGACGAACTGATCCGTATCGCCAGCGAATTGGTAGCCATTCCCAGCTTCAAGGGAGAGGAGACTCCGCTTGCCCACTACTTGGCCGCCTGGTGCGAGCAGCGCGGCTACGCGGTCGAGTTGGACGAGGTGGAGCCGGGAAGGCTGCAGGTTATCGCGACGCTCCGCGGCACCGGCGGGGGCCGCAGCCTGATGCTGAACGGCCATACCGACATCAATTCCCTCACCCGCGGCTGGGAACGTGACCCATGGACCGCTTGGGTCGAGGGTGACCGGCTCTACGGCCACGGCGTGCAGAACATGAAGGGCGGCCTCGCCACGCTCATGGTGGCTGCCGAGGCTGTGCGCCGATCAGCCAGAACGTTGTCGGGCGATCTCGTCCTAGCTTTTGTGGTTGGTGAAACTCAAGGGGGCGAGGGCATGCACCACTTGATGGCCCGCGGCGTGCGGACGGACATGGCGGTGATCACCGAGCCGTTCGGAGCCGACAACATCGCCACGATCCACAGCGGCATCGTCCATTTCGCCATCCACGTGGTCGGCCGGTCCGGCCACATCAGCCAGCGTGACGGCACCGTTCACGCCATCAACAAAATGGCAGCGGTGCTTCAGCGACTGGACGCGATCAGCTTTCGGCACGCCCACTATCCGCCGCTCCCGGATCTCCCCCGCCTCAACGTCGGCAGCATCATCGGCGGCCGGGGCGAAGCCTATTTGTCGGAGCCGCCCTACATTCCAGACCTCTGCACGGTCGTGGTGGACGTTCATTTCGTGCCGGGCCAGACCGTGGACAGCGTCATCGCGGACGTGCGCGCCGAATTGGACGCGATCCGCGCCGGCGATCCGGACTTAGAGTATCGGATCGAACTGCCGCCGCCGGAATGGATCAAAGGCCGCCGCCGCTTGGTGATGGACCCGGTTGACGTTCCTGTCGACTCTGAAATAGTACTTGCCCTCGCCCGCAGCCACGAACGGGTCACGGGCCACCCTCCCCGGCAGATCGGCGCCGTCCTGCCGACGTCCTATTCGGCCTGCGACACTTCTTGGCTTTGGAAGGCAGGCATCCCGTCCGTCAACTATGGACCGGCGACTGGGTTTGCGACAGGCGGGCCAGAGGGCGCTTACGTCGTGATTAGCGAGATGGAGACGGTTGCGCAGGTACTCGCGCTGACTGCGCAGGAGCTGTGTGCATGACTGTGCCCGAAGGCACTTCCAAGCGCGAAACCCCGCTGAATGCGTTCAACATGATTCCGTAGGCCATCTCGCGCACGGGCTATGGCGGCATCCTGGCCATCGCGCATGTGCTCGACGGCGCCTCGCGGGCTGAGGCGGCTTCGGTGTGCGGGATGGATCGACAGACGCTGCGAGATTGGGTGCATCGGTTCAACGCGGACGGGACCCGGGGCTTGGCCAACAAGACCAGCCCTGGTCGTAGCCCGGCGCTGTCGGACGAGCAGATGCGGAGCTGAAGCAGATCGTGCTGGCCCGCCCGGACCTAGCCAAGGATGGGGTGGTGCGATGGCGCTGCTGTGACCTGCAGGGCGTGATCGCCGAGCGGTTCGGCGTGGACATGCACGAGCGCACTGTCGGCAACTGTTGCGCCGGCTTGGCCTGACCCGGCTGCAGCCTCGCCCGCACAACCCCAAGCAGGTGAAGATTACGGCGCTCCAGCGCATACGCGGCATCGGCGAGACCTTCTCTGCCGTGCTGGTACGCGAGGTGCTCTACCGTTCGTTTGCAACCGCCGCCAGATGGCGAGCTACGTCGGCATTGCGCCCATGCCCTACCAGAGTGGAGGCATAGACCGCGACCGGAGCATCAGTCGGGCGGGCAATCCGCGCGCGCGGACAACGCTGATCCAGCTCGCCTGGCTGTGGCTGCGCTACCAGCCCGGCAGCGCGCTGGCCGCCTGGTTCCGCGAGCGCGTCGGCACGTTGCAGGGCCATACGAGGCGTGTTGCCATCTTGGTGATGGCGAGGAAGCTGCTGATCGCCCTTTGCCACCAAAAAAGAAGACGCGCATTCGGAATCATGGTCCAGCGCCCGCTGAAAGCAGCACACGCCCTCCTCCTCGTGAAAGCCGAAATACCAGTTCAGTCCCCGGTCGAACCAAAGCTGCGCCGCCGACGACCAGGTCGAAACCGCACGGCGGTGACGGCCAAGGTCGAACGGGTAGGCCTCCGCCATGGTCAGCGCGCTGTGCAGCGTGGCCCGACGGTATCGGCGGGCGTCCCGATCCGGGAAGTGTTGCGACCTGGGCGAATTCACGATCGTATCGACACCGCAGCATTGCAACAAAGCAGGTGACGCGGACGGTGCGGGCGGGCACTCTCGTGGCATGCCGATAATGATTGATCCTGACATGCCCAGCGAATCGGTCGACACGCTCGTCGTCGGCGCCGGCCAGGCCGGGCTGGCGATGAGCCGTCATCTGAGCGGGCGCGGGCTGCCGCATCTGCTGCTGGAGCGCGGGCAGATCGCCCAGCGGTGGCGCTCGGAACGCTGGGACTCCCTGGTGGCGAACGGCCCGGCCTGGCACGACCGGTTTCCCGACCTGGCGTTCGCAGGCGTCGATCCCAATGTGTTTCCCCGGCGCGATCAGATCGTCGGCTATTTCGAGGCGTTCTCGCGCCAGATCGAGGCGCCGGTCCGCTGCGGCGTCGAGGTCACGTCCGTGCGCCGCACACCGCAGGGCGGGTTCCGGGCAGAGACCTCGGCGGGAGCGATCGAGGCCAGGAACGTGGTCGCCGCCACAGGGCCGTTCCAGCGACCCGTGATCCCTGGCCTGTTGCGGGATGTGGCAACACCGTTGCAGATCCATTCCTCCGCCTACCGCAATCCCGGGCAGTTGCCGGACGGGGCGGTGCTCGTGGTCGGCGCCGGGTCTTCGGGCGCGCAGATCGCCGACGAATTGTTGCGTGCGGGGCGACGCGTGTACCTCTCCGTGGGGCCGCACAGTCGGCCGCCGCGTCGCTATCGGGGGCAGGATTATTGTTGGTGGCTCGGCGTGCTGGGCAAGTGGGATATCAAGACGAAGGGGCCGGGCACGGAGCACGTCACCATCGCCGTCAGCGGCGCGCATGCTGGGCAAACGGTCGACTTCCGCCGCTTGGCCGCGCGCGGGATGGTTCTGCTGGGGCGCGCGGAAGCCTATGTGGACGGGGTGATGTGGTTTGCGCCCGACCTGGCTGGCAACGTCGCGCGGGGCGACGCCGACTACCTGTCCGTGCTGGACGAGGCCGACGCCTATGCAAAGCGGAAGGCGCTGGACCTGCCGCAAGAGGCGGAGGCGCGCCGCATCCTACCCGACCCGCCATGCATGACCAATCCGGTCTTGCAGCTCGACTTGGCCGAGGCCGGCGTTGCGGCGATCGTTTGGGCCACTGGCTACACCCTCGATTTCGGCTGGCTCGACTCGGAGGCATGCGACGCCGCCGGGCGGCCGGTGCACCAGAACGGCGTCGCGTCAATCCCGGGCCTCTACTTCCTTGGCCTGCCGTGGTTGTCGAACCGGTCTTCCTCGTTCATCTGGGGGGTGTGGCGCGATGCCGAGACCCTGGCCGCCCATATCGCCGCGCACCGGAGCCGCACCGAAGCCTCGGCCGCTTAACCGGAGGGCTGTATGACCCACACACGCATCCGTCCATTCAACACGGCCAAGACCTATCCGGAGCAGCGCCTGGACAACGACCTCGCGCAGGCCGTTGCCGCCCGGGGCACAATCATCTTCCTGCGCGGCCAGTGCCCGCACGACCTCGACACCGGCGAAGATGTCGGCATCGGTGACCCGGTCGCGCAGACCCACAAGGTGATGCAGAACATCGGTCAACTGATCACCGAGGCGGGCGGCGCCATGGCGCATTTGTGCAAGCTGGTCGTCTACCTGACTGACGTGCGTCACCGCGAACCCGTCTATCGCACCATGGGGACTTACATCCGGGGCGTGCATCCAGCGTGCACCGGCCTAGTGATCGTGGCGCTTGCGCGACCCACGTGGCTGGTGGAGATCGACGCCACCGCCGTAATCCCCGATTGATGCGGTGACCTTCTCGATCGCCGCGCTATGTTCTGGAAGCGGTTGTTCGGCATCGATGTCGGCGGCACCTTCACGGACATCCTGGCGTTGGACGGTGCAACCGGACAGGCGCGCTCGGCTGAGGTCGCATCGATGCCTGGGCTGCAATCCATGACGCAGTTGCGCGATGCAGCCTCATCATCTGGCACGTGCAGCGACGGCGGGCAGGATGCTGAGCCGACACGATTCATTGATTGGGCCGCGGCAAGCGCGCGATTTGGTCGAGACAGGCAGCGAGATCCACCACGTCGGCGTAACGGCGGCCGATATCGGCGAGATTGGCCCGGTGCGGTTCCTCAGCCACGTCGCCCACACAATCCTCCGCCACGATCACGCGGAAGCCGTAGCTGAACGCATCGATCACGCTGGCCCGCACGCAGCCGGAGGTGGTGCAGCCAGTGACGATCACCGTGTCCACCTCTTGGCGCACGAACACCGGTGCAGCGGCGGTGTGGAAGAAGATGGACGGGGCGCTCTTGCACAGTACAACGTCGCTGTCGTGCTGGATGCGCGGATCGAGCTGTACCGCCTCGGCGCCGTGCCGTAGCGTTTCCAGCACCGGCGGAACCTTCCAGTGTGGCGCGTCCGCGACCCCGTGATAGGCCGTGTAGCAACTCACCACTGGTAGCCGGGCGGCGCGGGCCGCGCGCAGCAGGATGGCGGTGTGGTTCACCGCGCGGTCGGTCAGTTCCGCACCGCCCAGGGGAAAACGCGCATCGGTGAAAGCGAGTTGGAAGTCGACGACGGCGATACCGATCCGCTTGCCAAAGCCAATGCCGGCCGCCCCGTAGCCGCGGCGTTGATACTCGTCCATGCCCAAACTCCTCGTCGTTCCCGCCTGATCGGGCAAGCGACGTGCCAGGGCAGTGCGCCGTGGAAGCGCGCCTTTCAAGGCGAGCCCACCTCAGTCGCGGCGACCCGCATCCTCGTTGTGCAACCGGTTGGGCATTTGCCTCCACAGTGGCCATAGCGCGCAGGATGCCTGCGTCTCGGCAAATTTGCCTTGTCCAGCCCACCGATCTAGCCGAGGCTTGCGGCGCGATGACGGAGCGGATCGATGCCACAGGACTCCAGCGAGGAACCCGGCCCAGAGGTAAAGACGCTCGCCACCGCGGCAGGGCTTAGTATTGCCCTAAACCAGTTCCCAGGCGATGTCGCGGCCGCCGCCGCCGCTGCCCTGGCCGCGACCCGTGCGCTTAAATTACCTGCCGACCCCTTGGCGGAACCCTGGCCGCCGATGAAAACGGGCATGCCGCCATGAGCGATCTGCCCTGGATGGGAGCTGCCGCGCTGGTCGATGCCTTCGCCAAACGCGAGCTCTCGCCCGTCGATGTGGTGAGCGGGCTGTTCGACCGCATCGAGACGCTGGACGCTGAACTGAACGCCTTCATCCTCCCGGACCGCGAGGGTGCCATGGCGGCAGCCCGTGCAGCGGAGGCGGAGATGATGGCAGGGCGCAGCCGCGGCCCGTTACACGGCGTGCCGTTCGGCGTGAAGGACATTATCGACGTGGCGGGGCTGCCCACCACCTGCCACTCCAAAATCCTGCAGGGCAATGTCGCGAAGGCGGACTCCGTCGTCGTTGCGAAACTGCGCGGCGCCGGGGCAATCCCGATGGGCAAGCTATCCACCCATGAATTCGCCATCGGCGGCCCCTGCTTCGACCTGCCCTATAAGCCGGCGCGCAATCCCTGGAACCGGGACCACCATCCTGGCGGCTCGTCGTCCGGCTCCGGCGCCGGGCTGGCCGCCGGGTTGTTCCCGCTGGCGCTCGGCACCGATACCGGCGGCTCCGTGCGCAACCCGGCGAGCGCCTGCGGCATCGTGGGACTGAAGCCGACTTATGGCCTGGTGTCCCGCCGCGGCGTGTTCCCGCTCTCGTTCACGCTGGACCATGTCGGCCCCATGGCGCGCGATGCTGCGGACGTCGCGCTGTTGCTGGAGGCGATGGCCGGGCACGACCCGGCGGACCCGGGCAGCGCGCCCGCTCCGGTCTTGAACGCCGCGGCGCGGGTTGCCGATGGTGTCGCGGGCCTGCGCGTCGGCTACGTCCGGCACTTCCACGAAACCGACGCGCCGGCCGACGGGGAGGTCGCGGCGGCGCTGGACGGCGTGGCCGCGGCGTTGACCGGACAAGGCGCGATGCTTCGAACCGTCACCCTGCCGCCGCTGGCCGAGTTCATCGCCTGCAACCGCATCATCCTGGCCGCCGAGTCCTGGTCGATCCACGCCCCATGGCTGCGCAGCCGACCCGGCGACTACGCCGCCATGACGCGCAGCCGTCTGATGACCGGTGCGTTCATCGGTGCTGGCGACTATGTTGGCGCCCAACGTGCCAGACTGGCCTTGATCCGCGCCGTGAACGACGCGTTCCGCGACGTGGACGTTCTGCTCTGCGCCAGCTCGCTCGACCCGGCCTGCCGCATCGACGACGCGGCGGAGATCGCGCGCACTTACAGCCGCCAATGCCGCATGCCGTTCAACGTCACAGGTCATCCGGCGCTGGCGATGATGTCCGGCCTGTCGCGCGCCGGCCTGCCGCTTTCGGTGCAGTTCGTCGGCCCCTTCCACGCCGACGCCCTGTTGCTCCGCGTCGCCCACTCCTACGAGAGCACGGCGTCCTGGCGCGGCGAGCGGCCGAAACGACCGTGCTGACCAGCATAGGATAGCCCTCAGCGGCTGCAGCGCCGGGTGTGCATCGTGCAAGCTGTGGCACAGGGCTTGCTGTGACTTCGCCAGACTGCCGTTTCATAACCAGGCGGATGCGGCCGCCCAACTGCGAACAAAGGGGATCATACCCATGTCGATTGGTCCCGAGCTGCCAAGCACCAAGGCGGTGCTCAAGATTGCCGAAGACTACGGCATGGATCTGTCCGTCGAAGACGCTGCGGTGTATCGCGAGCTGATGCGGCCGCTAGTGGAATCCTATCGCCGGCTGGAGGAGCTGCCGGAACGTAAGCTGCCCGTGAAATATCCGCGCACGCCGGGCTGGCGGCCGATGCCGGAGGATAATCCTTGCAACGGCTGGTATTGGCGCTGCGAGGTGCCGGGAGCGCCAAAGGGTCCGCTGCTGGGCGAGAAGGTCGCCTTGAAGGATGTGGTGTGCCTCGCCGGTGTGCCGATGATGAATGGTTCGCAGCTTCTGGAAGGCTACGTGCCGGATGTCGATGCCACGATCGTAACGCGCCTGCTCGACGCGGGGGCCGTGATCGTCGGCAAGACCAATTCCGAGGATTGCTCGTTCTCCGGCGGTGGCCATACCTCCAGCCATGGGCCAGTCGGCAATCCCCGCATGCCGACGCATAATCCCGGCGCATCGTCCAACGGCAGCGCGGTGGTGCTGGGAACCGGCCAGGTCGATCTGGCAATCGGCGGCGATCAGGGCGGCTCGATCCGCATTCCCGCGTCGTGGTCGGGTGTGTATGGGCTGAAGCCCACCTACGGCTTGGTGCCCTACACCGGCTGCGCGATGATCGAGATGACGATGGATCATATCGGCCCGATGGCCAACAGCACCGCTGGCGTCGCGCGGCTGCTTTCTGTCATCGCCGGGCCGGACCCGCTTGATCCGCGCCAGCGTGGCGTCATCCCGCCGGATTATGTGCAGGACTACATGCCGGCGCTGGAACGCGGCGTGCGCGGCATGCGGATCGGGGTGCTGCGCGAGGGTTTCGGCCATGCCGGGTCGGACGGGATGCCGGCCTCGAACGAGGATGTCGACCACCGGGTGCGTGCAGCGGTCGCGCAGCTCGGTAGCCTCGGCGCAGAGGTCGAGGACGTCTCGATTCCCATGCATCTCGACGCCCTGCACATCTGGCGCGCGATCGCCACGGAAGGCGCTGCCGACTTTATGCTGAACGGTGCCGGCGGCGGCACCAATTGGGCCGGCTACTACAACACCGGCCTGTCCGAAGCCTTCGCGCGCGGCCTGCGCTCCCGCCCCAACGATCTGCCGCCCACGGTCCGCTCCGTGTTGTTCGGCGGCGAATACATGAAGCGCGCCTACTTTGGCCGCTATTATGCCAAGGCGCAGAACCTGCGCCACCTTGTCTCTGAAGCCTACGACGCGGTGCTGGCGAAGTTCGATCTTATCGCCATGCCGACGACACCGTTCTGCGCCACGCCGATGGTCGGGCGCGATGCCTCGATTGTCGAGGTGATCAGCAGCGGCCTGAACATGCTCCGCAACACATGCGTCGCCGACCTGACCGGACACCCCTCGATGAGCGTGCCGTGTGGCATGCAGAACGGCCTACCGGTCGGGCTCATGCTGACCGGGCGGCAATTCGACGACGCCAGCGTGATCGCCGCTTCGGCCGCGTTCGAGGGCATTGGCGACTGGATGAAAATGTGAGGGTAAGCAGATGATCGCGAGACGGGACCTATTCAAAGCGGCGGGCGGCATGCTCGCTGCGCCGGCCATCATCGGCCAGGCAAATGCAGCCGAAGACGATATCAAGATCGGCAGCATTCTCGATCTCTCCGGTGGTTTGGATATCTACGGCAAACCGATGCATCAATGCATGCAGCTTGCCGTGGAGGAGATCAACCAGGCGGGCGGTTTGTTGGGCAAGCAAGTCAACCTGATCAGCTATGACACCCAGTCGAACATGCAGCTTTACGCACAGTATGCGCAACAGGCCGCGCTGCAGGACAAGGTGGCACTGGTGCATGGCGCGATAACCAGCGCCTCCCGCGAGGTGATCCGGCCGATTCTGGATCGCTACAAGACGCTGCTGCTCTACAGCACCCAATACGAGGGTGGCGTGTGCGACATCAACACGTTCTGCACCGGCGCCACGCCGGCGATGCAGGTGGCCGAGCCGCTGAAATGGGCAGTTGGAAAATGGGGCAAGAAAATCTACGCCATTGGCGCGGATTACAACGCCCCGCGGATCATCGCCGACTGGGTGAAGTATTTCGGCGCCAAGAGCGGCGCACAGGTCGTCGCCAATGATTTCTTTCCGCTCGACGTCACCGAGTTCGGCCCCGTGATTACCAAAATCCAGGAAGCCAAGCCAGATATGATCTTCGCCACCCTGGTGGGAGCGGCCCATGTCGGCTTCTACCGGCAGTGGGGAGCGGCAGGCATGCTGGGCAAAATCCCCATCATGTCGTTCTCGTTCGGGGCGGGCAATGAGGAGATCCTGCTGCCGCCGGACGATTGTAACGGCATCGTCGTGCCCGCGACTTATTTTCGCGACATAACGACACCGCAGAACGCCAGCTTCATCGAACGCTACACCAAGCGGTTCAATACGGATTCGCTGGGCCTGAACAATCTGTCCGTCGGCGGCTACGAAGGAACTATGGTCTGGGCCGAGGCGGTGAAGAAGGCCGGTTCAGCCGACCGGATGAAGGTGATCGAGGCCATGGCAGGCGTGAGCTATGTTGGCCCGGCCGGCTCCATCGTCATGGACGCCGCCACCCATCACGGCGCGCGCGACATCAAACTCGGGCAACTCCATAACCAGAAATGGAGCGTGCTGGCGACCTACGACCACCAAATGGCGACCGATGATGGAGGACGCTGCAACCTGGTGAAGAACCCGCGCACGAACCAGCAGTTCACGCCGCAGATTTGAGGCGCAAGCGATGACCCTGGTGGCGATCCTGGCGGTGCAAATCCTGGTTGCGATCGCGACCATCGTGCTGTTTACGGCCGGCTTGGCGATCATCTTCGGCATGATGCGGGTGATCAATCTGGCGCATGGCGAGTTCATGATGCTGGGCGGCTACGCGGCGCTGAAATCCTACCAGGCCGGGCTCAATCTTTGGCTGGCCATGCTGGTGGTGGCGCCAGCCTTCGTCGGCATCGTCGGCATCATTGTCGAGCGCGTGCTGATCAGCCGCCTGTATGGCCGCATGATCGACACGCTGCTGGCGACGTGGGGGCTGAGCCTGTTCCTGGTCGGGTTGGTGACGACGATCTTCGGCAACAGTACGGTCGGGGTGCCAACGCCGCTCGGCACGTTCCACATCGGCTCTTTCGGGATGGGGAGCTACAACATCGCGCTGCTCGGCATCACCGCGGTGCTGGTCGGCGTGATGTTCACCGTCATCCGCTACACCAAGGTTGGGCTGATCGCGCGCGGCACCATGCAGAACCGCGACATGACGGCGGCCCTTGGTCTCAACCCGCGCAAGATTTACTCCATCACCTTCGCTGTCGGCGCGGCGGTGACCGGGCTGGCCGGTGGTTTGCTGGTGCCGCTCACCGGCGTGATCCCGACCATGGGCAGCGCCTTTGTGGCCAAGGCGTTCATCACGGTCATCTGCGGCGGCCCGGCGATCATCAGCGGCACAGTGTCGGCCTCGAGCGTCTTCGGCGTGATCAACCAGTTGGTGAGCTATGAACTGACGCCGGTCCTCGGGGAGGCCGCATTGCTGCTGGTCGCGGTGGTGCTGTTGCGCGCGCTGCCGGATGGGCTGTCCGGCCGGCTGTTCAAGGGTGCCGTCTGATGTCGTTCTGGCACCGCATGGGCCTGGGCACGCTGCTCACCACAGTGGCCGGCTTGGTTCTGCTGGTGGCGCTGCCGCAGATCGTCAGCCTGTACAACATCTTACAAATCACGATCTTCGTGGTGATGGCGATCCTAGCGCTGAGCCTGGCGCTCGTCTGGGGGTTGGGCGGCATTCTCTGCTTCGGCCAGGCGGCTTTCTTCGGACTCGGCGGCTATGCCTACGCGATTGCGGTCGAGAACATGGGCGACAGCACCGCGCCGATGCTGATCTCAATCGTGCTGCCGGCACTGTTCGCCGCTGGGCTGGGCTATTTCATGTTCTTCGGCCGGCTCAGCGAACTCTACGTCGGCGTGGTCACACTGTGCGTGACGCTGATACTGTTCAACTTTATCAACAGCACCTCTGATCCCGCGTATGCCATCGGTCAGGCGGAACTAAACGGCTTCAATGGGATGTCCTCCGTGCCAACCGTCAACTGGCCGGGGGCGGTAGATGCGCAGCTTGGGCCGGTGCAGATTTTCTATCTCTGCATGGGCAGCCTGATTGTGGTTTACGTGCTCTGCAAAGCGATCGTCGCCTCGACGTTCGGCCGTATCGTACGCGCGGTGAAGGAGAGCGAGGACCGCGCCGAACTGATGGGCTACAACACCGCGCTGATCAAGCTGCTGATCTTTTCCGTCGGCGCCGGCATCGCCGGTTATGCCGGGGCATTGTTCACCAACTGGAATGCCTTCATCAGCCCGAACGTCTTCAGCCTTGCCACTACGGCGCAGACCATCATCTGGATCATCGTCGGCGGCGCGAGCACGTTCATCGGACCGGTTATCGGCGCGTTCGGACTGCAATATCTATCGACCAGGCTGGGAGCCGGCAGCTACTTGGACGTCAATCTCGTACTTGGATTGATCCTTATGCTGTTCGTGGTGTTTGCGCCGCAAGGATTGGTGCCGACCATCGGCATGCTGGGCCGGGCAACTTGGACCCGGCTGGCGAGGCGCGCGCCAACGCCGCCAGTCGTCCAGCAAGCCCGGCCTACACCGCGGAAACAGGCAGACCGCATTTGACCCTACTGCTGGAGGCGCAAGCGCTGACCATGCGCTTCGGTGGCGTGGTGGCGGTGAACGGGGTGGATTTCGTGCTGGAGGAGGGTGAAATCCGCTGCCTGATCGGCCCCAACGGCGCCGGCAAAAGCACCTTCTTCAAGATGGTGACCGGACAATTGCGCCCCACCAGCGGCCGGATCCGTTTGCGCGATCGCAGCGTGGTTGGTTTGCGCAGCCATCAGATCGCCCGCCTCGGTATCGGCATCAAGACGCAGGTTCCCCGGCTGTTCGACGGGTTGTCGGTGCGCGAGAACATCTGGCTCGCGGCGCGCCGCAAACACCTCGCCGTCGACCGCGAGGCCACGATTGAGCAGGTGCTGACCGAGATCGGTCTGGCCAAACAGCAGGACGATATCGTCGGACAGCTCGCCCATGGTCAGCGGCAATGGGTCGAGATCGGCACGGTGATGGCCGGCGCGCCGGACCTCATGCTGCTGGATGAACCCGCCGCCGGGATGAGCGATGCCGAGGTGGATCAAACCGTGGCCCTTATCCATCGCATCAACGGCCGCTGCACCGTCATCGTCGTCGAGCACGACATGCGGTTCATTCGCCAGATCGCCAAGAAAGTGACCGTGTTTCACCAGGGCAGCATCTTCGCCGAGGGCAGCGTCGACGCCGTGCTATCCGACAAACGCGTGCAGGATATTTATCTCGGCCGCCGCGGCGCGCATCAGGAAGCAGAGGCTGCGCATGCCTGATAGTCCAATTCTTGATGTCAGCGGGCTGACCAGCGGTTATGGCCGTATCACCATCCTCAAGGGCGTCACGATGAGCGTGGCGCCGGGCGAGTTTCTCGGCGTGCTCGGCCACAACGGCATGGGCAAGACGACGTTGCTGCGCACGCTGATGGGGCTGATCCCAAGCGCGTCCGGGCGCGTCACATTCGCCGGGCAGGACATCACCAACCTGCCGACACACGCGCGTACACGGCTCGGCATCGGCTACGTGCCACAGGGGCGGCAGATATTTCCCGACCTGACCGTGCGCGAGAACATGCTGATGGGCTGTGCCAAGTCTTCGGGCAATCCGCGGCCAACAATCGAGCGCGTTCTGGAGTTATTTCCGCGCCTGATACGGCTGCTCGGCCGGCGAGGCGGCGGGCTGAGCGGGGGCGAGCAGCAACTGCTGGCGTTGGCACGCTGCTTTTGCGGCGGTCCGAAGCTGCTGCTGCTGGACGAGCCGACCGAGGGCATCCAGCCATCAATCATCGACGAAATAGTTGATACCTTAGCCATGATCAGCAAGACCCAGGGGGTGACCATCGTGCTAGTCGAACAGAACCTGGAGTTCCTCGTCGAGCTCGTCAGCCGTATCGTCGTGCTGCAGCGCGGCCAGGTGCGTGACGAGATCGGTGGCGAGCGCATTCACGACATCACCAACCTAGCCGAGGCGCTCATGTAGCGCGTTCGGTGTTGCCGCCGCATCAACGGTCACCGGAGCGTCTCTACGATCCCAGTCGGCCCGGCACCTGCCTTCATGGCCGCGCGGAACGGCGGCCAGCAACGTTCGGGTATAGGGATGCTCTGGCGCAAACAGCACGCGGCTCGGCGGACCCGACCCCACAATGCGCCCCTTGTTCATTACACCCAGTGCCGAACACACGCGAGCCACCACGGCGAAGTCATGGCTGATCAGGACGATTGTCAAGCCGAGCGAGGCATTGATCTCCTGCAGCAAGTTGATGATCTGCCCCTGCAGCGACACGTCGCCAGCGCGTCATCACCCGTTGCCGCATGCCGCCGCTGAGCTCGTGGGCACAGGCTCGAGCGCGTTCGGCCGGCTGGCTAATGCCGACGAGGTCAGCCGTTCGATGGCTCGGGATGCGGCGTCGCGCCGGGTCATGCTGGCATGGGTGAGCTGATCCACATCGACATTAGACTAAGAAACTCGGCCGCGTCGACGGCATCGGCCACCCCGACCCTCTCCCGCCGGCGGGAGAGGGAGAACAGCGCTAGCATCGCGAGCTACAGGTGCAACAATGTCTCCGCGTTGCGATGCGCGATCTTCTGCTTGTCCAGTTCGCTCACCGGCAGTTGCTCCAGAAAGCGGCGCGCGCCGTTGTTGGTGAGGTAAGGGTAGTCCACAGAGTAGAGGACGCGGTCCACCCCGAGGACCTCGTGGATGAACTTGAAGTGCGGCAGGTTCAGCATGCCGCTCGGCGTCACGTACACATGCTCTCGGTATGTTTGCGTAACAGTTCGGGACAGCCCGGTGGTCTTTGGCGACATCGCGTCGTCCAGGCGCTGAAGATAGAACGGGACCATCTCGCCCCAATGGCCGCTGATGACCTGCAGCCCGCGGAAGCGGTCGAACACGCCGGAGAGGATCATGCGGATGACGTGGATGCCGGCCTCGTTGTGCCAACCCCACCCGAACAGCGACAGCCGCGCCGACACGGCCTTGGCCAAGCCGCCGTAATACGGCTGCTGCACCTGCGGCAGCGGAACGCCGGGATGCAGGTAGAGCGGCACGGCCAGTTCGGCCAGCTTCGCCAGCACCGGTTGGTAGCGGCTGTCGTCCAGGAACGTCTCGCCGGGCCGCCCCATCAGCAGCGCTCCCTTCGCGCCAAGCTCGCGCACGGCGCGGTCCAGTTCGGCAGCGGCAGCCGGCGGATCCTGCCAGGGAAGCGTCGCGAAGCCGGCGAAGCGGCCGGGATGCGCGCGGACGGCGTCGGCCAAGCTGTCATTGGCCGAGCGCGCCAGAGCGGGGCCGTTCTGCGCGGCCAGTTGCGTCGGGTTGCTGTAGGACAGCACCTGCATGTCGATGCCGTGCGCATCCATGTCGGCGATCCGGCCGGGGCCGAAATCGGCCAAGCGTGCCAGGATGTCCGGCAAGGGCGCCATCGCGGGGCGGTCCTCGGTCCTGGGCACGCCATCGTCGCCAACATCGGCCCAGTAGCCGGCTTCGGCCATCAGCCCAGGCTGAACAGCCTTTGCAAGACCGGGGTGGGTGATGTGTTCTTCGACGGTGATGATCCGCATGGCGAGGCTCCTGCGTGGCCCTCCAACATGGGGCGATACAAGCGCTGCCAGGGCCGACATGGCCGTTCAAGAGATCGTGCACGCGGCGAAAGCTGTCTGCGACAGCGGCCGGCGCGTAACGGGCCGGGAAGCCCGGTGTCGTCAGGCGAGCGAGCGGAGTGCGCATGCGCCGGCGGGCTCGCGCAGCCATCCGATCGGGTGCGCCTGTTGCCGCACGCCAGGTGGGCGGCGTGATGGGTGACGCTGCGCTTACCCCTCCTACGAGGTACCGTGGCGCCGCATCGGCTTTGGGTCGGCCACCCAGTTGCGGTAGAACCCGAATGGGGCATTCGGCGGTGCCGCACACGGCACATATCTTGCGTCGGTGCCGTGCACGGCACACACCTTGCGCGCCTGCATGTCCAAGAGCATTCCACCCCAGGGCGAATTCCACCCCCAGGGCGCCGACACACGCCGCGTTCTTGCCGATCAGGAGGCTGCCATCTTCGCAAAACTGACCCGACGCGCCTTGCTTGCAACGGCCGCCACGCCGTTGGTCTTGCGCGGCAAGGCTTGGGGGCAGGGCGTCACCGCCAAACCCGGTGGCACGCTGACCAGCCTGCTCACGCCGGAGCCGGCGATCATCATCCCGGGTGTCAACAGCCAGGCGCCGTCGCTGCTGGTGCAATCCAAGATGTACCAGAGCCTGCTGGAGTTCTCGCCCACGCTGGAGCCCAAGCCGTTGCTGGCGAAGAGCTGGACCGTGTCCGACGACAAGAAAACCTACACGTTCCACCTGCAGGAGAACGTGAAGTTCCACGATGGGCAGCCGATGACGTCGGACGACGTCATCTTCTCGATCATGAAGTTCCACTTTACCCTGGCGCCGCGCGCCCGGGGCGTGTTCAGCAGCATCGACACCGCGACCGCGCCCGACCCGCACACCGTGGTGCTGACCCTGAAGCAGCCGTTCGAGCCGTTCCTGCTGATGTTCGACGTGACGGCCACCGCCATCATGCCCAAGCACATCTACGACACGCCGGGGGCGGATGCGGCGGCCTACCGCAACAATCCGGCCAACCAGAAGCCGGTCGGCACCGGGCCGTTCCAGTTCGTGGAGTGGCAGCGGGGCAATTTCATCCGGCTCAAGAAGTTCGACGACTACTGGAAGCCGGGCCAGCCGTATCTGGACGGCATCACCTACCGCATCGTGCCGGACAGCCAGAGCCGCGCCTTGGCGCTGCAGACGGGAGAGGTGCTGATGTCCGCGTCCGGCGATATCGAGCCGTTCGACGTGCCGCGCTTCCGCGACCAGGCCAATTTGGACGTGGAGACCAAGGGCTGGGAGTATTTCGCGCCGCTGATGTGGCTGGAGATCAATCACCGCGTGAAGCCGCTGGGCGACGTGCGGGTGCGCCAGGCGATGAGCATGGCGCTGGACCGCAACTTCATCCTCAACCGGCTGTGGTTCGGCATCGGCAAGGTGGCGACCTCGCCGGTCTCCTCCGCCACGCGTTATTTCGACCCGAACGTGAAGCTTGCGCCGCATGACGTGAAGCAGGCCAACGCCCTGCTGGACGAAGCCGGCCTGAAGCCCGATTCGGACGGCGTGCGGTTCAAAATCCGCCATCTCACTTTGCCCTATGGCGAGGTCTGGACCCGGCTGGCCGAGTATATCCGCGCCTCGCTCAAGCAGGTGGGCATCGAGGTCACGCTGGAGAGCACGGACACGGGCGGCTGGGCGCAGCGGGTGTCGAATTGGGATTACGACACGACGATCAACTACCTCTACCAGTATGGCGACCCGACGCTCGGCGTGGAGCGCAGCTATGTCTCCACCAACATCCAGAAGATCGTGTTCACCAACACCGGCGGCTATAGCAACCCGGAGGTGGACAAGTTGTTCGCGGAGGCGCGTAAGGCGCCGCTGCCGGCCGACCGGCAGAAGGCGTTCTTCGCGGTGCAGGAGTTGCTGGTGCAGCAAATCCCGCAGATTTGGCTGCTGGAGATGAGCTTTCCCACCATTCACGAAAAGAAGGTGCACGATCTGCTGCTGTTCGGCACGGGCGTGCACGCCTGCTTCGACGACGTCTTCATAAGCTGAGCGCAGGCTTTGAGGCCCGGACGCTTCGCCCGCTTCCTGCTGGCGCGGCTGGTGAAGATGGTGGCGATCGTGTTCGCCATCGTCGTCGTCAATTTCCTGCTGATCCACGCAGCTCCTGGGGACCCGGCCAGCGTCATGGCCGGGCAATCCGGCGCGGCCGACCCGCAATTCGTGGCGCAGCTCCGCCACCAGTTCGGCCTGGACAAGCCGCTCGGCACGCAGTTGTGGATTTACGTCTCGGCGGTGGCGCGGGGAGACCTCGGCGTCTCGCACCTCCAGCAAAGGACGGTCCTAAGCCTGATTGCGGAGCGATTGCCTGCCACGCTGCTGCTGACGGGTGTCGCGTTTGCGTTTGCGCTCGTCAGCGGCATCGCGCTGGGGGCCGCGGCGGCCCGGCGCGCCGGCACCTGGGCGGACAGCGTGATCACCGTGCTGGCGCTCGGCTTCTATGCCACGCCGATCTTCTGGGTCGGGCTGATGCTGGTGCTGGTGTTCAGCGTGTGGCTGGGCTGGCTGCCGTCGTTCGGGATGGAGACGGTGGGCGCGGGCCTGCACGGCTGGGCGGCGGCGGCGGATACGGCGCGCTACCTGGTGTTGCCCGCGCTGACGTTGGGGCTGTTCTACATGGCGACCTATGCCAGGCTGACGCGCAGCGCGATGCTCGAGGTGGCCGGGCAGGACTTCATCAAGACCGCGCGCGCCAAGGGCGTGGGCGAGGGGCGCATCCTGCGCAGGCACATATTGCGCAACGCGCTGCTCCCGGTGGTGACGCTGGCCGGCATCCAGGCTGGGCAGCTCATCGGCGGCTCCGTGCTGGTGGAAACCGTGTTCGCCTGGCCGGGCATCGGGCGGCTGGCGTTCGACGCGCTGCTGGCGCGCGACTACCAGGTGTTGCTGGGGGTGTTCCTCACCACCTCGATCCTGGTCGTGGTGTTCAACCTGATCACCGACCTGGTGTATTTGGCGATCGATCCGCGGATTACGGCGGCGTGAGCTTCATACGCGCGTTCATGCGCAACCGGGGTGCGGCGGTGGGGCTGGTTATCCTGCTGCTGGTCGGGCTGATGGCGGCGACCGCGCCGCTGGTGTTTCCGTTCTCGCCCTGGGACATGCAGGGCGCGCCGTTCGCGCCGCCGGGTCAGGAAGGCTTCTGGCTCGGCTCCGACAGCCTGGGGCGCGATGTGGCGGCGGACATCGCGTATGGCGCCTACGTCTCGCTGCTGGTCGGCGCCGTGTCCACCGCGGCGTCGCTCGCGCTGGGGGTCGTGCTGGGCGCGCTGGCGGGCTATGCCGGCGGCTGGGTGGACGACGCGACCATGCGCTTCACCGAGTTCTTTCAGACGGTGCCGTCGTTCATCCTGGCCGTGGTGCTGGTGGCGATCTTCACCCCCTCGATCACCTCCATCGTGATCGCCATCGCCATCGTGTCCTGGCCGCCCGTCACCCGCGTGGTGCGGGCCGAGTTCATGACGCTGCGCAACCGCGAGTTCGTGCAGGCGGCCGAGGTGCTTGGCCGCTCCCGGTTTTCCATCGTGTTCCGGGAAATCCTGCCCAATGCGCTGTCGCCGATCATCGTGCTGGCGAGCCTGATGGTGGCCAGCGCGATCCTGCTCGAGGCCGCCTTGTCGTTCCTGGGCCTGGGCGACCCGAACCTGATGTCCTGGGGGTTCATGATCGGCGCCGGGCGCAGCGTGATCCGAATTGCATGGTGGATGAGCGTGTTCCCCGGCCTGGCGCTGTTCCTGACGGTGCTGGCGCTGAACCTGGTGGGCGAGGGCTTGAGCGATGCGCTGAACCCGCGCTTGGCCCGGCGGCGGTGACTTTGCTCGCCATCGAAGGGCTGACGGTGGCGCTGCCCCGCGGCGCGGACCGGCCGCACGCGGTGGAAGACGTGTCGTTCACACTGGATGCGGGCGAGGTGCTTTGCATCGTGGGGGAGAGCGGGTCCGGCAAGTCGGTGTCCGCCGCCGCCGTAACGGGGCTGCTGCCGCCGGGTCTGGCCATCACCGCCGGGCGCATCGGCTTCGAGGGGCGCGACCTGCGCGGGGCGTCCGCCGCCGCGATGCGGGCGCTGCGGGGGGCGCGCATCGGCACGGTGTTCCAGGAGCCGATGACCGCGCTCAACCCACTGATGCGCGTCGGCGACCAGGTGGCCGAAGTAATGCAGGTCCACGGCAAGGCGGTGGGCGGCCGCGTCGCCGAACTGCTGGCGGCGGTGGGCTTGCCCGACCCGGCGCGCATCGCCCGGTCCTACCCGCACGCGCTCTCGGGCGGCCAGCGACAGCGCGTCATGATCGCCACGGCGCTGGCGCTGGAACCGGCCATCCTGATTGCCGACGAGCCCACCACGGCGCTTGACGTGACGACGCAGAAGCAAATTCTGGCGCTGATCCGCGACATCCAGCAGCGTCGCGGCACGGCGGTGTTGTTCATCACGCATGATTTCGGCGTGGTGGCGGAGATCGCCGACCGGGTGGCGGTGATGCAGCGGGGCCGGATCGTCGAGCAAGGGACGGCTGCGGCCGTGCTGTCGGCGCCGCAGCATCCTTACACGAAGGCGCTGATCGCCGCGGTGCCGCATCGCGCGGCCGCCGCCCGCGCGCCGCTGGAGGGCCCGGCGCTGCTGGCGCTGGACCGGGTGAGCAAGACCTACTCCACGCGGGGGCTGTTCCGACCGGGCCGCGTCGTGCCGGCGGTGCAAGCGGCCTCGCTCGAGCTGCGGCGCGGCGAGACGCTAGGCTTGGTGGGCGAAAGCGGCTCGGGCAAGAGCACACTGGCGCGCTGCATTGTGCGGCTGGTGCTCGCCGACGAGGGCGCGATTCGGTTTGGCGGCACGGATTTGCGCCTGCTGTCGCGCGCCGGGTGGCAGCCTTACCGCAAGCGCATCCAGATGGTGTTCCAGGACCCTTACGCCTCGCTGAACCCGCGCCGCCGGGTCGGCGACATCCTGGTGGAGGGGCCGGTCGCGCATGGCGTGCCACGTGCCCGCGCCCGTGCCCGTGCCGCGGAGTTGCTGGCGCTGGTGCAGCTCGACCCTGGCGCCGTCGAGCGGTTCCCGCACGAATTCAGCGGCGGCCAGCGTCAGCGCATCGGCATCGCGCGCGCCTTGGCGATGGACCCGGAGCTGTTGATCGCGGACGAACCCGTCTCCGCGCTCGACGTGTCGGTGCAGGCCCAGGTGTTGGCGCTGCTCGAGGAGTTGCGGGCGCGGCTAGGGCTGACGATGCTGTTCATCACGCACGACCTGCGGGTGGCCGCGCAGATCTGCGACCGGGTGGCGGTGATGCGGCGTGGGGTGATCGTCGAACAGGGCCGCACCAACGCGGTGTTTGCCGATCCGGCCCATGACTACACCCGCACCTTGCTGGCAAGCGTGCCCGGGCGCGGCTGGACGCCGCCGGATCCCTCCGACCCGGCGCCGCCTGCGATGGTGGCTGGGAGTCGTGGGAGTGAGATGATGGGCTGACGCCCATCCTACAAGTTTACGTCCTCGCGGTTCGTTATGCCGATCGCTTCGCACCGCCGCATGAAGCTAGAATGAGTATCGTTGCCAACGGTGCGCACGCCGCGGGGTTCTGTCAGGCCTCGGGCCAGGAAGCGCCATCTGGCTCGAGCAGGGCCTGTCGCATAACGCCTGTGCCCTGACGCGCTGAGTGGGTGGACGGGATGAACTGTGTTTGCTGCGGCTCGGAGCCGTGACGGAACGGCCAGAGGTCACGGCGCAGGGCTATCGCCGGTTGCGTTGCCGGGGCTGCGGCCGCCAGTTCAACGAGCGCAGCGGTGGCGTTCTGAACGGGACCAGCCTTCCCAGCGACATCATCGCTTTCGTGGTGTTCTGCCGTCTGCGCTACCGCCTGACATTGCGTGACCTCAGCGAGATCCTGCTTCTACGGGGCATCGAGGTGAGTCATGAGGCTATCCGGGACTGGGAGACAAAGCTCCTTCCGATCATGGGTCAGGAGCTTCGCAAGCGACGATGCGGCAAGCGGCGTGGCCCTGGCGCGAGCTGGTATGTCGACGAGACCTATCTGAAAGTGCGGGGCAAGTGGACCTACTTGTATCGCGCCGTCGACCGGGACGGAAACCTGATCGACGCCACGCTGAGCGAGCATCGCGACAGGGCGGCAGCCAAGGCCTTCTTCCGCTCAGCAAACCACGTAGCTCACCCGCCGCAGCCCCTGCCGGACTGCGTGCTCCAGAGCGAATGGAGCGAGGTAAGCGTCTTGCCGCCCCGGTCGGCACCGTGAGCGTGAAGGGGCCCGCAGGCAGCGCCGCCTGGCCACGGCGTGGTCGCGAATCGCGGACCGCAGGGCGTTCAGCGGCGTGTCATCTACCGCCCGTCCGGCGGTGAAACGCTGAAGCTGGTGGAGCAGCTCACCGTGACTGGCTGATCGAGCGCTGCCAGGCGCGCGATTTCACCTTGCGTGGCCTGGTGAGCGAGCTGGCCGAACGCGGGCTCAAAGTCGATGACCACTCGGTGTGGGCGTTCGTGCATGCCGAGGGCCTCAGCTTCAAAAAAAACGCTCGTCGCCGCCGAACAGGACCGGCCCGACATCGCCCGTCGGCGGGATCAATGGCGCCACTACCAGCATCGGGTTGATCCGACACGACTGGTGTTCATCGATGAGACCTGGACCAAGACCAACATGGCACCGCTGCGCGGCTGGGCACCGCGCGGCGCGCGGTTGCGATCGAAGGTGCGATCGAAGGTGCCCTGGGGCCACTGGAACACGACGACCTTCATCGCCGCCCTGCGGGTCGACCGGGTCGACGCGCCCTTGATTCTGGACGGCCCGATCGACGGCGAGGCTTTCCTGGCCTACGTCACTCACGAACTCGCGCCGACGCTGTCTGCGGGCGACATCGTGGTCGCCGGCAATCTCGGCAGCCACAAAAGCCCCGCGGTGCGCAGCGCCATCCGGCAAGCTGGCGCCCGCCTGATCCTGCTGCCGAAATACTCACCCGATCTCAACCCGATCGAGCAGGTGTTTGCCAAGCTCAAGCACCTGCTCCGCAAGGGCGCCGCGCGCAGCCGCGAGGCCGTCTCCGCCGCCATTGCCGAACTGCTCAACTCCTATACGCCCGAAGAATGCGCCAACTACTTCAGAAACTCAGGGTATGGACCGGCTTAAAATGATCCCGCTCTAAGCACACCGTCGACGAACGGGATCGGCCGGTCACAGCCTCACGGATAGCCGGAGTTCGGGCGGCTGAGCACAAGGGCGAAGCGGCCAAGCTCTTGAGCGGTTTCATCGTCGCCCACTGGATCGATGGTCCACCCGCCGGTTTGCGCGAGCGCGAAGAGGCGCGCGCGCGTTGGAAGCTCCGGGCTGGCTGTGCATGCCTCATCGTGATTTAACTCGACAAGCAGCACGCTGCGCAGCCGGCGGAAGCGGATGTTGAGCGCCTGCAGCGTCGCCCGAACCTCACCGTCCGACCACTGCGAGAAGTATCCATACCAGATGGCCGCAGTGAACCGCCAGGGCGTCGCGGCGGTGGCGGTAAAGCTGATGGGGCTCGCGACGGTGAAGCGGAAGCCGGAGCACGCCAAACGAGATCGGGCAGCGGCCACATTGTCGATCGACCGGTCAACTCCCACCAAGCCGCCGACGGTATGGCGAAGGCCGCCGGAAACTTCTCCAGCGCCACAATTGAGATCGAGCACATGATCGGTGGCGGTGAGGCATAGCCGGTCGACCATGGCTTGGGCGAGCGCGGCAGCTCCGGACTGCCGTATGGTTAGAGGCGCAGGTTGCAAGACAACATCTGGCAAGCGCGGAAGGACCAGGACGGTCATGCCGGCAAAAGCGCCGACTTGCGCCGCGAGACGCGCGTTGCAGCCGATGACACCGGCGGGCAGCAGTTCGCGATGGCAACGCAGACGGCCTCGATTTGGGTTGGCCGCATGTCCTGCCAGAAGGGCAGCGCTACGGTCCTGCGGCCGAGTTCTTCCGTCACTGGCAGCGCCTCGGCCTGGCAATCGGAGTATCCGGGCTGCTTGTGGCATCCTGGCCCCCACCAGCGCAGGGTTCCGACGCCGTGCTCGGCCAGAGCGGCAACTTGATCCAGCCGGTCCGCTGGCCAGAGAATGTTGAGCGTGGAAGACACCCAATCCAGACCAAGTCCTGGCATCGGCCAAATGTCTGGCACTGCCCGCAGACGCCGGAGATAGGCGCGCGTCACTGCCGCCCATTTGGCGCGGCTCTCGCCCCATGTGTCGAGCGCGGCCAGGCCGATCGCGGCGCCATACTCGGAAATCTTCGCGTTGATGCCGGGAAGCACGGACTCGCGGCTGCCGAGGAAGCCGAAATTGGTCAGGCGGCGGAACCGCTCCATCATGGCGGCATCGCGTGAGAGCAGCGCACCACCCTCGCCGATGCCAAGCACCTTGGTCGCATGCAGGCTGACCACGGCGGCACAGCGGCCAAGCGGCATCGGGCCATCGCGCCGCATCGTGTCGAAGGCGGCGGCGGCGTCGATGATGACCGGAACGCCCGTTGCCTCGGCCACAGCATCCCAGGCCGGCATGTCCAGCGGGGCGCCGAAGGGGGCAACGACCATGATGGCACCCACTTTTCGGCGCAGCGCGATGGCTTGCACAGCCGCCGGGTCAGGCGCCCAGTTGCCCGGCTGGACATCGACGAAATACGGCACCAGCCCGGCTTGGCGAACCGCCCCGGCGGTGGCGACGAACGTCCAGGATGGCAGCAGGCATTCGCGGCCCGGCTCGACCTGGCTGGCTTGCAGGGCAAGGCTCAGCGCCGCGGTCGCGTTACAGGCGAGCGCCAACTGGCTGGTTTGCAGCCCCCAGTGCTGGGCAAGGCGCGTGTGGAGACGCAGCCAAAGCGGCCCGTGATTGGTGTACCAACCGTTGCTGTCGATCTCCTGCAGATAAGGCAGGATGCGGTCAGCGCTCGGAAGGCGTGGGCGAGCGACAGGGATCGCAGGCGAGGTAAAGTTCTGCGGCAGTGGCGCACTCACGGGCAGCGCTCGCTCAGCGCGCTATCGCCTCGATCAACCCAACGCTGCAACGGCATGACGGCCCGACCCTTCGTCCTCGAAGCCCTGTTGTACGCTGCAGATGTTGCCAAGCCGTTAATCGCGCGGCGTATCGCAGCGAAAACGCCGTTCCAATCGCCCAACGCGTGCTGTCGCCAAAGCCGTGCCGTGGGATACCAGGGGCTATCGTCGCGACCCATCAGCCATCGCCAGTCCGGCGCGAATGGCAGCAGGATCCACACCGGGAGGCCCAGACCGCCCGCAAGATGCGCAACCGACGTGTCGACCGAGATCACCAGGTCCAACGTCGCGACGAGCCCAGCCGTCGCTTCGAAGCTGGTCAGCTCGGATCGCACATCCCGCAACGCAGGCCACGCTGCCATCGCCGGCTCGTCCGTGGCGCGAACCTCTGGCTGCACGCTGATCACCTCACAGTCACATTCCTGGCCGAACAGCGTGGCAAACCGCGCGAGCGGAATCGACCGGTTGGCATCGTTCACGTGACCTTTGTTGCCAGACCATGCCACGCCGATGCGCGGCCGAGTCTTCGGGCCGAGCCGGGCCAGCCAGGGCTCGGACCAAGCAGGCTCGAAGTTCAGGTAAGGCACCGTGGCCGGAATGGTATCGGCCATCAGGCCCAAGCCGAGCGGGACGCTGAGCATGGGGCACATGGTGTCATGCGGGGGGAGCGGCTGGCCTTCGTCGATGAAGCAGAGCCCCGGCCGCGATTTCGGCATCAGCGCCATCACGGCGCGCGGCACGGCGGCGACCACGCTGGCGCCGCGGGCTTGCAGCATCGGCAGCAGGCGCACGAACTGCAGCACGTCGCCAAGACCTTGCTCGGCCAAGACCAGAATGGTTTTCCCGGCCAAGTCTTCGCCGCGCCATTGCGGCCGGCAGCCGGTCATCGGTTCGCGGCCGGTATGCTGCCAACGCCATTCGTACTCGGCCCAGCCCTCGGCAAAGTTCCCGGTGAGCAGATGGCTGACCGCAAGGCCGAAGTGAGCGACGGTGCAATCAGCGTCCCGGGTGAGCGCCGCGGCGTAGCTGGCCATGGCCTCGTCGTTGCGATTGAGGTCGGCATAGACGCAGCCCTGGTTGGCGTAGACGATGGCCACGTCGCAGTCGATGGCAAGGGCACGCTCACACGCGGCAAGCGCTTCGACCGGCCGCTGCAGCGCGTGCAGCACCACGGCATGGTTCGTCTGCGCCAAGACGTCCAGCGGCATCAACTCGACCGCTTGTTCGATGTAGGGCAGCGCTTCCTGTGGCCGCCGCAAGTCCAGCAGCACGACGCCGGTGTTCATCGCGGCGAGCCCGCTGTCCGGATGGCGGGCGACGGCCTGTTGGTTGCACGCCAGCGCGTCCTCCAGCCGACGCAGCGCACGCAGGGCAATGCCACGGCCGATCAAGCCTTCCGCCGTATCCGGCTGCAGCGCCAGAGCGGCGTCGAACGCGGCGAGCGCTGCCTCGGCCTGGCTCAAATCGAGCAGTGTCGTGCCCTTCCCGATCAGGGCCGGGACATTGCCGGGATCTAGAGCGATCGCTCTGTCGCAACTGGCCAGCCCGTCTTCCAGCTTGCCGAGCACCCGCAGGACTTGGCCGCGGTTGCACCAGCTTGGCGCGTGCGCCGGATGCTCGGCGAGCACGGCGTCCAGCGCGGCGAGCGCGTCGGCGTGCTTGCCTTGGTCGGCCATCAGGGTCGCGCGGGTGCAACCGGCGTCCGGATCGCCCGGGTCTCGCGCCAAAGCGAACTCGCACGCCGCCAACGCGCCCGCGGCGTCCCCAACAAGCCGGAGGGCCACGGCCCGATTTCGCAAGGCGGGACCATGCGCCGGCGCGAGCGCGAGCGCTTGGTCGTAGCACGCCAGAGCCTCATCGCACCGCTCGAGCCGCAGCAGCGCATCTGCCTTTTGCGCCAGGGCGACATGCGAGCCCGGCGCGAAAGCAAGCGCGGCGTCGCAGGCAGCAATGGTTGCGGGCCAATCGCCCATAGCAAACAGCACGGCGGCGCGATGGGTGTGCAGCTCGGCAGAGGCTGTCAGCAAGGTCGCGGCCTTGCCCACGTCCTTCAGCGCTGCGGCGGCGCGGCCACGCTGCAGGCGCAGGCGCGAGCGGTTCATCAAGGCCAAGGGCCAGGCCGGGTCGAGCGCTATGGCGTGAGTATAATGCTGCTCGGCTTCGTCCAGCCGGCCGAGCGCGCGCAAGGCGTTGCCGCAGCTATTCCATGGGTGCGCGACGTAGCTGTCCTGCGCAAGGAGCGCCTGATAGCACTCGAGCGCCTCGGCGGGCCGGCCGAGCGCCATCAACGCATTGCCGAGGTTTCCCATAGCGTTGCTATGCGCCGGGTTCTGGACCAGGGCGGCCTCGCAGCAAGCGAGGGCTTCGGATGGTCGCCCGAGCCCAAGCAGGGCGGAGGCGCGATTGGACAGCACGTCGGCTTCGGCGGGGCGCATGGCGAGGATACGCCGATACAACTCCTCCGCCTCCGCCAGGCAACCGGCGCGGTGCCGGGCCAAAGCCTCCCCCATCAAGTCCATCCGACACCCTCCTGGCGCTTGCCACAGGATGGCGTGGAAAGGTTAAGGCTGGCCTAACGCGACATGTGCCACAGACTTTGTTTTGAGCGGCAGCTTTGTCGGCGTGCCGACGCACTCATTTGCCGACGCTGCCTTAGGCTGTGCCTTGCTCGGCCACGATCACCAGGTCGACGGCGCGTCGCAGCATCGTCATGGTGGCTTCCGGCGTCATGAACGCGGCATGCGCAGTCAGCGTCACGTTCGACAATCCAATCAACGGGTTGTCGGGCGCCGGTGGCTCGGGGGCGAACACGTCCATCGCCGCATGGCGGACGTGACCGCTGCGCAACAAGGCGGCGAGCGAGGCGTTGTCCACGATATCGGCGCGGGCGGTGTTGACGAAGATGACGCCGGGCTTGGTCGCCGCCAGCTTGGCCGCGTCGAGAAAGCCGCGCGTCTCTGGCGTGAGGGCGAGGCAGAGGCAAAGGATGTCGGACTGCTGCAACACCTCGTCGAGCGAGGCGTGCGCGCCGGAAACGGCGGTTCGGTTCCAGGCCAGCACGTGCATGCCCAAGCCCGCCGCCATCCGGGCCACCTCGCGGCCGATGCCGCCCAGGCCGATCACCCCGAGCGTCTTGCCGAAGAGCTGGATGCCGCCGAGCTGCTGCCATCCGCCAGCGCGGACGCTGCGGTCCATCGCGGCGATGTTGCGGGCGGCGGCGAGGGCCAAGGCGATCGTGTGTTCGGCCACGGTGGTGTCGCCGTAGCCCTTGATGGTGTCCACCGCGATGCCGTGCTGGTCGGCGGCTTCCAGGTCGATGAACGAGGAGGCGCCGGTGCCAAGAAAGACGATCCGTCGCAGCCCCGAGCAGAGGGCGAGCGTTTCCGCCGTGAAATAGCTGTGATCGACGATGCAGGTCGTGTAGCCCGCGATCAGAGCCGGGATGTCCGGCGGCTGGCTCGAGGCGAGATTGAGGGTGATCGCCGGGTCACCGGGGCGCTGAATGGCCTGCCAAAGCGTGGCCATGTCGTCCGGGCAGTCGAGGAAGATCGCGGTCAATCGATTGCTCCTACCGAAGAGGGTTCAGCCGACGGTGGTCTTCGGGTCGCGCCAGGCGCGCTCGAATGGCAGGCGCCAGGCGTGCGGGGCGACGAGTTGGTGGATCGATTTAGGCCCCCATGAGCCGGGCTGGTACAGCCGGACCGGCGGCGGCGCCTCGAGCAGCGGCTTGGACACTTCCCACAGCCGCTCGATGCCCTCCGCCGTGGTGAACAGGGTGTGGTCGCCCCGCATCGCGTCCAGGATCAGGCGCTCGTAGGCCTCCAGCACGTCGCCGATCCGCCCCGTGTCGTGCATGGCGAATTGGAGGCTGAGCTTGTCCAGCCGCATACCCGGGCCGGGCCGCTTGCCGTAAAAGGAGAGCGACATCTTGGAGGCGTCGGCCAGGTCGAAGGTGAGGTGGTCGGGGCCCTGGCTGCCGACGCCGGAGCCGAGCGGGAACATGCTCTTCGGCGGCTCGCGGAAGGCGATCGAAATGATGCGCTGCCCCTCCGCCAGCCGCTTGCCGGTGCGCAGGAAGAACGGCACGCCGGCCCAGCGCCAGTTGTCGATGTGGCATTTCAGCGCGATGAAGGTCTCGGTGTCGGACTCCGGATCGACGCCGGGCTCGCCGCGGTAGCCGACATACTGGCCGCGCACCACGTCCCGCGGGTCGAGCGGGACCATGCTGCGGAAAACCTTGTTCTTCTCTTCGCTGATCGGCTGCGGTTCGAGCGCGGTGGGCGGCTCCATCGCCATGAAGGCCAGGATCTGGAACAGATGCGTCACGACCATGTCGCGGAAGGCGCCGGTCTGCTCGTAGAACTGGGTGCGGTTGCCCAAGCCGAGCGTCTCGGGCACGTCGATCTGCACGTGGTCAATGAAATTGCGGTTCCAGATCGGCTCGAACAGGCCGTTGGCAAAGCGGAAGGCCAGGATGTTCTGCGCCGGCTCCTTGCCGAGGAAGTGGTCGATGCGGAAGATCTGCCCCTCGTCGAACACGTCGTGCAGCCGGGTGTTGAGCGTGACGGCGCTCTCGAGGTCCACGCCGAACGGCTTTTCCATGATGATGCGGGAGCGCTCGACCAGGCCCGCCTCGCTGAGCAGGCCCACGGCGGGGAGGGCGGCGCTCGGCGGCACGCTCAGATAGTGGATGCGCTGGCTCTCGCCGCCCAGTTCGGCCTCCGCGGCGGCCACGCGGTCGTGCAGCACCTGGGCGCCAGCGCCCATCGGCACGTAGTCCAGCGATTGAGCGAAGTTGCCCCAGTCGCACCCGTCGATCTTGCGGCTGGAGAACTGGTCGAGGGCGGAGCGGGCGAGATTGCGGAAACTGTCGCCATCGAAGGAGTCGAGCGACACGCCGATGATGCGGCAACCCGGAATGAAGCGCTTGCTGGCGAGATGGAACAGGCCCGGCAGCAGCTTGCGCTGCGACAAGTCCCCGGTGGCGCCGACGAGGACGACGACCTGCGGGTGCTTCGGGCCGACGCTGGGAGGGACTTTCGCCACGGCTGGTTCCTGTCGAGAGAGGACGATGCGGCGAAGCTTAGCCCGCGCCACCAGGCCGAGCTATGCGGGTGCCGCCGCTCGGTTGCAACTCGCTGGCCGATTTGGCATTCACGCGGGCAGAAACTCCTAGGGAAGTGCCGGTGACCATTCCGATTCGCGCCTTGCTGTTGCTTGCCCTGTTTGCGCTTCCCTCCTGTTCCTCGGTCCTGAGCGGCGGCACGGCCGAAGTGGCGGGCATCGCCGGCGCGGGGATCGCCAGTTCCGTGACCAAGAGCGCCACCACCGCAACCGCGATCGGGCTGGGCGTGGCCGCCGGCGCGAATGCCGGGCTGCAGTATGAAGAGCGCGTCGTCCACAACGCGGAGCAGGATCAGATCGCCGCGGCTGCCGGGGGGCTGGCGCCGGGGGCCGTCGGGCCCTGGAGCGTGTCTCACGACGTGCCGATCGAGGCGGACGAGCATGGCGAGGTGGCGGTGGTCCGCGTGCTGGGCGCGCCGCCGATCGACTGCAAGGAAATCGTGTTCTCGGTCGATACGGTCGCCAAGCACGCGCCACGGCGGGAGTTCTACACGGCCACGGTGTGCCAGGATGGCGCGACGTGGAAATGGGCGTCGGCCGAGCCCGCCACGGCGCGATGGGGCTCGCTGCAGTGAAGCCTGGGAGGCTGTGGCTGCTCGGCTGCCTCGTCGCGCCGCTGCTGCTGGGCGGCTGCTCCTCCACCGGCGAGATCGTGGGCGTTCTGACGGGCGCGGCTGCGGGCGGGGCGACGGCCAACCCGGCGATCGGCTTCGGCGTGGCCGTGGCGACCGCCGCCGCGTCGGATTACGCGGTGAAGATCATGGCCAAGTCTTGGCATGGCGACGAGCAGGACGCCATTGCCGCCACCGCCGCGCCCTTGCCCGTGGGTGCCTCCGCGCCCTGGCGGATCGGGCATTTCGTGCCGATTGGCGATGAGCATGGCGAGCTGCAGGTGATCAGGCAGATCGAGAACCCGCTGGCGCCGTGCAAGCAGGTGCTGTTCTCGGTGGTTGCCGGCAAGAAGCCGCCGGGCTGGTATTCGGTGGACATCTGCCAGGACACGCAGGGCTGGAAATGGGCCTCGGCCGAGCCCGCCGTGGCGCGCTGGGGCTACCTGCAATAGGTGCAGCCAGCCCGGGGGCTATGCTAAGCCTGCGAACCGATCCCCGTGTGAAAGGCCGGCCGCTTGTATCTGCGCCCCGTGTTCCAGCAATCCGATGCGGCCGAGATCGCGGCCCTCATGCGTGCCAACTCGTTCGCGCAACTTGTCAGCGCCGGCCCGCGCGGGCTGGAGGCGTCGCACCTGCCGCTCAGCTATCACCCCGATGGAGAAGGCTTCGTGCTGTCGGGGCATTTCGCGGCCGGCAACCCGCAATGCGACGCCATTGGCAGCGACGCGGAGGCGCTGGCGATCTTCGCCGGGCCGCACGCCTACATTTCGCCAAGCTGGTATGAGACGCACCCGGCGGTGCCGACCTGGGACTTTGCCGCCGTGCATGTCTACGGACGGCTCACCCCGCTCAGCGAAGCGGACGCCATCATGGCGGACCTCCAGCTCATGGCCGCCCACGACCCGGCGGGATTCAACGTGACTGCGATGCAACCCGACTACCGCGCCCGCATGATGGCTGGCATCCGCGCCTTCCGCCTGACGCCGGCCCGGGTCGAGACGCAGTGGAAGATGAGCCAGAACCGCAGCCCGGCCGATCGCCGCCGCGTGATGGCGGCGCTGCGCCAACAGGGTGATAGCGTGGCGGAGCAGGTGGCCGCGATGATTGGGCAGAGCCTGCCGCCGACCCAGCATGAGGATAAGCCATGAGATTTGCCGCCGCCCTCGCCATCCTGTTGCTGAGTTGGGGCACCGCCTATGCCGAGCCGCTCACGCTGGAGATCGGCCGCGTCGGCGAGGTGATGGCCGAGGAAGTGGGGCCGCCGCAGCCGCCGCGGCCCGGCAACATCGCCGGGATCGACTCGGTGAAGGACCCGCGCTTCACTCATCTGGGCACCAGCATCGAGGGGGCATTCTGCAAGCAGTTCGGGCTGGAGTTCAAGGCCGCGAACCTGGCGCCGGGCGAGACCGCCCTGGTGCAGGTGACGCTAGACCACCCGCTTTGGACCCGGCCGGACGGTGTCAGCGGCACGCGGGAGGTGAACTACAACACCGTGTCTGCCGACCGTTGGTCGTACACCGGATACACGCTGGAGGAGGACTGGTCGCTGGTGCCAGGCCCGTGGACGTTCACGATCAGCCAAGGGCCGCGCGTGTTGGCGAAGGTGACCTTCGACGTCACGGTCGCGCAGCCGGGCCAGCACATGTCGCAAGAGGGCTGCGACGCGCCCTCGGTATGAGGCTAGAAGCCTTCGCGCTCGAGCCGCTTGCGCTCCATCTTGCGGGCGCGGCGGACGGCCTCGGCGGCCTCGCGGGCGCGGCGCTCGGAGGGCTTTTCGAAATGGCGGCGAAGCTTCATCTCGCGGAAGATGCCCTCGCGCTGCATCTTCTTCTTCAGCGCCTTGAGCGCTTGGTCGACATTGTTGTCCCGGACCAGAACCTGCACTCGCTGCCTTCTCCTGTTCGCTGCGGACGTGCCAACGTGGCCCGCCCAAGGTGTTTCACTGCGGAAGGTGCGGCTATAGCATGGGAATGCCGCACTCGCCAAAGCCTTTCCTCCCTCTAATTGAGAGTTCTGATGGCCATCCTCAAGATCGCCCGTATGGGCCACCCCGTGCTGCTGCAAAAAGCCGAACCCGTGGCGGACCCGGGAGCGCCGGACATCCGCCGCCTGGTGGCCGACATGCTGGAGACGATGGCCGACGCGTCCGGCGCCGGGCTGGCCGCGCCCCAGGTGCACGTGCCGCTGCGCTTGTTCGTGTTCTGGACGCCGCTGGGCCGCAACAGCGACGATCCGGACGACGTGGCGGTTGGTAACACGGTGGTGATCAATCCGGTGGTGGAGCCCGTCGGCGAGGAGCGGGCGCTGCGCTGGGAGGGCTGCCTGTCCATCCCCGGCCTGCGCGCCGCCGTGCCGCGCTGGACGCGCATCCGCTACAGCGGCGTGGACTGCGACGGGCAGCCGGTGGGCGGCGAGGTGACTGGCTTCCACGCTGGCGTGGTGCAGCACGAATACGACCACCTGGACGGGGTGCTATATCCGATGCGCATGGAGGATTTCCGCCTGATGGGCTTCAACGAGGAGCTGGCGCGGGCCGGCGTATGACCGCGCCCGAACGCTCTCCCGAGCGGGACGCCGCACTCGACCTGCTGGTGGCGACCGTGCCGTTCCCCGGCTGGACCGTGCGCGCGCTGCAGGCAGCCGCCGGGCCGGATGCGGACTTGCTGTTCCCAGGCGGCCCGACTGATATGGTGGAGGCCTGGACCGACCTGGCCGACCGCCGCATGCCTCCCGCCCCGGCCGAGCTTGGCCTATCTCAGCGCATCCGCAGCGTGATTGCACGGCGCTTACAGGACAGCGCTCCGCATAAGGAGCCGATCCGCCGCGCTTTGGCGCTGCTGACGCTGGACACGGCAGCGGCTGGCCGGGTGACGGCGCGCACGGTGGACAGCATCTGGCACGCCGCCGGGGATCGGAGTGCCGATTTCAGTTGGTACACGAAGCGGGCGATTTTGGCCGGGGTGTATGGCAGTACGCTGCTGTTCTGGCTGCGCGACGACAGCGAGGACGCGGCGGAGACGTTGGCGTTTTTGGATCGGCGGTTGGCGGGTTTGGGGCGACTGGGCAAGCTGCGGCGGCAGGGTGGGGAGTGGCTTGAGAGACTGCGGCCTGCTGGCAGGCGGTAGGGTCGCAACTCGACCAGACGGCTGGCCAGGTTGGCGGAGAGCAGACTTGGAATGCAGGGAATAGGAAGCTGCGTTGCGCTAGGGTCCGTTCGCATTTCGGTGCTTACCGAAGCAGGCCCTTGATCCAGTCCAGTGATGCGGCAATTGCAACGCCGGCGGCGTAGGATGTCGCGGTCTTGTCGTATCGGGTTGCGATGGCGCGCCGCTTCCTTCAACCGCGACCAGCAGCGTTCGATCAGGTTGCGATGCCGATATATGTAGTCGGGACACGGCTCCGGTTGCTTGGTCCCGCGGCGCGATGGCACCACAGGAATGGCGCCCATGGCACGCACATCCGAGCGGAAGGCCCGAGCGTCGCAAGCCATGTCGGCCAGCACCCACGAGGGCGCCTCCGGCAACCGGTGCAGGAGTGTCAGGGACGGTGCCAGTTCATGGGCCTGGCCGGGTGCCAGCAGGAAGTCTACCAGCCGTCCGGCCGCATCGCAGACACCGACGATCTTGGTGCCAAGCCCACCCCGCGATCGGCCCAGCGCCTCGCCTTTGTCGGCTACATCGCGAGTGAGTCGCAGACTCAATCCCGGTCTTTGCCCAAGGCTTTGCCGGGTCGCGCACCGGAGGCCTTCTGATGAGCGCGAGCGATCGTGCCGTCGATGCAGGCAAACGCCAACTTCGGCTCTCCCTGCGCCACCAAGTGAGCCATGATCTTGTCCCACACGCCACGCACAGCCCACCGGCGGAAGCGGAGGTAGGCATGATGCCAGTCGCCCAGCTCGGCTGGGATCGAACGCCATTTTGCCCCGTTGTCGAGCCGCCAGATGATCGCCTCGATCGTGCGGCGATCTTCGGTCCGCGGACGGGCTCCACGAATTTCAGCCGCCGCGATAGCTGCTTCGAACTTCGCCCATTGGGCATCCGTCAACACTTGCATCGTCTCTCCGCTCAGACGACCAACCAAACCAGGCTTCCCGTGACCGCCTCAAGTCGCGAAATGCGAACGGACCCTAATCTAGGCCATCCCGAGACAAGCACACTCGGTCGGTTGAGCGCGTTAGGAAGTCGCACCCAGTTGAACGAAGAGCGCCGGGCCTGCTTGAAAACGCTCGATGATCCGGGAGTAATTTTCCTGTAGGAACAAGTCGGCAGCCAATTTCACGCCATCACCGAAGCCCCATTCATAATCATCGAAAATCACCCAGCCGCCTGGGACGAGATGCTGCGTCCAAAGGGCAATGTCTAAGCTCGCCTGTTCAAAGGAGTGATTACCGTCGATATGCAAGACGCTGATCTCGCCGGTGTACACAGTGGTCCCGAAGGCGTCAGATTGGACGACTAAACCCGCTTTGTATCGAACGTGGACGTCCTCGGATCGGCCCTGGATGAAGTTGAGGTTGCCCTGGCTCAAAGGGGCGAGGTTCAACTTAAAGACTTGTAGAGCATACTCGAAATCGAGCTTCTTCACCACTTCGTCAAGCAAGTCGTTGCCTTGATCCGTTTGGCTAGAGTGCCATGGGTCTATGCAAAGTAAGCGGCCAATCCCGTAATACTGAGCCAGCCAGTTAAGCAGGGCTGCCGATCGGCCCCACCAGGAGCCTATCTCGACGATGTCACCCACCGGCGCAGCGCGCATCACTTCCATGCAGGCCACGGCTTTTTCGTCGCCACACATACCTGGTATCGTGTGGATCAGGCGCAGAAGGCCCGCTCGCTGAAGATCTGTGAGTGGGGCTGCCGACGCGTTTTGAAGGGAGGGGGAGATCAGACCAGCGGCTGCTGTCTCAAGATTGCGGTAAATCTGGTCTTCATCTCTCGGAACTCGGCAGACATCCAATTCGATTTGGGCGGGCAAGTCCTTCCGCCATTGGTTCAGATTTGCCCATATCACGTGGTGCGGAGTATAAATCCTGGACACGTGATGTTTTGCGATCAGGTCGTTTAAAGCCGGGATGAAATCTTTGTCTGTGACAAACGGTAGGTGTTCGATAGCATCGTAGCGATGGCGGGGTCCATCCACCTCAATTGACGAAGCTCCAACAACTCTGAAGCCGTTGCGACGCGCCTGGTCAAGATACTCCAATGCGGCTTGCATGCCGCAGGGAAAGACAAGGATCGTTGAAGGCTCTTGTAGGCGCGAACCGTCTGGGCGCGGACTGTCTGGCATGTTCCCTCTACAGCTTTGACTTGGCTAGCAAGAGCTTTTCCAACTGAAGCAGGCTTTGGTCTCGCTCCCGGCGGCGAGTTGCGGGCACCCCTGCATAGATCCCCCACGGTTCTGTGGTCGTGCTTACAAGGGATAGCGCCCCCACTGAGCATCCCTCTGAAATCTCGATGCCAGGTAAAATTACGCTGCCGGACCCTATTATGACATGGCGACCAAGCGTCACCTGACCCTCGTTAATGCCGAGGTATTCTCGCGGTACTGTTGGATTAGTTAAATGCTTACCTGAATAATCGTCCGATACGCTATAGATTTTGACGCCCTGTGATAGGCCAGAGAAGTCCCCCATCACGATACCGGCCGCTCCCGCCAGGTAGCACTGAGCTCCAATGTGGACATAGCTACCAATCTTTACCGATGCATTGGCGACTATCGTGACGTCGGCATCGATCCTAATATAGCTACCAAGATGCATGTTCTCGACATTGAGCAGGTTGGCACGGCTATGGATAAGGACATGTTTCCCGATCGATGCGAACGGAATACCCGCAACCTCGTCATCGTCTAAAAACTGCTTTCCATAGTTCGTCACGGGTATGATCTCCGAACTTGGTCAGGCGCATCAGAGTGCGGAGACATAGCAGGGCATACAACCTCAGTTATCCACGTCGTGTCGTATATTTAATTAGACTTGAAGGTTTCAGACTTATTTACTGCTCGAACTTCCATCGCCAAGTCGATTATTCCCCGCATCAACAGTTCGCCCGCGTTTTCGGACCTAACTAGATCGAAGGCGGTCTGAACGTGGTCATCGTACTGCGTGGTGCTGTGATAGATCATGCTGAGGCGTTCGGCCAGGTCGGCAGCTTCTGTGTCAACGGCAAAGTAGTTGAGTAGCCGCGTAAAACGGCTTCGCATCTCAGCGTTTTCGTTCGTGACCACGCAGCATTTCGCGCCAAACCCATCCAGAACGCGCTCATGTGTGCGTGTCGAAAAATTCGGCATGGTGTTTAGTAGAAATTGCGTGTCGCTATAAAGCTTTGGCAGGGCCGACGCGTCTATGCCGTCGTGGAACCGCGCTTTGCCTTTGAGGTCCTTCACATGGTCCCACCCTCTACCGACGATGTCGACCGATAGATCGAGCAACCCGCGGACCATGGCCGTCGAACGATAATCGCGCACATAGACATCAATCTCTTGCATGAGACCGAATAGGATATCTGATCTCTGCTCGACGTAGAGATCGTGGTCATCGAGGCACCGAAGGTAAATCGCGGTGATGTCACAGACATCTTGCTTGAGTACGGCGGCTGAAGTCTCTTCCACCACTGCGCGGAACCGCGACGGTAACTCAAGCCACCGCTGCCGATGCAGCTCGGGTGCATGCCCGGTTTTGACAAACACCATCCTGTGTTGCCGCCTCGACCAGGGTATGGCGTCATGAAACGGGTTGGCGACAACCCCATGAGGCAGCAAGGCTGAGACTTGTGAAGAGCGGATCAAGCGCTGTTGCATGCTCAGCCAATCTTGGAAGACATAGCCGTTCGCCACGTAGCGCGAAGGAATGTGGTGGTTGGCTGGCAGCCAGCATGGCGAGTCGCTCAAGACGGAGATGAATGGAACCTGGGCTTGATCCCAGAGGTTCCCATTCTCACTCGTTAGTCGCGCGCCGATGCCCGCCGCGCCCCAGGCTAACAATACCCCTGCGTCCAACAGGGTCCGTAAATGATGCGGCCATTCAGGATGCATCAAGTCAACAATGTGGCCTTTGAACCCGTGCGGTTCAGCAAGCTCCATCAGTTCGCGGCTCAGGCGACGTAAGGCGCCGTTTTCGTTCTGGCCGACAAAGGCCACAATGGCGCGTGGCAATGACGTGGGCATGCGAAGGCCGTCGAATGCTTTGAGCCTTACCCGACGAAGGGTCTCCAACTCTGCGCGATCCTCGTTGTTGAGCTCTCTTAGCATCCTGATACCAACCTTTTTGGCCGAGTGAAGCCGATGGTGCCCTAGAGGGATTGCTGAAGCGTTAACAGGAACTGCAAGCAGCGGTCGGCATCAAGTCAGTGCACCCGTGCTGCCTCTACCGGACCCATCACAGAGGTCAGCGCCGCGGAGACCTGGAATGACTGACCAACCGGACAACATTCTTCCTGCTTTGCTCCAGCAAGTCACCGCCCTACGCGCCGCCATCATGCCGCGCTTCGACCCGGTCGAGGAACGGCTCGCGCACATCGGCGACGACATCACGGTCAACATCGCTCGCGCCGACCGCGCCCACGCTTCGGCGGATACCGCCAGGGAGGAGCTGCGGGCGTTGGGGATGGAGGTGGCTGCGCTCACCCGCAAGCAGCGGCGGCTTGAGGAACTGGTCAACCCACTGCAGCGGGAGTAGCGGCCACGACGAGCCGTTCAAGCGTCATTGCGAACGAAGCGCGGCAATCCAGGGCGTCACGCATGAGGCCTGTCGCGCGGCCTGGATCGCCACCCCGCCAAGTGCGGCTCGCGATGACGGCTTAAAGCTTGATGCCGCTGGTGTTAGAACGCCATCAAGTTATCCTTGAAACACCTGTGGCTATACTCCGTCCGCGTCAGCCCGCGCCGCTGCAGCTCCGGCACCAAGCCATCGCACACCTCCATAATATAGCGTCGATCGAAATAGCTGTTGTAGAACAGGAACCCGTCGCCGCCGACCTCCTCCATGATCTCGGCCATCAGGCCGGCCACGTGGTCCACCGTGCCGGTGAAGTCGATGCCCAGCTTGGTCGACTGGCTCAGCGCCAGCTCGCGCGGCGTCTTGCCGATCCATTTCGCCAGCGAGCTCTGGTGCCCGTTGGTGGTCAGGCTGGGCGGGAGCGGCTCGTCGAGGTCGAACTGGGCGAAGTCGATGTTGGTCAGGCGGGACATCGAGGACAGCGGCATCGCCAAATGCGCCGCCGCGTCCTCGCGTTGCAACCGCGGCGGTCTTGCGCGGCCTCCATGCTCGTGTCGACGATCGGGTAGGTGAGGAACAGCACCTTCACCCGGTCCGGATCACGGCCGGCGGCGGCGGCGCGGGCGCGCACGTCCGCACGGTAGGCCTTCATCGCCGGGATGCTGCCGGCGTCGGTGATGATGGTGTCGGCCCAGCGGGCGGCGAACTCCTGCCCCCGCGCCGAGCCGCCGGCCTGGCAGATCACCGGGCGGCCCTGCGGCGAGCGCGGCGCGTTCAGCGGCCCGCGGCACTTGAAGTAGCGGCCCTCGTGATACACCGGATGCACCTTGCCGCCGTCGGCAAACATCGGGCGGTCGCGGTCGAGCAGCACGGCGTCGGGCTCCCAGGCGTCCCATAGCTTGGTCACCAGGTCGGCGAACTCGTCGGCGCGGTCGTAGCGCTCGTCATGCGGGTATTGCCCCTCGTTGCCGTAGTTTTGCGCCGCACCGTCATTGCTGCTGGTGACGCAGTTCCACCCGACCCGGCCTTCCGTCACGTGGTCGAGCGAGTTGACCAGCCGGGCCAGCAGGAAGGGCGGGTATTCCGAGGTGGAGAGGGTCGGCACCAGGCCGAGATGCTTGGTGGCCTGGGCGAGATAGGGCACGAGCACCGCCGGGTCGAGCTTGGGCGTGCTGGCGGCGTATTGCAGGTAGGCGTCGTGGCTGCCCTGGTAGCTGTACGGCACCATCGAGGAGTCCTCGATGATGAGGTAGTCGAACCCGGCGCGCTCCATGCCGCGGGCGAGGTCGAGGAACAGGTCGGGCATCATCCAGCGCGCGTTGTCGCTGCCGGGCCAGGGGCCGCGCCAGGTTTTCGGGCCGTAGCCTTGCGACAGGAACCAGGAGAGATGGAACGGGCGGGCTGGCATGGGGCTCTCCTGCAAACGGGATCGTTGCCCGGCTAGCAAGAAGGAGACCGAACCATCCGACGAGCCTTCCTCTCCGCATCATCCCCGCATCGCTGGACGGTGCCAGCCGCGTTGCGGCGCTAGAGCGTGGCGACGGCGGCCAACAGCGCCTGCGTGTAGGGATGACGGTCCACCCCGGCGAAGTGCATTGCATCGAACACTTCGACCAGGTCGCCGCGATGCATCACCGCAATCCGATGCGCGATCTGGCGCACCAGGTTCAGGTCGTGCGTGATGAACAGGAACGCAGTCCCGTGCCGAAGCTGCATGGCCACCAGCAACCGCACCACCTCCGCCTGGACGATGACATCGAGGGCGGAGGTGACCTCGTCGCAGATCACCAGCTTCGGCGCGGCGGCGAACGCGCGCGCGATGGCCACGCGCTGCTTCTCGCCCCCGGACAACTCGTGCGGCAGCCGGCCGCTATAGGCGGGGGGCAGCCCGACCTCCTCCAACATCCGGGCCACGCCGGCCGCCACCGTCGCGCCCGAGGCCTGGCCGTAGAGGCGCAGCGGGCGGCCCAAGATCGTGCCAATCCGATGCCTGGGATTGAGCGAGGCGTCCGGATTCTGGAAGATGATCTGCACATCGCGGCGCCAGGCCCGGTTCATCCGGTCGCCCCCAGTAAGCTGCGCCCGATCGAACGTGATCTCGCCGGTGAACGGCACGATGCCGCACAGCGCGCGGGCCAGGCTCGACTTGCCGGAGCCGGATTCGCCGACGATGCCCAGGATCTCGCCCCGGTTCAGCGTGAGCGAGACGCCGTTCGCCCCCATGGTGGGCGGCGGCGCACCGAGCAGGCGACCGATTCGGCCGGCGCGCCCATAGGCAACGCTCACCCCCGTCATCGCCAGCAGCGCTTCGCACGGAAGGGGGGAGGTGGTCAGGCGGTGCGCCGGGTCGGGCACGGCGTCCAGCAGCCGGCGCGTCTGGGCGGCGCGCGGCGCCCGCAGCACCTCCCGCGCGGCGCCCTGCTCCACGATGCGGCCGGCATCCAGCACCGCCACACGGTCGGCGATCCGGGCCACCAACGCCAGGTCGTGCGAGATATACAGGCAGGCCACCGGAGCCTCGGCGCGCAAGGCCGCGAACAGGTCCAGGATGCGGGCGCCGGTGATGACGTCCAGCGCCGTGGTCGGCTCGTCGAGGATGATCAATTGCGGCTGGCAGGCGAAGGCGGACGCGATCACCACGCGCTGCTTCTCGCCGCCCGAGACCTGGTGCGGGTAGCGGCGCATGATGGCGCGCGGGTCCGCCAGCCCGGTGCGCGCCAGCCACAACTCGGCCTCCCTCGCCGCGTCGCGCGGGTTGAGCCGCCGGTGCCGCACCAGCACCTCCATCACCTGCGCGCCCAGCCGCATGGACGGGTTGAGCGCGGTTGCAGGGTCCTGGAACACCATGCCGATGCGCCGTCCGCGCAGCCTGGCGAGTTGCCGCCGGGTCATGCCGCGCAGGTCCTCGCCGGCCAGGGCGATGGTGCCGCCGCCCTCCTGCGCGTTGCCCGGCAGCATGCGCAGTATCGCCCAGGCCAGCGACGTCTTGCCCGAGCCGGACGCGCCGACCAGGCCGAGCGTCTCCCGAGGTGCGATCTCGAGTTCGATGCCGGCGAGCGCCGGGCGCAGGCCCGTGGCGGTGCCATAGGCCAGGTCGTAGCCGGCCATCCGCAGCGCCGGCGTCACGTGCGGCCGCGTGGGTCCAGCCGGTCGCGCAGCGCGTCGCCGACGAGGTTGAAGCCGAGCGCCACCATCGCGATGGCCACGCTCGGAACCAGGACGGTCCAAATGTTGCGCGCCATGAACTGCCGTGCGCTGGCGATCATCAGGCCCCATTCGGTCGAGGGTGGCTGGGCGCCAAGGCCGAGGAAGCCGAGCGTGGCGCCGATCATCACCGCGAAGGCGACACGGATGGTCGCCTCCACGATCACCGGGCCCAGCGCGTTCGGCAACACCTCGCACAGGATGATCCAGGCCGGTCCCTCGCCGCGGGCGGTGGCGGCGAGCACGTAGTCCCGCGAGCGCAGCGACAGCACCGTGCTGCGGCTTATGCGCGCCAGGCCCGGCGTGAAGGCGATGGCGACGGCGAGCACGGCATTGCCCATGCCGTTGCCGAGCACGGTCACGATCAGCAGCGCGAACAGCAGGTCGGGGACGGCGATCAGGCCGTCCAGCACGCGCATGATCACCGCATCGACGGCGCCCGCCGAGACGCCGGCCAGCAAGCCGATCAGCCCGCCGGCAGCGACGCCCATCGCCGTCGCGCCCAAGCCGAAGAGCACGGTCGGCCGCGCCCCCGTCAGCAGCCGGGAGAGCAGGTCGCGGCCGAACTGGTCGGTGCCCAGCAGGAACGCGGCGGAGGGTGGCTGCAGCCGGGCATGCGGGTGGAACGCTTGCGGGTCATACGGCGCCAGCCAGGGGCCCAGCACCACGGCCACCGCGACCAACGCCAACAGGGTCAAGCCCACGACGAAGTTCGGCCGCAGCATCAGCTCACGCATAGTGCACACGCGGATCGAGCATCGCGATGGCGATATCGGCCACCAGGTTCGACACCGTGTAGGTCGCCGCCATGACCAGCGTCGCCGCCTGGATCAGCGGCAGGTCGCGGTTCTGCACGGCATAGATCAGCAGCCGTCCCAGGCCCGGCCAGGCGAACACCTCCTCCACCACGAGGATGCCGCCGAGCAGGTAGCCCACGTCCAGCGACAGCACCGCGACTGCCGGGGCGAGCGCGTTGCGCAGGGCGTGCACCAGCACCACCCGTGGCGCGGACAGGCCCTTGACCCACGCCGCCCGGACATAGTCCGAGCCGAGCACCTCGCCCAGCTCGCTGCGCACCTGGCGGGACAGATGCGCCACCAGGATCAGCGACAGGGTCGCGACCGGGAGCACCAATTGCAGCGCGAACGCCCCCGCGCCGTCTGCCAGCGGCGTGAACCCGCCCGCCGGGAACCAGCCGCCATCGCCCGCGAACACCACCAGCAGCAGGGTTGCCGTGACGAACTCCGGGACCGAGGCGCCGACATAGGCGAACAGGCCGATCACCACGTCCACCACCGTCCCGCGCAACAGCGCGCCCGCCACGCCGACCGGGACCGCGACGAGGCATACCACCAGCAAGGTCGCCGCCGCGAGCACGCCGGACCGGCCGAGCGCGTCGCCGACCAAGCCCACCACGGGGCGGGACAGGCCCACCGACATGCCCCAGTTGCCGTGCAGGATGCCGGTCAGCCAATGCAGGTATTGCTGCCACCAAGGGTCGTTGAGCCCCAGCGTCGCCTCCATGGCGTGGCGCTGGTCGGCGGTGGCGAACTCGCCAAGGATCATCACCGCCGCATTGCCCGGCAGCAACTGGGTGATGGCGAACACCGTGAACGAGATGATCAGCAGCACGAGCAGGATCGAACCGACCCGGCGCAGCAGCCACCCGGCCGTCACGTGATGACGGTGAGGTCTTGCGGCAGGCCGGTGAGCAGCTCGGGGGCGCCCTCCGTCACCAGCAAAGTGTGGCCAACCCCGGCGGCATAGCCAGTGTCGGAGTCGCCGAGCATGACGTGAAAGAACAGCACCATGCCAGGCTCGCACACGGTCGGGTTGCCGGCGTAGATCATCGGCGGCACGTCCATGCTGGTGGGCGCATAGGTCAGGCCTACGGAGTAGCCGGTCGCGCCGAAGCGGTGTGCGGCATAGCCGGCGCTGTCCAGCCCGTGCGCATGGGCGTCGAAGATCTCGCCCAGGGTCGTGCCAGGGCGGGTGATCTGCGTCATCCGGTCCAGCGTGCCGCGCACGGTGTCGAACATATGGCGCTGCCGGTCGGTGGCGCGGCCGAGCAGGATCGTCCACTCGGTCTTCACGCTGTAGCGGCGGATGGCGACGGGATATTCGACGATCACCTGGTCGACTGCCTCCAAACGCCGCGGCTGGCTGACGCCACGGCCATACAGCGCCCGCGCGCCGGAGTTGAACAGCGGCGGATTGGGCGGCATGTCGCCGCCGCCGCCGAGCACGACGGACAGGCAGGTGGCGGTGAGCGTGGCGTCCATCACGCCCGGGCGCGCGGCGGCGATCACCGCGGCGAGCGATTGGTCCAGCAGCCGTCCTGCCTGCCGCATCAGGTCGATTTCGGCCGGCGACTTCACCAGCCGCATCAGGCGGATCAGGTGGCGGTCGAACTCCAGCGTGCAGAACCCGGCCATGGCGAGCTGGATGCGGTGCAGGTTCCACCCGGTCAGGCCGTGCGTGTTCATCTCCACCGCGACGCGTTTGCCCTGCAGGCCCTTCTCGCGCAGGATTTCGCGCAGCGCGCCCGCCGGGTCGGCGTCCTCCGCGTCCCACCACAGCCGGATGTCTTCGATGGTGCTGGTCTGCCGGGCTTGCAGCAGGTCGGGCCGCCGGGTCAGCAGCGTGATCGGCGTGTCGGCGGCCGTGACCACCGCCGCCTGGAAGAACACGAAGCCCCCGGTGTCGTAGCCGGTGAGCCAGAAGTGGCTTTCCTGCGCGAACACCAAGATGGCATCGAAGCCGCGCTCGGCCAGCGCCGCCCGCAGCCGGGCCTGCCGGGCTAGGTGCTCCTCGCGCGCGAACGGCAACGTGGGGGTTCCAGTGAACATGGCCTCGCCTCAGCGGACGTGATGGAGAAAGGTGTGTCCTAAGTGTTGCCAGTGCACTAGGCCAGCCAGACCCGCTCGATGAAATAGTTCCGCGACAGCGGGCTGATGGCCCAGTCCTTTACCCGGTCCCGGCTCGCGGCCAGCACGTCTTGGAAGAATGGCACCAGCGAGGGCTTGTCATGCGCCATCAAGAGCTGCGCCTTGCCGTAGAGCGTGCGTCGCGTGGCACCGTCCATGGTGGCTGCAGCTTCGGCCACCAAGGCGTCGAACTCGGCATTGTTCCAGGCGGTGTCGGCGAACGCAGCCTTGGACGTGAACAGCAAGGTGAACGCCGCGTCCTCGGTCGGCTGCATGCCCCAATAGCCGATGTAGAAGTTGCCCTTCATCCAGACCTCGGCCAGGTAGGTGTCGTGCGGCATGATCTGCACGTCGATGTCAAAGCCAGCCGGCCGGGCCATCTCCTTCAGCGCGACCCCCACGGCCGCGCGGATCGCCGGGCGGTTGGAGCAAACCAGCGGGATTTTCAGCCCGTTCGGATAGCCCGCCTCGGCGAGCAGCTTCTTGGCGGCGTCCGTGTCGTACGGCACCTCCGGCGTTTCCGTATAGTAGCGGTATTGCGGCGAGATGACGCTGTCGCGCGCCGTCTGCCCCAGGCTCTCCAACACGAGGTCCAGCAGCGTGTCGCGATCGATCGACATCGCCAGCGCGGTGCGGACGCGGATGTCGTCGAATGGCTTGCTGTCCATGCGCATGACGATATTGGCGAACCGCCCCGACTTCACCCGCTGCCCCACCACGCCGGGGGCACTGGCGATGCGCTTGTAGTCCGCCTGCTGCACCTCGGACATGACATCGGTGGCGCCGGACAGCAGGCTCTGCACCTCCGCCGTCAAGTCGGGGAACAGCGGCAGCTCGACGGCGTCCACATACGGGTATTGCGGCGCGTAATAGCTGGGGTTGCGCACCACCCGCAGCATGCGCGTCGAGTCGAAGCTGTCCTGCTTGAAGGGTCCGGTTCCATTCGCGCGCGTGCTCATGCCCGGCAGGTCGCGCAGGGCGGCTTCGGAGACGATGCGCGCGTTGGCGTGTGCGGTCGCCACCGGGAAATCGGCAAACGACCGGGCGCAGGTGAACCGCACCGTCATCGGGTCGAGGGCTTCGATCTCCTGCAGCGAGCCAAGCGCCGCGCGCGCCGGCGCCGCCGTCTTCGGGTCGAGGATGGCGCGGTAGGTGGCGACGACGTCCGCCGCGGTGAGCGGCGTGCCATCGTGAAACGTGACGCTGGGGCGCAGGTGGTAGGTGAACACGCGGGCGGCGGCGTCGCTGGTGTAGTCGAGCGCCAAGTCCGGCGCGGGCTTCATGTCCAGCCCCATGCGCAGCAGGTTGGAGAACAGCATGTCGGCCGCGATGTATTCGGACGGCCCGGAGACCTGCAGCGGGTTGAGCGAGGCCGTGCGATTGGAGACGGAAATGCGCAGCACGCCGCCGCGTTTGGGCGCTGGCTGGGCCTCGGCGAACAACGGCAGCGCGGCGGAGGCGGCGAGTCCGCCCATGACGGCGCGGCGCGAAGGTTGCAAGGACGGTTGCAAGTTGGTCATGCCGGACATCTCTGATGGATGCCGAGCGAGGAAAGCAATGGTCGTGCCAGGTGTCGAGTCTCGAGGAGGCACAATGTGCCGCCGCTTGTTGTTCCTGTCCAATGGCCCGAACCGGCTAGGGGTCGCGCGGCTCGACCTGCGGTTCGCCGCCCTGGGCTTCGACGTCGAGGTGCATTGGGCCTATCGCGGCGAATTTCCCGCCACGCTCTGCGGCTCTGCCGGCATAGTCCTGTCGGGAAGCCCGCATGGCGCCTACGAGGACGTGCCGTTCATCCAGCGCGAGCACACGCTGATCGAGGATGCGGCGGCGCTGGGCATCCCAATGCTGGGCATCTGCTTCGGCAGCCAAATTCTTGCCTCCGCCCTGTGCGGCCGCGACCAAGTGTTTCGCCGCGCCAGCTGCGAAGTCGGCTACAAATGGCTGGACGTGCATGCGGATGCAGAAGACGACCCGCTCGCACACACCTTGGCGCCCCGCGTGCGCATGTTCGTCTGGCACAACGACGAGGTGCGCGCCAGCCATCCCGACATGCGCGTGCTCGCGTCCTCGGATGTGTGTCCCAATCAGATTTGGCGGCATCGCTCGCTGTCCGCCTGGGGCATCCAAGGCCACCCGGAGGTGACGCGCGCGCAGTTCCACCAATGGTCGGAGCAAAGCCGCGAACGGCTAGAGGCCGACGGGGCCGACGTCGCCGCGCTGAACCAGAGCGCCGATGACGCCGAGCAGGCCAAGACCATGCTGGCGAACTTCGCCGCGCTGTGCCTGCCACCGCCGGTGCAGGGGCGCTGATGTCCATCGCCGCACCGTGGTTCGAGCGCGGCGAGTTCGAGTCCCGCGTCGCGCGGGTCCAAGCGGCGCTGGTGGCGAAGGGCTACGACGCGTTGCTGGCCTTCCTGCCGGAATCGGTGACGTGGCTGACCGGCTACTTCACCCGCGGCTACGGCACGTTCCAATTTGCCATCATCCCCGCTGCGGGAAACCCGGCGCTGGTCTGCCGCGACGTCGAGGAATACTACCTCGACGCCACATGCGTCTTCCCGGGCCGCATGTTGTGGACGGATGCCGACGACCCGCTCGCCATCGCCGCCGCCGCGATCCGCCGCCACGCCGGCCCGGGCGCCCGGCTGGCGGTGGAAATGGAGGCCTGGATGCTGACCGCCGCCCGCTACCTCGCCCTCACCGAACACCTGCCAGCCACGGCCTGGCATGATGAAAGCGGGCTCGTCTCCCGGTTGCGGCTGATCAAGTCGCCGGCCGAAATCGGCTATCAACGCCGGGCCGCGCTGGCCGCCGAGGCGGGGATGGCAGCGGCGGCAGCCACCGCCACCCCGGGCAACTCCGAACGGGACGTGGCGGCCGCGATCTGCGCCGCCATGATCCACGCCGGCAGCGACCTGCCCGGCCCCGGCGTGCTGTCCTCCGGCGAGCGGGCGTTGCACCTGCATGGCGGCTACACCGACCGGGTGCTGTCCTGCGGCGACGTGGTGCAGGTGGAATGCACCCCGAACGTCCGCCACTATCACGCGCGCTTCATGCGGCCGCTGAAGGTGGGAACCGCGAGCGAAGCGGATCATCGCCTCGCCGAGACCCTGATCGCCATCCAGGATGCGGCCCTCGCGGCCGTGAAGCCCGGCGTTTGCGCGGCGGTGCCGGACGCTATCTATCGGGACGGCGTGCTGCGCGCGGGGCTGCGCGCGAGCTATACCAACAAGACGTTCTACTCGGTCGGCCTGCTGTTGCAGCCCAACAGCGGCGAGCCCCTGGAGGCAGCGCCGGGCAGCGACTGGGTTTTCGCCGCCGGCATGGTGTTCCACAGCTACGTTCTGGCGCGCGGTTTCGGCATGTCGGAGACCATCGTCGTCACCGAGACCGGCCACGAGCGGCTCACGAACTTCCCGCGCCGCCTCCTGGTAACGGCGTTGGCCCGGAATTACCCCTAGCCGGCCAGCCGCTCGTTCACTAGGCTTTTGCATCGCACAACGCGCGTTGGGAGTGCCGCATGAAACCGCCGACCCTGATCCTGCCAACGCGTCGGACGGTTCTCGCCGGCTCGGCCGCAGCGCTGGCGGCCCCCGCCGTGCTCACCCGCCGCGCCTTCGCCGCCGAGCAACTCATGGTGCGCACGCCCGGCGGCACCTTCGACGACATCAAGCGCAAGACGGTGTATGACCCGTTCCGCCAGGCCACCGGTATCGAAATCGTCCCAGTGCCGAGCACGGTCGGCAAGATGCTGGCGATGTTCAAGGCCGGCCAAGTCGAGCTCGACTGCATCGACACCGGCAACGACACGCTGCTGCAGTTGGACCAAGCCGGCTTTCTGGCGCCGATCGACTACAAGGCGTTCAAATATACCGACCCGGCGGACCTCGAGAAAGGCATGGCGCTTCCCACCCAGGTCGGCTCGTCCGTCTACGCCTTCGTCATGTGCTACAACACCAGCGTGTTCCCGACTGGGAAGCAGCCGAAATCCTGGGCCGAGTTCTGGGACCTGAAGGCTTTCCCCGGGCCACGCACCATGGCCGGCATGGATTCCGGCGCACCCAATCTCGAGTTCGCCCTCATCGCCGACGGGGTGGCGCCGGACAAGGTGTTCCCCATCGATATCAAGCGCGCGTTCGATGCGCTGTCGCGCATCAAGCCCTCCATCGCCACATTCTGGGACACGGGCGCGCTGTCGGCGCAGATCATGGCCGACAAGGAGGCGGTGCTCGGCGTGTTGTGGAGCACGCGGGTGCAAGCCGCGGTGGATGGCGGCGCACCGCTCGCCATCGAGTGGAACCAGAACGAAATCCTGGTGCAAGCCTTCGGCATTCCCAAAGGCACCAAGAAGGCCGACGCAGCACTGCGCTTCATCGACTACAGCCTCAGCCCCGAGGTGCAGGCGCGCTTTCTGTCGCAATTCATTGCCATCCCCACCAACAAGAAGGCCTATCCCGCGACCAACAAGTCGCTGATCGACCCGGCGACCAACCTGCCGTGGACCGTGTCGAAGGGCTTCCTCGACGATATCGGCTGGTGGGCGAAGAACCGCGCCGCGGTCAACGCTGCGTGGTCCAACTGGGTCATCTGACCGCGCGGGAAAGCGTGGTCGGCACCGGCGCCGCGGTGGAGCTGCGGGGCCTCACCAAGCGCTACGGCGCCGAGACGGTGGTGGACGGCTTCGACGCCACGCTGCCGCCGGGCGAGTTCTTCTCCCTGCTCGGCCCGTCCGGCTCCGGCAAGACCACGACGCTGATGATGGTGGCGGGCTTCGCCGGCATCGACGCCGGGTCGCTGCTGGTGGATGGGCGCGACCTGTCGGGCGTGCCGCCGGAGCGGCGCGGCTTCGGCATGGTGTTCCAGAACTACGCCATCTTCCCCCACTTGGACGTGTTCGAGAACGTCGCCTTCCCGCTGCGCGCGCGCGGGCTGGCGCGGCCGCTGATCCAGGAGCGCGTCGCCTGGGCGCTCGAGCTGGTGCAGTTGGGCGCGTTCGGCAAGCGCTACGCGCGGCAGTTGTCCGGTGGGCAGCAACAGCGCGTCGCCATCGCCCGCGCCATCGTGTTCCATCCCAGCCTGGTGCTGATGGACGAGCCGTTGGGGGCGCTCGACAAGAACCTGCGCTTCGACATGCAGACCGAAATCAAGGACATCCAGCAGCGCCTGCGCATGACCGTGCTCTACGTCACGCACGACCAGGAGGAGGCGATGAACCTGTCCGACCGGGTGGCGATCATGCATGGCGGCCGCATCGAGCAGGTCGGCGCCCCGCGGCAGGTGTATGAGCATCCTGCCACCGTGTTCGTGGCCAAGTTCCTCGGCGAGGCGAACGTGCTGCCCGGCACCCTGGAAGCGGCGCCCTCGCACTGCGCCACCCTGCGGCTGCCGGGCGGCGGCGTGCTGCACTCCCTGCGCCCGACGACGCTGGCGGCAGGCCAGCCGGGCACGCTGTTCGTGCGGCCGGAAAAGCTGACCCTGGCGCCGCCTGGAGCGCCAACGACCACTGCGCTTAATGCCGTGTCGGGCGTGGTGTCCCGGCTGTCCTTTCTCGGCAGCACCCTGCGCTATGCCGTCGAGATGTCGCCCGGCGTCACGCTCACGGCCGACATGCCTAATCGCGGCGGGACGTTCCAGCCGCAGCGTGGCGACACCGTCGCGGTGACGTGGGCGGCGGAAGACAGCTCGATCCTGCCGCCAGCTGCGGCATGACCCGGCGCGACCGCACCGCTCTCCTGCTGCTGCCGGCGCTGCTGATGCTGGGGCTGGTGTTCCTGCTGCCGCTGCTCCTGTTCTTCGTACAAACTCTGCTGTTCGACTCACCGGCTGCGGCTTTGCCCGGCCTGTTCAGCCGCGTGCTCACCTCGCGCCCGATGCAGGTCGCCATGCTCACGACGCTGTGGATCTCGGTGCTGGTCACGGCGGTGACGCTGCTGCTCGGCTACCCGATGGCGTTCTATCTGGCGAACCGTCAGGGCTGGCGGGTTTCGCTGGTGATGTTCTGCATCATCGTTCCCTATTTCACGAGCGTGATCGTGCGCACCTATTCCTGGATGGTGCTGCTTGGCCGCGACGGCATCATCAACCAACTCCTGCTGGATAGCGGGCTCATCGCACACCCCTTGCCGTTGCTCTACAACAGCTTCGCCATCGTCGTAGGCATGTCCTATATCCTGCTGCCCTACATGATCCTGACGCTCTATGCCGCGATCAAGGCGATCGACCCCAGCCTGCCGCGCGCCGCCCGGGCGCTTGGCGCGGGGCCTGTCACCGTGTTCCGCCGGGTCTATTTGCCGCTCAGTTGGCATGGCGTGGTGTCCGGCTCCCTGATCGTGCTCATCCTGGGCATTGGCTTTTTCATCACTCCCGCGCTGATGGGCGGCCCGGGCAACGTGATGGTGGCGATGCTGGTGGAGCGCTCGATCGAAATCCTGCTCGATTGGCAGAGCGCGGCCGTGATGTCGCTGGTGCTGCTGGTCGCAACCCTGGCGCTGTACGCGGTGTACGGCCGGGTGACCGACCTGCGTCGCATGCTTGGCAGCGCGTAGATGCGTTTCATGCTTGGCAGCGCGTAGATGCGTTTCATGCTGGGCAGCGCTTAGAATGCGCCGTGTCCTGCCGGCCTTCGTGGCGCTGCTCTGCCTGGTGCTGATCCTGCCGGTGGGCATCGTCGTCGTGCTGGCGTTCAGCGGCGGCACTTTCCTGCGCTTCCCGCCGCCGAGCTACGGGCTGCGCTGGTTCGCCGCCTTCCTGGGCAGCTCGCAGTGGCGCGCCTCGCTCTGGGCCAGCCTCGAGATCGGCGTGATCGCCTGCGTCATCGCGACCAGCGTGGGTTTTCTATTGGCCTATGCGCTGGTGCGCGGCAGCTTTGCCGGCAAGAAGCTCGTCCTGTCGCTCAGCCTGCTGCCGATCATCGCGCCCACCATCATCACCGCCATCGCGCTCTACGCAGTCTCGGTGCGGCTCGGCCTGGTGGGCAACCTGGTCTGGGTCGGGCTGTGCCACGCGGTGATCGCGCTGCCCGTGGTGCTGCTGATCCTGCTCTCGACCTTGCAGGGCGTCGACCTGCAGTTGGAGCGGGCCGCGCTCAGCCTCGGCAGCGGGCGGCTGCGCACCCTGCGCACGGTCACCATCCCGCTCGCCGCGCCCGGCATCGTCTCGGCGGCGCTGTTCGCCTTCCTGGCCTCGTTCGACGAATTGGTCATCGCGCTGTTCCTGACCGACGCGCGCACGCAGACCCTGCCGGTGCGCATCTGGAACAGCCTGCATCTGGACGTGGAGCCCACTATCGCCGCCGTCAGCGCCTTCCTCATCGCCGTGACCGCGCTGGTGCTGATCGTGGACGTGCTGTTGCGGCGGCCAAAGTTGGGAGCGGGCGGATGAGCGAAGGCGAGGTGGTTGTCGTGGGAGCCGGAGTCGCTGGCATGGCGACAGCGGTCTATTTGCAGCGCGCCGGGCGGATGGTGACGGTGCTGGACCCGCTCGGCCCGGCCGGCGGCGCATCGTTCGGCAATGCCGGCATGATCAGCGCCGACACCGCCGCGCCGATCGCCATGCCGGGGATGCTCCGCCGCGTGCCGGGCTGGCTCGCCGACCGCGACGGTCCGCTGATCGTCCGTCCGGCTTACTTGCCCACCGTCCTGCCTTGGCTGCTGCGCTGGCTGCGCGCCGGGCGGCTCGACCGTGTGATGGCGATCTCGGACGCGATGCGCGCGCTGCATCGGGATGCATTCGGCTGCTGGGCCGAACTGGTCGGGCCGCAGGTGTTTGCCGCGCTGATCCGCCGCTCCGGCCAAATCCAGGTTTGGGAGGGCGACGGGCAAACCCCGGGCGCGGCCATCGAGGCAAGCATCCGCGAGCGCCATGGCGTCGAAGCGCAGCGCCTCGGTGCCGACGATCTGCGCCAGATGCTGCCCGGCATCGCCCGCACCATCACGGCGGGCTTGCTCCTGCCCGGCAACGGCTACACCGTCAGTCCGGCCCGGCTGGTGGGCGCGCTGGCGGACGTGCTGCGCGCCGAGGGCGGCCAAATCCTGCCCGAGCGCGCCATGAAGATCATCCCACGGCCCGGCGGCCACACCGTGATGACCAACGTCGCCAATCGCGCCGCGTCCGCCGTCGTGGTCGCGACCGGCGCCTGGTCCAAGCAGTTGCTCGGGCCGCTCGGCATCACCGTGCCGCTGGAAACCGAACGCGGCTACCACGCCATGCTGCCGTCCCCGAGCATCGAGCCGCGCTACACGATCGGCTACAAGTCGCGCGGCTTCGGCATCACGCCCATGGAGGGCGGCCTGCGCGCGGCCGGCAGCGTCGAGTTCGCAGGGCTGGACGCCGCCCCGGACGAGCGCCGCGCGCAGGTTCTGGCCGGCCATGCCCGCGCGCTGTTCCCGGGCCTCGAGCACGGCGAGCCCAAGCTCTGGATGGGCCATCGCCCCTCCACCCCCGACAGCTTGCCCGTGTTGGGCGGGGTGCCGGGTCATCCCGGACTGTTCCTCGCCTTCGGCCACAGCCATTTCGGCATGACCGGCGGGCCGGGCAGCGGGCGGCTGGTCAGCGCGCTGGTTACTGGCGCCAAGCCGCCCATCGACCCGGCGCCCTACAGCATCGGCCGCTTCGCATGAGCGCGCGGCCCAGTCGTCGCATGAAGCTGGTCGCCTACCTGAAGACGGGGCCGACCGCGAGCCACGTCGGCGGCTGGCGCCATCCCGCGGCGGCGCTGCACGATATCTTCGATCCGAGGCGCTACGAGCAACTGGCGCGCACGCTGGAGGAGGCCTGCTTCGACGCCGGGTTCTTCGCCGACACTTTCGGCATCCCCGACGTCTATGGCGGCCATTTCCGCACCTATGTCGAGCGCGGCGGCCAGATCAGCTATCTCGACCCGATGCTGGTGCTGCCGCTGATGGCGCGCGTCACGCAGCATCTCGGGCTCGGCGCCACGCTGTCGACCACCTTCCACCCGCCCTACCTGCTGGCGCGCATGCTGGCCTCGCTCGACCTGCTGAGCGGCGGCCGCGCGGCCTGGAACGTGGTCACCTCCGCCACCGACATGGAGGCGCGCAACTTCGGCCTGGACGCGCTGCCGCCGAAAGACACCCGCTACGACCAGGCGGACGAGGTGCTCGAAGCCTGCAGCGCGCTGTGGGACTGCTGGGATGCGGACGCGCTGGTGCTGGACCGCGACCGCGGCATGTTCGCCGACGCGGAGAAGATCCGCTACGCCGACTACGCCGGGCGGTTCGTACGCACCAAGGGGCCGCTGGCCATGCCGCGCAGCCCGCAAACCCGCCCGGTGCTGCTGCAGGCGGGCGCATCGCCGCGCGGCCGCCAATTCGCCGCGCGCTGGGCGGAGCTGATCTTCGCCAGCGGCGGCAGCAAGGCCGACAGCATCGCCTTCGTCGCCGACCTCCACGCGCGGATGGACGCGATCGGCCGGCCCCGCGAGCAATGCGCGGTGCTGAACTCGCTCGGCGTGGTGCTTGGCGAGACGGAGGCCATTGCGCAGGAGCGGGCGGCCCAGCTCGACGCGCTGGCCGATCCGGCCCTCGTGCTCGCGCATAATTCCACCATGGTCGGCGCCGACCTCGGCCAGCACCAGACCCCGCAGGCCGTTGCCGCCGCGCAGGGCAACGCCGGGATCAGCGGCATCGACGAGAGCCTGCAGCGCCGGGCCGCGGCGGCGGGCATCAGCTACGCCGCTTCCGTGCGCAAGCCCCGCAGCGTCATGGTCGGCACGCCCGCTTCGGTCGCCGACCAGATGCAGGACCTGTTCGAGGCCGGCGGCTGCGACGGCTTCACCGTTTGGCCGACGGTGTCGCCGATCATGTTCGAGGAGTTCGGCCGCCTCCTGGTTCCCGAGCTGCAGCGCCGCGGCCTGGTGCAAACGCAATACGCGCCGGGCACCTTGCGGGACAAGCTGCGTTGCTGATCGCCCAACGACAACGGATTGATCTCGACTAGAGCCTGATCGCATCAGGTTGAAACAACCTGATGCGTGAATCAGCCTCTCAAACAAAGAGTTAGAGCATGATTGCTTCGCCTATCAGAAGCAATCATGCTCTAGCCGGCCAGCTCCTTGACGGCGCCGACGGCGAGCCGCTGGAGCAGGGTCTGCACCAAGGTCTGCAAGGCTGCACCCTCGCCGGCTGTGCCATAGACGTACCAGTCCGGGCGTACCACCACGGCCTCGCAGGCATGGGCGCCGAACCACGTGGCGTAGACGCCGTCGAGATCGTTCATTGCTTGACCCGATGCCTCATCACCGATCACGACGATGCGGCCGGTCTCTTGCCACGCGGCGCGTAGCGCGGGCGGCAGAGCATCCAACAAGGCCGGGTTGATCGTCACGATGCACCAACCGTAGCCGACGACATCGTCGAACAGAGCCGTGCGCGAACCCTGCCGCACGCGCGCTTGCGGGAAGAAGCTGCCGTCGTTGGCGATCAGGCCGCCCGACAAGGGGGGGAGCCTGACTTTCTCGGGCGCCCGCCGCTCGCGACGAAGCGCCAGCAGCGTCTCGTCGCGCCGGCGGGCCGCCTCGGGATCCCGCAGCGTCTGCACGCGGCCGAGTTCGATCGCCTTCTCGGTGATGAACCGCACGTGCGGCTCGCGCTCGGGTTGGTAGGTGTCGAGCAACGCGTCCCCCGCACGCCCGGCGAGCACCAGGTCGAGCTTCCAGGCGAGGTTATGGGCGTCGCGAATCCCCGAGCACATGCCTTGGCCCAGGAACGGCGGCATTTCATGCGCCGCGTCTCCGGCCAGCAGGATGCGGCCGTTGCGCCATTGCTTGGTGATGCGGGAACGGAACACGTAGTTCACCGCACGGATGAGGTCGGCATCCTGCTCTGAAAGAAACGCGGCGACGCGCGCCCAAACCCGTGCCGGGTCGGTCGCCTGGTCCGGTGACTCGCCGGGTTCCAGCATGAACGAGAAGCGGTGGTGATCGGGCCCGATCCGCACGATGGACGTTGGTTGCGCCGGGTCGCAGATTTGCCGGAACATCGGCAGGCCGTCGACGGTCCGCTTGATGTGGAAGTCGCACACCAGCCAGTTCTCTTGGAAGCCGTAATCCTCGAGTTCTTCGGCGAAGGTGCGGCGCACGAAACCGTTGCCGCCATCGGCGCCGACGACGTAGCGCGCACGCAGCGATCGCGTCTGCCCACTTCCGTCCGTGCCTGTCAGCGTCACGCCGTCGCTGTCCGGCTCAGCGGCTGTGACGGTAAACCCCTGTTGCACGGAGACAGTCGGCGCCGCCTTGTCGTGGCGATCCAGCACGGTTTCGATGTGGGGCTGATACATCATATAGAGCGCCGCCCATCCGCCTGGTGCGACGGCGTCATAGTTGAGCTTGACCAGTGTCTCGCCTTCGGCGTTCACCCAGTCGTACTCATCCTGGACCACGATCCCGCCCTCGAGGTCGTCCACCAGGCCGAGCTTCTGAAAGGTTCGCATGACCTCATCGTCGAAGCACGCTGCGCGCGGAAGATTATACAGGCCAGAATAGCGCTCGAGGACCATCACCCTGTGCCCAAGCTGGCCGAGCAAAGCAGCGAACATCATCCCCGTTGGGCCGTAGCCAATGACCGCCACGTCGCAGTCCATCATGCCTCCTGAACGTTCTTGTTGATTAACTCAGAGCCGGAACAATTTCACCGCATTCTCCCGGCCGATTTTCTGCCGATCGTGCTCACTGATCGGTGTGGCATCGAACCAAGTCGCAGCGTCGCCGACGGTTTCGAACGGGTAGTCGGTGGAGAACAGGACCCGGTCGGCGCCGACCTCGAGCAAGGTGCCGATCAGCGACTGGTCGCGGAAGTTCCCCGCCGTCGTTACGTAGAAGTTCTCCGCGAAATACGCCGATATGGGCTTCTTGGCGGGATAGCCCAGCGGCGACCAGGCGATCCGCTGGTCGATCCGGTAGAGGTTGAACGGCAAGCCTTCGCCGAGATGGCCGAGAATGAACTGCAGCGCCGGGTAGCGATCGAGCAGGCCGCTCCCCATCAGGCGAAGCGCGTGCAGCGCGGTCTCGGCGGCGAAGCCGTAGGCTGGGCCTATGAGCCAGGGGTGGCCGGCATAGGCCCGTCGCTGGCTTGGCTCGCGCGGATGCAGGTAGAACGGCACATCGAGCGCCTGCACCGTCTCCCAAAACGGCCAGTAGGCCGGCACGTCGTAGTAGATCGCGTTTTCCGGATCGCTCAGTTGCGAGTAGCCGTTGACCAAAGCGCCTTTGAAGCCGAGGTCCTTGACGCAGCGCTCGAGTTCGCGCGCGGCTAGGTCCGGGTCCTGCATCGGCAGCGCAGCGAAGCCGCGGAACCGCTTCGGATTGCGCGCGATTTCCTCGGCCAGCATGTCGTTGGCCTGCCGGGCAAGCTCGCCCGCCGCCGGCGTGTCGAGCACAGCCTGGACGGCCGGGCTATTCAGCGACAGGATCATCATCTCCATGCCGTGCTCGTCCATGAGGCGGAGGCGTTCGGTCTGGATGTCGAGCAACCTGGCGCGCAAGTCTTTCCAAGTCTCCGCACCGACGAAATTTTGCGAGTCGCCCAGTGTATCCTCGCGGGCGAAATGCTCCTCAAGACCTATCTTTGCTTGCACGTATGCCTCCTTCAGGGGTCAGAGAGTGCGGACTGACGAGTTGAGCTCGATGGCATCGCGACCATTTGCGAGCTCGCCCCGCTCTGGATAGCGGTAGGAGCCGAGCCCAGCGATAAGGCCGCTCGCGAGCACGAGCAACACGGCGGCCGCCACCATGCCAAGCCGGTAGCCTCCAGTTTGGTCGAAGCTCAGCCCCAGCAGGTAGGGGCCAAGGCCGGAACCGATGGTGAAGCCCACGAAGATGTAGCCGTAGATTTCGCCATAGCGGCGCAAGCCAAAATACCGGCCGACGAGGAAGCCGATGACGTCAACCTCGGCGCCCAAGGCAAACCCGAGGCAAAACGCCACCAGCAGCACCGACGGCCCTGCCGTCAGCCCCGCGAGTAGCAGCCCGATGGCAATCAACGGAACCAGGAAGAGCCCGGCGGCGAGGTATGGCGCAAAGCAGCGGTCGAGCAGGAAACCCGAGGCAAGCCGGCCGACAATGGCGGACAGCCCAACGATGACGAGCGCCGACAAGGCCGCAGGCTGCGCCACGCCGGCATCGGTCAACAAAGCGACGAGATGCGCAATCGTCCCGTTCAGCACCACGACGACGAAGAAAGCAGCAATGGTCATCAACCAAAAGGCTCGGCCGCGAATGACCGACGCGATCTCGTCGCCTTCGACCAGCCGGGATGCAGCGCGATGCAGCGCGGGCGGATCCTTGACGCAAAACAGCACGGCGGGGAATGCGACCAGCCAAACGATGAGGCCCAGCACCGCGTAGGCGGCCCGCCACCCCAACCGCTCGATCAAAAGGTTTGCCACCACCGGCATGACGGCGATGCCGACGCCGACACCCGCCATGGCAATGCCAAGCGCCAAGCCTCGCCCGTGCTGGAACCATCCCGAGATGGCCTTGGCATACGGCAGCGGCGCCTGCCCGCCGGAGAGCAAGCCACACAGGCTATAGGCCAGGATGAAGATGACGACGTTGTCCGGGACCAGTGAGATGGCCGAGAAGCTCGCCGCAAACAGCGTTATCACGACGAGGGTGACGCGCTGCGTGCCCCATTTGTCCACCAGCCTTCCCATCACGGGCGTTGCCAGCCCGCCAAGCGTGAGGCCGAACGACAGGCCGAGCGACATCGTTCCGCGCGACCAGCCGAACCTCTCGGACAACGGCTTGAGGAAAACGCCAAACGTGAAGAGGATGATCGGGCCATTGCTGACGACGAGCGACAGGGCCGACCCAAAGACGACGAGCTGCTTCGCATAGCGCGTTGCCAGCATTATCGTGGCTGCTCCCTACCCGAATTTAATTCCTGGCAATCTAAGCCATAAATGCTATCATCTGCAAGCAATTCGTCGGCTGCCGGGCTTTGCAATGGTCCGGCCCGGCGCCAAAACGGAAACAGGTTCGTATGAGACGTGTTCGTTGCCAGCCGCCATTCGCCCTGCAGGACTTCTTCCCCTACCTGCTCAATCGCGCTGGCGTGAAGACAGGCCTGGTGTTTGGTCAGGCCCTGCAGACGTTTGGCATCACCCTATCTGAATGGCGTATCCTTAGTGCGCTCTGGGAGCAGGACGGGCTGCGGCTTAACGACATTGCGGCCATCATCGTCGCCGATCTCTCGACAACATCCAGGCAGGTCAGGGCGCTGGAACAAGCGGCGCTGCTTGCCCGCGCCCGGTCCGGCACCGACCGGCGGGCGCTGCATCTCGTGCTGACTGAAGCGGGCCGCGCCATGACATCGGAGATCATCGCGATCGCACGCATGCACGAGCGGATCGCCACGGAAGGTTTGAGCGTGGACGAACTCGCCACGCTGCGCCGCAACCTGGTCAAAATTTTCGAGAACCTAGACGCCTTCGAGAAGAGTCCCCCGGCGTGACGCCGCAGCGCCAGGCCCGGCATCAGGCCAGCAATTCGCCCAAAATGGCTGCATAGTTGGCCTGGGTCGGCCGGTATGGGCTGGCTCGATTGAACGGGCTCGCGACCATGTCTTCGACCATCGCGTCCATCGCGCGCGGCTGATACCCCGCCTGCTTGAAGGAGGCCGGCAAGCCGAGCGCACACACCAGCTCGCGCAACGCGTCCGCCAAATCCGCACCGCGCGCCAGCCCTATCGCCGCGGCGAGGCGGTCCGCCTTTGCGGTGGCATGGCTGCCGACCAGTTGCACCGTGTACGGCAGCGCGGCCGCAATCAGCACGCCGTGATGCACGTGCTGGTCGCTGCAGGCCAGCGCGATGGCATGCGCCGGGCCGAGGGTTTTGTGGATTGCGGCGCCGCCAGCAAACGCGGCCAGCATCATCGCGCCTCGCGCCTCGTCGCCGCCGGGCTGCACAGCCAGCTTGATGTTGGCATAGGCGCGCGCCAGGCCGTCGAGCGCCAGCGCGTCCACGATCGGGTTGGCCGGTTCGGAGAAAAACCCCTCTACACAGTGCGACAGCGCGTCGATGCCGGTGGCGGCCACCAGCCTTGGCGGGAGCGTGCGGGCCAAGTCGGGGTCGAGGATGGCGAGGCGGGGCACCAAATGGGGGCTGCGCGTGCCTGTGCCGGGTCCACCGGCAACGAAGTGCAGCGCGGCCACGGGCGAGCTGTCGCTGCCGGTGCCGACCGTCGTGGGGATCGCGATCACGGGCGCCGTGCCTGGGCCGACCAGGTCGGATTTGCCGAGCAGATCGGCGGCTTTGGCCGCGCCGCCTGACGCCATGGCCGCAACGATCTTGGCCGTATCCAGCACCGAACCGCCGCCGAGCGCTACGACGCCGTCGCAGTTGCCCTCGCGATACGCGGTGAACCCGGCGTCGGCACCTGCCGCGGTAGGGTTCTCAGGCACGTCCAAATACTGCGCCGCAGGAGCGGGCGACGCCCGCAACACTGCGGCCACGGCGCCCGCTCGCTCCAGCCCGCGGTCACTGATCAGCAGCGGACGTCGCACACCCAAGGTTTGCAGCTCGCTCGCCAACGACGACAAGGCGCCCGGCCCAAACAGCAAGCGCGGCAGTGGCAACGACGTTAGCATGGCGGGCTCCGGATGGCCCGGCTGATCCCGTATTAGCGAACGGCTTCGTAGTTGGTGACGAAGTCGGCGGGCGGCGTCGGACCCCAGACATAGAAGGCGTCGTCGCCGGGGTGATCGCCAGCCTCCCAGTCGCAATCCACGGGGATATAGTCGATGTCCGACGAGTATTCGCTGTAGCTGCCCCACGGATCGCGGACATAGTGGAAATAGTTCGACCCGAGCACGTGGCGGCCCAAGCCCCAGCCTTGAACGAAGCCCTTGTCGGCCATCTGCATGGCCCCCAGCCCGACCTCGTGGATGCTGCCGACGTCCCAGCTCAGATGGTGCAGGCCGGGGCCGTCGGACTTCGCCAGCGCGATCATGTGGTGGTCGCTGCCATGGATGCCGTGCATGAACGCGATGCCGTCGCCGGAGCGGTCGGACAGGCGCAGGCCGAGCACGCGGCTGTAGAAGCCAATGCTGCGTGACACGTCACTGCTGAACAGCAAGATATGCGCCAAGCGCCGGGGGCGCACCGCCGACGCCACGGAGCGGGCATGCGACCCCTGCACGCCGGGTGGCGAGGACGGGTTGCTCTGAACGGCTTTCTCGTTCGGCGAGGACTTCTCGGCCACCCGCATTTCGATCAGCGTACCCTCGGGGTCGTGGAACCAGATGCCGTTGGACTCGAACCCGGCCGGCGGGTCGAGTTGCCGCACGTCGTTCTGCTTCAAGCGGGCGCGTAGGCCTTCCAGGTCCTCGGGGTAGACGCCGAACGACATGTAGGTGAACTTCTTTGCCGGCCCTTCGGTGACGCGGCCCCAGCGATGGTCGTGGCCCGTGGTGTAGAGGCCAAGACCATTGCCCTCTTCACGCACGTCCAGGCCAAAGCTGGTGTAGAATGCTGCGGCCTGCTTCAGGTCTGGCACCGCCAAGTTGAAATGGTCCACCGAGTGGGCGCCAAGTTCGCCGGGGCGACGCGGGCGGGACGGCATGCTGCGGATTTGGGTCATCAGATCCTCCTGTTTGCTTATCAGACCGTTTGCCCGTGTATATAATGGTCTCGCCCCGTGTTGGAAGCAGGCCGCGGGGTCAGCCTGCCGGCGTCGAGGCCACCAGCAATTGCCGCTGCTCGCCCAAGCCCTGCACGCCGGCCTTCATCACCTGGCCGGCTTGCAGGAAAATGGGCTCCGGCTTCTTGCCCAGTCCCACGCCGGGCGGCGTTCCGGTGGCGATCAGGTCGCCGGGGTGCAGCGTGATGAACTGGCTGACATAGCTCACCAGGTGGCGCACGCCGAACACCATGGTGCGCGTGTTGCCATCCTGCATACGCTGACCATCCACGTCGCACCACATGTCGAGCACCTGCGGATCGGGCACTTCGTCCTTGGTGACCATCCAAGGGCCGGTTGGGCCGAACGTGTCGCAGCCTTTGCCCTTGTCCCAGGTGCCGCCACGCTCCGACTGATACTCGCGCTCGCTCACGTCGTTGATCACGCAATAGCCGGCGACGTGCTCCATGGCCTGCGCCTCCGGAACACAGCTAGCCAGGGTGCCGATGACGATGCCCAGCTCCACCTCCCAGTCCACCTTCTTGGCCCCGGGCGGCATGAGCACATCGTCGTATGGTCCACAATACGCGCTGAGCGCCTTGAGGAACACGATCGGCTCCTTGGGCAGCGCCATGCCGGCTTCGGCCGCATGGTCGGCATAGTTCAGGCCGATGCAGACGAAGTTGAGCGGGCGGACCACGCAGGGGCCAATGCGCGGCGCGCCCTCGATGACGGGGCAGTCGCTCGGGTCGATGGCGGAGAGCTTCGCCAGCCCGGCGGGGGAGAGCGCTTGGCCATCGATGTCGCTGACATGGCGGGACAGGTCGCGCAGCGAGCCATCAGGGGCAAGCAGCGCCGGCTTTTCGGCGCCAGGCGGGCCAACTCGGAGCAGCTTCATGGGAGATGCCTTCTGCAATTGGTTGCAAGCTCAGGTCATGCACTGGCCAATGGAGCCAGCGCCGACTTAGGGACGCGATGTTCGCCCAATGTCGCGAGCCCGTCAAAGCCCGGCACCGACAATCTTGTTTGCAGCGCAACGACGGCACGGTTGCGCGGGCGCAGACCACCTTGCGCAGGCCCGCGCTAGACGATAGGGTCAAACCCTCGGCGGACACGTCCGCCAGCCATCGACCGCGTCGCGCAGCTTGCGGACACCGGTGCCGGGCGGCTTGCCGACATGAACGCGGCTGGCATCAGCGTGCGAGTGCTGTCCGTGGCCCAAGCGGGCGCCGACCTGCTGGGGGTGAAGCGGCTGTTTCGCTGGCGCGCGACACCAACACGATCAAGATCAGCCGGTTGCAGCAGAAGGTCGATTGGTATCGCGCCGTGGTCGGGGTCGAGGTCACGTTCCAGAACGCCAACAACGCCTGGACCACCAACGACGCGGCCAACCATCGCGTTGCCTTCCTCTCGGTGCCGGGCCTGAGTGACGACGCTGACAAGGTCAGGCACACCGGCATGCACCATAGCGCGTTCGAATACGCGAGCTTCGCCGATCTGGTCCGCTGCTGGTGCTGGTGGACAGCGCGCCGTTGCTCGTCGTGGCGGGCGGCCATGTCGGCTATCTCACTTACCCCGAGGCGTTGGCCCGCGGCTTGGCGATGGGTCTCTAGACACGCCGCCCGGATGCCGCGGCGCCGCCCTCCGCCCGCACGAAGGTGAGCAGCCCGGCGAACCGGCTCACGCCCAGCACGATCACGACCGTCACCGCGATCAGCAGCGTAGAAATCGCGGCGACCACCGGGTCCGCATTGTCCTGCAGGGTGTCGAAGATCCGGATCGGCAAGGTGGTCGCGTTCGGCCCGACCAGGAACAGCGTCACGGTCGCCTCGTCGAACGAGATGATGAAGCAGAACAGCAGCGCGCTCGCCACCGCGGAGCGCATGCCCGGCAAAGTGACCCGGCGGAACACAGTGGCGGGCGTGGCGCCGAGGTTCTGCGCCGCCTCTTCCTGCGCCCGGTCGAGTTCGCTGACGCCGATAACGAGCGGCCGGTACGCATACGGCAAGGTGACCAGCAGATGCGCCAGAAGGATGCCGGCAAAGCTGCCGACCAGCCCGAGCGACCCGGCGACGGACAGCACCAGCATGCCCAGCGCGGCTTGCGGCAGCACCAGCGGCAGCATGACGAACGTCTCGAGCAACGGGCGCAGCCGCGGATACCAGCGCGCCGCCGCCCAGGCCACCGCGAACCCGGCGACCACGCTGCCCGCCGACGCGGCAACGGCGAGCAGCGTGCTCGCCAGCAGCGCACCGAGCCAGCCCGGATCGCTCAGGAAACGCGCGTACCAGCGCAAGGACAGCGCCGGCGGGGGGAAGCTGATGAAGCCGCTGGCGGTGAAGGACGACGCGACGACAATCAGGATCGGCAGCGGCAGGAACAGCAGCACCGCCGTCGCCACGGTGCTGGAGAACAGGCCAGGCCGCCGCATGCTCAGCCCGCCGCCTCGGCGACGCCAGCTGCGGTGAGGCGCACTCCGGAGTGGTGTGCACCGGGCATGTTGGCAGTCAGCCGCCGCTCCACCCAGCGCAGCGGCACGATCACCAGCAGGGAGGAACCGCCCAGCAGCACGGCCATCGCGGCGGCCTTCGGGAAGTCGAATTGATCGAAGACTTCGGTGTAGATCTGGCTGCCGAGCATCTGGTCGCCGACGCCGCCCAGCAGCAGCGGCGTGACGATCGCCCCCGTGCTCATCAGGTACACCAGCGTCAGGCCGGACATGACGCCCGGCACGCTGAGCGGCAACACCACGCGGCGGAAATTCGTCCATGGGCCGGCGCCCAGGCTGGTTCCCGCCTCCTCCAGCGAGCGGTCCTGCTGCAGCAGCGAGCCGAGCACCGTCAGCACGGCGAAGGGGCAGAACACGTGCACCAGGCCGATGATCACTCCCCCCGTGTCGAACATCAGCTTGACCGGCCGGTCCGCCAGGCCCAACCCCATCAGCGCGCCGTTGACCACCCCGCGGTTGCCGAGCAGCACCACCCAGCCATAGGTCCGCACCACGATGCTGACCAGCCAGGGCAGCACGACGATCAGCAGCAACAAGTCCCGCCGCAGCCGCGTGCGAGCGATGAACAGCGCCGTCGGGTAGCCGAGCAGCAAGCACAGCACGGAGGTCACGCCCGCCATCCACCACGTCCGCAACAGCAGGGCGACGTAATCGGGCCGGGCGAAGAATGCGGCGTATTGGGCGCCGCCGTGGCTCATCGAGGACAGCACGAGCTGCACCAGCCCGGCCGCGAAGGCGAGCAGCAGGCAACCGGGAAGGATGGCAGCCAGCAGCCGCCCGTAGCGTGCGCTCAGTGCAGTGCGGCCTGCATCTGCTCGATCTGCCCGGACAGCGCCTTTTCCCCCGCGGACACCGCCCACCAATCGGGTTCCCAGAGCTTGCCTCGCAGGGTCGGCAGGTCGCTGCCCAGCTCGCTGATCTGCTTGGGCGACAGCGCAGCCTTGGGGCTGAACGGCAGGTATCCGGAGATGTCGAACATGCGAAGCTGGGCATCCGGCTGGGTCGCCGCTTTCAGCCAGGCCTCCGCCGCCGGCAGGTCCGGCGCGTTCTTCGGCACCACCAGCAGGTAGGGCAGCAACAGCCCGCCCTCCTTGGGCAGGGTGATGTCGACCGCGGCGCCGCTCTGCTTGAGTGCCGCGATCCGGGCGGAATAGAACGGCATGGCCGCCACTTCGCCACGGCTGAGCAGCAGGTTGCCTTGGGCGAAGGAACTCAGGGTGGTGAAGGCATTGGCCAGAACCGGCTTGTACGCCGCCAGCCCGGCCGCCATGTCGGTGTCATTGCCAGCGTCATGCGCCAACATGGGGACATCGTAGCTCGCGGCGATATAGGGCTGCGGCACCGCGATCCGCCCTTTCCATGCCGGCTCGCCCAGGCTGTGCCAGCTCGGGAAGTCGGACGCCTTCGCCTGCCCCGTGTTGAAGGCGATGCTGTAGAACTGATACTGCACGGGAATCCCGATCAGCCGTCCGTCCGGCGCTCGCATCAAGTCGGCGCTCGGCAGGCCGGCCAGGTCCGGGAAGTCCTTCGCGTCGAAGGTCTGCAGCAGGCCATCACGGAACAGGTTGGCGGCCGAGAAGGCGCTCACCCACGCGACGTTGTATTGCGGGCTGGACGCACTGGCTCGCAGCGCCGCCTCCGTGTCGGGCACGTCGACCACCTTGGCGCCGATGTGGGTGGCGTCGGTGAACTGCTGCAGCATGCCGCGGCGCCAGGTCTCGCCGTTGCCGCCGCCATAGGCCGCCATGGTCACGCCCTGCGCCAGCGCGCTTGCGGCAAACAGCATGGGCAGCGCCGCCGCCAGCATTGTGTGCAGACTGTGTTTCATGCCGATGGTCCTTCCTCGATCGGGACGATCACGCTGTCTCCGGCGAGCCAACTGACCGTGATGGCGGCGCCAGGCTGGAGCCGGTCGCCGCTGCCGGGCCGCACGGCCACGTCGGCCAACAGGGAGCGCCCGGTGACTTGGAGGGCGTAGCGGATCCGTGCGCCGGCATAGGTGACGTCGGTCACGATTGCGGGCAGCCCGTCCGCGGCGCCGAGGCAGAGGTTCTCCGGCCGGATCGACAGCGCCGCCGGGCTGCCGCACGCCACGGCGGCATGGCACGGCGCATCCAGCGTACGGTCCATCCCGTCCAGCGCGATCGCCACCCGGCCCGGCGCCGCGGCGGCGATCCGGCCTGGCAGCATGTTGGTGTCGCCCACGAAGCGCGCGACGAACGCCGAGCAGGGCCGGTCGTAGATCTCCGTGGCCGTGCCGACCTGCTCGATCCGGCCGCGGTTGACCACGGCGATGCGGTCGGACAGGCGCAACGCCTCGTCCTGGTCGTGGGTCACGAACACGAACGTGGCCCCCGAGCGGCGCTGGATCTGCTTCAGCTCGTCTTGCAGCATCTGCCGCAGCTTCAGGTCCAGCGCGCTCAACGGCTCGTCCAGCAGCAGCACCGCCGGGTTCAGCACCAGCGCGCGGGCCAGGGCGACGCGCTGCCGCTGACCGCCCGACATCTCGTGCACCCGGCGGCCCTCCAGGCCGGGCAGGTCGACCATCGCCAGCGCCTCGGCCACGCGCCGGGCGACCTCTTGCCGCGGCAGGCGCCGCACCTCCAGCCCGAACGCCACGTTGCCGCCCACCGTCAAGTGCGGAAACAAGGCCAGGTTCTGGAACACGACTCCGACCGGGCGCCGGTGCGCCGGCAGGGCGGTCATGTCCCGTCCGTCGATCCGGATACGGCCGGCGGTCGGCTGCTCGAAGCCGGCGATCAGCCGCAGCATGGTAGTCTTGCCCGAGCCGGATGGCCCGAGCAGGCTGACGAAGCTCCCGGCTTCCACCTTGAGACTGACGTCGTGCAGCGCGCGATAGCTCCCGTAGCAGCGTGCCACGCCGAGCAACTGCAACGCCGGGCCGCGTTCGGCGGTCGAGGGCGGAGCGTGCTGGCGCGCGGCGTGCATGCGCGAACCATGCATTCGCCGCCGATCTGGCGCAACTGCAATGTACACAAAATCCAAACTTGTCGGCGACGTGCCACTGGTGCAGGTTGGGTCGCCACCGGAGCGGAACGACACGGATGCAAGCTGCAAAACTTCACCCCGAAATCGCGCCGCTGTTCGCCACCATGGTTGCCGCCTGCGACCCCCCGATGGAGCTGCGCCAGCCGCACGAGGTGCGCGCGCTGATGGACGGCTTTGCCCGGGACGGTATGCCGCCGCGGCCGGACACGGTGGTGACGCAGGACATGGTGGCCGAGCTGCCCGGACGCAGCATCCGCCTGCGCCTGTTCAAGCCAAGAGGCGCCACGGGGGACGCGACGGGGGCGCTGCCCATCATGCTGTATTTCCACGGCGGCGGCTGGGTCATCGGCAACATCGACACCCATGACCGTTACGTTTGCGCGCTGACCGAGGCGAGCGGCGTGGCGTATTTCGCGGTCGATTACCGCCTGGCGCCGGAGCATCCCTATCCCGCCGCGATCGACGATTGCTACGACGCGCTGTGCTGGATCGCCGAGAACGCCGCTCGGCTCGGGCTGGACGCGTCCCGCATCGGCGTCAGCGGCGACAGTGCCGGCGGGCAGCTCAGCGCCGCCTGCACCTTCCTCGCCCGCAAGCACGGCACGCCGAAGCTGTCCTTCCAACTGCTGATCTATCCGCTGACCGACCGCGACACCTCGCGGCCATCGTACCACAGTTGGAACAACCTGCTGCTGACCACGCCCTACATGGAATGGTTCTGGAAGCACTTCTATGGCGAGGACCTGCCGACCGACCCGCTCGTCGTGCCGCTGCAGGAGCCGGACCTGACCGGACTGCCGCCGGCCTACGTCGTGACCTGCGAATACGACATCCTGCGCGACGAGGGCGAGCTGTATGCCATGCGGCTGATGGACGCCGGCGTCTCCACCACGCTGCGCCGGGTGCCGGGCGGCGCGCACCCGTTCTTCCGCGCCATGTTCACGAGCCCGATGGTGCGCGCTGAAATCCGCGAGATGGGCCACCAGATCCGCCGCTACCTGGTGGACGAGGCCGTGAGTTAGTCCACTGTATACAAATGAGCCGCCGCCCGGGAGTGAGAGCATCGCCGACCCCGCCGAGTTTCGCATCCCCGACGTGCTCGCCAAGGAACTGGCACGCTTTCTCCAGGACCAGATCGTCTTCGGCGAGATCGCGCCGGGCATGCGGTTCATCGAGGAAGACATCGTCCGCCGCTACAACGTCAGCCGATCCCCGGTGCGGGAGGCGTTCCGGTTGCTGGAGCAGGACGGCCTGCTGGTGCGCGACCGGCGGCGCGGCGTGCGGGTGGGCATGCTGAACGTGCGTGACCTCGACGAAATCTATGCCTGCCGAATCCCGCTCGAGGGCATGGCCGCAGAGACCGCGGCCCGGCACCGCACCGACGATCACCTGCCCGCGCTGGAGGGAGCGATGGCCGGGCTGCAGGATGCGTTCGCCGAGTCCAACGTGCGCGAGTATTTCGAGCAGAACGTCCGCCTGACCGACCAGATCCTGCTGGCTTCGGGCAATGCCACTCTGCGCCGCCTGCTCGGCACCATCGGCAAGCAGGCGATGCGCTACCGCTACCTCGCCTACTGCCGCAACCCCAGCATGATGCAGCTCTCAGTCGAGACCAACCGCGAGATCATCGACGCGATCCGGCACCAGCGTGGCCGCACCGCCCGCATGCTGACCGAGGACCTGATCCAGCAGTCCTGGCAGGGCATCCGCGGCACGTTTGCCGAGGAGTGAGCCGGTTCAGGCCGCCTTGAACACCCGGCAAGCGCGGTCGAACGCATCGAATGTCTGCGCCAGGTCGTCATCCGTGTGGGTGATGGAGATGAAGCGGCGGTTGTTGGGCAGCACGAACAGGCCCTGACGCATCATCTCCGTCTCCAGCGCCGCCTGCCGCTTCATGTCGCTGCGCAAGATGTCGCCGTAGTTCACCGGCGGCGCTTCGGCGAACAGGAAGTGCCACATCGGGCCGTCGCCGAACACCACCAGGCCCATGCCGTTGCGGTCGGCGACCTCCTGCAGGCCGGCACGCAGCTTGTCGGCCATGGCGAAGACGCGCTCGTAGAGGCCCGGCTCACTCAGCACGTCCAGCACCGCGAGCGCCGCCGCGCAGCCCAACGGGTGCCCCTGCAGCGTGCCGTTCTGATAGACGTAGCCGGGCTGGCCCTTCTTGGACGGGTCGGCCTGGTCCATGATCTCCGCCCGGCCGGCGACCGCCCCCACCGGCAGGCCGCCGCCGATGATCTTGCCGTAGGTGGCCAGGTCCGGAACGATGTCGAAATAGGCCTGCGCGCCCCCCAGGCCGTAGCGGAACCCGGTCACCACTTCGTCCAGGATCATGACGATGCCGTGCTTCGCGGTCAGTTCGCGCACGCCGGCCAGGAAGCCCGGCAGCGGCGAGATGATGCGCTGGATCGGCTCGACGATCACGGCGGCGATCTCATGCCCGTGCGCGTCCAGGATGGAGCTGAGCGCGTCGAGGTCGTTGAACGGCGCCACCAGCATCAGCTCCTGCACCGCGAGGGGAATGCCGCCGGTGTCGGGCTGCGGGGTGGGGAAGTTGGACGACCGCTTCGGCGCGGTGCTGAGCTGCGCGTAGTCGTGGGTGCCGTGATACGCGCCCTCGAACTTCAGCACCTTGTCCCGCCCGGTGAAGCCGCGCGCCAGGCGGATGGCGTGGAACGTCGATTCCGACCCTGACGTGGTGAACCGGATGCGTTCGGCACAGCGCAGCAGCGGGGTGACGCGCTGGGCCAGGTCGACCGCGGTCTGGTTGAGATAGGCGAAGAAGTGCGTGCCGCGGCTCGCCTGCGCGGCCACCGCCTGCGCCACGGCCGGGTGGGCGTGGCCGAGGAACATGGCGCCCGAGCCCAACACGTAATCGATATACTCGTTGCCCGACGTGTCCCAGAAGCGCGGCCCCTTGCCGTGGCTGACCACGAAGCGGACGTCCTGCCCCAGGGCGTTGCCGCCGAGGGCGCCGCCGGGCAGGGCGTGCGACGCCATGACGAATTGCTCGGCCTCGAGCGTGGACATGTTGCCGTTACGGCCGATGGCGGGGGCAGGCGCGGACACGTTCATTGGGTGCTCCCTTGGTATCTCCCTCTCCCTATGGGAGAGGGTCGGGGTGAGGGTTGTGGCGTCATAGTCGTTCGTGCGTGAGCCCTCACCCAACCCTCTCCCAGAGGGAGAGGGCTTTCTAGCGAGGAGTCGCGACCGGTCATTCGGCCGCGCGCAGACGTGGCGTGGCATGGGACAGCGGCCGTTCCGTCGCCACCGGCTCGGTGCGGAACCCGACGATGTCGGCCTGGGGCTGATCCAGCCCCTCCGCGGCCCGGCGGCCACCGAACACGGCCGTGGCTATGGTGCCGGGCTGGAAGCAGTCGCCGACCCGCAGCAACGTTCGGATCACGCCCTGCCCCACCTGGACGGCCAGCGCGTGGTAGAGGTCGGCCCGCGGCAGCCGCGCGGTGACCATGACGACGCTCGCAGCCGCCACCGTCTGCCGCCGGCCGGTAAACACGCAGGCCAGGTCCGCAGCGCCGGGGCGAACCGCGGCGAGGTTGCTGTTCGCCATCACGGTGATGCCGGCTTCCAACACCTGGCGTTGGATTTTCTCCTGCTCGAGCGTGTTGACCGTCCAGGCCGACACCAGCGGCGACGGCGTCACCAGCGTCACCTCCAGGCCGCGCTTGCGTAACGTCTCCGCCAGCACGCCGCCCATGTAGTAGTCGTCGTCGTCGAACACGAGCACCGGGCCGGCCACCGCCACCCCGTCCATGACATCGTCGGGCGACAGCAAGGCGGCGCCGGGCTCGGTGGGCACGGGTTTGTGGTTGCGGCGGCCGAAGCCGTCCCGCCGCCAGGTCGCGCCGGTCGCCAGGATCACCGTCGGCGCCGCCATGGCGAGCACGTCGTCCGCGGTCATCGCGCTCTCGCGGTAGACGGAGACGTTGGCCATCCGGTCGAGCTGCCCGGCGCGCCAGTCGCGCACCCGGATCCACTCGCCCAGGCCATGCAGACGCGACTCCCGCAGCACCCGCCCGCCCAATTCGCGGCCGGCCTCGGCCAGGTGCACCTGGTAGCCGCGCCGGCCCAGCGCCTGGGCGCATTCCAGCCCAGCCGGGCCGGCGCCGACGATCAGCACCGCATCGGCCGACCCGGCGGGGCGGTAGCGCTCCGGGTGCCAGCCGCGCCTGTATTCCTCGCCGATCGTCGGGTTCTGCGTGCAATTGATCGGCGCGCCCAGATTGTATGTGGACACGCAGATATTGCAGCCGATGCACTCGCGAATGTCCTCGAGCCGGCCTTCCTCCACCTTCCTCGGCAGGAACGGGTCGGCGATCGAGGGCCGCGCGCAGCCGATCACGTCCAATATGCCGCGCTTGACCTGCGACACCATCGTGTCCGGCGAGGTGAACCGCCCGGTGCCGATCACCGGCTTCGTGGTGACCTGCTTGATGTAGCAGGCATAGGGCTCCTGATAGCCTTCCTGCTTGAAGCGCGACGTCTCGCTGTCGTTGCTCCAGCCGCTGACCTTCACGTCCCAGGCGTCCGGCAGCTCCGCCAGGGAGGCGATGATGTCGCGCCCCTCCGACCCGGCGCAGATGCCGTCCGGCCCGCTCATCTCGTCGATGGTGATGCGCACGGCGACGGCGCAGGTATCGCCCACCGCGTCCTTGGTGTCCGCAATCACCTCGCGCAGGAGCCGCGTGCGGTTGGCCAGCACGCCGCCATACTCGTCCTCGCGATGGTTGCGGCGGCGCGACAGGAAGAACTGCAGCAGTTCGAGGTCGTCGGCCGCATAGACGTAGATGATGTCGAATCCGACCGCCTTGGCGCGCAAAGCCGCTCGGCGATGCCAGCGCCGGTACTCCGCGATGTCGGCACGGTCCATCGCCCGGGCCTGGATCGGGTCGCGCCGTGACGGAATGTCGATGGGTGACAGCAGCGGCTCGCGCGTGTAGCGGTTCGCCACCGCCCACCCGCCATGCGCCAGCTCCGCGCCGGCATAGGCGCCGTGCTCGTGCACCGCGTCGGTCAGCAAACGCAAGGAGCGCTCGTCATCGGCATCCCACAGCTTGACCTGGGGGAACGGCGTCGAATCCGAGGACGGGTGGATCGACAGGATCTCCGTGCACACGGCGGACCAACCCCCTTCCGCCTTCACACCGCGCATGGCGGCGTGGCTATACGGCAAGCCGGCCCCCAAGCCGTTGCAATGCGGCACCTGGTAGAACCGGTTGCGCAGCGTCAGCGGACCGAACGGAACCGGCTCGAACAGGATGTCGTAACGGGGATCACGCATCGACGGTGCTCCTGACCGGGGGGGCGGACGCGGGCGCCCGGGCGCGGCGGGGTGCATCCGAGTGCAGCATCGCCTGCCATACTGCCAGTGGCGTCAGCGGCGCGTCGAGCTTGCAGTGGCCGCCAAGCGCTGCCTCCGCCGCATTGACGATGGCCGCCATGGAGGCGATCGCACCCGCCTCGCCCGCGCCGCGCACGCCCAGTTCCGTGGCCGGCGACGGCGTCTGCGCGATGCGGCATTCCAGGTTTGGCAGGTCGGAGGCGCGCGGCAGGCAGTAATCCAGCAGCGAGGCGGTGATCGGCTGCCCGGCCTCGTCGTAGCTGACCGCCTCCAACAGGGCCTGCCCAAGCCCCTGGGCGATGCCGCCGTGCAACTGGCCGTGCGCGATGGCCGGCTGCAACAACGGCCCCAGGTCGTCGAACGCGGCGTAGCGCTGCACGTGGACGACGCCGGTCTCCGGGTCGACGCCGACGACGCAGGCGTGGCAGCCCAGCGTGAACGTCAGGCTGACCGGCGCCTCCGAGCGCCCCGCCAGTTCGCCGCCCGCCGCCGCCGCCAGTTGCTGGAGCGTGGCAAACCGGTTGCTGCCCGGCAGCGTGAAGCTGCCGCCGGCATAGGCCAGCGCGTCTTCGTTCGCGTCGAGGAAGCGTGAAGCAGCGTCCCGCGCGCGGCACAGCAGGTCGGCGGCGCTGCGCGACACCCCGGCGCCGGTGGTCGCCAGCGCGCTCGACGCCCCCGTCCCGGTGCCGAACGCCACCTGGCCGGTATCGCCCTGCACCACGCGGATTTGCTCGGGAGGCAGACCCAGTCGGGCGGCGGCGATGGCACCGAACGTGGTGGCATGCCCTTGCCCGTTGGACTGGCTGCCGATCCGCACCGTCACGCTCTCGCAGCCGGCGCTGGCCACGACCTCGGCGCGCTCCTGCCGGCCCATGCCGTTCACCTTCATGTATAGGGCCAGGCCGACGCCGCAGCGCAGCCGGCCGCCCTGCGTGTCGCGCGGCTGCACGGCCAGCCAGGTCTCGCCTTGCTGCAGCAGGGCGGCCGCGTTGCCGCTGTCGACGTGATGCCCGGTGGCGCTGCGATAGGGGAAGTCGGCTGGGCCAAGCACGTTGCGGCCGCGCAGCTCGGCGGGGGACAGGCCAAGCTCGCGCGCCGCCGCGTCGATCAGCCGCTCCAGCACAAAGGTGCCCTCCGGCTGGCCGGCGCCGCGAAACGGCCCGGTCGGCGTCGTGTTGGTATACCAGCCGCGCATGGAGAGGCTGACGCAAGGCATGCGGTAGGCGCCCTGCAGGCCGAACAGCAGGCTGGCGGTGGGGGTCGCGCGCGCGCCGGGATGGACGTAGGCGCCCAACGCGCAGGAGGCCAGCGCCCGCAGGCCAAGAAAGCGGCCGTGCTCGTCCAGCGCCAGCTCCGCATCGATCCGGAAGTCGCGTGCGTGAGGCTCGCAGAGGTTGCTCTCGGCGCGATCGGCCTGCCAGGACACCGTCCGTCCCAGCACACGCGCCGCGCCCAGCAAGGCCGCCTGCTCGGGCGCAACGCCCAGGTAACCCGCCGCCAGCTCGCGCCGGATCGCGTGGGCGCCCTGGCTTGGCGCAACCAGCGTCCAGCGGCCGCTGGCCGGGTCGTATCCGGCCACCGCCGACATCGGTTCCAACGGCAGGCCCAGGATACGGGGTATGGCGACGCTCGAGGCGGCCACGTGATGGGCGGCGGCGAAGGCCTGGGCCACTGCCGCCGGGTCCCCGCCCTGCCAGTCGAAGCCGAGATTGCCGCCGGGATGGATTGCCACGCCGCCATCCTGGCCGAGGGATGTGACAGCGGGCAGCGGCTCGTAGTCGATGCACACCGCGTCCGCCCCGTCGGCCGCTGCGGCCGCCGTGGTCGCGACCACCAGCGCCACCGCTTCCCCGGCGAAGCGGACGCGGTCGCGCGCCAGCGCCGGGCGCGGCGGCACGGGGGCGTCGGAGCCGTTGCGGTTGGTGATCGCGTCCAGCGCGGCAGGCACCGCCGGCAGCGCCGCCTCCAGGTCCGCAGCCGCGAACGCCGCCACCACGCCGGGCTTCGCGCGGGCGGGGGCGAGGTCGACCGCCGCGATCCTGGCGTGCGCTATCGTGGACCGCACGAAGCGGGCATGCAGCATGTCCGCGCCGGGATGTTCGGCGGTGTAGCGCGCCGCGCCGCGCAGCATGGGGCCGTCCTCGGTGCGCCCCGAGGACGCCCGCATCAGATGGCGACCTTGTAGGTCAGCTCGATCTCGTCGCCGTTCTCGCCCATCAGGCCCCAGGCATGGCGCGGCTGCTCGGAGATGATCACGTCCAGGTCGCGCGGCTCGATTCCGGTCGCGGCGGGCACCCGGCTGTAGAGCTCGCGCACCAGCCGCTTCAGCACGTCCTTCGAGCGGCCCTGGAAGGTCTCGATCTCGATGATGGTGTAGCGCTCCGACCGCTCGTGGGCGGGGAAGATGAAGTCCGCCCGGTCCATCGGGAAGAAGCGCTGCAGCCGCCGCTCGCGCGGAAACGCCAGACCCACCGAGATCGCCTCGTTGACCGCCTCCGAGAGCGCGTCCCGAACCGGGACCAGATGCTCGCGTATGCCGTAGATCTTGGCCTGTGGCATGGTGGTCCACCTTCGCTTGACGGCTTCTGTATACAAAGTGCAGGGTTGCAGTCAATGACGTCCGGCGACCGTCTCGGACCAGCCTACCAACGAAAGCGCCCGATGACCGCCGAGGACCTCAAGCGCACCATCAAGGTTTGCATGTTCGACCAATACGGCACCGTCGTGGACATGCAAGGCGGCCTGACCGCCATCGCCACCCCGTTCCTCGCGGCCAAAGGCTGGACCGGCAGCCCCGACAGCTTCGTCACCTGGTGGCGGCGCACGCATTTCGAAAACTCGATGATCGATGCGCTGCTGCACAAGGAGCACACGCCCTACCGGGACATCGGGCACCGCGCCGTGGCGTTCGTGATGGACCGGGCCGGCATCTCCTACACGCCGGCGGAGGTGCGTTCGCTGGTTGGCGAGATCGAGAAGCTGCGGCCATTCCCCGAAGTCCCGCCCGCGTTGGCGCGGCTGCAGACGCGCTACAAGCTGGTCGTGCTCTCCAACGGCGACCCGGACATGCTCGAAGCCGCCAAGCGCTACCACGAGGTGCCGTTCGACCGGGTCATCTCCGTCGCGGAAGCCGGCAGCTTCAAGCCGCATGTCGCGACCTACACCAAGGCCGCCCAGTTGCTCGGCGTCGCCATGGACGAGGTGCTGTTCGTGGCCAACCACGCCTTCGACTGCATCGGCGCCAAGGCCGCCGGCATGCGCACCGCCTTCATCGACCGCCGCAGCCGCCCGTTCGGCGAGACGCCGCACCAACCCGATCTCCTGCTGCCGTCGATGAAGGACTTGGCGGATGCCCTGGTCTGACACCCCGGCATGACCCAGCCGCCCAACTGGCGGACCGACGTTGCCACCAGCGCCGTCATCCGCGAGCAGCTCAGCTCCATCGTGCGCGAGATGCGGCGCTCCATGGTGCAGTCCTCCTACAGCTCGATCATCTACGAGGGCTATGATTTCTCCTGCGTGCTGATCGATGGCCAGGGCCGCCTGATCGCCGAATCCGGCGAGGACCACCCGTTCCACATCATCCCGGTCGCCGGCGCCGTGGCGGGCGCGCTGGCCGTGCACGGCGCCATCGGTCCGGACGACCTGCTGCTGCACAACGACCCCTACACGGGCGGCACCCACCTGAACGACGTGGCGGCGATCTGGCCGGTGCATCTGGACGGGCTGCCGATCTTCCACGTCGTGGTGCGCTCGCACTGGGGCGACGTGGGCGGCATGACGCCCGGTTCGCTGAACGGCGCCGCCACCGACATCCTGCAGGAAGGCCTGCGGATGAACTATCTCAAGCTCGACAAGTCCGGCCGCTCCGAGCTGCTGCGCCTGATCCTGGACAACGTGCGCGCCACGGCCGAGGCGACGGCGGACTTTCACGCCGTGCTCGGCATCTGCCGGGTGGCGGAGCGGCGGCTGCGCGACCTGGTGGCCCGGCACGGCTTGGCCACTGTCCAGGCCGCCACGGAGGACATACTGGACGCGTCCGAACGGCGGATGCGCGCGGCCATCGCGGCCCTGGCGCCGGGCGAGTACCGCCACGTCGGCTACCTCGACGGCAACGAGGCGACGCCGCACCCGCTCGAGGTGCATGTGCGACTGGTGATCGGGGCGGACAGCATCGCGGCCGACTTCACCGGCAGCTCGCCCCAGGTCGCCGCCCCGCTGAACGCCGGGCCAGCCATCGCGCCCACCTCGGTGATGACGGTGGTGAAGTCGTTTCTGGACCCGAGCGGCCCCATCACCTCCGGCACCTTGCGCGCCATCCAGGTCACCACCGTGCCCGGCACGATCGTCGACGCCATCAGCCCGGCGCCCTGCGGCGGGCTGAACGAGGTGCGGTTCGGCTGCGACGCGGCGCTGATGGGCGCGCTCGCGCAAGCCATCCCGCAGCGCATGACCGGCGACGTCCGCGGCACCTCCAACCACACCTATATCGGCGGTCGGGGCTTCATCTTCTACGAGTATCCGTCCGGCGGCACCGGCGCCTGGGCCACCGGCGACGGCAACACCGCCGTGCGCGCCTTCAACGAGGGCGAGAACGTGTCGGTGCAGTCCACCGAGATGGTGGAGCGCAGCTTCCCGCTTCGCGTCGTCCGCCAGGAGGTCCGGCCCGACAGCGGCGGCCCGGGCCGGCAGCGCGGCGGCTGCAGCCTGGAGCGCGAAGTGGAGGTGCTGGCCGACGATGCCCGCCTGTCCGTGCTGTCGGACCGCAACATCATCCCGCCCGCCGGGGTGAATGGCGGCGCATCGGGCGCTCCCAACCGATTCGCCGTGCGGCGCGGAGGTGCCGAGCTGCAGCCCAGCGGCTTCCCCGGCAAGGTCGCCAACTTCCCGCTGCGCCGCGGCGACGTGGTGGTGATGCAATCGTCCGGCGGCGGCGGGTTCGGCGACCCGGCGCAGCGCACGACGGCTGCCTTGGCCGACGACGTGGCGGACGGCTACGTCACCGCTGCCGGGCAGGCCGCTTACGCCGCCGCGGTTTCCGCCGAGGCCCATGCCCTGCCCGAACTGGCGCCGCGCGACTGCCGCCTGTCACCGCCGCTGGCCGCCCGGCTTGGCGCCGCTGCCGGCGACCTGGTCGAATTGGCGGCGCCATCCGGGCCGGCCCGGCGGCTCTGGGTGGAGGCGGTCGATCCCACCTTGCCGGATGACGGCCTCGCGGCCGCGTTCGCTGGCCGGTTCCACATCCGCCGCCTGGGCGGGGGCCGCCCGTGAGCGTGTTCGTCGGCATCGATGTGGGCGGCACCTTCACGGACCTGATCGTCTACGACACCAACAGCGCCACCACCCGGGCCGTGAAGGTGCCCTCCAACCGCGCCGCTCCGGATGACGCCGTCCTGGCCGCGCTGCACTGCGCCGAACTGCACGCCTCCGAGCTGCAGTTGATCGTGCACGGCACCACCGTGGCGACCAACGCCCTGCTGGAGCGGCGGGGCGCGCGAACCGGGTTTGTCACCACCGCCGGGTTCCGCGACGTGCTGGAGCTGGGCCGCACGACGCGCTTGGTGCCCAACAGCCTCTACGACCCGTATTTCCGCCGGCCCGCCCCGCTGATCCGCCGGCGCGACCGCGTGACAGTCGTCGAGCGGATGGAGGCCGATGGCCAGGCCAGCCTCCCGCTCGACGAGGCGGCGCTCGAAGCAGCCGCCCTGGCGCTCAAGGCGGCGGGCGTCGAGGCGGTGGTTGTCGGCTTCATCAATGGCTATCGCAACGCCGCGCACGAGCAGCGGGCTGCCGCTATCCTGGCGCAGCATTTCGAGCACGTGACCCGGTCCACCGCCGTGTTGAACGAAATCCGCGAGTTCGAACGATTCTCGGTGGCGGCGATCAACGGCTATGTCATGCCCGTCATGGCCAGCTACGTCACGCGGCTGACCCAGGCGGTGCGAGGCGCCTACCCGGGTGCCGCGTTCTACACGGTGGCGTCGCACGGCGGCTTGCTCTCGACGGCGACGGCGGTGGCGCAGCCGGTACGCACGGTGCTGTCGGGCCCGGCCGCCGGCGTTGCGGCGGCGCTGCACCTTGCCCGCACTGTCGGGGCGCCGAACCTGATCACCTACGACATGGGCGGCACCTCCACGGACGTGGCCTTGATCGCCGGCGCGGAGTTTCCGCTAAAGCGGGAGACGCTGCTGGAGGGCCTGGTGATCCGCTTGCCGCAGCTCGACATCCACACGGTCGGCGCGGGCGGCGGCTCGATTGCCGGGTTGGATGCGGGCGGCAGCCTGCAGGTGGGGCCGGAGAGTGCCGGGGCGATGCCCGGGCCTGCCGCGTATGGCAAGGGGGGCACGCGGCCGACGATGACGGACGCCAACGTGGTGCTCGGGCGCTTGGGCCCGGCGCAGGAGTTGGGGCGGTCCCTGCGCATTGACACTGCCGCCGCACGGAATGCCGTGGCCAGCCTGGCTGCCAGCATGGGGCATGACACGGCGAGCGCGGCCGCCGCCATCCTGCGCCTCGGCATCGCCAAGATGGCGGCTGCCGTGCACGAGATCTCGGTTGCCCGCGGCTTCGATCCGCGGGAGTTCGCGTTGTTGTCCTACGGTGGCGCCGGGCCGCTGCATGCGGCGCTGGTGGCCGAGGAGATCGGCATTCCCCGCGTGATCGTGCCCCCCTCGCCGGGCGCGTTTTCGGCCTTCGGGGCGCTGTGCTCGGCGTTGTCGAAGGACCGCTCCCGCACCGTGTTGGAGCCGCTGACGGCTGCGAGCCTCGCCGCCGCGGAGGGCGCCATGGCCGCCATGCTGGCCGACATACGGGAGGAGTTCGGCACCGAGCTGGCCGACCTCGCCGCGCTGGTGGAGGAACGCCAGTTCGATCTGCGATACCGCGGCCAGGCGCATGAGCTGACGGTTGTCGCCGCTGCCGGCGCCGCCTTGCCAGAGCTGCTGGAACGATTTGAGGCCGCGTTCGAGCGCCAGTTCGGGCGGCGCGACAGCGGTCGTGGCGTTGAAATCGTCAACGTGCGCGTCATCGGCCGCATTCCCATCGAGACGCCAGGCTGGACCTCGCCCGGCGGCGGCACCGGCCGACCGCTAGGAACCAGGACGCTGCCGGACGCCGCAATGCCATGCGACGTATGGTCCCGCGCGGACATCTTGCCGGGTATGCGGCTCACCGGCCCGGCCGTGATCGAGGAGATGTCTGCGACCACCTGGCTGCCGCCAGGTTGGAGCTTGTCGCTGGGCTCGATTGGTCAGATGGAATTGGTGCGGTTGGCTCGGCCCGCTTCTCGCGCCGCCGGGTCGGCCTTGGGGTGCGACGGTCGAGCTTTCTGCCGCGACAGGCCGAGCTTGCGCATCAGCTTGGACATGTGCGCTGCGTGATAGCCGATCCCCCAACGCCGCTTCACCTCGTCGCAGAGATCGGCCAACGTCCAGGCCGACAAGCCCGTCTTCTCTACATCCGGGCCGTCCAGCACGATCTGCCGCAGTTGCGCCATTTGCTGATCGTCCAGGCGAGGCTTGCTGCCGGGCCGCGGTCGATCGTGCAGTCCGTCCAAACCCTCGGCATTGTAGCGCACCACAGCATCGCGCAGCGCCTGCCGCTCCATGCCGGCAAGCCGCGCCGCTTCGGCCCGCGTCATACCCTCCAACGCGTTGGCGATTGCCATCATGCGCGCGGCCGCTGCACGGTCTGTCTCCTGCCGCGCGCGCTTGCGTAACTCCGCCGCAGAGAGATCATCGCGGATCACCAGTCGTATTCCGTTCATCATCAGCCCACCCAACAGGTCAGACCAAAACCGAACCAGAGCCGCACAAGCCGCACCAAATCACACCCGAGTCAACACAGGGGATGACTGGTATTACACTTGGCTCATTCCGCCATCGATGCACAGCTCGGCGCCCGCGATGAAGCTGCTTTCGTCCGAGGCAAGGAACAAGGCGGCGGCAGCCACCTCCTCCGGCCAACCCAGGCGGCCAAGGGGGATCAGGCCCTTGAGCGTTGTTCTGACCTCCTCGGAGGCACCGGCCAGCATCGGCGTGTCAATCGGTCCCGGGCTGAGCGTGTTCACACGTATGCCCCGGCTCGCCAGCTCGTTCGTCCAGGTCCTCGCGTACGACCGCGTTGCCGCCTTGGTCGCGCCATAGGCACCATAGCCTGGTGTCCCGATGAAGCCGGCGATGGATCCGATCAACACGACCGTACCGCCCCTCGTCATCATCGGAACGGCCTTCTGCACGGTGAACAGCGTCGCCCGCGCATTAAGGCCGAAGGTCTTGTCAAAGTGCTCCTCAGTGATATCGTCAAGTGTGGCCGCTTCAGAAAAACCCGAGTTCGCGACAAGAATGTCCAGCTTGCCCTTGCTGGCCATCACCGTCCGATAAAGCCGGTCTAGCAGCCTGTCGGACTTAACCAGGCGCGGAGGCCTGGGTTAGGATTGGGCGTTTGCGATTGGTTTACTCTGGACCCCCTACACATGAGCAACTTCCGCCTGATTGACCGTGACACCGGGTTTCTGATGCCGCCCTCGGTGGACGAGTGGCTGCCTGAGCGTCACCTGGCGCGCTTTGTGGTTGAAGTGATCGCAAGCCTGGACCTGGGTGCGATGACCGGCAGCGACCGCGGGTCGGGTGAGAAGTCCTACCACCCGGAGCTTTTGCTGGGGATCATGGTGTATGGCTACGCCACGGGCGTGTTTTCCAGCCGCAAGCTGGAGCGGGCGACCTATGATTCGGTGGCGTTGCGCTTCATCGCCGCCAACGAACATCCCGACCACGACACCATCGCCGCCTTCCGCCGCCGCTTCCTGCCGCAGATCGAGGCATTGTTCGTGCAGGTTCTGGGCCTGGCGCGCGAGATGGGGGTCTTGAAGCTGGGCACGGTGGCGCTGGACGGCACCAAGATCGCTGCCAACGCCAGCCGCCACAGCGCGCTGTCCTACGAGCACGCCAGCAAGATAGAGGCGCAGTTGAAGGCCGAAGTGGCCGACCTGATGGCCCGTGCCGAAGCTGCCGACCAAGCGGACCTGCCCGACGGCCTGTCGGTGCCCGCCGAACTGGCTCGGCGCGAGGACCGGCTTGCCGCGATCGCCAAAGCAAAAGCCAAGATCGAGGCGCGGGCCAAGGCACGCTATGCGCAGGCCCGCGCCGACTACGACGCCAAGCTGGCGCGCCAGGACGCCAAGCGGGCCGCTGGCAAGAAGCCCGGTGGCAAGCCTTTGCCCGGTGGCAAGCCTTTGGTGGTGCCCGTCGAGGAGCCGCTGCCCACCGATCAGGTCAACTTGACCGACGAGGACAGCCGCATCATGCCGGTAGCCGGCGGCGGGTTCGAGCAATGCTACAACGCTCAGGCCGCGGTGGCGGCGGGGAGCCTGCTCAGGCCGCGGTGGCGGCGGGGAGCCTGCTCAGGCCGCGGTTGCGGCGGGGAGCCTGATCGTGGTCGCAACCGACGTGGTGCAGGCGCCCAACGACAAGCAGCAGCTCGAACCGATGCTGGGCAAGCTCGGCGGCCTGCCCGAGGACCTCGGCGACGTGGCCACTTTGCTGGCCGACAACGGTTATTACAGCGAAGCCAACGTGAACGCCTGCGAAGCGGCCGGGGTCGAACCGGTCATCGCCATGGGCCGCGAAGCCCACCATCCCTCGCCCGACGAGCGTTTCGCCGAACCGCCCCCCGCGCCGGAAAACGCGCCGGAAAACCCGACCCCGCTCGAGGCGATGGCGCACCGCCTCAAAACGCCGGAGGGCAAGACGCTCTACGCCCTGCGCAAACAAACTCCCGAGCCGGTGTTCGGCATCATCAAGTCGGTGCTCGGGTTCCGCCAGTTCTCGCTGCGCGGGCTCGACCACGTGAGCGCAGAGTGGAGCCTCGTGACCATGTCATGGAACATCAAGCGCATGTTCACCCTCAGGGCCGCATAACAAGAACCAGGCGCCTTTCTAGCCCCCTTGCAGCCGTCCCAAGCCGCTCATGGCAACTGTCAGGGCCACAACTACGCTCAGAAAACGCAAAGCCGTCTGACGCCTCTCAAATCGCAAGCGCAGGCGTCGACCCTAGACCGACCATGAAATCACGCCCAAACCCACTCCGACAGGCTGCTAGGGTCCGTTCGCATTTCGCGACTTGAGGCGGTCACGGGAAGCCTGGTTTGGTTGGTCGTCTGAGCGGAGAGACGATGCAAGTCCTGACGGATGCCCAATGGGCGAAGTTCGAAGCAGCTATTGCGGCGGCTGAAATTCAAGGAGCCCGTCCTCGGACCGAAGATCGCCGCACGATCGAGGCGATCATCTGGCGGCTCGACAACGGGGCAAAATGGCGTTCGATCCCAGCCGACAAGACCGCGACATCCTACGCCGCCAGCGTTGCAATTGCCGCATCACTGGATTGGATCAAGGGCCTGCTTCGGTAAGCACCGAAATGCGAACGGACCCTAGCTCTTTGTTTGAAAGGCTGATTCACGCATCAGGTTGTTCAACCTGATGCGATCAGGCTCTAAAGGTCTCACACCTGGCGAAGCCATCTGCAAAGCCTGCACAGCCGAGCCAGAAGGCATCCAAGTTCGGCCCACTTCACCAAACGTCCGGGCTAAACGTCTGAACCAGTGCCGATAGCGAGCTTTGCTTGCGCCAGGACCCGTCTGCGGAACACTATTTCCCGAGCGCCATACCTCCGTCGATCTCGACGATCGCGCCTGTCATAAAAAGGAAAGGCGGCTTGGACAGGGCGATGATGGCGCCCGCAATTTCTTCAGTCGACGCGAGTCGATTCATCGGATGCAGTGCGGCCAGTTTGGGCTCGCTGAGCTCACCTGAGTCGATGGAGTGCTTTACCATCGGCGTTTTGACGTAGCCCGGCGATATCGCGATCACGCGTATGCCATCCGTCGCCCACTCGTTCGCAAGCGAGCGCGTCAGCGTTGCGACAGCTGCCTTTGATACCGCATAATGCGCTCGTCCCTTCATCATGACGAGTCCAGCCACGGAGGCGATGTTGACGATCACGCCACGTCTTAACCGCAACTGTGGATATAGCGCATGTGCGCAGTAGAACGTGCCGTTCAAATTGACGGCCAGCACGTTGTCCCACTCGGCGGGAGCCTTGTCGGCCACTGGCTCGCGACCTCCCGCGATGCCTGCCGCGTTGATGAGCAGGTCAATACCGTCGAGCTGTTCTGCGGCAGCGGCGACCGAGGCGTAATCCGCGACGTTGACCGCGACGCCGCCGTCCTGCTCACTGCGATCCCAGACGACGGCACGCCAGCCGTCAGCACGCAACTGGCGCACGCACTCCCGTCCGATGCCGCTCGCACCACCTGTGACGATGGCCGTCCGTTGTTCTGCGTAACTCATGAAATCCTCATCGTAGTGCTGTATTGAGTGAAGTTAGGCATGTGTTGGTGCTACTGCTTTCGTAGTCGCGTAATCATTGTGCACGCACGCGATGGTGAGCCCTGCGCTCGCGAGCGTGGCGATTGCGAACACGCGCGTCGCGAGGTTCCATTGACCATCCATCACCTGCATGACCAAGCCGATGAGAGCTGGCCCGAAGAACCCGCCGAGCGAACCGATGGTCGTCACTAGCGCGAGCGGCCCAGCGTTGGCGCCAATGACGTTCTGGATCGACGTATTGAGTGGGCCGTAATATGCAACCGTGTAGCAAGTGATGATCGAGATCGCAACCAGGAACGCACCGAGCGAGATGGTGGCTGCAGCCGGCAATAGGAAAAACCCGCAACTACCCACGAGGCAGATGCCAGCAAGATGCCAGCGTATATCGCCGTAATGTTCGCTGCTGCGTCCGATCACGTAGCTGATTGCGACTCCGATGACATTGGGAACCACCAACAGCGTGCCGATCATCAAGGGCGTTATATGGTACAGGTTACTGAGGATTGTCGGCAGAAAGTACGCGAGCGCGAACGTGTCCGCGTAAGCGGTCAACAGCACCAGCAATATGCCCCACAGAGTCGGCTTTCGGAACACGGCAAATCCGGAGGTCCACGAGACGGTCGGTGACGAACTATCGGCCGTCTCGCTACGCATCACCGCTTGCAATGAGAGGCGTTGCGGATCGGAGAGCCAACGCGCGTCCGCAGGCTTGGCGGGTAGGAAATACAGGACCAGCACGCCGAGTATGATCGTCGGGAGCCCCTCTATTAGGAACAGCCAGCGCCAGCCAGGTATCCCGACGTCGATGCGAAGCAGTGCCCCCGCGAGCGGCCCACCGATGATCATCGCGATCGGCAGCGCCATGATGAACACGGAGTTGATGCGGCTGCGGAAGCGCGGTGGAACCCAGTCTGTGAAGTAGTAGTTCACCGCCGGAATGAAGCCGCCTTCGATCACGCCGAGCAGGAATCTCAGTGCGTAGAATGATTTCTCACCCTGCAGCGTTGCCATCAGGCACGACACGAGCCCCCAGGCTACGAACATGATTGCCAGCCAACGACGCACGCCAACGCGCTTCAATGCTAGATTCGCCGGCACGCACGAACTCGCGTAGCCCAAGAAGAACAGTCCGGCCGCGAAACCGTATGCGGCAAGCGAGATGCCGAGATCCGTGCTCATCTGCAGTTGCGCGTAGCTGATGTTGGTGCGATCAATAAAGTTAAGCAGGTATCCTGCGAATAGCAATGGTAGCACACGCTTGCGAAAGCGGGCGATTGCCTGTTCGGCATGCATGAGTTCCGCAGTGTGATCCACTTTTTGTCTCCTCCGTTATGGTTTAGCCGTCGTCCTTACGTGACCTGCAACGCAACGACTCCGTAGCTACTTCAATGGGATTTGCGGCATCATGCATTGTCGAGCTGTTCGAAGGAGCAGGAGCTCTCTCCAAATCCGAGCTGGGACTCTGCATCGAGGGTGCCGTCATTCAAGCAAGTGACCAGCTAGCGCTATCACTGGACACAAGCAGCCGTGACCTCGTGTGGCGTCATCTTCTTTCTTGTCCTTTCGGTCAAGTCTCAGATGTCACATCGGGAAGCAGGACAACGCTATCCGACACGTTGATATCGAGGCAGATGCAATATAGCGAGGATCGATCAGATTAAAGCATCACGCTTAGCTGCGGCTGGGCGGACCGACTTTCCGTCGGCGCTCGAACACAGGCAGTTGGGCCTGCCGCTGGCGCTGAAGTACCCGCCTACGATGACGCATGATTACGCCAGGCATGGCGTAGTCGCCTTGTTCGCAGGCCTCAGCCAATTGACCGGCAAGCTGATTACCCGCACTCATACCAGCGGCCTTAAGTTTTGACCTGTGCCCAATCGCGGCTGCCGATTGATTGGATCACCTCTGGGGTGGCGATGAGCTTGTTCCAGGCGTTGCAGCAGGCGTCCAGAACGGCGCTGTAGGTGTCCCAGACCTGATGGGCGAATGCGTTGGCGCGGAGATACTCCCAGATGAGTTCGACCGGGTTCAGTTCGGGCGCGTAGGGCGGCAGGATCAGCAGTGCGATATTGGCTGGCACGATCAACTTTGGCGAGCGGTGCCAGCCGGCACCGTCGATCACCAGCAAGGCGATGGCGCCAGCGCTCACGCACACACTGACTTCGGCGAGATACTTGTTCATAACGTCAACGTTGACGGTTGGCATGACCAAGGCAGCGCCGGTGCCGCGCGCCGGGCAAATGGCGCCAAACACATAGGCCCAATTAAAGCGACGGTCGCGCAACGCGCGCGGGCGGCTGCCCCGCTTGGCCCAGATGCGGGTTAGCGTTCCCTGTTGGCCAACCCTTGCCTCGTCGCCGAACCAGACTTCGACCGGCTTGCCAACGGCGCGTTTGCCTAACGCCGCTGCCGCGAGCGCGGCAAAGTTTTTTTAAAAGCCTCCTGTGCCGCCAAATCGGTTTGCGGGTGCAAAGGCCGCACCGACAGGCGACGGTAGCCGAGTTCGCCAAGCAGCTTGCCCACGCTGCGTTCGTGCAAATAGACGGCAAAGTTCGCGGCAATCCGGTCGCGCAGATCGACCCGCCGGAAGCGCACAACGCCATCCGTTGCCAGGTCCGCGCCCTGCTCCACCCAGCCCGCCACTTCGGCACGTTCAGCCGCGGTCAGGCTGGCGGGCCGGCCGCTGCGTGGACGATCGCCAAGCCCAGCGAGCCCCGCCTCGTTGTAGCGATGCACCCAGTCACGCAGCGTCTGGCGATCCATGCCGCAGGCCCGCGCCGCGTCCTCGCGGCTGTAGCCATCCAACACCATCGCGATGGCAAGAATACGTCGCGCCTGCTTGGTGTCCACCGCGCGCTTGGCCGCCGCGCGCAAGTCTGACAGGCTGAGGTCTGTCCGGGTAACCGCAATAGCAACCACACCACACTCCGCGAATCGATGCAGATCATATCGACTCACATCCACGCGCACGTGGGAATCCCCCTACGGGTCAGGACTTTCGACCGCTGGTATAAGGCCGTTGCAAGCTTATGCTGCCGTCTCGCCTCGACGCCGGCTTCCACAAGGGCGATGGCGTGCAAGCCGGAAAAGCGGGACGCGCCGGAACGTCGCCGGGAGTTGATGAGCCAGTCCATGTCGTGGCTGACCATGTGGCGACGGATTGCGGTGCGGCCGTGGTCGCCATCTATCGTCTCCAAGCGGCTGCGGACCTGGGCGCTGGGATCGTCGAGGTAACGCCCGACCTCACCGTGCAGGTTGGCTCGATTGTCCTAGAGTGCCAGCAGGTAGTCGCCGCCGTGGTTGGGGATGGCCTGAGCGATCCGGCTCTGCGTGCCCGTGGCATCGATGGCGACGAGCGCACCGGCGAGCAGGAATACACGCTGCTTGCGAGCACGAGCCTTGATGATGGCAAGCGCCTACACCTGGCTAAACGCTGGAGCTTGACGTTAAACCGTAAGCGTTGTCCCAAGGCCGTTTGTCGCCCTAGTTGTAGCGGCTTGCATGTGTGGACGGCCCCTTGGGTGCAAGGGGTAAGCTGCATGATCTGACAAGCGGTGCGACGGCGGTCATGTGTCCGGCCTTTGACGCGGCACGCTGACCGCTGGCCCAGATGGGTTCCGCGAACGAGACCACAACACTCATGCGGCCTCGACCGGCCGCTGCAAGCCACGGGTTCACTCGTTCGTCGGATCGACCGATCATCATCTCCTGCAGCTCTTCTTGCACCCAGGCACCTGCGAGCGGGTCAGGCGGCCGCGGCAGCCTCGGCCGCCGGTGTGGCGACCTTCTTGCTGCCCCGATACGCTTTCCCGGTCGCCATCATGGCCCACACGATGCGGGCCATCTTGTTGGCCAGAGCCACCGCCGCGAGCTTGGGCGGCTTGCGCTCCAGCAATGCCAGCAACCAGGCCGAAGCGCTCTTGCTCCCCGGCTTGGCGTAGCGGACCACCGCCATGGCGCCAACGACCAGCAGTTGCCGCAGCCGCTCGTTGCCGGCCCGGCTGATGCCGCCCAGGCGCTGGCGCCCGCCCGTCGAGTGCTCCTTCGGCACGAGGCCGAGCCAGGCCGCGAAGTGCCGCCCGGACTGGAACCGGCCGGGATCAATGGTGAGCGCCAGGCTCAGCGCCCCGATCGGGCCGATGCCGGGCACCTCGGCCAGTAGCTGGCTGACCGGGTTGGTCTTCTGCTGCTGCTTCATGCGGCGCTCCAGCTCCGCAATCTGCCCATCAAGCTGGGCCACCTGGGCGCCCAGGAACGCCAGCATCTGCTTGCCGCCTTCGGCACAGCCTCCTCGGCCGCCACGGCCTCAAGCAGCGCCGGCAGCCGGCTTGTGCCCTTGGCTGCCACGATGCCAAACTCGGCGGCATGGCCGCGCACAGCGTTGATCAACTGCGTCCGCTGCTGAACCAGCAACTCGCGCGCCGAAAGCACGATCGCCTCAGCCTGCTGCTCGGCCGACCTCACCGGCACGCTTGGCATGTCCGGCCGCGCCGCTGCCTCGCTGATCGCGTCGGCGTCGTTGCGGTCGTTCTTGCCGCGCCGGACGAACGGCTTGACGTACTGCGGCGGGATGAGCTGCACCGTGTGGCCCAGGGCGGTCAGCTTGTGGCCCCAATGGTGCGAGCCGCCGCACGCCTCCAGCGCCACATGCGTCGGCGGCAGCTTGGCAAAGAACGCCTCCATCTCCGCCCGTCTCATGTTGCGGCGCAGGGCGGCCTTCTCGTCCCGATCGACGCCATGCAAGGTGAACACGGCCTTGGACGTGTCGAGGCCAATGCGCTTAAGGTTCATGCGGACGGTCCTTCAGGTTCGGATGTTGACAACCAAACCTTGGCACAAGATGCCGCGGGGCCGTCCACCCCAACACTTATCGGCCCTGGCGCACGCTGGGTGGGACTGAGCCGGGGCGAGGGTCAGCCGGTATCGGGCAGGGAAACGGAGGGTTTGTTGCCAGCCGGCACTGGATGATGCCGGACCTGTAGATGTCAGCGGTGAATAGCACGGTTCTGTAAGCGCTAAGTGACACCGATCACGAGCGTGCTGCCGGCGGCCTCGACCACATCCTCGGTGATGACGGTCAGCTCGTTGAGGCGCAGGATGCGTTCAATCTGGACGAACAGGCGGTGCAGCAGCCGGAAATTGCCCCCGGTCATGCGCACGATCGCGGCGACCGCCTAGGCGTCGGTAAAGTCGGCATCGTCTAGTTGTCGCTGCTCTGGAGGTTGTCCCTGTTGAGCCTGGAGATGGGAGGTTTTCCGCCGAGGGCTGAGTGTGGTCGTGCGGTGTTGTAGTCGTGCAGCCATGGGTGCATGGCCTGCTGGCGTTCGGCTGAGGTGTTGAACGGGGTGGCATAGGCCCATTCTCGGATGCTGCTTTGGATGAACCGTTCGGCTTTGCCATTGGTCTTGGGCGTGTAGGGCCGGGTGCGTTTGTGGGCCACGCCATGGTTGTCCAGCGCGGCGGCGAACAGCTTGCTTTTGTAGGCTGACCCGTTGTCGGTCATCACGCGCTGGACCGTGACGCCGTGCTGCTTGAACCAAGCAAGGCTGCTTTCCAGGAAGGCGATGGCGTCTTCCTTGCGTTCGCTGGGCAGCAGCTGCGTGAAGGCCAGGCGCGATCGGTCATCGATGGCGACATGCAGGTATTCCCATCCGAGGCCGCGGCCAGCAGCGCGGCGGTTGCTTTGGCCGGTGCGGTCGCCGGTGATGCGGTGGCCGATGCCGTCGATGCGGCCGAGCTTCTTGATGTCGATGTGGATCAGCTCGCCGGGCTGTTCGCGTTCGTAGCGGATGATGGGCGGCCGGGGATCGAGCGTGGCCAGGCGGCCGAGGCCGGGGCGCCGCAGCACGTGGCCGATGGTGGAGATGGGGCGGCCGAGCCTACGGGCGATGGCCGGGCCGGACAGGCGCTGGCGTCGCAATGCCTCGATCGCGTCCTCGTCGGCCGCGTCCAGGCGGGCTGGGCTGCGATGCGGGCGGGAGGAGCGGTTGGCGAGGCCGGTGTGGCCCTCTGCGGCGTGGCGGTCGCGCCATTTGCGCACGGTTTTGGGTGTGACGCCCTGGGCATGGGCGACGGCTGCCACGGACCATCCGCTCGCGAGACGTTGCACGATCAGCATTCGACCATGGCAGGTGGTTCTGGAATTGTTATGGGTGTCCATCCGGGGCTCCGGGCTTGGGGTTGCAGGCCTCACACCCACAACCTCCTCCCTCAGCCCCGGAGGGACAACCTCCATAGCAACCACAGCTAGAGCATCGAGCGATGCCGACGTGGCCCGCGTCTCGCCGCTGCTCTTCAAGCACATCAACGTCCTCGGCCGATACGCCTTCGACCTGCCACAGGCTATCGCGGAAGGCGCCCTCCGCCCTATTCGCAACCCTAATTCCGAATAGGACTTTCCATAGCATTATAACATCTGTGGACGCCCCCATGGATGCAAGAAAAATCTTTGGGCTGCATGGCGACGTAGGTCGGGTGCGGACATCTGTCCGGCCTCTATTTGCGGCCTGACAGCCGCGGGCCGGTATCTTCTGGCGTTTGACAAACGGCTTGACGTAAGCGGGCGGTATCAGCCGGATCGTGTGACCCAGCCTGCCGATCTCCCGGCCCCAGTAATGGGCGCCTCCGCAAGCCTCCAGCGCCACCATGCAACGGGGCTGGGACGCCAGAAACCAGCTTGCTCCGGGTGATCTTCTTTCAAAAAACGGCGCGCCCCGATATATCCGCGCCGTTCGCCTGGAGCACGTGCTTCGCAATATCCAAACCGATCGTGCTAACCTCTGACACGGACGCCTCCTTCAAGTGGTGTCATCAACACCTCCACTTTGGCACATGATGCCGTCGGGGGGCGTCCACCCCATCAGTACACCGTACCGCTCAGACGCACGGGCCTACTTGGCCAAGAAGCTCGCCGGCAACTGTGGGATCGGCTTTAACGCCTCATCCGCGGCGCGAACAACCTCGACCGGGCTGCGACCCCTGGTCCTCGGCAGGATATCGGGCCACCGGATCGACGCGCCGAGCCGCTAGCCCCGAGCAGCCTTCGTCGGCTCTATCACGCTCACCGCTGTAACGCGCGACCGCATGTCGCGCCACCCGAAAGACAGGATGGCAATAGCGCCCAGCAAAGGCGCCACCGCCAACAGCAGGAACACCTCCCTGCCAAGCTCTCCCGTGATGGCAATCATGGCCGCGATCAGCAACGGCATCAGCACCTCGCCAAAGCGGCCTACACCCATGGCGCAGCCAACGCCTGTGGATCGCATCGCCACAGGATAGATGCCGGCGCTGAACGCGAGCATGCCCGCGGTGCTGACGCCGGCTATGAGAATGCCGTTGGCGACCACGTTGATGATCAAGAGCGTCGGCGTGTCGGCCGAATAGCCCAACGCCGCCGTGGACAGTGTCGCCAGCAGGAAGGTCGATGCCAGCGTGGTCGCCGCGCCCAATTTCTCCACAAGAAACCCAGCGGCGGCCGCCCCCGCCAACGAACCGAATCCAGCGCCGACCCCAACGATCAGGGATGCGTCAGCCAGCGGCACGCCATGATTGTGCAGGAGCACGGGTGACCAGAAAAAAGTCGAAGCGGTCATGCCAAAGGCCGCCATGAACGCAACCCAGATCAGGAACGTCTCGATCGCTCTGCCGTCCGTAAACAGGCTCTTGAGAGGCGTCTCACGCGTCCCGGTCTCGCCGGCCGTGATGCGTGTGGCACTCCCAAGCGCGGGCCGGATGCGGGACACGATGCGGCGAATCTCCGCGGAATGCGGCTTCTTTAGCACAAGGAAGCGCACAGACTCCGGCAACCACAGCATGACGGCGACGCAAACGACGGCCGACAGGCCAGCGCCAATCACGAAGATCACCGGCCACGTGGCATGCGCCAGAAGATAGGCGTTGAGCATCGCCCCCAAGATGACGCCCAGCGGAAAGGCTGTCCAAATCAAGCCCGTCACCATCGCGCGGTGCGAACTCGGCGCGTATTCAGAGGCCAGCGCGATGAAACACGGCGCAGCGCCTCCCAGACCGACGCCCGCCAGGAACCGCACAACCAGCAGGCTCTCGAACGTGTCGGCGCGGGCCGTCGCGAACGTGAACGCACCGAACACGATGATTGCGATCACCAGCATGCGCTTGCGGCCAAAGTAGTCCGCCAGCGGCCCGAAACTCAACGCGCCGAGCATCGCGCCAAACGTCGCCGACGAGAAGATCGGGCCAAGATGGGCGAGCGACAAGCCAAGATTATTCGCGATCAGCGGCGCCGCCACGCCTATGGACGTGGTGTTGCTGCCGTCGAGCAACGCAACCGCCGCGCAAAGCAGGACGACCCGGACCAGCAGGCCGCCCATCGGCTCATCATCAACCAACTTCGTGATATCGACCGAGTCACCGAACGTTTCGATCCTCATTGTCTTGACCCTTTTTTGTTCTTATTCGCGGGAAGAGTGGGGTTTCATTACTTAGGCGGCGACTAACTTCAAGCCGCCGAACAAGCGGCTCGGGTTGACGAACAGCACCGCCTCAAACTCCGCGTCCGACAAACCCCCGTCGCGCATGAAGCGGGCCGTGACATGCGGCGCCAACGCTGGCGCATCGCTGCCAAACAGCAGGCTGCCGACGCCGAACGTGTCGCGGGCGAGCGCCACGGCCGCGGGGTCCGGCAGCAGGTTGGTGTCGTAGCTGAACCGGCGCAACCGCGCGATCAGACTGTCTTCGGAACTCTCGGCCGCTATCAGCGACTTGCCCTTGAACCGGTCGCCTAGCCAAACCACGCGCTGCAGCAGAGACGGCAGCGCGCCGCCGAGTAGCCCGATGATCACCCTCAGCCGCGGGTGCGTCCGGCACAGCGACGCGAGCCGCAGCGTCGCCGTCGCCAACTCGGCGGCGCTGCCGATCGTCACGGCGATGCCAGGATCGTCCATGCCGGCGAGGCCCGGCTCGGTGCCGCACAGGATCCCGCCGGGATGAACGTAGATAATCGCTTCCCGCCGGTCGAGTTCGGCCCACATGTCTGCAAACGCCGGGTCGTCCAGCGTATGGCCGAGGGCCGAGCAGCCAAAATGCATGCCGATAAAGCCAAGCTCGTCAAGGCAGCGGACCGCCTCCGCGGCCGCCGCGTCCCCATGCGGCAGCGGCGCACTGCCGAACGCGGCAAACCGACCGCCGTAACGCTCGACAATCACCTTGTAGGCGTTGTTCACCTCATACGCCGCGGCTTTGGCGCGTGTCGCGTCTCGCAAGTAGGGACTGTTCGGGCCGGTGCTCAGGACCTGCACTCGGATGCCGATTTCATCCTGGCCCTCTAGCATCCGGCTCAAGGTTGCATCGTCGTGCGGCGCGCCAAAGCTTGGGCCATCACCCTCCTGCAGCATAGCCATGTAGCGCCTGGGGAGATGATGGGTATGCACATCGACAGCAAGCCGCTCAGGAGGCGACTGCGGCAACTCGCCTGGCGCGACCTGCATGGTTTCTTCCTCCCATTCTTGTCCTGCTTGGTGTCGCCGGACTTTAACGTACATAAGGGTATCGTTATGAACCAGTCCGGTAGGTGTCAAGGAAAAATCCTCAAAGCACAAAGGCAAGCTGAAGACTTTAGGTTGCCCCCTGTTAGAAAAGCTTGTTGCTCGTGCCGAGCACCTTGCCGAGCGGGATCACCGCGAACGCACCAGCCTCAAATCCGTCGCTCGGCCGCCGACGCTGCGCCGGGTTGAACAAGTTGTCCGGATTGACGAAATATTCGACCAGCGGCGTCACCACCAGCCACGGGGTCACCGCGATCCGGTCAGCGATCTCGAAGCCAAAGTTGTTACGGCTCTGAGCCGGGCCCGGGCCGGCAAAGATCGTGTGGATCCTTGTCTCGTAGTTGGCCTCGATAGCGCTCAGACGCTGATATCGGGCTTGCAGGCCCAGCGCGTCGAACGGACGCCCTGGGATCATTCCGGTAAAGTTCATTCCCACCAAAGCATCCATGTCGATCGGCTGCGGCGTGTCAACGCCGGCGCCGACCGCACCGTAGAGTGCGATGTTGGCCGGCGGGGCAAACGGGGTCTTCGCGCCGCGCCATAGCACCTGCTGTCCCTGAGCAAACAACACACCGCCGCCATGATAGGCAGTCGCCTCAGTACGCAGGCTGGCGAGAACGGCCGAGCCCTTGATGTTATAGATCCCGTGCCTCGTGTTCCATTCCAACCCCACTTCGAGGTTCGCTGGATAGTCGGCGGTGTCAAACTCGCTGCGGTAGCCAACCTCGCCTAGAACCTGCACCCCGGGACTATGGTTCGTATCAAGCGAGTCAGGATTGAAGACCGCGCGGAAGTAGTTGTCCTGAAACGCGCCCGTCTGGACGTACCAGCCCGGCGTCACGTGATACGAGACTCGGCCGCCCCACACCGGGAACGGCTGAGAGTTAAAATCGCCATCCACGTTAAAGGCGCTTGATGTGTCGTTGAAGATGTCAATCCCGTTCGGCAGCTGAAAGTAGTGATAGACGTTGGTCCGCCCAAACTCGATCGACAAACGGTCATTAAGAAGCTTCTGCTCATAGGTCAGGACAGAGACGATGGGTGGGTCCGTGCTCGGAGCGGGCGTCGTCTGAAAGCCGGTAAGATAGCCTCCCGCGTCCGTAATGATCCCAGGGATGTTGCTCCTAAGGTTGAACACGGTGAGTTGGAAATGAACGTTGCCACCACGGACGCCAAGCAGCTTCTCCAGGTCGACGTCAACCACCGGCACAAAAATGCCGAGGTTATAGGTCTGGCCGGTGATGCTGCCTGCTGATGGATTGGCCAAGAAATGATCGATATACGCGCCGTGGAAATCAATGCCATTGCTAAGCAGGCTGCGCCCAACCGAGGGAAACAGTCCCGTCAAAGGCGGCCCTGAAATCGGCAACGGCACACCCTGAAGGCTGAGGTCCCCTGTCGTGTTGTTGCTTGGGTTCGGCGATATCCCAGAGGCGCTGCCGGTGTTTCCGGGAGCAGCCTCGCTTGAAGGGCTTGATGGTCCTGCCCCTTGCGCCAGCATCGGGCCAAACGCGTTCGCCTCATAAATCGGAGCAGGGCTCGGGACGCCCGTCGCTGCAGGGCCAGCCGCCAGCGCCGTCAACGGGTCGGCTGCGCCAGCAACAATGAAACACACCGTGGCCGACCGGACCAGGCCGCGCATTTTGGCCGGCCATTCTACGTGTGCGGAACTCTTCCTTGTGCGAGCCAAATCGCTATGATCTTGCCCGCATTCCGCGCGTGCGTAGAACATCTCTGATACCGGCATTGTCATCCCCCCCGACCTGCCTGTTCTCCAGGCTATAACCGTACTGGACGGTAACTTGCCACGAGTGTCAAGACTAATTCGCCAACGATGCAGTCATTGACGGTCGATCCAACCAGTCGCTATCCATCCTATCAGGATGACGTGGTTTCCGCTGAGGCGAACGACAACTGATGGAACAGCGCGACTATAACCTGCTGTTCCGCTGGTTCGTCGCCTGCGATGGACGCGCCGATTTGGGACGCGACCACGTACGGCGAGGTGGCATCCAAGCTCCTGACGCCGGGCCAGAGCTGCCTGACGCCAGAGCTTTCCCGCCCTATGCCAGGAAAGCGCTCTCGGCACGCGCAAGCCCGGCTGGCATGCGGGCGAGAAGATCGACCTCGACCGCCTGGCCGTCCACGTCGCGAGCCGAATCCGGAACCGCAAGCCACAGCACATCGTGCTGCGAGCCCTCCGCCTGCGCCGACCCAACACGCGCGGCGCAACGAACGCTGCTGCCGTCCGGCAACCGTAACCGCGCCGCATAGCACCCAGCGAGGGGCCGCACGTAGCCACCCAAATCAACCATGGCGATCCCGCAATCACGGCTACGGCCATCAGGCCCACCATACCGCAGTTCCCCGCATATCGCGAACGGCCGCGTGAGCAGCCGCGTGGCCGTGCCGCAGTCGCCCTGCCGCAACGCCTGGCGGACCCCGCTTGAGGACACCACCGCGTCATCCAACGCAATGGCATCGACGGCTTCGTAAGCCATCCGGTGCCGGCTCGCGAGTTGGCCGAGCAGCGCGACGTTGCCCGCACGCCGCCGTCCGAAGCAGAAGCCGTTTCCTGTCACCACGCCACCCGCCCCGGCAAGCCAACGGCCAACGAAATCCTCCGGCGTGACACTGGCGAGCGTGCCGTTGAACTGGAACACCATCATCGCATCCACGCCCGAAGCAGCGAACATGCGCTGCCGCTGATCCAGCGTCGTCAGGCGGAAAGGTGCCGCATCCGGCGCAAAGTGGCGAACCGGATGGGGATCGAACGTGGCGGCGATCACCGCCGCGCCCCGCTCGCGGGCCAGCGCCACGGCCTTGCCGACCACTGCCTGATGGCCGAAGTGAAACCCGTCGAAGTTTCCCAGCGCGATCACCGCGCCGCGGAACTCCGGCGGCAGCAGCAATCCACCTTCCAACCGAACGATCGGCTTGCCGGCCCGGCACTGCGACCCGGCGATGCAGCGGTCGCGCTCTAACGACGGCTCCCGCGCGGCAAGCCGTCCGTAGGGCACGGCAAGCCCGCCCCCCGACAGCCGCCCGCGCGCGGAGGACGTCACGCGAGACACATCAGTATCATCCGGCCGCGTGCGATACGTCGCGCGAGACGTCGTCTGAGAAAAGCTCATCACGTTGGCCCTGTTGGACCTGCCAGCACGATGGACCCGTGCCGCCAGCGTCACCTAGAGATCAGGCAACCTGCTTGGCGCTCTGCTTTGCAAACGCAAGAAAGTTACCAAACAGCGGCTTACCGCACAGCGCGCGGCCATAGTTCTCGGCGCAGGTCTCATAATTGAACTGAGCGTGCACCGTCGCCACCCGGACATCGCGCGCGTAGCGCTGCATCGGGTTCGTCTCGAGGATCGTCGACGCGCCGCTGCCCCGGTGCAAAATCTCGATCGCTTCGGCACACGCACGCACCGACCACGCGACATCGTATTTCAGCTTCGCCTGGAACAGGTCATCGCACGGCTCGCCAGCCCCAGCGCGCCTGTCGAGCTCCTCGCAATCGGCCGACAAAAGCCGCTCTGCCGCATCGATCCGCGAGGTCGCCTCGGCCAACTGGAAATGCGTCACCGACGCCTCCGACTGCACCTTGTAGTCGGTGCCGACGATCCCGCGCTTGTCGAGACGTTCCTTGTAGTAACTGAGCGCGCCTCTGGCCATGCCGAGCGGCGTCGAACCCGACAGGATCGTGGTGTAGGCGACGAAGTGGTTGCGATAAAGCACCCCCATCGGCGGCGCCGAGGCCCACTTGCCGTCAGACGCGTCCTTGATGCTGAGCGTGCGGTACCCGGGAACAAACACCTCGCTGGCAAGTTGCACGGTGTTGCTGCCACTGGCCTTCATCCCGGCGACCGCCCAGTCATCGAGCACTTCGAGCTCGGTTGCTGGCACCAGCGTAAGGATCACGCTCGGCGTGCCATCCGGCTCCTCCGACATCGCGCCCAAGATCGACCACGCGGTGTGTCGGCAGCCGCTGCAGAACGGCCATCTGCCGCTCAGCATGTAGCCGCCCTCGACCCGCCGGGCGCGACCAGGCCCGTGGCCGGATATCACGCCGGACACGCGCGGACCAACCCAGTCCGCACCATACACCTCGTCTCTCGCCTGCTCGGAAAACATCGCGATCCAGCGCACATGGGTCGTCGTCACCCAGCTCACCCAGCCAGTCGAGCCCGCGATCTCGCCGACGGCGCTGTAGACCCGCCGTTGGTCAGCCACGGAAAACGCCAGGCCGCCATACTCCAGCGGAATGCTAATCCGGAACACACCGATCGCATCGAGCTTGCTCACGGTCTCCTGGCTCAATCGCCCGGCCTTCTCTTCCGCCAGGCATCCCGGTTGCAACTCCGGCAGCAAACGCCCGATCCGCTCCACCATCGCGTCCACAGATTGATCGTGCTCTGGCAGGCGAGTGATTCTTGAAAGTGAGCCCATTGGGTTTCTCCTTGTCGTCTCTCTATTGATTGTTTGTCGGCGCCGGATCACCGCCACTTGGTCAGAGCAGTCACGCCGCGAGCCGTGGAAACAGGACTTCCGCACTGCTGCGATTGATCGCGGCATGCATTGCCGCGTCCAGGCCGTCGTAGCCGTCAAGATTGCCGGTGAAATAGCCGACCGTCTTGCTGGAGGCATACGGGCTGTCGGTGCCGAACAGCACATGGCCCGGCCGGGCAAACGCCGCCAGCGTCGGCAGCACAGTCGGGCTGCCGGATAGTGCCGTGTCGAAGTAGAAAGACGACAGCTCGGCCAGCGTGCCGGCCGCATCAACCGCCGGGTCGACGACGTTGGCCAAAGTCGCCATCCGGTAGGCGGCGTAGGGCAGGAACCCACCAGCGTGCGACAGGATGAAACGGATATTTGCGTGCCGGCGCGTCACGCCTTGCAACACCAGGTTCATCGCCGCCCGCGTGGTGTCGAGCAAGAAGTCGGCCAAGGACGGATGCAAGCCAGGCACCGGCCGCCCCTCCAAATGCGCGGGATGGATGAGCACGATGGCCGAGCGCCGGTCGAGTTCCGCCATTACCGGCTCGAGCCGCAAGTCGCCGAGATAGACCCCTTGAGTGTTCGCCAGCATTACAACCCCGTCGGCCGACAGCGCGTCATAGGCGTAGGCAATCGCCTCGAGCGATCCGTCAATGTCAGGCAACGGGACGGATGCAAACAGGCCGAACCGGTCCGGACGTGTTTTCACCATCTCCGCGATGCGCTCGTTCACCTGCTTGGTCAGCACCCGCGCTTCGGCGTCGTCGCCAAGGTGCGGCCCCGGCGTCGATAGCGACAGCATGCCGGTCGAGATGCCAAACTCGTCCATCATGGCGACGGCGCCAGCCTCGCTCCACGGGAACGGAGCCCAGCCGCCCATGCCATGACGCTCGAGCGCCTCCCGGAACTCGGGCGGGATCAGGTGCTGGTGAACGTCGATCCGTGCTGCAGCGTTCATTGAAGATTGCTCTTTCGTGTCGACCCGCTCATTGAAGCCGTAGCCATCCACCGCCCGTCTGGCCAGCACCGGCAAATGGCCGCCGTGTAGGACGGTCCATTTGCCAGCGCCATTGGTCAGAACATCATCTGTTGCGGATCGCGCTCCAGGCCGAACTGCATCCGCCCCCAAGCGGCCATGCTCGTCTCGGGATTGAGGCTGACGTGGCTGGACGCAAAATGCACGTCCCGCCAGGCCCGCTGGATGCTGCTCGTCGTGGCGAACCCGGCAGCCCCGGAGATCTTCATGATCGTATCGATGGCCTCCACGATCAGCTCCGACGCACGGGCTTGGTCGCGATAACACCGGGCACGCAGTTCGTGCGACGACGGCTCCCGCAGCTCGCCCACCTCGGCCGACCGCCGCATCAGCATTTCGGCGGCATCCAGGCTGGCCGCCGCCCGCGCGATGTTCACCTGCTGGCTGGTGTATTTGGCCACCGGGGCGCCAAACAAACTCACGCGCTCGGCCGTCCAACGCCGGTAGTCTTCCAACGCCCCACGCGCCGAACCCAGCATCGGCGACAGGAAAGTCAACGTCGCGTAGGTGATCCAGGGCGCGTTGAAAAATGCCGTCTTGTGCAGGGCCGCACCCGGCGTCGCCTGGTCGCGCATGGCGGTGACCTTGAGGGTATGCTCGTAAGGAACGAAGACATCCTTCACCACCACCGTGTTGCTGCCAGTGCCGCGCATGCCTACCGTGTGCCACGTATCGCGCACTTCGAAGGCGTGTTCCGGCACCAGGAACAATGTCCAATCCGGCGGCCCGTCCGCACGCGGCACCATGCCCGCGACGATCACCCGCGAGCAGTGATTGATCCCGCTCAGGTATGGTATCTCGCAGGAGATGCGATAGCCGCCCTCGACAAACTCCACCTTGGACGTCGGCGTGAAGGTGCAGGCTATCGCCACGTCCGGCCCGCGCGCCCACACCTCGGCCTGCGCCGCCTCCGGGAACTGCGCAAGGTAGTGCGGATGGTGCATGATCATGCAGGCGCACCACGCATGCGCCGCATCCGCCGTGGCGATCTCCGTCGAGATCTCGACCCAGGCCCGCAGGCCCATCTCCCAGCCGCCGAACTGCTTCGGCATTAGCACCCGCGCCAGGCCGGCGTCGAGGAACTCCTGGGCCGACTCCGGCGGGATCGAACGGTTCTCTTCGGTCTGGCCAGCACGTTTGCAAATCGCCGGCAGCAGGGCTTGCACCCGCTGCATCACCTCGTCGAGGCTCGGCTCGTGGCCTAGCGGCATGATACTATCAAGCATCGCTCTCTCCTTTCGAAATTGTCTTCGGCTTTAGTGGAAGCTGCTGCCTTGGAAGCCCATCGCGACGCGGCCGCGGCTGGTGTAGGCGTCGGCCCGGTCCACGCCGATGTGCACGCCGGTCGAGTGGATGTCGCGGAACACCTGCTGCATGGGGTGCGTGTCGAACAGCGCCATCGCCCCTGAGCTCGTGAACAGCTGGTCGCTCAGCTCGATGGACGACCGGCCGATGTAGCCGCGCCACGAGAACCACTGCGCGCGAAGCTCGTCACTGATCACCCAGTCCTCGCCACGCGTTGCACGGTCCCAGCCTTCCTGCGCGTATTTCTGAGCCAGCGCCCAGGTCGCGTCCCACTGGGTCGCTGCCTCGGCCAGGATCAGCTGCGCCGCCGGGGCCTCCTTGGACGGGGCATTGCGCTCATAGGGGCGCACCCGCGCCTTGGTCCAGGTGCTGAACTCGTCCACCATGCGCTGCCCGAGGCCCACCGATGGCGTCAGGATCGCCAAGCCCTGCATCGTCATCAGCGGCAGGCGCCACAGCGGCCCGTCCTCGGTCACCTTGCTGCGGTTCGGCCCGGCAACGCGGCCGAGGGCAAACGCGCGGTGGTCGGGCACAAAGGCATTCTGGATCGACACCGCGCGACTCGCCGTGCCGCGCAGGCCCATCGTGTTCCAGTCGTCGTGGATCACGCACTCCGACTTCGGCACGAAGAACATGATGTGCTCAGGATGCTCGCCGTCCGGCGCCACCGCAATGCCGCCCACCGCAATCCACGATGACCACTCGATCCCGCTGCAGAACCGCCAGTTGCCGCTGACCGTATAGCCGTCGCCGACCCGCTCCACCTGGCCCATGACCGCGTACGAGTCGCAAACCATGGCGTCTTGATCGACGCCCCAAACCTCCTTCTGCAACTCGTCCGAGGCAAAGCCCATGTACCACTCATGAAAGCCCAGCACGCTGAACAACCAGCCCAAGGCGCCCGAGCCGCGCGCGATCTCGCGCCCCACGTCGAGGAAGGTCATAGGATCAGCCTCAGTGCCGCCCCAGCGCTTGTGGCGGCAAAGCCGCATCAACTGGCTCGCCCGCAGCGCGTCGATCACCTCGTCCGGCATGCGGCGGTCCCGCTCGGCCTCGGCGCGGCGGCTCCAAGCAAGCTCGCCCACGGCGTGTGCCTTCTCCAGCAAGTCTTCACGGGATAGTCCAAGGCTGATTGGGCTGATGCTATTCATTGGGTCTACTCCAGTTTATTTGCGGGCCAGTATTGCTTGCGGTAATAATGCTTCGGTCGCCTCAGGTGTCGGCAGCCTCCTTGGTTGGTGGTCCGCGTCAGGTCCTCACGCCCAACCCGGTGCGCGATAGTCCTCCACGGGAAGCGTGCGGTGATAGGCGCGCTGGAAGAAGATCAGCGGCCGGGTCGAACGCGCGACCACCAGGTCCTGCGGCGACGCCAACACGATCGTGTGGTCACCCGCCTCCAACTCGCGCTCGAACGTGCAGACCGCCCACGCCAGACAGCCGCTAATCACCTGCTCTCCGCCATCGTCGAAGGCGACGTTGCGGAACTTGTCCGGCGACCATCCAGCAAGCTTTTGGCTCAGCGCGCGCTGGTCGCTCGCCAGGATGTTGGCCGTGAACCGCCCCTCGGACCGCACCGCCGACCACGCCCGCGAGGCCTTGGTCACCATGAAGCTGACCAGCGGCGGGTCTAGCGAAACCGACGAGAACGTGCCGACTACCAGCCCAACCGGCCCGGCCGCCCCGCGCGCCACGATCGCCGTGACCCCCGTCGGCAACTGGCCAAAGAACTCGCGGTAGCTCTGGGCATCCATGCTCAGTGCCCGCCCTGCGTGCCAGCGTCGTCGGTCAACGCGATCGGCCCGCGCGTTTCAATCAGATGCTGCGCGTAGGCCGCGTACGCCGCGTCATCGACCACCGAGTGCGTCGCGGCGACGCTCATGTCGCGCAACAGCTTGTCGAAGATGTTGGGGCGGCGCAGGCCAGCCGACCCGGACCGATGGAACGCCATCTGAACGCACTCCAAAGCCACCTGCGTCGCATGCACGGCCAAGGCGCGCGGCCGGTAGCGGTCATCCCGCGACCAGGATTGCAGATCTCCCACGGCCTCCGCATCCACCCGCTCGTACAGTGTATAAGCCAGCGCCTCGACCGCCTGCAGCGCCACCACGAGCTGGCCAAAACGCCCCTGCACCACCTCGCGGTCGGCACTCTGCCGGCCGCCCTGCGGCGTCGCCAGCACGCGCCGCAACTCGTGCAACGCGCGGCGCCCCACGCCGAGCGCGAACGCCAGATGCTCATAGCTCTCGACCTGCTCCAGATGCGCCACGTCGTACCGGCGAACCCCGCGGAGCTGGCCATACGGGTTGTCCTCGCGGCCGGCGAGTTCACTCGGCAGGAAATACTCCTTAAGCGTGAAGTCGTTTGACCCGGTGCCTGCCAGACCAACCACGTTCCACGAATCGACCAGCGTCACGTCGGCGGCGGGAATCGCCATCGGCAGCACGCGGGATGGGTCACGTTCGATCAGCGCCGTGGCATGGACCCACCGTGCGTGATGGATGGAACTCGCCTGCCGCCAGTGCCCACTGAGGGCAAAGCCGCCCTCGACCGGCGTGGCGACGCCGCCAGGGCCCGCCACGATCGAGCATGCCGGCACGCCATCCGCGAACACCCGCTCGATGGCCGCCGACGGCATCGTCGCCCCGATCACGGCGACCGCGTTGTTGGCAACCATCGTGCACCACGCGCTCGATGCATCTTCGGCGGCAATCGCCGCCAACACCCGTATCTGCGCCACGATGGGCAACTCCATCCCGCCCAACTCGCGGCACAGCCGCATGCGCCACAACCCACGCGACCGCAGCGCGTCGACCGACGCATCCACCAGCCTGCCCTGCGCGTCAGAGGCCGCGGCGCCTGCCCGCAACGTCTCGGCGACCGCGGCCACGCCGGCCAGCACATCCTGGCCATGAAAATTGGGTGATAGGGCGCCCATCAGCTTAGGCCGCGGCGCCAACACGCGTCGTGCGAACTTCGCTCGCAACACCCGTCGTGCGCACGGCTGCTCGCAAAGCTCGAGACCGATTTAGAGATTTTGCGACCATGTCATTCCGCTTCCCCGTTCCCGACTTTTGAGCTTAGCAGCAGTCGTTTAACCGTACGGCATGGTATGAGTAACTGGGGACAATGCGGCAGTCAAGCGGAATCGTCGCCGTTCGACGCGCTGTTTGCGCGCCCGCCAGAAACCCGTTTGATGGGATAAACGCAGCAGCCCCGGCCCCAGCTCAGCCAGGCCACCAAACCGCAAACCTGCGACGTCCAAACTCAGCCGAACGGCTCAGTCCGTCGTGACAGCCGCTACATCAAGTCGTTTTCTGCCCGTCACGGGTTTCTTGAGCGTCGCCGACGCGCCTGCCGTGCCGTAAGCGCGCAGGAAGGTGTCGACCGCCGCCGCCACCGCCTCACGCCGCCTGACCTGGAAGTCCGCGCCATACAGCGCCTCCTCCAGGAAGCCCGCCTCGATCAGGCTCTTGAACTGCAGCGACACCGTCAGCGCCGGCGCAACCCGCAGGCGGCCGCGCTTCATCAGCACAGCGAAAAACTGGGTGAACGCCGCAATCGCGCGCCCAGGCCCCTGGGCGAACAAATGCGCGCCCAGTGGCGATTTGGCGCCTTCGGCGACCGCAGTGCGGGTGATCGCCAGCACGTCGTTGCCAAGGATGAAGCCAAGATAGGCGTTGCCGAAACGTTCAAGCACGCGCTGCAGGTCGTCGGCCGCTGGATTGAGCAGGCCCATGATCTGATCGCCGGGTCCTTCGACAGCCGCGCTCATGGCGACCTCGAACAACTCCTCCTTGGACTGAAAATACCCGTACAACGTGCCCTTGGATCCGCCAAGGCGACGCGAGATCATGGCCATCGTGGCCCGCTCGAAGCCAACCTCCCGGAACAACGCCGTCGCGACCTCGATGATCGCCTGTCTCCGGTCCTCTGTCTTAACCCGCACAGCCCGCCCCTCGACATTCCAGCGGGCTGTACGATTTCGCTCCGCCGGAGGCAACCGTGCCGCCTTGGTTCCCAAATTTTGAGAAGCAATAGCTGCCCGATCGATCGCCAATGTCCCGGACCCGGCGCGCGTCGTCGCCGATGCGGTCGTTCCCGTGAGCCACGACGGCGATGAAGGGCTCGACCCGGCCCTCGACCAGGTAGCCGCTTCCCCGGCAGTCCGCCGTCGGCATGGGTTCGTCGATCGGGTGCGCCCGCACGGAGCCGTTCTCGCCGTGGCGGTTGAGGATGTAGGTCTCGGTGGTTGCATGGCCCCGCTCACCTTCGGCGCGGAGCGTCGCTTGACGTCGGGGATCTCGGCGGGTTCCGATGATCTCGCGCGCAGCGCGCCATTTCTTGGCCCCGGCGCCGAACAGGTCGCCCACCCCGTCGGCGCTGTGCGTGGGAACCGGCCAGCGCAGCCGCCGTTTGTCGGACCGGCCGATCAAGAAGAAGCGCTGCCTCGTGGTCGGGTCCCCGAAGTCAGCGCGGTTCAGTATCCTGAAGTCGACGTGGAAACCCAGTCCCTCTATTACGCTGACCCAAGAACGGACGTATTCCCCCTTCCGGGAATCAATGGGACGACCAGTCTTCAGGTTGACCGGGTCCCAGTCCATGATTTCGACCACGTTCTCGACGATCAGCCTGGCGACACGAAGTTCAGTCAGCCAAGGGATGACGTGCATGGATCCCTCCGTTGTTGGTCGGATACTGGCTTGCCACCCCGCGCCCTGCTGTGGTGAGCGCAGGATGGCGAAGCCAGTAGCAAATCCAACTTACCTTCCGGCACTGCCGCCGATGGTTTTACTGTGCCGAGATCCTGGCAGAGGTGGATCGCGTCCGGATGGTTCAGCTTGTGGAACGTCACCGCCATCGGCCAATGGTTGATGGTTGATGGCGGTCAAGCGGGACGTCCTTCCCATGGCCTCGAGCGCGCGCGTCGCTCCCGTGCTGAAACCGCCTTATGCACAATTCGAGTGTCAACAGAGACAGAGACAGAGAGAGAAGAGCTGATTTGTCAAAAGCGAATAGCAGGGATAGCGTGATTGAACCTCGAATCTGTCAACAACTGTCCGTCTCCGGACCGCGCGTCGTCGTCTAGCCGTCCTTCGAGATCTCAGCGGCTCTACTCAGACCTGCGTCCACGCTCCGTGGTCAGTCAGCCCGAAGGGACCGCAGGCTGGTCGGTGATGGACGCGATGCGGACCGCACTCGCGCACCCGTCACCGGCTGATTACGGGCCTGGTATCACGGCTTGCCGAGCACCGGTAGACGCTGGACCGGCCGATGCCGAGCCGGCGCGCCATGGCGGCCGGGCCCAGTCCTTCCTCGTCGCGGAGGCTCGCCAGCACCGCCGCCTCCAGGAGGCGCTCCCATTGCTAGCTATCGGCGCCCATCCAACCACGACCTCGTCGGATGCCCCTCGTGGAGTAGCCGACCGGCCAGCTCGGCAAGCTGGCCGTAGCCGACCGCGTCGGAGATCGCCAGGTCGGCCAACGTCGCAGTGTCGGTCTCGGCCAGGACGGCGAACAGATGGTGCTCGTAGCCGAGAGGCGCGACGCCGGTCCGCAGCGCGCGCAGCAGGACACCATCCGGGATGGCGACCGGCGTGGAGGGGTTCACGTGCCGCGCTGCCAGCGCGATAGCGCGGGCCTGCGGCTCGTCCAACTCAACTAACTCTGGATCGCCCACCATCGCCCTCCTTGGCCGACCCGATCAACGCCGATGCCAATGAGGGTCAGCGCCAACACGACAAAACTTTCTTCATCGTAATAGATAGGGTAAGAGGGGCAAAACTCCGGGCGCCCTGACGGATTTTGCTGGCGGCGACGCGGTTGGTTCTGAATCTATGCGGGGGTGTCATGCCCGCCCGATCTGGACGCGCTGTCGTCGACTGAACTGAAGGCTTTGGTCGTCGCGCTACTGGAGCGCGTGACGGTATTGGAGCGCACGGTCGCGGCGCAGCGTGACGAGATTGCGCGGCTCAAGGGTGGGCCGGGCCGTCCGGCGATCAAGCCGAGTGGGATGGAGCGCGCGACGCAGCCGAAGCTCACGGGTGGTCAGGGCAAGCACGGTCGTGGCGGCGGCCCGAAGCCGGCACAACGGGTCATCCACGAAGACCGGGTGGTCAAAGCGATGGCGCCCGCCGGCTCGCGCTTCAAGGGTTATGAGGATTTCGTGGTGCAGGACCTGGTGCTGCGTCCACATGTGGTGCGCTACCGGCGCGAGCGCTGGCTGACGCCGGACGGCCAGACGGTCACGGCGCCCTTGCCGGCGGGGGTGCGCGGGCATCTCGGCCCCGAGCTGCGCCGCTTCGTGCTGGTCCAGCATCATCAGGGTCAGGTGACGGTGGCGCGGCTGCTGGCGCAATTGCGGGCGATCGGCACCCGCGTGTCCAAGCGCCAGGTCATGCGCCTGCTGATCGCCGGCCAGGAGGACTTCACCCATGAGGCCCGCGATGTGCTGCGCACTGGCCTGACCAGTGCGACCTGGCTGAGCGTGGACGACACCGGTGCACGGCACAAGGCGGCCAACGGCGTGTGCACGCAGATCGGCAACGACCATTTCGCCTGGTTCGGCACCACCGGCGGCAAGAGCCGGCTGAACTTCCTCGACCTGCTGCGGGCCGGCCACACCGATTACGTGGTCAATGCCGAGGCGCTGGCCTACATGCGTGGCCGAGCCCTGGCCGGCCCGATCGTGGCACTGCTGGCGGAGCAGGCCGACACGCAGTTCGCCGACCTCGCGGCATGGCAGGCCCACCTGGCCCGGCTCGGCATCGCGACGCGCCCGCCGGGCGACGGCATCGCGACGCGCCCGCCGGGCGACGGCACCGCGCTACAAGCCATCCAAGACCCGGTGCGGCTGGCTACCGAGGGCGCGCTATGGGGCAGCGTCAAGGCGCACGGCTTCCTGCCCGAGACCGTCATCGTCAGCGATGGTGCGGGCCAGTTCGATGTGGGCCGCCACGCGCTATGCTGGGTCCACGCCGAACGCCTGGTGCACAAGCTCGACACGTTCACCGACCTGCACCGCAGGGCGCAGGATCACATCCGCGGGTTGATCTGGTGGTTCTACAGCGACCTGAAGGCCTACCGCGCCGACCCGACACCCCGCCGCCGCACGGAACTGCGCGCGCGCTTCGACCGCATCTTCCGCCGCCAGACCGGGTTTGCCACCTTGGACCGGCTGCTCGAGCGGCTGCACGCCAACAAAGCCGCCTTGCTGATGGTGCTCGACCGGCCGGACCTGCCGCTGCACACCAACGGCTCCGAAAACGACATCCGATGCCAGGTCACCAAACGCAAGATCAGCGGCGGCACCCGCAGCGACATCGGACGCGACTGCCGCGATGCGTTTCTCGGCCTGGCTAAGACCTGTAGCAAGCTGCGCATCGCCTTCTGGCACTATCTCGGCGACAGGCTGGCAGTCCCACATTGTCAGCCAGTTCCGCACCTGCCACCCCTCGTCAGCCTTCGATGTCAAGCCGCATAGCCGCCCGGGATTTTGCCCCTCTTACGAAAGAATCTGAGAAAAACTGCACGGTATCGTTGGAATAGTGCTTGCTCAACTGCAGCTAATCCCGGACAAGGTGCACTGCAACGTTGCAGGCAGGTTGGTGGCCGGAACCGACGATGAAGTCGGCAGCGACGAGGACGCCTGGAATGTCTCGCAACAGCGAGTAGCCGTCATCCGCGCGCTCCTGATGCCGGGCGCACGACGCCTCGGAACAGCGGCCGTAACTGCAGCGGCGATGGAACTCCGGGTCAGCCGCTCGACCCTCTACTGCCTCATCGCTCTCTTCCGATCTGCCGAAGTGACGTCCACCCTTCTTCCTGGCCATTCGGGCAGGCCGACGGGCGCCGGACGCTGGTGCCAGGCGAGAGTCGATCATCGCCCATGAGATCGAGGCGTTCTACCTGAGGGCTGAACGACCGCGCGTGTTAGACCTCGTCAAACGTATTGGCGCGGTGCCACGAGACCGGGATCCCGGCGCCGAACTGGAGAACAATCTACAGCCGCGTGCTGAAGACAGACGCTGAAAGGCGGGCACGTAGACGGCAGGACCACGTCGCGCTGGCGAAGCTTCTGCCGGTCCCCGGTGAATTCACCGCAGCGGGGCCGCTGGACGTGGTGCAGATCGACCACACCCGGTTGATGTATTCGTCGTCGACACTGCGGATCGCCTTTGCATGGCATGGCCGTGGCTGACACTCGCCATCGACGTCCATACGCGCATGGTAGTGGGCTACCACCTCTCGTTGAACGAGCCGTCGGTTATCTCCATTGGTCTCTGTCTTCTGAACGCAGTGTTCGACAAATCCGTCCTCCTTGAGGGCATCGAGGTTGATGCCTCATGGCCAACCTTGGGGATGCCGCGAACCGTTCATGTCGACAACGGGTCCGAGTTCCATAGCAAGGCCTTTCTACGCGGATGTCAGGAACACGGCATCCAGGTCGACTGGCGGCCGCTCGGAACGCCGCGCTAAGGCGGCCATATCGAGCGCCTGATCGGCACTCAGATGGGCGCCGTCCACATGCTCCCCGGAAGCACCGGCAGTTCCGTTGCGGATCGCCAGGGCCGCGACGCTCAGGCAAGTGCGACCCTGACGATGCGCGAGCTCGAGCGCTGGATGCTGCTGGAGATCGTCGGCAAGTACCACCACAAGATCCATTCCAGTCTGAACCGACCGCCGATTGCTCTCTGGCGCGAGCTCGCCGGGGCAACGCCACTGCGCCTGCCGCAAGACCGGCTGGCTTTCTGGGCCGCCTTCCTGCCCGAGTACCGGCGTCTTCTGCGTAGAGACGGCATTCACCTGTTCGGGATCCGCTACTGGTCTCCGGCGCTGTCACAGGACATCGGCCGCATGAGCGAGGGCGTGAAGGTCCGATATGATCCGAGGGACCTGTCAACAATATTCGTGCGTCGCTCAAACGGCCACTTCGTCGAGGCGCTCTACCGGACACTGGGGCGGCCGGCAATCAGTCTCTGGGAGCGCAACGCGGCCGCCAAGCGGCTGAGCGAGACAGGCCGGAAGGAAATCAACGAGGACATGATCTTCACGTCGGTTCTCGAACAACGGGCAATCGAGGATGGCGCGCGTCGCGTATCGGCTCAGGCGCGCCGGAACCGCGAACGCCGTCCAGCCGGCGCGAAGGAAGCAAAGCGAGATCCGGCTGCGCGACATCGATATGGCGGCGGCTGCACTTAACCAGGATGACGGCGGGAGCTCATGGGATGAGTCTTGATCATGCTCACCTCTCTTCTCCAGCCGCCGCCATGCTGAGCACGACCGACGCACAGCGGATCAAGTCCATCCGTGAAGAGCGGTGGATCACGTACCCGCGGGCCCGCTTCTCACTCAAGGTGCTCGAGACACTGCTGGTCAAGCCGCGCACCACGAGGATGGCTAGCGTCGCTATCTATGCTGATAGCGGGATGGGAAAGACCATGCTGATGGAGCGCTTCCGGCCCGCTCACCCGGCGAGGTATGACGCGGCCGAGAGGCGGATCATCACGCCCGTCCTCGCCATGCAGATGGCAAGTCACGCCACCGAACGCAGGTTCTACGGACACCTTCTCACGACGATAGGCGTACCGTTTGCACCGCGCTCGAGCGTGATGGACCTCGAGGTTCAGGCTCTTCGTAACCTCAGGCGCATGGAGGTCCAGCTCCTCATGCTGGACGAGGTCCACAACATCCTTGCTGGCAGTCCCCGCGAGCGACGCGTTGTACTTAATACGTTACGCTACGTGAGCAACGAACTGAAAATCTCGCTGGTGTGCTTCGGTATCTCCGAGGCCAGGGAGGCAATCGGCGGCGACGTGCAGTTGGCACGCAGGGTGGAGGAAAATGCCTTGCCGCGTTGGCAGAGCGATGAGGAATTTCAGGAGCTTGTCGTGGCCATCCTTCGGCACCTGCCATTGAAAACGGCCAGCCAGATTTCAGCCGGCGCGCTCCGCCACGTGCTCCAGGTGACGGACGGCCTGACCGCGCGCTTCTTCGGACTTTTCAATGACCTGGCAATCCAAGCCATCGCGTCTGGAGCCGAATGCATCAACGACGAGACCATCGGATCGTGGCGACCGATGACCCGGGCGACCCCCGCATTTGCATGAGGCGCTCCGCGCTTCGGTGCGCGCCCCTTCCCTATATTCCAACGCTCTTTCCAGGCGAACTGCTCTCCTCGTGGCTCAAGCGCATCGGAGCCGAATTCGGCGTCAGCCTCCAGACCCTCGCCCATCATTTCAATCTGTCGAAGATGACGGCGGCCTGCATTGACCAGGATCTCTCATCCGACGACATCCACCGCCTCGCAGCGGCGATGCGCTCCGAGCCGGCGGAGATCCGCCTGGCTATGCACCACCGGCTTCAGCCCGAGGTGCGTGCGCTTCGGGCGACCCCAATGCCGATCCAGGCCAAACCAGTGCGCCTTGTGACGGCCCGCACCATCCTGCTGGCCGCAATGGCACGCTTCAGCGACGACGCGCCGGCCGCGCTCAGCTTGATCCGCGGCGCCGGCGGAAGCGCAATCCACAGCGTGGAGCGCTGGTTCAGTGGCCTGCCCTCTCACTCCCAGGAATTTTTGTCCGCGTCTTGCGAGACAGATCGACCCGAGCTTTCCAAAAACTGCAGCACATCTTGGAAACGCAATGAGGGCTTTCCGGGATTAAGTGCAGCGCGATGTGACACAAAGACAAATTCCGACGGTTAACAGCAGCCCGACACACGCGCATGTGCGCGAGATCGATCGCGCTCTCGCCGCCCTGCAGCGCAGCGACGACATGGCGCGGCGTCTGGCGACCATCCCGGGCATCGGTCCGATCGGCGCTACCGCGCTGGCCGCATCCGTCACGGACCCTGGTCTCAGGTCGGGCCGACAGTTCGCGGCCTGGCTTGGCCTGATGCCGCTGCAGAACTCGAGCGGCGGCAAGGAACGGCTCGGGCGCATCAGCAAGATGGGCGATAAATACCTGCGCAAGCTGCTGGTGATCGGCGCGACGGCGCTGCTCCGGCGCCAGGGCCAAGCCCGAGAGCGTCCATCCGCACCTCATCAACCTGCTGGCGCGCAAGCCCGTGCGGGTGGCGAGCGTCGCGATGGCCAACAAGATGGCGCGGATCGTATGGGCGATCATGGCCCGTGGTGGCGTCTACCAGGCAGGACACGTGCCAATGCGGTCGGCCTAGAAGGTCGTTCAAGGTTTAGCTGAGGGATGAGCTTCAGGAGGTTGCGGGCGCGACGCGCAGTGATGGCGAAACCGGTCAGACCGGGAACAGGGACACCCCAGCGAATGTCCAAGGCGTCATAGCCTGAGAAGCAGAATGGGACCCGGTTCGCGGACTCCATCAGGGCCAGCAGTCCTTTGTCGACTGCATCAACAGGCCGAACAGAAGACTGCACCCGACCATATCCGCGAGATCAGCAACTCGCACTTGCAACGCGGGAGCCATCCACAGAAGACATACACTGCCGATTGGTAGAAAGCTGTTCCCGCCCCCAACCCGGACGGTTAGGCCCCATCAGGTCTTGGGGTGCAGGAGGTGGCGGGGTAGCCGACAACGCGATGCAAGTGACGAAGCTGCTGCGCTAGATTGACAGGCGATGTCGTCAGCCTTCTCGCAAATGGTGCTTTTGACGGAAATCCCGTCTACCAAGTCGCCGGTGCCTGTCAGCCTAAAACATCACCGGACGTGATGATCCCGCCCCGGAGCACCACAGGCCGCTGGAGGTAGTCCGCACCCTTTGGGTAACGCTCTCTTTCGATCACACCGCTGTCACCGGAACTGTATAATCTGTATGCGGCCCTGCTAGAGTCCGCTAAATGGCCGCTTCACCCTGGCTGAGTAGGAGGCCTTCATGGCTAAGATACCTGGTACGCCCAAGACGAAAACGGGCGCCCCGGCGCAGTTCGACATGAACAGCCGGGAACGGAAAGGTAGCGGAAAGGGGGGCCACGGTGGTCCAGGCCGCGGCCGTGACGAGAAGCGCGCGCCCAGTCACATCATCAGCCTGCCACCCACGTCCGTCGATCGGGGCGAAGGCTGGGTCATCCAGAAGCTCGGCAAGGTCGACCAGGCGTCTCACGCCGCCATGGGTGCGGAATACCACCTGATTTTCGACGGCCATGATCCGCTGGTATTCGGCTATCTGAGCGCCGCCCGGGACCGCGCCAAGGAGCCCCCACCGGAGACCGCAGATAGTTCAGAGGTTGCGACCGACCCAGTTGAGGAAACGAGCGCTCCGGAAGCTTCAGCTAGGGAAGCGTAGGTAGGCGTTGCCCAGCTTGGCAATTTCTGGGCCGACAGCTGCCGTTCCGCTTTGGAGCGAGTAGAGTCGAAAAGCAGACGTCAGCCGGCCGGCAACACGGGCCGCTGGTGTCCCACTAAGACAGTGATTGGAAGAGGGTGCCTGTTTGACAATTCAACAGATCACTAAGCTTAGACGCATCGCGTGCGCTCTTCTCGCCATGATAGGTGGCGTGCTCACGTTGCAGCCCCTCGCCGCGCCGGCACACGCCGCAGGTGAGCCGAGCTTCGAGCCAACTCCGTGCGGCAAGCTACCCGATGTTGCCGATGTGCTGCGTCGCCTCCGTTGCGGTGTCGTTCGTGTGCCACGCAACTACGCCAACCCGAACGGACCGACCTTCACCATTGCGGTAGTCGTCATCGCAAGTGCGCAGCAGCCCGCCCAGCCCGATCCGGTCGTCTACATCAGCGGCGGACCCGGCGCTGCGCTGACCATCTACGCCGGGTTCCAGGCGCGCCATCCCTATGCTGCTGGCCGCGATCTCATCCTGGTCGATCAACGTGGCACGGGCCGCTCGGAGCCCCGTCTCTGCCCCGACCTCCAGGACACGCTCGTCGGCGCCATGCTGGCCGTGGTGGCCGAACCAACCCTCGACACCCTGGCCGCCGAACGTGCCGCTCACGCAGCCTGCCACGGCGAAATCCTGGCCAACGGCGTAGACCCAGACGATTTCGGCACGGCGACCACGATCGAAGACTTCGAGTCGGTAAGGCGCGCGCTCGGCATAGCTAAGTGGAACGTCGTGGGCGAAAGCTATGGCACCACCGTCGCGATGACCCTGCTCGCACGACACCCGGAAAACATCCGCTCGGCCGTCCTCGACAGCCTCAACCCACCAGACGCCTTCTTCGGCATGGCATGGTCCGCTCGGGTAGCGGCGGCACGAAACGCACTGTTTGCAAGCTGCGCGGCCGAACCAGCTTGCAGCGTCGCCTACCCGGACCTGGCCGGGCTGTACCGCGACGTCCGAACCCGGCTGGAGCAGGACGCGCCTTTCGTTGCCCTGCCCCCGGCCCTACACGTGCCCGGCGACCGCGTGCGCCTCACGCCGTCGCTGTTCGACGAGTTGGTCGGCCGGCTCGTCTACTATCCCCCGACCTACTCTCGCCTGCCGCGCTTAATCGCCACAACTTGGGACCGCAACCTGGAACCGGCCGGCTCGGCTTTGGCCACGCTTCTGGAGGGCGCCGAGCAGAACGGCAACGAGGGTGCGTTCGTCGCCGTCGAGTGCCGCGATCGTCCGCGCTGGCGTGAGCCGGCATCGCCGGATGCGAGCCCCCTCGATCTCGCGCTGATGCCGGCGGGTGTCTGCGCCGCTTGGTCGGCACCCGGGCTCGAGCCCGAGGTGCCGCACGACACGGCTGTTCCGACCCTCGTCCTTGCCGGGCAGTTCGATCCCAACATCACGCCCGAACAAAGCCGCCGGGTGGCAGACCGGATCGGTCCAAAGACACGATGGGTCCTGTTCACCGGAATCGGGCACAGCGTCCGGCATTTCAGCACCTGCGCCGATACGCTTGTCGCAGCGTTCGTTGCGCAGCCCGACGTGTGGCCCGACCCAGCCTGCGCCGGGTCGGGCAAGGTCTTCGTTCCGGCGCAGCCGTGACATCCGGACGGACCACCTCGCCGGGGCAGCTCGTCACCGCCGTCGTGGAAAGAGGCGATGTCCGTGCGGATGCCCGTCAGCCGGTGCCGTGGTGGAGCTTCGGGAAAACCGTGATCGCGAGCGCCGCGCTGGCCCTCGTGGCCCAGAACCGCCTGTCTCTCGACGAGCCGGTCTCCAGCAAGCCGTTCACGTTGCGCCAACTCCTGGGACATAGGGCCGGGTTGCGCTGCTATGGCACGCTGCCGGCTTACCACGCCGCTGTTGCGGCTGGTGGGCTCCCCTGGTCTGTGGAGGAGATGCTGCGGCACGTTGATGCTGAAAGCCTGGCGTACGAGCCGGGACACGGCTGGGGCTACTCGAACCTCGGCTACCTCTTGGTGCGCGACCTGATCGAGACCGCGATCGGCCTGCCGCTGGGTCCAGCCTTGCAGCATCTTGCCTTCACGCCGCTCGGCATCTCGGGTGTTGCCGTCGCACGGGAACCAGCCGATCTCGACGCGACGGCGTGGGGCAACGCCCGGCGTTACCATCCGGCGTGGGTGTATCACGGGCTGCTGGTCGGCACGCCGAGCGCCGCCGCGCTTTTTCTACACCGCCTTCTCGCTGGCGATCTCCTACCTCCCGACCTCATGGGTGCGATGCAGGACGGCCATCTGGTCGGGGGAGCGATGACCGGGCGTCCCTGGACGACTGCGCGGTACGGGCTCGGGTTGATGATGGGAGAAGGGGAGCCGCCGGGCGAATACGTCGGTCATACCGGAGGCGGGCCTGGAAGCATCTCGGCCGTTTACCGACAAACCAGGGGCATCACGGGCGCCGCATTTGCGCCGGGTAATGACCCCGGCCTGGTCGAGGCTCAAGCTATGCAGCTCGGCGCCCACGTGTAAGCTCACGATGCTCGCCAAGCCGCGCACTGTACACTTTCAAGCAGGCTGGCTGGCCGATTCCGGCCTGACCGCTTCAGAGCACGCTGAGGCAGGAAGCGGACATCGAACTTGCGGGCGTTACCACGTAATGTAGCCTTGAATGCGGTGAAAGAGTTGGCTAATCACCGCATATGAAGCGGCGAATAACGTATATATACGAACGTGCAGACTGGCCCAGGTTCCGTTGGAATAGCGCGGCCATCTCCGACCAGCTTGCCGCCGTCCGTCACCATCAAGGGCGTTTGCTCGGACGCATTGAGTCGATGGGCATCAATCTACGTGCTGAGACAACACTGCAGACGCTAACTCGAGACGCTCTCAAGACCAGCGAGATCGAGGGCGAGCTCCTAGACTACGATGACGTCCGATCATCGCTCGCACGGCGGCTTGGAATGGAGCAGGGCGGATCGCGTCCCTTTGACAAAAAGGCGGATGCGATCGCCGCTGTCGTGCTCGATGCCACCCAGCGCTACGACCAGGCCTTGACGGTCGAGCGTTTATTCGGATGGCACACCGCACTGTTTCCCAGCGAGAGCCGCGATCGCCATCCGATCAAGGTCGGCGGATGGCGGACCGACGAGCATGGCCGGATGATCGTGACGTCGGGCCAACCCGGTAGAGAAACCGTGCACTTCGAGGCACCCCATGCGCAGGACGTGCCCGCGGAGATGGACCGCTTCCTACGCTGGCTTAATGATCCGGCAGATAAGACAGATATCGTCCTGAAAGCCGCTCTGGCTCACATCTGGTTCGTGACCATTCATCCGTTCGATGATGGAAACGGGCGCATCGGCCGTGCCATCGCTGACATGATGCTTGCCCGGTCCGAGGGCACCGGGCAGCGCTGCTACAGCATGTCGGCCCGGCTGCGACTGGAGCGGCCCGCCTACTATGCCACTCTCGAGGCTACCCAGAAGGGGGATTTGGACATAACGGCTCGGTTGGCTTGGTTCTTGACCGTGCTGGACCAAGCTTTATCCGATGCAGATAACATCCTTGCCGCCACTATCCGGAAGAGGCGGTTCTGGGAGGAGATGGCTGACGTATCGATCAACCAGCGCCAGCGGGCAATGCTGAACCGCCTGTTGGACGGGTTTGAGGGCAAGCTGACCAGCTCGAAATGGGCGAAGATCAACAAATGCTCGCAGGACACCGCCCTGCGCGATATCGGCGATCTCACTGGACGCGGACTACTGGTGCAGGATGCTGCCGGTGGACGGAGCACAAGCTACAGCTTACAAGCCGAGGTTTTGAGATGACCCAGTCGGTCCCGCGGGTCGGATTTTGGGCCGGAAGCGGCCTGTCCGGTTCGGAGAAGGAAGCTGGGGAAAGCGGACATCGGCAGCCGATCCCCCTGCTCCACTGCTGTCGACTGAGGCTGTGTGAGAACGTCGCGTTCTAGGCATGGCCATAGCGCTTGAGAAAGCCGTCCAGCAGCGCAGGCGGGCGCCTCCTTCAACACTCCGGCCGTCCTTCGACCCACTGCCCATTTTCCGGGCCGGTGTTGTCACGTGTTCCGTCGCGTGTGAGCCTGCTCCTGGAACAATGAACAATAGCCGATCATCGTGAGACCGAGCAAACGACTGGTTCAGCCGACGATCGGTGCCGTCGTTTTAGCTGTCGCCGGGCTCGTCAGCCTGGGACTGCCCGGCGCGATCGTCCTGGAGGCAGCAACAAGTCTAGCCCGTATGTTCGGCGCCCCGGGCCTCGGAGGCGACCAGGCCTGGCCCGCAGCCCTGGGCATCAGCTTGCTGGGACCCTTCGCCCTCATCCCTGCCTACCTTGGCGCCTCCCGGGCAAGCACCTCGCGCCCGATCCGCATCCTTCTGACCATCGCAATCACGCTGGTGATTGAGCTAGCCTCCTCCGTCGTCTGTCTTTTAGCGCTTGCCTACTTTTGACTGCTTTCGCTTCGTCCCACCCAGAAGAGGCCGCGCCTCATCCTAGCCAGCCCAGCTCAGCATGCGCCAAACAGCACCGCCTGGCCGGCCGATGGCTGTCCGCTCCGGAGCATCGACAACGCGATCTGTCCGTGTTTAGAAATCCTCCTATCCTGACGATCAGGAGTGCTGAAGCCTGTCCCTGAGAACCGCAACGATCATCACCGTCGTCGTCGCCACCACGATCCTGGGCGCTATCTTGTGCGTGCTCATCCTGGGCACGATGTTCTTCGATGACCCCCACGCCTCCTACAGCGACTTCGTCGCTGGGCTCGGCCGTATTGCCCTGGTCCTCATCGTCACCACAGCCGCCTGCCTGATGGTCGGGCAGCTCCTCTCGCGATCGGGCGACACTCGGCCCGCTCTCGTCCTGGTGTTGCTGCCCATACCCCTACTCCTGGCGTATGGCATCTATTTGGGCAGTTAACCCCATGTCCGGAGCCTGATCCCCCTCACTGTGCAGCAGCTGCCGGCTGGGTCAAACTGACGCTGCGCGAATCAAACGGAACTGGAGCGCGTTCAACAGGAGCTTGGAGTGCAACCCTTATGCAGATTGCCTGGCTAAAAAGCCTCTCCGGTGTTTGCGTGGACGTTGTTCGTGTCCGCTAACCGATCAGGTGCGACAGGATTATCTGCTCGCGTAATCTCGATCCTGCTCTTGCCGGCTGCGTTCGTCGTGTTCGGCGGATGGGAGGTGGTCCGCGGCAATTCCACGACCAGCGAACTCGCCCATGACCATGATCGCGCCGCCATCCAACTCGACAGTCTGCAGACGCTGGCCAGGACTGATCCACAAGCGACGATACAGTTTCGCGGCGACAACCAGGCCTACGCCGCCCCGCTCGCGGCGACGATGATGGCCGACCACCAAGGCGAGCTCGCCACCGATCTCTGGGTCTCTACAGCCCGGCGGCCATTCGCCTGGCTGACCATCGCGGCCGGCCTGGTCGCCCTCGTCGCCGGTCTGACCGGCCTCGGCATAGTCGCCATCGCAGCGCGAGGCAGCATGCGGTCTCGCACCGCGCTGGTCCGCGCCTTCGAGCGGGTGCGCCGCGCCATTCCCTTCGTGCTGGGCCTGCAGACCGCTGGCGTCGCGTTGGCGCTGTTCGGCGCCGTCGTTTTCGAGTGCGGCGGCCTGTGGTTCCTCGGCACGGTCTCAGGCAACGAGTTGAAGCTGGTGGCCGCCGGGCTCGCCGCGGCGGGGCTGGCCTTATGGGGCGCCTTCGGGTCGATCCAGCAGCTGCGGCGCGCCTTCGGCCTGTTCAAGCCGCGTCCGGCGCGGCTGCTCGGCATCCCGCTTGCCGAAGCGGCGGCACCGGGCCTGTTTGCCCTGATGCGCCACCTGGCACGCGACCAGGAAGCGGCCGTGCCGGAGACCGTGGTGGCGGGGGCGGTCGCGGGCTTCTTCGTGACCTCCTACCCGCAGGCGCTTCCATCGTCGGACGCGGTCATAAGGGGGCGCACCTTGCATGTATCGCTGCCGCATTTGGCCGTGCTCAGCCGGGCGGAGACGCGCGTGATCCTGGCCCACGAGCTCGCGCACTTCTCCGGCGAAGATACGGCCTACAGCATGCGGTTTCAGCCGGTTTACGCGGCTCTGCAGCACAGCACGGCCGCGGTCGCCGGCCGGGCGGGCAGCATGCCGATCGTGGACCGGATGCTGCGCCCCGCCTCGTCGCTCGGCGGTTACGTGCTCGACCGCTTCGACCGGGCGGTCAAGCACTGGAGCCGCCTTCGGGAGCTGGAGGCGGACAAGAGCGCGCTGGCGACCGAGCAGCCTGACGCTTTGGCGACCTCCCTGCTCCGTACGGCCGTGGTCAGTGAGATCGTGGACGCGCAGCTGCGGGCCATGGCCGAGAACCCGGCCGGCGCGCCAGCCGACTTCGTGGAGCAGACCCTCCACATCGCCGCGCAGCAAGGCTTCATCGAGCCAGGCCGCCACCTTTCGGATCGTCAACCGCACCCGGCGGACACCCACCCACCGACCGCGCAGCGGATCGAGGCCGCCGGCATCGCCGTCGATGACGACCTGCTCGCCCGCGCGGCCCGGGCAGCGGATCCTGCCGAGCTGGCGGACGCGGAGGCGTTGTTCACGGACTGGCCCGGCCTGTGCCGGGCCGTCACGGCGCAGCTGCGCGACCTGGCGGTGGCGCAGGAGCGGGACCACCTGGCGCGGACGGCGGCCGCGGCAAGCGCGGTCGCGGAAGCGCCCGTGGCGCTGCACGAATCCCGCTGGTATATCCTGGCCACGCTCAGCGTCACCGCCTTGTTCTGTCTTCTTGTCGGCGCGGGACTGGTGTGGCTCCTGAGGGACGGGTCGCCCGAGACGGGCGACGGCACGGATCCGGTGCTGTTTTGGGGTGCGGTGGCCTTTGTGTTGGCTGGGGTGGCCGCATGCGTTGGCCTGGTGCGCTTCGCCCGCAACCGCGCGCCGTTCCTGGTGCTGACGCCGGACGGCTTCCGCTCCCCCGGTTTCGAAGGCGCCGTGCCCTGGCTGGCGGTGACGGGCGTGACGGTCGCGGCCGGCCGCGGCGTGACCACGATCCTGACCCTCGCGCCGGATCAGCCATTACCGGCCCGCACCGGCCGTATCTGGCGGCTATGGACGCGCCGGCGGCGCAACGCCCTGGTGCTGTCGGGACTGACCCCGCGCGGCATGAAGCCGCAAGCCTACCTCAACCTTCTGCACCGCTATCGCAGCGCAGCCCTGGCCCGGGCCGAGCTCGCCCGGCGCCAACATCCAACCCCGCCCGGCGCGGAATGAGCCTGGTGGCACCGTGACGCGGCCGCGCCGCCAGCCGGCCACCCACGGGATCGCGGCGTGGATACGCCTGCTGCCCCAGGCCGCCCTGGTCAGTTTCGGTGTCGCGGCGTTTCGATTCGTCGAGGTGCTGGTCAGCCCGCCGCCGCTCGGAGGGGCTTCACTGCTGGCCGTGGCCTTGCTGGCGGGCAGCGTGTACTGGCTGGCCGGCCTCCTGACCGCCGCGCTTGCGCTGATTGCGTGGGTTGTCCGCCGTGCTCTCGGCCTTGAAGCCCCGTCGGCACCGCCTGCACCCCCGGTCCATTGGACAGCGGAGGCCCGGCTGCGTGGCCGCGGGTTCAGCATCGTGGCCGGTTGGGTCGGGCTGAGCCTCGTGGCGTCCATCCTCATGGCCGACACGCGCACCGGCCCCGCCGCGCGGTTCGCGACCGGCGTTCTCGGCCTGGATGGCTTGGCCGGGGTGGCGACGTTCCTGATGGCGCTGCCAGTCCTGCTGTCGCCGCTGCTGCTACTGGCGCTGCTGCCTTGGCAGGCGCGGTGGCCGCTGGTGGCCGGGATGCAGGCCGCGGTGAAATCGCCTCCTGCCGCCGCCCGGCGCAAGAAGCGGCGGTGAGGCGGTGGTTCGAAACGGCTGCCGTTGCCGGCCTGTTCGCACTTGCGGCAGCGCCTTTCGTCGCCCTATTTCCGGACCCGCCGGCCTTCGGGCCGGCCGGGGCCGGTATCCTGGCCGGCACCGCGATGTTGGCCATGATCGGCGCGTCGTTCAGGGCGGAGCTGCGGAGGCGGCAGGGGATGCTCACCGCAGCTATGATCCTGCTCGGCATCACCGTCGCTGCGACCGTGCTGAACGCAATGCTGGCGTCGACGACCATGCGGCTTCCGACGGCCGACCTCCTGGTGCGCCTGTTCGGCCTCGAGGGTGAGGAGGTGGACGACGCGGTCCTTTATGAGCGATGGGTGGAGCTATGGCTGGCATGCGCGCTCGTCGCGGCCATGCTGACCGCTGGATTGCGCCGGACGATGCGCACGCAGCCACAGAGCAAGAGGCTTGCCTCACCCTGGGATGCGATGCGTCCGCCGACTCCGCCGCGGCGCTGGACTGCCGCCACGGTCCTGCTTTGGCTTATCGGATGCGGCGTGCTGGCCGGCGCGCTGGTCGAAGGTCACCGGACGGCGGACTTCCTGCGCCGGGCCGACCACACGACCGGCACGATCGCAGACCCGCAGGACCATCCACGCATCCGGTTCACCACCGCCGAGGGCACCGAGGTCGAGTTCACCCAGAACGGCGACATCTCCCGGGTGCTCGGCGTGGCCGTGCCGGTGGCGTACCTCGCTGCGGACCCGGCGGGGACGGCGCGTGCCGACACGTTCTGGGCCAACTGGAGCGACGTGCTGGGCCTGCTCTGGATTGGTGGCGGCTTCACATTGTTCCCGTTCTACGGTCTGCGGGCCGCCTTTCGAGCGGGGCGATGGTGAGCAGGCCGCGCGACGGAGGCTTGAGTCGGGTCCGGTCAATCCGGCCCAAGGTGCCGCAGGCCCGACGCCTGGCAGCCGCCGCGTTGCTGCTGGGCGTCTCCGTCACCCGGCTGGCCGCGGCAGAGCCGGCGCCGTCTCCGGGCGAGATTGCCGCGCTCGATCTGTCCAGGCCGTTCAGGACGCGCTCGGCCTGGCAAGTCACTGCGACGCAGGCGGCACCCATCCCGGATCCGTTGGGGCCGGAAGACGGCACCGTGACGATCTGCCTCCACAGGACCGACGGACCCTGTGATCCACAACTCCAATCGAAGCTGTTCGATACGTCGGACGTTCCCGCATTCTCCGAACCTCACTCCCTCGACAAGCTCGCGGTCGTCCGCTCCCACGGGACGACCGGGCAGCCGCTCCTGCTGCTCGTGACGGCCAGCCTGCCCAGTGGCGACGGCGACCGGCTCGTGCTCACCCAGGTGATGGCCTACCGGCGCGGCCCGGACCGCTTCGTGAAGGCCTACGAGCACTGGACCGGCACGAACAACAACCAGGACGTGCGCTTGGTGCCGGCCGGGCCGCTCGCGGGCGATATCATCGCCGTGGAGCCGACCGAAACCGCCCCTTTCGGCTACTGGGTCACCGTCAACGTCTTCACTCCCGCCCAGGGGTATCGGCCGGTGCTGCGGTTTCGCAGTGCCACGACCTACGCCGATGGCAATGCCCTCCCGGTAATCGACTCGGAAATGGTCAACATCCTGCGCCGCCTCGACAGGTGGCGGCTTGGCGCGCCGTTGCCGCTGCCAATGACGCCCCGTCTGTGGAACAGCGTGGAAAATTGACCCCGTGAGTAGGGTGATCGGCGTCCAAAACTGACCCCTTCGATCTGTGATGATGCCGCCCATGCAGATGGGTGGTGGGGAAGATGTTGGTTGTGGATACGATTGCGCGGATCAGGCGGGCGCATTTTGTCGACGGCAAGTCGATCAAGCAGATCACCCGGGAGTTCGACCTGGCCCGCAACACGGTGCGGCGGGTGCTGCGCTCGGGAGAGACTGCGTTTTCGTATGAGCGTGCGGTGCAGCCGCGGCCCAAGCTCGGTGCCTGGACCGAGACGCTGGACCGGCGGCTTGCCGCCAACGACCGGCTGTCCAGCCGTGAGCGGCTCGACTTGATGCGGATTTATGAGGATCTGCGGTCTGAGGGCTTTGAGGGCGGCTACGACACCGTGCGCCGCTACGCCCAGGCCCGGCAGCGCAAGCGGGGCACCGGTTCGTCGGATGCCTACATACCGCTAAGCTTTGCACCCGGCGAGGGCTACCAGTTCGACTGGTCCACTGAGGTGGTGGTTCTGCGCGGCACCACCACCGTCGTGCAGGTAGCCCAGGTTAGGCTTTGCCATAGCCGGATGCCGTTCGTGCGTGCCTATCCGCGGCAGGCGCAGGAGATGGTGTTCGACGCCCACGACAAGGCATTCTCGTTCTACAAGGGCACCTGCCAGCGCGGCATCTACGACAACATGAGCACGGCGGTGGACAGGTTGCTGATCGGCCGTGAGCGGCAGTTCAATCGCCGGTTTGCCCAGATTTTGGTAAGATAGCGTCCGTGCTCGTGGTGGAATTTCGCTGACGTCGGCGGTGTAGGCGGAGGTGGTCATCGGATCGGCTGGCTAAGGTGGAGTTGCGAGGCTCTAACCTGAACCGACGAGGACCCGATGACCGAGGACAGACTACCGTTGGCCGAGCTGCTGGCGAAAGCCGGAGATGGCGACTTCCTGCGCAGTGTGGCGGAGGCTGTGGTGCAGTTGCTGATGGAGACGGACGTAGAGGGGCTGATCGGCGCCGGACGGCACGAGCGCACGGCCGAGCGGGCGACCTATCGCAACGGCTACCGCGACCGGACGCTGGACACGCGGCTGGGCAGCCTGCAGCTCCGCATCCCCAAGCTGCGCCAGGGCAGCTACTTCCCGCCGTTTCTGGAGCCCCGCAAGACGTCCGAGAAGGCCCTGGTGGCGGTAATCCAGGAAGCGTGGATCGGCGGCGTGTCGACGCGGCGGGTGGATGACCTGGTGCAGGCGATGGGCCTGGCAGGGATCAGCAAGAGCACGGTGAGCAAGCTGTGCAAGGACATCGACGATCGGGTGAATGCCTTTCTCGAACGCCCTCTTGTCGGCGATTGGCCTTATCTCTGGCTGGATGCCACCTACCTCAAGCAGCGTGAGGGTGGGCAGATCAGGACGGTGGCGGTGATAATCGCTGTGGCCGTGAACACCGAGGGCAAGCGCGAGATTGTTGGCCTGCACATCGGGCCTTCGGAGGCGGAGATGTTCTGGTCGACGTTCCTCAAGAGCCTGGTCAAGCGGGGCCTGCGCGGCACCAAGCTCGTCATCTCAGACGCGCACGAAGGCCTGAAGGCTGCGATCCGCCGGGTGCTGGGCTCCACGTGGCAAAGATGCCGCGTTCACTGGATGCGCAATGCACAGGCCTACGTGCCGAAAGGCCAGCAGAACATGGTATCGGCCGCTCTTCGCCAGGCATTCACCCAGTTGGACCATCAGAACGCCACCCAGACCATGCGTCACGTCGCCGACCAACTCCGCGACAAATGGCCGAAGCTCGGTGCGTTCATCGACGAGAGCGAGGCCGACGTGCTGGCCTACATGAACTTCCCCGCCCAGCACCGGGTGAAGATCCACAGCACCAACCCGATCGAACGGCTTAACAAGGAGGTCAAACGCCGGGCCGACGTCGTCGGCATCGTTCCAAACGAGGGCGCTATCATCAGGCTGATTGGCGCGGTGCTGCTGGAGGCCAACGACGAGTGGCAACTCCAGCACCGCTACATGCAGACCGAGGCCATGGCCGAACTCATACCGCCGACTATCGACGCTATACCCAATGAGATCGCCACCATAGCCGCCTGACCAATGGCCACCTCAACTACACCGGATTTTACACCAGCTTGACGGACGCAATCGCATGAAGGTTCATGGCCCTCGTAGGATGCGATGCCCCATTGCGAGCGATGGCACTGGAAACAAGGCGCTACGGAGACATCCCTGGCGACGCTGATGCGCGCGTCTCTGGAGCCGCCTCACGACCAAACATCGCCCGCACGCGCTCGATGGCTTTGTTGAAGATTTCGGCAACCTTCTGACCCAGCTCTTCCATCACGCTCTTGCCCGGCGTACGCCCGGGAATGCGTTCTGTCGCCTCGCCGATCGCTTCGTCAGCCTTCTGGAACCGTGCGTCTAGCAGCCTGTCGGAGTGGGTTTGGGCGTGATTTCATGGTCGGTCTAGGGTCGACGCCTGCGCTTGCGATTTGAGAGGCGTCAGACGGCTTTTCGTTTTCTGAGCGTAGTTGTGGCCCCTGACAGTTGCCATGAGCGGCTTGGGACGGCTGCAAGGGGGCGAGGGTCCGTTCGCATTTCGGTGCTTACCGAAGCAGGCCCTTGATCCAGTCCAGTGATGCGGCAATTGCAACGCCGGCGGCGTAGGATGTCGCGGTCTTGTCGTATCGGGTTGCGATGGCGCGCCGCTCCTTCAACCGCGACCAGCAGCGTTCGATCAGGTTGCGGTGCCGATAGATGTAGTCGGGACACGGCTCCGGTTGCTTGGTCCCGCGGCGCGATGGCACCACAGGAATGGCGCCCATGGCACGCACATCCGAGCGGAAGGCCCGAGCGTCGCAAGCCATGTCGGCCAGCACCCACGAGGGCGCCTCCGGCAACCGGTGCAGGAGTGTCAGGGACGGTGCCAGTTCATGGGCCTGGCCAGGTGCCAGCAGGAAGTCTACCAGCCGTCCGGCCGCATCGCAGACACCGACGATCTTGGTGCCAAGCCCACCCCGCGATCGGCCCAGCGCCTCGCCTTTGTCGGCTAGATCGCGAGTGAGTCGCAGACTCAATCCCGGTCTTTGCCCAAGGCTTTGCCGGGTCGCGCACCGGAGGCCTTCTGATGAGCGCGAGCGATCGTGCCGTCGATGCAGGCAAACGCCAACTTCGGCTCTCCCTGCGCCACCAAGTGAGCCATGATCTTGTCCCACACGCCACGCACAGCCCACCGGCGGAAGCGGAGGTAGGCATGATGCCAGTCGCCCAGCTCGGCTGGGATCGAACGCCATTTTGCCCCGTTGTCGAGCCGCCAGATGATCGCCTCGATCGTGCGGCGATCTTCGGTCCGCGGACGGGCTCCACGAATTTCAGCCGCCGCGATAGCTGCTTCGAACTTCGTCCATTGGGCATCCGTCAGGACTTGCATCGTCTCTCCGCTCAGAAGACCAACCAAACCAGGCTTCCCGTGACCGACTCAAGTCGCGAAATGCGAACGGACCCTAGGTGAGCAGCCCGGCGCTTTGGAGGAGCTACAGCGCGGCATTCCGGAAGGTCTCAACCCGTTTCAGGCGTTCGCCGAAGTCCTGCGCGCCCAGCCGCAGATCACGATCGTCAAGCTAGCCGGGCTCGCACGTGGAGGAGGCGCCGAGTTCGTTGCGGCGGCCGACATGGCCTTCGGCGCGGAGGGTCGAGCTGGTCTTGCCCAGTGCGAAGCGCAGATGGGCATCATCCCCGGCGGTGGGGCGACCCAGTATCTCAGCCAGCGCATGCCGCGTGGCCGGGTGCTTGAGGTGATCCTGGGTGCCGACCTATACGACGCCAAAACAGCCGAACGCTATGGCTGGCTCAATCGCGCGCTGCCAGTGGACGAACTGGATGCCTTCGTCGCCACCCTCGCTGCGAACATTGCGGCTCTGCCAGGGCGCTACTCCGCGACGTAATTGCGCGTTCCGAGTGAGGCAGGGTCCCCAAGTCGTGCCGCAGGTCCGGCTTGGGGGTCCGGAAGCAGCGGAGCCGAAAATGATGCGGTGGACGGCTCCTGTTCGGCATCGTGTGCCAAGCTCGTGGCTGTTGAGTGCAACGAGCTAAAAGGAGCCGCCCACCATGGAGATTACCACGATCGGCTTGGACATCGCCAAGCGCCTGTTCCAAGCGCACGGCGTCGATGCCGGCGGCAAGGCGGTGCTGCGTCGCAAGCTGCAGCGCGGGGAAGTGCTTGAGTTTTTCAAAGGCCTGGGACCGTGCCTTGTGGGCATCGAGGCATGCGGGACTGCCCATCACTGGGCACGCGAGATCAGGGCGCTGGGTCACGAGGTGCGGCTAATGCCGGCCAGCTACGTAAAGCCCTACGTCAAACGCGGCAAGACCGACGCAGCTGACGCCGAAGCGATCTGCGAAGCCGTGACCCGGCCGACGATGCGGTTCGTGCCGGTCAAATCGGCCGAGCAGCAGGCGGTGCTGATGCTATACCGGACCCGCGACTTGCTGGTGCGACAGCGGACCGCGCTGGTCAACGCTCTACGCGGACACATGGCCGAGCTGGGCGTCGTCGCTCCCCAGGGCATCAGCCGCGTGGGGGACCTTGTCGCGGCTCTTCTGGGCGAAGATGACGCCAAGTTGCCGAAGCTGGCCCGATATGCGCTTCGTGGTCTGGCGTCGGAGCTGGAGGCGCTGGGCGAGCGGGTGAAGGAGATCGAGGCGGCGATTCTGACCTGGCACAAGGACAACGAGGCAAGCCGCCGGCTCGCCAGCATCCCCGGCATCGGGCCGATTACCGCGTCTGCGATCGTGGCGACCGTCACCGACCCCACGCAGTTCCACTCAGCCCGGCAGTTCGCGGCCTGGATCGGGCTCGTGCCCAAGCAGAACAGCAGCGGCGGCAAAGAACGTCAGGGCGGCATCTCCAAACAAGGAGATCAATACCTGCGGCGACTTCTCGTTTTGGGCGCGACCTCTGTGATCCGCCAGGTCCGCACCAAGATCACGGCGCAAACAGCCTGGCTGCGCGGCGTGCTCGACCGCCGCCCGGCGCGGCTTGCGTCCGTGGCGCAGGCCAACAAGACGGCCCGCATCGTCTGGGCATTGCTAGCCAGAGGCGCGAGCTACCGGGCCCCGGCCCACGCAGCAGCCTGACGAACTAGAGAGATCTTCGTCGGCCACGGCGTCAGCCGACGGAGTGCGAGTGTGACAACGACGTGATGGCAAACCGGTCGAACCCGGGGCTTGGCAGAACCCGCGAAATGCATGGCTCAGCAAAGAGCGTGAAAGTGATTGGGAGCCAAGCTGCGGATTGCATCAGGGCCAGCGGTCATGAACCGAAGAAACAGGCCGGACACATGACCGCACCCGACCGCGGCGCCGAACGTCAAAAACCCTTGCGTCGAGGGAGCCGTCCACACATGCATCAAAGGCTACCTGCGCCCGCTGGATGTCGGGCACATGCTCGACGGCCCAGGCGTAGAGTGCTGCGAAAGGCTGCTGTAGGGTGCAACCCAGCGGCGTGATCGAGTACTCGGACCGCAACCGGCGACGCGGTGATCACGCGCCGACTGACCAGGCCGTTGCGTTCCAGGCGCCGTAGCGCCTGGGTCAGCGCCTTGTGCGTAATGCCGCCGAGCCGCCGCTTGATAGCGTTGAAGCGCGCAGGCTGCGTGCAGATCACCCCTAGGATCATCACTGACCACTTGTCCGCGATCTGATCGAGGACAGGACGGGTCGCCTCAGCCTCGACGAGAAGTACGGGCATCTCGGTTTCCTTCGGTATACCTACGCGATCTCAGGTGCGTTATTGATCACAGATATACGCTGTATATTTGATGACTCAAGCATCGGAGCACGAATATGTCGCAACTGCATGGAAAGGTCGCGGTCGTCACGGGCGGCAGCAGCGGAATTGGATTGGTGATCGCGCGGCGCTTTGTCGAGGAGGGCGCCCATGTCTTCATCAGCGGCCGCCGCCAAGCGGAGCTTGATAGGGCCGTTTCACTCACCGGCGAGCACGTCGACGCCGTGCAGGGCGACGCCACGAGCATGGCCGACCTAGCAGCCTGTCGGAGTGGGTTTGGGCGTGATTTCATGGTCGGTCTAGGGTCGACGCCTGCGCTTGCGATTTGAGAGGCGTCAGACGGCTTTGCGTTTTCTGAGCGTAGTTGTGGTCCCTGACAGTTGCCATGAGCGGCTTGGGACGGCTGCAAGGGGGCTAGAAAGGCGGCTGGTTCTTGTTATGCGGCCCTGAGGGTGAACATGCGCTTGATGTTCCATGACATGGTCACGAGGCTCCACTCTGCGCTCACGTGGTCGAGCCCGCGCAGCGAGAACTGGCGGAACCCGAGCACCGACTTGATGATGCCGAACACCGGCTCGGGAGTTTGTTTGCGCAGGGCGTAGAGCGTCTTGCCCTCCGGCGTTTTGAGGCGGTGCGCCATCGCCTCGAGCGGGGTCGGGTTTTCCGGCGCGTTTTCCGGCGCGGGGGGCGGTTCGGCGAAACGCTCGTCGGGCGAGGGATGGTGGGCTTCGCGGCCCATGGCGATGACCGGTTCGACCCCGGCCGCTTCGCAGGCGTTCACGTTGGCTTCGCTGTAATAACCGTTGTCGGCCAGCAAAGTGGCCACGTCGCCGAGGTCCTCGGGCAGGCCGCCGAGCTTGCCCAGCATCGGTTCGAGCTGCTGCTTGTCGTTGGGCGCCTGCACCACGTCGGTTGCGACCACGATCAGGCTCCCCGCCGCAACCGCGGCCTGAGCAGGCTCCCCGCCGCCACCGCGGCCTGAGCAGGCTCCCCGCCGCCACCGCGGCCTGAGCGTTGTAGCATTGCTCGAACCCGCCGCCGGCTACCGGCATGATGCGGCTGTCCTCGTCGGTCAAGTTGACCTGATCGGTGGGCAGCGGCTCCTCGACGGGCACCACCAAAGGCTTGCCACCGGGCAAAGGCTTGCCACCGGGCTTCTTGCCAGCGGCCCGCTTGGCGTCCTGGCGCGCCAGCTTGGCGTCGTAGTCGGCGCGGGCCTGCGCATAGCGTGCCTTGGCCCGCGCCTCGATCTTGGCTTTTGCTTTGGCGATCGCGGCAAGCCGGTCCTCGCGCCGAGCCAGTTCGGCGGGCACCGACAGGCCGTCGGGCAGGTCCGCTTGGTCGGCAGCTTCGGCACGGGCCATCAGGTCGGCCACTTCGGCCTTCAACTGCGCCTCTATCTTGCTGGCGTGCTCGTAGGACAGCGCGCTGTGGCGGCTGGCGTTGGCAGCGATCTTGGTGCCGTCCAGCGCCACCGTGCCCAGCTTCAAGACCCCCATCTCGCGCGCCAGGCCCAGAACCTGCACGAACAATGCCTCGATCTGCGGCAGGAAGCGGCGGCGGAAGGCGGCGATGGTGTCGTGGTCGGGATGTTCGTTGGCGGCGATGAAGCGCAACGCCACCGAATCATAGGTCGCCCGCTCCAGCTTGCGGCTGGAAAACACGCCCGTGGCGTAGCCATACACCATGATCCCCAGCAAAAGCTCCGGGTGGTAGGACTTCTCACCCGACCCGCGGTCGCTGCCGGTCATCGCACCCAGGTCCAGGCTTGCGATCACTTCAACCACAAAGCGCGCCAGGTGACGCTCAGGCAGCCACTCGTCCACCGAGGGCGGCATCAGAAACCCGGTGTCACGGTCAATCAGGCGGAAGTTGCTCATGTGTAGGGGGTCCAGAGTAAACCAATCGCCAACGCCCAATCCTAACCCAGGCCTCCGCGCCTGGCTAAGTCCGACAGGCTGCTAGGCCCGCTGGTCAGTCGCCGCGCTGGTAGGGGCTGCGTTCCGCCGCCACGATGTCGGCAATCAGCCCCCGGATCAGAATGTGCGCCTTGGAGAGCGGTCGCTTGGCCGATCGAACCACGGCCATGGTCAGCAGTACTTCCGGCTCCACGATCAAGCGGGCCATGATGCGGCCCGAGGCAACCTGGCGCTCGACCGCACCGTAGGGAAGCACCGCGCAGGCGATGTTTTGCTCGACCATCTCCACGATGGTGCCGATCGCGCCGATATCGTAGCGGACGGAAAGCTCCAAGCCAGCCTGCCCGGCGAGGGCCTGCAGGCGCTGGCGGAGGTGATGCGGGTGGCCCGGTATCACCAACGGATGTTGGCACATCTCGGCCAGAGAGATGGTCGAAGCTTCCGGCAGGAGCGTCCGGCCATGGAGGAAGACGGCGTTCTCCTGCAGCAGCACATCGCTGATCACGTGCTCCGGCTTTTCGGCCGGGATGTAGAGCACGCCAAGGTCGATGCGCTCCTCCTGCACCCAGTCGAGCAGTGTGGCGGTCATCGCCTCTTGCACCTCGACGCGCAAATCCTGGAGTTCGGCCTCGCAGCGCTGCATCAGCCGGACCGCGATCAACGCGTGGGTGCTCGGGGTGATCCCGACCTTGACGGTCCCGCTCGCCGGCCCCTCGAAATCCCGCACCGCCTGGGTCGCTTCCTGCACCTGGGCGAGAATCGCCATCGCGCGCTCCTTCAGCAGGTTGCCGGCCGGCGTCGCCTCGACCCCCCGGCTGTGGCGTGACAACAACTGGGTGTGCAGCTCGTCTTCCAGCTTGCGGATCTGCATGCCGAGCGCCGGCTGGGCGACGTGCAGCACCTCCGCCGCCCGGCTGAAACTCCCGAGTTCGACGATGCGTACGAAATAACGCAATTGACGAACATCCACGCGCCGCCTCCATTTGTTTTCGACGAACTTAGCGCCTTTGCCGCCCCCGCGGGAACTGGCGCATAGCGGTTCGGTCTAGCAGCTAAAACGAGCGGCCCGTATCGGCTCCGGCGCGCCGGGTTTAACGTGGCCCTATAGGCGGGAGTGAAACGATGCTGGATGTGCCAGGAGCAGGCCGGGTGAACGACCCCGATTGCGTGGAGCGTCCGGAGCCGGGCCCCCCGGGTGGCGCGCGGTACGGCAGCGACACGGTCGCGGATGTCATTCGCGCCCTCGGCATCCCCTATATCGCGCTGAACCCCGGCGCCAGCTTCCGCGGACTGCATGACAGCCTGGTCAACCATCTCGGCAACCACGATCCACGCATCCTGCTGTGCCTGCACGAGGAGCATGCGGTCGCCATCGCCCATGGTTGGGCCAAGATCACCGGGCGGCCGATGGCCGCGGCCCTGCACAGCAACGTGGGGCTGATGCATGGTGCGATGGCCATCTACAACGCCTGGTGCGACCGGGTGCCCATGCTGGTGATCGGCGCGACCGGCCCGGTGGACGCGGCCAAGCGCCGTCCGTGGATCGACTGGCTCCACACCGCCCGCGACCAGGGCGCATTGGTGCGTCACTACACGAAATGGGACGACCAGCCCGCCAGCCCCGCCGCCGCGGTGGAGTCGCTGCTGCGTGCCAACCTGCTCGCCACCACGCAGCCCTGCGGCCCCACCTACGTCAACCTGGATGCAGCGATGCAGGAGGCGGAGACCTCCGCGCTCGCCTTGCCGGACGTCGCCCGGTTCCGCGCCCCCGCGCCCCCAGCGCCCAACCTGGCGGCCCTGGCCGCGGCTGCCGCCGCGTTGCGCGCAGCGGTGCGGCCGATGATCATGGCGGGCCGGGTCACCCGCGATCAGGCCGGGTGGAACGAACGCGTCCGCCTGGCGGAGCGGCTGGGGGCGGCCGTGATCACCGACCTCAAACAGGCCGCCGCCTTTCCGACCCGGCACCGCCTGCATGCCGCCGACGCGGGCATGTTCCCCGGCAAGGGCGCAATCGAGGCTTTGCAGCAGGCGGACGTGGTGCTCAGCCTGGACTGGACCGACCTATCCGGAACCCTGACGGCGGCCGGCGCGCGCGACAAGGTGGTGATCCAGGCGTCGCTGGACCAGTTGCTGCACAATGGCTGGAGCATGGACCATCAGGGCCTGCCGCCGGCGGACCACGCGCTGCTCTGCGCCCCGGAAGCGGCCGTGACGGGGCTGCTCGCGGCCCTGGGTGAGGGCACGGCCGAGCCATGGCTGCCTGCGACGCATCCCACGCCGGCGCTGCCTGCCCGCCCGGACGGACGGTTGGCCGTGGCCGATCTGGCCGCCGGTTTGCGGGACGCCGTGGCGGCGGAGAGCGTTTGCCTGGTGCGGTACCCGCTATCCTGGTCCGGCGCGTTCTGGAACGTGGACAGCCCTCTCGACATCCTCGGCTACGATGGTGGAGGCGGCATCGGCTCAGGGCCCGGCATGCTGGTAGGGGCGGGGCTCGCCCTGCGCGGGACCGGCAGGCTGGCCATCGCGGTGCTGGGTGACGGCGACACGCTGATGGGCTGCACGGCATTCTGGACGGCCGCGCGTTATGGAATTCCGCTGCTGGCCGTGGTCGCCAACAATCAGAGCTTCTTCAACGACGAGGTCCATCAGGAACGGGTGGCGCACATGCGCGGGCGCAACCCCGCCAATAAATGGATCGGGCAGCACATCGGCGGTCCGGACGTGGACATCGCGGGCATCGCCCGGGCGCAGGGCTGTGCCGCGTGGGGGCCGGTGCACGATGCCGCCGGCCTGCGCGAGGCGCTGGCGCAGGCGCTGGAGGCGGTGCGCGCCGGGCAGCCGGCCGTCGTGGACGTTCGCGTGGCACAGGGCTACGGCACGGAGATGACGGCTGCGCTGACCCGGGAAAGCGCCGATTGATCTGCTGAGCTTATCAGCCAAGAACACTTGAGGATATCATGGGCTACGAAACGATTGGCGGCGTGTCCGTAACCCTGCCGGACCAGCGCGGGCTGTACTACGGCGGCGGCTGGCATGCGGCCGGAGGCGGCGCCATGCAAGCCACCAGCAGCCCGTCCACGGGCGAGCCGCTCGGCAGCGTGTCCTGGGCGGGGGCTGCGGACGTGGACCGGGCCGTGGCTGCCGCGCAGGACGGGTTCCATGCCTGGCGCCAGGTCAAGCCGCTGGAGCGCGCGCGCATCCTGCGCGAGGCCGCCGCGATCATACGCGCCAACGGCCGCGAACTGGCGCTGATCGATGCCGCGGATTGTGGCAACCCGGTGGCCGAGATGGTGCGCGACGCCGAGATCGGTGCCGCCAGCCTCGATTACTTCGCCGGCTTAGTGCTGGAGATGAAGGGGTCCACCATCCCCATGGGCGATGGCGTGCTGAACTACACGCTGCGCGAGCCGCTCGGTGTGGTGGCGCGGATCAACGCCTACAATCACCCGTTCATGTTCGCCGTCATGCGGGCCGGCGCGCCGCTGGCGGCGGGCAACAGCCTGATCATCAAGCCACCGGAGCAGGCGCCACTTTCCTCGCTCCGCCTGGCCGAACTGATCGGGCCGTTGTTTCCGCCCGGCGCCTTCAACGTCCTGCCCGGCGGGCGGGCCTGCGGCGAGGCGCTGGTGGCGCATCCGGGAATCGCCAAGGTGGGGTTGATCGGCTCCGTACCGACCGGGCGTGCGATCCTGCGCGGTGCGGCGGAGACCATGAAGAAGGTCTCGCTCGAGCTCGGCGGCAAGAACGCGCTGATCGCCTTCGCCGACGCCGACATCGAGCGTGTGGCCGCGGGCGTCGCCGGCGGCATGAACTTCACCTGGTGCGGCCAAAGCTGCGGCAGCACCTCGCGCGCCTTCCTGCACGAGAGCCTGCATGACGCGGTGCTGGAACGCGTGGCCGAGCGGGTGCGGACGATCAAGCCGGGCCTGCCGACCCGGTTCGAGACGCAGATGGGCTGCCTGGTCAACCAGGCGCAATACGACAAGGTGCTGCGCTACGTGGCCTGGGGCAAGGACGACGGCGCCCGGCTGGTGTGCGGCGGCGTTCCTCCGGCCGACCCGGAACTGGCCCGCGGCTTGTTCATCGAACCCGCGGTCTTTGCCGATGTGCAGCCCGGCATGCGCATCGCGCAGGAGGAGATCTTCGGCCCCGTGCTGTCGGTGTTCCGCTGGTCGGACGAGGCGGACATGATGCGCGCCGTCAACGACGTCGAGTATGGCCTGACCGCAAGCATCTGGACCAAGGACCTGGCGACTGCGCACCGGACCGCCGCAGCGGTGCAGGCGGGGTATGTGTGGGTCAACAGCACGAGCGCGCACTTCCTGGGCGCGCCGTTCGGCGGCTACAAGCAGTCCGGCTTAGGGCGGGAGGAGAGCATCGACGAAATGCTGGACTGCACCCAGCTCAAGAACGTCAACGTGACGATTGGTTGAGCGCTGACCTAAAAAGCCCTCTCCCTCTGGGAGAGGGTTGGGTGAGGGGACAGGGCACGGTGAGGGGACAGGGCACGGTGAGGGGACAGGGCACGGTGAGGGGACAGGGCACGGTGAGGGGACAGGGCACGGTGAGGGGACAGGGCACGGTGAGGGGACAGGGCACGGTGAGGGGACAGGGCACGGTGAGGGGAGCCTAAACCGCTGCCGTTACGCCGACCCGCCGCGACTGCAGGGTGCGAAGGAACACGAACACGCCCGCAAGCACCGGCAGCAGCGCCATGACACCCAGGATCTCCCGCGTTGCCCAGCCCTGCCGCAGCATGAGACCGACGAACAGCGGACTGCAGACCTGGCCGAAGCGGCCCATGCCCATCGCCCAGCCCACGCCGGTGGAGCGTATCGCGGTCGGGTAGGAGATCGCGGCAAGGGCGATCCCGCCCGACGCGCCCAACAGCACCGTCATGCCGAGCAGGGCCATGCAGATGGCGGAGAGCGCGGCGGACGAGGCAACCAACCCCATGATGGCCAGGATCACGGCGCCAAGCCCGAAGGCAGGCACCAGCACGAATGCCCCAAACCGTTCCACGAGCCGCCCAGCGCTCGCCATGCCCGCCACGCCGACGAAATTGTTCAGCCCGACCAGCAGGGCCGCCGTCGAGAGCGACAGGCCGCTCGACCGAAACAGCGTCGGGCTCAGCAGCACGATGATCGTCGTGGTGCCGAACGCCATGAACATGATCAGCCACAGCAGCACGGTGCCGGTTCCGCGGCCCTGGGTGAACAGCGTCCGCAGCCCGGCCCCCACGACCGTCTCGGTGTCCGCCGCCAGCCGGATCGCCTGGCCGGCCAGCGTCCCGTCCAGCTTCCGGACGATCGCCATGACGCGGGGTGAGGCAGGGTCGCGCATGACAAGGTAGCTGATCGATTCCGGCAGCAGGACCATCATCAGGATGGCGACCACCAGTGGAAGCCCGCCGCCGATATAGAACACCGCCGGCCAGCCCAACGCAGGAATGACGGTCGCATTGAGCAATCCGCCAACACTAGCCCCGAGCGGGTAGGCGGCCCAAAGCACACTGGCCAGCATGGCGCGCTTGAGCCGGGGTGCGTACTCCGCGCAAAGCGTGATGAAGCAAGGCGTGGCGCCACCCAGCCCGAGCCCGCCGAGGAAGCGGATCACCAGCAACTGCGGGAAGCTCTGTGCCAGGGCGGTCAACACCGTGAAGGCCGACAGCATCAGCACCGAGACCACCAGCATGCGCTTGCGTCCGAACCGGTCGCCGAGGTTGCCGAACGTCAAGGCCCCGATCGTAGCGCCAAGCAGCCCGACGGAGAAGGCGGGGGTGAACGAGCCCATAGCCATGCCGAACTGTTGCGCGATGAGCGGCCCGGCGACCCCGATCGATTGGCTATCCGCCCCGTCCAGCAGCGCCGCCAGCGCGCACAGCCCGAACACCAGCCATTGCAGGCCACCCATGGGCCGCTCGTCGATCAACCTGGTGACGTTGATGTCCCGGGTTTGCCCCATGCCGTTCACTCCCAGTCGTCTTTTTGTCGTATCGTTCTGAACCGGCCGGCACAGGTCAAACGTCAGCAGTCAAGCGGTGCGACGCTGCGCCGCCTGGCTTTTCCACAAATCCCACGGCCGTTGCGTCTGGCCCTCGACCCGGTCAACGCAAGCGCGACCCTCCGCCTCCGTCAGGTAGGTGATTTCACCGAGATGGCTCGCTTCGAGCTGATAGCGGGCGTTCAGCTCGGCATACACCGCGCGATACACCGCGAGCGGGATGGAGTTGGCCACCACGGTCGAACCATGCCCGCGCATCAGCACGATGTCGGCCGACGCGAACTTTTCCGCCAACGCACGCCCAAGGGCGTTGTCGCTGATCAGCAGGTCGGTGCCGTTGCCACCGGCGTCGCGGATCTCGAACACCGGCGCGTTCTGCCCGATGAACCCGGCCATGTGGAACAATGCCCGCAGCTTGCCGCCCTTGACCACGCTCAGCGGCACGATCGAGTGCGAATGGCTGTGCACGACCGACATGACGTCCGAACGGCTGCGGTAAAGCTCGCCATGGATGAAGCGCTCGAGATAAACCTTGCGACCGTTGGCGTTCACCGGGTTGCCGTCCAGGTCGTATTCGATGATGTCGGCGGGGGTGACGGAACCGGGCGCCATGTTGCGCGAGAGCAGGAAACGGTCAGGCCGCTTGTCATGCCGCACGCTCACATGGCCAAAGGCATCGACCACGCCCTGGTCGAATAGGATGTGGTTGGCGCTTACCAGGTCTTGGATAAGCGCCGGGTCGGCTGCCTCGGCAGCTTGGCCATGGTCGGCGGCGGCGGCGGCGATAGGCTGGCCGTGCATGTCGGGCGGTGTCGGGCACATGGCATTGTCCTCCAGGGTTGCGGCCGCGGGATAGCGAGCGGCGCTCGTGCGCCATCCGCCGCCTGGGTGAGCCGGCCGTCGTGTTCAGCCGGTGGCGCGTGCATCGAAGCTCGCGTCGTCGTCGAGCTTGGCCGCAGCGCGCAGCCGGGCGCGGTACGTGTCGAGCGTCAGGCCCAATAGGCCGAAGCGCACCAGGTACCCCAGCAGGAAGGTGTTGGCGCCCATGCGGTAGAGTTCGCCGACTTCCCCATGCACCAGAGCTTCACGCTCGTCCGGCGTCAATGCCAGGTTGGCGGTCGCGGCGCGGGGATCGGCACGCATGGCTTCACGAAACACCGGGTCGCGCAGCGTCTGGCGGCAGAGATGGTTCACCGCGTAGGTGGTCATGGCACCGCTTCCTCCCAAACAGCGTAGGAATGGCCGAATTGCGGTTGGGCCGCGATCCAGTCCGCCGGCCGCAGGCTGCTCGCGCCCGCCATGGCGATCCAGTTCAGCAGTTCGCCCGCCACGTTGCCTGCCTGGAACATCCGAGCCTCGGTCGCGTCGTCCAAGAGACGAAGCACGGTGCCGTCACGGAAACATCCATGGACGTGTTCGGACCAAGCCGGGTCAGGAACGCCGTTATTGCGCCCTGGCGCGACACGCGGGCCCAGCACCTCGAGCGAGAAGCTGCCACTCCCGACGACGGCAACCCGGCGGGCATCCGGGAACGTGTCGATGGCTTGCCGCACCGCACGGCCGAATGCGTACGCACGACGGGCGGATATGAGTGGCGGCACATGGCCATTGATAAAAATCGGTACGACGGGGATGTCATACTCGGGCGTCAGGAAATGCAGCGGCATCATCACGGAATGATCGACATCGAACGCTTCGCTGACCGCAAGATCGAAATCGGCGAGGATGGATGAGGCGAGGATGTGGCGCGCAAAGGCAGCATCGGAGGCAACGGATTGGATGTCGAGTCCGGGCGGCTCGTCGTTAGGGCCGCGAAAGCTATCGACGACGCCAATGGCGATGGACGGCAGGCAATCGAAGAAAAACGTGTTGAGGTGGTCGGTGTCGAACATGACGATGACGTCCGGTCGCAATCGGCATAAAGCCTCGCGAGCCGTAGCGAACATGCGCGCCGTCTCGGACGATGCACCTTCCCGCCTCACCATGTCGGCGAACATCGGGACGTGCGGGACGCCGAACGCGCCGACAAACGTCGCCATCAGACTAGGTCCTCCATTTTCTTCCTGCTCTTCGATCCAAGCTAGGCTACTCTGCCTTAGCGTCTCCAATAGTTTTCATGTTCAGCAGCGGAGCGCTAAAAGCATGGCTACGCCCGGATAACTCATGCTGCCCCGAGGAGCGTTCGCAGGCGGTGTCCTGCCTCTCGCCAAGAAACCCGAGCGACGCTGTCGGCCGATTGGATGAGGACGAAAATGGTGTCGGTATTTGTCTATATCCTGGGTGGACCGCAAGAACATGGTAGTGGTCAGCGAACGCGCGCTTTATGCGCTTACCTTGAAATCGCGCAAACCCCAGGCGCGTGCCTTTCGCCGCTGGGTGACCGGCGAGGTGATCCCCTCGATCCGGCGGACAGGTGCCTACTCAGGCGGAGAGCGGTTCAAGCTAGAACCACATCCCGGCTTCAGCGAACCCGGCCGCTACGTCACGATGAGAGCGGGCAATCCGGGAAGGGGCAACACTCGCCGGTCCGCTTCTTGCAGCTCCCTGGAACTGTTCAACCAGCGGCAGGACGCCTTTACGCGTGGCGTGCCCCAGGGTAAAAATCGTCGCGCTTTCCACCGCAGCGCAGGCCGGCCGTCACCATGCGTCGTCTTTCCCTCCGCCTGTCTCAAATCCCGCGTGCCGGGCGCGCGTGTGTGGCCACGGCATTGCTGGCGGCATCCCACCTCGGCGCGACGGCGCGGGCCGAGGTGCCGCCGATAAGCGATGCCGCTATGCAGTCCGACGCCGAGCTGATTGCGACCGGGATCGTGACCGGCGTCTCGGAGCAGGACCAGACGTCCTACCCCGCCCCGGGCCAGAAGCTTGTAACGGGAACCTGGACCATCACCATGGATGTCGAGGCGGTCGAAAAGGGCCGGCTCGCCCCAGGCGAGACGGTGGTGCGGTTCACCGGCGAGCGCAACGTCGCCGTGCCGAAGGGCTGGCTCGGCGGCACGAACACGCTGCGGCTCACGCCGCTGCCGGGTGACGAGGTCAAGGCCTACCTGATACGCGAGCCCGGTGGGTGGCAGCTCTTCCACCACGACGGGCTGTGGCTACGGCGGTAGCGCCGGTGATGCCCGGCGGTCGCATGTCGAGGCGGGTGGCGCATCGGGCGGCCGTCCTGGCGGGGCTGTGCGCCGCCTCGCCGGTCGCGGCCGCGCCGGTGCACGCGCCAGTGCCAGGCCCATCCGTGGTCGAAGCCCCGTTCTGCGCGTCGCCGGGTTCCCGCGCCTGCGCGACGGCGGCGGGGCGCCCCGTGCGGTTCTGGTGGGGCCGGGCCTTCAGCACCGGCGATGAGGACCGCTACGTAGGCTTCGTGGTGGCCCTGCCGGGCGCGGGGCAGGACGCCCGTGCGCCGCTCCCGCTCATGGCAACCGAGTTCGTGCGCCGCGGCGCGGCCTGGCAGGTGGCCGGCCATTCCGGCCCGATCGGCCAGATCGACCCTAGCGGGCTACGGGTGGAGACACGGATCTACGCGCCGACGCAGGCGCTGCCCGACGGCGCGCAGATCTTCGCCGTGCCGACGGTCGCGATACTCCCCGGGAAGCGCATCCACAGCTACCAGCTCCTGCGGCGCGACGCCACCGGCTGGACGGACGCCGGCAGCGTCCCCGCCGCGACGGACGACACCGCGTCCTGCCACAACGGCGTGCCCATGGACAGGGACGAGCCGGACGAGTGCGACACGGTGCAGGGCAGCCTGCTGTTCGACGGCCCGCTGAAGCAAGGGTGGCCGGAGCTGGTCGTCGACGTAGACCTCCGCACGCACCGCAACGGGCAGCCCCTGACCGCGACCGGCTGGGAGCTGCATCGCTACGCCTACAGCGCTGACGCGCACGGCTATGTCCTGCTCAAGCGGTGAACCCCGACCGCTGGCGCCGCGATACGATCCAACTTGCCCAGGATTCGCAGAGGAGAAGCCAATGCAGAGGAGAAGCCAATGAAGCTCGGAACGGTCTGCGCGCTGGTTCCGCTGTGCATCGCCATGGCATGCGGCGCACCCGTTGGCTTCGACTATTCCACGCTGCCGCAGGACACGGAAAGCAACTCGGCGATGGCGCTGTAAGTCCGCCCGATCACGCGGGCTTACCGGGACGCGCGAGCGTACGCGCCGATGAACGTCACGCTCAAGCCGCCGCACGCATCCTCCCAAGCCCAGAGGAACGGCCCGGCGAGCCGCATCCTGATGCGGCAGGCGTTGTGGTCGGCGTCGGTGAACGGCAGAGTCTTCCCGTCGCCTGCACGAACGCCACGAACGGTAATAACCCGAGAGGAGACCCTTACGATGCCAAAGCCGCTCACAATCCATTTGGTCCGCCACGGCGAGTCCGAGGCGAACCTGGACAAGACGGTAAACGAGCGGGTCGCTGACCACCGGGTGGCTCTCTCGGAGGCAGGCCGTCGCCAGGCAGTCGATGCCGGGATGCTGCTTGCGGGCAGCCTCGACCAGGCCGGCGCCGCACGCGGTGCCATCAAGGCGTATTGCAGTCCTTACCTGCGGACGCGTGAGACGTGGTCGGGTCTGAAGACCGGACTGGTCACGCAGGCGGGCGTCACGAGCGAGAAGGCAGATGGCTATGCCGGGCTCACCGCCGTGGAGTCGATCCATCTGCGCGAGTTGGAATACGGCTTGTTCGACGGCATCCCCGACGACCGACTGGCGGACGAGTTCCCGCGGGAGTTCAAGCACTACGAGAAGCAGATGCGATACGAGGGCGAGTTCTACGCCCGCATGCCTTGCGGAGAATCCCGCTGTGACGTGGCGCAGCGCGTCCATCAGTTCTTTGGCACGCTGTTACGCGACCACGAGCGCCATGGGGTCGGGACCGCGATCATCGTCAGCCACGGCGTGACGTTGAGAGCGTTCGCGATGATGTGGCTGAACCTTCCCGTCGAATGGATGGAGGCGGAACGGAACCCTCGCAACTGCTCGATCAGGACCATCGTCGATGGCGCCTGGCATCCCGAGACCGAGGATGGCTACGTCCATAGTGGTTATAAGCCGGCACGGCCGACCAAACAATCGAAGCGTGAGGCGGGGAGCGTGCAATGACGCACGCGTCCGACGACGGACGCGATGTCAACATAACGGTCGCTCAGGCTTCCTCCGTCACTTCAGCAGCGGGTCAGCGCAGGGCAGCCACACTCGCCGGGTCGGCCGAGGCGTTCGCAACGCCGTCGAATTGCGACTGAACATACGCCGTCACCGCAGCCGCTTGGTCGTTCGACAAAGAGCGGCCGAAGCCGGGCATCGCGCCGCGGCCATACAGCACGCGCGTCATCACATAGCGGCCCGATGCCAAGCGCGGATCACCGGCGAGCGCCGGATAGGCGGCCGCACCCACCGCACCTTGGCCCTGTGGCATGTGACAGCTCGCACAAACCGAACCATACAGCGCCGCGCCCGACGTCTCGGTGAAATGCATCGGGCTGCCAAAGCTCGGCCAAGCCTCGTCTGCATAGGCCGGCCCTAAGCCCGCAGCCACCAGCGCAACCACGATCGTCGCCCTCATCCCGCCAGCACCTTGGCATGCAACCGCGTGATCGCGTCCAGGCTCGACAGGATGGCGCCCTCCTGCCAAGCCGGAATGTAGGACGCATGCTCGCCCGCCAGCACGATGCGGCCGTCGATGGCGCACAGGTCGCGGTAATGCGCCGCCCGCGTCGCCTGCGTCCATTGGCCGTAACACCCCAGCGTCCACGGCACGCGATGCCACCCCACCGCCATGCCGTTCTCGAACTCCGCCTGGTATTGCGGATGGATTTGCGCGCCATACGCCACGGCCCGGCGCACCCGCTCCGCCGGGTCGATGGCGGTGAACTCGGTGGCGTAGGTCCCGAACGTGTAGGCCCCGAGCAACACGCCCTTGCCGCCGCTGTTGAAGCCGGACGCCGGATAGCCGATCAGCGAGATCGGCAGATCGGTGTAGCTGATGCCGCCGTAGATCGCCTCGTCCTGCTCCCAGAACCGCCGCTTGAACTGCAGCCCGATCTTCACCACCGACGCATACGGCACCGCCATCACCGCCGCCGCCATCGCGGGCGACACGTTCATCGGGATTTGGCTGAGGATCGACAGCGGAATCGTGCACACGCACCAGTCCGCCCGCGACTGGCCCGGCGCGCCGCTCGCCGTGTCCTGCCACTGCGCCGTCACACCGCTGCCGTCCTGCTGGATCGCCACCACCTTGCGCCCGAACTGCAGCACGGGCGCCACCTCCCGCTGCATCGCGCGGGCAATCGCGTCCATGCCGCCGACCGGCTGGAACAGCGTGGTCTGATAGTCGTAATCCGCCGCCACCGCGAGCGCGCGCCACAGCCGGCTGCGCAGCAAGTCGCCCGGCGCGACCGGGGCAGAGGGCTCCGGAACCGCATTCAGCCCGCCGCCCGGCGGCTTGTCCCAGCCGCGCCGCTCGCTGCTCTCCCAGCCGGTGCGATACCGGTAGTCGCTGTCCAGCCCGCCCCAGCTCTGCAGCGCCGCGAGCAGGACTTCGCTGTCCTCGTGCGTCACCGTGTCCGCCAGCGCATCGCCGTGCACCGCCTTCGCCAGCAAATCCGCCACCGTGCCATGGAAGTCCGCCTGGATCGTCCGGTAGCGCTGCGGCGTGCCGCCAAACGACCCGGCGCTATGCAGATACGCGTTGTGATTGACCTGGATGAACGGCTCCAGCGCCACGCCCAGTTGCTTGCAATAATCCAGCAACGCCCGGTGGTGATAGGGAATGCGCCAAGGCCCCGGATTGAGGTAGAGCCCCTCATCGAACGCACAGTCCTGCACCGCACCGCCCAGCTCGACGTAGCGGTCGCCGCCGCGCAACGTCCAGGTGCGCCCGCCGGCGCGCTGGTTGTATTCCAGCAGCTCGACTTGGTAGCCGGCCCGCCGCAGCTCCCGCGCCGCCACCATCCCGGCCACGCCCGCGCCCAGCACCAGCACGCTCGCCCCCGCCGGCGCGCCGCTCAGCGTGATGGGTCCGGTGTAGCTGGACTCGGCCGCATGCCCGAGCGCCGCCATCGCCATATACATCGCCGACCCACCCGCCGCCGCCCCGATCAGGCTCAGCAGGTCGCGCCGAGTCGGCCGAGGCGAGGGCCCCGTCATGCGCCGCCGTGCGAGAAACGATCCGCAGCCAACGCGTCTCCCTCTCCCGCCGGCGGGAGAGGGTCGGGGTGAGGGTGGCTGCCGCGTCCAGCGAAATAGGAGTGAACCATCCCCAACGCTAAGCCCGCCAGACATCGCGTTGCAAACAACAGTTGCCGGAGCACAGCTTTGCGCTACGCTCCCGAGCATGCCCCCACGCCGCGCGCCATGACCGAAACGGCCGACGTCATCGTCATCGGATTGGGAGCGGTCGGCAGCGCCGCGCTGCACCGCCTCGCCCTGCGCGGCGCCCGCGCCATCGGCATCGACCGGTTCCATCCGCCGCACGACCAAGGCTCCACCCACGGCCACAGCCGGCTCACCCGCCTGGCCGTCGCAGAGGGCGCGGTCTACCTGCCGCTGGTGCGCCGCTCGCACGAAATCTGGCGCGAACTCGAGGCACAAACCGGCGAGACCCTGCTGCAGCAAGTCGGCATGCTGCTGGTCGCGGAGGGCGACGGTGCGCCGAGCCACGGCAAGGCCGCTTTCCTCGGCAGCACGGTCGCCATCGCCCAGGCCCATGGCATCGCCCACGAACTGCTCGACAGCGCAGACATCCGCCGCCGCTATCCGCAATTCCAGGTGCAAGACGCCGAACGCGGCTACTTCGAACCCAGCGCTGGCCTGCTGTTCCCGGAGCGCTGCGTCGCCGTCCAACTCGCCCTCGCCGCGTCGCTGGGCGCGCAAGTGCGCACCGGCGAGACGGTGCTCAGCGTCGAGCCCAGCGGCACCGGCGTGGCCGTCGTCACCGACCAGGGCCGCTACGAGGCAGCGCGCGCCGTGCTGGCGGCGGGGGCATGGCTGCCGGAGCTGGCGGGCGGCGCGCTGCCTGGTTTGGCACCAAGTCTGATGAGCGTGCACCGGCAGACCCTGCTCTGGCTCGAGACCGACGAGCCGCAGCTCTACGACCCGGCGCGCTGCCCGGTGTTCATCTGGCAACACGGATCCTCGGAGCTGGACTATCTCTACGGTTTCCCGCTGCTCCCGGGCATCGACGGGGTGAAGGTGGGCACCGAGCGCTACGACGGCCACGTGCCGCCCGACGCCGTCGACCGTCATGTCGGCCCCGCCGAGGTCGACGCCATCTACCGCCGCCACGTCGCCGGGCGGCTGCGTGGCGTGAGCGACCGGCTCGTGAAGGCCGCCACCTGCCTCTACACCGTGACGCCCGACGCCGGGTTCATCCTCGACCGGATGGCGGATGGCCGGGTCATCGTCGCCTCCGCCTGCTCGGGGCACGGCTTCAAGCACTCGCCGGCCGTGGGCGAGCATCTCGCGGCCTTGGCCATGGACGCCGCCCAGGTGGGCGAGCCGGAGTTCGCCCTCGCCCGCTTCGGCTGAAGCGGGTGTCGATGTAGCCCGTATCGCGCTTGGGCGATGCGGGCCGCAATGCAGACGTCGCCGACGCGCCCCAAACCTCAGGCTTGCCATGGCGATAAAGAGCCACGGCGCAGCCCGTCCCGCTCGCAGCTCAGCGCGGCCGGCACGGGCTGGCCGAGCACCGCACCAGCCGCCAAGGCCGACAGGGCAGGCGAGGTCATGACGCCAAACCCGCCCTGGCCAGCGCACCAGAACCAGCCCGGCGCCAGCGCGTCCTCGCCGATCACCGGGGCGGCGTCGGCGGCGAAGGTGCGCAGCCCGGCCCAGCGATGCGGCACGCGACGGACCTCGAGCGTGGTGGCCGCCATGACCCGGTCCACCGCAATGGCCACGTCCAGCTCCTCCGGTTGCGCGTCGCCCGCTTCGGTGGGGGTGGCGTCGGCGGGGGAGACCATCAGGCGGCCGGCATCCGGCTTGAAGTAGAACTGCTCGGCGACCTCGTTCACCATCGGCCAGGCGGCGCTGTCCGGCGCGTCGAGCAGGATGGCGGTGCGCCGCTTGGGCTGCAGCCCGGCGGGGCGAACGCCTGCCAGCGTTGCGACCGCGTCGGCCCAGGCCCCGGCGGCGTTGACCAGGGCAGCCGCCGCAAACGACCCGGCGCCGCTCTCCACCCGCCACGCCCCGCCGTCGCGCCGGATGGCGGCGGCCGCGCTGGCCGTGACGATGCGGCCGCGCGCAGCGAGCAGGCCGCGCCGGTAGCCCGCCTGCAACGCGTCCGCGTCGATGTCGCAGGCGTCCGGCTCCAGCATCGCGTGCGCGACCGCCTCGGGGCGCAGGATGGGGACGAGGCGGCGCACCTCCGCCGGGTCGATGGCAGTCATGCTGGGGGTGTGCTGCCGGGCGTGGGCGAGTTCGGCCTCGAGCAGCGCGGCCTGGTCGGCGCGCGCCACGGTGAGCGAGCCGCGGTGGCGCAGCAGCGGAGCCTCGCTGAAGCCGGCTGGCGGCGCGGCCAGGAAGTCGCGGCTGGCGGCGGTGAGCGCGCGCACGCTGGGCGGGCCGTAATTCTCCGTCAGCATGGCGGCGGAGCGGCCGCTGCTGTGGAAGCCGCATTGCGCCTCCGCCTCCAGCACCGTCACCGAGGCGCCCGCCGCGGCCAGGCGCCAGGCGATGCTGAGCCCGGCCACCCCGCCGCCGATCACGAGGACATCGGGCATCAGCCGCGCCCGACGAAGGGCATGTCGGTCGCCATTACGGTGAGGCTGAGGATGTTGGCGTCGAGCGGCAGCGACGCCATCAGCGCCACCGACCGGGCGACGTTGGCCACGTCCATCACCGGCTCGACTGCGATGGTGCCGTTGGCTTGGGGCACGCCCTGGCGCATGCGAGCGGTCATGTCCGTGCCGGCGTTGCCCACGTCCACCTGGCCGCAGGCGATGTTGAAGCGGCGGCCGTCGAGGCTGATGGCCTTGGTCAGGCCGCTCACGCCGTGCTTTGTGGCGGTGTAGGGCGCCGAGCCGGGGCGCGGCGCGTGGGCCGAGATGGAGCCGTTGTTGATGATGCGGCCGCCCTGGGGCGACTGGTCGCGCATCATGCGGAAGGCGCCGCGCGCGACGCGGAACACGCCGGTGAGGTTCACCGCGACGACGCTCTCCCACTGCTCGTCGCTGAGGTCGCCGAAATTGCTGCTGCCGGAACTGCCGCCGGCGTTGTTGAACAGCACGTCGAGCCGGCCCCAGTGCTGCTGGATGGCGGCGAACAGCGCATCGACCGACGCCGGGTCGGTGACGTCGGTTGGAATGGCGAGGGTGGTGGCGGTGTCTACAAGGCTGGCGGTTTCCTCCAGCGCGGCCCGGCGCCGGCCGGCAAGGGCGACGGCGAACCCGTCGGCGGCGAGGGCGAGGGCTGTGGCGCGGCCGATCCCGCCCCCAGCGCCGGTGATAAGCGCTGTGCGTTGCATGTTCGCCTCCCAGTTGGACGCCCAAGGCTAGCGGTCTGCGCGGCCGTTGCGAAGGGTGCGCGTATAGGTTGTAAATTGCATGCGGAAGTAGTATGCTGTTGGAGGGTTGAGCGAGGCCAGGGATGTTCGTGTCGAGCGGGGTTGCCGAGATGGTGCGTGCGGGTCGGCCGGCTGGGGTGCCGAAGCCGCAAGCCTTGCTGCCGGAGTCGGAGGGGCAATTTGCCGCCAACTACAACCAGCGTCCGTTCCTATTCCCGCATGGGCTGACCGGGCATGAGCTGTTCGAGCTGCCGGCGCTGCTGGCGCTGGCCCGGCGGATGCCAGACCATCGGGACACGTATTGGTCCAACGGCAAGCCCCAGGTCGATGACCGGTGGGAGCGCAACAGCGCGGGGCGGCTTTCGCTGGAGGACAGCATCACCGGCATTGCCGCCAACAACTCGATGGTCATCCTCAAGCATGCCGAGCAGGACCCGGTGTATGCGCCGCTGCTGCGCGCCTTCCTGTCCCGCGTGGTGGACCTTGCGGGGGACGTGATGCGGCGGGACATCGTGGTGGGCGAGGTGCTGATCCTGCTCAGCTCACCCGACCGGCTGACCCCCTATCACATGGACGCCGAGGTGAACTACCTGGTGCAAGTGACCGGCAACAAGACGGTGCGCGTGTATGACCAGACCGACCGTGCGCTGGTCACGCACGGGGAGCGGGAGCGGTATTTCGCCGGGGATTACAACAGCGCCCCCTATCGCGAAGGCAAGCTGGAGGAGGCGACCGTGTTCGAGCTGAATGCGGGCTCTGGCGTGCATATTCCGGTGTTCGCGCCGCATTGGGTGCAGACGCATTCGAACGTGTCAGTGGCGTTGAGCGTGAACTACGAGCTGCGCTCGGTGAAGCGTCTGGAGCGGATCTATTACACCAACCGCTTGTTGCGCCGGGCAAAGCTGTCACCGGCGGCCCCGGGCGCGTCGCATTGGGGTGATGAGGCGAAGCTGGCCGTGTCACATGGTTTGGCCGCGGTCCGTCAGTTGCGGCACCCCCCAGAGCCGGCGCCCCCAGGCTGGACGCCGGGGGCCTGAATATCTCTCTCTCCCGCTGGCGGGAGAGGGTCGGGGTGAGGGTGGGCTGCCCCAAAAGCCCAAGCCAGCCAGTTAGCACCACCCTCCAAACCCCTTGAAACTCCCCCCTCGCGTATGTTCCCTATCCGTTCATGTCCTCGCCGCCCTCCACCCCCGAGCCCGACCACGCCGCCCAACGCGCCCGCCAGCTCCGCCTGCTCGACCGCGCCCTGGACATCGGCGCCGCCCGCCTCGAACGCCTCGACCCCACCAAGCCCGACGCCCCCGACCTCCCCGACGCCGAAGCCGCCGTCATCTACGACAAGCTCACCCGTTCGATGCGCCAAAGCATCCTGCTATCCGACAAGCTCGCCGCCCCCATCCCCCAGCCCAAGAAACTCGACCCCGCCGCCCGCACCGCCGCCCGCAAGCGCATCATCCGCGACGTCGAAGACGTCATCCACGAGCGCGCCGGCACCCCCGAGCGCGTCGAGAACCTCGAACGCGAGCTGCTCGAGCGCCTCGACGCCCCCGACATGGAAGTCGAGCTCGCCACCCGCCCCATCGACGCCATCGTCCTCGACCTCTGCCGCGACCTCGGCCTGCGCGCTTCCGACTACAAGCGCCGCATCCCCCCAGAGATCGACCTCCTCGCCGAGTTCGCCGCCGCCCCGCCCGAGTCTTTGGGTGAAAACAACACCCGCCTCGGCCGAGACAACCCCTTCCTCCAAGGCAAGCACGACCCCTGACCCCTAAACTTCTCCCTGTCCGCTGGCGGAACTGCTCAAGGTTCCGCGGGCGAAGCCCGTGGAATAGCAGTGGAGGTGGGAGAGGGTCGGGGTGAGGGTGGCGGCTGCGACGCTCCCGAATGTCCCCGTCTTCACGACGAAAAAGTCTTCACGACGAAAAAGCCCTCTCCCTCTGGCCTTTCTCGTCATTGCGAGCCACCTTCTTGGGCGGCGTGGAAAATCCAGGGGGCTCGCACCGACTTGGGGGCTTTTAGCGCCCTCTCCCTCTGGGTGAGGGTTGGGTGAGGGGCGATCTCGCGAGCGCAGCAACTCGCGCAGGGGATGCGCATGGCCCGGCAATGTCATAAAAACAGCAGATGACGCCGATTAAGACTTTTGATACGATTCAGTGCTAGAATGCAGATGCCGCAAGCCCACAAGCCTCGCCGAACCGGGGAGTAAAGACCCATCTGCCTCACTTGACCTGCCTGTGCGTCACGCTCAGTGCTCCCGCTTTGCCGCCGGATAGCCCGGTGGCAGTGTGAGGAAGCGCTGTTCCGTATGACCCAGCCCAAGCGCCTGCACGTGATCACGTGGGGCTGCCAGATGAACGTCTATGACAGCGCCCGCATGGCGGACGTTCTCGCCCCCCTCGGCTACGCGCCCACACCAAGCCCGGAGGAGGCCGACATGGTCATCCTCAACACCTGCCACATCCGGGACCGTGCGGCCGAAAAGGTGTTTTCCGAACTCGGCAAGCTGCGCGTGATCAAGCAAGCCCGCGCCGCCGCCGGCCGCTCCACCGTGCTCGCGGTGGCCGGCTGCTTGGCGCAGGCCGAGGGCGAGGCGCTGCTCGAACGCGCCCCCTTCGTGGACATCGTGCTCGGCCCGCAGACCTATCATCGCCTGCCCGAGATGGTGGCCCGCGCCGCCCGGGCCGCCGGGTCGGTGATCGAGACCGACTTCACCACCGTCGAAAAGTTCGATGCGCTGCCGCAGCAGGCCGCCACCCAGGGACTCACCGCCTTCCTCACCATCCAGGAAGGCTGCGACAAGTTCTGCTCGTTCTGCGTCGTCCCCTACACCCGCGGCGCTGAAGTCAGCCGGCCGCCCGAAGCCGTGCTGGCCGAGGCCCGCCGCATGGTGGCGGGCGGCACGCGCGAGATCACCTTGCTCGGCCAGAACGTGAACGCCTGGCGCGCCGCCGGGCCCGACGGCGCGGTCTGGGCCATGGGCCGGCTGGTGCGCGCCCTGGCGGACATCCCCGGCCTGCGCCGCATCCGCTACACCACCAGCCACCCGCGCGACATGGCGGACGACCTGATCGCCGCCCATCGGGACATCCCCGCCCTGATGCCGTTCCTGCACCTCCCCGTGCAATCGGGGTCGGACCGGATGCTCGCCGCGATGAACCGCCGCCACACCGCGGACGACTACCGCCGCCTCGTCGCCCGGCTGCATGACGCGCGGCCGGACTTGGCGCTGTCGTCGGATTTCATCGTCGGCCACCCCGGCGAAACCGACGCCGACCACGCCGCCACGATGGCCCTGGTGCGCGAGATCGGCTTTGCCCAGGCGTTTTCGTTCAAATACTCGCCCCGCCCCGGCACCCGGGCGGCCGGCGCCCCCAACCAGGTGCCCGAACCGGTGAAGCACGCCCGGCTCCAGGAGCTGCAGGCGGCGCTGCGGGACACCCAAGCCGCGTTCAACGCCCGCGCCCAGGGACAAACCCTCTCGGTCCTGGTCACCGGGCCAGGCCGCCGCCCGGGCCAACTCGGCGGCCGCACCCCCGCGCTCCAGCCGGTGCATTTTCCCGGCCCCGCAACGCTGATCGGCACCGAAGTCCCCGTGCAGATCGTGCAGACCACACCCAACTCTCTCTCTGGCCTCTTGGAACAGGAGCTTGCCTGCGCTTGACACATCTCGCCCCGGCCATCGCCGTGACCCCACCCGCCGTCACCAATCGCTCCATCACCATGCAGTTCAACGACAACAGCTTGTTGCCCCTCCTGCTCGGTGACCACGACCGGCACCTGGTGCGATTGGAGCAAGGCCTGGGTGTGCGGCTCTCATGCCGCGGCAACCGGGTGGCGATCGCAGGCGAGCCGGCACAGATCGAGATCGCCCAGGCGGCGCTCGGCGGGCTATGGCAACGGCTGCTGCGCGGGCAGGGGGTGGCAATGGCCGACGTCGACGCAGCAATCCGCATGGGCACACATATCGCCGCCGAGCCCGACCCGCGCCTGCCGCTGTCGGACCTGCCGGCCATCCGCACCCGCCGCGGCTCGGTCGGGCCGCGCTCGCCGGGCCAGGCCAACTACATGGACCTGCTGGGCCGCTACGAGATGGTGTTCGGCATCGGCCCGGCCGGCACCGGCAAGACCTACCTCGCCGTCGCCCAGGCCGTCGCCATGCTGGCGGCCGGGCGGGTCGAGCGCATCATCCTCTCCCGCCCGGCGGTCGAGGCCGGCGAGCGCCTCGGCTTCCTGCCCGGCGACCTGAAGGAGAAGGTCGACCCCTACCTCCGCCCGCTCTACGACGCGCTGGGGGATATGATGCCCGGCGACCAAGTGACCCGGCGCATGTCCACCGGCGAGATCGAGGTCGCCCCGCTCGCCTTCATGCGCGGCCGCACCCTCGCACACGCCTTCGTCATCCTGGACGAGGCGCAGAACACCACCTCGGCCCAAATGAAGATGTTCCTCACCCGCATGGGCGAGGGCACCCGCATGGTCATCACCGGCGATCTCAGCCAAATCGACCTGCCGCCGGGCCAGCGCTCCGGCCTGCGCGACGCGCTGGACACGCTCGAGGGCGTGCAGGGCATCGGCGTCTGCCGCTTCGACGTGAGGGATGTCGTGCGTCATCCACTGGTCGCGCGTATAGTGGACGCATACGAGCAGCGGGCGGTGGCCGAGCGGGATACGCGCGGCCGCGCCAAGCGGGAGAGTGATGGAGCCTCCAAGTAGTCGAAGTCCCACCCCTCCGGTTGGAGAAGGTGGGACGCCGGTCCTGATCGCCGACCCGGCGTGGCGGCGGATGGTCCCTCGCGTGGAGCGGCTGGCAGAACGCGCCGCCGCCGCGGCCGGGGGCGTGGCCGTCGTGGTCCTGGCCTCGGACGGCGCGGTCAAGCGCCTCAACGCCCGCCACCGCGGCCGCAACCAGCCCACCAACGTGCTCACCTTCGACAGTGGGGACGTCGTGCTCGCCGCCGGCGTGGTGCGGCGGGAGGCGGCCGCCGCCGGGCGCCGCGTGGCGCACGTGCTGGCTCATCTCGTGGTGCATGGCGCCCTGCATCTGCGCGGCCACGATCATGGCGGCGCCGGCGAGGCCCGCCGCATGGAGCTGCGGGAGGCGCGCATCCTGCACCGTTTGGGCGTGCCCAACCCATGGCGCCGGGCATGAACGACGTCGGCCGCCCCATCCTGCTGCACCGGCTGCGGCAGTTGCTCTGGGGCCGCGCCCACGAGCACAGCGTGCGCGAAAGCATCGCCGAACTGGTGCAGGAGGCCGCCGACGCCATCAACGAACCCGGCCAAGAGGCCGAGCTCGACCGCAACGAGCGCGCCCTCATCGCCAACGTGCTGCGCCTGCGCGGCACCACCGCCGACGACGTGATGGTCCCGCGCGCCGACATCATCGCCATGCCGGTCACGGTCACCCTGGACGAAGCGCTCGAGCACATCCGCCGCGAGGGCCATTCCCGCATCCCGGTGTTCCGCGAGCAGTTGGACGACATCGTCGGCATGGTCCACATCAAGGACGTGTTCGCCTATGTCGGCCGCCCGGAGGAGTTCCGCCTTGAGGCCATCCTGCGCATACCGCTGATGGTCGCGCCGCAGGTTCCGGTGCTGGACCTGCTGCTGCAGATGCGCCAGGCCCGCATCCACCTGGCGCTGGTGGTGGACGAATACGGCGGCATCGACGGCCTGGTGACCATCGAGGACCTGGTCGAGACCATCACCGGCGACATCGCCGACGAGCACGACGCGGAAGACGCGCCGCTCATCACCGAGCGCCCGGATGGCACGATGGACCTGGACGCCCGCCTGCCGGTGGAGGCGTTCGAGGCCCGTTTCGGTGCCGTGCTGACCGAGGAGGAACGCGCCGCCGACATCGACACGGTGGGCGGGCTGATCTTCACCTTGGCCGGGCGGGTGCCGCCGCGCGGCGAGGTGGTGACGCATCCGTCCGGCATGGAGTTCCGCGTGCTGGATGCGGACCCTCGTCGCATCCGCCGGCTGCGCGCAAAGCTCCCCGCCGGCATGGTGCCGCTCGCCGCGGCTGCCGAGTGAAGCTCCCTCTCCCGCGGGCGGGAGAGGGCGGGGGTGAGGGTGCGAAGGCTGCAATTGGGGGCGGGATGCCCAAGGGGCCCTCACCCCGACCCTCTCCCGCGAAGGACGGGAGAGGGAGAATCGCCTCAAGCCGCCTTCTTCTGCTCCGCCTCCGCCTCGCCCAGCCGCCGGCTAAGAAACGCCGTCACCGCCACTTCCTCCGCCGTCAGCCCCGAGTGCGCATCGTCCAGCGCCTCATCCGCCCGTGCCTTCAGCCCCTCCACCAGGCTGCCATCCAGATACCCGTCGAAAATGGCCGGGTGGATGTAGCACTTGCGGCACACCGAAGGCGTGTTGCCCAGCAGCCCGGCCACCGTCTCCACCGCATGCACCACGTTCTTCTTGTTCTTGGCCTCCGAGTCGAACCGTTCCAGCTCGCGCAGCGCCATGGCGGCCAGGTTGGTCGCCGCCCAGGTGCGGAAGTCCTTGGCGGTGATGTCCTCGCCGCTGATCTCGCGCAAGTAGTCGTTCACGTCGTCCGAGCCGATCGTGTGCCGCTCGCCGTCCGCGTCCATGTACTGGAACAAATGCTGCCCCGGCAGCTCCCGGCAGCGCGCGACGATGTTGGCCAGGCGGCGGTCCTGCAGGTCCACATGATGGTCGATGCCGTGCTTGCCGCGGAAGTCGAAGGTGATCCGGCTGCCATTCACCCTGGTGTGCCGGTTGCGCAGGGTGGTGAGGCCGAAGCTCTTGTTGTCGCGGGCGTATTCCTCGTTTCCCACCCGCGCCAGGGTCTTCTCCAGCAGCTTGACCACCGCCGCCAGCACACGCCGCCGCGGCAAACCTTGCGCCGCCAGATCCTTCTCCACCTGCGCCCGGATGGTGGGCAGCACGCGGCCGAACACCAGCATGTGGCCGTATTTCGCCTCGTCCCGCACCACGCGCCATTTCGGGTGGTAGCGATACTGCTTGCGGCCGCGCGCATCCCGCCCGGTCGCCTGCAAATGCCCGCTCGGGTCGCGGCAAATCCACACATCGGCATAGGCCGGCGGGATGGCCAGCTTCTTGATGCGGGCAATCTCCGCCTCGTCCTCGATGCGCGACCCATCCGGCTGCAAGAACACGAAGCCGTCCTCGGTGCGCTCGCGCCGGATGCCGGGCTTGCGGTCCGACACATAGTGCAGCTTGGCCGCCTTGGCCGCTGCTTTGGCTTCCGCCACCTCTGCCGAGGCGATTGCATTGGCTGCTGACGTGATAGCCTCCTCCGGATCAGCACAGGCAAACCGCGCCGGGCCTGCGAAGTTGCAGATGGGCCAGTTGCAGAGGAAACCGCATGCGCGCCGCCATTCGTGACACGGAATTGTTCTTCGACATCGAGGGCATGGGCTTGGTTCCAGACGGCCCGGCCATGCGCGAGCGCCCGGTGGCGATGGTGATCCATGGCGGCCCCGGCGGCGACCACAGCGGCTTCAAGCCCGCCATGTCGCCGCTCGCCGACACCATGCAGCTCGTCTATTTCGACCACCGCGGCAACGGCCGCTCCGCCCGCGGCGACCCGGCGCGCTACACCCTCGACGAGAACGTAGCCGACATGGAGGCGCTGCGGCAGCATCTCGGCGCCGGCCCCATCGTGAGCATCGGCACCAGCTATGGCGGCATGGTCGCGATGGCGCATGCGGCGCGCTATCCCGGGGCGGTCGGCAAGCTGATCCTGATCGTCACCGCAGCCCACGCCGGGTTCATGGCGGCGGCCGAGGCGTTCGTCGCCACCACAGGCACGCCCGAGCAGCAGCGCGTCTGTGCCCGGCTGTGGGCGGGCCAGTTCGAAACCCCCGAGCAGATGGCGGAATACTACCGGGTCATGGGCCCGCTCTATAGCCGCAGCCACGACCCGGCCGCACCCGCCCTCGCCCACAGCCGCGCGATCTACTCGCCCGAACCGCTCAACCGCGCCTTCGGCCCCGATGGCTTCCTGCGCCGCTACGACCTGCGCGGCGAGATCGGCCGCATTGCCGTCCCGACGCTCATCCTGGCGGGCCAGCACGACTGGATCTGCCCGCCGCGTTTCTCGGAGGAAATCCACCGGCTCATTCCCGGGTCGCGCCTCGACGTGTTCGCCAACAGCAGCCACTCGATCCGGGCCGACGAACCCGAGCGGCTGAACGCGGCCATCCGCGCCTTCGTGGCAGCGCCGATGGCCGAGCCCGTTAGAGCCTGATCGCATCAGGTTGAAACAACCTGATGCGTGAATCAGCCTCTCAAACAAAGAACTAGAGCATGATTGCTTCTCCTATCAGAAGCAATCATGCTCTAGTTGAGCCGCTGAGAGGGCAATTCGCGCGCCAGCAGCCCATCCCGCCGCACCACGACATGCCAGGCGGTGGCCAGCACATGCACGGCAATCAGCGCGTAGACCGCCCATTGCACCAAAAGATGGATCGAGATCGCGGTCTCGGCCAGGTCTTTGTTCTGCGGCAGTTGCGGCAGGTGGAACAGGCCGAAGTAGTTCACGCCATACGGGCCAGCGCTGGATGCTATGTAGCCGGTGATCGGCATCGTAAACAGGATGCCGTAGAGCAGCCAATGGCTGGCGACCGCTGCAACCGCCATCCAGCGCGGCGTTCCGGCCGGTTCCGGCGGGACCGGCCGCGAGACGCGGACGATCAGCCGGATCGCCGCCAGCACCAGGATGGTGACGCCGAGCGACTTGTGCAGCATGTAGATCGTGTCGCGGCCCGCCACGCCTTTCGGGATCTCGACCATCACCCAGGCCAGCGGCACCACGGAAAACATCAGCAGCGCCACCACCCAATGCAGCGCCTGCATGCCTGCGCTATAACGCTGCGCCTGGCCTATGCCCGCCGAGCCCACCATCGTCGTCGTGCTCATCGCCGCCCCTCATCGTCGTTCACACCGCTACTATTTAAACTGGTGTTCCGTGCGCAAGCCATCCCCGCGCGATCTTCGGGTGGTGCAGGGGCGACACAACCCCTACCTAGCCTGCACGCAGTTGTTGGAGTGGCCATGAGCGAGTCGTTCGACGTCATCATCATCGGGGCTGGCCCGGGGGGCTATGTGTGCGCCCTGCGCGCCGCCCAGCTCGGGCTCAAGACCGCCTGCGTGGAGAAGCGCGAGACCCTCGGCGGCACCTGCCTCAACATCGGCTGCATCCCCTCCAAGGCGCTCCTGATGTCGTCGGAGAACTTCGAGGAGGCGACGCACGGCTTCAAGGACCACGGCGTGATCGTGGAGAGCGTGAAGCTCGACCTGGCCCGCATGCAGGCGCGCAAGGGGGAGGTAGTCACCGCCAACGTCAAGGGCGTCGAGTTCCTGTTCAAGAAGAACAAGGTCACCTGGCTGAAGGGCGAGGGCCGGATCGTGGCCCCTGGCAAGGTCAGCGTAGACGGCACCGAGTATGAGGCGAAGAACATCGTCATCGCCAGCGGCAGCGAAAGCATCCCGCTGCCTGGGGTCGAGGTGGACGAGAAGGTGATCGTCAGCTCCACCGGCGCCTTGGAGCTAGACCAGGTGCCGGGCCACATGGTGGTGATCGGCGGCGGCTATATCGGGCTCGAACTGGGCAGCGTCTGGCGCCGCCTGGGCGCCGAGGTGACGGTGGTGGAGTTCCTCGACCGCCTGGTGCCGGGCATGGACAACGAGATCGGCAAGACATTCGAGCGGGTGCTGGGCAAGCAGGGCATCAAGTTCCGGCTCAAGACCCGCGTCACCGGCGCCGAGAAGACCGGTCAGGGCGTCAGCCTGACGCTGGAACCGGCGGAGGGCGGGGCCAGCGAGACCCTGGCGGCCGACATCGTGCTGGTGGCCATCGGGCGCCGGCCGTTCTACCAGGGGCTCGGCCTGGACGCGGCCGGCGTCGAGCTGGACGACCGCAAGCGGGTGAAGATCGACGCCCATTACGCCACCAACGTGCCCGGCATCTACGCCATCGGCGACGTGGTGACCGGCCCGATGCTGGCCCACAAGGCGGAGGAGGAAGGGGTCGCGATGGCGGAGATCCTCGCCGGCCAGGCCGGCCACGTGAACTACGCGGTGATCCCGGGCGTGGTCTACACCTGGCCCGAGGTGGCCTCCATCGGCGCCACCGAGGAGATGCTGAAGGCCGAGGGGCGCGCCTACAACGTGGGCAAGTTCCCCTTCACCGCCAACGGCCGCGCCCGCGCGATGGGCGCCACCGACGGGTTCGTCAAGATCCTGGCCGACAAGGCGACGGACGAGATCCTGGGCGCGCACATCATCGGCCCGGACGCCGGCACGCTGATCGCGGAGATCGCCACCGCCATGGAGTTCGGCGCCAGCAGCGAGGACATCGCCCGCACCTGCCACGCCCATCCGAGCTTGAACGAGGCGGTGAAGGAGGCGGCGTTGGCGGTGGCCGGGCGGGCGCTGCACATCTAGAGCCTGATCGCATCAGGTTGAACAACCTGATGCGTGAATCAGCCTCTCAAACAAAGAGTCTAGCGTCCCGGCATTGAGGAGAACGGCCGCCTTCGCGTCGTTCGAAACCAATGCTTAACCCGGCTGCTCCATCATGACGGCGCCGACGGGAGCGACGAGATGGATGTGATCATTGAGGCTTTGGAGGTCCACAAGCGGATCAACGATCGTCTCAAGTTGGCGATCCGCAATCCGAAGGACGTCGATCCAAGCAGCATCAAAACCGACCGGCTGTGCGAGTTCGGCGTGTGGATCTACGGGGCTGGGGGCGCTCGCTATGGCGGCTCCATGGAATTCAAGGCGCTGCGCCACACGCACCAGGCGTTCCACCACGCGGCATACCACGCGCTGTGCCAGTGCAAGGTTGGCAAGCGGGAAGAGGCGGAGCTGTCCATTGCCAGCGGGGGCTTCAACCGGCTGTCGGAAGAGATGATCGTTCGCCTGCTCGCCATGCAGAAGGTCGTCGAGGCGGACAAGCGCCGCCTGGCGTGTGACGCGGTGACGGCGGCGGGTTAAGGCAGCGCCAGGAACTCTGCCACGGCCTGATTGAACGCGGCCGGTTGGTCCGCATGAAGCCAATGGCTGGCGTTCTCGATGGTCACGAACTGGGCGCGCGGGAACAGGCGCTCGATCACCGGGCGAGCCTCCGGTTGCACGTAATCCGAACGTGCCCCGGTCACGAACAAGGCGGGCCCGTCATAGCGCCTGCCGGTTTGCGGCCAGCCTTCGACCGCGGGCAGCGCCGCGCCAATCTCCTCCAACCCCACTCGCCAGCCCAGGCCGGGCCGGAAGTTGCCCAGCAAGAACATCCGCACGGCCGGGTCCGGCACCGCCGCGGCCAAGGCGGCCTCGGCTTGAGGGCGGGACATGCCCGGCGTGACAGCCTGCATGGCGGGAACAAAGCCGCCGAAGTGGGATGGATAGGGGACGGGGGCGATGTCCGCGACCACCAGGCGCGCGACCGCTTGCGGCTCTGTGAGCGCCAGGTGCATCGCCGTCTTGCCGCCCATCGAGTGCCCCACCACCGCAGCCGGCAACGCGCCTTCCAAGGTCATGGTCTCGAGCACGTCGGCGGCCAAGCTGGGATAGTCCATCGCCGGGTCGTGCGGGCTGTCGCCGTGGTTGCGCTGGTCCATCGCCAGCACGCGGTGCTGCGACGCCAGGGAGCGCGCCAAGTTGCCCAGGTTGCGCGCCGAGCCGAACAGGCCGTGCAACAGCACCACCGGGCTGCCAGCCCCGCTCACCACCGTGTGGAGCCGCATCGGCTACACCGTGAGCATGATCTTGCCGATGTGCTCGCTGCTTTCCATCAGCCGGTGCGCCTCGGCTGCCTGCGCCAGGGGGAAGCTGGCATGGATCACCGGGGCCACGCTGCCATCCTCGAGCTTCGGCCAGACCTTGGTGTAGAGCGCCTGGGCAATGGCGCCCTTCTGCGCCGCCGTGCGGGGCCGCATGGTGGACCCGGTGATCGCCAGCCGCCGGGTCATGACGGTCGTGAGATCGAGCTGATCGACCTTGTTGCCGCCCAGGAAGGCGATCAGCACCAGCCGCCCATCCATCGCCAGGCAGCGCAGGTTCCGCTGGACATAGGGCGCTCCCACCATGTCCAACACCACGTTCACGCCGGCGCCGTTGGTGAACTGCTTGATGCTGTCGGCGAAATCGGCCTCCTTGTAGTTGATCGCCGCATCGGCGCCGAGCTTCACGCAGGCCTCGCACTTGGCGGCCGACCCGGCGGTCGCGTAGACGCGGCTGCCGAAGGCACGGGCGAGCTGGATCGCGGTGGTGCCGATGCCGCTGGTGCCGCCATGCACCAGGGCGGACTGGCCGGGCTGAAGCTGACCCAGCTCGAACAGGTTGGCCCAGACGGTGAAGAACGTCTCCGGCAGGGCGGCCGCGCGCACGGCGTCATAGCCAGCCGGCCACGGCAGGCATTGCGTGGCGGGAACGATGCAATACTCGGCATAGCCGCCGCCATTGGCCAGGCCGCAGACCCGGTCGCCCATCGCGGCGCTCACGCCGTCGCCGACCGCGACGACCTCGCCCGCCACCTCGAGGCCCAGATGCGGGCTGGCGCCGGGCGGCGGCGGATAGAGGCCCTTGCGCTGCTGGATGTCCGGCCGGTTCACCCCCGCCGCTGCCACCCGCACCAACACTTCGCCCGGGCCAGGCCGGGGCACCGGGCCGCGCGCCGGCCGCAGCGCCTCGGGGCCGCCGGGTTCGGACACCTCCATGAAGGTCATGGTGTCGGGAACGGTCATGCCTGCGTCTCCGGTTGGCAGCGCTTAAAGCGCGGCTCTGAGGTCGGTATGGGTGAAGTCCTCGCCCTTGAACAGCAGCGGCAGGTCTTGGTTCTTGGCCAATGCGTAGCTGGCGCAATCGCCCAGGTTGAGCCCCGCGGGATGCCGCCCCTTGCCATAGCGCAGGAACGCCTCCCGCGCGCTGGCGGCAAGCTGCCGGTCCTGCGCCACCAGCTCCATGCCCGCCCGGGTGATGAATGCGTCGAGCCCGGCCCAGGCGACCCCGCCGCCGGTCCGTCCCGCCAGCACCATGCTGGTCTCCAGGAAGCTGACGGAAGACAGCACGCAGCCGCCGGCATGGGCGATGACGCGCAGGAACTCGTCCGCCTCGGGTTCGCGTCGCAGCACGGCGATCAGCGCCGAGCTGTCAACCGCGATCACGCCGGCAGGCCGTCCTCATCGTAGAGGTCGGCCTCGGTGAGCTGCTCCAGGCCGGCGAGGGCTTCGGCGCTGCGCAGGCTGATGGCGCGCAGGTCCTCGAACAGGGCAGCGGCGTCCGGCTGCATGCGGCGCCGCACCCCCCCGGGGATGAACTCCGCCCCGGCCCGCTCGAGCGCCCGGCGCACGCCATCCACCGTGGCGGGGGAGACGCGGTCGTAGGTGTCCTCGGCTTCCAAGCGCCGGATCGTCACGATGGAGACGGCAGCGGTCTGCGCCAGGTCGCCCTGCTCCATGTGCAGCATCGCGCGCGCAGCACGGACTTGGTGGGACGTAAAATCGATCATCATGAACATAACATATCCCCCACAGCCTTTTTATTCAAGCCCCATTGACCAGCCGCTCCGTCTCCGCCCAGAGCCCTCGGGTCGTCTCCCCGCTCAGCGCCTGCGGGTTGGGCCGTGCCGGTTTGCGGCGCTTGAAATACTGCCCCGTCACGTCTTCCAGCGTGGGCGACAGCGCCACGAACAGCGGCGTGTCCGAGCCCCGCTCGGGCGAGAGCATGAACGGCCGCAGCAAGGCCCAGACCACGCCGCTCGGGCCCGGCAATGCCCCGAGTTGCGTTGCGACCAGGCCGGGATGCACCACGTTAACGCTCACCCCCGTGCCGGCCAGGCGGCGGGACCACTCGAACGTCGCCATCATCAGCGCCAGCTTCGAGCGGCCATAGGCGCGCCATGGACTGAACGCGCGCATGCTTTCGAGGTCGTCCAGCCGCAGCCGCGCCCGGTCCGAGGCGGTGGACCCGACATTGACGACGCGCGCCGCCGTTCCATTCCGCAAGCACGGTTCCAACGCCCGCGTCAGCGCGAACGGCGCCAGGTGGTTCACCGCCAGGATGCGCTCGTGCCCTTCGGCCGTGACCTGCCGCCCCGGCGTGATCAGCCCGGCGTTGTTGACCAGCAGGTGCACCTGGCCGTGCTTGGCCGCGATCGCCTCTCCCGCGCGCCGCGCCTCGCTCACGAGGGCAAGGTCCGCCACGACCAGCTCGCTCGATGCTTCAGGCGCCTGGTTCAGGATGGCCTGCCGGGTCGCCTCGCCCCGCTGCGTGTCCCGCGCAACGATCACCGTGTGATAGCCCGCACGGGCCAGCCCGAGGGCGACGAACTGGCCCAAGCCGGAGGTCGCTCCAGTGAGGACGGCGATGTTTTGTTCGGCCATATGGCGTTTACCAGCGTTGTGATGGGAGTGTGGTGGCGACACCGCGTGCAAAGCCGGCGGGGCCATCGGGAGAGGCTGTTATGCAGATCACCATTCTGGGCGCAAATGGCTTTATCGGCCGCAAGCTGCTCGCCCGCTTGATGGCGGACCCGCATGTCGGCGGTCAACCCGTGACGGGGCTGGTCCTGTTCGACATCGCGATGCCGGAACCGCCGCACTTGCCGTTCCCGGTGCGCAGCTATGCCGGCGACATCGCCGCCCTGCCGCATGAGGTGATCCCGCCGGGCACCAACGTGGTGTTCCAACTCGCGGCGGTGGTGAGCAGCGCGGCGGAGGCGGATTACGACCTCGGCCTGCGCGTCAACATCGGCGGGGTGCAGGCCGTGATCGCCGCCTGCCGCGCGCTGAATCGGCCGCCTCGGGTCGTGTTCACCAGCAGCGTGGCCGCGTTCAGCGGCGGCCAGTCCGCCCTGCTGGGAGACGATGCGCGGCAGGTGCCGGCCAACAGCTACGGCACGCAGAAGGCCATCGGCGAGCTGCTGCTGGCCGACGCCTCGCGCCGGGGCATGCTGGATGCGGTGACCATCCGCCTGCCGACGGTGATCGTGCGGCCAGGGCGGCCCAACAAGGCGGCCAGCAGCTTCGTCTCCGCCATCGTGCGCGAGCCCTTGCTGGGCCTGACCGCGGATTTGCCGGTCAGCGATGCCTTCGCGCTCTGGGTCTGCAGCCCGCGCCGCGCGGTGGACTGGCTGCTCCACGCCGCCGTGCTGGACACGGCCGCCATGGGGCAGGACCGCAGCATTAACCCGCCCGGCCTGCGCGTGACCGTGGGCGAGATGCTGACCGCGCTGGACCGCGTCCGGCCGGGTGCGGTGTCCCTGGTGCGCCGCGCGCCGGACCCGGCGGTGCAAGCGATCGTCGCCGGCTGGCCCGCCGCGTTCCGCACCGAGCGCGCGCTGGCGCTTGGCTTCAGCCCGCACGAGAACCTGGCCGCGGTGCTGCAAGCCTTCGTCGCGGACGACCTCGAACCGACCCGGCAGGAGCGCGGCATGGCGGTCTTGCCGCATGGCGGAACGTTGTCACTTAATTAAGCCGCAAAGCGGTAGCATTGGATTGAACATCGCGGTCTATCGCTCCAATAAGGGGCGGTTGCGTGATTGGGCATCGTTCATTGGCAGCAAGGGGTCGGCGACATCTGATGTCCCCGCCATCCGCAGGTCCCGGCGCCACGGCCATCCCGAATACGGGAGTCCGTGAGCGCCAAGGCAAGCGCGTCCGCCGTCGTTTGGGCGAGGTGGTGCTGCATGCTCCGCAAACTCTGCGCGCGCTGGTGCGCGCGGACGAGATTTGGCTCGTCGTCTTGGCGGGCTTCGTGGGCGTGATGGCCGGCTTGTGCGTCCATATGATGTCGGTCATCACGCAGCTTGGCCACGAATGGCTGTTCAAGCTCGAGCCCGGGGATCGCCTCTCCGGGTCGGTCGATATCGACCATCTGCGCGCGCTCAGCGTGCCGGCGGTGGGCGGCCTTGTTCTCGGCTTGATCGGCTTGGCGGTGGCCCGCTGGTGGAACCGCCGCACGATCGACCCGATCGAGGCCAACGCGCTCTATGGCGGGCGCATGTCGCTCACCGACAGCCTGATCGTGACGTTTCAGACGATCCTGTCCAACGCCGTCGGCGCTTCGGTCGGGCTGGAGGCCGGCTACACCCAGATCAGCTCGGCCCTGGCGTCGCGCCTCGGCCGCTCGTTCCGCCTGCGCCGCAACGATCTGCGCTTGCTGGTGGGCTGCGGCGCCGCCGGGGCGATCGCAGGAGCCTTCCAGGCGCCGTTGACCGGCTCGTTCTACGCCTTCGAGTTGGTGATCGGCACCTATTCGCTGGCGACGTTGGCGCCGGTGGTGGTTTCGGCCATCGCCTCGGTCGTGGTCGTGGGTGCGCTCAGCAACGAGCCGGCCGGCTTCGACATTCGGGTGCCGAGCGCCCTCGAGGCAGTGGACTACCTGCCGATCCTGGCCTTGGGCGTGCTCTGTGCGCTGGGTGGCATCGCCCTGATGCGCGGCGTGACGCTGGTGGAATCCTGGTTTCGCCGCAGCGGCGTGCCGGTTTGGATGCGGCCCGGCGTCGGCGGCATCATCGTGGGGGTCCTGGCGTTGTGGTCGCCGCAGGTGCTGTCCTCCGGGCATGACGCGCTGCGGCTGGGCCTCGATGCCCCTTACGGCGCGGCGCATGTGGGCTTGCTGATCCTGGCCAAGGCGGTCGCGTCGGCGGTTTCGATCGGGTCGGGGTTCCGCGGCGGGCTGTTCTTTGCCTCGCTGTTCTTGGGAGCGATGGTGGGCAAGCTGTTCGCCGCCGGGTTGCTGGCAGTCTCGGCGACCCAAGCGATCCCTCCCGTGGTATGCGCCATGGTGGGGATGAGCGCGCTGGCGGTGGCTGTGGTCGGCGGGCCGCTGACCATGGCGTTCCTGGCGCTGGAGAGCACAGGCAACTTGCCGATGACCATTGCGGTGCTGGCGGCCTCGGTCGTCTCCGCGATCACCGTGCGGCGCACCTTCGGCTACTCCTTCGCCACGTGGCGCTTCCACTTGCGGGGCGAGGCGATCCGGTCCGCGGTGGATATCGGCTGGGTGCGCAGCCTCACCGTCGGGCGGATGATGCGCAAGGACATGCGGACCCTGCGAGCGGACACGACGATCAGCGCCTTCCGCCGCCAGATTCCGCTCGGCTCGACCGACCGGGTGATCGTGACGGACGAGACGGGGCGCTATGCCGGGCTGGTGTTGACCCCCGAGGTACATGGCGCCGACGAGACGCTGACGCGCATCTCCGAGCTGCTGCACTACCCGAAGGACATGCTGCTGCCGCAGATGACCATCAAAGAAGCGGTGCAGATGTTCGAATCGACCGAGTCGGACGCGCTGGCCGTGGTGGACGCGGCAGATACGCGCAAGGTAATCGGCCTGCTGACCGAGCAGCACGCGCTACGGCGCTACACCGAGGAGTTGGATCGGCAACGGCGGGAGCTTTCGGGCGAGTGAGCTTTTCCTTGCCTCGCCTCCTAAGCTAGACTAAGTTGCCCTAGTCAAACTGGAGCGTGCCATGCAGACCGTCAACATCCACGCTGCCAAGACGCATCTCTCCCGGCTGATCGACCAGGCGGCGCAGGGTGAGACGTTGGTGATCGCGAAGGCTGGCAAGCCGTTGGTGAAGCTCACCAGCATGGACGCGCCGGTCGCCCCCAAGCGCTTGGGCTTCATGGCCGGGCAGGGCAGCGTGCCCAGCGATTTCGACACCATGGGGCAGGCGGCGATCGAGGAGATGTTCGGCGTTTCAGCGGCGTGAAGCTGCTGATCGACACGCATCTCCTGCTCTGGGCCGGGCTGGAGCCGGACCGCCTGCCGCCAATCGCCCGCACCATGATGCGGGATCTGGAGAACGAGCCGTTCTTCAGCGCCGTCAGCATCTGGGAGATCGCGATCAAGTTCGAGCTGGGACGGGCTGATTTCCGGGTCGACCCGTCGCTGTTCCGCCGCGGCTTGCTCGACAACGAATACACGGAGCTGCCGGTCACCAGCCGGCATGCGACCACTATCGCGACCCTGCCGCGCCTGCATCGCGATCCGTTCGACCGCATGCTGGTCGCGCAAGCGCAAGCCGAGGAAATCCAGTTGCTCACCGCAGACCCGCAGATCGGCCAGTATCCCGGCCCGATCAAGCTGGTGTGACCGGCTCCAGCAGCAAAAAGTGGCCATCCGGGTCGCGCTCGAGCGACGCTTGCGGCAGGCCGTCGACCTCGAGCACGGTCCGTGTCGCGGCGATGTCGGCGGCGTGCTGCAGCGGCTGCGGGCGGCCAGCAGGCGAGCGGTAGCCGAGCAACTCCACGTGCGGAGTCGATTGCTCCGGCGCCAAGGCCACCACGTCCACCCGCGCATCCTGTAGCCCGTCCAGCGCGTCCTGTGCCGAGCCGCTGTTGACCTGGCGGGCCTGCGTCTGAAAGCCCAGCGGCTCACGATAGAATGCGATGCTGCGGTCTGCGTCGGCGACTGCGAGGGCGGTGTGGTCGATCCCGCCGCCATGCCGGTCGGCAAATTGGATCAGCTCGAGCGGATGCCCGTCCGGATCGCGGAACTTGAACGCGGTGGCGCCGCCGGACGCGGCCGGCAGCGCCACGGGGCCGTTCGTGCTGATCGCCGCCGGGGCGAACGGGCGCAACCGCGCGTAAGCGGCTGCGATGTCCGCTGTGACGAGGGCGAAATGCTGGAACACGAGGTCGCAGGCCCGAGCCTCCATCGGGTACGGCTGGCCCGCCGGGTGCAGACGCTGCAGCGCGACGCACTGGCCGCCCCGATGCAGCAGCATCTCCTCGCCACCCCCCACGCCAAGCAGCCGCGCCAACGCCGGGTCGATCGGCCGAGCCTGCCCAGCCTCGAAGCCCAAGGCCTCCACGTAGAACCGCGCCACGCGCGCGAGGTCGGAGACGGTCAATTCCAGCCGCGCCAGTCGGATTGCCCTCATGGCCGTTGCGCCCCGCGGACGTTGGTGTAGACGGCCATCAGCCGGTGCGAGGCGCAGATGAACAGCCGCGAATAGTTTCGTCCGCCGAAGGTCAGGTTGGCGACCGTCGCCCCGGTCAGGATCTTGCCGAGCAGCGTGCCGTCTGGGGCGATGCAGTGCACGCCATCGCCGGCGCTGCTCCAAATCCGCCCGTCGCTGTCGCAACAGAACCCGTCGGCATAACCCGGCGACACGGTGTGGAACACGCGGCCGCGCCGCAGCCGGCCGGCCGCCACGTCGAAGGCGCGGATGTGGCGCTCCGGCTGCTCGGCGAACTGCGGACCAGTCTCAGCCACGTACAGCGTCCGCTCGTCGGGCGAGAAGCACAGCCCGTTCGGCCCGGCGAAGTCGTCCGCCGCGATCTCCAGAGTGCCATTCGGGTCCAGCCGATACAGCGTCGCCGGCAGCTCCATCTCGTGCTTGCCGCCCTCGTAATCGGTGTTGCCGCCATAATGCGGGTCGCTGAACCAGGTCGCGCCGTCGCTCGCCACCACCACATCGTTGGGGCCGTTCAGCCGCTTGCCGCCGAACCTGTCGGCCAACACGGTCACGTGGCCGTCCAGCTCCGTGCGGGTGATGCAGCGGCCGGCATGGGAACAGCCGATCAACCGGCCCTCCCGGTCCCGGGTGTGGCCGTTGGCGAAGTTGGAGGGCTGCTGGAACACCGAGACGCCGCTTTCCTCGGTCCAGCGCAGGATGCGGTCGTTCGGCAGGTCGCTCACCAGCAGGTGGCGTGCGTCGGCGAACCAAACCGGACCCTCGAGCCAGGCATAGCCCTCGCCGAGCGTGAGCAGGGGGGCGTTGGCCAGCACGCAGGGGTGGAACCGCGCATCCAGCTCGACGAGCCATTCCGGCATGGCGCTAGGTGAAATGCCCAGGCCGGTGCACCGGGGGCACGTGCAACTGCACCGTCATCAGCACGGCGGGCTGGTCGCCGATGGTGCCCGAGCGGTGGCCTTTGCGGCCCTGGGCGTCGGGTTGGCAACCCTGGTCCTCGCCGAGCGAGAGTTCACCGGGGCCCATCTCGACCCGGCTGCCATCCATCGCCTCCACCCACCAGCTTCCCGAGAGCGGCACGATCCATTGCGGCGCCGGGTTTTCGTGCCAGTCCCCCACCCAGCCGACCGGCTGCACCGTGAACACGGTGGTGGACTCGCAGCGGGCCTGCTTGTCGTTCCATTGCGGCGCCGCGTTGCCGACGCCCTTGAGGTCCCACTCCGTCAGTTCGGCGCGGGCGTGATGACTGACACCGCTGGCGTCGGTCCAGAGATGCCAATAGGCGATGCGAGGGGTGTCGCTCATGGGTGCGTCTCCGCGGCATACGGGTGCGACGACGCAAACGGGTCGGCGACGAAATCGTGCACGGAGGCGCTCCCCAGGCCGAAAGTCAGTAGCAAGAACCCGCCCGCGAGCGAGAAGTTCTTCAGGAAGTCCCAGAACAGGTCCCGCCCCTTGCTCTCGCCGCGGCGCCAGAAGTCGCCCGGCGTCCAGAACTGCTTCCACAGCAGCGCGGTGACGCCGCAGTAGCCGGCCATGATGAAGCCGGCGAGCCGGTCCGCCGTGCCGGTCAGGATGGCGAGCGGCATCAGGATTTCCACCGCCATCCCGGTCACGATCAGCGCCGTGGCTGGCGCCCGTGCGGGAATGAGTTGTTGCGCCTGGGCGACGGCGCCCTTGAAGTTCAGCAGCTTGTCGAGCGCGCTGAACGGAAAGAACAGCACCACCAGCAGATAGCGCACCGCGAGCGCCACCGCGACGCTCACGCGTCGTCCCCTTCGCGCGGATGGTGCGCGACGCTCACGCGTCGTCCCCTTCGCGCGGATGCTCCGCGACGCTCACGCGCCCAGCCGTTCGCGCAGATGGTCGGCCACGCGAAGAGCGTTCGCGATGATGGTCAGGGTCGGGTTCACCGCCCCGATGGAGGGGAAGAAACTCGCATCGGTCACGTAGAGATTGTCCAGCTCGTGCGCCTTGCAGTGCAGGTCGAGCACGGAACTCGCCGGGTCGGGGCCAAAGCGGCAGGTGCCGGCCTGGTGCGCCGTGCCGCTGATCGGGATGCCCTTGCCCAGATACAGGCTGCGCTCCAGCAGCACCGGATGCGACCCGGCGTTGCCGAGGTGCTGCTCCAGCTTCTTCTTCAAGCGCTGATGCGCCTCCTTGTTGGTCTCCGTCAGGTCGAGCACGACCTTGCCGCCGTCATAGCGGATGCGGTTCTCGGCGAGGGGCAAATCCTCCGAGGAGAGCCAGAAATCCATCGAATGCCGGGCCATCTCGTCGAACGGCATCTTCGGCACCCAGTCGAGCCAGGCGGGCAGCGATTCGCCGCGGATTTGGTCGGCATGCGAGGTTGCGCACATCTGGATCAGGCCGAGCGGGAACTCCCAGTCGTCGGAGCGGAAGTAATAGTCGCTCACGGCCAGCGTCTTCTGGAACACGGTCTCGTTCGGCTGCTTCATCAGCGCCATCAGCACAGACTGGTTGTGGCGCATGTAGTTCCGCCCGACCTGCCCGGACCCATTGGCCAGCCCCTGCGGATGGGCGTCATTGGCCGAGCGCAGCAGCAGCAGCGCGGAGGACAGCGCCCCGCAGGCGACCACCACGATATCGGCGCTGTAGCGCTCCTCCACGCCGCCGCGCGTCACCTGCACGCCGGTCACGCTGCGGCCCGCCGGGTCGGTCTCGAGGCGGGAGACGTAGGCGTTGGTGAGCAGGGTGAGGTTCGGGTTGGCGGCGAGCGCCGGGTCCACGCACATCACCTGCGCGTCGGCCTTGCCGTTCAGCAGGCAGGGGAAGCCGTCGAACGCGTCACAGCGGATGCATACGCTGGTGGGGGTGGGCTTGCCGTCCCGCTCGTCGAGCCGGATGCCCAGCGGGAGATGGAACGGGTGTAGCCCGTCGGCGGCGAGGCTGTCGGCCAGCGCCTGGATGCGCGGCTCGTGCGAGACGGGCGGGAATGGGTAGGGCGCGTCCGCGGGCGGCTCGTTCGGGTCCTCGCCGCGCTGGCCGTGCACGACGAACAGGCGCTCGGCCTCGGTGTAGTAGGGCGCGAAGTCGGCGTATTTCAGCGGCCAGGCCGGGGAGACGCCATCGGCGTGCTGGATGGCCTCGAAATCCCGCTCCCGCAGGCGGAACAGCGCGGCGCCGTACACCTTGGAGTTGCCGCCGACGTAGTAGTGCAGCCCGGGATGGAACGTCTCGCCGTTGGCGCCATACCAGGTCTCCGGCGCCTGATATTTGCCATCGACGAACACGGCCTGCGAGCTCCAGTTCTGCTGCGACCGGGGCAGGTAGTCGCCGCGCTCGAGCAACAGGATGCGCTTGCCGGTGGGGGCGAGCCGGTGGGCCAATGAGGCGCCACCGGGGCCGCTGCCGATGACGATCAGGTCGTAATGGTCCATCGCAGAGCCTCCAGGGTCGCGGGTGCAGCGCGGCAAGGCGGGTGCGAGTTCCCCCTCAGCCGTCTTCCAGCGCCCCGGCCTCGTGCAACGCGGTGATCAGCGGCTCCAGGTGGCGCTCGTACTTCCGCCACCGTCCGACCCCGCGCGCATTGATCCCTTCCCGAACCTGCCCGCGGCTGACGGTATGGATGCGGCGCTCCGTTTCGTAGAACCGCTCGCAGGCCGGGTCGTAGTCGAGCTCGAGGAAGGCCAGCATCTCGCGCAGCACGCCGGGGAAATCCGCCACCAGCGCCTCATGGCGCACGGTCAGGACCGGGTTCGGCAGCACCGCGCGCCAATGCGCCATCAGCCGGCGCTGCTGGCCGATATACCAGCCGAGATCGGCCAGGGTATGCGCGTAGCTATGCGCGCCCATGAAGTGCAGGCTCCAGATCGAGAGCCCGATGTCGCGCGGGTCGCGCTCGCAGGCGATCACGCGGGCGCCGGGCAGCAGCAGTCCGGCCAGGCCGAGATGGCGGACGTTGGCGGGCATCTTGTCGGTGACCCGGCTGGCGGCGGGCGCCAGCGCGTGCAGGCTGCTCAGATACGCCGGGGCGAGCCGGTCGAGCGCCACGCCATCCAGGGCTGCCACGCGCTGCACCGCCGCCGCCGTTTCGGGCGCCTTGCCGACCCGCACGAACAGGTCGGCCAACGCGCTGCGCTCGCCGGCGCCGTGCACGGCGGCGTGGGAGGCGAGGATTTGCTCTACCAGCGTGGTCCCGGAGCGGGGCATGCCGACGATGAACACGGGTGCGGCGTCCTGATTGCTGGCGCGCGGGCCTTGGCGCATCCGCTCGGCGCTGAACCCGGCGATGGTGGCGTCGACAAAGGCCTGGTAGGCGCTGCGGGAAAACGGCTCGCTCTGCCGCAGCAGCCGGTGTGCGCTCGACCAGTTGGCGAAGGCTGCGTCGTCGTCCTCCAGCCGTGACCACACGGTGGCGAGGTCGTAATGGCCGGATATGCGATGCTGCGGCCGCAGCGCGGAGCCCCCGAGCAGCGTCGTCATCGCCGCCGCTTCCTGCCGGGCTGCGTCTGGAGCGCCGTCGTTCAGCGCCAGCAGCGCGCGGGCGAGGCGCAGCTTGGTTTGCAGCTCCGGCCGCACCTCGGCCACCGCCGGGGCCAGGGCACGCGCCGCCTCGAACCGCCTGAGCTTGACCAGCGCCAGCAGCAGCAGGACCTGCCAGTTCTGCTGTGTCGCTGCCTTGGCGGGCGGCGCGGCTTCGAGCAGCGCCACCACCTCTTCGTCGCGGTCCTCCTGCAGCAGGTTCGCCGCCAGGTTGATGCGGGCCTCGGTCGCGTCTGGACTGGCCGCCAGCAGGTCCCGCAGCAGGCGCTCGCTGGCTTGCGGATAGCCCATGATCGCGAGGTAGAGCGCGAGGTTGGTGGTGGCGGGTACGTTGCGCGGGTCGACGGCGAGGGCTTTGCGCATCGAATGGGCCGCCGCCTGAATTTTGCCCGCCTTCTGTTGCGCGACCCCGAGATTGACGAAGGCATCGGCGAAGTCGGGCTTGAGCTTGGCGGCGGCGGTGAAGCAGGTGGCGGCGCGCTCGGCGAAGTCCCCGGCGAGATAGGCCATGCCGAGGGTGAATTCGGCGACGGCGGAGCCTGGCCCGCGTGAGCGGGCCTTGCGGGCGGCGCGGATGGCGCCCTGGGCGTCGCCGGACGCGGCGAGCGAGCGCGAGAGATGCAGCAGTGGCGCCGGATCGTTTGGCAGCAGGCTGAGGCAGGGTTGCAGAGCGGCGACCGCGTCGGCAAAGCGCCCGGCGGCGTGGAGTGCGGCGGCGTAGTCGACGCTGACTTGCAGGTCGTCGGGGGCGAGGCGGTGCGCCTGGGCGAGGCAGGCGACGGCCTCGGCGATGTTGCCGAGATGGAGCTGGCAGAGCCCCAGCAGCCGGAGCGCCGGGGGCTGCGGGGAAGGGGGAGTGGCGAGCGGGGCAATGAGACCCGCGGACCCGGCGTAGTCACCGGCGCGGAGCCGAGTTTCGGCATCCTGGAGCACAGTCGTCGCGGTCAAGCAATCCCCCATAGTCGGCGATGGCGGCACATGGCTGACGGATCTTTGCACGCCATTGTGGTACACGATCGTATGCGAGATCGGGCGGGGAAAGGCGATTGCAGAATGTAAGGTATTGTAAGCGCCGGGGCGCTGTTGGCTGGAGAGACCCCAGGCGGTTGCGCGCCACGGGGTGGCCAGGTTGGCTTGCATCGCCAGCCAACCTGGATCGGCGTGAGGCGCTAGACCATGGCCGGCTCTAAGGCAGCGTCGGCAGAGAAGTGCGTCGGCACGCCGACAAAGCTCCCGCTCCAAAACAAAGACTTAGGGCTTCTTCGACGCCCGCGAATCGATTCGATTGATGTCGAACAAGCCCTAAGCGGCCCGGCGCTGGGTCTCCGAGGCCAACAGGAACTCCAAATCCTCCGCATCCAGCCCCGCCGCGTCCACCTCCGCGTCCAGCGCGATCCCCGCCAGCTCCGCCTTGCGCTCCTGCAACTGGATGATCCGCTCCTCCACCGTGTCCGCCGCCACCAGCTTGTAGACGAACACCGACTTGGTCTGGCCGATCCGGTGCGCCCGGTCGCTCGCCTGGTCCTCCACCGCCGGGTTCCACCAGGGGTCGTAGTGGATCACCGTATCGGCCGCCGTCAGGTTCAGGCCGCGCCCGCCCGCCTTCAGGCTGATCAGGAACAGCGGCACCTCGCAGGCCTGGAACGCGCGTACCGGCTCGGCCCGGTCCCGCGTGTCGCCGCGCAGCTCCACGAACGGCACCCCCGCCTCCACCAGGCGCGGCTTGATCAGGTCTAGCATCGAGGTGAACTGGCTGAAGATCAGGATGCGCCGGCCCTCGGGGAGCATGCCCTGCACCATCTCCATCAGCGTCTCGAGCTTGGCCGAGGGCGCCTCGCTGGTGCCGGAGGCCAGCTTCACCAGCCGCGGGTCGCAGCACGCCTGGCGCAGTTTCAGCAGCGCGTTCAGCACCACGAAGCGGCCCTGGCCCGGCCCCAACTCGGCCAGTTGGTCCCGCACGCTGTCATGCAACGTGGCGCGGATGGTGTCGTACAGCTCGCGCTGCTCCGGCCCGAAGGTGATGTGGCGCAGGATGGTCTCCTTCGGCGGCAGCTCGGACGCCACCTCCGCCTTGGTCCGGCGCAGGATGAAGGGGCGGATGCGGCGGGAGAGCTGGCTGCGGCGAACCGGGTCCCCCTCCTTCTCGATGGGCGAGCGGAAGCGCTTGCCGAAGGAACGCCGGTCCCCCAGCAAACCCGGCTGCAGGAAGGCGAATTGCGACCACAGCTCGTCCAGGTTGTTCTCGATCGGCGTGCCCGAGAGGCAAATCCGGTGCCGCGCCTCCAACTGGCACACCGCGCGGGTGGCCTTGGCGTCCGGGCTCTTGATCGCCTGCGCCTCGTCCAACACGATGATGTGCCAAAGGATTTCACGCATCGCCTCGGCGTCCCGCGCCAGCACGGCGTAGGTGGTCAGCACCACGGCCACCCCGTCCAGCCGCGCCCGGGTGGCCTCGCGGCCCTGGCCGTGCAGCACTGCCACCTCCAGGTGGGGCGCGAAACGGGCCAGTTCGGCCTGCCAATTGGCCACCAGGCTGGTCGGCACCACCACCAGCACGGGGCGATCCAGCCGCCCCGCCGCGTGTTCGGCGGCGATGTGCGCGATGGTCTGCGCGGTCTTGCCGAGGCCCATCTCGTCGGCCAGGAAGCCGCCCAGATCGTGCGTGCGCAGATGCTGCAGCCAGTTCAGACCATGCTGCTGGTATGGCCGCAACGTCGCCGTGAAGCCAGCGGGCAGCGGCACCTCCGCGATCGGCGGCAGCTCGCGGAACCGCTCCACCGTGGCCGCAACGTCCGCCGCATCTTGCCAGCGAGTGGTTAAGATCTCCTCAAGATCGAGCACCGCCGCCGCCTCGCCCTGCGGCAGGATCAGCGCGGAGTCGCTGCGGTCGGCCGCGGCCTCGATCAGGTCGCCCATCACCGCCATGATCCGCCGCACCCGCTCGGCCGGCAGCCGCACGACGCGGCCGTCGTCCAAGCTGGTCACCAGCTCGTCGGTGACGGTGCGCAGCGCGTCGGGGCCGCGCTCCATCAGCCGCACCAGGATCGGCAGCAGCGGCACGCGGGCGCCGTCCACCTCGATGCCGAGGTCGAGCGAGAAGCTGCCCCGCTCGGCGTCGCTCACCCGCGCGTCCAGCATGCCGACCGACTTGGCCACGCGCGGGCCAAACCCGGCCTCGATCACGCAGCGCCAGCCGCTCTCCTGCAGGTCCGGCAGCTTTTCGGTCAGGAACCGGTGCCACTGCTCGGCCGCGTCCGGCCCGCGCAGCACATGGACCCGGCGTCCCCGCCCGGTCGCGCCATCGGCCACGCGGAGCTGCACAAAGCCCATCTCCGCCAGCGTGTTGGCCGCCGCGGTCTCGGCCGCCGGATCACGCCGGACGAATTCCTGCCCGCGCGGGCCGGAGACGGGCACGAACTGGCGCTCGTCGTCCGCCTCCGCGATGCCGTGGCCGCCATGCTCGCCGGCGTAGTCGAAATCCAGCGCGAGGGTGTCCAGCAAAGTCTGGCGGCCGAACTCGTCCGGACCGTGGCGCTTGCACAGCCGCAGCACGGGGGTGGCGGTGCGCTCCACGATCACGCGGTCGCTCTCCAGCGCCGGCAGCGGGATGGGCGCGCGCTTGCGGCCCTTCGGCTTGGGGCCGGGCGGGGTGGCGGCGCGGAAGCGGGCCTGCCCGGTGGCGCCGGACGCGGCGTCGACATACCAGTTGCCGTCCTCGCCCATCAGCACCGCCGAGCGCGGCGGCAGCGGCGGCGGCGACCCGGCGTCGAACGAGCGCGGCGGGCCCGGCAGCAGCCGCCGCCCGTTGGCCGCCCAGCGCGCCTGCCCCGATTGCAGCACCAGCCGCACCACCTCGCCCAGCCGCTCCGGCCCGACCGTGGTCACGGCGGCCGTCAGCACGGCAGCCACGGCTTTGGCGTCCTCGCTGGCCGTCGGGTCAGCCGTGATGCGCGCGGGGTCGGCACCCTCGGTGCGGCCCGTGGCCTCATCCAGCAGCAGGGCGCGGACGGTGCAGGACGCCGGCGGGCTGGCGGCGGCCAGCTCGAACACCAGGCGGCGCGGCAAGGCGGCCGTAGCCGGCTGGTCCAGCGTCTCGGCCGGCTCCACCCGGCGCAAGTTCGGAAACCGGTCGAGAGCTGCCAGCCCGGTGGCTGCCAAATGGGCGCAGGCCGGCTGCCGGCAAGTGCAGCGCGTGCCGAAACCGACCCGGCGGCCGCGCGGCATCGGCGTCAGCGTCGCGGTCCGCCGGGTGCCGGCATCGGCCACCGCCGCCGTGATCGAGGCTCCCGCCACCGCCACCTCGACCGCGCCCAGCAGCACCAGGCTGCGGCCGCGCATCAGGGTCTTGGGCTCGAACAGGGCCCGGAGGTCATCGGCGGAAAACGGCGTCGGCATTCAAGCGTGATCCTCGTGGCCAGTCCGGTCCGCAGCCGCCGAGGGTCTGCCCCCGGCCACCGCAGCGCAGCACTATAGCGCATCGGCGCCGGGCCACGCATCCTTTCTGCTCGCCTATTGATGACGCACGCGGCGCAGGGCAGGGGTGTGCAAGCAACGGCCGCATGATAGAGCAATGCTATGGACACACCGCAAACCGCTCTGACGGGCATCGCATTCCCCGAGCAGATGATCGACCGCGAGACGTTCCGCACCTGCATGCGGCAGGTGCCCGGCGCCGTCTGCATCATCACGACCCTGCATGGCGACCTGCGCGGGGGGCTGACCGCGACCGCCGTCTGCTCCGTCTCCGCCGCGCCGCCGCAACTCCTGGCGTGCGTCAACCGCTCCGCCAGCGCCCAGCCGCTGATCGCCGCCTCCGGCCGCTTCGGGGTGAGCTTCCTATCCCACGAGCAGCAGGGTGTGGCGGACGCGTTTTCCGCCTCGCTGGACAACCGGTTCGAGGCGGGCGACTGGATGGTGCTGGGCTCCGGCATTCCCCTGCTGCGGGGCGCCGCCGCCGCGTTCGATTGCGTGGTGGTGCAGACGCTGGATGCCGGCACCCACACCATCTTCATCGGGGCCATCGTTGCTGCCGTGGCGCAGGAGACGCGCAATCTCGTCTACAAGTCCGGCGCCTACGGCAGCATCTGAGGCCGATTAGGCGGGGAAGTCGCCCTCGAACGCGACCTCTGCCAGGGGCTTGCGATCGTTCGGCGACTCGCGGCCAGCCAGCGCTTCCGGCAGCATCGACTTGTCGCCCCGGCGGCCAACCGCGATCATCTGCTCGACCCGGAAGCCCTGCGCCACTTTCAGCTCGGCAAACGCCTTCTCCATGTCGAAACCAACCATGCCATGCACGTGCCAGCCCGAGATCGTCGCTTGCAGCGCCAGGTTCTCCCAGGCGGCGCCGGCATCCAGCGAGTGGCTATGGGACGGCACCGGCGAGTCCAAGCCCGGCGGCAGCATGGTGGAACTCGACACCAGGACGATCAGCGCACCGGCGTTCTTTGCCCAGCTTTGGTTGAACTCACCAAGAAAGCCCAGGAACTTCGCGAAATGCGGCGTGTCCCGGCGGGCATAGAGGAAGCGCCAGGGCTGCGAGTTGTAGGAGGAGGGCGCCCAGCGCGCGGCCTCGAACAGCGTCATCAGCTCGGCTTCCGGAATGGCCTCGCCGGTGAAGGCGCGGGGCGACCAGCGATTGAGAAACAGCGGGTCGATCGGGTAGTCGGCATGCCTCGGGTTCGGGTCGTCCATGAGCAACTCCTCGTTGAAACTGATTTGGTTTTAACAGGGTCGGCTCGCTCTGTCGCGCCAAGAAATCGCGATACGGCGACCAGGGCTTAACCCGATTTTAAGCGTTCTCGGCCAAGCTCCCTGCAGTCGCATGATTGCGGGCATCTGGACAGGTAAAACACCATGTCGATCGGGTCTTTGAACACCAACGCTGGGTCAGTCGTCGTTCTGCAGTCCCTGAACGGGACCTCGTCCACGTTGCAAGCGACCGAGAAACAGATCTCCACCGGCTATGCGGTGAACGACGCGACGGACAATGGCGGGGCATTTGCGGTCGCGCAACAAGTCCGCTCGAATGTCACCGCGCTCACCAGCGTCAATCAGCAACTGGGCAATGCGCAAGGGTTGGTCACCACGGCGCTCACCTCGCTGACCAGCATTTCCAACGCGCTCACCTCGGCCAAAGCCCTCCTGGTCAAGATCAGTGACCAGAGCTTGTCGGACGACCAGCGCGATCAATACGTCACCTCGTTCAAGTCCCTGGTGTCCCAGGTGGCCGATGCGGTCGACGACTCGACGTATAACGGGCAGAGCTTGCTCGGCGCCGCGTCCGGCCCTGTGGCTGCAACCAGCAAGGCGGTCATCAACGACGAGTCTGGCGCCACCACGGTGCTTGCCGCCGAGAATGTGAGCACGCTGGCCAGCACACTGGCCGGGCTGATCGGCGCCAGCTTCAGCCGCAGCCCCAGTGGGGTGGACAGTTTCACGCCGCCCACCGCCTCCGCCGCGCAGACGGCCGCCTTGGCCGCGCTGCAGCAGCCTGGCGGCGGGTTTGATACGGCGCAGGCCGCGCTGAACGACCAGCTTGACCAGGTGGGCGCCGAGTCGAACTACCTGAACACTCAGATCACGCTCAACAGCGACAAGATCGACAGCTTGAACGATGGCCTGGGCGCCCTGGTCGATGCCAATCTGTCGAAGGAATCGGCGGTCCTGCAATCACTGCAGATCAAACAGCAATTGGGCACGCAGTCGCTTTCGGTCGCGAACCAGGCGCCGCAGGGCCTGCTCAGCCTGTTCAAATAACAGGCCGGCGCTGAAGGGTGAAACGCTTGCAACTGCGGCCTGTGCGCCTGCAGTATATTGCGCCGGTAGGAAGTTTCCGCAGCGCGGCATCCATGCTCCGCTGCTCTGCTGGTGCGGCGTCAATCGGGAGTATTTCCTCTCGCCCTGGAACCGCTGTATGGTCATGGAGTGAGTGAAACGCGCACCCCTATCATTTTGCTCGAGGACGACCGGGCATTGCGTTCGTTGATCGCGGACGGGCTGCAGGCGGCGCGTTACACCGTGGTGGAGACAGGCAGCGGGCTCGCCGCAGAGCAAGCCATCTCGGCCGCAGCGGGAAACGCCATCCTGGTGGCAGACCGGCAGGTCGAATCGCAAGAGAGCGGCCCCAATGGCTTCCAACTCGCGGCAAAGGCGCTCGAGCAACATCCTTCGCTGCGGGTCATCTATATTTCGGGCAACCACATGGCGGTACGGCGGCGGCCGCTCGGCGACCGCGAGCGGGCTTTGCTCAAGCCGTTCGCCATGTCGCAATTGCTGACGTTGGTGCGCGAACTGGCCTAGAGTTCTTTGTTTTGGCGAGCCTCTTTATCCGACGGCTGATCGCGTTCGCTCGGATGATGCTCTAGACAGTGGCGCGCTACTTCTTCTTCGGTGCGCTGAGCCACCACTTGACTGGCTTCGGCTCACCCTTCTTGGCGCCTGCCGAGCGGGGACGGCCAACCTGCCGCTTGCGCTTGGGCGGCGTCTCCATCGCATCCACGGGCGCCGTCGCCGGGTCACCTGCGTCATCCGTCTCGGGCGCCCGGAAGGCTGCAGCCGGCCGTCTGGCAGGTTTCGGCGCCGTTTCTGCAACGCGGCGCGCCGCTCGTTCGGCCGCAAGTTCCTCGGTCAGGGCCAGTTCGCGCGCCTGGTGCGCCGACCGCTCGATCTCGAAAGCCGCTTTCTCGGCCTCGATCCGTCCCGACAGCTCCTGCCGGGCCAACTCGGCGTGTCCCAGCTTGGTCTGAAGGTCGTGCAATGTCGTCTGCGCCTCGGCCAGGGCACGTTCGGCACGCAGCCGGCTCGTGCGCTCGCTCGCCAGCGCCGCCTCGGCCACGCTCAGCCGGTTGCTGCTGCCGTTGGTGCCTTCCGCCTCATGCGGCCGTGTGCGATTCAGCACCGTCACTGGAACGTCGCCGTCCTGCACAAAGCGGGCTCGCGGCCGGTCTCCGGAATGGCGCTCGCCGCCGCGGGCGTCGGGTCGCGGCCGGTTCGCATCCTGCCCGCCCCGCGCCGACGCTTGCGTCTCGAGGTCGCCGAGTGCCCGGCGCATGCGCGCTTCAGCCGTTTCTAGGGATGCGTCGTTGAGTTCGGGCTGGCCTGATAAGTTCGCCATCTTACTTTCGGAATAGGTTTGAGTTCAAGCGGACGAGGCGCGCCGAACAGCGGCCACTTTCTTCAGCACTCGGCGATTCGCCATGTCCAAACGTGTGCGCCGCCGTCTACTTAGCATTTTCGATTGCTTGCTCAAGCCCGCGTGCCGGGGGCCCGTCCTCATAATCTTGGTTAATCGTTGCGAGCATTCAGCAGGCGTTTCGCAATCCCATATCACAGCCTGCGCGTATTCAGTCAAATCCAGCATCGTGCGCCCAGCAGTTGGCGGGTGACTTTGCGTGCGCGGTGTGATCCTTGCCGCTATCCGCCTGCTGTCCGCCTGCCGTCGGCGCCTTGCCAAATGGCGCGCCGCACCCCTCCTAACTGGCATGAACCTCACGCCCTGGCGCCGCCCCACCATCCCCGTCATCGAGCTGCATGGCCTGATTGCCGGGCGAGAGGGCGCGGTGAACCTGCGCTCCGCCGGCCCACTCATCGAGCGCGCTTTTGCCAGCGCCAAGCGCGGCAGCAACGTCATCCTGGACATCGACAGCCCTGGCGGCTCGCCCGTGCAGTCCGAGCTGATCGCCAGCCTGGTGCGGCGCCGGGCCGAAAAGGCCCAGGTGCGGGTGCATGCCGTGATCGGCGAGGCCGGCGCCTCCGGTGGCTATTGGCTCGCCTGCGCGGCCGACGAAATCCACGCCAATCCCATGAGCATCGTGGGCTCGATCGGCGTGGTGGGAGGCGGCTTCGGCTTCGAGCAGCTCATCGCCCGCTACGGCGTCGAGCGCCGGCTCTACACGTCGGGCGAGAACAAGGCCCGGCTCGACCCGTTCCGCCCCGAGCGGCCGGAGGATGTGGCCTTCGTGCACGACCTGATGGGCGACATCCACGAGCGCTTCAAGATCTGGGTGCGCCAGCGCCGCGGCGCCCGCCTGAAGGACGACCCGGCGGTGTTCGACGGCAGTTTCTACCTGGCTGACCGCGGCATGGCGCTGGGCCTGGTGGACGGCCTGACCTCGGTCGACGAGCTGGTCCGCACGCTGGCAGGCGACCGCGCCCGCCCCCGCCGGCTGCGCCCGCGCCGCCGCTTTCCGCTCGCCCGCCTCCCGCGGCTGATGGCCGAGGCGATGCTGGACTTGGCCGACGAGCGCCGCCTTACCCTCCGGTAGCCACGAACACCTGGTCGGTCGCCCAGGATATCCAGACCCGGTGGCTGGCCAGCCAATCCGCCCCGAGCAAGGCCCCAAGGCTGCGCAGGGTGTGGATCGGGGCAATCGTGAGCGTCGCGGGCGCCGCGGGCAGCTCGCCCACCTGCACCTGGTCGAACCGGCGGCTGCTGGCCGGCGTGCTGCCGGGCCCGAACCCGATCGCGCGGCCCGGGCCGGCCGCCATGGGAAGGTTCAGCGCCAGCATGCCCGGCAACGTGATGACGGTGGTGCCGGCGCCGCTGTCCAGCTCCGCCTCGATGGCCACGCCGCTGACATGCATCGGCACCGCCAGGATGTTGCGCACCGGCCGCCACGCCGCCACCGCCACGTAGGGCATGGGCCAAGGCAGAAAGCGGCCACTGCAGCCGGCCACGCTGTAGAGGGTCACCTGGTTCGACCCGGCGTCGAAATCGAGGTCGAAGGCAGACAGGAAATCCTGCCCCAGCAGGCCGTCGATCGGCATGGTGCCGGCGTGGTCGGGGATCGGGCCGACGACGAGCGAGTTGTCCTCCGCCACCGTGCGCCGGCGCAGCGCCACGCCGCCAAGCGAGAGGCTGGCCGGCCGCCCGAGCCGCCGCCGGTCCCGCCCGCCGGCGCCCATGATGTCGGTGCTGACCCACTCGTCGCGCGCAATATGCAGCCGGTCCGCCGCGGCAAGCCCGACCACGCTGCGCTCGGCGCCGGTGTCGAGCACGAATTGGGCCGTGGCGCCGTTCAGCTCGAGCGGCACGATGAACAAGCCGCCTGCGCGGGTGAGCGGGATGGTGGCGCGGGAGGCGACGGTGCAGGCCGCATGGGCGTGCGACGCGAAGAGGAGGGTCGCCCACAGCGGAAACAAAAACAGTGCCCTCTCCCTCTGGGAGAGGGTTAGGGTGAGGGGCCAACGCGCCATGATCCACCGGCGCGGTCCCCTCACCCAACCCTCTCCCAGGGGGAGAGGGCTTTTTATGGTTTGGAGGAGGCGGAACGTCAGGCCGAGTAGTACATCTCGAACTCGACTGGATGCGGCGTGTGCTCGAAGCGGTAAACTTCTTTCCATTTCAGCTCGATATAGCTCTCGATCTGGTCGGTCGAGAACACGTCGCCGGCGAGCAGGAACTCGTGATCGGCCTCCAGCGCCCCGAGCGCCTCGCGCAGCGAACCACACACGGTGGGGATGCCCTTCAGCTCCTCGGGCGGCAGGTCGTACAGGTCCTTGTCCATCGGGTCGCCGGGATGGATCTTGTTGCGGATGCCGTCCAGCCCCGCCATCAGCAGCGCCGAATAGGCCAGGTACGGGTTGGCCGACGGGTCCGGGAAGCGGACTTCCACCCGCTTGGCCTTCGGGTTCACCGTGTAGGGGATGCGGCAGGAGGCCGAGCGGTTGCGCGAGGAATAGGCCAGCAACACCGGCGCCTCGAAGCCCGGGATCAGCCGCTTGTAGCTGTTGGTGCTCGGGTTGGTGAACGCATTGATCGCCTTGGCGTGCCGGATGATGCCGCCGATGTAGTAGAGGCACATTTCCGACAAGTCGGCATAGCCACTGCCGGCGAACAGCGGCTTGCCGTCCTTCCAAATCGACTGGTGGGTGTGCATGCCGGTGCCGTTGTCGCCATAGATCGGCTTGGGCATGAACGTCGCCGTCTTGCCATAGCTATGGGCCACGTTGTGGACGCAGTACTTATAGATCTGCATCTGGTCGGCCATCTTGGTCAGCGTGGTGAAACGCGTGCCCAATTCATGCTGCGACTGCGCCACCTCGTGGTGATGCTTCTCGATGATCAGCCCCATCTCGCCCATGGTGGACAGCATCTCGGCGCGCAGGTCGCTCTCGCTGTCCACGGGGGGAACCGGGAAGTAGCCGCCCTTGATCGCCGGGCGGTGGCCCATGTTGCCCTCGGGATAGTCCTTCAGGTTTGAGCCGGGCCCCTCGATGCTGTCGATGTGGTAGCTGCCGAAATTGCCCCCGGTGCCGAACCGCACGCTGTCGAAAATGAAGAACTCGGCCTCGGCGCCAGTCAGGATGGTGTCGCCGATGCCGGTGGACTTCAGATACGCCTCGGCCAGCTTGGCGGTGGCGCGCGGGTCCCGCGCGTAATATTGCCCGGTCGAGGGCTCGATGATGTCGCAGAACAGGATCAGCGAAGGCTTGGCGGCGAATGGGTCCAGCACCGCCGTCGCGGTGTCCGGCATCAGGATCATGTCGCTTTCGTTGATCGCCTTCCAGCCGGCGATGGAGGAGCCGTCGAACATGAAGCCGTCGGTGAGGCTCTCCTCGTCCACCGTCGAGACGTGCTGCGCCGTATGCTGCCACTTGCCGCGCGGGTCGGTGAAGCGCAGGTCGACGTACTCGACCGAGTGCTCCCGGATCATTTCCATAACCGTGGACGCCCCATTGGGCGCCGCGACTGCGGCCGCTGCCTTCTTCGCCATTCCGTAAGCTCTCCTGCTCTACAACAGCCACACCGTTGCAGTGTGGTTCTACTCCGATACAGCCACAGCGCCGCGCCCCGGCATAGGCCAGATGGCGCCGCCGTGGTTCAAATCGCCTCTTCCCCACGCTCCCCGGTGCGGATGCGGATGGCTTCCTCGATGTTGCTGACGAAAATCTTGCCATCGCCGATGCGCCCGGTGCGGGCCGCCGCGATGATCGCCTCCACCGCCCGTTCCAGCATCGCATCGGGGCAGACCACTTCGATCTTCACTTTGGGCAGGAAATCCACCACGTATTCGGCGCCGCGATACAGCTCCGTGTGGCCCTTCTGGCGGCCGAACCCTTTGGCTTCGGTCACCGTGATGCCCTGCAGCCCCACCTCGTGCAGCGCGTCTTTCACTTCGTCGAGCTTGAACGGCTTGATCACCGCTTCGATCTTTTTCACCGCAGCCGCCTCCTTGGCCAGCCTGCCCAAAGGCGGGTCGGCCGCCGAGAGGGTTGCATGGGCCGTGCCAGGGGGCAATCCAGCCATCTGCAGGGTCGTCTGGCGATTTGCCCGATTTTAGGGCATTGAGACGGTTGGCGAGCGAAGGAGACCACGCCATTGAAGCCTGCGAACGAGCTGCTGTCCGGCATCGGCACCACGGTGTTCACGGTCATGTCCGCCCTGGCCGCCCAGCATGGTGCGATCAACCTGGGCCAGGGCTTCCCCGACACCGACGGCCCGGCCGACGTGCTCGAGGCCGCCGCCGCCGCGCTGCATGACGGCCGCAACCAGTACCCGCCGCTCACCGGCGTGCCCGAACTGCGCCAGGCGGTGGCTGCCGCCAACGCCCGCTTCTATGGGCTCGACATCGACCCGGTGACCGAGGTCGTGGTCACCTCCGGCGCTACCGAGGCGATCACCGCCAGCCTGATGGCGCTGCTGAACCCGGGCGACGAGGTGGTGCTGATCGAGCCGCTGTACGACACCTACCTGCCCGTCGTGCGTATGCTGGGGGCGATCCCGCGGCTGGTGCGCCTGGTGCCGCCGCGCTGGGAGCTGCCGCGCGACGAGCTGGCGGCTGCGTTCGGCCCCCGCACCAAGGCCATCCTGCTGAACACGCCGATGAACCCGACCTCCAAGGTGTTCACATTCGCCGAGCTGGCCTTCATCGCCGAGCTGCTGGTGAAGCACGATGCCTATGCGGTGTGCGACGAGGTGTATGAACACCTGACCTATGACGGCTGGCGGCACATTCCGCTGATGACCTTGCCGGGCCTGCGGGACCGCTGCCTGCGCATCGGCAGCGCGGGCAAGACGTTCAGCCTGACCGGCTGGAAGGTGGGCTACATCACCGCGCCGGCGCCCTTGGCCCTGCTCGCCGCCCGCGCGCACCAGAACCTGACCTTCACCACGCCGCCCAACCTGCAGCGCGCCGTGGCGCAGGGCCTGGCCAAGGACGACGCGTACTTCGCCGGCCTGTCGAGCGCCTTGGCCGCCAAGCGGGACTTGCTTTCGGCCGGCCTGGCCTCGCTCGGCATGGCGGTGCTGCCGTCGCAGGGCAGCTATTTCGTCAGCGCCGATTTCAGCCCGCTCGGCTTCCGCGGCGACGACGTGGCGTTTTGCCGCCACATCACCGAGCAGGCGGGGGTGACGGCCATTCCGGTGAGCGCGTTCTACGATGCGCAGGGCGGTGCGGCGCCGGGTCACTATGCGCGGTTTGCGTTCTGCAAGCGGGAGGCGGTTTTGGCGGAGGCGATCGCGCGGTTGCGGCGTCATTTCCTCGCGCGCGAGACGCGGCCGTTGACGGCGGCTGGTTGAGGGGGGTATTTCCGCGGCCCTGTGTGGCGGACGTAGCTCAGTTGGTAGAGCGCCGGTTTGTGGTACCGGTTGTCGCGGGTTCGATCCCCGTCGTTCGCCCCAATTCCTACCCGCGTTTCGCTGTCAAATCCCTTCTCCAAAAGCGCTCTCCCTCTGGGAGAGGGTTGGGTGAGGGCGGGCGCGATGAACGAACCCACTGAAACTCCTGCCTGGACCCCTCACCCCGACCCTCTCCCAGAGGGCTAAGGCATTCACACATCTCTGGTTGCCTGTTGGCGCCGGTTCTGATTCGCTCTGTCTGGTTTGGGAGCGATGAGCGATGGCGGATTTGGGGCTGGGGCGGTTTGGCGACCGTCGCCTGGAAAAAGGGGGGCCTTTTTGCATGCCCGGCTGGTGCAGACGGCCAGCCAAGGCGTGCGGGTGCGCCGTCTGGGAGGCAGCCGGGCGGGCGAAATCCGGCTGACGCGGTTCCTGCGCAACCCGGCGGTCAGTCCGGCCGAGATGGCGGTCACGGCGGCCAGACGCACTGCCGAGCGCTGTGTCGGGCGCCGTATTTTGGCCATCCAGGACACCACCGTTGTGCGCTCTGACGGCGGCGGCGGGCACTACCTGCATGTCGTGCTGGCTGTTGATGCCGAGGACGGCGCCATCCTGGGCCTGATCGACGCCGCATTTCTTCACCGCACCGCCGGGCGCAAGCAGCTGCGCCACGCCCTGCCGATCGAGCAGAAGCAAAGCCAGCGCTGGCTCGACGGTGCGCAGCAATCGGCCGAAGTGTGCGCCGATGCGGCGCAGGTCACGGTCATCGCCGACCGCGAGAGCGACATCTACGAAGCATTCGCGCAGCGACCACCCCATGTCGATCTGCTCGTGCGGGCCATGCACGACCGTAGCCTCGACGAGGGTGACCGGTTGTTTGCCCGCATCGATGCCCAGCCGATTGCGGGCCGGGTCAAGCTGTCGCTGCCGGCCAAGCCGGGACGCCGGGCCCGCGACGCGCAGCTTGCGGTGCGGTTTGCCCCGGTGCAGCTCGCCCGGCCCAAGGCTGGAGGCAAGGATGGGCTGGCCGTGGTGAACTTGCACATGGTCGATCTGCGCGAGGTCTGTCCACCGCCGGGCGAGCCTGCGGTGCATTGGCGATTGCTCGTGACTAAGCCGGTGAGCAACCTGATCGAGGCGATGGCCGTGGCCGACCTGTATCGCCGTCGGTGGGCGATCGAGCAGTTGTTCCGCACGCTCAAGACCCAGGGCTTTGACGTCGAGACCATCGACATCAACGACGACGCCCCTCGCTCGTGCCTGATCATGGCAGCCTTGGTGGCCGCGGTGAGCGTGCAGCAGTTGGTGCATGCCCGTGATGGCGGTCCAGGCCCTTTGCGCCCCATGACGGACGCGTTTGAGCCCGAGGATTTGCCGTTGTTGCGCGCCCATTGCCGTCGGCTTGAAGGCAAGACCGAGCGGCAAAAGAACCCCCACCCCGAAGGAAGCCTGGCCTATGCTTCCTGGATCTGCGCCCGGCTGGGCGGCTGGACCGGATACTACGGCAAACCAGGCCCAATCGTCATGCTGAACGGCTGGACCGAGTTCCAAATCGGACGAACCGCCGTCAATACACTTATCGCGCATGACAATGTGTGAATCCGCTAGCCCAGAGGGAGAGGGAGAAGTGAAGGAATGACGGAGCAGACCCCCGCCCTGATCCTCGCTGGCGGCCGGGCCACCCGCATGGGCGGCGGCGACAAACCGCTGCGCCTCGTCGCCGGCCGCGCCATGCTCGACCGCATCCTCGACCGCCTCACCCCCGCCCACCGCCACATCGCCATCAGCGCCAACGGCGACCCGGCGCGTTTCGCCACAAATTGGCCCGTACTGCCTGACCCAATCCCCGGCCAAGGCCCGCTCGGCGGCGTGCTCGCCGGGCTGGAATGGGCCGCCTCGCTCGCCGCCGCCAGCTTGCTCACCATTCCCGGCGACACCCCGCTGATCCCCGCAGGCCTCGCCCGCAGCCTCAGCCCCGCCCCGGCGGTGGCCGAGAGCGCCGGCCGGTTGCACCACCTCGTGGCGCTCTGGCCCACCAGCGCCGCTCCCGCCCTGCGCGCCTGGCTCAGCCAGCCCGGCCCCCGCAGCGTCCACGGCTTCGCGCAGACGCTTGCCATGCGCCCGGTCGCCTTCCCCGGCGATCCGTTCCTCAACGCCAACACGCCGGCCGACCTCGCCGCCCTCACAGAGCGCGTGCAAGCTGGCACGTGACGTGCTTGCTGCTGCGCATCGTTGAAGGATTTTCGTGAATGAAGCGTTTCTGGCTTGTGATCGCCGTGCTGGCGGTGGGGATTTCGTCGGCCCGCGCGGAGGACATCCTGGTCGGCGCGCTGTATCCGCTCTCCGGCAACGCCTCGCAGGTGGGGGCGGACGCGCAGGCTGCCATCGGCACCATGAGCGACATCATCAACACCGACCATGCCGCCATCCCGATGCTGCTCGGAAAGGGTGGCGGCCTGCCGCACATGGGTGGCGCCCATATCAAGGTGATCTTCGCCGACCACCAGAACGACCCGCAGACGGCGCGCTCCGAGGCCGAGCGGCTGATCACCCAGGAACACGTGGTGGCGCTGATCGGCAGCTACACCAGCGCCACCGCCGTCACCATCAGCCAGGTCGCCGAGCGCTACCAGGTGCCTTACATCTCGATGGACAACTCCTCGCCCACGCTCAGCCAGCGCGGGCTGCATTGGTTCTTCCGCACCACCCCGCAGGACGTGATGTTCACCGCCGCCATGTTCGACTTCTTCAAGGACATCGGCGCCAAGACCGGGCATCCGGTGAAGTCGGTGGCGCTGTTCCATGAGGACAGCATCTTCGGCACCGACAGCGCCGCCGTGCAGCAGAAGATGGCCGACGCGGCTGGCATCAAGGTGGTGGCAGACATCAAGTACCGCGCCAACTCGCCCTCGCTCTCGGCCGAGGCGGAGCGGCTGAAGTCGGCCAATGCGGACGTGGTGATGCCCTCGTCCTACACGTCGGACGCGATCCTGCTGCTGCGCTCGACCAACGAAATCGGCTACCACCCGGTGATCATGGCGCAGGCGGCGGGCTTCCAGGAGCAGGCGTTCCTCACCGCCGCCGGGAAGCTAGCGGAGGGCGTGATGAGCCGCTCCTCCTTCGCCGGGGATGCGGTAAAGTCCCGCCCGGCCATACCGGCGGTGCAGGCGATGTTCCACGCCAAGGCCGGCAAGGACCTCAACGACAACACGGCGCGGCAGATCGTGGGCCTGCAGGTGCTGGCCGACGCGATCGACCGCGCTGGCTCGACCAAGCCCGAGGACATCCGCAAGGCGCTGATCGCCACAGACATTCCAGGCAACCAGACCATCATGCCCTGGAAGGGGATCAAGTTCGACAGCACGGGGCAGAACACCGAGGCCACCCCGGTGATCCAGCAAGTGGAGGGCGGCAGCTACCACACCATCTACCCGGCGGACGTGGCGGTGCAGGAGCCGGTCTGGAACGTCGGCAAGTAAGTGATGCTGGACACCATTCTGCAGGTCGCCCTCAGCGGCCTGTTGATGGGCCTGATCTACGCGCTGGTGGCGGCGGGGCTGAGCCTGATCTTCGGCCTGATGGACGTGGTGAACTTCGCCCATGGCGAGCTGCTGATGCTGGCGATGTATGCGGCGTTCTTCCTCAACGCCGCCACCGGGCTGGATCCGCTGGTGCTACTGCCGCTGGTGGCGGCGCTGATGTTCGGCCTGGGCATGCTGATCTACCGCGGCCTGATCGCCCGCGCCCTGAGCGTGCCGTTCAACCGCGGCATGGTGCAGATTTTCGTCACCTTCGGGCTGGCGATCTTCATCCGCGGCGCGGCCCAATTCGCGTTTGGTGGTGATTTCCGCAGCATCGGCGCCTCCTGGCTGGCCAACCGCACGGTGAACCTGGCGGGCGTGTACGTGCCACTGCCGCAATTGGCGGCGAGCCTGGTGTGCCTCGCCGCCTTCGCCGGCTTGCTGGCGATCAGCCGCACCGAGTTCGGCCGCGCGCTCGAGGCGACCCGCGAGGACCGCGATGCGGTGGCGCTGATCGGCATCGACCGCGACCGGATTTTCGCGCTGGGCTGGGGCTTGGGCGCCGCGACGGTGGGCGTGGCGGGCACCATGCTGGCGACGTTCTACTATGTCTCCCCCGATGTCGGCGCCAACTTCGCGCTGATCGCGTATGTGACGGTGGCGCTGGGCGGCTTCGGCAGCATTACCGGGGCGCTGCTGGCGGGCGTGGTGATCGGCGAGGTGGAGGCGGTGACGGCGCAGTTGTTCGAGCCGTCGCTGAAGCAGGTGGGCATGTTCGCGATCTACCTGGTGGTGCTGATGGTGCGGCCCCGCGGGTTGTTCGGGACGCTATGAGGGTCGCTTGTGGCAATCTTCTCCCTCTCCCGCTTGCGGGAGAGGGTCGGGGTGAGGGGACTTTGGGCTCGCACCCTCACCCAACCCTCTCCCGCCCGCGGGAGAGGGCTTTTATGGTGCGGGACGGCCATCCGTGACCACCAACCCCATCACCCGCCGTCGCCGCATCGAGCTCATCACCGGCGTCGTCGTCCTGGCCGTGCTCGCGGTGCTGCCGCTGCCCATCCATGACACCTACACCCGCAACGTCATCATCCTCACCCTGCTCTATGCCGGTTTGTCGCAGGCCTGGAACATCCTGGGGGGCTATTGCGGCCAGATCTCCCTCGGCCACGGGCTGTATTTCGGCGTCGGCGCCTATGTCTCGACCTTGCTGTTCGTTCGCACCGGGCTGCCCCCCACCGTGGGCATGTTCGTGGCCGGCGCGGTCGGCGCCGCCGTCTCGTTGCTGGTGGGCTGGCCGTGTTTTCGCCTCTCCGGCCACTACTACGCCATCGCCACCATCGTGGTGGCGCAGATCGGCTACCTGCTGTTCCTGAACTGGGACTTCGTGGGCGCCGCCACCGGCGTCTACGTGCCGTTCCATGGCCAGAACTGGTGGGAGCTCCAGTTCCGCACCACCAAGCTGCCGTTCCATTACCTGGCGCTCGCCTTTGCCGCGCTCACCTGGGTCGCCGCCTGGCTGGTGGAGGGCTCGCGCTGGGGCTATTCCTGGCGGGCGGTGCGCGACGACGTGGTCGCCGCCCGCAGCCTGGCCGTGCGCGTGTTCCCCTCCAAGATGGCCGCCGCCGCCATCAGCGGCTTCTTCACCGGCATCGGCGGCGCGATCTACGCCCAGTATGTCGGCTATATCGACCCGGACAGCGTGTTGGGCGCCTCCTTCTCCATCCTGATCGCGCTGCCCGCCGTGCTGGGCGGCGTCGGCACGCTGTGGGGGCCGCTGGTGGGCGCCGCCGTGCTGATCCCCACCAGCGAACTGACCCGGTCCTATCTCGGCGGCGTCGGCGGGGTGGACCTGATGATCTATGGCGGGCTGATCGTGGCCGTGGCCCTGCTGCGCCCGGCGGGGCTGGTCAGCCTGTTCGGCCTGCGCAGCCGGGCCGCCAAGCGGGTGCCGGCCAATGCCTGATCCAGCTCTGCTCGAAGTGCGCAACGTCAGCAAGTCGTTCGGCGGCGTGGCGGCCAATGTGGATATCAGCTTCACCGTGGCTGCGGGCGAAATCCTCGGCCTGATCGGCCCCAACGGCGCCGGCAAGACCAGCCTGTTCAACGCCATCGCCGGCGAGGTGGCGCCCGACCACGGCGAAATCCTGCTCGAGGGCCGCCGCATTTCGGGCGCCGGGCCGCTCGCCTGCGCCCGCGCCGGCATTGCCCGCACCTTCCAGGTGGTGCGCTCGTTCGATAGCATGACGGTGCGTGAGAACGTCATGGTCGGCGCCTTCAGCCGCACCACCCGCGCCCGCGACGCCATGGCCGAAACCGAGCGCGTGCTCGACTTCACGGGCCTGCTCGCCCGCGCCGACCGCCCCGCCTGGGGCCTCACCCCGCCGGAGAAGCGCCGCCTCGAGATTGCCCGTGCCTTGGCCACCCGCCCCCGCCTGCTGCTGCTGGACGAGATGCTGACCGGGCTCACCCCCACCGAGGCGCAAGGCGGCGTGCAGCTCATCCGCGACGTGCGCGAGCAGGGCATCACGGTGATCATGGTGGAGCACGTGATGGAGATCCTGCTCCCGCTGATCGACCGCGCCGTGGTGCTGAACCTCGGCCGCGTGCTGACCGAGGGCGCGCCCAACGTGCTGGTGCGCGACCCGGCGGTGATCCGCGCCTATCTCGGCGACCGCTATGCGGCGTGATGCATGGACCCAGCATACCTTCTCCCTCTCCCGCCAGGGGAGAGGGAGATGAGTGAGAGCATCCTCCGGCTCGAGCATGTCTCCGCCGCCTACAAGGGCCTCAAAGCCCTGCAAGGCATCTCGCTCGAGGTCGCGCCCGGCGAGATCGTCGCCGTGGTGGGCGCGAACGGGGCCGGCAAGAGCACGCTGCTGCGCTCCATCGCCGGCCAGGTCGTCACCGAGGGCGCCATCAGCTTCGCCGGCCACGCCCTCGCCCGCATGGCGCCGCACCGCATCACCCGCCTCGGCGTCGGCCTCGTGCCCGAGGGGCGCCGCCTGTTTCCGCGCCTCTCGGTCGAGCACAACCTACGCCTCGGCGCCTACGCCCGCCGCGGCCAACCGGACCGGTTCGCTCCGCTCGAGACCGTGTTCGCACTGTTTCCCCGCCTCCAGGAGCGCCTGTCGCAGCGCGCCGAGACGCTCTCCGGCGGCGAACAGCAGATGCTGGCCATCGGCCGCGCGCTGATGACGGGGCCGCGCCTCTTGATGCTCGACGAGCCGAGCCAGGGCATCGCCCCCCGCCTGGTGGACGACATCCTGGCCGCCGTCGCCCGCATCCGCGACCTGGGCGTGACGATTTTGCTGGTGGAGCAACGCCTTGCCGAGTCCCTGGCCCTGGCCGACCGCGCCTACGTGCTTCAGACTGGCCGCATCGTGATGTCCGGCCCGGCGGCCGAGATTGCGGCCGATAGCGGGGTGCGCCGGGCCTATTTGGGATTGTAGGAGACCGAGATCATGAACCGCTTCACCCGCCGCGGCCTGGCCGCCGCCGCCGCCGTCGCTCCCGCCGCCCTGATGGCGCCGCGCGCCCAAGCTCAAGGCACCGAGAGCGCGCTCGACCGCGTCCAGCGCACCAAGATGCTGCGCATCGCCGCACTCCCGGGCGCCGCGCCCTACTTCATCAAGGACCTGGTCAGCGGCACCTGGAAGGGCGCTTGCGTCGAGATGGCGCTCGACATTGCGAAGGTGTTCGATGCCAAAGTGGATTACGTCGACAGCACCTACGCGACCTCCGTGCTGGACCTGCAGTCCAACAAGGTGGACCTGGCGTTCGCGCTGAACCCGACGCCCGCCCGCGCGCTGGCCATCGGCTTCACCCACCCGTTCATCATCCATCCGTTCGGCTGCATCGCGAAGGCCGGGTTCAAGCCGCAGACTTGGGACGACTTGAACAAGCCGGACATTCGCATCGCCTGCGACCTCGGCTCGCTGCACGAGGTGACGGCCCGGCGCTACTGCCCGAAGGCGCAGATCAGCGCGCTCGCCTCGCCGGACGAGACGATCCTGTTCTTCCAGTCCGGCAAGGCGGACGCGATCATTCTGGCGGCCATGCTCGGCCTGTCCGCGCTGGCGAAGAACCCGTCGCTGGGCACGTACTACTTGCTGACCGGCCCCACCGTAGCCTTGCCGAGCAACTTCGGCGTGCGCCGCGAGCCCGATACCCGCTTTCTCGAGGTGATGAACGCCTGGATCGACTTCAATCGCGGCATTGGGGCGATCCGCGAGGATTTGCTCGACGGGCTGGCCCTGAACGGCGTCAAGCGCCAGGACATCCCCAAAGAACTCGCGTTTTGAGGACCGGGCTCTCCTCCCACCCTGATTTTCTCCCTCTCCCTCTGGGAGAGGGCCGGGGTGAGGGGTCCACGCGCCAGACCGTCGGCATCGTGCCCCCTCACCCTCACCCAACCCTCTCCCAGAGGGAGAGGGCTTTTGAGAAAAGGTGGGACGGGCGTCCTCGCTAAATGGGCTACCATTGGGACTTCACCTTCCTCGCCCGCTACACGCGCCTGTTCGTTACCGGCACGGAGGTCACCCTCGCCTATACCTTCGGCACGGTCGCTCTCGGCTTGCTGCTCGGCCTCTTGCTCGGGCTCGGCCGGCTGACCCGGTCCCGCCTGCTCAACCTGCCGCTGGTCGCGTTCATCGAGCTGTTCCGCTGCACGCCGCTGCTGGTGCAGATCGTCTGGTTCTACTACGCGCTGCCGGTGGTGCTCGGCATCCAAATTCCCGCCGTTGCCGCAGCCACCTTGGTGCTCTCCTGCTACACCGCCGCGTTCTATGCCGAAATCTTCCGCGGCGGCATCGCCTCGATCGAGCAGGGGCAGTGGGACGCCGCCCGTGCCATCGGCCTGCGCCCCTGGGCGGTGATGCGCAAGGTGATCCTGCCCCAGGCCATCCGGCGCATGGTGCCGCCGTTCATGAACCAGTCGATCACGCAACTGAAGAATACGTCCCTGGTGTCCACCATCGCCGTGCCGGATTTGCTGTACCAAAGCGAGCTGATCACCGGCGACACCTATCGTCCGCTGGAAGTCTACACCACGGTGGCGATCATCTACTTCGTGCTGCTGTTCCCCATGACCCGGCTCGTGCAGTGGTACGAGGGGCGGCTGGCGAACAGCCGTTGACGCTGCCTCGCTAAGTTAGCTCCCGCCTGCCCGCGTTGCGAACGTGCGCGCCAGTCCCTCCGCCAGCCCGATCGGCACCAGGCCGAGCCGCCGCTGCATCGGATCGATCCCGAACGACTTGTCTTCCAGCAGGCGCTGCACCTCCTCCGGCTTGATCCGCGGCAGACCCGGCACGAAGCGGGTGGCATTCGCGGCGCGGCGCAGCAGTTTTGCCGAGACCGGCACGATCCAGGGCCGGCGCAACCCGGCGGCCTTCGCCACCGCCCGCACGAAGTCGGCGTAGCTCACCCGGTCGGCGCCAGCGATGATCAGGCTTTCGGCGCCGCGCCATTCTTGCTCCATTGCGGCCCGGATGCAGCGCGTGACGTCCTCCTGGTAGATCGGCCGCACCAGCCCGGCGCCGCCCCCCGGCAGCGGCACCACGGGCAGCCGCCGCAGCAAACGCGCCAGCCGCTGCACGTTGTCCTCGCCTTGCGCGCCGTAGATCATCGTGGGGTGCAGCATCACGCCGGAGCGGCCGGAGTGCCGGAACGCGGCCTCCCCCTCCAGCACGCCCAGGGCATGCGGGTCGGGCCAGCGGGTGAACTTGCGGGTGCTGCCGAGCAGGACGAAGCGGGCGGTCCCTGGCGCGGCGCGCAGGATGGCGGCGCTGTGGCGGGCATGCGCGCACGACACCACCAGTGTCGCGTCATCCAGCGCCCGGAGCATCGAGGCGGTGTTGCGCAGATCGGCTATGGCCGGGGGGACCGCCAGCCCGGCCGCCTGCCATTTTGCCGGGTCGCGCACCACGGGGATGAACGCTTGCCCGCCGGCGGCGAGGGCGCGGCACAAAGCCAGGCCGGATCGCCCGCTGGCGCCGATGATGTGCGGTGTCATGTGGCTGTTTTAGCGCGCCAAACCCGGGCGAGCCATCTGTGGTAGCGTCCTACCACATAGGCTGCGCCTTGACTCGGGCCCGCGAACCGCAGATATCCCTGGCTCTTGGCAGCGCAGTGTTGAGGCCCCCTTTGATGAAGACCACGATTTCGCTCAAGCCCGCGGAGGTCAGCAAGAACTGGACGCTGATCGACGCCGACGGCTTGGTGCTCGGCCGGCTGGCGGCGATCATCGCGCAGCGGCTGCGCGGCAAGCACAAACCGCAGTTTACCCCGCATGTCGATTGCGGCGACAACATCGTGGTCGTCAACGCCGCCAAGGTGCGGGTGACGGGCAACAAGGCCGACCAGTCGGTGTTCTACTACCACACCGGCTACCCGGGCGGCATCAAGGGCCGGTCGGTGCGCCAGATCCTGACCGGCGCGCATCCGGAGCGGGTGATCGAGAAAGCGGTGGAGCGCATGATCACGCGCGGGCCGCTGCAGCGCGCCCAGATGAAGCACCTGTATGTCTACGCCGGCGCCGAGCACAAGCATGACGGCCAGAAGCCGGAAAAGCTCGATGTCGCCGCGCTGAACCGCAAGAATTCGAGGCTCTGATGTCCGACGACTTGGAGGCACCCGCCGAACGCACCGGCACGCTTGCCGACCTCAAGAACTTCACCCCCGCCGCTCCCACCGGGCCCAACGGCGAGGCGGCGCCCACCCGCGTGGAACCCAAGCGCGATGCGCAGGGCCGTTCCTACGCCACCGGGCGGCGCAAGAATGCCATCGCCCGGGTCTGGATCAAGCCGGGGCGCGGCGACATCGAGGTCAACGGCAAGACCGTGACGCAGTATTTCGCCCGTCCCGTGCTGCGCATGCTGATCACCCAGCCATTCCTGATCTCGGACCGCTACAACCAGTTCGATGTGTATTGCACGGTGAATGGCGGCGGCCTGTCGGGGCAGGCGGGTGCGCTGCGCCACGGGATCAGCCGCGCACTGACCTATTACGAGCCGGATTTGCGCGGGATCCTCAAGCTGGCCGGCTTCCTCACCCGCGACAGCCGCGTGGTCGAGCGCAAGAAGTATGGCAAGGCCAAGGCCCGCCGCAGCTACCAGTTCTCCAAGCGGTAGTTCACTCTTCTCCCTCTCCCGCCGGCGGGAGAGGGAGATAGTAAGGAGGAGCCCGCCATGGCCTACAGCGTCTTCATCGACGGCGAAGCGGGCACCACCGGCCTCGGCATCCGCGAGCGCCTGCAGCATGTGCCCGGCGTCGCGCTCCGCTCCATCGACCCGGCGCACCGCAAGGACCCGGCGGCCCGGCAGGACATGATGGCGCAGGCCGACCTCGCCATCCTCTGCCTGCATGACGACGCCGCCCGCGAGTCCACCGCCCTCGCCGCGGCCCTCGGCGCAGACGCCCCCAAGCTGCTCGACGCCAGCACCGCGCACCGGATCGATCCGGATTGGGTCTATGGCGTGCCCGAACTCGACGCCGGCCAGGCCGACCGCATCGCCGGCGCCGCCCGCGTCGCCAACCCCGGCTGCTATCCCACCGGCGCCATCACCCTGCTGCGGCCTTTGGTCGCCGCTGGGTTGATCCCACCCGACCACCCGATCAGCGTCAACGCGGTGAGCGGCTACTCCGGCGGCGGCCGCGCCCTGATCGAGGCGCACGAAGCATCCGGCGGTCCTGCATACGAACTCTACGCGCTCGGCCTCGAGCACAAGCACGTCGCCGAGCTGGAGCGCTACGCCCTGCTGACCCGGCGCCCGCTGTTCGTGCCGGCCGTCGGCCATTTCCGCCAGGGCATGCTGGTGTCCATCCCGCTCCACCTGGACGCACTGCCGGGCCGCCCCACCGGGCAGGACCTCAGCGAGGCACTGGCCGGCTACTACCAGCACGCTCCGCTCATCCGCGTGCTCCCCGCCGAGCCGACCGGCCGGCTCGAGCCCGAGGCGCTGAACCACACCGACGCCATGGAACTGCGCGTGTTCGCCCACGAGGGCCATCGCCAGGCCGTCCTGGTCGCGCGGTTGGACAACCTGGGCAAAGGCGCGTCCGGCGCCGCGGTGCAGAACCTGCGCCTGATGCTGGGCCTGCATGCCGACGCCGCGCTTGGGTTGACGGCGCCCGTCCCTATCTAGTCTTGGCGCAGCGTTTCCGCACGGGATTGGCCCCGGTGCGTTCCCAGCGCTGCCGCGAGGACAAAGCATGCGTCGCCTTCTGGCCGTTGTCGTTGTTGCCGCTGTTCCGGTCGCCTGTGGCCCGCTGCCGCCCCCGGCCGACACCGCGCGCCTGGCTCCCGGCGTGTTCAGCCCGCTCGACCAGGACATTCCGGCGGCCGAATACGCTCAATACGCCTTCGCCAGTCCCGCCCGCACCCGCGGCAACCCGGTCGCCGGCGCGCAGGCGGTGCTCGCCATGGACTACATCGCGGGCGAGCTGAACACCTCGCCGCGGTGGGAGAACATCCCGGCCACGACCCAGCTCCAACTCCTGCAAGGCCGCGCGGCAACCCGCCGAGCGGTCGGCATCGCGCCGAACGCGCCGTCTCAGCTCGTGGTGGACAGCCTGGTGGCCGCCCGCGCCGACCTGGCGACCGGCAACGTGCCCGCGGCGGAAGCGGCCTTGTCCAACCCGGCTTTCCCCGCCGGCGGTGCGCAAACCGTCAGAGCGCTGACCAATCTGCCCTACATCCAGATGGCCAACGTCGCCACCGAACATGCCGCCGAGGAGCTGTTTGCGCCTGACGGCGGCGACAACCTGCACGGTTAGCAGCTATCCTCCACCCGGCCTGCTGAAAGGAGAGCGCAGATGAACACTGCCACACCGCGCGTCTTGTCCGGCCAGGAGGTCCGCGCCCTGTCGGTGCGGTCGGACTGGCTGGGCGCGGCGCGCTTGGCGCTGCATGTGGCGCTGATTGGGGCGACCGGCTGGCTGGTCGCCGCGGCGCCACTCTGGGCCAAGCCGCCGGCCATCCTGCTGCTCGGCATCGCGCAATCGGCCTTGTTCGCCCCCGTGCACGAGACGATGCACCTGACGGCCTTTCGCAACCGCCGGGCCAACGCGGTGGTGGGGTGGCTCGCCGCCTGCCCCTCGCTGCTGAACTGGCATTTCTACACCGACTTCCACCTCGCCCATCACCGCTTCACCCAGGACCCGGCGCGTGACCCGGAACTGACCCCGCCGCCGCCCGCCGCCCTCGACGGCTACCTGCTGCGCGTCCTGGCGGTGAACTACTGGCGCGCCCGGCTCAAGGTGATTGCCGATTGCTGGCGCGGCGACCTGGCGGCCTACGGCTACATCCCCGCCGCCAACCGCCGCCGGGTGATCCAGAGCGTGCGCGCCATGTGCGTCCTGGTGCTGGCCTTGGCGCTCGGCTCGGCGCTGCTCTGGGGCTGGTGGGTGCCGCTGCTGTTCTGGGTCCTGCCGCAACTCGTGGGCCAGGTGTTCCTGCGGCTCTACCTGCTGACCGAGCACACCGGCTGCGAAGAAACCCCGAACGGCCTGGTCAATACCCGCACCACGCTCACCAACGCCGGCGTGCGGCTGCTGATGTGGAACATGAGCTTCCACACCGAGCACCACCTCTACCCGTCGATCCCGTTCCACCGCCTGCCGGTGGCGCATCGTGCGGTGCGGGATCGTCTTGGCGTGCTGCAGCCGGGTTACGCGCGCTGGCACCTCGGCTTCTTCCGCGACATTCTTGCCCGTTCCCCCACAGCCAGGACGACACCATGATGCGAACCATCGCCATTGCCGCGCCCGCCGGGTCGATCGACGCCCGCGTGTTCACCCCTGCCGGCGCGAGCGGCGCGCTGCCCGGCGTGGTGCTGCTGACCGACATCGGCGGGCTGCGGCCGTGCTACAACGACAAGGCGCAGACCATCGCGGACGCGGGTTACGCGGTGCTGCTGCCCAACATCTACTACCGCAGCGTCGAGGGCCAGGCGGTGCCGGACGGCAAGTCCTTCCGCGACCCGGACCAGATGCCTCGCGTCAGGGACTTTGCCGGCCGGCTCACCCCGGAGGCGCAGGCGGAGGATTTCGCCGCCCTGCTCGCCGGCCTGGACGCGGACGACGCGTTCGCGGCTGGCCCGGTGGCGGTGATCGGCTACTGCCTTACGGGCGGCTTTGCCGTGCGCATGGCGGCGCTGCATCCGGACCGCGTGGTGGCCGCCGCCGGGTTCCACTCTGCCCGCCTGGCACCCGAGGGCGATCCGAGCGGCTTGCTCGCACTGGTCGGCGGCATCAAGGGCCGGGTGTATTTCGGCCATGCCGACAAGGACGAGCACTTGCCGCCCGACGAGATCGGCCGCATGGACCAGGCGCTGGCCCAGGCCGGGGTGCATTTCAGCACCGAGTTCTACAAGGGCGCGATGCACGGCTTCACCGCCAAGGACGCCCCGGTCTATCACCCGGCGGCCGACGCGCTGCACTTCAAGCGGGTGTTCGCGCTGCTGGAAGAAACGCTGCGGGCCGCCTCCTAGCCCCGCAGCTCGCCATCTCTCCCTCTGGGAGAGGGTCGGGGTGAGGGGCCGACGCATCGTCGCGCGATGGTGAACCTCCGAGCTACCCCTTCCGCCCGATCGGCGGCACGAAGAGCGGTGCCGTGTCCCAGGGGAACAGCACCCAAGTGTCCTGCGCGACCTCCGCCACGAAGGTGTCGGTCGCGTCACGGCCCTCGGGCTTGGCATACAGGCAGGCGAAATGCGCCCGCGGCAGCAGCGAGCGCACCAGCCGGGCGGTGGCGCCACGGTCCACCAGGTCGTCGATGATGAGAAAGCCGCTGCCATCCCCCGCCGCCGTCGCTGGCTTCAGCACGGTCGGCTCACCCGGGCGTTCCTCGTCGTAGCTTACCACCGAGATCGTCTCCACCAGCCGGCACTCCAGCTCGCGCGCGACGATGGCGGCCGGGATCATGCCGCCGCGGGTGATGGCCACGATCCCAGCCCACGGGCCCAGCGGCGCCAGCACCGTGGCCAAGGCTCGCGCGTCCCGATGCAACTGGTCCCAGGTGACGGTGGCGTAGTTCGGCACCTCTAAAACAGCCGTGCCCCGTTCGGCACCGCCAAATCCGGCCGCACCAGCACCACGGCGCCGTCCTCGTCCGGCATGCCCAAGGTCAGCACCTCGCTGGCGAACCCGGCAATCCGCCGGGCCGGGAAGTTCACCACGGCGCAAACCTGCCGCCCGATCATCTGGTCGGCGGTGTAGTGCACGGTGATCTGCGCCGAGGAAGCCTTCACCCCCAACTCGCTGCCGAAGTCGATCCAGAGCTTGAGCGCCGGCTGGCGCGCCTCCGGGAACGGCTGCGCGTCCACCACCGTGCCGCAGCGTATGTCGAGCCGGTGGAAATCCTCGATGCTTGCGTCTGCCATGGTGGGATCATGCCTGATGTTGGGCGGTTGCCAAGCCGCCGCCGACGTGGGAGCTAAATCCGATGCGCGACATGCACTTGCCGGGCCGCTCCCCGGTCTACGCCACCACCGCGATGGCCGCCACCTCGATGCCGGCCGCCACCCTCACCGCCCTCGATGTGCTGCGCGCCGGCGGCAACGCGCTGGACGCCGCGGTCGCCGCCTGCGCCGTGCTGGGCGTGATCGAGCCGCAAGCCACCGGGATCGGCGGCGACTGCTTCTGCCTTTGGAAGCAGCCCGGCAAGCCGGTGGTGGCGATGAACGGCTCCGGCCGCGCCCCCGCCGCTGCGACGATCGACTGGTACGAGGCGCAAGGCATCACCTCGGTGGACGAGACCAGCGCCCACTCGGTCACCATTCCGGGGGCGGTCGGCGCGTGGGAGGCGCTGCTGGCGGCGCATGGCACGCGCGGGCTGGACGAGCTGCTGCAGCCCGCCATCCGCTTCGCCGCCGAGGGTTGGCCGGTGCATCACCGGGTCGCGTCCGACTGGGGCCTCGCCGTGGACAAGCTGCGCGCCAACGACGCCGATGCGTTCCTGCCCGGCGGCGCCGCACCCTCCCCGGGAACCGTGTTCAAGCAGCCCGCGCTGGCGGAGACCCTGCGCGCGATCGCCCGCCACGGGTCCCGTGCCTTCTATGAGGGCGCCGTCGCCGAGGACATGGTCGCCCGCCTGCGCGCAGCGGGCGGGCTGCACACGATGGAGGACTTCGCCGCCGGCCGCACCGCCGCCAGCTTGGTGGACCCGATCCATGCTGCCTGGCGCGGCTACGACGTGTGGCAATGCCCGCCCAATGGCTCCGGCCCGATGGTGCTGATGCTGCTCGGCATCCTCGAGGGCCTGCCGGTCGAGACCGACCCGCTCGCGGTGGGCCGGCTGCACCGCCACATCGAGGCCGCCCGCCTGGTGTATCGTGACCGCGACGCCTTCCTGGCCGACCCGGCCCACGCCACCGTGCCGCTCGACCACCTGCTCAGCCCCGCCTACCTCGCCGGGCTGCGCGGCCTGATCGACCCGGCGTGCGCCCTGCCGGACCTGCCGCGCGCCGGCGAGGCCGTGCTGCCCCGGCATCGCGACACCACCTATCTCTGCGTCGTCGACCGCGACGGCAACGCCTGTTCCTTCATCAACTCGCTGTTCAAGAGCTTCGGCTCCGGCCTGCTGGCGCCGGGCTCGGGCGTGATGCTGCACAACCGCGGCGCCGGCTTCGTGCTCGAGCGCGGCCACCCGAACTGCATCGCCCCCAACAAGCGGCCGATGCACACCATCATCCCCGGCATGCTGACCAAGGACGGGGAGGCGGTGATGCCGTACGGCGTCATGGGCGGCCATTTCCAGCCGATGGGCCAGAGCTGGTTCCTGTCCAACCTGATCGAGTATGGGCTCGACATCCAGGAGGCGCTCGACCTGCCGCGCGTGTTCCCCACCGGCGGGAAGCTGGAGCTGGAGCGGGGCATCCCGTCCGCCGTGTGGGACCAATTGGCCGCAATGGGCCACCACCCGGTAAGCGTGGCGCGCCCGCATGGCGGCGGCCAGGCGATCTGGATCGATCGCGCGTCCGGCACCCTCGTCGGCGGCTCCGACCCGCGCAAGGATGGCATGGCGCTGGGGTATTAGCGGTTTCATGCCAATATACTTGTAAGAGCCTACCAAGGCACGGCGAGGGAAGTTGGTACGATGGCCCTGATGTTGGGCAGATTGAACGAGGCGCTGCTCGCCGGTGGAACGCCACCGGACATCGCCCAAGCAGCCTCCGAAAAGGTAGCAGCCTACGACAACCGCCTTGTCGCGTTGGACACTCGTGTCGCCGTCCTGATGGTGATGGTCGGCGGAGTGTATGCGTTGATTGTCCCGGCTGTTTACCTGCTTGTGCGGATCGGGCTTAAAACGGGTGCCTTCGGCTGAAGAATTGGCAACCAGCATTGACCGACCCCTGTGACCTCACCGCCACCGCCGCCCGCGAGCTGATCGGCCGCCGCGCGCTCTCTCCCGTCGAGCTGCTGGAAAGCTGCATCGCCCGCATCCTCGCCATCGACCCGGCGGTCAACGCCATCCCGATGCGGGACTTCGCCGCCGCCCGCACCGCCGCCGCACGCGCCGAACAGGCCGTGATGGCGGGCGAGGCGCTGCCGCCGCTGCATGGCCTGCCGCTCGTGGTGAAGGACACCATGGCCGCCGCCGGGCTGCCTTTCACCCGCGGCAGCCCGCTGTTCCGCGGCACCATCGCCCCCAAGGACGAGAGGGTGGTAGCAGCGGTCCGCCACGCCGGCGCCATCGTGGTCGGCAAGAGCAACATCCCGGAGTTCGCTGCCGGCGCCAACACGCGCAACGCCGTCTGGGGCGCCACCGGCAACCCGTTCGATCCATCGCGCTCGGCCGCCGGGTCGTCCGGCGGCTCGGCCGTGGCGCTGGCGTGCGGCATGACCCCGCTCGCCACCGGGTCGGACACCGGCGGCAGCCTGCGCAACCCGGCGGCGTTCTGCGGCGTCGTCGGTTTCCGCCCCTCGCCAGGTGTGGTGCCGAGCGAAACCCGCGCGCATGGCTGGATGCCGCTCGCCAGCAACGGCCCGATGGGGCGCACCGTCGCCGACACCGCCTTGCTGCTCGCCGCCATGACCGCCGAGGACGGCGCCGACCCCTGGAGCCGCCCCACGACGATCCCCACGCCGCTGCCGCCGGTCGACCTTGCCTCGCTGCGCGTGGCCGTCACGCCGGATTTCGGCTTTGCCCCGGTGGAGCAGGGGGTGCGGGACGCGTTTGCCAGCAAGACGGCGCTGTTCCGCCACCTGTTCGCCCGCACGGAAGACACCACGCCCGATTGCCACGGCGCGGACGAGGCGTTTGCCGTGCTGCGCGCGGTGGCCTTTCTCGGCACCCACCTGGAGCGGGCGCAAAACCACCCGGACCAGATCGGCCCGAACATCAAAGCCAACGTGGCCGAGGGGTTGCGCTACACCGCCGCCGACGTCGCGCGGGCGCTGACGCTGCAGACCGGGCTGCAGCGCCGCTGGCACGCTTTCTTCGCCGAGTTCGACCTGGTGCTGTCCCCCGCGATCAGCATTTCGCCGCGGCCCTGGTCCGAACTCTACCCGGCGAGCATCGATGGCCGTGTCCTCGACAGCTACTATCACTGGCTGGCCCTCGCCTATGCGGGCACCCTGGCCGGCCATCCTTGCCTGTCCCTGCCGGTGGGGCTGGACAGCGCCGGCATGCCCTTCGGCCTCCAGCTCATCGGCCAACGCGGCAAGGACGCCGAGCTGCTGGCCATCGCGGCAGCGCTGGAGGCGGCGTTGGCGCAGGATAGCCGTACGGCGCGCCCCGTCCCCAATCTCGCCGCCCTGGGCGCGGCCGCCCCACTCTCTGGCATGCCGGGATTTCTTGGCCTCGACTAGACCATGGCCGGCTCAGAGAGAGTCGCCGGCCATGGTCTCGTTGTTGTTTTGGCGAGCATCTTTACCGGTCAGGTGACCACACCTGATCCGGTGATGCTCTAGCGTTCGCACGCCATTGAATGCAGTTCTTACAGTTGATTGCGCTAGCCAAGAGCCGCACTTGCTTATGTCTTGTGCGTTGCACCAAAACCAGGTAGCCATCGGTAGATAGTTGGACGTCCGGGGCTTGCGCAACGGGCGGCCCTGTTCTCTCACAGGAGTGCCGGTGACTGTGGAAGACATTCTCAACAAGATGACTTCGATTTTCCACGATGTATTCGACAATGACGATATCGTGGTGACGCCAAGTTTGACTGCCGAAGACGTCCCAGAGTGGGATAGCTTGACTCATGTTCGGCTCATCCTTGCCGTGCAGAAGGCCTTTAACGTCAAGTTCTCGGCCGCGCAGATTGCCAGCCTCAAGAACGTTGGGGACCTGATGGACCTCATCCGTGCCAAGGCCCCCGCGCAATGAGCGCCGAGCTCTATCTCGGCCTCGGCTGGCTGCCGCGCGCCCCGGAGGATTTCGCCGCCGCCTGCAAGGCGCTCGCCACCGAAGCGGCGCCGGGGCCGCAAATCCGCGCCCTCGCCAACCACGCGCTCAATGAGTCGCAGCTCTCGCGCCTGGGCCGGGTCATCACCAAGGCCCGCACCGAAGGCCGGTCGCTGGCGCCGCTCGAGCCGTACCGCCTCGGCCTGATCGGCAACGGCACGCTCGACATGCTGGTGCCGATCCTGGTCGGCACCGCAGCCCGCCACGGCGTCGCGCTGGAATGCATCCAGGCCGATTACGGCATGACCACCCAGGAAGCGATGGACCCGGGCAGCAAGATCAACACGGCGCGGCCACAAGCCGTGCTGATGGTGATCGACCACCGCGGCCTGCCGATCCGCTTCGAGCCCGGCAACGCGGTGGGCGAGCAAGGTGAAATCGACGGCGCGCTCGCGTACCTCAATGCCTTGCGCGAGAACTTTCGCACCCATTCCGGCGCAATCTGCATCGTGCCGACCATGGCGCCGCCGCCCGAGAGCCTGTTCGGCAGCTTCGACCGCCTGGTGCCTGGGACGATGCGCCGGGTCATCGAGGGGCTCAATGGCGCCATCTCCGACAGCATGGCCGGCACGCCCGACCTCCTGCTCGACGTGGCGTCGCTGGCCGAAACGGTGGGCCTCTCCACCTGGCACTCGCCAGCACAATGGAACCTGGCCAAGCTGCCGTTCGCCGACATCTGCCTGCCCGTGTATGCCGACCATGTCGGCCGCCTGCTCGCCGCCCTGCGCGGCCGCAGCAAGAAGTGCCTGATCCTGGACCTGGACAACACGGTCTGGGGCGGCGTGATCGGCGATGACGGGCTCGAGGGCATCAAGATCGCCCAGGGCGACGCCACCGGCGAGGCCCACTTGGCTGTGCAGCAGATGGCGCTGGCCCTGCGCCAACGCGGCATCGTGCTCGCCGTGTCGTCCAAGAACACCGACGAGGTGGCGCGCACGCCGTTCCGCCAGCATCCCGAGATGCTGCTGAAGGAGAGCCACATCGCCGTGTTCCAGGCCAACTGGAACGACAAGGCCACCAACATCAAGGCCATCGCCGAGGAACTCTCGCTCGGCCTGGACGCGATGGTGTTCCTCGACGACAACCCGATGGAGCGCGACCTGGTGCGCCGCATGCTGCCGCAGGTGGGCGTGCCGGAAGTGGCGGAAGACCCGTCCACCTTCGCCCGCACCCTGGCCGCTGCCGGCTATTTCGAGAGCGTCGCTTTCTCCAAGGAGGACCGCGAGCGCGCCGAGATGTATCAGAACAACGCCGAGCGCGTGGCGTTGCAGAAGCAGGCCGGCGACATCGACTCCTATCTCGCCTCGCTGGAGATGGAGATCGACTTCGCGGCGTTCGACCGCACCGGCCGCGCGCGCATCAGCCAGCTCATCAACAAGTCCAACCAGTTCAACCTCACCACGCGCCGCTACAGCGAAGCCGACGTGGCGGCGGCCGAGCAAGACCCGGCGGCCTTCACCCTGCAGGTGCGCCTGGTCGACAAGTTCGGCGACAACGGCATGATCGGCGTCATCATCTGCCGGCGCGGCGGCCCCGAAACCTGGGAGATCGACACCTGGCTGATGAGCTGCCGCGTGCTCGGCCGCAAGGTCGAGGCGATGGTGCTGCGCGAAATCCTGGAACAGGCCCGGCGCGTCGGCATGCAGCGCATCGTCGGCGTCTATCGCCCGACGGAAAAGAACGCCCTGGTGCGCGACCATTACCAGAAGCTCGGCTTCAGCCTGATTTCCGAGGCGAATGGGGAGACCCGCTGGGAAATGGACGCATCCATGCACATCCCGGCGGCGCCGATGGTGATACGGCGCTCCGGCGTGATGGAAGAGCGCGTGGCAGCCTGAGGCGTTTGCGATGATCGTCCCGTCGTTCCAGTTCCTCGAGTTCGCCGCCTTGGGCGCGCTGCTGTTCAACATCGGCCGCGGCACCTGGTGGCGGCAGATCGTGTTGCTGGTGTGGAACGTGGTGTTCATCGCCAGCTTCACCCACAACCCGGTGGCGATGCTGCCGTTCGCCGGGTTCCTGCTGTTCGGCTACATCGCCTCACAGTACATCGTCCGGCCCGGCGCCAGCCGCGCGGTGTTCGTCGCCATGCTGCTGGTCACCATCGGCGTGTTCTTCTGGCTCAAGCGCTACACCTTCGTGCCGAGCGCGCTGCTGCTGCCCAACATCTTCCTGCTATTAGGCCTGTCCTACGTCTTCTTCCGCGTGCTGCACGTCATCATCGACAGCTACCAGGGCAACCTGGAGCGCATCACGCCGATTTCCTACATCAACTACACGCTGAACTTCACCGCCCTCGTGTCCGGCCCGATCCAGCGCTACGAGGATTACCACGCCACCGAGATGGTGCGCCCGCCGCTCGACCTGCCTGCCATCGGCACTGCCGTGGAGCGGATCATCGTCGGCTACTTCAAGGTGGCGCTGGTCTCCGCGTTGCTCAGCTACTGGCAACACCAGGTGCTGGACGGCATGGCCGGCGAGCATGATTTCTGGAGCCGGGTCGCAATCGGCATGCAGGTTGTCGGCATCTACCCGATCTACCTCTACTTCAACTTCTCCGGCTATGTGGACGTGGTGATCGGGGTCGCCCGCTTCTTCGGCATCATCATGCCGGAGAACTTCGATCACCCGTTCGTGGCGGAGAACTTCATCAACTTCTGGGGCCGGTGGCACATGACGCTGTCCGGCTGGCTCAAGACCTACGTGTACAACCCATCCATCATGTTCCTGATGGAGCGGATCACGCAGCGGTCCCTGGCGCCCTACCTCGCGGCGGCGGCCTTCTTCGTCACCTTCTTCCTGGTCGGGCTGTGGCACGGCCAGACCTCCGAGTTCCTGTTCTTCGGCTTCCTGCAGGGCGGCGGCGTCGCGGTGAACAAATTCTACCAGGTGTTCATGACGGAGCGGCTTGGGCGAAAGGGCTACCGCGAGCTGAGCGCCAACGGGATCTACATGGCGTGCATGCGCGGGCTCACCTTCACTTGGTTCGGCTTCACCCTGCTGTGGTTCTGGTCCAACTGGCATGACATCGGGTCGGCGGTCGATACGGTGGGCACGGCGGGGATGATCGTTGCCTTGGTGGCGCTGTTCCTGCTCGCGACCGTCATCCTCTCGGCCATGACCAATGCCCGCAAGGCGCTGAACCGCTTCACCTGGAGCGTGGACCCGGGCGTGCGCGAACCGGTCAGCCAGTCCCGCTACATCCGCTGCATGACCGCAACGGCCATGGTGACGTTGATTGCGGCCAACGTGGTGTTGCTCAACGCACCCGCTCCCGACATCGTGTACAAGGCGTTCTGAGCCTGACCGCGCTCGCAACCAGCTTCCCGGGCGGCCGCCGATGAGTCGTTGGCAGCTGAGTCGCGACGTGGTTTTGCTGCCGGCCATCTGCGTTGCCACCGTGGTGCTGATGGTCGGCATCCCGGACCTGATCGCGCACTACACGTTCTACGAACAGAAGACCGACCGCTGCTTGCGGCCGGACCCGGTGCTCGGCCATCGCGCGGCGCCGAATTGCAAGACGGTCTACAAGCCGGCGGAAGGGCCCTGGACCGAGAACGACTACAACGAATGCGGCTACCGGTCGCGCGAGTCTTGCCTCACCAAACCGCCCGACACGTTCCGCATCGCGCTGATCGGGTCGTCCACCAGCATGGGTTATCTCGTTCCGTATGACGAGACCATCGCCGTGCGCAGCGAGAAGATCCTGACCTCGACCTGCGGCCATCCGGTCGAGTTCCAGAGCATGGGCGGGCTTGGCTACCAATGGGGCCGGGTCGAAGCGCGCATGGACGAGGCGCTGACACGTCAGCCGGACCTGGTGATCATGACGATCACGCCGTTCGACCTCAGCCAGCCGCTCGATCTGGACGATGCCGACCAGCCGCCGCCGCCGCATGGTTTGATCGGCACGGTGGTGGCCGGCTTGCGCTCGGTGATGCAGAACAGCCCATTGTGGACCGCGGTGCTGCATTACCGGGCCGACTTGCCGACGACGTTCCTGAAGTTCTACCTGCGCGACCCGCAGCGCGCCAGTTCGGTGCAACAGCCGCTGTCGGCATTCTGGCAACAACAGATCGGCTACACGGCCACGATGGTTGCGCACTTGGCGGCCAAGGCGCGCGCCGACAATGTGCCGCTGCTGCTGGTGTTCGTGCCGTTGCGCTCGCAGCCTTACCTGATGCGCTACCATGCCGAGTTCCCATCGACCGATCCGCTCGCTTTGGACCAGGCGGTCGGCAAGATCGCCGCGCAGAACGGCGTGCGTTACTTGGATACGACGCCATCGTTCGCTGCGGCGGACCATCTGGGGCCGTTGTTCTACAACGTCGAAGACCACATCACCGCGGCCGGCAGCGCACTTATGGCGCACGTCCTGTCGCACGACATCGTTGCGGCCAAATATCCCGGTTTGCAGAGCTGCGCCCCGCTTGCGGCTGCCAGCGCCACGGACTGAAATCTCGCCGGCGATGCAGCCGCTCCATTGCGCATGTGGTTGAGCGGACTGCCATGGCGATACCATGCAACTGCTCCAAGCCGTAGGGTGTGTTGCGCTCTGGCAACGCACCGTCGTGCCGCTGCTGGCCTATGCCACCCCGTTTAACACCTCAGCCGAACGCCAGCAGGCCATGCACCCATGGCTGCACGACTACAACACCGCACGACCACACTCAGCCCTCGGCGGAAAACCTCCCATCTCCAGGCTCAACAGGGACAACCTCCAGAGCAGCGACATCTAGAGGGCAGCATCGCCCATATCCGCCAGCGCGCGCGCTGGTTGCCCGACGGCAACGCCGCGGGTTACCTGCACATCACCGGGCGCTTCAAGGACATGATCATCCGCGGCGGGGTGAACATATCCGAACGAGATCGAGCGCGTGCTGCTCGCCCATCCGGCGGTGGCAGAAGCGGCGGTGGTCGGCTGGCCCTCGGCGGAGTTCGGCGAGGAAGTGGCGGCGTTCGTGACGTTGCGCGCGCCCGCCGAAGCCAAGGCGTTGCGCGAGCACTGCCGCGCCAGCCTGGCTAGCTACAAGGTCCCGCGCCGCATTGTCCCCATCACCGACATGCCGAAGAGCAGCGCCGGCAAGGTGCTGAAGGCCGTGCTGGCCCAATCATTCACGCCAGATGAAGCAACGCCGTGACGCGACTGGTACATCCCTCAACAAGGACTTTGCCATGATCCATGCCCTGTCTCGCCGCGCTGCAACTACAATCGCCTCAGGCAGGTGGGGCCCGACCGGTCCAAGCTGCGCGATTACTTGGCCCCCGTCCGCGGCTACCATGGCATCTCCCGCGTGTTCACCACGGATGCCGACAACACATGGCCCACAGCCTCGTGCTAGTGAAGTTCGAGCCCGGCAGCAAGGACTTCGCAGCGGTGCCGACCGTTCCGCAGGAGACCTTCACAAAATGGCCACCGATCTGCGCCACAAACAAAGGTCACGGTCGATCTGCGCGCTCTTAGGGGCAGCCTTATCGTCTCTATCTGCAACGGCAACACCAGCCGCTCGCCCATGGCCGCGCGGATTTGCCACGACCTGCTGAACAGCTCGTCCGACACAGGCTGGCGAGTGGGGCACCGGGCGACATACCCCATCAGCCGCGGCCTTGCGGTCAGCCCTGGCGCGTCGATAAAGATGCTCGCCAAAACAGAGAACTAGGCCGGGCGAAGGACAGTCCTGACGACCTACGCCAACAGGGCGTTGGCGTGATCGAGCGGCTCATCCTCCGGCGTGCCCGGGCATGCCGCCACAGTCGGCAACGCGGATCGCCTGCGGCTTGCATTGGCTATGTGCCTCGCCATAGCTTGACCCGGACGGGACAGGTTGAGACACGTGCAGCAAGCGGCGGCGAATTTGGTAGGCGAGCGAGACCGCTCGGAGGGCGCGTTGCTGGGGTTGGCGGTCGGCGACGCGCTCGGCATGCCGACGCAATACATGCCGCGCGACTGGATCGCCAGCCGCTATGGCATTCTGGACGACTTTCAGCCCGGTCCGTAAGAAAACTTTATCAGCCGCGGCATGGAAGCTGGCCAGGTCACCGACGACACCGATCAGGCCGTGATCCTGGGCGATATGTTGGCCGCTGGTTCGGGCCGGATTGACCCGGCCGCGTTCGCCCAAGCCTTGTTGGCCTGGGAGGCGCGCATGGCGGCAGCCGGCTCGGCCGACTTGCTTGGCCCCTCCACCCGCCGCGCCCTGTCGCTGGCGGCCGCCGGCACCTCGACCGAGTTGACCGGGCGCACCGGCGCCACCAACGGCGCGGCCATGCGCGTGGCGCCGGTTGGTATCGCCTTCCCGCCGGAGCCGCTTAGCCGCCTGGTCGATGCCGTGTTCCAAACCGGGCACCTCACGCACAACACGACCGTGGCCATGGCCGGTGCGTCTGCCGTCGCGGCGGCGGTGAGCGCGGGCGTGGCCGGCGCCAACGTGGCGGACGCGCTCTGCCTGTCGGTCGCGGCGGCACGTCTTGGCGCCCAGCGCGGCTTCTATTTTGCCGGCGCCGATGTGGCCGCCCGCATCGAATGGGCGATTGGTTTGGTCGCTGGGCAGGACGAGGCGGCGGCGCTCGACCTGATCTACCGCCTGGTCGGCACGGGGGTGGCCACCAACGAGGCGGTTCCCGCGGCCCTCGCGCTTTGCTCGGTTGCGCCGGATGATCCATGGCGGGTGTGCTGCCTCGCCGCCAGTCTCGGCGGCGATTGCGACACCGTGGGCGCGATCGCCGGGGCGATCATGGGGGCGTGCCACGGAGCGCAGCGCTTCCCGCCCGCCGCCATCCTGACGTTGCGCCGGGCCAATCCGCTGTTGCAATTGGAAGCGCTGGCGGAGGCCTTGCTCGGCCTGCGTCACGGCGGCAGCGCGTGATGCTGCCCTTCGGCATCCGCCGTTGTGTCTCGGCCGGCAGCGTCGTGGCCGATATCAGGATCGCAGTGCCGTTCCTGCCGCCGCGGGGCGGGGACGTGCTGGGTTCGGCCGCCACGATCAGTGCTGGCGGAGGCTTCAACATTCTTGCCGCGGCAGCCCGTCAGGGGCTGCCCACCCTGTTTGCCGGGCGCCATGGCAGCGGCCCGTATGGCGCCCGCATCCGCGAAGACCTGGTGCGCGAGGGCATCGGCATCCTGCTTCCCGCCAGTTCAGAAGGCGATAGCGGCTTCTGCATGGTGCTCGTGGAGCCCGATGGCGAGCGGACGTTCGTATCCAGCCCCGGCGTCGAGGCCTGGCTCGGCGAGCGCAGCCTGGGCGCCGTTCCGCTGGCGGCGGGCGACGCCGTGTTCGTCTCGGGCTACGACCTGTGCTACCCCGATCTTGGCCCCGCCATCGCCGCCTGGGCGGCCAGCCTGCCTGCGGATACGGCGCTGGTGGTCGATCCGGGTCCGCTGGCCGGGCAGATTCCCACTGCCTTGCTGGACGCCGTCATGCCGCGGGCCACAGTTTGGACGATGAATCGACGCGAGGCTGAATTGCTCGCCGGCTGCCAGAATGCGGCGGGTGTGCGGGAGGGCCTACGGCCGGGCCTGTCGCCGGACGCTTTGCTGGTGGTGCGCGATGGGGCTGCCGGGGCTACCTTGTCCACGCATGCCTTCGGTGAGACGGTGCGGGTGGCCTCTCCCGCGGTGGCAAGCCTGGATTCGACGGGGGCAGGAGACGCGCATACCGGCGTGCTGATCGCGAGCCTGGCGCAGGGGCTTAGCCCAGCGGCGGCGGTGCGCCGGGCCAATACGGCCGCGGCGATTTCCGTCACCCGGGCCGGGCCTGCCACGGCGCCAAGCCGGGCCGAGTTGGAGCGGTTCCTCCATGGCTTAGCGGCGTGATCGGGCGCTAAAAGCAGTCACCGGACCAAACCCATCGGATCAGGAGATTGTCATGACGCTCCCACGCCGCTCTTTGCTCGCCGCCGGCACGGCGTTGGCGCTGCCCGCGATTACGCGGGCCCAGCCGGCGACTCCCGCCTTCAAGGGGCAGTCTCTGGTGGTGGCCTCCTGGCAGCACTACGGCGCTGACGACCCGGCAACGCTGCAAATGTTCACCGAACAGACCGGGGCCACGGTCAAGAATGTCTTCTTCACCTCCGAAGACGACCTGCTGCAGATGCTTCGTCAGGGTGGGGTCGGCAAGATTGACGTGGTGTTGCCCAACCTCGAATACGTGCAGCCAGCGGCCAGCCAGCGCCTGCTGCAGCCAATCGACACGTCGCGCATCGCCGCTTGGAGCAGCCTGGCCCCGCGGCTGCGCAACGACCCATCGCTGCGGCTGAACGGCGAGGTCTACGAGGCCCTGGGTGGATGAGGTGCTGCAGCCTGACCGGCCCGATGATGGCAACAAGAAGCAGCATGGCGGCGGGGCTTCGGGCGATTTGCCGACGATGACAAGTCGCAGCTTCAGCGGTGGCGTGAAGCGGCCGGTTTTGGCCAAGACAACCACCTCATGCGGGGCGGTGTCGTCCGGCAAGGTGGCCAGGTGGTCGATGACGTCGAAGCGCGCTCGCCGCTGGGCAGCGATAATGTGAGGGTCCGCCAACTGATGCGCACGATGAAGTCGGCTTTATCGCCGCTGTGCTGACGCAACTCATGCAGCTTGCCGCCCTTGGCATAGTTGCGGTCGCCGATGCGGGCGGGCATGCCGGCGTGAGCGATCTGCCATGGATGGGAGCCGCTGCGATAGCCGCAACCACCATCCTGGCGGCTCGTCGTCCGGCTCCGGCGCCGGGCTGGCGGCCGGGTTTTCCCGCTGGCACTCGGCACCGACACCGGCGGCTCCGTGCGCCACCCGGCGAGCGCCTGCGGCATTGTCGGGTTGAAGCCGACCTATGGCCTTGTGTCCCGCCGCGGCGTGTTCCCGCTCTCCTTTACGCTGGACCATGTCGGCCCCATGGCGCGCAATGCCGCAGACGCCGCACTGCTGCTGGAGGCGATGGCCGGGCACGACCCGGCGGACCCGGGCAGCGCCCCCGCACCGGCACTGAACGCGGCAGCGCGGATTGGAGATGGGACTGCGGGTCTGCGCGTCGGATACGTCCGGCTGGCCGTCGGTCACGCCAACCGGCTTAGCCTTACCAAAAACCGCAGCCGCTCGGACGAAGAAAACCAGGAGCGCATGCCGCCCTCGTCGGCGAAGACGCCGCCTGGGATGATCCGGCCCTCCGCCTCGAGCGTGAGCGTGTCGGTTCGAAAGGGCCAAGGGCTGAGCGTGAAAGCCTCACGCCAGCCGCGCAGGCTGTAGCTCAGGCCGGTTTGGCCGGGGATATCGAGCGGCGCTGCCAATTCGCCGCACAAGGCCAGCGACAGCATGTCGGCGAAGGCGATCAGCGCCGACTCGTGGTCGAGTTGCGCGGCGGACAGGCCGAGTTCGCGGGCCCATGTCGCTTGGCGCGCCCCCTGCTCCTCGCGGTAACGGGCGGCCGCGTCGGCGTCGGCGCTCGAGAGATGGTGGCGGTCGGCAAAGCGGGTGTAGATGACGCTGCCGTGGCGCGAGATCAGCAGCGCCACATGGGTGCCCCAGGCGGCCAGCGCGCGGTCCACCGCATCGACCCAGAGCGGCGCGTGTTGCGCGGCCCCCACGTCGCGGAACAGGGTGGGCCGCCGGGTCGCCGGGTTGTACGAGGGGGCCAGTTCCCAGTCGAGCCAGGCGAGATCGTGCTGCTCGGCGGCCAAGAGCACGGTTTCCGGCAACGGGGTGGCCCAGTGGCGCAGCAATTGGCCGCTGATCCAGGCGTGGGCGGGTTGGCTGATCGCCAGAGCGTCGCCGCCGAGATCGAGGAACATCATGGCCCATGCTAGAGCGAGGATGGCAGCGGCGAAAGAACCTTTGGCACAAGAGATGCTTGCCGCTGGCGCAAGTCCGGGGAGACCGACCATGCCGCATGACACCAAGCCGCTTGCGGGCCGAGAGCGCCACGCTTTGGGGCGCCGCGCGCTGATGCAGGCGGGCGCCGCCGCTGGAGCCGCGGGGCTGTTGCTGCCGGGCGGCGCACGGGCGGCCGCACCTTTGGTGGTGGGCTGGGTCTATGTCGGGCCGAAGAACGATTACGGGTTCAACCAGGCGCATCACGAGGCGGTCGAGGCGCTGAAATCCACCCCCGGGCTGAAGGTGCTCGAAGAGGAGAACGTGCCGGAGACCGAAGCGGTCGAGCAGACCATGGAGAGCATGATCAATTTCGACGGAGCGCAACTGCTGTTCCTGACCTCGTTCGGCTACTTCGACCACATGGTGAAGGTGGCTCCGAAGTATCCGAAGGTGCTGTTCCGCCACCAAGGGCTGCTGTGGAAGCCGTCGGACCCGGCCAACACCGGCAGCTACTTCGGCTATATCAGCGAAGCGCTGTATGGCTGCGGCGTGGCGGCGGCGATGGCGAGCAAGACCGGCAAGCTCGGCTTCATCGCCGCCAAGCCGATCCCCGCGGTCATTCGCAGCCTCAATTCGTTCACGCTCGGGGCGCGCTCGGTGAAGCCGGACATCACCGTGCAGCTCATCGTGACCGGCGGCTGGTCGGTGCCGACCAAGGAGGCGGAAGCCACCAACTCGCTGGCCGATAACGGGGTGGATGGCGTGGCCTGCCACATCGACGACCTCAAGGTGGTGCTGCAGACCGCGGACCAGCGCGGCATCCATTCCTGCGGGCTGAACGTGGACCAGAGCGCGCTGGCGCCGAAGGGCTATCTGACGGGCGCGCTCTACAACTGGAAGAAGCCGTATGGCGAGATGATCGCCGACGTGATGGCGGGCAAGGAGCTGCCGCATCTGCTACGCGGCGGCTTTGCCGAGGGCTATGTCGAGATGGGCCCGTTCGGGGCGGCCGCCACGCCCGCGGTGCGCCAGGCGGTGACCGGTGCGGCGGCGGAGCTGGCGAGCGGCAAGCGCTTCGTGTTTACGGGGCCGCTGAAGGACAGCAAGGGCAAAGAGCTGCTGGCGGCGGGGCAGCATTGGGACGTGACCGAACCTGGCCTGCTCTCGATGGACTACCTGGTCGAGGGGGTGAACGGCGCGCTGACTTGATGGGCCCCCCGGCGCTCGCTGCGGCGGAACTCGTCCTCATCCCTGTCGGCGCGATCGCGGCGGCGGCCGTGGTGTTTGGCGCGATGGTGGCAGCGCTCGGTGTCGACCCGGTGCAGCTTTACGGGCTGATGTGGCTGGGCGGGTTCGGCACCTGGTTTTCCTGGCAGAACACGCTGGTGCGGGCGGCGCCGCTACTGCTGACCGCGCTCTGCTTCGCGCTGCCGGCGCAGATGGGCTATGCCATCATCGGCGGCGAGGGCGCGTTTGCCCTGGGTGGGTTGGCGGCGGTGCTGGCGAGCCATACCGTGCCGGGGGCGCCTGGCGCGGTCGTGGTTGGGGTGATGGCGCTGGCGGGCATGGCGGTGGGGGCAGCCTGGGTGGGGCTGTCCGGCGTGTTGCGGGTGTGGCGCGGGGTGAACGAGACGATCAGCAGCCTGTTGCTCACCTACCTCGCCATTGCGGTGTTCAACCAGCTTGTCGAGGGGCCGTTTCGCGACCCGTCCGACCTCAATCGCCCGTCCACCTTTCCCATCCCGCCGCAGGGCGCCATCGGCAGCATGCCGGGCACGGCGGTGCATTGGGGGTTGGCGGTGGGGGTGGCGGCCTGCCTCGCCGGGGCGGTGGTGGTGTTCCGCACCGCGCTTGGCTTTGCCATGCGCGTGCTGGGCGGCAACGGGCGGGCGGCGCGCATGGTCGGGATCTCGGCCGCGCGGTTGACGGTGGGCGTGTTCTGCGCTGCGGGCGCGGTGGCAGGACTGGGCGGGATGATCGACGCCGCGGCCATCGACGGCAAGGCCAATGCATCGCTGATCGCGGGGTATGGCTACACCGGGATCCTGGTGAGCTTCATCGCCCGGCACAATCCGCTGGTGATTGTGCCCGTTGCGGTGCTGCTGGGCGGGATCGGCGCCAGTGGTGGGCTGGTGCAACGGCGCTTAGGCCTGCCCTATGCGAGCGTGCTGGTGCTGCAGGGCACGATCTTCCTGTTCGTGCTGGTGGCCGAGACGCTGCGCGGGCGAGCCCCGCTGATCTCCTGGCGCCGCGCCGTGATGGCAAACCCGTGACGGCGGTTCCGGGCGCCACGGTGGCGCTTGCGGTGCTGGGCGGGTCGATCCGCGCCTCGACGCCCTACTTGCTGGTGAGCCTGGGCGAGTGCCTCACCGAGAAGAGCGGGCGCACCAATCTGGGCCAGGAGGGCATCCTCGTGCTCGGCGCCATGGTGGGGTATGCGGGCTCATATGAATTAGGCTCCGCCTGGGCCGGGGTGGTGATGGCGGGGCTGGCGGGCATGGCGCTGGGCGCGCTGCATGCGCTGGCCTGCCAGTTGCGCCGGGTCAATGACGTGGCGGTGGGGATCGCGCTGATCCTGTTCGGCACCGGGCTCGCCTTCCTGTTCGGCAAGCCGTTCATCCAGCCGGCCGCGCCCATGCTGCCCGCTTTGCCGCTCGGCTGGTGGGCGTCCGACCCGGCGGTGCGGGCGGCGCTGCAGGTGAACGCGCTGTTCCTGCTCGGCATCGCGCTGGCCGTGGTGATGCACCTGGTGTTTCAGCGCACGCGCTGGGGGCTGATCCTGCGCACGGTGGGCGGCAATGCGGAGGCGGCGCGCGCGCTCGGCTTCAGCGTGGACGGCGTGCGGCTGATCGCGACGGCGTTGGGCGGGGCGCTATCGGGCATGGGCGGATCGTTCCTGTCGCTGTATTACCCGGGGAGCTGGACCGAGAGCCTGTCGAACGGCCAGGGGCTGATTGCGGTGGCGCTGGTGATCTTCGCGCGCTGGCAGCCGTTGCGCTGCCTGCTGGCGGCGATGCTGTTCGGCGGCGCGGAAGCGATCGGCCCGGCGCTGCAAGCGATTGGACTGTCGCAGGCCTACTACCTGGTGAGCGCCCTGCCCTTCGTGCTGACGCTGGTGATCATGGCGGTCACCTGCGCACCCGGGCGGCGGGCCGCGGGAGCCCCCGGCGAGCTGAAGATCGCATGATCGCGCCGTCGCTCGAGGCGGTCGGCATCACCAAGCGGTTTGGCGCCACGCTGGCGCTGGACGACGTGTCGCTGAAGGTGAAGCCCGGGCGCATCCACGCGCTGTTGGGCGAAAACGGGGCGGGGAAAAGCACGCTCGCGAAGTGCCTGATGGGCACCTACCAGGCCGATCGCGGCAGTTTCCTGCTGGCGGGGCGCGAGCATGTCAGCCGCACCCCGCGCGACGCCCATGCGGCGGGTATCGGCATGGTCTACCAGCATTTCACCCTGGTGGCCGACATGACGGTGGCCGAGAACCTGATGCTGGCGCGGCCGGACATTCCGTTCGTGATCGATTGGCGGGAGCACCGCGCGGCGCTGGAGCGGCTGATGCAGACCATGCCGTTCCGCGCCCGGCTGGATGCGCAAGTCGCGAGCCTCTCGGCGGGGGAGAAGCAGAAGGTCGAGATCATCAAGCAGCTCCACCTGCAGCGGCGGCTGCTGGTGCTGGACGAGCCCACTTCGGTGCTGACGCCGGGCGAGGCGGACGAGGTGCTGGGACTGTTGCGCGAGCTGGCGGGCGCCGGGTCGCTCACCGTGGTGTTGATCACGCACAAGTTCCGCGAGGTGCTGGCGTTTGCCGACGACGTCACCGTGCTGCGGCATGGCCGGGTAGTGGCGTCGGCGGCGGCGCGGGAGCTGAGTGCGGCCGACCTGGCCGAGCGCATGGTGGGCAGCCGGGCGATGGGCCGCGCGGTGGCACGCAGCGCGCCGCCGCCGAGCCGCAACCGGCTAGAGGCACGGGAGCTCACCGTCCTGGGCGATGCGGGGCTGGCGGCGGTGCGGCAGCTCGATTTGACGGTCGCGGGCGGGGAGATCGTCGGCATCGCGGGCGTCTCGGGCAACGGGCAGCGCGAGTTGGCGGAGGCGCTGGCGGGGCAACGGGCGCTGGCGGCGGGCAGCGTGCGGGTGCATGGCAAGCCGTGCCGCCCGGATCGTCGCAGCTTGGCCCGGCAGCGGGTTGCGTGCTTGCCGGAAGAGCCGTTGCACAATGCCTGCGTGGCGGAGATGAGCGTGGCCGAGAACCTGGCGCTGCGCCGCTATGACCAGCCGCCGATCCGCACCCGGTTGGGGCTGCTCTCGCCCGGCGCGATGCTGCGGGCGGCGCGGGCGGCGATTGCGGAGTGGCACATCCGCACCAGCGGACCGGGGGCGCCGGTCTCGTCGCTGTCCGGCGGCAACGTGCAGCGGCTGGTGCTGGCGCGCGAGCTGGGGCCGGGCTGCGGGCTGCTGATCGCGAGCAATCCGTGCTTCGGCCTGGACTTTGCCGCCGTCGCCCGCATTCATGACGCCATTACCGCGGCGCGCAACGAGGGTGCCGCCGTGCTGCTGATCAGCGAGGACCTCGATGAAATCTACGACTTGTCGGACCGGATCGCAGTGATGTTCGAGGGGCGGCTGGTGCTGGAGACGCGGCCCGAGCCGCAGACCCGGGCCGCGGTGGGCCGGGCGATGGCCGGGCTCGCGCCCGTGGCGGCGGCGGCATGATGGCGCGCCTGGTGATCCAGGGCGGCCAGGTATGGGACCCGGCGGGCGACGTTCACGCCCCTGCCCGGCAGGACGTGCTGGTGGAAGGCGACAGCATCGCCGCTGTGCTGCCCCCGGGCGACGCGCAAACCGCAGCCTGGATCGCGGCGGGCGCCGAGGTGTTGCCGGCGGCCGACCGGCTGGTGATGCCGGGGTTCGTGAACGCGCATTTCCACTCTTATGACGGCCTGATGAAGGGCCTGCTCGAGGACATGCCGTTCGACGTGTGGGCGCTGCACTCGCAGCCGGCCTATTTCGGGCCGCGCAGCCGGGCGGAGATCCGCGCGCGGACCTTGGTGGGCGCAATCGAATGCCTCAAATTCGGCGTCACCACGGTGCAGGACATGAACAGCCTGGTGCCGATGGACGAGGCGACGCTGGATGCCACGCTGGCGGCGTTCGCCGAGGTGGGCATCCGGGTGGTGTTCTCCATCGCGCTGCGCGACGTGGCGGCGCTGGACATCGCGCCGTTCATGGCGGCCGACCTGCCGGCGGAGGTGCGGGCGCTGGTTGCAGGCAGCCCGCGCGACCCGGCGGCCGACCTCGCCTTCGTGGAAGCGCAGATCAAGCGGCTGGACCCGCTGCCGCCAAGGCTGCATTGGGCGCTCAGCCCGTCGGGCCCGCAGCGCTCCTCGCCGGCGCTGCTGGAGGGCATTGCGGACCTGGCCCGGCGCTACGGGTTGCCCGTCACCACGCACGTGCTCGAGACGCCGGCGCAATTGGCCAAGGCGCGGGCGATTTACGGGGCGCATGGCGGCTCCATGGTGCGGTATATGGCCTCGCTGGGGCTGCTGGGCCCGGGCACGACCTTGGCGCATGGCGTGTGGCTGGCGGGCGACGAAATCGAGCTGCTGGCTGCGCACGGGGCGAGCGTGGTGCACAACCCGATGAGCAACCTCAAACTCAAGAGCGGGGTGGCGCCGATCCGTCGACTGCAGGCTGCGGGGGTCAACCTCGCGCTGGGCTGCGACAACTGCAGTTGCGGCGATTGCCAGAACATGTTCCAGGCCATGAAGCTGTTCTGCACGCTGGCGGCGGTGACCGACCCCAATCCGACCGGCGTTCACGCGGTGCATGCGATCACAGCCGCGACCACGGGCGGCGCCCGCGCGCTGGGGCTGGAGCGGATCGTGGGAGCGGTTCGCGCCGGGATGCGCGCGGACCTCTGCCTGGTGGACCTGACCGACGTCGCCTTCATGCCGCGCAACAGCGTGGCGCGCCAGTTGGTCTACAGCGAGACTGGGCGCGGGGTTGAGACCACGATCGTGGACGGCCGCATCGTGATGCGGGACCGCGTGCTGCTGACGATTGACGAGGCGGAGTTCCGCGCCGAGTTGGCGGACGTGGCCCAGCGATTCCGGTGGGATTTTGACCAGGTGGCGGCGGCCAATGCGGCGGCCGTGCCATTCCTGCTCGACGCAAACCGGCGGGTGGGCGCGGGCACGCTGGCGATGGGTGGCTTCGTCAACGTCGACCGGTAAGCCTGGCGTGCGCCGGCCACCAGGCGAATGTGCTCGATGTCGAGCTTGGTCAGCAGGGCGCGCTGCAGGCGAACGTTATCGTGCAAGGTCACGCCTGGGAAGCGGGCCAGCGTCTCGCCGCATTGCAGAGCGAAATCGCGCATCTCGAAGGTCTCACGACCACACGTATCAAGACCAGACATGGCAGCTCCCTTTTCAGCGGCAGGGGACGGCGGGATGGTCCGCAGCCAACGGCGGCATGGCTCACTTGCTTGTCGTGCAACGATGTTGCATGGCGGGCAAACATGGCAGGAGTTCTGGTTGTTGGCCGAGTCTGATACCGGTGTCGAAGCACCAGAGTGCGGGATAGGGTTGCGCGTGCGTGGCCAGCGTAAGCTGCGGCGGCTGCGGCTGCGTGAGCTGGCGGCGCAGGCGACCCGGCAGGATCGCCTGGGGCAGGATGATGCGGCGAAGCGACAGGGCCGGCCCCATGCCGAGCGACACGGCGGCGGCCGACTGCGTCGCGTTCACCGAGAGGATACCGCCGCGAAGGATTTCGGCGCTGAACGCGGCCTCGTTCAGGGCGAAGCCGATCAGTGCCGTGGTGAAGCTGTCGAGCCGCACGCCGATGTAGGGCAGCGCGTCGTAGATGAAGACAAGCTGCAGCAATTGCGGCGTGCCGCGGACGATGAAGATGTAGACGCCGGCAAAGCCGCGGACCGCTCGCGCGCGGGATAACCGCATGAGTGCCAGGCCGAGCCCCAGCAGCAGGCCCAGGCTCATGGCCGCAGCGGTGATCTCGACTGCCGGCAACGCGCCGTTCCAGAGGAAGCCTGACGTGGTGTAGGTGGCAAAATCGGTCAGCCAGGGGCCAATCCCGGTCGCCGCCGGCGCGGCGCACGCGCTCCGGAACGGTAGCAGAAGTGCGACTAGAGCAAGGCCGAGCGGCTTAGGCGTGGCCTTAACCCGTGTCACTCTGTCTTGATCGCGACCGGAAGCTGCATGTCCGGATCGATCTTGTATTTGATGAAGATCGCCTTCTCCTTGCCCTCGCTCTGCACCACCTGCAAGCCGTCGGCGATGGCGTGCAGCAGGTCGGTGTTGCCCTTCCGAACGCCGGCGCCGATGTTGAAACCGGTCAGGATTTTGTAGGCGCGCTCGTAGAGCTTGGGGTTGTCGGCGGCCATTTGATCCACCACGGCAAGGTCGGTCATCATGATGTCGGCGCGGCCGGATTGCAGCAGCCGGATGCCCGAGGCCATGTCTGGGTAGGTCATGAGGGTGATGCCCGGCTTGCCCGCCGCCTTGCATGCTTCGTCGCCTTTCTGGACGGCGCCCGGCAGTGCGGCCGGGGCGCCCGATTAGCCGGTCGTGCAGGGCCAGCGACATCAGTTTGGGACGTTCGGCGCCCTCGGCATAAAGCGTGTCGAACGCGTCGATCATGTAGGTGGCGAAGTCCGCCGCGGTCGAGAAGCCGCGGTTCTCGTCGAACCGGTTGTCGTTGGTCTCAAACGAGTATGGGATGACCAGATACGGCTTGCCCGCAACACGGCGCCAATACGGCAGATCGTCGTTCAGGCTCGAGCGTTCGCCGCCGCCCTCGAAGTTGAGGTTGATGTTCAGCGCGATCCGGGCGCCCCCTGGCCACTCGGCGTGGGGCGGCGAGGCGCCGTAGCCGACGTAGTCCCGGTCGTCGGCTGGCTCAAGCAAATCCTAAGCCCGCACCGATGGCGTTGGCGATCCGGCGCTCGAACGAATGGATGCAGCCCTCGTGATAGGGCGAGAAATGCGCGTCCACGTAGCCGGGTGAGGCGCGGCCGCGTTGCATGCTTTCCACCACGCCGACATCCTCAAGGTTGATGGAGCGCAAATTCGCCTCGACCACGGCGCGGCTTGCGGCGAGATCGGGAGCAAGCGCGGCGTCTCCGGCGTAGAAGAAAAACACCCGCTTCAGCGCTCGGTCGACGCCCACCGGGTAGATGCCCCACACGGTGATGTGGTCCACGTGCACGCCCAGCAGCATGTTTGGGAGAAGCGAGGGATATTCGGCCCGCACCCGCCAATGTTCGCTGAGCCCGGAGAAGGTGGGAAGCGCGTCGTGGCCCGCCTCGTCGCGCTCGTAGAGGTCGCTGCCCTGGCCGGCGATCGGCTCCTCGATCACGCTATAATGGTTGGCCATGGAGGAGACCGAGTTCAGGAACGGGTGCGTCCACGGCAGATGGTAGACCGCCTGCGCCTTGACGGTGATGATCCAAGCCGGTCTTGCGGAACGCCGGGCGCACGTGGCGGCGCAGGGAAGTAGTTTCCGCCAATACATCCATGTGGAGGACGCTGCGCGCGCGGTGATGCTCGCTTTGGCCAGAGAACACTTGCCGCGTTGGGTCTACAACGTGACCGGCGGCACCTACGTGTCGGAAGCGGAACTCGCGCAACGGGTCCAGCGGTTGATCCCGGAATTGGCGCTCGAGTATGGGCCACCGGCTTGGAACGATAGCCATCTCGGGCCTCTGGTGACCTCGTCAGCAGCCGCTGATCGCGGCTTTCAACCCATGGTGAGCCTGGACGACGGATTGGCTGAGCTTTACCAGCATCTGGTGGGCAGAGGGCGGACATAATCCCGACCGGCTAACTCGGTCCTGTCTGGTTCTCGGTGCAGGTGACAAGGGTTGAAGTGGGGCTCGGCTCCCCGCACCTCAGGAGATGAGAAACCAAGCCTTGTTTGACAGCATCCCTGGCGTTCGTGTGGTGGGCGTTGAAAGAGTTGGCGACTGCTGGAGTGGTATCGCAGCGGGACTGGATGGGACGGCCGCTGCGACAAGGCGCGTCGGCCGCAGCCAAGATGGCGGAGACCAGCGGTCAGCACGGCGGCTTTGCAACGAGGGCTGCGATCGGCACACCCGGCGGCTTGCCGTCAGCCTGTGGCTGCCAGTTGCCCGGCCGGCAGCCGCGACGAACTGCGCACCACCAGCTCGCCCGCGATCTGCTGCACCACGCGCTTGCTACCGGGCCGCTCGATCTGCCCGAACAGGATTTCCAGCGTGCGTTCTACCATTCGCTCGACCGGCTGGCGGATGGTGGTCAAACGGTAGCCTTCCCAGGCGGCGGCCGGGATGTCGTCGAAGCCGATGACCGAAACGTCCTTCGGGACGCGCAAGCCCAGCACCCGCGTTGCGTCGACGGCGCCCAATGCCATCTCGTCGCTGCCGCAGAAGATGGCGTCCGGCGGCGCGCTGCTCTGCAGCAGCTCGCGCGCAACGGCAAAGCCACCCCCATACGTGAACCCGCCCTCAGCGCGGACGGTGATCGCCTTGCCATGCCTGGAGAGGGCCTGGGCGAAGCCGCGCTCGCGCTCTTTGCTGCTGAAAGCGCCTGGCAGGCCGCCGATAAAGGCGAAGCGTTGGTGTCCTGCACGTGCCAGCAGATCACCGGCCAGGAAGCCGCCGTTCACGCTGTCGCAACGGACCGAACTGGCTTCGCCCTGGGGCGGCTTGCGGTTCAGCAACACCACGGGAGCCCCGGCGGCAGCGCAGCGGGCTGCGACGTCTCGGGACAGGGTGGCCGAGGTGATGACGATGCCGGCCACATGGTACTGCAGCAGCTCACCCACCGCTTGGTCCGGTCCAGCATCCAGCGGCGCGCCGGCGAACAGCACGCGCTGTCCGCGCTCCTGCAGCGAACGGCCCAGCCGGTCCAGCACCTCGGCATAGAAGGCGCTGGTCACCTCGCCCATCACCACGCCGATGAGGTCGGAGCGCCGGGTGATGAGGCTGCGCGCGAACACGTTGGGCGTGTAGCCGAGCGCCTCGGCGGCTTCCATGACCCGCCGCCGCATGTCGGCAGAGATGCTGGCGCCAGGCGTCAACGCGCGGGAGACCGCGGACTGCGACACCCCGGCCAGCCTGGCGACGTCCAACGAGGTCACCCTGGCGGTGTGCGCCGTTCTCAATGTTCCACTCCGCATTGGTAGGCCGGTAGCTTAGACGAGTCTCGGCCCAGTACCGAACAAGATTGCCGGGTTGTCCACCAGGATGCGCTGGCGGACATGCGCGTCGTCTGTCCAAACCAGTAGCAGGTCCAACAGCATGGCGTCGTCCTCCGCCGGCAGCCCGCGCACCTGGGTGGTGAACGGATGCGGCCAGTTGCTGCCCCACATCAGCCGTTCAGGCGCGTGGCGCACCAAGGTGCGGGCCAGGCGACCGGCCGCGGGATACGGCGGGGCGCCCATGCCGCCGCCGGCATACGGAGCGGACAGCTTTACCCAGATCCGTCCAGTGTCCAAGAGGCGCAGCAAGGCCGTGACCGAGGGATTGTCGTCCCGCACCGGGCGGCCGAACATGCCAAGATGGTCGATGATGACTTGGCCGGGCAGCCGTTCGATGAGGCCAGCCCGGTCTGCCAGCTCATGGCCGTCCAACTGGAGGTTGACGTGCCAGCCGACCTGCTGGATGCGCGCAGCGAGGGGCTCCAGCTCGCTCCAAGACAGTACGCCGCCCGGTACCATCAGGAACCGCGCGCCCCGCACGCCGCCCCGTGCCAGCCGGCGCAGCTCCGCGTCAGGCACGGCGGCGTCCACCATGGCAATGCCGCAGGCCCCCGCGCCCAGCGTGGCGATCGCGTCCAACAGCCCGGCGTGGTCCGTCCCATGCGCCGAGGACTGCACCACCAGCGCCCGCTCCGTTCCCAAACGGTGCTGTACGGCCGCGTAGTCCCTGGCAGTGGCCACCGGCGGCTGGAACACCGCATCAGCCCTGACGGGAAAGCGTGGGTCAAACACGTGCAGATGCGTGTCCCAGGCGCCCGGTGGCACCTGCAGTCGCGGCAGTGCAGGCATTCAGCGGCCGATCAGCAGACAGTTCATGCCGCAGATGTGGCCCAGCAGCAGCATCATGCCACCCTTGGCCACGATGGGCACCGTTGGAATGGCGGCCTTCAAGGTGTCCGTCATGAGGTCGATGTATTCGAACATCTGAACGTGCAGGGTGGTGAGGGCTCGCGGCGCCACGAAGATTGTCACGCGCCGCACGACGTAGCTCAATGGTGCCCTCCTGCTTGCGTCCTGCATACCTTTGCAGATAGATCGGCCACCATCAACACCGGCCAACGGAACAGAGGCTGCCCATGACAATTGAGCGTATCAATCCCGGCTCACGGTCGAGCGAGATGGTAGTCCACAACGACACGATCTACGTCACGACAACTCCAAACAAGCCATACGATCCGGCACTTTCGGCGGCGGACCAGGCGCGGCAGATCCTGGCCACGGTTGACCAGCGGCTGGCCAGCCTGGGAACCGACAAGTCCAAGCTGCTGGCGACGCAGATTTGGCTGTCCGACATCCGTTACTTTGATGAAGTGAACGTGGTGTGGGACGCTTGGATCGACCCGGCGAACCCGCCCTCGCGGGCCTGTGCCTGCGTGGTGGCGATGGGCAAGCCGGATCTCAAGGTCGAAATGATCATGGTGGCGGCGAGGTAGCGCAGATAGCCATGGACACCGGGTGCGGGTGCATGATCATCTGCATACGCATTCATTCCTATGGAGGCAGCGGTACCATGCGGCGTGCGCTTCTCTTGACTGCGGCCTTGCTCGGCCTCTGCACGGCGGCCGTACCGTCCACGGCGCAAACGACGCTGATCGTCGGCAGCTTCGGTGGCGAGTTGCGGCGCGCGTGATCTATAGGCCGGACCATCGCCACCCTCGCGCGAGTGGATTGGGACCTGGCCAACGCACCTCGTGCCGGACGGACCCGCCGGAGGCAGCGAAAGATCGAGGGCTGAGCGCTGGCTTCCGGCCGCTCGAGGCTGCGGCGGCGCAGCTCAGCTACACGGTGGACGGCGTGCCGGCCCAGGCGCCTGCGGGATGCAGCGTCGCCGGGGCGCTGCTGCTGGCCGGCTATAATGCAATCAGCCGTGCCCCCGCGGAGGGGGAACCGCGGGGGCCATACTGCATGATGGGCGCCTGCCACCAGTGCCTCGCCACGGTGGACAGCGTGCCGGACTGCCAGACCTGCCTGATCCCGCTGCGTCAAGGCATGCAGGTCAGCCTCGGGGGTGACGGCGCTGCGTGACCTCGCGGTGGTCGGCGCTGGACCCGCTGGTCTTGCCGCGGCTGCCACGGCCGCCCGGCTGGGGCTCGACACCGTGTTGGTGGACGAGCAGCCTGCGCCGGGCGGGCAGATTTATCGCGGGTCGGAGGCGGCCTCCCACGCGCAGCGCGCGATCCTCGGGGCGGACTACGCAGCCGGTGCACGGCTGATCGCCGAGTTCCGCCGCTCCGGCGCGGAATACCGGCCAGGCACCCAGGTTTGGCGCGTTGGGCCGGGTGGTATCCTGAATTGTTCAGCCGGGGGCACCGTGCGGGCGCAGCGCTTGGTGCTGGCCACCGGCGCAGTTGAGCGTCCCGTCGCCTTTCCCGGCTGGACGCTGCCCGGCGTCATGACGGCAGGCGCCGCGCAGATCATGATGAAGGCGGGTGGGCTGCTGCCGGCTGGGCGGGTGGTGCTGGCCGGAACGGGGCCGCTGCTGCTGTTGGTCGCGGTGCAATTGCTCGACGCCGGGGTCGACGTCGCAGCCGTGGCGGAAACCACCCGCGTGGCGACAAGGGTGCAAGCGGCCTTTGCCGCGCGCCCGCAGTTCGCGACCCACCCGACGCTGCGCCAGGGCCTCGGCCTGCTGGCGCGCCTGCGGCGACACGGCGTCCGGCAGGTCCACGGGGTGAGCGCGTTGGCGGCGGTGGGCAACGAGCGGGTGTCGGCGGTGCGGATCGATCGCGCCGGGAGCAGCGAGGTGATCGCCACCGACCTGCTCCTGGTGCATTTCGGCGTGACGCCGGATCTCCAGGCCGTGCGGTCGCTCGGTCTGCCGATGCGCTGGGATGATGATCAGGTCGCGCTGTCGCCAGTGGTGGACCGCTGGGGCTGTTCGGCCGACCCTGCCGTGTTCGTCGCGGGCGATGGTGCCGGCATTGCTGGGGCAGTGGCGGCGACGTTGCGTGGGCGGCTTTGCGCTTTAGCGATCGCGGCCGACCTGGGGAAAATCGAGGCGGCGGAACGTGACCGCCAAGCAGGCTCAATCCATGCGGCGCTCGAGCGGGAGCTGCGGGTGCGACCATTGCTCGATCGCTGGTTCAGGCCGGCGCGCGACCTGCTATCGCCCGCCGATGACGTGGTGGTGTGCCGCTGCGAGAGCGTCACCGCCGGGCAGGTGCGCCAGGCGGCGCGGGCGTCCGGACCCGATGCCAACGCGGTCAAGGCGGTCACCCGCTGCGGCATGGGTCCGTGCGGCGGCCGCCAATGTGGTGCGGCACTGGCACGGCTGACCGCCGACGCGCATGGATTGCCGCCGCACGCCTGCCTGCCGCCTCGAGTGCGGCCGCCGATCAGGCCGGTGCGGCTCGGCATGCTCGCAGACGCATTCTGATGCGGACCGCGGACGCCGTGGTGATCGGCGGTGGCCTCCATGGCTGTGCCACCGCGCTGCATTTGGCCCTGCGGGGCCTGCGACCGGTGCTGCTGGAGCGCGGCACGGTGGGCCGGCACGCCTCCGGCGCGAATGCGGGCGGCGTTCGCAGCACCAATCGTCACCTCGCCGAGCTGCCGCTGGCCGCAGCCGCGCTGGAGCGCTGGCGCCAGCTCCCCGACCTGCTCGGCGAGGACGTGGAGTTCCATGCCGGCGGTCACCTGCTGCTGGCAGAGAACGACCGCGAGCTTGCCGTGATCGAGGCCCGGGCAGCGCAGACTGCGGCGCTGGGCTACGAGTTCGAGCGGGTCGTGCGCGGCAATGAGCTGCGCAGCCTGGCACCGGCGCTCTCGCCTGGCATCGCCGCCGCACTGTACTCCGAGACCGACGGATCGGCGAACCCGATGCGCACCGTGTCCGCCTACCGCCGCCGCGGCGAGGCAGCCGGGGTGACTGTGCAGGAGGGCGCCGCAGTCACCGGATTGTCCCATGACGGGCAGGGCTGGACAGTGCGGACGCCAGGGGAGGGGATCACCACGCCGCTGGTGGTGAATTGCGCCGGTGCCTGGGGCGGTGCGCTCGCCGCGCAGACCGGAAACTCGGTGCCGCTGCAGCAGGAAGCGCCAATGATGATGGTGACTGCCCGCACTCCGCACTTCCTTCAGCCCGTGGTGCAGACAATCGGCCGCAAGCTAACCCTGAAGCAGGTTGGCAATGGCACCGTACTCGTCGGCGGCGGTCATCGCGCCGCGATCACCGGCGACGACACGGAGTTGGATTTCAACGAGCTGCGCATCAGCGCCGAGACTGCGACCTCCTTGTTCCCGCACCTTGCCGCGGTGCCGCTGGTGCGAGCCTGGGCGGGGATCGAGGGCTTCATGCCGGACCGCATCCCGGTGATCGGCCCGTCCACGCGCTACCCGGGCCTGCTGCATGCCTTTGGCTTCTCCGGGCATGGCTTCCAACTCGGCCCGATCGTTGGAGAGTTGCTGGCTGAACTGGCGCTGACCGGAGCAAGCCCGCTACCGATTGCGCCGTTCCGCATCGACCGCTTCGGGACTGCCTCTCCCTAAGGCCGGCAGCTTTCGCACCCTCACCCCGCCCTCTCCCGCCCGCGGGAGAGGGAGACAACGGCCTGCAGGCGCGGCGCCTCGTCCCGGGCTACCGGGCGGCGATCAGGGGTGACGTGCTCTGGCCGCAGATCGGCCATCGCGTTGCAACCCATGAAGGCCATGGTCTTGTCCAGCTCGTTGCGCAGCAGCTCGATCGCGTGCAGCGCCCCCGCCTCGCCGGCCGTGGCGATGCCGTAAAGCACGGGGCGTCCGACCAGCACCGCATCCGCGCCGAGCGCCACCGCCTTCACGATGTCGCTGCCGCGGCGTACGCCGCTGTCCAGCAGGATGGTGCAGCGCCCGGCCACGGCCGCGGCCACCTCGGGCAGCGCGTCGATCGGGGCGATCGCGCTGTCCATGTTGCGGCCGCCATGGTTGGACACAATGATCGCGTCCACACCTTGTTCAGCGGCGCGGACGGCGTCTTCGGCGCGCAGGATGCCCTTGAGCATCAGCGTGCCGGGCCAGATGTCGCGCAAGCGCGGGATGTCGGCCCAGCTCATCGAGTCGTTCTTCATCGCCAGCTTGGTCGCCGGGTCGCTGGTGATGCTGCGCTGGAACTGGGCCGGATAGTTCTCGTGCCGCGGCATGCCCGTGGTGCGGACATACTTGCCCAACGTGTTGATCACCCAATCCGGATGGCACGCCAAATCCCAGGTGGAGCGCAGCGAAGGATTGAACGGCACGCTGAAACCGTTGCGCAGGTTGTATTCGCGGTTCGGCCCGACCGGCGTGTCCACCGTCAGGATCAGCGCCTCGTAACCGGCGTCACGCGCGCGGCCGACCAACTCGTAGGACAGCGCGCGGTCGCGCCACATGTAGAGCTGGAACCAGAGCCGGCCGCCGGCGACGCGGGCGACGCGCTCCATGGAGGTGATCGCGGTGGTCGACAGGGCGAATGGCACACCGGCCTTGGCCGCCGCCTTGGCCAACGCCACCTCCCCTTCGTGCCAGCACAACCCGGCGGCACCGGTGGGCGACATGGCCAGCGGCAGGCTGGACGGCTTGCCAAGCAGCTCGATGGCCAGGCTGCGGCGGGACACGTCCACCAGCACCTCAGGGCGAAGCCGCAAGCGGTCGAAGCCTGCGCGGTTCTCGCGCAGCGCGATCTCGTCCTCCGTGCCCCGGTCCATGAACTCGAACACGAAACGCGGCAGGCGCCGCCGGGCCGCCTCGCGCAGGTCGGCGATGTTGTGGCAGCGTGCGAGGCGGCTCATGATGCGGTCTCCCCAAGTTGCGTCAGCAAGCCGCCGATGCTGCCCGCGCCAATCACGCACATCCTCATGGCAGACCGGAGAAATGCGGCTTCAGCCCCGCCGCGTCCCACGCCAGCGTGACGAGCTGCCGCTTGGAGGACAGCGTCACGAAGGCGGTGCGCAGGCCGGGGCCGCCGAAGCATAGATTGGTGACATAGGTGTCGGGCAACGCAATGTGCTCGGCCCGCGTGCCATCCGCCGACACCCGGGTGATGCCACCGTCGAGCAGGGTTGCAACGCAAACCGCGCCGTCGGCCTGCACGGCGAGGCTGTCAAAGGCGGCGAGACCCGGCAGCCCCACCATCAGCCGCCCCTTGCGCCACCGGCTGTCCGCCGCCCGGACGGTTCCCGGGGCGGTGATATCGAACGCCCACAGCCGGGCGGTAATTGTTTCGGCTACGTATAGGATGCTGCCATCAGGAGACAGACCGATGCCGTTGGGTGTGTCCAACGGGAAGATCGCCTGCGTGATATGCGAGCCATCCGGTCTGGCATAGTACACCGCGCCGAAATCCCGGGTGCGACCGCGTGTCTTACCAAGGTCGGTGAACCAGAACCCGCCATCCTGGTCGAACACGATATCGTTTGGCGACGATAACGGCCGCCCGTCACACGCTGAGTACAGCACGCGCACGGCCCCTGTCGTTGGATCGATGCGTTCGATCCGCCCGGCGACGTAGTCAGCCGACGCGCCCCACGGTTGCAGCAGCCCGTCCAGATCTCGAAACCAGGTGCCGCCCCCGTTGCAGACGTAGATGGCGCCATCCGGCCCGACCGCCAAGCCAGCCGGCCCTCCGCCACACTGTGCAAACAGCGCGGCAACCCCATCCGGACCCACGTGGGACACCACGCCGCGCGCGCATTCGGTGATCAGCACGGACCCGTCTTGCCGGGCCACCGGGCCTTCCGGCCATTCCAGTCCGGTCGCGACCACTTGCACAGGCGGCATTGCGCGACGTTCGGGGACCAGGGCTGCGTCCCTCATGCCGCTTGCCGTGGCAGCGTGCGATCCGGCGCGAAGGCTGCAAGGTCGAGCCGGGGGGCGCGGCCGGTTGCCAGGTCGGACACCAGCTCGCCCGTCACTGCCGCCAGGGTCATGCCGAGGTGCCCGTGCCCGTATGCCAGCAGCACGTTGCCGGCGCGCGAGGCCCGGCCGATGATCGGCCGTCCATCCGGGGTGGATGGGCGGGACCCTACCCAGCGGGTCGCGACGCGGGCGGTCACGCCGGGCAGCATGTCTTCCGCGCCCGCGATGGTGCGCCAGGCGCGATCGTGGTCCGCGGGGGCGTCGGGGTCGGCGAACTCCGCCATCGCGGTCAGGCGCAGCCCGGCCCGCATCGGCGTCACACACACCCGGCGCTCGGCGAGCAGCAGCGGCTGCCGCACTGGGGCGTTGGAGCCTTGCACCATGACGTGGTAGCCGCGCTCGGCCGCCACCGGCACCCGCACGCCCAGCTTGGCAGCAAAACGCTGCGACCAGGCGCCTGCCGACAGCAGGACGAGGTCGGCCTCGATCAGGTGACCGGACGCTGTGGTGATGCCTCGGGCCCGCCCGTTCTCGATCAGCAGGCGCTGCGCCGGGGCTTGCATCACCGTGCCGCCCCGCCGCTCAAACAGCGCCACGAGGCGGCGGGTCAGTTCAAGCGGATCGCGCACGGTGGCGACGTCAGGCAGCAGCACGCCACCGGCGATCGGGCCGGCAAGGCACGGCTCCAGGGCACGGGTTTGCTCCGCGCTGACATCCTGCACCGCGATGCCCAGCCGGCGGCGGAGGTCATATCCCCAGCGCCCGCCGCGCAACGCCGCCTCCGTGCGGAACACGTGCAGCAGGCCGGTGGGGGCGACCAGGTCCTCAGCTCCCGCCTCTCTAAGCAGGGGCGCATAGGACCGGCCGACCTCCGCCAGCAGCACGGCCATCATCTCCGCGGTGCGCTCGGCCTTGCGGCGTTCACCCGCACGGAGGAAGCTGACGAACCAAGGCAGATTGCGCATGACATAGCCCCAACGCACGGCGAGCGGACCCTGTGGATCCCGCAACAGACCCGGCACCGCGCCGGCAATCCCGGGCGCTGCCTGCGGCAAGACGGAGGCAGTCCCGAGATGCCCGGCATTGCCCAGGGAGCAGGCCTCCCCGGGCGCGCCTCGGTCGAGCAACGTGACGGCAAACCCGTCACGCTGCAACGCCAGGGCTGAGGCGACTCCAACGATGCCCGCGCCCAGGACCAGTGCGGACGCTGCAGCCCCGGCGGGCGCCCCCGTCACGCTGCCGCGGCGGTCTGCACGGTGCCGGGCTGATCCTTCGGGCCGAAGGTGGGCGTTCCCGCCACGGTGGTGCGATACATGATGCGCTCGTAGTTCTCGCTGTCGAAGGGCGTCGCCCGGTGCAGCAAGCAGCGGTTATCCCATATCAGGTAATCATGGTCGCGCCAGACATGGGCGTAACGGAACTGGTCCTGCAACGAGTGCGCGAGCAGGTCCGCAAGCAGCTTCTGTCCTTCCTCCCGCGGCAAGCCAACGATCTCCCAGGCCGCCTTGTTTGCGGTCAGGAACAGCGACCGCCGGCCGGTTTCCGGATGGATCCGAACCAACGGATGCACCACATCCGGGGTCCGGGCCGCCTGCTCGGGTGTCAGTGGCGCACGCTCGGGAAACATGATTGGCCAGGCCTGCACACGGCTATGCAGCACTTCCATGGTATCAATGCGTTGTTTGGTCGCGTTGTCCAGTGCGTCATAAGCGGCGCGCATGTCGGAGAATTCGGTGTCGCCCTTTTCCGGCGGGATTTTGTGAGCGTGCAGCATCGTTAGCGCCGCGGCGGCCTTGAGGTGCTGGAAGTCCGTGTGCCAGTGCCGGCCAACCTCCTTCGCGCCGATCGGCTTGCCGTCGCGGATCGCGTTGGAGACGATGAAGATGTCAGGAAAGCCAGGTGGGTTCACGTTCGCCAACTCGCTAGGCACCAAGCTGCCAAAGCGCTTGCTGAACGCGACCTGATCAGCCGGGGACATGGCCGCCTGACCGGGAAACACAACGACGCCGCGATCCAGTATGGCTTGGCGGATGGTCGCGAACGTGGCGTCGTTGATCGTTTGTGCCAAATCAACGCCAAGGATTTCGGCCCCCATCGAGCCTGGGCGGTTCTGGACTTCCACAGCCATGATATTGCCTCCTTCCTGGTGCGGCGCGCAGGCCCGCAATCACCACTTCGGCAGCCTTGCCGATCTTGCATACGAATTCAAGGAGTAATTCGTTCGTGGTTGGCTGTAACCGGTCGTGCCGCTTCGACGACGGCGCACCCCGGATCAACGCGGGTGATACCAGGACCGCTAACAATGAATGCGAATCTGCCAAGCCGGAGAACGAGCGCGACGCAATCCGCTTGCATACGCAGTCAGACGTCAGCAAGCTGCTGCAAGCCGCCTGTTCCTTCACCACGCTGGAGACTGAGATTGGCATGACAAGCGATCCTTCGCATTTCGCTGCAACCACCTGTGGCCGGCAAGGCGGGCTCACGCGGCGCACGGTGATGGCGATGACCGCTGCCGCCGGATCGAGCGCGCTGCTTGCTCCAGGGTCAGGCCGGGCGGGAGAGCCGCCGGGCAAGCCGACCGGTCAGATTCTGGTTGGGCTTTCGCAAGAACCCACGGTTTTCAACCCGCTGATGCCGCATCTCGGTAACGATGAAGGTATCCACTGGAATCTGTTCAGCCCGCTGTGGGGCGTCGATCCCGCCGGCACGCTGGTGGCGGAACTGGCGGTAGAGGTGCCCTCGGTTGCCAATGGCGGCCTGTCGGAAGACGGGCTCAAGTGGCGAGTAAAGCTGCGATCCGACGTAACCTGGCATGACGGCGCGACGTTCAGCGCGGACGACGTGAAGTTCACGCTCGAGCTGATCAACAACCCCAACTTCCGCGCCGGAAATCGCACCGGCCACAGACTGGTGCAGAATATCCAGGTGGTCAGCCCGACCGAGATCACCTGGGAGATGTCGCGGCCCTACGCACCATACATTTCCATTCTCGCTTGGACGTTCATGGTCCCCAAGCACGCATTCGACCAGGCCGCCGACCCGAACACCGCACCGTTCAATACCGCGCCGATCGGCACCGGAGCGTTCAAATGGGGCGAGCGGGTGCCGGGCGACCACCTCACATTAAACGCCAATGAGCGGTTCTACGGAAAGGGGCCTTACGTCGAGCGCGCCATATTCCGCTACATTCCCGACCTCACGGTGATGTTTGCACAATTCGAGACCGGGTCGATCGACTATACAGGCTATCAAGGCATCACTGCCGACCATTACGCCGCTGCGAAGAAGCTGCCCGGCAAGACCGTCGTGGTTGCTCCTTCGGCCGGGGTGGAAGGCATCACTCTCAATCTCACCCGGCCTCAGTTCCAGGATCAGCAGGTCCGCGAGGCGCTGTATTACGGCATGGACAAGAAATCGATCATCGACTTGATCTACTACGGCCTGCCGACCGATACCGAAAGCTACCTTCCGCACCAATGCTGGGCGTTCAACCCCAACCTGCCGAAGCACGACTATGATCCCGCAAAGGCCAAGCAAATCCTCGACGCAGCCGGCTGGCTCCCAGGTCCCGACGGGATCCGCCAAAAGAATGGCGTCCGGCTGGAGTTCATCAACTCGACCACTGCGGGCAATCAGGTGCGCGAGCAGGCGCAGGAAGTGCTGCAGCAGAACTGGCGCGAGATCGGCGTCGCCATCCAGATCAAGAACATGCCGGCGGCGGTCATCTGGGGCGACTATTTCGCGATGTCCAAATACGACTCCGTTATGGTGGCTTGGGATTACATGACGGGCGCCGACCCGGATTCCACCACCGTTTTCGATGCCGGGTCCACGCCTGCCAAAGGCGGTGCCGGCTGGAACTCGATGCAATACGACAATCCGCAGGTCAATGAGTTGCTACGGGCGGCTGCGACCACCGTCGATCATTCCAAGCGCAAGGAAATGTATGAGCAGCTCCAAACGATCATACGAAACGATCTGCCGATCCTGCCCATGTTCCAGGACGTGAAAACCGAGGGAACGAACAGCAAGCTTATCGGCTACACGCCGAACGTAAACGTGTCCTCGAACTTATGGAACCTGCGCACCTGGTATTGGGCGAGTTGAAGCGCCAATCGCTCCAGCGTGCGACGTTGCCGGCCTGTCCAGCGGTTCAAGGCTCATGAGCCCCGCTAGAGTAACGCACCCACCCGGACACCTTCGGACACCGCGTTGCGGAGCATGCGTGGCGCGCGGCAGTCCCCGACCGGGTGGACCTCTAAGCCGGTCCGTTCGGCAAACGGCGCCAGCAGCCTATCCTCGGCCAGCCGGTAGCCCGAAAACACGATGAGGTCGACGTCGTTGACAGTGCGCACCTGATCGGTCCAAGCATTGCGCAATTGCATACAGCCGTTCTGCGGATTGCGTCCGTCAAGCTGGTGTAAAATCCGGTGTAGTTGAGGTGGCCATTGGTCAGGCGGCTATGGTGGCGATCTCATTGGGTATAGCGTCGATAGTCGGCGGTATGAGTTCGGCCATGGCCTCGGTCTGCATGTAGCGGTGCTGGAGTTGCCACTCGTCGTTGGCCTCCAGCAGCACCGCGCCAATCAGCCTGATGATAGCGCCCTCGTTTGGAAAGATGCCGACGACGTCGGCCCGGCGTTTGACCTCCTTGTTAAGCCGTTCGATCGGGTTGGTGCTGTGGATCTTCACCCGGTGCTGGGCGGGGAAGTTCATGTAGGCCAGCACGTCGGCCTCGCTCTCGTCGATGAACGCACCGAGCTTCGGCCATTTGTCGCGGAGTTGGTCGGCGACGTGACGCATGGTCTGGGTGGCGTTCTGATGGTCCAACTGGGTGAATGCCTGGCGAAGAGCGGCCGATACCATGTTCTGCTGGCCTTTCGGCACGTAGGCCTGTGCATTGCGCATCCAGTGAACGCGGCATCTTTGCCACGTGGAGCCCAGCACCCGGCGGATCGCAGCCTTCAGGCCTTCGTGCGCGTCTGAGATGACGAGCTTGGTGCCGCGCAGGCCCCGCTTGACCAGGCTCTTGAGGAACGTCGACCAGAACATCTCCGCCTCCGAAGGCCCGATGTGCAGGCCAACAATCTCGCGCTTGCCCTCGGTGTTCACGGCCACAGCGATTATCACCGCCACCGTCCTGATCTGCCCACCCTCACGCTGCTTGAGGTAGGTGGCATCCAGCCAGAGATAAGGCCAATCGCCGACAAGAGGGCGTTCGAGAAAGGCATTCACCCGATCGTCGATGTCCTTGCACAGCTTGCTCACCGTGCTCTTGCTGATCCCTGCCAGGCCCATCGCCTGCACCAGGTCATCCACCCGCCGCGTCGACACGCCGCCGATCCACGCTTCCTGGATTACCGCCACCAGGGCCTTCTCGGACGTCTTGCGGGGCTCCAGAAACGGCGGGAAGTAGCTGCCCTGGCGCAGCTTGGGGATGCGGAGCTGCAGGCTGCCCAGCCGCGTGTCCAGCGTCCGGTCGCGGTAGCCGTTGCGATAGGTCGCCCGCTCGGCCGTGCGCTCGTGCCGTCCGGCGCCGATCAGCCCCTCTACGTCCGTCTCCATCAGCAACTGCACCACAGCCTCCGCCACACTGCGCAGGAAGTCGCCATCTCCGGCTTTCGCCAGCAGCTCGGCCAACGGTAGTCTGTCCTCGGTCATCGGGTCCTCGTCGGTTCAGGTTAGAGCCTCGCAACTCCACCTTAGCCAGCCGATCCGATGACCACCTCCGCCTACACCGCCGACGTCAGCGAAATTCCACCACGAGCACGGACGCTATCGTTCTGCGGCCCGACCAAGATTTGGTTGGGATGGCACTCGATCCCAACCGAGGCAAGCCGACGGTACAGTGCCGGCTTGTTGGGTGGCTCGAGGTTTTCCATCGGCGCCTGGTGCGGGAACACCAATTCGACCCGGACCGCCCCGGCCTCCTTCAGCTTTGCTGCTATGCTGGCGCCACGGCTGCGGCCCTCGATGTCGTAAACCAGCACCGCACGGCCGGGCGGCAGCGTCGCGGCGGCGGCCAGGCCGTCAACGTCGGTGACCGCTGTCGCGGCGAGGCCACGGCCTTCCGGCGGGACCGCCGTGCAGGCCCCCGTGGCGACCACGGTGGCCTCGGGGTTCCAGGCGGCAAGGTCGCCCGACGAGATGTCGCGCCCAAGTTCGACCGTCACGCCCAGGCGCCGTATCTCGCGCTCGAGCCATTCGACGTGGCCCAAGAGATGCGGCAGCCCTACCATCTTCGCGTAATCGTGCATCTGGCCACCTAGGCGGTCGGAGCGTTCGTACAGCGTCACCGCGTGCCCCCGCGCTGCGGCGACGCGCGCCGCCTCCATCCCGCCCGGACCACCTCCGATTACGCTGATCTGCCGCACCGCCGCCGCCGGGTGTAAGTCGTCCAGTGCAGCGTCCGCGACGCCGGGATTGACAGAACAGGCATGCGATTTTCCCATCGTCACCCGCCGGCAGCCCTCGTTGATGGCGATGCAGGGGCGAATGCGTTCCACCATCCCGGCCTCGGCCAAATGGGGCAGCTCTGGCTCTGCAATCAGCGCTCGCGTCATTGCGACCAGATCGCAGTTGCCACCGGCAAGCGCTGCTTCGGCGTCGGCCGGCGTAAGAATGCGGCCAGCGACCAGGACCGGCAAAGCCAGCCGCTGTTTCATCGCCCGGGCGAGATGGATATAAGTGCCGGTCGCATAGGTGTCGTTCGGCACCACGGCGGCATGTGTCTCCATGTTCACGCCGCTGCCGCCGCTGACGTTGAAGAAATCAATTCGGCCACGCGATGCCAGCACATCGGCGATCGTGCCCATGTCAACCGAAGTCAAGCCGAGCAGGTCGGTGACCGGGTCGCCTGAGATGCGGAAGCAAACCAGGAACGAGCGTGGCACCGTTTGCGTAATGCGGTCGATGATCTCGAGCGAGAACCGCATGCGGTTTTCGAAGCTGCCGCCATAGCGATCCGTCCGCGTGTTCATCGTCGGACTCCAGAACTGCTCCATCAGGTGCGAACCTAATGTCGTCAGCTCGATGCCGTCCCAGCCGCAGCGATGCAGGCGCTCGGCCACCGCCGCATACGACTCGACGATCTCGGCGATTTCGCCGATCGTCAGTACGTGCGGCGCGCCCAAATAGCCCTGCTTGACCGAGGCGGGCAGGGGTGAAGGCGCCTGCAAAGGATTGTCGGCCCCGGCCGGCGACTCCCGCGTGCCGCGATGGGTCGCCTGGGCAAGCAGGACTGCGCCTCGCGCGTGCACGCGGGCCGCCATGTCTGTCAGAAACGGCGCATTTCGTTCATCCCAGAGCGCCGGCAGGCCGGCTCCGGCGGCTCCTTTGTAAACCGATGCGGAGCCAAAACATATCAGCATACCGGCGCCACCTGCTGCGCGCCGTTCGTAATAGGTAATCATGCGTTCGTTGAGCAATCCCTCGCGCGACCATTGCTCGCCATGGGCGCTGCATACAATCCTGTTACGGACCGTGTGGGCGCCGATCCGCAGCGGGCTGAAGACGGTCGGGAACTCGCTCATTGGATCCTCCAGGGCCAGATCGGCTCGACAGGCTGGCTGAATGGCGGGCGCAGGCGACAAAGTGTCCGGATGCGGTTACGTGAACCCCCTGCAGAGGTCCGCCGAGATAGCCTACACAGATTGAATACGCTTGCAAACGTGTTTCGCCGCACTCTAACAGATTACGAAAGAACGCCGCATGTGCCCTTTGCTGCAACAACTCGACAGTCCGACATTCGATGTGCTCGTAGTCGGGGCCGGCATCAACGGCACCAGCGCCGCGCAGCATCTCGAAGCCAAATCAAGTGACGCTGGTGAACTACAGCACTCGCCGGCGGAGCGGTAAGCCCATTTCAACCGCATTCGTCGAGAGCGCCGTCAAAGAAACCGTGTCGCGTCGGATGATCAAGAAGCAGCAGATGCGGTGGAACAGATGGACAGTACAGCCTTTCCTCTACGCCACGGACTATCTTCAACTCCTAGGGTGAGCGGACTTGCTCGGCATCAAGCCCGCGGATGGTATCGTCTAGCCAAATGGTTTGATTCGGTCTGGGCAGGTTCAGCGCAAGCGCGCCGCCATCTTTTCGCCAATCATTATGGTTGTCAGCGCCGTGTTGGCTCTGCAATCGCGCGGCATAATCGAAGCATCCACCACGCGCAGACCAGCGAAACCATACACGCGGCAGTCGGGGTCGACGACGCCGAAGGTCGTTCCGGCAGGGCCAAGGCAGCAGCCGCCCGCGCCGTGCTGACTGTCGTTGCAGTCGGCGAGAAGCCATGCGTCGAGGTCACCGTCGGACGCGGCCACCAAAGCGGCTAACGGCCGCCCCGTGTTGCCGACCTGAATGTCGCTGCAAATGGCCTGGAATGCTGCCTGCTGACCAAACCGCGCAATCTTGCGCGCCCCTTCCCGCATGCGTGCAAGATCGAAGGCATCCCCTAGCATGTTTTCATCCACCGAAGGATGGAGGGATGGATCGTGCGACGTGATGCGTACCGTACCGCGGCTGCGGGTTTCATAGAGCATGACGTGCAGGCCGGCCTCGCCGAACTGCGCCATATCTTGCACGACGCCCAAGCCACCATGATTAACCGAGACGATGAACATGTCGTTGAACGCGGCGCCCGGGAACCCAGAACTATACTTGACGCAGCAATTGATATGCCGCGCATCGGGATCGCGCGCGCACAATTCGGGCCTCAGCTTGAGTTCGAGGCGAACGAACGGATGGTCAAAGAATCCCTCCCCGACTGGCAAGTCAGCACGCACCGGAATGCCAAGTTCCGCTAGCCAGGTCGCCGGGCCAATGCCTGAGCGCTGCAGAATCGCCGGTGAATGGATTGCGCCGGCCGACAGGATGACTTCGCCGGCCGCGATGTCCAATGAGCCGCCTGGAGCCGCAACGGTGACGCCGGTGCAACGCGCGCCATCAAACAACAAATGGTCCACGACGGTATCGCCGACAATTGTAAGGTTGGGCCTACCGCGAGCCCCCTCCAAGTAGGCGTCGTTGTTCGATACGCGCCGGCCAGCCCGGCTGTTCCTGGCAAAAGTGCATACGCCCGTAGCATCAGCGGCGTTGAGGTCGTCTTGCCATGCAAACCCCTCGGCTAGAGCAACCTCGCGCAGCGCAAGATCGACGGGGCCCCAGGCGTGTAGCGGCTCCCGGTGGATCGGGATCGGGCCGCCGGAGCCATGACCGGGCCGGTTGCCGAGCGTAAGGTCGTCCTCTAGCGCTATAAAATACGGCAGCACGTCCTTGCTCGACCAACCGGTCGCGCCATACGCCGCCCACTCGTCGAACGACTCCAGCACGCCGCGAATTGCGAGTTGGCCGTTGACTGCCGTGCTGCCTCCCATACCTTTGCCACGCCAATACAGACGCGGCTCCTGGCGGTGCGTGCGGCGGGCCATAAGGTCGTCGAACATAAAGCGCTGCTGAAACGTAGGCGATAGCAGCAGGTTGAACGGGTTCGGACTCGCCATTGCGTCCGGTTGTTCGGCGCTGCGATAGTCCGGACCCGCGTCGAGCAGCAGGATATTGCGGCGGCCGTCCTCACTGAGACGAGCCGCCAAAACTGCGCCGGCCCCACCGGCTCCCACAATGATCATGTCGAAACGTTGACCGTGCTGCATCAGTCTCCCCTTTCGGTTCGCGGGATCACTGCATGATCTGCGCGAGCAGGCCGCCATCCACCACGAGGTCAGTCCCGGTGATAAACCCGCTTTCCGGTGACGCCAGGAACAGCACGGCTGCGGCGATGTCGGCAGGGGTGCCGGGCAAGCCTGCCGGCAGGACGCGTTCGAACGTTTGCTTGAGGTCAGGCGCGTCGAACCGCTCCTGCGTGGCGGGCGTTGCGATCGGGCCAGGCGCGATCATGTTGACGGTGATGCCATAGCGCGCCAGATCGATTGCGGCCGAGCGCGTCAGCATCCTGATGCCACCTTTGCTGCTAGCGTAAGGTGCGGCGAAGCGCTCCGAAGCGAACGAGTTGACGGAGCCCAGCAGGATTAGGCGGCCGCGCGTGCCTGCAACCACCATGCGCGATGCTGCCGCGAGGGCAACCAGAAAGGTCCCCGTCAGGTTGGTATCGATGTAGCGGTGCCAGACGTCCAACGTCAGCTCGTGAAACGGGCCGCTCACGCCGAGCAGCGCGGCGCAATGCACGAGCACATCCACATTGCCACAATCGGCCGTGATCCGATTAAAGGCGGCTTCCACCGCGCCTTGGTTTGCGACGTCACACACATAGCGCTGGATCGTGCGAGCCGACGGTTCAGCATCCGGCATTGTGATGTCCAGAATCGCAACCTGCGCCCCCTCAGCGGCAAATGCCGCCGCGACTCCCGCGCCGATGCCGCTCGCGCCACCCGTGACCACCACCACTTTGTCCACGAATTTTGACATGCTGGCTGGCCTCGGTTAGAGCGGGATGAAGTCCATGGGGCACGGCGTCTTCATCTGCTCCATGTTCGCAATCGCCGCTGCGACGTGCCGGCGGCCGCCGCTGAGTGCGAACATGCCATGACCGGGAAGCAGCGCCTCGAAATCGAAACCTGCCAGATGCCGGATGCTGTCGGCCGATTGCCGAACGTCAAAATCGTAGATGTCCTGATAGATGATCCGGCCCGAATGCATCATTGCGTCACCGCTCACCAGCGCCGCGCCACCATCCTGTTCGACCAAAAAGGACGCGTGATCCAGGCTATGACCCGGCGTCGCAATCACTGAGATCCGTGCGTCGCCGACGGACATGATCGTGCCCGGGGTGAGCACCACATCTGGAGCTGGGCGCTGGTAGACGTAGTCCGGCGGATACATCCCGGCCTTGCGGGCCGCCGGAAGGCTCAGAGCGTCCTCACCCTGGCCGAGCAGGTCCGCCGTCGTCGTGCTGCACAGCAATTTACACCCGGTGCGACGCTTTATTTCGTCAGCACCGCCAGAGTGGTCGGCGTGCGCATGGGTTAGAAACACGTGGGTCAACTGTTCAGGGTCGAGCCCGTCCTTGCGCAGGACCGCGAATATGTGGCCCGCGTCCACGCCGGCGCCAGTGTCAAACAAAATCCACTCAACGCCCACGTTGAACAGCCAGCAATTGCAATCCAGATCGTGCGTCAGGGAGCAGCCCTGAATTCCGGACGCGACCAGGTGAATGTTCGGTGTGATGCGCATGCGGCTTTCCCTTGTGCAAAACTATAGCCGGGCGCAGTCGTCAATAAGACGGCTCAGGAAATCTATGCAGGCTTCGAGCTGGTCCACCGCAATCCACTCATCCGGCGTATGCGCCTGCTGAATATCACCGGGCCCGCATACGGCGACCGAATAACCGGCCTCCTGGTAGAGACCTGCTTCGGTCCCAAATGACACCGCCATCGTCCTGTTGCTCTGCATAAGCTGCATCGCCAGGCCGGCTGCTTCGGCGCGGCGCTCAGTGACCAACGGTGGCGTATCATAGACGCAGCAAGTCTCGATGGTTGGAACGAGCCCACCCTCCTGGCAAAATCCATCAATGCGCTGTTCGACGTGGGCGGCAAAGGCTTGCTGCAGCATCGTCGATTGCGCAGGCAGAATTGGTCGGATTTCCCAGTCGAAAGCACAGCTCGGCGCCACGATGTTACGGACCTCGCCGCCGCGAATGGTGCCGACGTTGATCGACGGGAATGGGTAGGAAAAGCTTGGGTCGGCGCTCGCCAGCGTCTGAGCCGTCCCCAGTTCACCAAGAAAACCGATCAGCTCGGCTGCTAAGGCGATCGCGCTAAAGCCGCGATGCACCTGCGACGAGTGCGCGGAATGCCCGCCGACCGTCGTTGTGAAACCGACCGATCCCTTATGGCGGTCCACCACTGCCATGCCGGTTGGTTCGCCGACCAGGATGGCCCTCGGCCGAAGTGCTGCTGCGTCCATGAACTCGACCAGTTCGCGTGCGCCAAGGCAACCGACCTCTTCGTCAAACGTGATCGCCACGTGGATGGGCCGTGCCAGCTCAGCTGAGTCGATACGCGTCGCAGCGGCCATCACGCAGGCGAGAAAGCCTTTCATGTCGGTCGTGCCGCGCCCATAAAGCCGGCCCGCTTCGCGCGTGACGGCAAAAGGCGGTCGGGTCCAATCTTGCCCAGCCACCGGGACAACGTCGATGTGGCCGGACAGAACGACCCCTCCGGCCGTGCCCTCACCGAAGCTCACCCACAGGTTCTCCTTGTTCCAATGCGTGCTTGGCAGCCTGCGCACCGACGCGCCGAGGCCCTCGAAATACGTCGCGACATACTCCATCGCGGCGCCATTTGGAGCGGTGGTGATGGACTCAAAGGCGACGAGTCGCCCGAGGATCGCAATGGTGGCCTCCATTAACTCGTTCCGAACAAGCCCGTGAGGCCACTCACTTAGTCTCACGCTAATGCTTCCTTGAATATACGACTTCGGACCCGCGTGATGCCGACGTCGCAAACCAGAGCAGCAATCACCAGCGCGCCCCGCATGACGTCGAGGCTTGACGGGTCAATGCCAATCACGCGCAGGGCATTGGAGAACAAGCCGACGATCAGGCTGCCCGCCACGACACCGGCCACCGTGCCGCGTCCGCCGAAAATGCTGGTGCCCCCCAGCACGCAAGCCGCGATCGCATCCAGCAGCAACGATTGGCCGCCGAGGTTTGGCGTGACGATTGGAGTGCGGGCGATCAGCATAATGGCGGCGAGAAAGGTGAAGCACCCAGCGGCGGCGTAGGCGAGCAGGAGGACGACGCCAACCCGGACTTTGGCAAGGGCCGCCGCCGCTGCATCCGATCCGGTCGCGTATACTCGCAGGCCGAAGCGCGTGTGATGCACCAGTAAATAGGCCAGTCCGACCGCAATCGCCGCCGCAATGACCGAGATCGGAACTCCGCCAAGCCGGCCGGTTCCCAGGCGCTTTAGGGTGGAATTTAGCAACACATACACGCCCCGCGTCGCCAGCAGCAGTGACAAGCCCTGAACGGCCGACATGGTGGCGAGCGTGGCAACGAAGGCCGGAATACGGTACACCGCGACCAGCAGACCGTTGACCGTGCCGACCCCCACGACCACGGCGAACCCGAGTGCAAGTGCCGCAGGCAATGCCGCGCCGCCGCTCAGCATGCTGGCAACCACGATGCTGCCGAGCGTGACCGACACGCCGGCTGACAAATCAATCCCGCCGGTGAGAAGCACGATGAATGCGCCGAGCGCCAGCATCAGCACGGGGACGCTCTGCATCAGCACGATGCTAAGGTTCTGCACCGCGAGGATACGCGTGTCGAGCAAACCGCAGGCAATCAGTGTAACGGCCAAGAGCCCAATTGGCCCGGCGTTTGCCACCAGCCTGCGCAAGCCCCTCATGCGACTGCTTGCGGCAACAGGGGTGGCATGGCCGCGCTGGCTGTTGCAAAGGCGAGTTCCATGACGTCCTGCTCGCTCGCGCCGCGCGGCAGTTCGCCAACCGTGCGGCCCTTGCGTAGCACAATGATGCGGTCGGACACGCCCAAAAGTTCCGGCAATTCGCTCGAAACCAATAAGACTGCAGCACCTGCCGCCTTCAGTTCACCGATGATGCGGTGGATCTCCGACTTGGCGCCGACGTCCACGCCGCTGGTCGGTTCGTCGAGCAGGATTATTTGCGGACCCACCGCGAGCCATTTGCCGATGACAACTTTTTGCTGGTTGCCACCTGAGAGCGTGCCGGCAAGTTTCGCCGCGTTGCGCGGGCGCACGTCCAGCCTGCGGATCAGCACTGCCGCGGTCCGGCGCAAAGCGGCGATCGACACGATACCGGCCGCGTTGTTGCGCCGCATCCAAACCATACCGAGGTTGTCGGCGACGCTGAGGCCACCAACCAGCCCCTCGGCGCGCCGGTCTTCCGGGATGAACGCCACGCCAGCCCTTGCAGCGAAAGCCTGCGCCGCGGACGTCATCGGTTCACCGCGAAGCGTAATCGTGCCTCCGTTAAAGCGGTCGAGGCCGGCGATGCAGCGTAGAATGTCGGTGCGTCCGCTGCCCATCAGGCCAGCAAGGCCGAGCACCTCGCTTTGCCTGAGCGTCAGAGAGACGTCATGCAACAGGCCGGCGGTCCTGAGGCTGCGAACTTCGACCAGCGTGTCTCCCGCTGCGGCTTCAACCCAGGGAAATACCGTCCCGAGTTCGCGCCCGACCATCAAGCTGACAAGTTCGCGGTCGCTGGCCTCACGCATTCTTATGTCGCCGACGAGTTGGCCGTCGCGCAGCACGATCGCGCGGGCGGCGAGCGCGCGAACCTCTTCCAGCTTGTGGGAGATGTAGAGCACGCAGCATCCGCGCGCTGCCAGAGAGCGGACGATGCCATAGAGTTGGTCACGCTCGCGGTTGCTGAGAGCGCTGGTCGGCTCGTCCATCACAATCAGCCAGGCGGATGCAAGCAGCGCCTTGGCAACTTCAAGCATCTGTCGCTCGCCCACCGTTAGATCGCGGACGGGGGTGTCAACGTCCCGGTCCAACCCGACCTGTTGCAGCGCGCCCGCGGCTCGCCGGCGCATGACCGATCGCCTCACGAACCCCAAGATTGCGGGTTCGCGTCCGAGTGCGAGGCTCTCGGCAATGGTCAGGTCCGGAACCAGGCTGAAGTGCTGATGAATGACCGCGATGTCTGCTGAGAAGGGCGCACCGGAACCAGTAAAAGCGACGCTGCCGCCATCGGGCTGGTAGACGCCGGAAATGCATTTCACCAGCGTGGATTTGCCAGCGCCGTTCTCGCCCATCAGCGCCACGATCTCGCCGGCTCCAAGTTCGAACGACACGTCGTTGAGCACCGTGATGCCCGCGAACCGCTTGGTCAGTCCGGCGATTGTGAGTGAACGGCTTGCGTCCTTTGCCCTGGCTGCTGCGGCTGAGACTGATGAGCGCCGGGTCATGATGAGCGACGCCCAGGAGAAGTCACCGCGGAGCAGCACGGCAATCAGGATCAGGGCGCCCGACACCAGGTAGGTGATCTGCTGCGACACTTCAAGGAAAGCAAGGCCGGAGTTGATCGTGCCGATTGCGATGGCGCCCATGAGCGTGCCCACGACCGATCCGCGTCCGCCTGCGAGACTGGCGCCGCCGACCACGGCCGCAGTGATGGCAGCAAACTCAAGCCCAGCGCCGGCGAGCGGTTGCGCTGAGCCAAGCCGGCCGATCCCGATGATCGCGGCGACGCCAGCGGAAGCGCCGCAAACAATGTAGGTGAAGGATTGAACCGCCTTGACCGGGACCAGCGAGGCCCGTGCCGCGACGTCGTTGCCGCCGACTGCGAAGATCGAGCGTCCGATGACGGTGCGGAGTAAAACAAAACGCCATGCCGCACACAGCACCAGCGCGAGACCGAAAGCTGCCGGTATGCCGAGCACGGCCGCCTGCCCTACCCACAGCATCCAGGAGTTCGACACCGGGATGCTTGCGGCATGCGACAAGCTGAGCGCCGCGCCTTTGCCCAGCGCCATCGTGCTGAGCGTAGCCATGAACGAACTCACGCCCAAGCCGGCGATCAACGCCGCGTTCAAGGTGCCGATTGTAGCCCCAGCCACAACGGCGGCAAGCATGGCCAAGGCTCCCGACCCGGTGGCGGCTAGCACCAGGGCCGCGACGATCCCGGCCATCGCCGTGGTGCCGCCGACCGAGATGTCGATGCCGCGCGCGATGATTACGCCCGTCATGCCGAAGGCCACGATTGCGACGGTTGCGCACTGCTGTCCGATGTCCAGCAAATTGGCGAGGGTAAAGAAGTCGGGCCGTGCCGCGGTGAAGCCGGCAACCGCCAAAGCGATGAGCACGAGCAGGAGCAGTTCGTCACGGATATGCGCAAGCGTTGCCATGGCAATGCTCCGACCGTCAGGTGCGTTGTGTTGGCAACAGACCATCGTGCGGCTGTGATGGGCTGAAGCCCATCCTACAAAGGGTCGCTAGGGCCCCACGGTCATCGCGGAGGCCGGCTTGGATGGGCCAAACTCACTCGCATATTCACCCGCAACCATTGCTTCCTTGGCCGGCGTAATCGTTGTGATCGATTGCCCATCCTTGGCAAGCATAGCCGCGTCCGCGGTGGTCGCAACGAAATAGGTCGGCATATAGAGATCCTTCGGCAGCGTTTCTCCCTTGGCAAGGCGCGCCGCCACGGCGATGTTCCAGTAACCGACCCGGTAGGCGCCAGTCAGCACATCAATCACCATCGACCCGTTGTTGAACAGCGGCGCCATTTCAGCGTCACCGTCGAACCCGGCAAGCATCAACTTTTTGCCTGCGCTATCGGAGGCGGACGACGCGCCGAGCAATTGCGTGTCCGACATGCTCCAGATGCCTTTGAGGTCGGGGTAGGTGGACATCCAGGTTTGGGCAACATCGGCGCCCTTTGCCGGGTCCCATCCAGCGGGTTCGATGCTCACGATCTTTACATTAGGGTAGTCCTTGGCCATCTCGTCGGAGAAGCCATTTTCTCGCGTGTCAGAGACGTAGTTTCCTCGAGCACCAATCAGCATCGCGATCTCGCCTTTACCGCCGATAGCCGTGCCGAGCGCTCGCGCGGTGGTCGCGGCGTCAGCGGCATCCGGGTAGAGCGTAGAGTAGTTGCCATCCGCGAGCACTTTGTTGCCCATGGTGATGACATCGACGCCCGCAGCCTCCGCCTTCTTCAATACTGGGATCAGCGCGTTCTTATCAAGCGGGTCGACGAGGATGACCTTTGCATGCTGGTTGATGAGGTTCTCGATCAGGGAAACCTGTTTTTCAAGGCTGCCCTCGGCGCTTTGCCACGTCGTGGTAACGGCGTAGTCTTTTGCGGCCTTATCGCCGGCTTCCTTCATGCGGACGAAAAATGAGCTCTGCAGATCAATCGCCACCACGCCGATGAGCTTGTTCTGGGCGCTGGCGGATGGAGCATACCAGGCAAGGCCGGCAACGGCGACGAGCAACAAACTCCGCAGCGTGCGTGTCGGTGTCATGGCAACCCCTCCGGTGTGAACGCCTCATCCGCTCGTCGAGAGCACCATGACAAGCGACCAGATAGCGCTTCACTTGTAAAGTGCGATTTTTCTATGAAGTGGCATTTGCACGCAATCAGAGGATTAGCCGTGGCCGATAACGACGTGACTGACGAAAAGGCCTACTCCGCGCCGGCCTTGGAGAAGGGATTGGACATCTTGGAAGGCCTCGCTGAGCGACCAGCGGCCACATCGCTCCGCGACCTGGCCGATCGGCTTGGACGCAGCAAGAACGAGCTGTTCAGGATGATCTACGTTCTGATCGCCAGGGGATATATTCAGCGGGACGCGGAAACGGACGAGCTGGCCCTGACCAACAAGCTGTTCACGTTAGGATTGCGCACGCCGCAGTCCCGCACGCTGCTTGAGGCGGCGCTCCCTGAGATGCAGCGACTGGCTGCGGACGTCGGCCACAGCGTTCACCTGGTCGTTATTCATAACGGACGGACTGTCACGCTCGGGCACACCAGTGCGGAGACGGACTTCACGTTTAATCTGAAGCCTGGCTATGGGCGCCTTGCTAGCGACGCCACCACAGGCCGCGTCATCATGGCGTTCCAGGCCGCCGACCAGCGCGAGCGAATGCTGGCCGATTGCGCCCGGCAGGCCAACATGGCGCTGCATCGGCCGCAGCTCGACCAGGAGTTGGCGGCGATCCGGGCGCGCGGCCACGTGCACGCGAGGAGCACCGACTTCGTCGGTATTACCGACGTCTGCTGTCCCGTTCTGCGCGCTGATGGCGATGCGGCAGCCTGTATCATCGTGGCGCACGTTGACCGTGTTGATCAGGACGTCGACGCTGGCACCATCGTCATGGCGGTTCGATCAGCGTGCGAACGGATCGGCCGGCTAATCTGACATTAGAACACCCCTGGCGTTGCGCCCCAGCACGGCCAGGCAGCGCCAGCGATGCAACGGCGGTTGCCGCCAACAGGGTCCCCCGCTTCATGGCGGTTCTCCGACGTTCGATAGGCTCGAAGCACTCTTGATGTGCCCAGTCGGTCAAAGGGGGGGAGAGAAAACGGCCGATTTCATGCCACTTCGCGGCTCAGCTCATTAGCCAGAATGGGCGAAAGCCATAAAACCGAGAGATCGACTGCAAGCGTTGCACATTAGCCAACATCGTTATACAACTTTTTCTGTCTGAATGCCGCAGATCGCTGTGCAAATTTTCTCCTGATCCAAATCCGGTGGCTGACGCAACGGCAGAACCGCAGCGAAACTTGCCAGCAGGCGACGGAATTCCAAACCGTTTGTCCAGCGAGGAAGCTCCACGGATTCAAAGGGGTCTGCTAATCCATTGTCCGTCATCAGCGCTCGCCGGGCCTCCGATGTTCCGGCGCATACGAGCGGCATCTCCAGATCATTGGCCAGCAAGCGGATCACGTTGAGGAATATGCGTTGCTGACGGTCGCCACCGACCAGAAGGGCATGGATTTCATTGATGATGAGGATCCTGGCCCCGATGATGCTGAGCGCCTCGCGTGCCATGCGGCGTGCGCGGGTCCGGCTGACCGCTCCAACCAAAGGCAGGCCCATGGCACCGAGAAGCTCCTCATAGAAGGACACCCCGTTCGACTCGGGCGGTAACTGCATCAGGACGACCGGGACCTGGATCGTTCCCACTCTTGGAGCGGCATCCGCGGATGGTCCCGATGGAACTTCTTCAGGATCATTGTCTTGCCCATACCCGTCCGACCATGGATCAAAAGGCAAGGCTTGCGATTGCACTGATGAGGGTAGGTGAGAAGATCACTCATGCCCGCCAATGCCATTTCAGCGTTCGGGTGATTGATCCAGCGCTCCGCGCGGATCCATTGAATGCGATCTGCATCGGGCAAGTCTGCAACTGGCCAATGCTCACTCAACAGATGTTCATATTTTGTCATGACCACTCCTCAACGGCGAACGGAGTAATCAGACCGGCATCTTTCTCCGACGCCACCGCCGGGCGTCGGCGTGGTTCGGCGCGACTGCCTCGCCGAGCCCGTACAGTATGATACTTTGAAGAGATATAAATGCGATGCTGCCCGCGAAGAACTCCAGGAAGCGCATGCTCGCCCGATCGCCGGCAGCGGGGATAAGAGCAGGAACCGGCAAGGGCGCGGTGACGGGGGCAAGGTCAGAGGTCAAGGCCGCTCCCTGTCAGCTTGGCGATGTTCTGCTTGATGATCTCTTTGGCGATGCCCACCAGAGCCGACGATCTTGCCGCCCTGGCGCAGCTCGATCCGCTCGGCATAGGCGCGGACCTCGACCGGGCGCCCGACCGCATGCGCCGAGACCGAGTAGCGATTGTTGTCGAACCGCATATGAGGCACGTCTTGGACACCGACGCTGTCACAGCGTGGAAGCCATCAAAGCGGCCGACATACGGCACCAGGCTGGGCCGCTCGGCCTCGAACACCGACCACACCGTCTGGTCGCGCAGCTCGGGATGGCGGTGCGCCCGGGCGTAGGCGACGCACTGGTCCAGCAGCCAGGCGTTCAGCTCGTCGTCGCTCTTGACCCGCAGCCGCGGCGAGAAGAACCGCTCCCGCACCAGCCCGACCTGGTTCTCCACTTGGCCCTTCTCCCAGCCCGACGCCGGGTGCAGGCCACGGGATCGACCAGGTAGTGGCTGCACATCTGGAGCAACCGGCGATTATAGGCCGCTCGCGGCCGACCAAGATTGCGTCGACGCCGCCTTGAGGTTGTCGTAGATCCCGCGCGTGCAGGCGCCCTTGAAGAACGCGAACGCCCGGTCGTGCGCGTCGAACACCATCTTCTGCGTCTCGCGCGGATACGCCCGCACGAACAGCATCCGGCTGTGACACAGCCGCAGGTGCGCCACCTTGACCGTGACGGTCGTGCCGCCGATCAGCACGATCTCGTAGCTGCAGTCAAACTGATACGCCTCGCCGGGCGCGAAGCTAAGCGGCACATACGCCGCTGCCGACGCCGACACCTGGTCGCGCCGCCATGTCCGAGCATACCGGCGCACCGCGTCGTAGCCGCCCTCGTAACCCGACCCGCGCAGCGCCTCAAACACCCGGATCAGCGTCAGCCGCTCGCGGCTGGGCCTCGCCTCGTTGGCCGCAAGCAGCTTGTCCAGCTCATCGCGCCACGCGCCCAGCCGCGGCATCGGCTGCTGCTCGCGCTCGTAATGGAACTCCGTCGCCTCCGACCGAAGAACCTTGCGAACGACTTTGCGTGAAACCCGCAGCTCACGGCAGATCGCCTTGATCGATTTGCCTTGGACCAAATGGGCACGGCGGATCCGCGCAATCGTCTCCACCACCAACATCCCAAACGGGCTCCCGTGCAAACACGAGAGCCAAGGTGAACCCCAACGTCAGAGGGGTCCCGTTTGGACGCCGATCACCCCGCTAACGGGATCCCTATTCCACGCCTATCCACACCAGGTGCTGGTGCCGGAACCCGGCTTCGCCTTCGAGGCGGTGGCGATCCACGGGCCGGGACCGGTGGCGTCTGCCAAGGTCCAGATCGACGCGATTGGCGTGGCGTTGTAGCCAAGCGGTCGCAACGTCTGCGCGATCTTTATCCCCGAGAAGCGTCGATCTCGTCCGACCAGTGCAGGTTTTGCTGACTGCCCGGCTCCGTGCATGCAAGGCCGGCTGCGAGACAGGCACGGTCCAGCGCTTCGGCAAGCGGGCGTTGGCGATAGAGCGCAGCCGCCAGCGTGCTCGGGATGGGGATTGCAGGCTCCGGTAGCTGAGCCTTGGTCATCTCTAACCCCCAAAAATCGTTAGGACCAAAGCAGTGCGCGTTCAGGCGCGCCCGAGCATCCGGTTTCTCGGCTACTTGACAGGCGCAAGTCGCTCAAAGAAGTCTGGACGCTAAACGTGTATGGAGGGAATTTCTTGGCAGTCGGCGCGGAATATCCTGAGGGCTTGGCGATCCACACCACAGATACCATCACCAAGATACCGCCGGCGCATCGGGGAAGGTGGTCGCCGCCGGATCGCATGGTGGCGTCGATGCCGGCTGGTGCGCGGCGAATGATGGCGTGCGCCCGATGATCCACCGCGATTCGCAGTCTTGGAACGTTGCCGACGCGGCGAACATGCTGGCGACGGGAGTGACCAGTGGGGTCAACCAGACGGCGGCTGTGCTGGGCTGCGCGCCAAGTCAAACCGTGCAGGACTGTTCGCTACGGACGCGGTTTGTGCGCAACCGACCAGGCCGGTGCCGCGGCTGCTGGAATCTCGGTTCGTCATCAACCAGGATGACGCAGGACGTTTGGTCATCGGCATCGACTCCGCGTCGCTGTTCCGGCCAGAGGATGCTGGGCAGATCGTTGTGACCGCCTCCCATTGCGCCCTGGTGAGGGACAGGCCGGACAAGGTGGTTTTTCCCGGGGTGTTCACCGCCTTCTTCCATGACGCCGGAGGCGTCATGGAAGGTTCGGGCTACAGCCGCCTGGCGGCGCTGGACGGCGCGGCCGTGATAGCCGCCACGGTCTCGGCCGACAGTGCCCGAGTCGGTGACGCGCGCTCCTGCTATCAGGATGGCGTGCCGTCCCATCCCAGCGACACAGCGCACGAACAGGGCGCCCGCGTACGCATGATGCTTCGCACCTTCATCAACGCGCTCAGGCCGGCGTGAGGAAAGCTAGACGTTCCCAGGCAACCGATTTCACGCGGGACTGGCGAAGGCTTAACACCGGCCGCCTATTGTATGAGGGGTATGAACTCTACAACGCCGAGCTGCTGAAATCCCTCATACCCGCCGGCTTTCCGGGCATCCGCAACACGCACTTCAACCTGCTGCGCCACCTCGATGCGGATGGCACACGGATGTCCGACCTGGCCAGCCGCGCCAACCTTACCAAGCCCGCCATCACGAGCCTGGTTCGGGCGTGCCTGGACCTTGACCTGTTGACCGTCGAACAAAGCAGCGACGACGCCCGTGCGCGCATGGTTCGGTTCTCCCCGCGGGGGTTGCACCTTATGCGCCAGATCCGGCGGATCCAGCGCACCATCGAGCGGGACTTGGCCACCCGCCTCGGCGACGAAGCCTATAGCCAGCTTCGGGCCGCGTTGCTGACGCTGGCGAAGTTGCGGGATGCGGCATAGCCGATCCGGCGGCGTGCTTCAGGCGCCAACCTTGACCAAGGGCGCCGCTACCCAGCCTCGGGAGATCAGCTCCTGCCGGATCGTCAGTTTGGTTACCTTGCCGTAACCAGATTTCGGCAAGTCCGGCAGGAAGAAAGCCCGGCGGGGCTGCTTGTAGCGGGCCACCCGGCCCTCCAGCCATGACAGCAGCCCGGCCTCGTCCAGGGTTCCCTCCGGCCGCAGCACCGCGACAGCGACGCCGATTTCGCCCCACACAAGATCCGGCACGCCGAGCACCGCAACTTCCAGGATCTCCGGATGGGTCAAAAGCACTTCCTCGATCTCGCGCGGGTAAACGTTGGAGCCGCCCGAGATATACATGTCCGAGGCCCGGCCGGTGATGTAGAGGAAGCCCTCGGCATCCAGGTGGCCCAGATCGCCGGTGATGAACCAGCCGTCGCGAAACGCCTTCGCGTTCGCTTGCGGGTTGTCGAAATACCCGGCGAACACCGCCGGACCGGCGCAGCAAATCTCCCCCGTCACGCCGGCGGCAAGCGGCGCGCCGGTGCTGCTGTCCTGGATTTGGATATCGACTCCCACCCGCGCCACGCCGCAGGTTCCCGCGCGGGCGTCTGGCCCATCCTTGCTCACGTGCAGGGCGGCGGGCAGCACGGTGATGCAGCCCGTCACCTCGCTGAGGCCAAAATACTGCACCAGCACCGGCCCCAGTTTCTCCAGCGCCCGCTTCTGGTCGGCCCGGTACATCGGCGCCCCGGCATACACCACCCAGCGCAGCGAGCTGTGGTCCGCCTCGTCGACCGAGGGGTGTTCCACCAGCAGCTTGATGATGGTGGGCACGGTGAACATGTTGGTCACCCGGTGCTCGGCCACCAGGCGCCAAACCTCCGCCGGGTCGAAGCGGTCGCTCGGCAGCAGCACCGTGGTTGCCCCGCGCGCCACCTGGGTCAGCCCGTGGTTGCCGGCGCCGTGCGACAGCGGGGCCACCACCAGGCAGCAATCCTGCTCGGTGGTGCCGGGCATCAGCTCCGCCAGGTGGTTGGTGATGATGAACGCCATGTGCCCATGCGTCAGCACGGCAAGCTTCGGCCGCCCGGTGGTGCCGGAGGTGGAGATGAACCAGCACGGATGGTCGTAATCGACCGCGACACATGGGGTGTCCACACCCATCCGGGCGGCCACCAGGTCGTCGAGGTCGGGCGCGTCGAGCGGGCCCGGGCCCATGCGGGCCAGCAACGCCAAATCCGGCAGCGCTTCCTGCACGCAAGCAGCGTGCTCGGGGAACTCGCCGCCGCACAGCAGCGCACGCGCGCCGGACGCGTTCGCGAGGTAAGCCACGTCGTCCGGCAGCAGGCGGAAGTTGGTCGGCACCCACACCGCTCCGATGCGGAAGCACGCCCACATCGACTCCAGCATCAGGTTGCTGTTCTTGGACTGCACCAGCACCCGGTCGCCCGGTTCGATGCCGTGGTCGGCGAGCACGGCGGCCATCGCCGACACGCGTGCCTCGAACTCTGCCCAGTTCCACTGCCGGTCGCGCCAGATCAGCGCCGGGCGGGCCGGAAACCGCCGGGCGGACTGGGTGACGAAGTGCGACAGGTTCATCACCCGCCGGGATACCGGCAGGCCCGCACAGCCGGCCATCACCGCACGCGTTCCAGGATGGAGACGTAGTTCGCCACCGCGGCGCCGCCCATGTTGAACACGCCAGCCAGCGTGGCCCCGGGGATTTGCATGTCGCCGGCCTCGTTCATCAGTTGCAAGGACGCCATCACGTGCATCGACACCCCCGTGGCGCCGATCGGGTGGCCTTTCGACTTCAGGCCGCCGGACGGGTTGATCGGCAGCCGGCCGCCCTTTTCGGCGATGCCCTCTTGCACCACCCGGAAGCCCTGCCCGGGCTCGGCCAGCCCCATCGCCTCGTATTCCAGCAGCTCGGCCATGGTGAAGCAGTCATGCGTCTCGACCAACGACAGGTCGTCCAGCGTCACCCCAGCCTCCTCGCGGGCCTTGCTCCAGGCCCGGCGCGCGCCCTCGAACGCGATCGGGTCTCGCCGCGACAATGGCATGATGTCGTTGACCTGGCGGCGGGCGCGGAACCGGATGGCGCGCTGCAGCGTCGCGGCGGTTTCGTCGTCTGCCAGCACGATGGCAGCAGCCCCGTCCGACACCAGGGAGCAGTCGGTGCGGCGCAGCGGGCCGGCCACGTAGGGGTTCTTCGCCGAGATGGTGTTGCAGAACTCGAAGCCCAGGTCCCGCCGCATCTGCGCCCAAGGGTTGCAGACGCCGTTGCGATGGTTCTTGGCCGCGATGCGCGCAAGCTCCGCGCTCTTATCGCCATAGCGCTGGAAGTAGGTCTCGGCGAGGCGGCCGAAAATGCCGGCGAACCCGCCTTCCACCTGGTCCTCCTCCTTGCGGTAGCACCCGGTCAGCAGGTTCTCGCCCACCGCCGCGGTGGGCAGCGCCGTCATTTTCTCGGCGCCGATCACCAGCGCGATCCGCGCTTGGCCGCTTTCGATGGCGTTGGCCGCCGAGTAGATCGCCGCCGAACCGGTGGCGCAGGCATTCTCCACATGCACCGCGGGCACGTAGGTCAGCCCCGGCTCGCCCAGCGCGGCGAGCGCACCCTCGAAGCCCTGGCGCGAGAAGCCGTTGTTGTAGACGCCGACGGCCACGGTATCCACGTCCTCCACTGCCACCCCCGCGTGGTCCAGCGCCGCCCGGGTGACCTGCGCCATCAGCGCCTCCACGTCCGGCGCGTCGAGCTTGCCGAACGGCGTGTGCGCCCACCCGACTATGTTCGCCTGCCGCCCCTGGTTCTGTTGCCGCTCTTGAGTCCGAGCCAATTCTATCATGGACGCACCTATTTGCTAAACCTACTGAACCATTTTAGACTGGTATCCCAGGGCGGCCAAGACAATCGGCTCTAAAACAATTCACGAGCAGGACCTGGCGAGGGTCTAGAGGAATGAACGCAATTGTTCAGCATCGCACTGTCCACCTTCGCCGGCGCCCGGAGCTGACGTGTCAGTAAACGCGGCTGCTGCCGTCCACACGGCGTCCGTCGGCGGCCGCACCGCCGCGCGATTGGACGCGCTGCTCGGACGCGTGGTGGCGATCATCTCCGGCTGCCTCGTGGCGGTGGAGATTGTCATACTGTTCACCGGCATTTTCTCCCGCGTCGTCCTGCGCACGCCGCTGACCTGGAGCGACGAACTGGCCTCCGCCTTGTTCTTATGGCTGGCCATGATGGGGGCGGTGATCGCCTCCCGCCGGGTCGAGCACATGCGGATGACGGCGGTGGTCAATAGGCTGCGGCCGCAGCCGCGCGCCCTGATGGAAGCCGTGGCGGCGCTGGCCGCTGCCGCCTTCCTGCTGGCGGTGCTGCGCCCGGGCTACCAGTATGCCGCGGAGCAGTCCTTCATAACGTCCCCTGCCATGGGCATCCCGGACTCGTGGCGCGCGGCTGCCCTGCCGGTGGGCGCCGGGCTGATGCTGCTGACGGTGCTGCTGCAAACGGTCCGCACCACCAGCCCGAAGCTGCTGCTCGCCGCCGCGGCCATCGTGGCTGCCATCGCCGGCGCGCTGTGGCTCGCCGCCCCCGTGCTGCAGCCGCTCGGCAACATCAATTTGCTGATCTTCTTCGTCGGCGGCGTCGCCTTGATGGTGCTGTTCGGCGTCCCGATCGCGTTCTGCTTCGGCCTCAGCACGGTGGCCTACCTCGACCTGACGACGCGCATGCCGGTCGGCGTGGTGATCGGGCGCATGGACGGCGGCATGTCGCAGCTCATCCTGCTGGCCGTGCCGCTGTTCGTGTTCCTGGGGGCGCTGCTCGAAATGACGGGCATGGCGCAGGCCATGGTGCGCTTCCTGGCCAACCTGCTCGGCCATTTCCGCGGCGGCCTTAGCTACGTGCTGGTCGGCGCGATGTACCTCATCAGCGGCGTGTCCGGGGCCAAGGCGGCCGACATGGCGGCGGTCGCCCCGGTGCTGTTCCCGGAGATGCGCCGCCGCGGGGCGCAGCCCGGCGAACTGGTGGCGCTGCTCGCCGCCACGGGGGCGCAGACCGAAACCGTGCCGCCCAGCCTGGTGCTGATCACCATCGGCTCGGTCACCAACGTGTCCATCACCGCCCTGTTCACCGGCGGCCTGCTGCCCAGCGCCCTGCTGGCCCTCGTGTTGTGTGTCGTGGTGTGGTTCCGCCACCGCCATCGCGGTGTCCTGGCCGCCAAGCGCGCCACCGGGGGCGAGATCGGCCGCGCCTTCATCGTCGCCGTGCCAGCCCTGGTGCTGCCCTTCGTGATCCGTGGCGCCGTGATCGAGGGCATCGCCACCGCCACCGAGGTGTCCACCGTCGGCATCGCCTACTGCCTGGTGGTCGGCGGCATCGTCTACCGCGGGCTGAACTGGCGACGCCTCGGCCCGGCCCTGGTGGACACCGCCGCCCTGTCCGGCGCCATCCTGCTGATCATCGGGACGGCCACCGGCATGGCCTGGGCGCTCACCCAGTCCGGCTTCTCGCGGGAGCTTGCGGCCGCGATGTCCGGCCTGCCCGGCGGCAAAGGCATGTTCCTCGCCGTGTCCATCGCCGCCTTCGTGGTCCTGGGCAGCGTGCTGGAAGGCATCCCCGCCATCGTGCTGTTCGGGCCGCTGCTGTTCCCCATCGCCCGGCAATTCGGCATCAACGAGGTCCATTATGCCATCGTCGTCGTCCTGGCGATGGGGTTGGGCCTGTTCGCCCCGCCGTTCGGCGTCGGCTACTACGCCGCGTGCGCGATATCGCAAGTGAGCCCGGATGTCGGCATGCGATCGATCTGGGGTTACCTGGTGGCCTTGGCGGCGGGCCTGGCGGTGGTTGCCGCGATTCCGTGGATTTCCACCGGCTTCCTCTGAGGCAACGGGGCCGCGCCGCTGCCGGCGGCGCCCTGGGAGAAGACAATGACTGAAGGCGCGCAACAACCCCTACCCCTCCGCCTGGACACGCTGCGGGTGGCCATCACCGGCGGCGCCGGCGGCATCGGGCGCGTCATCGCGGACAGCTTCGCCGCGTGCGGCGCCACCCCGTTCGTCTCTGACGTGGACGCCGCGGCGCTGGCTCGCTGCCCCCACCCGGCGATGCTGGCCGACGCCGGCGACGCCGCGGCGATGGAGCGCTTCATCGCCGCCGCCGCCGCCACGCTGGGCGGCCTGGACGTGCTGGTGAACAATGCCGGCATCGCCGGGCCGACCAAGCCGGTGGACGCCGTGACCCCGGCGGAGCTGGACGCGACACTGCAGGTTTGCCTGGCCAGCCAGTTCCATTGCGCGCGCCATGCGGTTCCGCTGCTGCGGCAGGCCGGCGGCGGTTCGATCATCAACCTCAGTTCCGCCGCGGGCAAGTTCGGCTTCCCGCTGCGCTCGCCCTACTCGGCGGCGAAATGGGGGGTGATCGGCTTCACCCGCACCTTGGCGATCGAACTCGGCGGGGACGGCATCCGTGTCAACGCCCTGCTGCCGGGCTTGGTCGACGGCCCGCGCGTCCGCAGCATGATCGCGGCCAAGGCGGAGTCCCGCGGGGTCGGGGACAATGTGCAGACCGCCACTGCGGTCAGCTCCGTCAGCCTGCGCTGCTTCGTCACCCAGCAGGACATCGCCAACATGGCGCTCTACCTCGCCAGCCCGTTCGGCGCCACCATCACCGGCCAGGCGCTGAGCATCGACGGCGGAATCGAGTCGCTGTTCTAGATTAGTATCTATCACCCCATTGGCGCTGGCACGAGACGGTGGGCTGACGCCCTGGGCTAAAGCCCACCCTCAGCACTTGCTGGATGGCTGCATCACGATCGAGCTGAGCGTAACGTGCGGCGGGCGGGTCAGCGCGAACACCACGGTGTCCGCCACGTCGCTCGATTCCAGGGGCATGTCGCCGCTCATTTCCTTCCAGTACTGCTGGATGGCGGCTTCGTCGCCCCGCAGCCGCGCCTCGGCAAAGCCGCTGCGGACCGGGCCGGGTTGCAGCTCGATCACCCGCACGCCCGTGCCTGAAAGTTCCGTGCGCAGGTTGTCGCTGAACATGTGCAGCGCCGCCTTGCTCGCGCCATAGGCCGCGATGTTAGCGTAGGACTTGATGCCGGAGGTAGATCCCATGTTGACGATGTCGCCCTTGCAGCGCTGCACCATGCCGGGCAGCACCGCGCGCGTTACCCGCAGGGCCGCGCGCACATTGGTGTCGATGATGTCGCTCCAATCGTCCGTGGCGCCGCCGACGAACGGCTGCCGCCCGCCCACGTCGTGCCCGGCGTTGTTGACCAGCACGTCCACCGCGCGGAACGCGTCCGGCAGGCAGGCCGGCAGCGCATCCACCGCCGCGTCGTCGCGCATGTCCATGGGCCAGGCCAGGGCGTTGGGCCCGACCGCCGCGACGACGCCGGCGAGCCGGTCGGCCCGCCGGGCCGTCAGCACCATGCGGCAGCCCAGCGGGGCCAGCGCCAGGGCAACCGCCTCGCCGATGCCGCTGCTGGCGCCCGTGATGAGGACCACGCTCGCCGGCCCAATGCGGCCTGCTGCATCCGATGTCATGTCGCGCGTTCCATTCCTGCCTGCCGCTAAGCCCTTTGTTTTGTTGAGCATCTTCACCGCATGACTGATTCCAGTCAGGGCGGATCTGCTCTATTGCTTGGTTACCAGGCCGCCGCCAATGAAGCCGCCATCGACCGCGAGCACCTGTCCGGTGATGTAGCTGGCCGCGTCGGAGGACAGGAACAACGCCGCCGACGCGATCTCGTCCGGCTGGCCATAGCGGCGCATCGGCACGAAGCGGCCCCAGGCATCGCGGATCGCCTGGTCGTGCACGGCCGCCGCAAGCGGCGTCTCGATCGGGCCCGGCGAGATCACGTTCACCCGGATGCCCTTGGACGCCAGTTCCACCGCCATGACCTGGCTCAGCAGCACCACGCCGGCCTTGGACGCGCCATAGGCGGCGCGCCCGAGATTGCCGCGCATGCCCGACACACTGGACAGGTTGACGATGCTGCCGGCCCCGCCGTCGCACATCAGCCGGGCCGCGGCCTGGCCGATCAGGAAGGTGCCCCTAAGGTTGACGGAATAGACCCGGTCGAACACGTCCACCGGAGTGTCGAGGAACGACAGGTCGGCGCCGATGCCGGCCGAGTTCACCAGGATGTCGAGCCGGCCGTGGCGCTGCTTGATGGCGTCCGCCAGGCCGTTGCAGGAGTCCTGCTGAGCGACGTCGCACCAGATCGGGGCGATGCTCTCGTCCCCGATGGTCTTGCTGCTGGCGTTGATGTCGGCGGCGATCACCTTGGCGCCCTCCGCGGCGAACACGGCCGCGATGGCAGCCCCGATCCCGGAAATGCCGCCCGTCACCAAGGCGATCTTGCCATGCAGGGAACCAGCCATTCTTATATTCCTTCGCTGTGGAGCGGGTGCCTCTGGATGGGCTGCATCGAGCCGCGCACCGCTCGAAAGCGAGCAGAGAACCAAACTCGGGCTAGCGCAAGATAGTTTACCGGGTTAATCATCTGCAACAACGAGATCAACAAGATTTGGAGGAAGGCCGCATGACCACCATCGCCCGGCGTAGCCTGCTGTCCGCAGCCACTGCTGCGCTTGCCATGCCCGCCATCATCCGCCCGGCCAAGGCGGCGCAGTTCAACTACAAGTTCGGCACGACCGTTCCCACCAGCCATCCCGTCTATATCGAAGCCTCCAAGATGGCCAGCCGCATCAAGACGCAAACCGATGGCCGGGTCGACATCCAGATTTTCCCGGACAGCCAGTTGGGTGGCGACACGGACATGCTGAGCCAGCTGCGCGGCGGCGCGCTCGAGATGGAGCTGATCCCCGGCCTGATCCTCAGCATCCTCGTCCCGGCAAGTGCCATCGACGGAGTGGGCTTCGCATTCCCCGATTACGCCGCCGTATGGAAGGCCATGGACGGCGACTTGGGCAGTTACGTGCGCGCACAGATCACCAAGGCCGGCGTGATCGTGATGGACCGCATGTGGGACAACGGCTTCCGCCAGGTCACCACCAGCACGGGGCCGATCACCACCGCGAAGGACCTGCAAGGCCTGAAGATCCGCGTGCCCGTCAGCGCGCTCTGGACGTCGATGTTCAAGGCGTTCGGCTCGGCACCGACCAGCATCAACTTCGCCGAGACCTACTCCGCCCTGCAAACCCATATCGTCGACGCGGAGGAAAACCCGCTGGTGGTGATCGACACCACCAAGCTCTACGAGGTGCAGAAATACTGCTCGATGACCAACCACATGTGGGATGGCTACTGGGTGCTGTTCAACCGCGCCGCCTGGAACGCCATGCCGCCGGACGTGCAGGCGATCGTCGCCAAGAACGTGAACCAGGCCGCCGAGGACGAGCGTGCCGCCATCGCGAAGATGAACGACGGTGTGCAGGCGTCACTGCAAGGCAAGGGCTTGGTGTTCAACACTCCGGCCCGCGAGTCGTTCCAGGACGCGCTGCGGCAGGCCGGGTTCTACAAGCAGTGGAAGGCGTCGTTCGGCGACGAGGCTTGGGCGATGCTGGAAAAAGCCTCCGGCAAGCTGACCTGACCGGGACCCTCGTCATGGCCGATGGCGACTATACCGCGCTTTGAGCCGCGAGACGGCGGACGACCTCAGCGACTCCAACCGCAGCCGCGCTCATTGCCGCCGCCCGTGACGCCGGTCTTATACCAGTCATCCCCGGTGTTGAGTTGGGTGTGATTTGGTGCGGCTCGTGCGGCTCTGGTTCGGTTTTGGCCTGACCTGTTGGGTGGGATGATGATGAACGGCATACGACTGGTGATCCGCGATGATCTCTCTGCGGTGGAGTTACGCAAGCGCGCGCGGCAGGAGACAGACCGTGCAGCGGCCGCGCGCATGAGCTGCTCGGCCAGACGCCCGGTCTTTCCGGTGCGGGCTTCGGTCTCGAGCCGGTTGACCAGGTCGATTACGGTATAGAATCGGACCCGGCGTCCGAGCCGAATACAGCTGAGCGCGATCGCTACCGACAGGTGCGTCTTGCCCGTGCCGGTGCCGCCGACCAGCACGGCGTTGCGTTGGCTGTCCAGGAACGATCCTGTGGCCATGTCACGCACCAGGCCTTCGTTGATTGGCGTGCCGGAAAAGTCGAACTCGGCGATCTCCTTGATCAACGGCAGCTTGGCAGCCGTTACCTGGTAGCGGATCGATCGCGCCTGCTTCTCTGCGATCTCGGCCTGCAACAGGCTGCCGGCGATGTCCTGTGCCGCGTGCTGGCGCTTGAGCGCGTTGCTCAGCACTTCGTCGTAAGCGGCTTTCATGCCGACGAACTTGAGCTCGCGCATAATATAACCAGCCAGCCGATCCCCTGTGGGACGACTGGGAAACACCGCCGCGGGTACCGACCACCCCTGAGCTGCACCTCGACGGCTTCGATGGGCCGCTGGAGCTCCTGCTCGACCAGGCGGAGCGCGAGCGCATCGACCTCGGCCAGATTTCGGTCAGCGACATGGTCGACCCGTTCGTGGCCGCGATGGCGCTACGAAAGTCGCGTTCCCCTGATCCGGCTGATGACCGCATCGTCCGGCGCAGGCGCCGTCAGTACATCGTGGTAGGTCGAGCGAGCCAGGCCCATCAGCCGACATCCCCGGGTGACGCTGAGGCCAGGGGGCCGGTGATGACGGACGTAGGCACGCTTCTGCTCGATCGACCGTGCTTCAGAACCCCCTTTAGATAAAGAACTCCAGCGCCTGGCGTCCGACAAGACGTTCCAGAGCAACGATCCTCGCCTCGTACTCGGTGAGCAGGTTGGCGGCTTCGACTTCGTCGTCGAACGCACCGCCTCTGCCTTGCCTATCCAGATGCGGATCAGGTTGCGGCTGACATCATGCCGCTTGGCGAGGGCGTGCAGGGTTTCTCCCGCGGTATACTCCGCGACGAGTTGGCGTTTGAACTCGAATGCTATGGACGCGGTGCTTGGCCATGGCCTCACTCCTGTAAGGCCCACCAGCAGGGGGGCAATTGCTTCGCATCATCCTGTCCACCGCGGGCGCACTCCAGGTAACCGTCCCCGGTTATTAAGCAATACCGTGCCGCCCGGCCCGCTCGAGCCCATATCCGCTTGGCGCACGCCGGCGACTCTGCGGCGATCTCCTCGAGGATCATGCGACGCCGGGGCAGCGGTGCTGCAGGGGGCGTTGTTCAACCCGACGCTCGAGCCTGCATGACGCTCCTTAGCGGACGCGAACCTGTGCGCGGGCGATGGTGCCAGCGGCATCCTGCACCGTGACGGTGTAGAAACCAGGACTCGAGGGCGTCCAGGCGGTGCTGCGGCTCGCCGGCATCGAAGGGACAGCGCTGCCGTTCACGGCGAACACCAGGGGCCGGAGGCCGCCCATGGCACGCAGCGGCACCGGGCCGTCGGCCGAGAGGGTGGCACCAGGGGGCGGGAAGAGCAGTTGAACGCCAGTGCCAAGCGCAACCGAAGCGCCCGTCGCGGCCAAGGTGCCCGGCGCAGCGGCCGCAGGCGTGGCCGGGCGCGGCGCGGGGGGCAGCAGGCCGAACACGTCGGCCAGCACGGGGAGCGCCGTGCGTACGCCGGTGAAGCCCGGAACGGCGGTGCCATCCGGGCGTCCAAGCCACACACCGGCGACGCTGCGGGCGTCAAACCCCATGGCCCAGGCGTCGCGGCCGCCCCAACTGGTGCCAGTCTTCCAGGCAACGCCGGTGGGACCGCCATCCGGGAAATCTCGCGTGATCGCTTGGGCCACCAGGTTGGCGGCGCTGCGCTGGAGCAGAGGAACGCCCGCACCGCCGGCTGCACCGGGCTGCCAGGCAAGCGGCAGGCTGGTGCCGTCGGTGGCAAGGGCGGCATACAGGCGCAGCAAGTCGCGGAGCTGGATGCCGGCGCCGCCGAGCGCCAAAGGCAGACTCGGCGCGGCGCCGGGGGGCAGTTGCAGCCGGGCGCCCGCAGCATCCAGCCGGGCGGCGAAGCGGGTCGGGCCGATACGATCCAGCAGTGCCACGGCCGGCAGGTTCAGCGACCGCCGCAGCGCCTCCGCGGCGGTGACAGAGCCGGCGAAGCTGCGGTCGAAGTTTTCCGGCGAATACCCGCCGAAATGGCGCGGCAGGTCGCTCACCGGGGTGGAAGGCGTGACCAGCCCGTCCTGAAAGGCAATCCCGTATAGGAGCGGCTTGAGCGCCGAGCCGGGCGAGCGGGAGGCGGCCGTCAGGTCCAGGCTGCCGGGCCCGCCGGAGACCGCTGCCAGCACCGACCGGCTGCTTGCATCGGCGACCAACGCGGCCATCGCCACGTGCGGCGGCAGCCGGGCCAGCCTGTCCGCCACCAGGCGCTCCATGGCCACCTGCAGCGGCAGGTCGAGCGTGGTCACCACGCCGTCCGGCTGGGGCAAGGCCGCAAGCATCCGGCGCAGGGCAGGTTCGGCATGGCGAGGAAAGGGTGTGCGGGCCAGCGGCACGGGCTCGGCCGAGTCCTCGGCATAATCCTGCGGACCGGCGCCGGGCCAACCCGCGAGCAGGCGATTGCGCAATGCGAGCGCCCGCTCGGGGTGCCGGTCGGGGCGGAGCGCTTCGGGGCGGCGCGGGATGGCGACCAGCAGCGCCGCCTCTGCCGGGTCCAAGGCTGCCGGGCGCTTGCCGAACCAGGCTTGCGAGGCGGCGCGCACGCCTTCGAGGTTGCCGCCGAATGGGGCCAAGGTCAGCCAGATGCCGAGGATGTCGCGCTTGCTGAAGCGTTCCTCCAGTTGGACGGCGCGGAACGCCTCGACCAGCTTGCTGCGCAGCGTGCGGGGGCGGGGCTCCAGCAGCCGTGCCGCCTGCATGGTGAGCGTGGAGCCGCCCGAGACCACCCGCCCAGCGCGCACCCATTGCCAGGCTGCGCGCAGCACCGACCCGGCGTCGACGCCGCCATGCTGGTAGAATCGCCGATCCTCGGTGTGCACCAGCAGGTCCAACAGCGCGGGGGAGACCTGATCGGCCGCCGTGCGCAGGCGCCAAACCCCTCCCGGCGCGGGCAGCATGGCCAGGGTTCGGCCGTTGCGGTCGAGGATTTCGGCGCCCGCCTGGCGCAGCCGTGATAGATCGGGCGGGAACGCGCGGTCCAGCACGGCGAACCCGGCGACGGCCAGCGCCAGGGTGACCGCTCCGGCCAGGAGCAGGCGCTGCATGCTACGGCGGCGGCAGCACGTCGAGGCGGTTGTTGCCCTGGCGCGCAAACACGCCGGGCCGATACATGTCGGACAGCTCGGCACCAGGGATCTCGAAGTTGCCCGGCGTGACGGCCCGCAGCCGCACCGCGATGCGGAACGACGGCTGATCCTCGGTCAGGTCCATGACCGCCTGGTAGCGGTCGTCGGCGGCCTGCATCGTCTCCGTGTTGGAAAGGGTGCCGAGCCACGGCATGCCAGGCACGTCGCCTGCGGACAGCCGGCCGGCGATCTCCCACCCCGCGGGCAGGCCTTGCAGCAGTTGCGCCCGGTGCGGCTGCCCATCATCGGCGGCACCCTCCAGCAGCAGCACGAAGACGGTATTCTGACGCAGATGCGACAGGTCCAGCGTCGAGCCGTCGGTGTTGAAGAAGCGGCGGGAGATGCGCATGCCGGAACGGCCGGCGGGTGCGGCTTGGGCGAGCACGCCGGTGGCCGATACGGTCTGCCATATCGCGCGGTCGCCGGTGTTCTGCGCCGTCGCCGGGCCGGTGAGCGACACCATCACGACGGGAGCGGGGGCCAAAGCGTGCCCGTCCAGGCTCACCCGAGTGACCCCGCCGGTGCGGCCCAGTGCGCCGGCGGCGGCGATCAGCCAGGCCTGCTGCTGGGTGTCGAGCGAGGACGGCTTGGTGTTGCTGCCTGGCAGGCGGGCGATCAGGTCCGGCAGGCGCTGCGGCAGCAGGCCGCTCTCCTTCAGCAGCAGCGCCACGCCCGCCGCATCACGCGTGGCATCACCGTAGTCGTAGTCCCACGGCTTGCGACCCGGGCTGGCGATGGCGGCGGCGAAGGCTTGCTCGGCGCGTGGCCGGTCGTTGCTGAGCGCCAACGCCATGGCTAGCTGCGCCTGCGCCAACGGCGGGAGGTTGTCCAGGTTGGCAAACAGGATGCGGCTGGCGCCCGCCCGCGGCTGCCCGGCCAGAGCGGCGAGATACAGCCGGTAAGCCTGAAGCGTCAGACCCTTCGGATCGGTGCCGGCACCGTTGATCGCATCCAGTTGGGCCTTGAGCGCATCCGCCAGCCCCGCGTCGCCGACCGTGGCGCCCGCGGCCTTGGCGCGCAGCAGGAACTCGGTGGCATAGGCCGACAGCCAAGGCTCCGCGTCGTCATCGGCCGACCACAGGCCGAACATGCCGTCATAGCGCTGGTGGTCCAGCACGTTCTCCACTGCCTGCTGCAGCCGAATGGCGCGGTCCGGCCCGGCGACCGCGCCATCGGCCAGCGTGGTGAGCGCAAACCCCTTGCTGGTCGCCTGTTCCAGGCAGAACAGCGGGTAGGCGTTCAGCGACCGCACCATCGCGCTGACGTCATACTGGACGGGGGCGCCGAAGCTGGCGCTCGCCTTCCACGTGGCGCCGAGAAACAATGCGGTTTGCGGCGCCAGCGCGGCGGTCGCTCCGGCGGGCAGCTCGGCGGCACTGATCGCACTGTCCACTCCCCGTGTGGAGTGCACATCCAGTGCCGCGGTATGCACCGCGTGGAAGCCGCCGGGGCCAGATACATCCAACATGACATGGGCCGTGCCGACACCGGTGGCGTGCAGCATCAGCGGCTGCACGGATTGCGCGCCCTGGGCCAGGGTTGCGGCCAACGCGCCATCGCCCTGCAGAGCCAACGGACCGTCGGTGGTGACGCGCACGGCGACCGGGCCGCCGGGCAGCGCCACATTCTGCAACAGCACGCTCATTTGGGCGGTGTCGCCGGGTGCGAGATAGCGCGGCAGCAGCGGCTCGGCGACCAGGGGGTCACGCACGAACATGTCCGCCGCCGCCGAGCCCAGGCGGTTGCCGTCCCAGGCCATGGCCATCAGGCGGACCTGGCCGGCGAAGTCGGGGAACGGCAGGGCGACGTCCAGAGTGCCCGACGCGTCCGCCTGCATCGGCGGCTGGAACAGCGAGACGATCTGTTGCGGGATGTTGGGCCGCCCGGCAGCGCCCTCGTCGCCGCCTTGGCGAAGCGCCGCGGCCGTGCCCTCCGCGGGGGCGATCAACCGCCCCCAATCGTCGCGGATGTCCACGCCGAGGCGGCGGCGGCCGAAATAGTGCGGCCCGGCGTCCGGCGTGGCGAAGTTGGTGAGGCGCAAAATACCCTCATCGACGGCCGCGACGCTGACCCATGCGCCGGGCGCGGTGTGCAGCGTCACATGCGCCACGGCGCGCGGCAGTACTGACGCGGGCGCGTCGAACGTCACCGCCAGCTTGCGGGACGCCGGGTCGATGCCGAGCCATACCAGGCCGATGGCACGGTCGGGCCGGCTGGTATCGCTGCCGCCACGGAACACGTGCACCGCCACATAGGCGCCCGGCCCCCAGTCCGCGTCTACCGGCACGTCGAAATCCGCACCTCCGGCGGGCACGTCGACGTTGCGGGTTGCGAGCACGTGGTCGGTCATCACCAGCAGCGTGGCAGGGCCGGCGAACGGAGCGGCGACATGCACGCGCGCGCTTCTACCGGGCGCATAGGCCCGGCGGTCGGCGGACACATCGGCGCGGTCGGGCACGTCGGGGCTGTCGGAGCTGGCCCAGCCGGAGCGGAAGCGTACCGAGCTTGCCGCCAGCCCGCTCGGCTGCATCACCTCGAGCCGGTAGCGCCCGAAGTCGAGCTTGCGGGCGAAATGCAGCGCGCCGCTGGCCGGGATGGTCACGTCGTGCGTCTCGAGCGGCTCGTCCCGCCACACGGTCTCATAGGTGGCGAGGTTGCCGCGGACCACCAGCCGCCAGTCCGGCCGTTCGCGCACCAGGCGCAGGCGGGCGGGCAGGGCGATGCGGCGGCCGTCGGGGTCGATGGCGGCGATGTCGAATGCGGCCTCCGACCCGGCGTCCACCGCGCCGTCAAACGCCGGCTTGATGCCGATCAGCGGCACGGCGGGGCGCACCGGCAGGGTGGCGGTGGCATGGGTGGCGCGGCCGGACGGATCGTTGACCGACACGGTCAGCGTCGCCTGCACCGGGTGCGTGGTGTCGGGCGCGGTTTGTAGCGTGAGCGGCAAGGTCGTGTGGCCGGCATCGTCGGTGTCGGGCAAAACCAGCGTCGCCGCTTGCGGAGCGAACACCTCGTCGGCCAGGCCCACCTGGTAGCCGGCCAGCGCGTCCGGCGGTTGCGGCGCGAAGCCGAGCTGCAGTTCGGCGCTGCCGCTCAGATTGGCGGCGGGGGCGCCGTACAGGTAGCGGGCGTCCACCGCGAGGGGGGTCGTGCTGCCGGCGACGAGTTGGGCGGGCAGGGCGCCGAGCTGCACCGCCATGCGGTCAGGCACGAAAGCGTCCACCTTGAACTGGGTTTCGCCCACCGGCGCGCCATTCGGATCGGCAAGCAGCTCCGCAGTCCAAGCGCCGACGGCCGCACCGTTGCTGAGCGCCACGGCCAGGTGCAGCGAAGCGCCGCCGCCGGGCTGCACCACGGTGTCGGAAAACACGCTGCCGTTCGGCCGCTTGATGCGGATATGGGCCGCCCGGTCGACCGGCTGCCCGGCGGCGTCCCGCAACAGCGCCATCACCTGCACGGTCTCGCCGGGCCGATAGATGCCGCGGTCTGACCATACGAAGCCGTCCAGCGGCCCCGGCTGCGGGGCGCCGGTGACGCCGCGATCCGAGAGGTCGAACGCGGCGGCGCCCAAATCCAGGCTGACGAAATCGTCCGGGGTGCCCGGCAGGGTGCCTTGGATTGCGGCCGGCGCCATCACGCCGGGGCCCTGCAGCAGCGGGGCGGCGAAGTGCGCCATGCCGTCGGCGTCGGTATTCGCCTCGGCCAGAATGTCGTTGTTTTGCGCCATCAGCCGCAGCGCTACGCCGGGCCGCGGCTTGGCGTCGGAATAGCCGCGCACCTGCACCGTCAGCCCGTCGCTGCCGCGCCAAACCGTGGGAGCGAGATCGGTGCGCAGCACGGGCTGCACCGCCTCTGCCGCATCCAGACTTTGCCCGTCATCGGGTTGCACCGTGACCGCATAGAGGCCCGGCGTGCCCATCGTATCGGTGGGCAGGGGCAGCACGGTGTGCAACCGGGCGTTTGGGGTGAAACCGGGCAGGGTCACGCGGCCGCTCCAGACCACGCGCGCCTGGTCTTTGCCGAGTTCGCTTGCCAGATAGCTGTCGATCGGCTTGCCCAGGGTGTTCTGCTGCGTCCAGGGCAGCATGGTGCGCTCGGTGAACAGCACGATGCCGAGTTTGACCGAGGCGACGTTGGTGCTGGTCAGCACGATGCGAGGCGCCTGGCCGCGGGGGAGCAGGAACATGCGATTGTCGAACGAGAGCAGCGGGGAGCGATTGCCCATCGCCAGCGCGGCCGTGCTCTCCGTCTTCATGATCAGGCCGCTTTCGCCTGGCAGCCCTTGGCGCAGGATGGCGCGCGTTGTGGCGGCCAGCGGCAGGCCGGAAATGCAGATTGCGTCGCCCTCGTGGGTGATCGCGGCGTCGGGCAACGGCGGGTCGAGCCGCACCCAATCCTCGGGGTGGAAATCGTTGCGGCGGGACGGCGGGACGTTGAAGATGATGCAAGCGCGTGGCGGGTCGGCGTCCACTTCGGTGCGCACCCGAGCGATCAGGAGGCCGGCTGCCTGGTTGGCGTCGGCCAGCATTCGCTTGTAGCCCGCGTTGTCGGGCGCCAGCGCCACCGCCTGGCTCAAGGCCTGACCGGCTTGGGCTGGCCGGCCCTGTGCAAGCAGGGCTTGCGCGGCGGCAATCATGGCGGCTGCCCTGTTGTCGTCCTCGTCTGCGATCAGGTAGGATTGCCATGCCGCGTCCAGCGCCTTGGGCGGCTGGGGTGGGCTGCGTCTGAGCTCGGCCTGCGACAGTTGCAGCCATACTCTCGCGTCTGCAGGACTTTGGCCTGCCCGGCTTTCCAACGCCGCGGCGGCCGCGTTCCAATCGTTGCGCATGATGGACGCTGTCGCTGCCGTTTCGGCCTGTTGTTTGGAAGCGGCGGTGCCGCCGGTCGGGTAGGCGTGCGACAGGCTGGCCGCGAATTCCGCGCTCTCGCTATCGAGGCCGGGCAGATCGAAATCGTCGGCGCGAGCGGCGTGTGAGGCCAGCAGAATGGCAAGCAAGGCACCGAGCCAAGCGGGTCGCGCGGATAAACTGGCCATAGTGTTTCCCTCTGGTCAGGAGGGGTCTAGTCCGGCCGGCACCACGCTGCCAAGCGCTGCGGCCTCGCCGCGATACGATCATGAAGCGATGTTGCCGAGTGGCATCGCAGAGACGTTTGGGGTGGGGACTGGGTATCCCTGATCGCGCGCTCCAGAAGGGTGGGCAGCGCGTCCCTGAAGAAGCTTGGCGGGCGGGCGGGCATATCGGAGCTTGGCCCGTGCGTCTGAGCGGTACGAGGTTCGTTTAGGCAGCGATGAATGGTAGCGGGGTGGACGTTGAAGGTCCTGGCGACCTCGCTGATGGATCGTCCTTCGCGAACCAGGGACAGGGCGAGCGTCTTCTGATCGGGGCGTAGTTTTTGCCGCCGCCCGAACGAAACGCCGCGACGCTTGGCGGCCTGCCGTCCTTCGTCGGTGCTGCCCGGGTCTCGCCGCTCCTCTTCAAGCACACCAACTTCCTCGGCCGTTACGCCTTCGACCTGCCGCAGGCCATCGCGGAAGGCGCCCTCCGCCCTCTTCGCAACCCTAATTCCGAATAGGACTTTCGCATAGCCTTATGACAGTACACCGTACGGCTCAGACGCACGGGCCAGGTGCGCCAGCAGTGCGCCATGGTTGCGGCTGGGGGCTTCGGCGCGGGGCTTGCGTGGCAGGCCAGCGGCGGCGGCCACGCTATCCTGGCCAGCCTGGTTGGCGCCGATGGTCTGCTCCAGCTCCTCCAGCGCGAGCTGCAGCTGGTCGGGAGTCAGCTGCTCGGACCGCCGGCCGAACTGGTGGCGGGTCAGGCGCTGGATCAGCAGCCGCATCTTGTCGTTCTTGGCAGCCAGCGCGCCCTGCTGCAACAGCACCGTCCGCAGCATCAGATGCAGGGTGGCGGTGTCCTCCGGCAGGGCATCGGGGTCGATCTGCACAGCATGATGATGGACGGTTCCGCCGCGCCGGGGCCAGGTATTTCCGTGTGGATCGGCGGCGCTTTAGCCCGCCAGTTCAGGCCGGCGGACCGGCACCGGGGCCCGCCACTCGCAACCGTCGAGCACGGCGGCCAGTTGGGGCGCGGTCAGCGCGATCCGCCCGGCGGACGTGGCGGACGGCCAGACGAACTGGCCCTGCTCCAGCCGCTTGGTCAGCATGCACAGGCCGATCCCGTCATGCCAGATCAGCTTGATCAGCCCGGCGTGCCGACCCCGGAATGCGAACACGGCGCCATCGAACGGATCGGCGGACAGGCCCTGCTGCACCAGCATCGCCAGTCCGGTCATACCCTTGCGCATGTCGGTGACACCGCAGGCCAAGTAGACCCGCAGGCCGGACGCGAGCGCGATCATCTAATCCGCCAACGCCCCCAAAACTCGGCGTAGGGCCCGGCCATCGACATGGGCATCAACGCGCAGCGACACGCCGCCAGGCAACATGATCTCGATCAACCCCTCGGGGCGCGACGGCTTCTCAGGTGAAGGGCGCAGGGGCGGTGTCGGCGGCAGCAGGGGAGACGGCGCGCAGCTCGGCGCCAACTCGACCGCCGTGAAGCGTGGGACCGTGCGACTCACCGACGAACCCTCGTAGCCCAGGAACTGCTGACGCCAGGTGTAGATCTGGCCCATGCTGATCCGGTGTTTGCGAGCAACCTCCGTCGGCGTCAGGTCCGCGCCAAGGCTCTCGCCGACAATCGCAAGCTTCTGTTCTGCCGTCCAGGATCGCCGGCGCTCAGCATGGGGGAGAACCTCAACACGGGCAGAACGAGTGCTCGTACGACCAATCGTATGAGCGCTCTCAACCGTGTCACCCACGTCCGGCACCATCGTGTCCATGCAACCAACGGATCATAGCCGCCCGTCACCAGCCAGATGTCGCCGCCGCACCGCTTACGCCGACGCTCGGCTTCGGCCACGTCATCCGCCTCCGCGGCAACATCCGCGTGACCGACGCCGAGGGCCAGAGCAAGCCTGCGTCCGCAGTGGGTGGGCAAGGGCGGCCGGGCGCGCAAGCTGCGCGACGCGCGGGTGACGTCACAGGGGCGACAGGTCGGCGCGGTGGTGTGCGTGCACGCCAAGGGAATGAAGGAGCCATGGTGTCTGGCCGCGAGCGACGCGCAGGCGACGGCGGCCGTGCTGGTCAACCACTACGCCAAGCGCTAGACCATCGAGCCAGCATTCCGCGACACCAAGGACCTCCGCTTCGGCATGGAGCTTACGACCACCCGTATCGGCGAGCCAACCAGACGCGACCGGTTGCGCCGCTGTTCAACGCGACAGTCAGCCAAGCCATCGGGACGATCATTGAGGAATGGGCAAATTTCGACGCCCTGTCCGAGATCGATATACGACCATCAAAGACCTGCCTCATCTACGGGGCGCCAGGGACCGGCAAAACGCGGTTGGCGTTATGGATAGCCCAGCAACTCGATTTGCCAGTCGTGCTTGTGAAACTGGACGGCCTAGTGTCGTCCTTCCTGGGGACCACAGCGCGCAATATCGGCAATCTGTTCACGTTCGTGAACCGCCATCGTTGCATTCTTCTGCTGGACGAGTTCGACGCAATCGCCAAAATCCGCGACGATCCGCAGGAAGTGGGAGAGATAAAGCGGGTTGTAAATGCGCTTCTGCAGAACCTCGACACCCGCCGGGACATTGGGTTCACGATCGGAATCACTAACCATCCCAAGCTGCTCGACTCGGCCGTCTGGCGGCGGTTCGAGGTTCAGCTCGAGATCCCCAAACCGGATTTCGAGATGCGAAAGGCGATCGCCGCGCATTTCATGCCGCCGGTGAAGGCTCCGGACAGTCATTTCAAGTTGATTGCGTGGTTCACCGAGGGGTCGACGGGGGCGGAGATTGAGTCTCTGGTACGCACTTACAAGAAGGCTACTACCGTTCGGGAGGAGGACAGGCGGGGACTGCTCGACACCTTGCGCCAATTTGCAACGTTAAATGCGGCCCGTGTTCAAAGTGAGCGCCGCGCGCTGCTGTTTGACGAACCGAGCAATTTGTTTCGCGCGATGCGGGACGATCCGAGCCTTGGCTTCTCCATGGCCGACATCGGCGAAATCGCCGGTAGGGACAAGTCGACAGTGAGCCGTCAGCTTGGCCGAGCAACTCATACCAGCGGTCGAAAGTCCTGACTCGTAGGGGGATTCCCACGTGCGCGTGGATGTGAGTCGATATGATCTGCATCGATTCGCGGAGTGTGGTGTGGTTGCTATTGCGGTTACCCGGACAGACCTCAGCCTGTCAGACTTGCGCGCGGCGGCCAAGCGCGCGGTGGACACCAAGCAGGCGCGACGTATTCTTGCCATCGCGATGGTGTTGGATGGCTACAGCCGCGAGGACGCGGCGCGGGCCTGCGGCATGGATCGCCAGACGCTGCGTGACTGGGTGCATCGCTACAACGAGGCGGGGCTCGCTGGGCTTGGCGATCGTCCACGCAGCGGCCGGCCCGCCAGCCTGACCGCGGCTGAACGTGCCGAAGTGGCGGGCTGGGTGGAGCAGGGCGCGGACCTGGCAACGGATGGCGTTGTGCGCTTCCGGCGGGTCGATCTGCGCGACCGGATTGCCGCGAACTTTGCCGTCTATTTGCACGAACGCAGCGTGGGCAAGCTGCTTGGCGAACTCGGCTACCGTCGCCTGTCGGTGCGGCCTTTGCACCCGCAAACCGATTTGGCGGCACAGGAGGCTTTTAAAAAAACTTTGCCGCGCTCGCGGCAGCGGCGTTAGGCAAACGCGCCGTTGGCAAGCCGGTCGAAGTCTGGTTCGGCGACGAGGCAAGGGTTGGCCAACAGGGAACGCTAACCCGCATCTGGGCCAAGCGGGGCAGCCGCCCGCGCGCGTTGCGCGACCGTCGCTTTAATTGGGCCTATGTGTTTGGCGCCATTTGCCCGGCGCGCGGCACCGGCGCTGCCTTGGTCATGCCAACCGTCAACGTTGACGTTATGAACAAGTATCTCGCCGAAGTCAGTGTGTGCGTGAGCGCTGGCGCCATCGCCTTGCTGGTGATCGACGGTGCCGGCTGGCACCGCTCGCCAAAGTTGATCGTGCCAGCCAATATCGCACTGCTGATCCTGCCGCCCTACGCGCCCGAACTGAACCCGGTCGAACTCATCTGGGAGTATCTCCGCGCCAACGCATTCGCCCATCAGGTCTGGGACACCTACAGCGCCGTTCTGGACGCCTGCTGCAACGCCTGAAACAAGCTCATCGCCACCCCAGACGTAATCCACTCAATCGGCAGACGCGATTGGGCACAGGTCAAAACTTAAGGCGCTGGTATCACCTACCCTCAGAGTCCATCTGGGATCGCTCTTTCAACGAGCCAGTCGGCGCAGCATGATCACGCTTGAGGCGGCGTAGAGGAAGGCTTCTACGGATTGGATGGAAGCCTCGAAGTCTTTAGCCAGTCGTCTGTTTCGGTTGATCCATGCGAAGAAGCGCTCGACGACCCAGCGGCGAGCGATGACGGCGAAGCCGACTTGATTGTCCGATTTGCGCACCACCTCGATACGGATCGAGCTTGCGTTTGCCACTCGCGGCCCGGCGTAACCGCCATCGGCATAGCCCAAGGCCACGAACGGCCAACGCGGGCGCGATGCCCGCAGGAGGGGGCCAGCCCCATCGCGATCCTGGATAGCGGCCGAATGGACTTGCAGCTTGATCGCTCGTCCGTCGGTGTCCACCATGGCGTGTCGCTTGCGACCTTTGATCTTTTTCCCGGCGTCATAGCCCCTGACACCGCCGCTTTCGGTGGTTTTGACGCTCTGGCTGTCGATCACGGCCGCTGTGGGGCTGGCTTCCCGGCCTACCCGTTCGCGGTGCTCGACCGGCCGGACCTGCCGCTGCACACCAACGGCTCCGAAAACGACATCCGATGCCAGGTCACCAAACGCAAGCTCAGCGGCGGCACCCGCAGCGACATCGGACGCGACTGCCGCGATGGGTTTCTCGGCCTAGCTAAGACCTGTAGCAAGCTGCGCATCGCCTTCTGGGACTATCTCGGCGACAGGCTGGCAGTCCCAAATTGTCAGCCAGTTCCGCACCTGCCACGCCTCGTCAGCCTTCGATGTCAAGCCGCATAGCCGCCCGGAGTTTTGCCCCTCTTACGGGCACCTGACTTAAGGGGTTGTTCTAAAATGAAATCTGGAGCGGGCGAAGGGATTCGAACCCTCGACCCCAACCTTGGCAAGGTTGTGCTCTACCCCTGAGCTACGCCCGCGGCCCGCGGCAATCCTCCTAATCGTCTTGCCCCCCTAAAGCAAGCCGTCACAGCGCTGGACGCTCCGCCTCCGCAGCGGCATGGTCGCGCCAGATTGGGCGTGGTTGCGGCCCGCCCAGACACCTCCATCTATCAACCTCATGAGCGCAGGCAGGCGCGGACAGGATGAACGCTATGGATACCATCATCGGCCGGCCAGCAAAGCCCGGCTCCACGGCCGCGAGCCCAAACGCTCCAAGCCCAAACGCCGCAATCATCGTCGACGCGGACCAAGCCAGCTTCGTGCGCGAAGTCATCGAAGCCTCCCGCACCATCCCCGTCCTGGTCGACTTCTGGGCCACCTGGTGCGGCCCCTGCAAGCAGCTCACCCCAATCCTCGAGCGGGTCACCCGCGCCGCCGCCGGGCGGATAAAGCTCGTCAAGCTCGACATAGACAAGAACCGCGCCCTCGTCGAGCAACTGGCCCGGATGGGGCTGCCGCTCCAGTCCGTGCCCACCGTGGCCGCCTTCTGGCAGGGGCAGATCGCGGACCTGTTCCAGGGCGCGCTGCCCGAAAGCGAGGTCAAGCGCTTCGTCGAGCAACTGCTCAAGCTCGCCGGCGGCTCCATGCCCACGGCCGACCTGCTGGCCGAGGCACTGTCTGCCCTCGAAGGCGGCCGGGCCGAGGAGGCGAGCGAACTCTACACCGCCGTGCTGAGCGCCGAGCCGGACAATCCCGCCGCATGGGGGGGCTTGGTCCGTGCCCTGGTGGCGCTGGATCACATGGACGAGGCGCATGAGCTGCTACAGCAGGTCCCGCCCAAGCTCGCCCAGCATGCCGAGATCGCCGGCGCCCGCAGTGCGCTCGCCTTGGCCGAGGAGGGCCGCAAGGCCGCCGCCGGCTTGGCGACGTTCCAACGCCGGGTCGATGCCGACGCCGACGACCACCAGGCTCGTTACGACCTCGCCACCGCCCTGAACGCCTCGGGCAACCGCCCCGAGGCCGCCGCAGCCCTGCTCGAGATCATCCGGCGGGATCGCGGCTGGAACGAAGGCGCCGCCCGGCTGCAGTTGCTGAAGTTCTTCGAGGCCTGGGGCAATGCCGACCCGGCGACCACCGCCGCGCGCCGTAAACTTTCCGCCTTGCTGTTTAGCTGACCATGGACGGGTGGCACCCCGGGCCTGAGGAGCTTCCGGCGGAGTTCGCCGTGTTCCCCTTGCCGGGCGCGCTCCTGCTGCCCCATGGCAAGCTCCCGCTCAACATCTTCGAGCCGCGCTATAAGGCCATGGTGGAAGACTCGCTCGCCGGCCAGCGCCTGTTCGGGATGATCCAGCCGAACGCGGCGCCTGGCAACGAAACCGGCCTGTTCCGGGTCGGCTGCCTGGGCCGCTTGTCCTCGTTCAGCGAGACGGAAGACGGCCGCTACCTGATCTCGCTGACGGGGGTCGTCCGCTTCGAGGTCAGGGCCGAACTAGAGATGCGCCGGGGCTACCGCCGGGTCGCGGGCAACTTCGAGCGCTTCCTCGCCACCGACCTGGCCGCCCCGCCCGACCACCTGCCGCGCCGCGCCGCCTTGCTGACCTCGCTGCGCTCCTACTTCACCGCCAACGGCTTCGACGCGAATTGGGACGCCATCGACGGCATGACCGACGATGAATTGGTCATCACCCTCTGCATGGTCTGCCCATTCGACCCGGCGGAGAAGCAGGCCCTGCTCGAGGCGAGCGACCCGGTGGCCCGCGCTGACACGCTGATCACGCTATTGCAGATGGGCGCCCACACCGGTTCCGCGGCAAAGCGCATGTCCGGCGACGACGACGACAACCCCCGCTCGCCAAGCTGACGGAGGGCACATGACGGACACCCTCAATCCCGGCCCCGGTCTGGACCCGAAACTGCTCGAAATCCTGGTCTGTCCCGTGACCAAGCAGCCCCTCAGCTACGACCGCGAGGCGAACGAACTGATCAGCCGCGCGGCCGGCCTGGCCTACCCGGTGCGCGATGGCGTGCCGATCATGCTGCCCGACGAGGCCCGCCCGCTCGATTGAGCGGCATCCCAGCCCCGCTCGAAATACGCCTCCGCCGGGCCTCGCACCGGATCGAGATCGACTTCGCCAGCAGTGAGACCATCAGCTTGCCTGCCGAGTATCTGCGGGTGGAGAGTCCCAGCGCCGAGGTGCAGGGCCATGCGCCGTCCGAACGGGTGACCGTGGCAGGCAAGCAGGAGGTGGGCATCCGCGCAGTCGAGCCGATCGGCCACTATGCCATCCGCATCCAGTTCGACGACGGCCATAACACCGGCATCTACACCTGGAGCTACCTCTACACACTCGGGCAGGAATACGACGTGCGCTGGGCCGCCTATCTCGAGGCGTTGGCCGCCGCAGGCCTCAGCCGGTCTCCAGCACCCGCAAGGCGCTGACGCCGGCCGCCAGCAGGGCGGTCAAATCTGCCAGCGCCAGCGCCACGCAGCCTTCCGTCGGCGCATAATCCGGCCGCGCCACATGCAGGAAGATGGCGGAACCCTGCCCCCGCAGCACGGGCGCGTCGTTCCAGCCCAACACGCCAACCACGTCGTAGACGCCGTCCGTGCGCCAGAGCGCCTCGTGCCGCCCGGAATAGGGCAGGGTGACGGGCTGGTTGTAGCGCTCGTCCTCTGGGTCGTCGCACCAGCCATCCCCGGGTGCGATCGGCTCTACCGGCGCCACCGTGGCCGGAACGGGCAGGCGGTCGGCCCGGTACAGCACCCGGCGCAGCGGCAGCAGCCCGGCGGGAGTGGCGCCATCCCCCTCCTGCTTGTGCACCCGCACGCCGCCGCGGCCGAGCGCACAGCGCCACAGCTCCCCGCCGAAGCGCAGCATGCCCTTGGGATGGACGGTCGCTTCCCCGGCTGGCTGCATCGCTAGTCGAACAAGTGCCGAAAGCGGGTCGCCTTGGTCTCGAGATAGTGGTCGTTCACGCCATTGCCGGCGAACAGCAGGCTCTCCCGCGCCGCCACGTCAATGCCATGAGCCGTGAGGGCGGCGATCTTGTCCGGGTTGTTGGTCAGCAGCCGCACCCGCACCAGCCCGAGATCCCGCAGGATGGCGGCCGCGACCTGGAAGTCCCGCTCGTCGGCGGCAAAGCCGAGCGCCCGGTTGGCGTCCACCGTGTCCAAGCCGCGATCCTGCAGCGTGTAGGCCCGCAGCTTGTTCGGCAGCCCGATCCCCCGCCCTTCCTGCGCCATGTACAGCAGCGCGCCCGCCCCTTCCCCGGCCATCCTGCGGATCGCCCCGCGCAACTGTGGGCCGCAGTCGCAGCGCAGGCTGCCCAGCAGGTCTCCGGTAAAACACTCCGAATGCACCCGTACCAGCGGCGCGGGCGCCAATTCCGGCCGCCCGACCAGCACGGCGAAGTGCTCCGCCCCCGTGTCGCTCGAGCGGAACGCAACCACCCTGCTATCGGCCGCGTCATCGAGCGGCACATGCGCCTCGCTCACCCGCACCAGGGCGCTGGCGCTGAGTGCCGCGTGGCGCATCACATCGCCGGGGGGCGGCCCGACCCGGCCCAGTGCCGGCACGCAGAGCAGCGCCGGCAGCAAGCGGGCCAGCACCGCCAAGGCCAGCGCACTCTCCGCCGCAACCGGAGGCGGCGCTTCGATCAAGGCCGGCGGCTCGCCAATCGGCCGATGCGTCGGGTCCGCCAGGGCGCGGACCTCCTCCAGGCTCAGCCCCGTCGCGTCCAGCGCCACCACGGCGCGCGAACCCAACGGCTCGGCCAGCAGCGCCTGGGCCCGGTCCGCCGCCAGCAGCAGCAGCCGGGTGCCGGTGGCAGTCCGGTCCAGCGCGGCCAACCCCGCCAAATCCGCCGTTTCCGCCGCCAGCAGCGCAACCGGTGGGTCCGTCTCGCCCCCCAGGATCGCCGGCATGCCGCGGCGCAGCGCCACCACGGCAGCCTCGACGGCGCGCAGCCGCTCGGTGGGGGCGGTCAGGAAGGTGGGCAGGTCGGGCATGCGAGCGCTCGGTCTAGAGAGGGCCTCGCCGGCGCGCCGGCAACACCAAGTTCGTGGGATCATAGATATGGTTTCGGCCTCGCCCGGTCGAGGGGCGCCATCACGAGAATGTGTGCGCCCAACCTCAGGCTGTGCAGGATTGCTCGGGCTGCCGCCGCGTTGTGATGCCGAACTGGACACGCTCACGAAATGTTGGGCACACCATAGCGGCTAGCCTGATGCGTGGCCACACTCTGAAATCGCGACATCCACAGTGGGTGTCGCGCGTAGGTATGAAGGAAGTCGCTGATGGCGGGCGAGCGCCCTATCCTGATCGTGGACGATGACCTCTCGTTGCGCGAAACGCTAGTCGAGCAGTTACAGTTTGACGGGGAGTTTACTGCCGAGGAGGCCGGATCGATCGGCGAGGCCGAAACCAAGGTCAACGCCCGCGACTCACGCTTCGATGCCGTGATCTTGGACGTGGGTCTGCCTGATGGCGACGGGCGCGACCTGTGTGCCACGCTCCGCCGCCAGGGCATGCGCATGCCCATCATCATGCTCACCGGCTCCGACGACGAGGCGGACGTGGTACGCGGGCTGGATGCCGGCGCCAATGACTACATTGCCAAGCCATTCCGCCTGGCCGAACTGCTGGCCCGGCTGCGCGCCCAACTGCGCATTTTCGAGAACAGCGAAGACGCCGTATTCACCATCGGCCCCTACACCTTCCGCCCCTCCGCCAAGCTGCTGCAGGAGCCGGTGCGAAACCGCCGCATCCGCCTGACCGAGAAAGAGGCGGCGATCCTGAAGTTCCTCTATCGCGCCGGCACCCGCCCGGTCGCCCGGCAGGTGCTGCTGAACGAGGTCTGGGGCTACAACGCCGCCGTCACCACGCACACGCTGGAGACGCATATCTACCGTCTGCGGCAAAAAATCGAGCCCGACCCCGGCAATGCGCGCCTGCTGGTGACCGAGGGCGGCGGCTATCGCCTCGACCCGCAAGGCGTGCCCCCGGTCGCCTGATCGACTCCCTCTCTTTTGTGGCTGAGGGGCGGACGCGCCGTCGGCAAACCAACCCGGCGTCAGGAGCGTCAACTCTCGGAGAGACATAGCCAATCCAGCGCCGCGAAGGGCTTGCGCCGCGGCTCGCCGCCGCCCTACTCAGTAATCTAGCTTAACGCTTGCAACTGATCGACGTCCAAGACTTGAACCGCTGGAGGACAAAGCGGTGTTCGAAACCAACATACCGGCTCGGCTGGACCGGCTGCCATGGACCCGCTTTCACTGGCTGGTCGTCTGCGCCCTCGGGATCACCTGGATACTCGACGGCCTCGAGGTAACGCTCGTCGGAACCCTGGCAGGCGCGTTCAAGAACAGCAGCATGCACCTGACCGACTCACAAGTCGGGTTCTCCGCGAGCTGTTACCTGATCGGCGCCGTCGTCGGTGCCATCGGCTTCGGTTGGCTCACCGACCGGATCGGCCGCAAGGCGATGTTCACCATCACCGTGCTCACTTACCTGCTCGCCACCATCGCGACCGGCATGGCGTGGAATTTCTGGTCCTTCGCGCTGTTCCGCGCCATTACCGGTGCGGGGATCGGCGGTGAATACGCCGCCGTCAATGCCACCATCCAGGAGCTGATCCCGGCCCGGCGCCGCGGCTTCACCGATCTCGTCGTCAACGGCAGCTTCTGGATCGGCGCCGCCCTGGGCGCCGGCGGCGGGCTGGTGGTGCTGAACCCCCACATCATCGACCAAGCCTATGGCTGGCGGCTGGCCTTCATGCTCGGCGGCGTCATCGGCTTCATCAGCCTGGTGGCGCGCAACTGGATCCCCGAAAGCCCCCGCTGGCTGATGACCCACGGCCAGCCAGCGGCCGCCGAACGCGTGATGCAACAAATCGAGCAGACCGTGCGCATCAACCACGGGCCGCTTCCCACCACCCCGCTTCGGACGATGTGCCTGCATGACGATACCCGCACATGGTTTGCCGCCGGGCTGAAGTCGATGCTCACCCGCTATCGCCGGCGCACCATCGTGGGCGTTTCGCTTATGACGGCGCAGGCGTTCTGCTATAACGCCGTGTTCTTTACCTACGCGCTGATCCTGACCCGTTTCTACCATGTGGACGCCGGGTCGGTCGGGCTGTTCATCCTGCCGTTCGCGGCGGGCAACTTCGCCGGGCCGCTGCTGCTTGGGCCGTTGTTCGACAGCGTCGGCCGCAAGGTCATGATCAGCGGCACCTACATCCTCTCCGGGGTGATGCTGGTCGTCACCGGCTGGCTGTTCTCCATCGGCATCCTGGACGCCGTGCAGCAGACCGCGTGCTGGACGGTGATCTTCTTCTTCGCCTCCGCCGCCGCCAGCTCGGCCTACCTGACGGTGGGCGAGATGTTCCCGCTCGAGGTGCGGGCCATCGCCATCGCCTTGTTCTACGCGTTCGGCACCGGCCTTGGCGGGGTGAGCGGCCCGGCCATCTTCGGGGTGTTGATCCAGAGCGGTTCGCGCGAGGCGATCTTCTACGGCTACATCCTTGGCGGCGTGCTGATGGTGCTGGCGGGGTGCGTGCAGGCCTGGCTCGGCATCGAGACCCGGCGTTGCAGCCTCGAGGACGTCGCACCCCCGCTGTGCCAGGCGACCGCGGCCCACCGCCCCGCCACGGTCCCGCTCCGCCGCCCGCTGGTCTCCCCGCTTACACCTTCCAAGACCTCCGCTCCGTTTGGGAGCGGGTCGGGGTGACGGCCTTCGCGCCGGATAGGCCCGCTCTTGGGCCTGAGTTCGGCTTCCCGCTCCCAGAGCGAGCTTCGAAGCACCTGGTCTCTTGGCGGAACTCCGCCGCGGCCCTAAGCTCAGACCATAAACAGGCGCCAGAGAATCGCTTGACACAATATCGCGGGAGTGCGGACCAGGCGCGTTGCGGAAGCCAGCGGCGATGAGCTTGCTGGTGCTCGACCAAGTCGGCCGCTCGTTCGGCGCCATCCAAGCCCTCACCGGCGTCGACCTCGCCATCGAGCCCGGCGAGGCGGTCGGCCTCATGGGCGACAACGGCGCCGGCAAGTCCACCTTGGCCAAGATCATCGCCGGCAACTTCCCACCCAGCACCGGCAGCATGGCGTTCGACGGCCGCCAATGCAGCTTCACCAAGCCGGTCGAGGCCCGCGAAGCCGGCATCGAGGTCGTCTACCAACACCTGGCGCTGTCCGATAACCTGTCCGCCGCCGCCAACGTCTTTCTCGGCCGCGAACTGCACCGCCAGATCGGCCCGTTCCGCCTGCTCGACCACCGCCGCATGGAACAGCGCGCCGCCGAACTGTTCCGCGAGCTGAAAAGCGAAACCCGCGCCGCAGACCTGGTGCGCCAAATGTCCGGCGGCCAGCGCCAGGCCGTCGCCATCGCCCGCACCCGCCTCTCCGCCGCCCGCCTGGTCATCATGGACGAACCCACCGCCGCCATCAGCGTGCGCCAGATCGCCGAGGTGCTGGCGCTGATCGGGCGGCTGAAGCAAGCGGGCGTCGCCGTCATCCTGATCAGCCACCGCATGCCGGACGTGTTCGAGGTGTGCGACCGTGTCGTGGTGATGCGGCGCGGGCGCAAGGTGGCGGACAAGCCGGTCGCGCAATCGAGCCCGCAGGAAGTCACCGGGCTGATCACCGGCGCGCTCGAGGCCGCCTGATGTCGCACGCTGCCGCGCCTGCTCCCATCCGCCTGCCGTGGCATATGCGCGGCTTCTTCGCCAGCCAGACCGCCTATGTCAGCGCGGCGCTGCTGCTGCTCATGCTGGCCATGGCGGGGATCGCCCCCGTGTTCCTCACGCTGGGCAACCTGGTCAATGTCGGCACCAACTTCTCCTACATCGCCATCGTCTCGCTCGGCGCCACGCTGGTCATCATCACCGGCGGCATCGACCTCTCGGTCGGCTCGGTCATGGCGCTGACCGCGATCCTCACCGCGCTGCTGTTCCGCGCCCTCGGCGGCACGGCGCTCGCCAGCGTGCCGGGCCTGGCAATGAGCGCCGCGGTGCTGGGAGGCCTGGTCATCGCTGCCGGCATCGGGCTCGTCAACGGCCTGCTGATCTCCGTGCTGCAGCTCACCCCGTTCGTCACCACGCTCGGAATGCTCAGCATCGCCCGCGGCCTCTGCTACGTGATCACCCGCGGCCAGGGCGTGGACATCGACGGCAGCGACGCCGACCTGTTCAGCCGCCTCACCGACGGCACCATCGCCGGCGTGCCCATGCCCCTCGTCTACCTGCTGGTCCTCGCCGTCGGCATGGCGGTGCTGCTGCACCATACGGCCACCGGTCGCTACGTGTTCGCCATCGGCGGCAACGAGCAGGCGGCACAGCTCACCGGCGTGCCGGTGACGCGCATCAAGGTCGGGGTCTACGTCGCCTCCGCGGTGCTAGCGGGTGTTTCGGGCATCCTGATGGCGGGCTGGCTCGGCTCGGTGCCGGCCAACCTCGCGCAAGGCTACGAGCTGCGCATCATCGCCGCGGCGGTGATCGGCGGTGCCAACCTGGCCGGCGGCATCGGCGGCGCAGCGGGCGCGGTGGTCGGGGCGGCGTTCATCGAGGTGATCCGCAACGGGCTCGTGCTGGCCCGGGTCGACACCTATTGGCAGGATACGCTGGTCGGCGTCATCATCGTCGCGGCCGTGTTCGCGGATCGGCTGCGCAGCCGCCGGGTCGGCCAATAACGACGTACAAGCAACAACGCCAAGGGAGAACGACCATGCGACACAAGACTACGGTGTGGCTGAGCGCGGCCGCCGTTGCAGCGGCGCTGGCGGCAGGTCCCGCCCACGCCGCCGACGGCTACCGCTTCGCCATCGTGCCGAAATCCATGAACAACCCGTATTTCGACCTGGCTCGCAACGGCTGCATGGCCGAGGCCAAGAAGATCGGCGTCACCTGCACCTACACCGGGCCGGTGGAGCAGGAGCCGGCGCAGCAGGTGCAGATCATCCAGGACCTGATCAGCCAGCATATCGACGGCCTGGCGATCTCGGTGGCGGACGCCGCCTCCGTCAAGCGGGTGATCGACCAAGCGCGGCAAGCCGGCATCCCGGTCGTCACCTTCGATTCCGACAGCCCGGACAGCCAGCGCCAGGCCTATATCGGCACCGACAACAAGGCGCTTGGCAACGCGCTCGCCCAGATGCTGGTCAAGGCGCACCCGACGCCGGGTCAATACGCCCTGGTGTCCGGCGGCCCGGCGGCGGAGAACCTCAACGAGCGGGTGCAGGGCGTGCGCGACGCGCTGAACGCCGCAGGCTGGAAAGAGGTCGGCGGCTCGCCCACCTTCTGCAACGACGATTCCGCGCTGGCGGTGCAGCAGATGACGGACCTGATAACCGCCAACCCGCAGCTCGCCGCCATTGTGCCGGTCGGCGGCTGGCCGCTGTTCACCCCGGGCGCGTTCGCCGCGTTCGCCCGCGCGCACAAGGCGGCGATGGCCGACGGCCGCTTCACCATCGTGTCCGCCGACACGCTCCCCGCGGAGCTGCACGACGTGGAGGACGGCACGGTGGCCGGCCTGGTCGGGCAGCGACCGTCCGCGATGGGCGAGAAGGCGATGGAGGTCCTGCTGGCGCTGAAGCAGGGCGAGAGCGTCAAGCCGGTCACCTATGTCGGCTTGGATGAAGTGACCAAGGCGAACGCAGCCGAATTCGCCAAGCAGTGAACCAACCGGCCGAGCCTGCGCTCCAGGCGAGCGGGGTTCGGCCGAGCGGACTCGCCTCCGTCTTCGCCCTGCTGGTGAGCGTGCTGCTGCTCACCGCGGGCACCAACCTGCAGGGCGTGCTGCTGCCGATCCGCCGGCAGCTCGCAGGCTCCACCATGCAGCAGATCGGCCTGCTGTCCTCCGGCTGGTCGACCGGCTTCGTGCTGGCCTGCCTGGTGGTGGGGCGGCTGGTGAGCGCGGTGGGCCACGTGCGCAGCTTCGCCGGGCTGGCGGCGCTGAGCGGGGCCGCGAGCCTGCTGCTCCTGCCGCTCAACGACGAATGGCTGTGGATCGGCTTGCGGGTGGTGATCGGCTTCTGCTTCGGCGGCCTCTCGATGATCATCGAGAGCTGGCTGAACGAGCGCAGCGCCAGCGAGCAGCGCGGCGGCATCTTCGCCGCCTACATGACGGTGTCCCTGCTGGCCTCGCTCGGCGGCACGCTTAGCCTGGCCGTGCTCGACCCGGTGGCGCCGCTGCCCTACACGCTGATGGGCGTGGCCGTGGTGCTCTCCATCGTGCCGGTGGCGCTCACCCGCGCGCCCGTGCCGCACCCAGTCGCGCCCTACCGCATCGACCTGGCCGCGCTGTATCGGGTGTCGCCGACGGGCGTGGTCGGCTGCTTCCTGGTGGGGCTGGTCAGTGGCGCCATCGGCGGCTTGCTGCCGGCGTACGGGTTGGCGATGAACCTCTCGACCCGGTCTGTGGCCAAGCTGCTGGCGGCCTCGTTGGTCGGCGGTGCGGTCGCCTACTATCCGATGGGCACGCTGTCGGACCGCATGGACCGCCGGGTGGTAATCATCGTGCTATCCTGCCTGAGCGCCGTGCTTTGCGCCGTGCTGGTGCTGCATCCCTACCTGTCGCAACGCAAGATCCTGCTCGCGGTGGGCGCGCTGGGGTTCTGCCAATATCCGCTCTACGGCATCTGCATCGCCCGCACCAACGACCTGGTGCGCCAGCAATCCTTCTCCCAAGTCGCCAGCGAGCTGCTGATCATCTACGGCGCCGGCACGGTGCTCGGGCCGCCGATGGCCGCCGAACTGATGCACTGGGGCGAGCGCTATCTGTTCGGCTATTGCGGCGTCGTGCTGACCGTGATGGCAGTGTTCACCGCGCTTCGCATGGCCCGGCGGCCGCTGCTTGCCGCACACGCACGGCGCAGGACCCACCCGCTGGAGACGGCGCCCAACAGCATGCAGGTGTTCCGCCCGCTTCCGAGGCTGGGCTCGGCGCCCGTCGAGGCACCCATGGATAGGACCGATCGACCATGACACACCACGGCTTCCGCTTCGCCGCTGCCGGGCTGGCCGCAACGCTTGCCGCCCTGGTTGCAGGATGTGACCAGCCCACCGGCCCGCTGCTTGGCGAGTGGCGCGGCCAGTCACCCGGCGGGTCGCAGAGCGTGCCAAAGACGGTGGACGTGACGCTGGATGGCGCTCCGGGCGCTATGTCGGGCGCGTATCAGTTCAGCAGCCAGGAAAACGACCCGACCCTGCTGGCCGGGCACGACCAGCGGAACTGGAGCGGCACCTGGGTGCGCACCGATCGCGTGGTGGACGGGCACACCATCGGCATCTACCGGCTGCAGCGCTTGCTCTCGGGCGAGATCGACACCTACGCGCTCGAGCCTGACGGGACGATGCGGCCGGTCGACCCCAATGGCCAGATCGATGTGACGCCGGCCGGCTCGCATGACACGTTGTCGCCAGTGCCGCCGCACAAGCCGCTGTTGTAGGCGCAATGCAGCGTGCACCGGCCCGCCCGCAGGCAGGCCGGTGCCGACCCCATCAGAAGCTGATGTGGGACTTGAAGCCGAGGAACGCCGCGTCCGGAATGTTCGACTGGCCATTCACCCGCCAGTAGTATTGGAACACTGGCTCGAAGTTCACGCCGCGGAAGACGTGGATGTCGTAGTTCAGTTCGATGAGCTCCTGGTGGGTCTGTATCCCCGTCGCGCCATTGGCGATCGGCAGGCCGTAAGCGATATCCAGCGCCTGTTCCTTGCCAAGCTGGCCGCTGACATTGGCGTAGTTGAACAACACGCCGATGGTGTCCAGTGGCCGCGCCTTCCAGAAATTGTGCAACAGGGCGCCCAGGAACACCTGGTTGGCATAGTCGGAAAATTCCGGGTTGCCGTGCGTGTAGCCACCCAGAATGACCAGGCCGTCGGTCGCGCCCGGGCCGGTCCGCAGCACCATCTGGTCGAACAGCGCCCACCATTCCTCTTTCTGGCCGGTGTGGGCGCCGGTTCCGCTCAGCACCGCAGTCGGCGTGGTGAGATACTTGTTGTAGTCGCTGGTATCGTGCGCAAAGCCGATCTTGTAGTGGCCGGGCAACCGGTTCGGCCCGATCACCGGCTCGTACGCGAGCTCGATCGGCAGGGTCACGCCGCTGTCTTGCGAGCCGTCGAACTTAAAGCCGGTGCGGAAATTGGTATAGCTATAGAGGCCCTGGTTGGTCTCGTAGATGCCCGCCTGGATGTAGGTGTCCGGCGTCGGCCGCACCCGCACCCGCCCGGCCCACACCGCGTCCGGATAGGAGCTGATGCCGATGTCGTTCTCGGGCAGCGCCTTCGGGTTGCCGCAGAGCGAGTTGTTCATGAAGTTGCAGTAGAGCGGCGAGGCGGAGAAATCGTTCAGTTCCGGCATGCGGCCGACCGCGATGTCCACCCGGCCGCCGACCAGGCTTTCCTCCGCATAGGCATACACCAGGTGGATCGCTGTATCGCCGCCGGCGCCGTAAATCTCCTGCGTCTGGTTCAGGTTGTCGCCGGCCAGCGTTCCGTCGTTGCTGCCTTCGCGGTTGACGATGACGGTGTGGGTGGTCAGGCCCGGGATGCCGGCCAGCTTGTTCCAATCGATATCGGCTTCGAAGCCGACCTGGCCCGCATAGGTGGCACCCTGCTTGACGCCGCCGGTCGGGTTGCCGAGCACCTCGGACACCCAGTCGACCAACAGGGTCACGCCGTAGTTGGACAGTTGCTGCCGCAGCGGATCGAGCTGGGTGATCAGGTGCTCCGGCCCTGACGGCGGCGGGGCGGTGGGCGGCGACAAAGCCTCGCTTGGCCCGATGCTGACGCCGCTGTTCACATTCTGCGCCTTGGCGGCCGGCATGGCGAGCAACGTCGCAATCCCCGCCAGCGCTACGAGAGCGCACGCGGTGCGCGAACCCCCAGTCTGTTTATTGTTCATTCAATCACTCCCTCGCTTCGCTGCTTCGGTGTTTCAGTCCGGGTGTCGCAACGATGACGATCACCATGGCACGACCTGCAGGTGCAATCTCTCTCAACCAGCACAGTTGTCGTGAGCGCCACAGGTTTACTGATCAATGTTGCCGCATGGCCACAGCGACCAGCAGTCGCGCCGTCGGCGATACGATACTTATTTGTTTGTTGAGCTGGCAAACCTCGTGGGCATCTTGCCGTGGTGTAAGAATTGCGACAACTGTCGACGGGGTGGGCTAAGATTGGCTACAGCGTGGCTGGTTTGCTCACGGTATAACGAATGATATTTGCCGCGCTGCCGCAATAACCAGCGCTGGCTCCAACGCTAGCTCCAACGCCTTGACAGTCGCCGTCGCGGTGGCCAGCGTGCTGCCGAAAATGGGCGCCGCAATGGCCCATGCCGATAGGAAGGCGGTTCATGAGCAAGACTGATGATGAGGTGATTGGCGTCGGCGACAGCCTATGCCGCGATGACCAAGTCGGCGGGGTCCGCCGTCGGGGCGTGTTGAGTACGGCGGCCCTGGGCACGGCGCTTGGCCTGCTCGGCCGCGGCGGGACGGCCCGGGCGGCCGACGCCGGGCCGTTCCCCAACCACCCACGCTGGCGGTTCGTGTTCGTCAACCACGTCACCACCAATCCGTTCTTCGTCCCCACCCAGAACGGCCTGGCCGATGCCTGCGCCCTGTTGGGCTGCGACCATCAATGGACCGGCTCGGCCAATTCCGACGTCTCCGAGATGGTCAACGCCATGAACGCCGCCATCGCGGCCAAGGCCGCCGCCATCGCCGTGCCGCTGATCGACCCAAGGGCGTTCAACGACCCGACCGAGCGCGCGCTGCAGGCCGGCATCCCCGTCTTCGCCTACAACGGCGACGTGCCGGCAGGCAGCCCGAACAAGCGCCTCGCCTATATCGGCCAGGACCTGTTCCAGGCCGGCCAACTCATGGGCCAGCGCATCGTGCAGTTGGTCGATGGCGGCCCGATCGCCCTCTTCATCGCCACGCCGGGCGCGCTCAACATCCAACCGCGGATCGACGGCGCGCAGGACGTGCTCAAGAAGTCCGGCAAGAACTACACCATCGACGTGATCGCCACCGGCGCCACCGTCAACGAGGAAATCTCCAAGGTCGGCTCCTATTACCTGGGTCACCAGACCGTCAAAGGCATGTTCGCCGTCGACGGCGGTACCACCCAGGCCGTGGCCGAGGCCATGAGCAAGTACGGGCTGGCCGGCAAGGGCGTGATCGGCGGCGGGTTCGACCTGCTGCCCCGCACGCTGCAGCTCATCCAATCCGGCGCAATGCACTTCACCATCGACCAGCAGCCCTACCTGCAGGGGTTCTACACCGTGATGCAGATGTTCGCCTTCCTGGCCTCGGGCGGGCTGGTCGGCCCGGCGAGCTGCGACACCGGGCTCAAGTTCGTCACCAAGGAGACGGTCGGCGCCTACCTCACCACCAAGACGCGCTACGAAGGCAATTCCGAGACGCCCGAGATCGTGCCGCGCACCGGTCCGATCGGGACATAAGCCGCGATGGCTCGCACGCGGTCCAACGCGCTGGACGCGGTGTTGCGATGGCCAGAGCTGTCCATTCTGGTCGTCGCCATCCTGCTCGTCGCCTACTTCGAATGGGCCAACACCGACTTCCTGCTGAGCGGTGCCAGCCTGCAAAATCTGTCCCAGTTCGTCGCCCCCGCCGCCATCATCGCCTGTGGCGAGATCATGCTGATGATCGGCGGCGAGATCGACCTATCGACCGGAATGGTGTTCGCGCTCGCTCCGTTCATCATGCATTTCTCGCACCAGGCCGGAGCTCCGCTGCCGCTCGCCGTGCTGGCCGGCCTGCTGGTGAGCGCGCTGGTGGGGCTGATCAACGGCGTCGTCACCGTCACACTGCGCATCCCCTCGTTCATCACCACGCTCGGCACCAACTTCCTGCTAAACGGCGTCACCCTCACGATCTCGCGCGGCACGCCGGTGGAAACGCCCGACAACGCGGGCTTCGCCGCCGTGTTCGGGGCCTGGGGCTACAGCGAGATCATCTGGGCCGTGGGCGTGGTGGCGATCATGCACACCGTGCTGCGCCGCACCCGCTGGGGCCTGCACACGATCGCGTCCGGCGCCAACCCCTTAGGCGCCGCCGAAGCCGGCATCCGGGTCAACCGGCTCAAGATCGGTAATTTCATGATCGCCGCCCTGCTCGCCGGGCTCACCGGCATCCTGGAGGGCTTCCGCATATCCTCGATCGACCCACAGGCAGGCGGCAACGGCATCATGTTCCTCGCCGTCGCCGCCGGGGTGATCGGCGGCACGCCGCTGGCCGGCGGGTCCGGCACCATCGTGGGCGGGCTGATCGGCGCCTTCGTGCTCGGCGTGCTGAGCGACGGCTTCACCCTGATCGGCATCAACGCCTTCACCTTCAACATCATCCTGGGGGCGGCCATCCTGGCGGCGATGCTGTTCAACATCCATGTCGGCCGCCTGCGCCGCACGGGCCAGGCATGAGCGCGCCCGCCCTGGCTCCGTCTGTCCCGGCGGCCACACCCGCAAGCCGCCCCGAAGCGCTCCGCGCGGCAGGCATCGTCAAGCGCTTCGGCGCGGTGACGGCGCTGAACGGCGTTGGCCTGCACCTCGCCCAGGGCGAGATCCTCGGCATCCTGGGCGACAACGGCGCCGGCAAGTCCACGCTTATGAAGATCCTAACCGGATTCCAGCCGCCGACCGAGGGCCAGCTCTTCGTCGCCGGCGAGCCCACCGCTCTGCGCTCGGTCGACCACGCCCGCTCACTGGGCATCGAGTGCGTGTATCAGGACTTGGCGCTGGCCAACTCGCTCAGCGTCTACCACAATCTCTTCCTAAATAGGGAAATCCTATACCCAGGGCCATTCCGGCTGCTGAACAACCGCGCCATGAAGCAGGCGGCCGAGCGTTGCCTCGAGCAGATCGGCGTGAACATCCCCTCCGTCACGTTGCCGGTGGAGCGGCTCTCCGGCGGGCAGCGCCAGGCCATCGCGGTGGCGCGCGCGGTGAACTCCAACGCCCGCGTCCTGCTGCTCGACGAGCCCTTGGCCGCCATGGGCGCGCGCGAGGCCGGGCTGATCATCGACCTGATCCTGCGGCTGAAAACGGCCGGCAACCTGTCGATCATCATGATCATGCACAACTATGGGCAGACGCTGGAAATCGCCGACCGCATCATGTTGATGCAACGCGGCACGGTGACGTATGAGAATGATGCCCGGTCCACCTCGGTCGCCGAGCTGATGGACATCGTCCGCCGCGAATACCGATCCCTGCGCGAACCGGAGACGCCACGATGAGCGAGTTCGCCACCTACCCTAGCCTGCACGGCCGCGTCGTGTTCATCACGGGGGGCGCCACCGGCATCGGCGCCTCGCTGGTGGAGCATTTCGCCCGCCAGCACGCCCAGGTGGCCTTCGTCGACCTCAAGGCAGACGAAGGCCGCGACCTGGCCGGGCGCCTCGCCGCCGAGGGCCTGCCCGAGCCCTGGTTCACCGCGCTCGACCTGCGCGAGATCCCGGCGCTGCAATCGGCCATCGCCGAGGCCGGCCGCCGCCTCGGCAACATCACCGTGCTGATCAACAACGCCGCCCATGACGAGCGCCACAAGCTCGAGGATGTGACGCTCGACTACTGGCACGACCGGCTGGCGATGAACCTGCACCACCAGTTCTTCGCCGCCCAAGCGGTGGCGCCGATGATGCGGGCGGCAGGCGCCGGGTCGATCATCACCATGGGCTCGGTGAGCTGGCACCTCGGCCAGGGCGGCATGCCGGCCTACACCACCGCCAAGGCCGGCATCGAGGGCCTCACCCGCGGCCTCGCCCGCGACCTGGGCCCCGACCGCATCCGGGTGAACTGCATCATCCCAGGCTGGATCATGACGCAGCGCCAGGTGGAGCTATGGCTCACCCCCGAGGCCGAGCGGCAGTTGATGATCCAGCAATGCCTGCAGGAGAAGCTCTACCCGCCGGACATCGCCCGCATGGCGCTGTGGCTCGCCGCCGAGGACAGCCGCATGTGCACCAGCCAAACCTGGGTGGTAGACGGCGGCCAGAGCTTCTAGCCTCGCCGCGTCTCCCGAGGCGTTCGGCCCGTCCGTACTCGGGGAGGCGGAGACCCGGCGTTACGGCCCGTAAGCCGCGCCATGAGCTGGCGAAGAGTGGACACCACGTTCCAACCTTGAATCGCTCCAGTCGATGAGCCTACAGGCGGCGGATCGAAGTGGGGCACGAGCGATGATGGAGCTGTCCGATATTCGCGCCTTCGTCCGCCTGGCCAAGCTGGGGAGCATTTCCGCCGCGGCCCGCGCGCTCGGCGCACCCAAGTCCTCGGTCAGCCGCGCCCTGGCCCGGCTGGAAGCGGCCGTCGGCAGCACGCTGGTGGAGCGCTCCACCCGGCACCTGCGCCTGACCGACGCGGGGCACCTGCTATTGCCGCTTGCCGAGCGGATCATGAACGAGGTGGACGAAGCCGAGGCCGCGCTGGGCCGCTACGCCGGCCTGCCGCAGGGCACGCTGCGGGTGAGCGTGCCATACGCTTTCGCCCTCGGCACGATTACGCCCATGCTGCCAGACTTCCTCGCGCGCTACCCGGAAGTGGACGTCGTGCTCGAACGCGAGGCCAGTTGGAACGAACTCAGCGCCGGAGACGCCGACCTGTTCATCCGGCTCAGCCCGTTGCCGGAGACTGCCATGGTGGGGCGCCGCCTCGCGACCGTGGAGCTTTGGACCTGCGCCAGCCCTCGCTACGTCGCCGCGCACGGTGCGCCGGGCAGCATGGCCGACCTGGCTCAGCACGAGATTTTGGGTCTTGTCGGCCCCGAAGTGACGTGGTCGTTCGGCAATGAGGCCGGCCGGATCGAGGAAGTCGTGCTCCACGCGCGCGCCGTGCTGCCCGACCCCGTCCTGCTCCGGGGCGTGCTGACCAATGGCGCCGGCATCGGGCAATTACCGGACTTCATGGCCGCCGAGTCGATCGGCCGGGGTGAGCTGACCCGCATCCTGCCCGGCCTCGGCCCGGCCACGGCCAACGCGTTCGCGCTCTATCCCAGCCACCGTGGCCTGCCCATCAAGGCGCGCGTGTTCATCGACGCCCTGGTGGCTCACGTTTCCGCGACACGGGCCGAGTTCGCTCGTCTGATGTCCAGCCCCATCGCACTGGAAAGCTCGGCGCTCCAGTCGGCCAAACGCACGTCCTAACCCGGACTTACGCGTCGTTCAGCACGTGCACCACCCGGCTGGCGAGCATCGGCTTGGTCTTCTGGGCATACTCCGCCATGTGCGGCGAGGCCGCGTGAGCCTTCAGCGCATCGAGGCTCTCCCACTTCTCGACCACCATGAACGTGTCCTCGCCGAGCTTGGTCTGGATCGGCCCGGCATCTGGCGCGTCGGTCACCGGGCCATATTCGACGCAGCCCGCTTCGGCATGAACCGCCGGCATGTTGGCGTGGAACGCCTCGAGCACCGCAGCGCGCTGACCCGGCTGGGCCGTGAGAATGGCGATGACGTGGATCATGTGGTGCGCTCCCTGTTCGCCCGGACGCTACAGGCAGCCGCCAGGAACGACTAGCCCGCGCCCTTGTTTCACCCTATGTGTACCGCGTGTCAGGAACACTTCCAGAACAGTTCTGCGCCTGGTTCGCTGCCCGGGGCTGGGCGCCGCGCCCGCACCAGCTCGCCATGCTCCACGCCGCCGCCGCGGGGGAAACCGCCCTGCTCATCGCCCCCACTGGCGGCGGCAAGACCCTCGCCGGCTTCCTGCCCTCGCTGCTGGAGCTTGCCGCCCAGCCGCAAGACGGCATCCACACGCTCTATGTCTCGCCGCTGAAGGCGCTCGGCACCGACGTCGCGCGCAATCTGGTCGCACCCATCCAGCAGATGGGGCTGCCCATCACCGTCGAGACCCGCAGCGGCGACACCCCCGTGGCCCGGCGCGCGCGGCAGAAGGAGCGGCCGCCGAACATCCTGCTCACCACGCCGGAAAGCCTCGCCCTCCTGCTCAGCCAGGCCGCCGCGCCCACCCTGTTCGCGGGCCTGCGCGCCGTCGTGGTGGACGAGGTGCATGCCCTCGCCGGCACCAAGCGCGGCGACCAGTTGGCGCTTTGCCTCGCCCGTCTCGCCAGCCTGGCGCCCGCGGCGCGCCGAGTCGGGCTCTCCGCCACCGTCGCCTACAAGGACGCCATCGCGGACTATGTCGGCTGCGGCGCCCCCGTCCGCCGCATCGAGGTGCCCGAAGGCGCTCCGCCGCAGCTCGACATCTGCCTCGGCGAGGAGCGCGTGCCCTGGTCCGGCCGCATGGGGCTCGCCTCCGCCGCGGTGATCCTGGAGCGGATCGCTGCGGCGGCCATGACCATCGTGTTCGTCAACACCCGCGCCCAGGGCGAGCTGCTGTTCCAGGCGTTGTGGAAGCTGAACGAGGCCACCCTCCCCATCGCGCTGCACCACGGCAGCCTGGACATCGCGCAGCGCCGCCGGGTCGAAGCCGCCATGGCGCGGGGCGATTTGCGCGCGGTGGTGGCCACCTCCTCGCTGGACCTGGGGATCGACTGGGGCGGCGTGGAGCAGGTGATCCAAGTCGGAGCACCCAAGGGCGTGTCGCGCCTGCTGCAGCGGGTCGGCCGCTCCAACCACCGCATGGACCAGGCCAGCCGCGCCGTGCTCGTGCCCGCCAACCGCTTCGAGGTGCTGGAATGCGAGGCCGCCATCCAGGGCGTGGCCGCGAACGAGCTGGACGGCGACCCGCCCCGCCCCGGCGGGCTCGACGTGCTGGCCCAGCACATCCTGCTCATGGCGGCCGCCGCACCCATCTCGCCCGACGACCTCTACGCCGAAGTGACCCATGCCGCGCCCTACGCCGGCTTGCCCCGCGCCACCTTCGAGGACGTGCTCGGCTTCGTCGAGGACGGCGGCTACGCGCTGGCCGCCTACGAGCGCTACCGCAAGCTGTTCCGCGACGCCGACGGCCGCATCCAGGTCCGCTCCGAGCGCGTCGCCCGCCAGGCCCGCATGAACATCGGCACCATCGTGGAGATGCCGCTGCTGAAGGTCCGCCTCGCCGGGGCCAAGGGCGGCGGCAACCTGGGCGAGATCGAGGAGAGCTTCGTCAACATGATGGTGCCCGGCGACACCTTCATGTTCGCCGGCCGCCTGCTGCGCTACCTGCGCATCCGCGAGACCACGGTGGAATGCGCGCTGGGCGGCAGCGGCGAGCCGATGGTGCCCGCCTATGCCGGCGGCAAGTATCCGCTCACCACCAACCTGGCCGCCCGCGTCCGCGCCATGCTGCACGACCCGGCGTGCTGGAGCGCCTTCCCGGAGCCGGTGCGCGAGTGGCTGGCGCTGCAGCAGCAGCGCTCCACCTTGCCAGGCCCGGACGAGCTGATGGTGGAGGTGTTCCCCCGCAACGGCCGCTGGTACACCGTCGCCTACTGCTTCGAGGGCCGCAACGCGCACCAGACGCTGGGCATGCTGCTGACCCGCCGCATGGAGCGCGCCGGCCTCGCCCCGCTCGGCTTCGTCGCCACCGACTACGTGATCGCCGTCTGGTCCGCCAACGAGCCCGGCGACATGGCCGAGCTGTTCGCGCAGGACATGCTGGGGGATGACCTCGAGGCCTGGATGGCGGAGAGTTCGCTGTTGCGCCGCACGTTCCGCAACGTGGCGGTGATCGCCGGCCTGGTGGACCGTTCGCAACCCGGCGCCGACCGCACCCGCCGCCAGGTCACGGTGAGCACCGACCTGATCTACGACGTGCTGCGCCGCCACCAGCCCGACCACATCCTGCTCCGCGCCACCCGAGCGGACGCGGCAAGGGGGCTGACCGATGTCGGCCGCCTGGCCGAAATGCTGGCGCGGGTTGCCGGGCATGTGCGCACCGTGAGCTTGCCGCGGGTGTCCCCGCTGGCGGTCCCGGTGCTGCTGGACATCGGCCGCGAGTTCGTCCGCACCAACGAAGACGAGGACGCGCTGCTCGCCGAGACCGAGGCGCTGGTGGCCGAGGCGACCGGCGAGCGCGAGAGTTCGCAGGCGCCGATGCGGGTGCACCCGGTGCACCGCGCCAACCTGGCCGTGCTGCAACGAAAGGGACGCATCCTACCTCCCCATCCCCAGTCCGATCTCCCTCTCCCGCCTGCGGGAGAGGGCCGGGGTGAGGGTGTGCCGCTCGCACCTCAATCAGGCGGCCGTGTGCCGCAAGCCCCCTCACCCCGACCCTCTCCGAGAGGGAAAGGGAGAAGAGTGGCAACAGCGCCATGACCACCGCCGCCCCCATCCACCTCGCCGGGCACCGCCTGATGCTCGACCCGGCGGGCGCGCTCTGGTGGCCGGAGCGCCACCTCCTCGCCGTCGCCGACCTCCACTTCGAGAAGGGATCCGCCTGCGCCGTGCGCGGCCACCTGGTCCCACCCTGGGACACCCGCGCCACGCTCGACCGCCTCGCTTTGCTGCTCCGCCGCTACAACCCCCACACCGTGGTCGCCCTCGGCGACAGCTTCCACGACCCGGCCGGCCCCACCCGCCTGCTCGCGCAGGACGCCGCCCGCCTCGCCGCCATGGCCACCGCCCATCGCTTCCTCTGGCTGCTCGGCAACCACGACCCACTCCCGCCAGAGGGCGTTCCGGGCGAAACCGCCGAGTGGTGGGAGGCCGACGGCATCGTGTTCCGCCACCAGGCCAGCGGCGGGGCGGCCGAGGTGTGCGGCCATCACCACCCCAAGGCGAGCGTCGCCACGCGCGCGCAGACCATCACCCGGCCCTGCTTCGTCGCCGGGCCGCACCGGCTGATGCTGCCGGCGTTCGGCGCCTTCACCGGCGGGCTCGACATCCGCCACCCCGCCATCGCGCGGCTGTTCCCCGCCGGCGGCCGCGCCTTCCTGCTCGGCCGCGACCGTTTGTTCGCGTTCACGCTTGCTCAATCCATAGCGATGGCAGCCGTCTAAAACCGCCAGCGACATTGCCGCTACGCCATCGCCGTATCACATTGCGAGACATGACAAGCGGGACGGGCGGGGCCGGCAAGCAAGCAAAGGGTGTGTCGCTGGTCTGGTACCGGCAGGACCTCCGGGTGGCGGACAATGCAGCCTTGCTTGCGGCCGCAAGCGACGGTCCGGTCCTGCCCGTCTACGTCCTGGACGACGCAGCGGCGGGCGAATGGGCGATGGGCGGGGCGCATCGCTGGTGGCTGCATGGCAGCCTCGCCTCGCTCGGCCACGACCTCGCGGCACTCGGCGCCCCCTTGGTGCTGCGCCAAGGCGAGGCTGCCGCCATCATCCCCGAGCTGGCCCGCAGCACCAACGCGGTTGCGGTGCACGCCGGCGGCTGCGTCGAGCCCTGGGCGCGCGCCCAGGAGCAGGCGGTCGCGAGCGCGCTGCCGGGCGGCGTGCCCCTGCGTCTGCACCGCAGCAGCCTGCTCTACGACCCGGGCACCATCTGCACCAAGACCGGCGGCCCTTACGGCATCTACACCCCGTTCGCCCGCGCCGCCCGCGCCAAGGGTCACCCGCCCAAGCCCGTGCCCGCGCCCAAGCGCCTCGAGAGCGTCTCCGCACCATCCGACACGCTCGGCTCCTGGCGCCTGCTGCCCACCAAGCCCGATTGGGCCGGCGGTTTGCGCGACACCTGGCAGCCCGGCGAGGCGGGCGCCCGTGCCCGCGCCCAGCGCTTCATGAAGGAGCTGCTCAACCAGTATCACGACGGCCGCAACACCCCGGGCGAGGACCTCACCTCGATGCTCTCGCCTCACCTGCACTGGGGCGAACTCTCCCCGGCGCAACTCTGGCACTGGGCGCTGCAAGCCGGCTCCGGCGACGGGCTCGAGCGCTACCTGGCCGAGCTGCTGTGGCACGAATTCAGCGCCAACCTATTGTGGCACAACGCCCACATCCCGGAAGCCCCGATGCGCACCGAGTTTGGCCGCCTGCGCTGGCGGCGCGACGAGACCGGCCTGCGCGCCTGGCAACAGGGCCGCACCGGCGTGCCGATTGTTGACGCAGGAATGCGCCAGCTCTGGCATATCGGTTGGATGCACAACCGCGTCCGCATGATCGCCGCCTCCTACCTGGTCAAGCACCTGCTGGTCTCCTGGCTCGACGGCGAGCGCTGGTTCTGGGACACGCTGGTCGACGGCGACCTGGCGGTGAATGCCCAGTCCTGGCAGTGGATCGCCGGCTGCGGCACCGACAACTCGCCGTTCTTCCGCGTCTTCAACCCGGTGACCCAGAGCGAGAAGTTCGACCCGGCGGGCGCCTATATCCGCCGCTGGGTGCCCGAGCTCGCCAAGCTGCCCGATCGCGCCATCCACGCCCCATGGGACGCAGCACCCGACGTGCTCCAGCAAGCCGGCGTCGAGCTCGGCCGCAGCTACCCGCGCCCCCTGGTCGGCCTGGTCGAAGGCAGGGACCGTGCCCTCGCCGCCTTCCGAGCCATGCGGGAAGCCGCGTGATGATCCCGCCGGGTCAGCCCATCCGCGTCGTGGGCGACGTCCATGGCGACGCCCGCGCCTTCGCTTTCGCCACCGAGACCGACCGCTTCATCGTCCAGCTCGGCGACCTGACCGACAGCGGCCCGGACAGCGCCGGCGCGCTCGACATGGCGCTCCGCCTGGTGGACGAGGGCCGCGGCATCTTCCTGCTCGGCAACCACGACCGCAAACTGGGCCGCGCGCTCGGCGGCCTGCCCGTGCGCATCGACCCCGCGCTCGAGCAGACCCTCACCCAACTGCCGCCCAGCCTGCGCGAACGCGCGTTGGACGCGATCACCCGCGCCCCCGCCTGGATCGTGCATGGCGACCGCGTGTTCGTGCATGGCGGCTTCCACACCGCGATGCTCGAGCAAGCCCCGCCCCCTGGCTTGGGCCGGGTCGACACCGCGCTCTCCCGCGCGCTGTTCGGCCAGACCACGGGGCGCACCCAGCCCGACGGCTACCCCGAGCGCGTGCTGCGCTGGGTCGACCGCATCCCGCCCGGGGTGACGGTGTATTGCGGCCACGACCGCCGCAGCACCAACGGCCGGCCGTACGTGCATGTCGGCAGCTCTGGCGGCCGCGCCGTGTTCCTGGACACCGGCGCCGGCAAGGGCGGCCATCTCTCCTGGATCGATCTCCCGCCCGCCACCCCTTAAATTCCCTCTCCCGCTGGCGGGAGAGGGTCAGGGTGAGGGTGGCTGCCACAATTAACACCCTAGTCGACCCGGGAAGCCGAGATGACATATGTCATCGTGCCGTCATTGAAACGGTCTTGCTGCAACCGCTACAGCTCGCGCCCAAAAGTTCGCTGGAGGACGCCATGACTGCGCGCAACCACAAAAAGACGGGCTCCCCGCCCAAGGTCAGCACCCCGGCAACGCCCGCACAGATGGACCCAGTCGACAACTCGGCCACGGTGCCGGCGTCCGAGCCGCGGTTCGCCCAGCCGGAAGTGAGCGAGGTGCCGCCGACCTACTCGGTCAAGCACGGCAATGACGATGCCGCCTACAAGGTGCTCGACGAAGAGGGCCGCGCGGGCGAGCTGCAGTCCCTGCCATTCCCCGCCTCCCGCGGCGGCGCCGAGCCGATCCTGACCATGGCGGCGCTGTATGGGCAGTCGGGAGCCGATCTCGAGAAGAAAGTGACGGCGGCAGGCCGGCTGGTGTTCCACTCCGTGGGCGACACCGGCAACGTCAAGGGCCCGGCGCTGCAGGAGAAAGTCACCGACAAGATGGTGGCCGACTTCACCGACGCGAGCGACCAGCAGCCGCGATTCTTCTTCCATCTTGGTGACGTCATCTACAACTTCGGCGAGGCCCAATACTACTACGACCAGTTCTACGACGCCTATCGCAACTATCCGGCGCCGATCTTCGGCCTTGCCGGCAATCACGACGGCATGGTGGCGCCGAACACCACGGCCAAGTCGCTGGACGCTTGGCTGCGCAACTTTTGCGCCGAGCAGTTCGAGCACACGCCGGAATCGGGCGGCCTGGACCGCACGGCGCAAATCCAGCCCGGCGTCTACTACACCTTCGAGGCGCCGTTCCTGCGCATCCTGGCGATCTACAGTGGCACGCTCGAGGACCCGGGCGTGATTTCCACCCAGGACGGCAAGTTCCCCGGCCTCACCGACGTGCAGCTCACCTATCTCGAGGCAGCGCTCGCACGGGTGAAGCAAGAGGCGTTCGCCGGCGCGCTGATCCTGGCGCATCACCACCCCGCCTACACGCTTGCGGGCGAGCGCGGGCACGGCTCGTCCACGGCCATGCGGCAGCAGATCGATACGATTTGCGACCAGGTGGGGGTGTGGCCGCATGCCATCCTGTCGGCGCATGCGCACAACTACCAGCGCTACACCCGGGCGCGGGGATCGATGCTGATCCCCTACATCATCGCGGGCGGCGGTGGGCACAGCAAGCCGCAGACCCTGACCAAGCCCACCGACCCGCCCTTGCGCACGCCACTCACCATCCCGACCGACACCGACACCGTGACCTTGGAGAGCTACGACCAGACCGACAATGGCTACCTGCGCATCATCGTGACGACGACCCAACTGAGCATCGAGTATCACCCGTCCGACGACGGCTTGCACTCCAAGACCCCGGACGACCACGTGACGATCGACCTTGCGACCCACCAGATCGTGCATTTCGACAGCTAGGAGCGTGTCTCGGTAACTGTTTGCCTGGTTGTAGTAAGGCGTGCGGTTTTGGCACGCGCGGCATGGCTCCCCTCATGCGGTGAGCTTTGCGAGGTTGTGGGCGGTGCAGATCAACGCCCATTCGCAGGTGACCTTCTCGACACCGCGTAGGAGGAGTTGGCGAAAACTGCGGGCGGCTTTGATCTGGCCGAATATGGGCTCGACGATATGCTTGCGCAGCCGGTAGCGGCTTCGGTGGCCGCCCTGGCGGAGTCTTCGGCGCATGGCAACAGTCAGTGGACCGCTGTTCGATTTACCACCAGCAGGATGTTTTGCGCGTCCGGTCGCGACATAACCGCGCACGCCGCGCTCGACCAGACCGGCGAGATTGGCTTCCGAGCAAAAGCCGTTATCGGCCGACACCTCGTCGGGCAGCCGCCCGGCATTGGCTGCGGTGGCGTCGAGCAGGGGCAGCAAGCCGTCTTGGTCCGATGCGCACTGCGTCAGGCGGTGGGCCACAATGATTTGGTGCTTGGCGTCCACCGCGGCCTGGCCGTTATAGCCCTGGATAAACCCGTCGCGGCCCAGCATGATCCGGCTCTCGGGGTCGGTGAAGTTTCGCTGTGCGGTCGGCTCCGGCGTGCCGGGTGGGCGTGTGGGCTTTGGACCCCGCCGCTTGGAGGGCGTGCCATCCGCGTTGGTGCCAGGCTCTGGGCGAGCGGCTTCTTTCTCGGCGGCGGCGGCTTGTGCCTCGGCCTCGAGTGCGGCGCGGGCCGCCCGGATGCGGGCCAGCCGCTGCTGCTTGTCGGCCATCCAACTCGGCGTCTCGTCACCGCGCTGGTTGAGACCGTGCTCGGCATCTTCGGTCGCATCGATTTTATCTGCCTTGTCGAGCCAGCTTTTCACCTCTGCTGCCAACTCGTCCTCAGCCTTCACCATGCGCTCGTAGCTCATCGCCTTGTGCTTGGACGCGTTGGCACGCAGCTTGGTGCCATCCACGGCGACGTGGCCTAGCCCGACCAGCCCAGCACGTTGGCACAGCGCCAGCACCTGAACGAACAGGTCGCCCAACGCCGTTAGGTGACGGCGGCGGAACTCGCTGATGGTGCGAAAGTCCGGCCGGTTCAGGGCCGTGACCGCCTGGAAATCCAACCGCTCCTCGCAGCCACGCGCGATCCGGCGGGAGGAGTAGACCCCCTGGCTGTAGGCATAGAGCAGCAACGCCACCATCATGCCGGGGTGATACGGTGGGAAGCCCCGTGCCTCGGTATAGGTCGAGAGGATGGCGCCAAGGTCCAGTTCCTCGCGCACGATATCGCGCACAAGATGCGCTGCGTGGCCAGCCGGTACAAAGTTCTGCACCGAGGGCGGCAACAACCACGTCTCATCGACACGCCAGGGGCGAAAGCTCTTCGTCATACCAGCAGCGAATCAGCACGCAACGGATTTGTCGAGAAGTTTCAGCCGTTACACAGACACGCTCCTAGGCCCCGGTATATTTCCCTCTCCCGCCAGGAGAGGGAGATCCCTCTAACCCACCCCCTCGCGGCGCCAGGCGACCAGGATCAGGCCCAACAACAGCGGCAACGCGGCCCAGGCGGGGAGCAGGGGGATCGCGTCCAGTCCCGTCACGATGTGGTCGTGGTTGCGGCGCAGGCCGATCCAGCCGCTGCCAGAGGTCGCGCGGTCCGCCTCCACCATGCGCAACTCCGGCGCGCCGCCGGGCTCGAGCCAGTGCACGCTGCCGCCGGACGCGCGGACGATCGGAGTGATGTGCTCGGCCGAGGCGCGCAGGTCGGCGATCTCTAGCGGGTTGGCAGTGCCGGCCGCGGCAAAGGCGGTGCGGGTGCCGTCGGTGGCGCGCCACACCCCGGGTTCGGCCGCCGGAACCGACCCGGCGGCTCGCCCCGGCCCGGCCGACTGCAAAGTGAGCGTGGTCGTCTTGCCGCTCGGCGAGGTGACCGTGATCGGCGGCGGCGGGCTATCCAGCGTGGTGCGCCGCTCGACATGCAGGGTCGCCTCCGCGATGGACGCGGTGAGCGCCTCTTCCTCCAGCGCCGGCTCCTTCATCAACCAGTGCGCCACCCGCCGCAGCAGCTCGGCCTGCGGCCCGCCGCCTTCGTGGTCGCGCGACCACAGCCAGATCTGGTCGGACAGCAGCAGGGCGGTGCGGCCCTGGCCGACGCGGTCCAGCAACAGCAGCGGCTGCCCGTCCGGCCCGCTCATCACGGCCTGCCCGCGCGAGCTGTTGGGCTGCAGCCGGCGATACCACTGGCCCCAATTCGGCACGCCGCCGGGCTTGTCGCCGGGCAGCCCGGCGGTGACGGGATGGCGCTCGCCCAGCGCGGTCACCTGAGGGCGGAACGGACCGTCCAGCGTGCCCGCGCCGCCGCTCAGCGGTTCGGCCGGCAGCACGGGAGCCAGCGGGCTGTAGGCGAGCGAGGACGGGCCGCTGAACTCCGGCCCGACCGAGAGCAGCAGCGCCCCGCCGTTCCGCACATAGTCGGCGATGTTGCGCAGGTACGGCGCCGGCAGGATGCCCTGGTTGGAGAAGCGGTCCAGGATTATCAGGTCGAATTCCTTGATCTTGACCTGGAACAGCTCGCGCACCGGGAAGGCGATCAGCGCCAGCTCGTTCAGCGGCGTCATGTCGTCCTTTTCCGGCGGGCGCAGGATGGTGAAATGCACCAGGTCGACCGCCGGGTCGGCTTTCAGCAGGCGGCGCCAGGTGCGTTCGCCGGCATGCGGCTCACCCGACACCAGCAGCACGCGCAGCCGGTCGCGCACGCCGTTGATCGAGACCACCGCGTGGTTGTTGAGGTCGCTGACCTCGCCCGCCAAGGGAGCGGCGGTAAGCTCCAGCACGGTCGGGCCGGCGCGGGTGATCGGCACGTCGATCGGCTCGACCTGGCCGACCGGGATGCGCTCCACCTGCGGCGGGTCCCCATCGCGGCGGATGGTGAGCGTGGTGGTGGCGCCGGCGTCACCCACGCCAAGATCGTCCACCGCGACGCGCAGGGTGACGGATTTGCCGACGATGCCGTAGGCGGGCGCCTCCACCACGCGGATGCGGCGGTCGGTCTGCTCGCCCGCGCCGGGGAGCAGCACGTGGATCGGGGCGGGCGGCGGGTTGGCCGGGATGTCGTGGATCTGCCCGTCGGTCAGCATCACCACGCCGGACAGGCGGGAGCGCGGGATGTCGGCCAGCGCACGGTCGAGCGCGGTGAACAGCCTTGTGCCGTCATGCCCGCCCTCGGGCACGGTGACGGTGCGCAGCTCGAGGCCGGGGATTTGCGCGGCTTCGGTGGTGAGCTTGGCAGCGGCGGCGTCCACCAGCGCGCCCCGGTTGGCGACCCCCATGGAGTCGGTCTTATCCACCACCATCACGGCGATGTCGTTCAGCGGGTCGCGGGTTTCCTGCACCAGGCGGGGGCCAGACAGCCACAGCAGCACGACGGCGAAGGACAGCAGCCGCAGCAGCGAGCCGCGTGCACGCCGCCACAGCGCCGGCGCCAAGGCCAGCACGCACAGGGCGGCAAGCCCGGCGAGCAGCGGCCAGGGCAGAGTGGGGACGAAGCGGATCGCGCTGATCGCCTGCATGTCTACTGGCCCAGCCGTTCCAGGATGTGCGGCACGTGCACCTGGTCACCCTTATAGTTGCCGGTCAGCGCGTACATCACGAGGTTCACCCCAAAGCGGTAGGCCAAGGTGCGCTGCCGCGGCCCGCCGTCCAAATCGAGCAAGGTGTGGCCGTTGCCGTCCACCGCCCAGGCCGACGCCCAATCGTTGGAGCCGATCACCACCGGGCTCACGTCGTCATTGCTGCGGTCGCCCTGGCGCTGCACCCACACGGTGTCGCCCACCAGGCGGCCGGGATATTCGCTGAGCAGGTAGAAGGCTCGGGACAGGACATGCTCCGTGGTGAGCGGGGTGAGCGGCGGGATGGACAGCCCGATGGCGGCGGTGCGCAGCAGGGTCGGGTCGCCCCGGCTGTCGATCACGATGATGCCGCCGTCGCGCATGAAGTCGTTGAGCGCCTGGACCGCCGCAGGGTTGAGCGGCTGGCTCGACACCACCGGCCAATACAGCAGCGGATAGAAGCTGAGATCGTCCACGCCGGGGGTGAGGCCGGAGGGGTCGCCGAGATGGGCGGCCGTGCGCGCGTTGACATAGGCCGAAAGCCCCGCCAAGCCCGCCCGCGCCATCGCGTCCACGCTGGGGTCGCCCGAGACGATATAGGCCAGCCGGGTTTCCAGCGCGGCCTTCCAAGGCGGGTTGGGCAATTGGGCGTGGCTCGGCGGCGCGGCGATGATCAGCAACACCGCCGCAGCCATCGCGGGCCGCAACAGACCGCGCAGCCGCAGCGCGAGCAGCAGGTCGATGGCGAGCAGCGCCAGCCCGGCGGCCACCAGCCACGGGCCGATCGCCCGCTCATGCGTGCCGCTGGTCAGCGACAGTTGCGAGGCGCCCGGGATCGACCCAGCGGCAGCCAAGGGCGGCATGGCGTTGCTGAGGTTCAGCGCCCGGCGCCCGGCTTCCGGCCCATACAACCCCGGCGGATGCTCCGGCGAGACCTGCGTCGTGGCGAACGCGGCGCCAGCCAGCCCGATCGCGGCAGGCGGCGGAGTGCCGAGCACGCCGAACCCGTCCAGCGCCTCCGCCGGGCTGAGCGGCCCCGTCTCGGGCGCGCCGGACACGCCGGCCGACAGCGCCACCAGCCGCCGCAACATCTCGGGGAACAGGCCGGAGAGCGGCAGGTTCGACCAATCCGCGTTCGCGGTGACGTGGAACAGCACGATGCGCCCGGCACCGCGCGGGGCTTCCGTCACCAGCGGCGTGCCGTCCACCAGGCGCGCCCAGGTGTGGTCGGCAAGCTGGACGGAGGGTTCGGCCAGGACTTGGCGGTTCACGGTAACCTCCTCGGGCACGGTCAGGCCCGCGAAGGGCGAACTGGCGGGGAACGGGGCGAGCCGCGCGGGTTGGCTCCAGGACAGCGCGCCGCCCAATTGACGGTCCTCGGCCAGGAGGCGCTCGGGCAGCAGCGGATCGGGGGCGGCGGCCTCGCCGATCTCGTCGTCTTGCGGCTCGGCCGTGCGCGGCCCGGCAAACCGCAGCAATAGGCCGCCTTTCTCCACCCAGGCGGCCAGTTCGGGCGCCTCGGCCGGGGTGAGCGGCCGGTCGGCCAGAACGATCACGGCGATGTCGCGGGAGAGCAGCGTGTGCAGGTCGCCGTGGCGCAGCTCGGTGAAGGGCGCGAGCGCCTGCTCGAGGTAGTAGAGTGAGCCCACCAGCGGCGTATCCGCCCCCGCTTCGGCGGTGACCAAGCCAACCGGGCGGCGGCGGAAGCCTTCGTCCAGCAGGAACACGCCAGCGGCGCTGGCCGGGCCTTCCACCACCAGGCGGGTGAGGCGGTTGCGCAGCTCCGGCGGCAGCACGATCGGCAGCTCGGCCTCGGTGGCGCCGGGCGGCACATGCGCGGTGGCGCGGGCCAGGGTGCGCCCGTCGCCGCTTTGCGCCAGCACGGCGAGGTCGGTGGGCGCGGGCTGCGGCAGCAGGGCGGCTCGGGCGACCACCCGGTCGGCCTCGCTGCGGGGCGGCAGCAGCACGCGGGCGGTGGGCGCGCCGGGTGCGATTTCGATCACCGGGCCGGCGGCGCGCAAAGCCGCCGAAAACGCCGCGTCCGCCTTCGGGTCGCCAGCAGCCAGCCCGTCCGAGACGTAGACCACGCTGCCCTTGGCGCCGGCCAGGGCGTGGGCGGCGGCGGCGCGGTCGGGCGGCCACGCCTCGGGATGCAGCGCGGCCAGGCGCGGGCGCAGCTCGGCGGCCGGCATGGCGGGGCTGAGCAGCGGCGCTGTGTTCTGCCCCGAGCGGGCGGTGGTGAGCAGGGCGACGGGGCGGCCGGCGCGCTCGGCGCGCTGCAGGGCGTCGTTGGCCGCAGTCATGCGCGCGCCCCAGTCGGCCGCCGCACCCCAGCCATTGTCCAGCACCAGGATCAGCGGCCCACTGCCGGGCAGCGCCGCGGCGGCGTCCAGCACCGGGCGCGCCAGGCCTATGATCAGCAGCGCGGCCGCGATGGTGCGCAGCAGCAGCAGCCACAGCGGCGTGCGGGCGGCGGTCTCCTCGCGCGCGCGCAGCCCGGCGAGCAGGCGGATGGCCGGAAAATCCTGCACCCGCGGCGAAGGCGGCGTTACCCGCAGCAGCCACCAGAGCGCGGGCAGGACCACCAGGGCGCCCAGCACCCAAGGGGCGGCGAAGATCATGGGTCATTTCTCCGCGCGTTGCTCACGGGTCATTTCTCCGCGCGTTGCTCACGAGTCGTTTCTCCGCGCGTTGCTCACGCGACTCCGCTCAGCGCGGTGTAGAGGCCGAGCAGGGCGCGTTCCGGCGGCGCGTCGGTGCGATGGGTGCCGAAGCCCCAGCCCGCGGCGCGGCACAGGGCGGAGAGGCCGCTCTGCTGGGCAGCCAGGGCGGCGGCATAGGCGTCGCGAATGCCCTCCACCTGCGGCACCAGCGTGTCGCCCTCGGCTTCCACCCCGCGGAACCGCACCCGGCCGCTATAGGGCAGCAGCGCCTCCGCCGGGTCGAGCACCTGGAGCAGGTGGCCGCGCACCGGGATGGCGGCGAGATAGCTCAGGCTGGCGCGGATGTCCTCGAGCGGCTGCAGGAAGTCGCCGATCAGCACGACGCGGCCATGGGCGGGGACGGGCACGTTGGCCGGGATGCCGCCGCCGGCCAGGCCGCCCAGCGCCTCGGCCATCGCGGCCAGCGAGCCCCGGGTGCGTTCGCCCAGCAGCCGCACTCGCTCGCCGCCGCGCAGCAGCAGCGAGGCCAGCGCCAGCAGGATCAGCTCCGCCCGCTCGAGCTTCTGCGGCACGGCGGCGCCGGAGCGCCAGCGCATCGAGGGCGAGCCGTCGCGCCACAGATGCACCGTCTGCGCGGCCTCCCACTCGTTCTCGCGCACGAACGTGCGGGCCGACTTGGCAGACTGCCGCCAGTCGATGCGGCTCGGCGTATCCCCCTGCTGGTAGGGCCGGAACTGCCAGAAGCTGTCGCCCTGCCCGACCCGGCGCCGCCCGTGCACTCCTTGCGCGACCGTGGCCGCAACGCGGTCGGCCGCCACCAGCAGCGGCGGGAGCCTGGCCCCCAGTGCTTCCGCCCGAAGCACCGGCTGGAAGGTGGATTGGGATGTGTCTGGCAGCGGGCTTGCTCTCAAAGGCGCTTCACGAGGCCGTCGATCACGTCACGGATCGTCACGCCCTCTGCCCGGGCGGAGAAGTTGAGTGCCATGCGGTGGCGCAGCACCGGATGGGCCAGGGCCGCCACGTCGTCCAGGGAGGGCGAGACGCGGCCATCCAGCAGCGCGCGGGCGCGGGTGGCGAGCATCAGCGCCTGCGCCGCGCGCGGACCGGGGCCCCAGGCGACGTGCTGGCGGACGAAGTCGCTGGCCGCCGTGTCCGGCCGGGCGCCGCGCACCAGGCCGAGGATCGCGTCCACCACGCTCTCGCCCACCGGCATGCGGCGGACCAGCGCCTGGGCCGCCATCAACTCCTCGCCGTTCAGCACCGGGCGGGCGCGCGCCACCTGCGCCCCCGTGGTGGCCAGCAGCATGGCGCGCTCGTTGGCTTCGTCGGGATAGGCCACGTCCACCTGCAGCAAGAACCGGTCCAACTGCGCTTCCGGCAGCGGATAGGTGCCTTCCTGCTCGATCGGGTTCTGCGTCGCCAGCACATGGAACGGCTTGGGCAGCGGGTGGTCCACGCCCGCCACCGCCACGCGGCCCTCCGCCATTGCCTGCAGCAGCGCGGACTGCGTGCGCGGGCTGGCGCGGTTGATCTCGTCGGCCATCAGCAACTGGCAGAACACCGGGCCAGGCAAGAAGCGGAACGAGCGGCGGCCGGAGCCGTCCTCGTCCAGCACTTCGGAGCCGGTGATGTCGGCCGGCATCAGGTCGGGCGTGAACTGCACCCGCTTGGGCTGCAGGCCCAGCACGGTGCCGAGCGTCTCCACCAGCAGCGTCTTGCCAAGCCCGGGCGCGCCGACCAGCAGCACATGGCCGCCGGACAGCAGGCAGATGAGGACCTCGTCCACCACCTCGTCCTGCCCAAAGATCACGCGGCCGATTTCGGAACGGGCCTGCGTCGCGCGCGCGGCCAGCGCTTCCATTTCCGCGACCAGGGTATCACCAGCGGTCATCGACATGCCGAACACTACCTCCTGCTGCGAGGCGATATGGCGAGGAGGGGTTTCATCGTGAGGGGGATGCTACCTATATCCCTTGGCAGTTACAGCATTTCGGTTGGGCGGAGAGCAGGTTGTGAACAAGGCCATGCCGCCAAGTGCCTACCTCCAAGCAGAAAACACCCAATCGGCCGACTATGGCTTGTTCCCGTCCCCCGGTGGCGTGAGTAAGCCATCAAACCCCCGTGCTTCTAAGACTCGTGCAGCGTGCATACCGGGCGCGCCAACACGCAGCCGCGTGGAGTGCGGCGACCTGCCGTTCCTGATCAAGCGCGACGGCACCTGGCTCTACCGCGGCAGCCCGATCAACCGCAAAGAACTGGTCTGCCTGTTCTCCGGCGTGTTGAAGCGTGAAGCCGACGGCAGTTTCTGGCTGGAGACGCCGGTCGAGCGGGGCCGGATCGATGTGGAGGATTCGCCCTTCGTCGCCGTGGAGCTGCATTGGGGCGGCGATGCACGCGACCAGGTGCTGAGCTTCCGCACCAATATCGACCAGATGGTGACCGCCGGGCCGAACCACCCGATCCGCGTGGCGCACGATATCCTCACCTGCGAGCCAACGCCGTATCTGCACGTGCGCGACGGGGTGGGCGCGGCGCCGGTCGAGGCGCGGATTGCGCGGGCGGTGTATTACGAGCTGGTGGCGCTGGCGGTGCCGGGCACCATCCGCGGCCGTAAGGTTCTCGGCGTGTGGAGTTGCGGCTGCTTCTTCTCGCTGGGCGACCTGCCCGCCTGCGAGGGCTAACTCTTGGACATAGGCGAGCTGCGCGCCCGCCTGCGAGCCTCCCAGCGCGACGGCACCGTTCCGCAGACCCTCGGCGACGCCGTGGCGCCGGTGGCGTCCACTGCCGAGGCGGCCGGCCTGGACCGAGCGCGGGCGATCCCGGCGGCTGTGCTGGTGGCCATCCTGCATGGCGACAATCCGGGCATCCTGCTCACCAAGCGCACCAGCACGCTCTCGTCGCATGCCGGGCAGGTGGCGTTTCCGGGCGGCCGGATCGACCCGGGAGAGGCGCCGGAGCAGGCCGCCTTGCGCGAGGCGATGGAGGAAGTCGGTTTGCCGGCGCAGCGCGTGGAGCTGGTCGGCCGGCTGCCGGACCGCCTGACCGGGACGGGGTTTTGCATCACGCCGGTGGTAGGGCTGCTGGCGTCGGGCTTCGCGCCGGTGCTGGCCGCGGCGGAGGTGGAGGAGGTCTTCACCCTGCCGCTGCAAACCCTGCTGGACCCGGCGGGCCCGCAGCGGCAGCGGGCGCATTTCAGGGGCCGTGATCGCGAGTTCTGGGTATGGCCGCATCCGCAGCATTACATCTGGGGCGCTACGGCGGCGATCCTGGTGGAGCTGGCGCGCCGGTTGCGGGCGGCGGACGACCCGGCGCTCGCGCGGTTGCGGCCGCTGGACGAGGCGCGTGGCTGATGCTGCGCTTCGGCGAGGCGATCGTGGCCTTGGCGCCGCTGTTTGCGGCTGCGCTGTTGTGGGCGGTGGTGTATCGCCGGGTGCCAAGCCGCCGGGCCGTGGTGCTGATCGGGGTGGTCGAGCTGGTGGTGGCGGGCGCGGTGATCTGGCAAGGGACCAGCGAGGGCCTGGCGCCGCACCAGCGCTACGTGCCGGCGCATATACAACAGGGGGGCACGGTGACCGAGGGGCATGGCGGCTAACCCGCTGCTGACCGACCCGGCGATCCAGCGCTTGTTCGAGACGCTGCCCGGCGCGCGCCTGGTGGGCGGCTGCGTGCGCGACAGTCTGCTGAGCCGCCCGGGCAGCGACATCGACCTGGCCACGCCCACGCCGCCCGAGCAAGTCGCGGCCGCCCTCACCAAGGCGGGCATCAAGGCCGTGCCGACCGGGCTGGCGCACGGCACCGTGACCGCCGTGCTGGAAGGCCGGCCGTTCGAGATCACCACCCTGCGCCGCGACCTGCAGACCGACGGGCGCCATGCCGAGGTGGCCTGGACCGACGACTGGCAGCAGGACGCGGCACGGCGGGACTTCACCATCAACGCCATGTCGCTCTCGCCTGACGGCGTGCTGCACGATTACTTCGGCGGCCAGGCGGATTTGTCCGCGGGGCGGGTGCGGTTCGTGGGCGAGGCGGAGCAGCGGGTTGCGGAGGACTACCTGCGCATCCTGCGGTTCTTCCGCTTCCAGGCGCGCTATGGCGCCGGGCCGGCCGATCCGGTCGCGCTGGGGGCGATCCGGGCGGGTGTGCCGGGGCTGGCGCAGCTCTCGGCGGAGCGGGTTTGGAGCGAGTTGAAGCGCATCCTGGCCGCGCCCGACCCGGATGAAGCGGTGTCGCTGATGGCCGAAACCGGCGTGCTGGCAGCGATTTTGCCCGAGTCCTATCTCCCTTTCCCTCTGGGCGGAACTGCCCAAGGTTCCGCGGGCACCAGCCCGTGGACTGGCAGTGGAGGGGAGGGTCAAGGTGAGGGGCCAACGCCCCTGACCGAACCAGCCGACACCGTCACCCCGGCCCTCTCCCAGGGGGAGAGGGAGAAGAAAAGGGAGTCGCCCCGGCTCGCCCGCCTGCCGCCCGACCCGCTGCTGCGGCTCGCCGCCCTGGTGCCGGGCGACCCCACCCCCGTCGCCACCCGGCTGAAAGCCTCGCTCGCCGAAATCGCCCGCCTGTCCGGCCTGCGCGGCGCACCGCCTGCAGGCGACGACGACGACCTGCGCCGCCAACTCGCCGACACCGACAAGGCGGCGCTGATCGGCCGCTCCTGGCTCGCCGGGCAACCGGACAGCGTGCGCGAGCGGCTGCGCGCCCTCGCCACGCCCAAATTCCCGCTCGAAGGGCGGGACGCACTGGCGCTCGGCATCCTCCCCGGCCCGAGAGTGGGCGACTTGCTGCGGCAGGTCCGCGCCTGGTGGCTCGCCGGCGGCTGCCACGCCACGGCGGAGCAATGCCGGGCCGAACTGGCGAGGCTCGCCGCCCCCTGTTAACACCCCTTTCATGGACGCTCGAACACCCACGCCCCTGCTGAAGGCGGCCAAAGCGGACGGCACAAGCGCGCTGATGCAGCGGCTCTGGCGCGAACACCTCCGCCGCCACCGCGGCCGGGTGATCGTGGTCATGGTGCTCACCGCCGCCATGGCGGGGCTGACGGCGCTCTATCCGGTGGTGATCGACCGCGCCTTCTCCATGTTCGCCGCGAAGGACCGCCGCATCCTCTACCAGGTGCCGGCGCTGGTCGTGCTGATCACCGGGCTGAAGGCCGGCGCCACCTACGGCCAGACGGTGCTCACCCAAAGCCTGGTGCTGCGGGTGATCCGCGAGCTGCAGGTGCGCATGTTCGCCCACCTTACCGAGGCGGACCTGGCGCGGGTGGAGCGCGAGCCGCCGGCGCAGCTCGCCGCGCGCTTCACCACCGACGCCGCCATCATCCGCGAGGCGCTGACCCGGGCCATCGGCGGGGTGGCCAATGCCATCACCGTGGCGGGGCTGATCATCTCCATGCTGTGGCTGGATTGGGCGCTGAGCCTGATCGCGGCCATGCTCTACCCCCTGGCCGCGTTGCCGATCCAGCGCATCGGCAAGCGCATCCGCCGCGCCTCGGGCGGCATGCAGGAGCGCATGGGCGAGACCGCGAGCCTGCTCACCGAAAGCTTCAGCCAGGCCCGCACCGTGCGCGCCTATCGCCTGGAAGCGGTGGAGGCGGCGCGGGCCAACCGCATGTTCCGCGAGCTCAACCGCGCGCTGATGCGCATGACGCGGACCCGCTCGGGGGTGGACCCGATGCTCGAGGTGCTGGGCGGGGCGGCGGTGGCGCTGGTGATGGGCTTCGCGGGCTGGCGCGCGGCGGTGGGCACCAGCTCGGTGGGCAACTTCACCGGCTTCGTCGCCGCCCTGCTGATCGCCTCGCAACCGCTGCGGGCTTTGGGCTCGCTGAACGCGGCGCTGCAGGAAGGGCTGGCCGGCCTGTCCCGCGTGTTCGCCGTGGTGGACGAGCCGCGCGGGATCGCCGAGCGGCCCGGCGCCGCCACCCTGCCGCCGGGCCACGGACGGCTGGTGTTCGAGGACGTGACGTTCAGCTACCCGGACGGGCGGCAGGGCTTGCGCGGCCTCAGCTTCACCGCCGAACCCGGCCTGACGGTGGCGCTGGTGGGCGCCTCGGGCGCCGGCAAGTCCACCGCGCTGGCGCTGATCCCCCGGCTGCACGACCCAGCGGCCGGGCGCATCACGCTCGACGGCGCGGACTTGCGCGATGTCACCTTGGACAGCCTGCGCGACGCGATCGCCTATGTCGGGCAGGACACCTCGCTGTTCGACGTGACGGTGGGCGCCAACATCGCGCTGGGGCGTCCAGGGGCGGCGCAGGAGCAGGTCGAGGCGGCCGCCGCCGCCGCCGCCGCGTCCGGGTTCATCGAGGCCCTGCCTGGAACCTACGATATGCCGGTCGGGCCCGGCGGCACGCGGCTCTCCGGCGGGCAGCGGCAGCGCGTGGCCTTGGCCCGGGCGTTGCTGCGTGACCCCCGCATCCTGTTGCTCGACGAGGCGACGTCCGCCCTGGACGCTGAGAGCGAAGCAGCGGTGCAGCAGGCGCTCGCCCGGCTGCGCGGCGGCCGCACCACGGTGGTGGTGGCGCACCGGCTTTCCACCGTGCGCGACGCGGATTTGGTGATCGCGGTGGCCGACGGCCGGGTGGCCGAGCAGGGCACGCACGCGGAACTGATGGCGCGAGACGGGCTCTACGCCAGGCTGGTGCGAACGCAAGCCTTGGCGGCATGAGGCAAAACGTGCGATGACCGATCGGTCAGCGGCCTGCCGGCGTTTCGGCGCGGCCGACGCAAGGAGTGCGGCTCGTGAGCCTTGATGAGGAAGAGGCCGGATCAGGGTCCGGCGTGTTGGACCAACCACGCGCGGAGGAGCAAGCCCCCGACCGGCGCAACCCACCGCCGCGGACCGACACCGAGAGCAAGGCGTCCGACCGGAAGGACGACGGCAAGGAAGACGACCAGGACAAGAAGCAGGAGGAGAGCGCCCGCCGCGCATCCCCCTGGGTCAAGCTGATCGGCGCGCTCGTGCTGATCCTCGCCGTTGCCGGCGGCGTCTACTACTATCTGTCGACGGCCGGCACCGAGAGCACCGACGACGCCTACACCGACGGCCGCTCGATCACCATCTCGCCCAAAGTGTCCGGCTACGTCGTCGAACTGCTGGTCGACGACAACCAGCGGGTCAAGGCCGGCGACATCCTGGCCCGCATCGAGCCGCGGGACTACATCACCGCGCGCGACCAGGCACGGGCCAACCTCGAAATTGCCAAGGCGCAGAAAGCCTCCGCCGAACTGTCGGCTGAGGTGGCAAAGAAGAACTTCCCGGCCCGACTGCTGCAGGCGCAGGGCCAGTTGCAACAGGCGCAGGGGCAGCTCTTCCAGGCGCAGACCGACTACAAGCGCCAGCATGCCGTCACCCGCGAGGCCACCACGCAGCAGAACGTCGACCAGTCGACCGCGCAACTGCAACTCGCCGAAGGCCAGGTGGCGGCGGCCGAAGCGCAGGTGCAGCAGGCTGAGCCGGTCAAGGAGAACATCGGCGAGGCCGAGCAGCAGGTCTCGCAAATCGATGGCCAGGTGGCGCAGGCGCAGGCGCAGCTCAACCAGGCTGAAAACAACCTGAACTACACCACCATCAGGGCGCCGCAAGACGGCTGGATCACCAAGCGCAACATCGAAGTGGGCAACTACCTGCAGGTGGGCGCCTCGATCTTCTCGATCGTGACGCCGCAGGTCTGGGTGACGGCCAACTTCAAGGAAAGCCAGCTCAACCGCATGCGGCGCGGCCAGAAGGTGACGTTCACCGTGGACGCCTACCCGAACCTGAAACTCGAGGGCCATGTCGACAGCATCCAGCTCGGCTCCGGCTCGCGCTTCACCGCCTTCCCGCCCGAGAACGCGACCGGTAACTTCGTCAAGATCGTGCAGCGCGTGCCCGTCAAGCTGATCATCGACCGGGGCATGGACCCGGCGGTGCCGCTGCCGCTCGGCATCTCCGTGGAACCGACCGTCACCCTCAAATGAGCGAGACGCTGGCAGCGCCCGCGTCGGACGCCAAGTGGAAGCCCAAGGCCAATCCGTGGCTGATCGCCGTCGTGGTGACGACGGCGGCGTTCATGGAGATCCTGGACACCACCATCGTGAACGTGAGCCTGCCGCACATCGCCGGCTCGGTGTCTGCCTCGTACGACGACGCGACCTGGGCGCTGACCGCCTACCTGGTGGCCAATGGCATCGTGCTGCCGATCTCGGGCTTCCTGGGCCGGCTGATCGGGCGCAAGCGCTATTTCCTGATCTGCATCGTGATGTTCACCGCCGCCTCCTTCCTCTGCGGCACCAGCACGAGCCTGGGCGAGCTGATCGCCTTCCGGCTGATCCAGGGCTTCTTCGGCGGGGGCCTGCAGCCCAACCAGCAGTCGATCATCCTGGACACGTTCGAGCCGGCGCAGCGCGGCAAGGCGTTCGGCGTGGTCGCCATCGCGGTGATCTTCGCGCCGCTGATCGGCCCCACTTTGGGCGGCTGGATCACCGACACCTACTCCTGGCGCTGGATCTTCTTCATCAACGTCCCGGTCGGCATCTTCGCCTTCTTCGCCGTGACCGCGCTGGTGGAGGACCCGCCCTGGGTGCTGCGCAACCGCGCCAAGCTGCTGGATTTCGACTATGTCGGCCTGGGGCTGATCGCGTTGGGGCTGGGCAGCTTCCAGATCATGCTCGACCGCGGCGAGGACGACGACTGGTTCGGCTCTCCCCTCATCGTCATCGCTGGCCTGCTGGGCCTGGTCGGCGTGCTGGGCGCGATCGGCTGGCTGCTGACGGCCAAGAAGCCGATCGTGAACCTGCGCGTGTTCGCCGACCGCAACTTCGCAGTGGGTGCGCTGATGGTATTCGGCATGGGCGCCATCCTCTATTCGGGGTCGGTGCTCATCCCGCAGCTCGCGCAGCAGCGCTTCGGCTACACCGCGCTGCTGGCCGGCCTGGTGCTGTCGCCGGGCGGCGCCGTCGTGCTGTGCATGATCCCGCTCGTGGGCCGGCTGCTGCCGATCATCCAGACGCGCTACATCATCGCCTTCGGCTTCATCACGTTGGGCTGTGCCTATTTCTATGCACACGGCTTAACGCCACAGGAAACCTTCCTGCAATTGGCGCTGCTTCGCTCGACCCAGACGGTCGGGTTGGGCTTCCTATTCGTGCCGATCAGCAGCATCACCTATTCCACCACGCCGCGGGCGCTGAACGCCGACGCGAGTTCGCTCTCCGTCATGCTGCGCAACGTCGGCGGGTCGATCGGCATCTCGCTGGCCACGGCGGCGATCACCCAGCGCAGCCAGGTGCGGCAATCCTACCTCGCCGGGCACCTGAACAGCTTCAATCCGGCCTATAACGACTATTTGGCGCAGACCGCACGGACGTTGCGCGACATGGGGGTTGCGGCCGGGCAGGCCACCTCGCAGGCCACCGGGTTGATCCTGCAGACGCTGCAGCAGCAGGCCGCCGTGTTGGCCTATCGCGACGTGTTCGCCTATTGCGCGATCGGCGCGTTCTGCGTGGTGCCGTTCGCATTCCTGTTCGACGCCCGCACCAGCAAAGGCGGCAGCCCCGGCGCGGGGCATTGACCTCGTAGGGTGGGGTGCGCTTTGGCACCCCACCGCAAGCGGCACGATGAGCGACGGCCCTACGGCCAACGCGCCTCGGGCGGCATGCTCATCAGGATCGCCTCCACATTGCCGCCGGTCTTCAAGCCGAACAGCGTGCCGCGGTCGTGCAGCAGGTTGAACTCCACGTAGCGGCCGCGGCGGACCAACTGGTGATCCCGGTCGGCGTCCGTCCAGCGCGCATCCATCCGCCGGCGCACGATGGCCGGGTAGGCGCGCAGGAAGGCGCGGCCGACGTCCTGGGTGAAGGCGAAATCGGCGGCGGCTCCCTGGCGGTCCAGATTGTCGTAGAAGATGCCGCCCAGGCCGCGCGGCTCGTTGCGATGCGGCAGGAAGAAGTAGCGGTCGCACCAGGCCTTGAACTCGGGGTAATACGCCGGGTCGTGCGCGTCGCAGGCGGCCTGGTAGGCGGCATGGAACTCCGCCGCATCCGCCTGCGCCTCGGCGCTGTCCGGCCGCATCGGCGTGATGTCGCCGCCGCCGCCGAACCAGCCCTTGGTGGTGACGATCATCCGCGTGTTCATGTGCACCGCCGGCACCAGCGGGCTCTGCGGATGCGCCACCAGGCTGATCCCGCCGGCCCAGAACCGCGGATCCTCCGCCGCGCCCGGCATGGCGGTGCGGAATTCCGGGCTGAACTCGCCGGAGACCGTCGACACGTTCACCCCCACCTTCTCGAACACGCGGCCATGCATCACCGCCATGGTGCCGCCGCCCTCGAGCCCAGGGCGCGACCACTCCGTGCGCACGAAGCGGCCCGGCGCACGATCCTGCAAGGCGCCACCCGCGTCCTCGATCGCCTCGAACGCGGCGCAGATATCGTCCCGCAAGTGGGCGAACCAGGCCGCCGCCTGCGACTGCAGCGCCACGTGGTCCGGCAGGTAAGAGGCTTGTGACATTGGGAACCGATCCAATCTAGCCGAGGTGCGCACGAGCCCGAGTTGCAGGGTCGCTGGGTGTCCCCTAGAACATCGGCGCCGGGATTGAGAAGGGTTGCGATAGCATGTCCACCACATCACCCGCCGACATGCGTGACACGCTGGGCCATGTGGGCGAGACCCACGGCCAGGCGGCGCATGCCGGCGCGACGGGAACCAAGCGCGATTTCCTCAAGCTCGTCGCCGGAGCCGGCGTCGTGGTCGGCCTCGGCGCCATCGCCTGGCCGCTGATCGACAGCATGAACCCGGCGGGGGATGTGCTGGCGTTGTCCTCCATCGAGGTGGACCTGACGCCGATCACGGAAGGCATGGGCATCACCACCGTCTGGCGCGGCAAGCCGATCTTCGTGCGCCACCGCACCGCCGAGGAAGTCAAGACCGTCGAGGCGGTGCCGCTGAACCAGCTCATCGAGCCCGCGACCGACCAATCTCGCATCAAGGCCGGCCACGCCCAGTGGATCATCGTCATCGGCATCTGCACCCATCTCGGCTGCGTGCCGCTGGGCAACAAGCCGTCCGACCCGCGGGGCGACTACGGCGGGTGGTTCTGCCCCTGCCACGGCAGCCAGTATGACGTGTCCGGCCGGGTGCGGCATGGCCCGGCGCCGGCAAACCTGAACTTGCCGCCCTACGCCTTTGAGACCGACAGCAAGATCAAGATCGGCTGAGGAGCCAACGATGGCCGGACTGCACAAGAGCGACTTCAAGAACCCGGTGCTGAACTGGGTCGACACCCGCATGCCGATCCTGACGATGATGCAGAAGGAATACGGCACCTTTCCGACGCCGAAGAACTTCAACTACTTCTGGAACTTCGGCGCCCTGGCGATGATCTCGCTGGCGATCATGATCGCCACCGGCGTGTTCCTCGCCATGAACTACACCGACAACACGGCCATGGCGTTCGACAGCGTGCAGCGTATCATGCGCGACGTGAACTACGGCTGGCTGATCCGCTACGTCCATGCCAACGGCGCCTCGATGTTCTTCATCGTGGTCTACATCCACATCTTCCGCGCGCTGTACTACGGGTCGTACAAGGCGCCGCGCGAGCTGCTGTTCATGCTGGGCGTGGTGATTTTCCTGATGATGATGGCCACCGCCTTCATGGGCTACGTGCTGCCCTGGGGCCAGATGAGCTACTGGGGCGCCACCGTCATCACCAACCTGTTCTCTGCCATCCCGGTCGTGGGCGACAGCATCGTCACCTGGCTGTGGGGCGGCTTCTCGGTCGACAACGCGACGCTGAACCGCTTCTTCGCGCTGCACTACCTGATGCCGTTCATGATCACCGGCGTGGTGTTCCTGCACATCGTCGCGCTGCACATCACCGGGTCGAACAACCCGCTCGGGATCGACGTGAAGAGCCCGCAGGACACCATCCCGTTCCACCCCTACTACACGATCAAGGACAGCGTCGGCATCTGCGTGTTCCTGCTGGTGTTTGCCTGCTTCGTGTTCTTCGCGCCGAATTTCTTCGGCCATCCCGACAACAACATCCCGGCCAACCCGCTCGCCACTCCGGCTGAAATCGTGCCGGAATGGTACTTCCTGCCGTTCTACGCCATCCTGCGCTCGGTGCCGAGCAAGCTTGGCGGCGTGACCTTGATGTTCGGCTCGATCGCCCTGTTGTTCGTGCTGCCCTGGCTGGACACCTCACCCGTGCGTTCGGCGCGGTTCCGCCCGATCTACCGCCAGCTCCTGATCCTGCTGGTGGCAGATATGTTCCTGCTGGGCCAGGTGGCTGAGCACGCACCGCAGGGCATCTGGGTGGTGCTGGGCCGGGTCGCCACGGCGTACTACTTCCTGCACTTCCTCGTGGTGCTGCCGCTGCTGGGCAAGCTCGAGAAGCCTCTGCCGCTGCCGGAAAGCATCAGCCGCCCGATCCTGTCGAGCCGCGACATCGGCGGCCCTGGCGGTGGTGGACCCTTGCCGCAAGGGGCGACAGCCAAGCCGATGGAGAAGGCATGATGCGTCTTGCTGCGTTGGTTGCGGCCGCTGCTCTCGTGCTTCCCGCCGCTGCCATGGCCCAGGTCCTGGAAGCCGAACCGCTGCCGCCCGTGAAATGGAGCTTCTCCGGACCGTTCGGCACCTTCGATCGCGCCTCCGAGCAGCGCGGCCTGCAGGTTTGGCAGGCCGTCTGCTCCAACTGCCACTCGATGAAGGAGGCCTATTACCGCAACCTCGAGGGCATCGGGCTGACGGAAGAGCAGGTGAAGGCGTTCGCCTCCAACATCACCGTGCCCGGCGGGACGGACGACAACGGCCAGCCGATCGAGCGCCAGGCCCTGCCAGCGGACCACTTCAAGTCGCCGTTCGACAACGACAAGGCGGCGCGCGCGGCCAACAACGGCGCCCTGCCGCCGGACCATACGCTCATCGTGAACGCACGCGAGGGCGGTGCCACCTATGTCGACGACTTGCTCAACGGATACCGTGACCCGCCGGCCGGCATGAAGATGTCGCCAGGCATGAACTACAACATCTACTTCCCGGGCCGGCAGATCGCGATGGCGCCGCCGCTGCACGACGGGGCGGTCACGTATGCCGACGGCACGCCTGCCACCGTGCCGCAGATGTCGCATGACGTGGCCACCTTCCTCATGTACATGTCCAATCCGGACATGGAGCAGCGCAAGCGCATGGGCGTGCGCATCGTGCTGTTCCTGGTCGGGATGACCGGCGTCACCTACGTCGTGAAGCGGAAGATCTGGGCGGACATCCACTAGTGCCAGACATCGTGCAGCCGGTGATTGGCATCATCGGCGGCTCGGGGCTGTATGATATCGACGGGCTGGACGGCAAGCAGTGGCGCAAGGTGGACTCGCCCTGGGGTGATCCATCGGACGAGCTGCTGTTTGGCGAGCTGGCTGGCGTCCGCTGCGTGTTCCTGCCCCGGCACGGGCGGAGCCACCGCCTGTCCCCGACCCACCTCAACTACCGCGCCAATATCGACGCGCTGAAGCGCGCTGGCGTTACGGACGTGCTGTCGTTATCGGCGGTGGGCAGCCTGCGCGAGGACTATCCGCCGGGTCACTTCGTGATCGTCGACCAGTTCATCGACCGCACCTTCGCGCGCGAGAAGAGCTTCTTCGGCGACGGCGTGGTGGCGCATGTCTCGATGGCGCACCCGGTATGCCCCCGGCTGGGCGATGCACTGGAGGCTGCCGCGCAACAGCTCGGCTTGCCAGTGAGCCGTGGCGGCAGCTATCTCGCGATGGAGGGGCCGCAGTTTTCCAGCTACGCCGAGAGCATGCTGTATCGGAGCTGGGGCTGCAGCGTGATCGGCATGACCAACATGCCGGAAGCCAAGCTCGCCCGCGAGGCGGAGCTTTGCTACGCGACCGTCGCCATGGTGACGGACTATGACTGCTGGCATATGGACCATGGCCATGTGACCGTGGACCAGATCCAAACGGTGTTGCTCGCCAATGCGGATGCGGCGCGCCGGTTGGTGAAGGCCGTGGTCCCGGTGATCGGAGCGCAACGCGGGCCATGCCCGGCGGGGTGCGACCGGGCGCTGGATTATGCCCTTGTCACTGCCCCTGCGGCCCGCAACCCGGAACTGCTCGCCAAGCTGGACATGATCCTGAGCCGAGTGAACTCTTCCGGCATGGTATCCTAACAGGGCCACGGGCCCGGCGATGGCTTAGACTCCGGCGTCTTCCAACTCCGCGACCGGCGCGGCCACGGGAGCTTGCCAGTGTGACATCTCGTGGTCGGGGCGCACGATCGCGAACCCACCCTTCAGCCGCATGCTGGCCGGCGTGACCATCCGCTGCAGCTTGCGCATTACCCGCAGTGCCATGCTGACGTTCGCCGGCATTTGCTGGCGCACGACGGCGATCTTGCGGACGTAGCTGTCCACCGTCCACATCGCCTGGCTACCCGCTGGGAAGTAAACCACGTCCCCAGCGGCCACTCTGCGCGTGCCAGTATGGTCGGTGAGCGACATGCCGCCCTCGATGACGCTGACGGTTTCGTCGAGGTTGTAGAACCAGTTGAAGCGTCCGGCCGTGCAATCCCACACGATGACCATCGCAGTTTGGTCGGCGCTCGTCGCCATGACACGCGAGCGGGTAACTGGCGAGCCTTCGAGAATCCAACTTTCCGGGATCGACGAAGGACTTAGCGCCACATCCGATGTCGAGACGAGGATCGGGACATTTTGCATAGGACACCTTCAACCACGTCCCGATAGTTCCGGGACAGTTATTATTGCATCATTGCAGCACAAAGGCCGGCCAGGCGAGCTGCCTGGCCGGACAGCCTGCTAAATTCTGCCGAGCACAAGCAAAACGATGAGAATCAACACGATAAGACCGATGCCGCCGGTCGGCCCATATCCCCAGCCGGCGCTATAGCCGTAGCCGCCGCCGCCGAGAAGCAGGATGATCAGGATAATTACAAGTATCGTACCCACGGATGACACCCCTTCCGGTGTTGCTTAGGTTCGTCAACGCGGTTGTGGCTTAGAGGTTCTCACGCCCTTTTGCGTGCGCTGCGGGCCACTTGGCGGTGATCTCAGTTGCATCTGGACGCATTCCAAGCAGCCCGGCGGCGTGCCAGTGTGTCGCCATGGGCGAGATCATCAACCTGCGCGGCGTTCGCAAAGTCAAGGCCAGAGCCGAGGCCAGGGTGCAAGCGGCGGCGAATCGCGAGCGGTTCGGCCGCACGGCAGAGCAACGTGAGCAGGAGGAACGCACCGCCGAACTTGCCAAGCGCAAGCTCGACGGTGCAGAGCGCGAGCCGTGAATTTCACCGTCGTCAAACTGCTGTCCTTGGTGGCGGCGCCGTCCGGGCTGCTGGTCGCGTTGGCGGCGGTCGGGCTGATCCTGCATCGCTGGCGGTTCGGCCGGGTGGTGTTGAGCCTGGGGGTTGCCGGGCTGGTGGCCTGCTGGTTCCTGCCGGTCGAGGTGTGGGCGGCGCGCCCGCTGGAGGACCGCTTCCCCCGCGTCACCACCCCGCCAGAGCAGGTGGACGGCGTGATCGTGCTCGGCGGCGCCATCGAGGACATGACGAGCGAGGATCGCGGCACCCCTTCGCTGACCGGCGCCGCAGACCGGCTGACCACCCTGTTCATCCTGGCTCGGCAGTATCCGCAGGCCAAGCTCGTGTTCACCGGCGGCTCCGGCCACATCGAGCAGGGCGTCACCAACGAAGCCAAGTTCGTCCGCATCCTGCTGGCGCAAATGGGCATGGATGTCGACCGGATCACCTTCGAGAGCCAATCCCGCACCACCTACGAGAACGCCGTCATGTCCCGCGCGCTGGTGCATCCGCAGCCGGGGCAGACCTGGCTGCTGGTGACGTCGGCGATCCACATGCCGCGATCCGTGGGCGTGTTCCGCAAGGCCGGCTGGGACGTGCTGCCCTACCCGGTGGGCTACCACACGCGCGACCACCTGACCGCGCTGACCGGCTCGCTCGGCGACAAGCTATCGCTGCTCGACTGGGCGGCGCACGAGTGGGAAGGGCTGGTGGCGTATTGGCTGGCAGGCGAGACCAGCGCTCTATTTCCCGCCCCGCAGAATGCTCCCGCCCGCGCCTAATCTCCCTCTCCCGCTGGCGGGAGAGGGTCGGGGTGAGGGTGGCTGCCACACACGCAAAGATAGTCGTTTATGCGCAAAGCCCCCTCACCCCGGCCCTCTCCCAGAAGGAGCGGGAGACGACAGTTGCAGTGGCGATTGGTCCATCAGCCAGTGATACTGCGCATGATACAGAAACTCCCCCACCCGTCGTGACGTGACATCGATGTAGCTCGGGTTGAACAACACCGCGAACAGCGCCCGGTCGGTGATGTCGCGGTCGATGGCGGGCCAGCCGGACGGATCGCCACTCTGCGCCACCGCCTGCATGCGCGCGTCGAGCGCCGGGTCGCACAGGCCGCTGAAGTTGATCGAGCCGTCGCTCCCGGGATGGTAGGACGCGCAGCCGAACAGCAGCGGCAGGAAGTCGCTGGCGCTGGGGTAGTCGGCATACCAGGTGGTGAGGCTGATCTGCACGTGGTTGGCCGTGTTCTGAATATAGGTGAATTGTAGGCTGCCGGAGAGCGTCAGCAGCCGCGCGTCGTAGCCCAGCTCCCCCAGCACGCTCAGCAGGTAGGTCCCCAAGGCACGCTGCACGGCGGAGGTGTCGATCACCAAGGTCACGCGCATGCCGGCGGTGCCGCTCGCGCGCACCAACGCCCGTGCGGCCGCCATGTCGTGCGGGAAGGGGCAATAGGGCGCGTAGCCCGGCAGGCCCGGCGGCAGGATCTGGCAGGACGGATGCGCCAACCGCGGTCCACCGAACAGCTTGACGGCCGCGTCCCTGTCGATGGCGAGGTTCACCGCGCGGCGCACCCGGATGTCGTCGAATGGCGGCTCGTGGATGTTCATCGGCAGGAACCACAACGCGAACGCCGGGTTGATATGGACTTGGCTGGCATAGGATGCGCCTAACTCGCCCAAACGGTCCAAGGGCGGCGTGTCGAACATCCAATCCGCCTGGTTGTTCTCCACCTGCGTCACCTCGGCTTCGTCCTCCAGGCCGAAATGGTATGCGATCGCGTCGGGCAGGCCGGCGGGCTGGGCCTGCGGGTTCCACGGCTGGAAGCGCGGGTTGCGCTCGAGCCGCACGCCGTTCGCCGGGTCGACCTGGGTGATCCGGTATGGCCCGGTGCCGGCGATCGGCTGCGTGCCCGCATCATGGTCCGGTGCGCTGGCGGGCAGCACGCTGGCATGCGGCAGCGCGAGCTTGAGCAAGAAGTCCGGGTCCGGGCGGGTTAGGGCAATCCTCAGCGTACCCGCCTCGTCGTCGGCGGTGACGCCCGAGAGCGCGCAGGAGGCGGGAGTCTGCAGGCAGGCGTCGGCTCCCACGATGCCGCCATAGAAGCTGCCGGCAGTGGGGCCGACGATGCGAAAAATCCGCCGCAGCGAGGCCGCGGCGTCGCTGGCGCGCACCGGGCTGCCATCGGCGAACACCAGGCCGGGCCGGATGTGGAACGTGTAGACCTGGCCGCCTTCGGTGGGGGTCGGCACGCTGTCGGCCAGGTCGGGCACCAGCTCCAGCCCGGCAGGCCCGGGCACGCGCCGGAACGCCACCAGCCCGTCGTACACCACGGTGAAGAGCTGCCAGTATTGCCCGGTATAGTTGATCTGCGGGTCGATCGACCCGGCGCCGCTGCTGGCGAGCAGCCGCAGCGTGCCTTGCGCCTGCACCGCCGTCGTCAGCAGGTTGCAGCCGAGCGCGAGCCAGGCGAGTTTTGCCCAATATGGCCTCGTCATCGCGAGCAAAGCGAAGCCATGTACCGTTCGTATTACTCCGCGGCCAGCGCCACCCTCTCGGCCGCGCGCAGCCCGGCGGCCTGTGCGAGCAGACTGTAGGACCGGCGCCGCGCCTCGGGCTCCGGCAGCGTCGTGATCACCGCCACCTCCTCCAGGCCCAACTCGTTCGCCAAGCCCGTGAGCTGGCCCATCACCCGCTCCGCCGTGCCATACAGCGCGCGCGCCTTGATCTGCTCGACCCGCGCCCGCTCCGCCTCGGAATAGGGGTAGGCGGCCGCCTCCTCAGCGGTGGGCAGCGCGCTGTAGACGCCGCGGTCCCGCCCGAGCCGCCATAGCGCGCGCGGCGCAAACAGGCGCTCGGCCTCCGCCGGGCTCTCCGCCGCCATAGCCCAGACCGCGACGGTGGCCACCGGCATCGGCGTGCGCTCGCTGGGGCGGAAATGGGCGCGGTAGATATCGAGCGCTTCGGCCGCGCCCTGCCCGTCGGTGATGAAATGGGCAAAGCAGTACGGCAGCCCGAAATGCGCCGCCACCTGCGCGCCATAGGCCGACGAGCCAAGGATCCACACCTCCGGCGTGGTCGGCCCGGTCGGTTGCGCGGCGACGTCGCGGAACGGATGCCCCTCGGGCAGCTTCTCCCCGCTGACCCAGGCCAGCAGGTCCCGCACCTGGGTCGGAAACAGGTCCGCGGCCGAGGCGGCGTTGGGGTTGAGCGCGAACGCGGTGCGCCCGTCCGACCCCGGCGCCCGCCCCAGCCCCAGGTCGATCCGCCCCGGCGCCAGCGCCTCGAGCACGCGGAACTGCTCCGCCACCTTGAGCGCGCTGTAATGCGGCAGCATCACCCCGGCGCTGCCGACCCGGATGCGGTGGGTGGTGGCGGCGATGGCCGCGATGAGGATTTCCGGCGCAGTGCCGGCCTGGCTGGCGGAGGCGTGATGCTCGGCCAGCCAGTAGCGGCTGTAGCCCAGCGCCTCGCAGTGGCGGGCCAGGGTGAGCGACTCCTGGATCGCGTCCGCGGCGGGGCGGCCCGAGACGATGGTCGATTGGTCCAGCACTGACAGCCGCATGACGCGCTCCCACGAAGCTAAGGCACATTTAGGAGTTTTTGCCGCCATATGAAGCGTGCCGTCGCGCTTTGATGGGGTGCGGGCAGGGCGTTCGACGTGTGGCGATGTCGTGGTTGGAATCTGGCGCCTGTAACCTGTGCCAGAGGTCGCCTTCTGGTGTGGAGAGCGGACGGTCTGCTTCGGGTGCAACTGTGGGAAAGCTGACATCCCGAGATCCGGGGGGATTGGCCGGTCGCGGACTGGCAGCTATTCGGTGAGTGAACCTGAAAGTCGGACGTCTCAGTCGCGGGTGATCTCGGCTTGACAAAGAAAGCTTGCCAGTCGGAGGTAGTTAAGGTCGAAGGAGTTACGTCATTTGGCAAAACGACAGAAGGCAGACGTATTTTTTATCGCCTTTCACACGAAGGATGGCGAGACGACCAGGCACTCGATAGTTACAGATCCAGAAAGAATCCACAAACCGAGGCTCGCTGAACCAAAGGCGGACGCGGTCAAAACTGAAAGTAAAAGGCCCACTGACTTTGAGGCTGTCTTGCAAGAATTCGTCACGTCCATGGAGTCATTCCGCAAGTTTATTCCGATGACCTTTGAAATGGCGCCAGTTATGCTAAAGGCCATAGAAGAACGTAAGTTAACTCAGTTCGCTCACTCTAAGGGCGTACCAAGAGTCGATTTGTCCAAAAACGAGGTCCGGGTTTTCGAACTAAATGCCGAGTGTTTCCGCGAGCTTAGGCTGATTACAGATGAACTAGAGGCTGCCTTCCAGGGAACAAAGATTCTTCCGGAGCTTGGAATAATACCACCGGCCCAAACTGCTGACTCGTGTGGGATTCCCAACCGCCGTCGGACGTGATTCGCTTTTGTGTGCATCGATTCGCGAGGCGGACATGGCGGCAGTGGCTATCACACGGACGGAGTTGAGCGCGGCCGAATTGCGTGCTGCGGCCCGGCGGCTTGCGGATTCCAAACAGGCCTGTCGTGTTTTGGCCATTGCGCAGATACTGGACGGGGCGAGCCGGGAGGAGGCTGCGCGGGCCTGCGGCATGGACCGGCAGACCCTGCGTGATTGGGTGCACCGCTACAACGAGGCGGGGCTGGACGGGCTTGCCGACCGGGCACGCAGCGGTCGGCCCGCCAGCCTGAGCTGGGTTGAGCAGGGCCGCGTTGCACGCTGGGTGGAGGAGGGCGCTACCTTGGCTGAAGACGGGGTCGTGCGGTTCCGGCGTGCCGATCTCCAGAAGCGTATCGCACGCGCGTTCGGCGTCGAGCTGCACGAGCGCAGTGTGGGCAAATTGCTGCGCAGGCTTGGCTATCGCAAGCTCTGCGTGCGTCCGCTGCACCCGCAAACCGATCTTGTGGCACAGGAGGCTTTTAAAAAAACTTCGCCGGCCTGGCGCGCGATGCGATCGGCACGCAGCACGCCGGCAAGCCGGTCGAAGTCTGGTTTCAAGACGAAGCCAGGGTCGGCCAGCAAGGTACGTTAACCCGCATTTGGGCGCGGCGCGGCTCTCGGCCGCGCGCCTTGCGTGACCACCGGTTCAACTGGGTCTATCTGTTTGGCGCCATCTGTCCGGCCCGCGGCGTCGGCAGTGCGCTGGTGCTGCCTATCGTCAACGTCGATGCCATGAACAAGCATCTGGCCGAAATCAGCACCTGTGTCACGCTGGGCGCCATCGCCCTGCTGGTCATCGACGGCGCAGGCTGGCACCGCTCACCCAAGCTGGACGTGCCCAGCAACATCGTGCTGCTGACCCTGCCGCCCTACGCCCCGGAACTCAACCCGGTCGAGAACATCTGGGCCTACCTGCGCGGCAACAAATTCGGCCACCAGGTATGGGACACATACGAAGCCATCCTGGACGCAACCTGCGCAGCCTGGAACGCGCTCACCAGCACGCCAGATGTCGTTCGGTCCACAGGGCATCGCGAATGGGCAGAGGTCATGATTTAGGGCCGCTGGTATAATTGGTCTCGTTAGCACTTATGACGCATTTCTTGCAAATCTGTTGGAAACTGTTCTTAGAAGACACGAGGAGATTTTCTTGACTTCAAAGAAGCAGATGTTATTCTCAGAGTTGCTAGAGTTCTCCTCCATCGAAGAAGCCAAAGAAAGCCTCGTAGAGCGAGAGATTGAGGGAGTTGTTCGGTCAAGCCACCATGAGCAATTTGCTTGGATGGAAAAAAACTTCGACGTTAAATTGCGTGATGGCCTGACAGTTTGGCCTGAGTTCGTAGAGTTATGTGAGCGCCGCAACCTTTTAACTCACACCGGCGGGTTTGTATCTAAGCAGTATCTGTCCACCTGTGAGCTTCATAAAATACCACAGAAAGGCATTGAGATTGGTAAAAAACTAACCATTAGCCCGGAGTATTATAGGCGATCTGTTGCCATTATATACGAGTTAGGAGTCAAGCTCTGTTATGTCTTGTGGCGCAAATTTGAGAAACTAGGGATAGATAAGGCTGACAGTTCTGTAAATGAACTTTGCTATAATCTGATCCACAGTAGGGAATATAGCATCTCGGAAAGTATTCTCCGTTTTGCGGTCAATATAAAGGGCAAGCGGGAAGAGAATACGCTGGGTATGATGACAATCAATCTAGCTAACGCGCTACGGCTTCAAAAAAGGTTACCTGATGCCAAGGCTATCCTGGCAAATAAAGACTGGTCCGGATCCAGTAGAGTACTCAAGCTTGGCGTTGCGGCGGTGTCAGAACATATAGAAGCTACAGTGCAATTGATGAAGGAGGTAGGTAACAAAGGCGATATCAAAGCGGAGGATTATAGGACCTGGCCAATTTTCCGCGGGCTACGGGAACGTGGTGAATTTGCACAAGCGTTCAAGTCGATATTCCGTGAAAGTCTGATCAAACCGACGGAAACAATTCAGACGGCCGATACGGCCCCTAGCCTTGCAACAAGCTCAACTCCTACGAAGCATTAAATGGCACAACGCCGCTCGGCAACCCGTAACTTAATCGTTTCAGGCGCTCTTCGAATACGACTCGGCCTACTCCGCGTCGGCTTCGGAGAAGCTGTTTGTTGTGGCTGCGCGGGTGAGATTGGCGTGTAGCTGCCGACCGATCGTCGTCCCGAATGTCTGCTTTCAAAAACTCACCGTCCCAAACAGCGCCTTCAGCACCGCATAAACCGCCCCGCCCACCAGAAACCCCACCACAGTCCCGTTCACCCGCACATACTGCAGATCCCGTCCCACCCGCAGCTCCAGCCGGTCCACGATCGTCGCCGAATCCCACTTGGCGATCACGTCGCCGATGAACCCGGCCAGGGTCGCCTGAGCCGACGGCAGCAGGCCGGCGACGACGCCCTCCGCGGCGCGCTGCAGCCGGGCGGCGGCCGCCGGGTCGTTCTCCAGCAGGGTGCCGAAGTTCCGCAACGTGCTCTCGATCAGGGCGACGGCGTGGCCGCCCGGCTTGCCAGCGTCCGCCTCCAGCGCGATCCGCAGGCGGGCCCAGATGTCCCACAGCCAGGCCTGCACCGTCTCGTGCGCCACCACTTGGCGGATGGCGCGGCCGATCTCCGCCGCACGCTCGGGGTCGGTCTCCATGCGGCCGATCTCGGCGCGCATCCACACATCGAACGCGTCGCGCAGGTCCGAGCCGTCTGGGCCCACCTTGTCCAGCTCGGTGTTCAGCGTCGTGAGCACGCGCCGGGCCACTTGCGCGCCCAAGGCCCAGCCGACCAGCAGGCCGCCTTGCTCGCGCACCCGCTCGGCGATCACGGCGCGGAGCTGGTCCTCCTTGGCGGCGAGCAGGCCGCGGAACTGGGTCAGGATGAACGACAGCACCTCCTGATGCCGCCCGCTCTCGAGCATGCCGTGCAGCGCCCGCGCCACCACCGCGCTGGCGCCACGGCCGCCCAGGATGCGCGGCGCTAGCTTGGTCATCAGCCGCCGCGCCCGGCCGTCCTCCACGCTGGCGAGCAGGCGGGGCAGCATGCTGGCGATCGCCTCGGCCGCGGGGCGCGATGCGGCCGGGTCGGCGAAGAAGCGGCGCAAGATGCCGGCCAGGTCGATCCGGCTCATCGTGTTGCGCAGCTCGGTCTCGGTGAACACGTGGTTGGCGACGAAGCGGCCGAGCGCCCGCCCCAGCCGCTCCTTCTGCGCCGGGATGATGGCCGTGTGCGGGATGGGCAGGCCGAGCGGGTGGCGGAACAGCGCGGTGACCGCGAACCAGTCCGCCACGCCACCGACGAAGCCTGCCTTGGCCGCCGCCTGCAACACCTCCGCGCCCCAGCCCGGCGGCAACAGGTAGCTGCCCAACGTAACGGCCGCCATCACCACCAGCAGCGAGGTGGCGAACGCCCGGTAGCGGGCGAGGGATCGCCGGGCCAGCCGGTCGGGGTCGAGAGAGGTGCCATCGGGGGACATGCGCCGGGTGGTAGCACAGGCCGCCGGGCTGCGGGCGACGCTGCGCCGGGCGAACGAACCCGCTCTTGCAGGGCAGCATCCCGCGCCGCACAGTGCTGCCATGCACGAGAATCTGGCCGACCCTGCTGTGGCGCCGCCGGCCCTCGCTCGCGAGCTGGTCGCGCTGGTCCAGGAAGCGCGCGACCGCAGCCGCGCCGACCCGTTCAGCAGCCCCGTGCTGTCGGTCGCACTCCAGGTGCTGCGCCGGATGGACGCCGGCACGCTCACGCTCGACGAACTGGACGCCGTGGTCCGCAGCCTGCGCGACGATGCGTTCGACGCCCGCGCCGCCCGGTTGCGGGCCTATGTCGGCGGGCTCGAGGGCTCGGCCGCGGCGCTGCAGACGGTGGCGGCGCGCCTGGTCCGCCCCGACCCGGCGGACAGCCCCGTGCCGTTCCGCACCTTCCGCAGCGCGGTGGAGCGCACCCGCTTCGCCGCCGTGTTCACCGCCCACCCGACGTTCTCGCTGCCGCCGGAGGTGTCCGCCTCGCTCGCCGCCGCCGCCTCGGGTGCGCCGCCGCCGCGCTTCGACTCGCACCGCCCCAGCAAGCCGACCTTGGAGCAGGAATTCGAGCAGGCCGTGGCCGCCATCACCCGCGGGCGGGACGCGATCGACCAGCTCACCGCCGCCCTGCTCGCCGCCGCCGCCGCGGCCTGGCCCGACCGCTGGCGCACGCTGTCGCCCCGCCCGGTGATCCTCGCCTCCTGGGTCGGCTACGACACGGACGGCCGCACCGACATCGGCTGGTGGGACACGCTGCGCCTGCGCCTGGTGATGAAGCGGCTGCAACTGGCGCGCATCCGCGGCTGCGTCGGCGAGGGCCCGGCCGCCGCCCGGCTGGACACCGCGCTGGCCGCCGTGGACGCGCAAGTGGCCGCCGCTCCCGCCGCCCCCGAGCCCGACGCGGTGGCCGCCTTCGCCGCCGCCCTAGTGGGCCAGCGCGAGGTGGCCTTGGTCACCACCGCCCCCGTGCTTGCGCTGCTGGACGAGGAGATCGCCACCGCCGCCGACCCGATGCCGCTCGCCGTGGCGCGGGCCGGCCTGGCGAGCCATGGGCTCTCCCTCGCCCACACCCATGTGCGCCTGAACTCGAGCCAGCTCCACAACGCCGCCCGCGTCCGGCTTGGCCTGGCGGACCCGCCCGCGGACGCCAGCCGCCGCCGCGTGTTGCTCACCGCCATCGGCGCCGCGCTCGACCAGGTCGAACCGGAGCCGGTCGATTTCGGCGCATTGATGGCCGAGCAGGCCTCCGCGATGCGGCTGATGATGGCGGTGGCGCAGATCGTCAAGCACATCGACGCTGACGCGCCGATCCGCTTCCTGATCGCCGAGACCGAGAGCGGCTACACCTTGCTGACTGCGCTGTGGCTGGCGCGGCTGCTCGGCATCGAGAAGCAGATCGAGATCAGCCCGCTGTTCGAGACCGCCGAGGCGCTGCAGCAGGGCTCGCGGGTCATCGCCGAGGCGCTGCGCTCGCCGCATTGGTGCGACTACCTGCGCGCCACCGGGCGGATGTGCCTGCAGTTCGGCTACTCCGACAGCGGCCGCTACGTCGGCCAGTTGGCGGCGTCCTACTATATAGAGCGGCTGCGGCTGAAAGTGGCGGACCTGCTGGCCAAGCATGGGCTGCACGGCGTGGAAGTCGTGCTGTTCGACACCCATGGCGAGAGCATCGGCCGCGGTGCGCATCCCGGCTCGCTCGCCGACCGGCTGAAATACCTTTCCCCCACCGCCAGCCGCCAGGCCTTTGCCGCCGCCGGCATCCCGACGCGGGAGGAGAGCGCGTTCCAGGGCGGCGACGGCTACCTCTTCTTCGGCACCGCGGCGCTGGCCGAGGCCACCGTGGCGCGCATCGCCGAGCACGCCTTCGCCGCCCTGCCCGCGGGCGAGGACCCGATCTACGCCGAGCCCGACTTCGCCGCCGACTTCTTCACCTCGATCGACCGCGGCATGCACGACCTGGTGGAGGATCCGGGCTACGCCGCCCTGCTCGGCGCGTTCGGCCCGGCGCTGCTCGACCCGACCGGCTCGCGCCCCTCGGCCCGCCAGTCCGACAGCGGCGGCCCGGCCACGATCCGCCACCCAAGCGAGCTGCGGGCGATCCCGAACAACGCCATCCTGCAGCAACTCGGCTGGTGCGCCAACACGCTGCAAGGCCTAGGCGCGGCGGCGTCGCGCCACCCGGAGACGTTCGGCCCCCTGCGCGAGGCCAGCCCGCGCTTCCGCCGCGCCATCGATTTCGCCGCCCACGCGCTGGCCCATTCCGACCTGGACGTGCTGCGTGCCGTGGTGGGGCTGGTGGACCCCGGCGCCTGGCTGGATCGGGTGCCCCACGCCACCATCCCAGGGCGCGCCGAGGCGCTGATGAGCGTGGCGCGCGCGCTGGATCGGCTGGGGCTGTGGCAGCCCATCACCGCAATGTCCCTGCGCATCCAGATGGACTATCTGGCGTTGGCCGGCGTGTGGCCGGGCCGGCCGCGGATGGGCGTCTCGGAGGTGCTGCTGCACGCGCTGCGGATCGCGGCGATCCAGCGCATTTGGCTGCTGGGCACGGCGATCCCGGAGTTCTCGCCGCGCCACGGGCTGACCCGCGCGGCGCTGGAGGATAGGCTGCTGCGGCTGGACGTGCCGGCCTGCCTGGCGTTTGTTGCGGATATTTTCCCGAACCGGCCTGACCCGGCGGCGGCGCGCGACTATGCCGAGCCGCCGGGCCGCCGCAACGCCGTATCCTACGGCCGCGAGCACGCCGAGATCTTCGAGCCGATCCGCCGCTTGTTCGCCACCGTGCGGGAGATCGGCACGGCGATCAGCCACGAAGTCGGTGCGTTTGGCTGACCGACATGCGCGCGCGTTAGCATTTCAGTGACGACTCTGTGCGATCCTCGTTGGCGTCAACCAGGACATACTCCCATGGCAATCTCTTCCGGTCAGGATCGCGAATACGAGCTTCTCTCCTTCCGAGTGGGTGACCAGGAGTTCTGTATCGACATCATGTCTGTCCGCGAAATCCGCGGCTGGACGCCGACGACGCCGCTGCCGCACGCGCCTTCGTTCATCCGCGGCGTGGTGAATCTGCGCGGTGTCGCCATCCCGGTGATTGACCTGAACGAACGGCTGGGTCTGGAGATTTCCGAGCCTGGGCCGCAGCACGTGATTATCGTGGTGCATGTCGGCACCGAGGTGGCGGGTCTGCTGGTGAACGCCGTGTCGGACATCATCACGGCGAAGGACGACATGATTCAGCCGGTGCCCCCGGTCGCCTCTGGGCGCACGCGGAACTACGTGCAGGGCCTGCTCACGGTGGAAAACCGGATGGTGAGCCTGCTGCGCACCAACCAGCTCCTGTTGGACGGTGTGGTGGCGCTGGCGGCGTAGCGTCAAATCCATAGCCCGCGGCCAAGCCCGAGCAATCGTCCGCTTCTCGTCACAAACGATTTGATGGCGCCCGTTCACTCCCGTTGCAGCCCGCCTGTGAGCCGCGGCTCCGCCTACAAGTGCCGTCTGCAAGGGAGATTGGCCCCGTAGTAAGCTGACCTGGGCTTGCGGCAGCGTGCGGCTCAGCGGACGACGGGTCGTTGACGGAGTTGATCGTGTCGTCTCACCATGAGGCTCACGATAGGGGATCGAGCATGACGCTGGGACGGCGAGACTTCCGACTCCTGGGATTGCTGGTCGCGGCTGCCGCCGCGACGCCCAAGGGGGCGTCGGCCGAAGCAGCCAGCTCCGGTTGGGAGGCGATCCGGTCGCGAAAGGTGCTTCGTGTTGGCGTTCAACAGGCTGAGCCATGGTACGCGAAGGACCTCTTGACCGGCACATGGACCGGCGTGGGAGCCATACTGGGCGACCGGATCGCCAGCGACATGGGCTGCACGGCATCGTTTTTCGAGACGACCTTTGGCAACGCTCCGGCGGCGCTGCAAGCCGATCAATTCGATATCATGTTCGTCCTTGACCCGACACCGGCTCGCGCGCTGGCGATCGACTTCCCGTTCGCACCGATGCTGTATTACGCATTGGCATACATGACGAAGGACGCGGCCGGGCCACAAAGCTGGCTGGAGCTGGACACGCCGCAGACGTCGATCGCGGTGCCGATCGGGACCTCGATGGATCGCTGGTTGACCGCTCACATGAAGAAGGCCGTCATTACCCGTTTGAAGACGAATGACGAGGCAATCCTCTATTACCAGTCGGGTCACTCCAAGCTGCTGGTGCTCTACCATCCGGCGCTGATTGCGTTCCGACTGCGTAGCGGCCAGGGAACAGTTATCGTGCCGAAGCCTGCGGTGACCTCCGTTGCCGGAGTGGGCATCCGGCGTGAGACCGACAAGACCTGGCGGGACTATCTCACGACCGTAATGACGTTCTACTACGAGAATGGAACCATTGACGACATGTACCGGACCTACCTGGTCTCGCGTGGCATCGACCCGACGATGATTCCGGGTATCACCAAGGAAAGCCTGGAGCGCGGTTGATGGCCGGCACACAAGACCTGGTTGCGGACCCACGCAACGCCACGGTGCTCGTGTGGGTCAACGGGCACCTGCGGCCGCGATCAGAAGCAACCGTCTCGGTGTTCGATGGCGGTTACATCGCTGGCGATGGAGTTTGGGAGGGTCTGCGCCTGGTCCACGGACGTTGGCTGCAGCTTGAGAAGCATCTGGACCGGCTCTTTGCCGGGGCGGCGATGATACAGTTGCCCATACCAGGAGGACGCAAGGGCGTCGTGGCGGCGCTTGAGGCCACGCGGCAGGCGAATGACATGCAGGACGGGGCGCATGCCCGGCTGATGGTGACGCGGGGTCTGAAAACGACCCCGGGCGCCGACCCTAGGATGGTCGACGGTGCTGCCACGGTTGTCATTACCATGGAGCACAAGGTTCCCCCTCCCACGCTGGCCGCTACTGGGCTGGCACTGATGACGTCGACGTATCGCGCGACGCGCCCGGATCAATTCGATATGCGATTGAATACGCACAGTCGGATGCCATACATCCTCGCTTTGCAACAGGCCTACAATAACGGGGCTGACGAGGCCTTGATGCTGGACGCTAACGGCCACGTGGCGAGCTGCAACTCGACCAACTTCTTTTTTGTTGCAGGCGGCCTGGTAATGACCTCGAATGGCGAAAGTTGCTTCAATGGGATCACCCGCGAGACGGTCATTGAGCTCTGTGAGGCCGAAGGCATCCCGCTGAAACTAGGCAACTTCTCTATGATGCATGTCATGGCAGCCGATGAAGCGTTCGTCACCGGCACAGCGCCGGGGATACTGGCGGTGCGCTCGATCGATGGTCGGAAGTTGACCGCGGTTCCCGGACCGACGACCCGGAAGATCGACGCTGCCTATCGTGAGTTGGTTGGAATGGCTGCCGGAAGCGTGACCGTCTCAAGCTAATGTAGCCGTGGTCGCGGCTCTGATAGGTTGTGGTCCAAGCCGGCTCGAGCACGGCCCCGTCGGCTTGCGGCACGAAACCGCATAGGCTGCACGCTCGCGGAGGCGGCACCGAATTGGCGGCGATTACGCGTGTCGGCAGCTCCACGATGGTGCCGCAGCCTGCATGGCTGTGCCAGTCAGCGGGAGCTGCTGGCTTGAGCCGCGCGGTGAGCAGTGACACTCTGCGCCACGACTGCCATGCCGCGGGAACAGCAAGCCTTGACCTATCGACCAAACCTAGCCGCGGTTGGCTGCATCCTGTCGATACTGCTCGGCGGCTCGGCGCGCGCCGAGCATTGGGGCACCGTGTGGGCGGGGGCGGACCAAGGGCCGTATCCCGTGGGCAATCCGGCTGCCGAACCCTCGCTCGACTTCGCCTTCCCGCATGCGGACGCCGGGTCACACGACCAGACCTTCCGGCTCATCATCAAGCCGGACATGTTCGGCCGGCAGATGCGGTTCCGTTTTTCCAACGCGTTCGGACGCCAGCCCGTGACGTTCGACACCGCCTTCGTCGGCCTGCAGATGAGCGGCGCCACCGTCGTTCCGGGCACCAACCGGCCGCTCCTGTTCGCGGGCAAGCCGAGCGTGACTGTGCCGCCGGGCGCGCAGGTTTGGTCCGACGCAGTGTTGCTGCCCTATGTGCACGACCCGGCGTCTCCCGACCTCGCCGGGCGCAAGCTCGCCGTGACCTTCCATGTGCCCGGCGACAGCGGGCCCATGACCTGGCACGCCGAAGCGCTGACCACCTCCTACCTGACCGCCCCGGGCGCCGGCGCCATCGGCGACCTGGAGGACGACAGCCCTTATCCCTACAGCACCACCTCCTGGTTCTTCCTCGACGCCGCCGACGCGGCGACACCCTACGACACGCACGTCATCGTCTGCCTGGGCGATAGTATCACCGACGGAAATGACTCGACCCTTAACGGCGACGACCGCTGGACGGACGTGCTTTCCCGCCGCCTGCACGCCGATGGGCAGCACGTGGCCGTGGTCAACGAAGGCATCGGCGGCAACGAAGTGTTAAGCCCTGCCGAGTATAGTCCGTCCAAGCCGTTCGAGGGCGGGCCGTCTGCCGCTGCCCGTCTCGACCGGGACGTCCTTGCGCTCTCGGGCGTGACGGACGTGGTGATCTTTGAAGGTATCAACGATCTGGCTGCCAATGCCAACCCGAATGCGGTGGCCGATGGCATGCAGGCCCTGGTGAGCCGCATCCGGGGCAAGTTCAAAGGCGTCAAAGTGCTCGGCGGCACGCTCACCAGCGCCCGCGGCAGCCCCTATCCGGGCTACGGCACCGCGAGCACGGACGCACGCCGGCACCAGCTCAACGATTTGCTGAGCAAGCCCGGCTTCTACGACGCGGTGATCGACTTCGACGCCGCCACCGTCGACCCGCAGACCGGCGAACTGCGTGCCGAGTTCGTGCCGAATTCGACTAGCAGCGGCCCCGGCGACAAGCTGCACCCAAACCGCGCCGGCTATCTCGCGATGGGTGACGCGGTCGACCTGCGCGCCCTGGTGCCGCCGCCGCCGCGCCCACGCCCACGTCCCCGGCCCGCCGCGCCGCCGGACACGACCGACCTGCCCGCCGCCGCGCCGGCAGTGACCCAATGACCCAGCACAGCGATTACGTCGGCCGGTCCGAGACGCGGACCGACCAGGTTTGGCCCCACCTCGTACGCGGGCTCGCGGCGACGCTCGACGTGCCGCAGCCGCAGGACACACTGCCGCCGCTCTGGCACTGGGCGCTGTTCGCCGAATGGGCGCCCGCCAGCGAGCTCGGCCCCGATGGCCATCCACGCCGAGGCGGCTTTCTCCCGCCGCTGCACGACCTGCCGCGCCGCATGTGGGCCGGCGGCCGCATTCGGTTCGTCGCGCCGCTGCACCTTGGCGAGGCGGTGAGCCGAACCAGCACCATCCTCTCCGTCGAAGAGAAAGCGGGCACCACCGGCCGGCTGGTGTTCGTCACCATCAGCCACGAGATTTCCGGCCAATCCGGCCTCGCCGTCCACGAGGAGCAGGACCTGGTCTATCGCGGCACCGAGGGTGAGGCCGTCAAGCCCGGCGAGCCGGCCCCGCCAATCGCCCTGGCCGCCGCCCGCGAAGTGCGCCCCGACCCGGTGCTGCTGTTCCGCTACTCCGCGCTGACCGGCAATGGCCACCGCATCCACTACGATGCGGACTATGTTCGCAGCGAGGAGGGCTATCCCGGCCTGGTCGTGCACGGCCCCTTGCAGGCGACCTGGATGGCAGCGTTGGCGGCCGAGTTGGGCCCGCTCGGCCGGTTCAGCTTCCGCGGCCGCCGCCCCGCCTTCGCCGGCAGCCCGCTGCAGGTGGAAGCCTGGTCGACAGAGACCGGCTTGCGGCTGCGCACCCGCGACGCCAGCGGCGCCATCTGCATGACGGGAGAGGCCGGGGCGTGAGCCTGCGCTTCCTCACCGAGCCGCCACCCCCGCGCGCGACCCTGCTGCCCATCCAGCCCGCGGTAAGCCGGCTGGTGGCGGACAATCCCGGCCGCATGACCTATCACGGCACCAACACCTACCTGATCGAGCGCGCAGGCGGTGTCGTGGTGGTGGATCCTGGCCCGAATGACGCCGCCCACGTGGCCGACATCCTCCGTCTCGCGCCGGGGCCGATCCGGCTCGTCCTGCTCACTCACACCCATGCCGACCATCTCGGCGCCGTGAGGGCGCTGCAGCAAGCGACCAACGCCCCGACCGCCGCCTGGCATGCCAGTGCCGACCCGGCGTTCACGCCCGACCAGGCGCTCCGCGATGGCGACGAGATTGCGGGCATGATGGCGCTGTTCACGCCGGGTCACGCGGCCGACCACCTCTGCTTCGCACTCCCAGATGGGACCGTGTTGAGCGGCGACCTGGTGATGGCGTGGTCGACCACCGTCATCAGCCCGCCCGGCGGCGACATGGCGGCCTATTTCACCAGCCTGCACCGCCTGCTGTCCCGGCCCGGCGACACGCGCTATCTCCCGGGTCATGGGCCGCCGCTGCCCGACCCGGCCGACTATGTCAGCGCGCTGCTGGCGCACCGTCTTGCGCGGGAGGAGGCCATCCTGGTGGCGTTGGCCAGCGCGCCCGCCACCCCGGCGATGCTGGTCGAGGCGCTGTATCCCGGCCTCGATCCCGCGCTGCAACCCGCTGCCGCGCGCAGTGTCCTGGCCCATCTGCTGAAGCTGCAGAGCGAGGGCAGGCTGCGCCGCGGCGACGGCGATGAGGCCGCCGCTATGTGGCAAACCGCGGGGTGAGCGCGCGCCCGCTCCTATGCTAAGGTCGCGCGCCATGGACAAACCGCTCCGCCGCCCGGCCAATCCCTGCTTCTCCTCCGGCCCTTGCGCCAAGCGCCCCGGCTGGAGCCTGGCTGGCCTGGACACGCGCTTGCTCGGCCGCAGCCATCGCGCCCCCGCCGCCAAGGCGCAGTTGCAGGAAGTGATCTCACGGTCTGCCGCCTTGCTGGGCATGCCGGCGGACTGGCAGTTGGCAATCGTGCCCGCCTCCGACACAGGCGCGGTGGAGATGGCGATGTGGTCGCTGCTTGGCCCTCGCCCGGTGGACGTGCTGGCGTTCGAGAGCTTCTCCGCGCAATGGGCCGCCGACATCAGCGACCACCTCAAGCTCGCCCAGGTGCGCACCCTGGCCGCCCCCTATGGCTGCCTGCCCGATCTCGCGGCGCGAGACCCGTCCCACGACCTCGTGCTGGCCTGGAACGGCACCACCTCCGGCGTCTGCCTGCAGGACGGGGCGTGGTTGCGCCGCGGCGAGGGGCTGGTGATCTGCGACGCCACCTCGGCCGCTTTCGCCATGAAGCTGCCCTGGGAGCGTCTCGATGTCGTCACCTGGTCGTGGCAGAAGGCGCTGGGCGGAGAGGCGGCGCATGGCATGCTGGCGCTCTCCCCGCGCGCGCTGCGGCGATTGGAGGAGTTCACGCCGCCCTGGCCGCTGCCCAAGATCTTCCGCATCACGCCGGGCCTGTTCCGCGGCGAGACGATCAACACGCCCTCCATGCTGTGCGTGGCGGACGCGCTGGATGGCCTGCTCTGGGCGGAGCGGGTCGGCGGCCTGCCCGCCCTGATTGCGCGGGCGCAGGCGAACCTGGCAACCGTCGCCGCCTGGCAAGCGCGCTGCGACTGGGCCGCGTTCCTGGCCAGCGACCCGGCGTATTGCTCCCCCACCTCGATTTGCCTGCGCGTCCACGACGCCCGGCTGGTCAAGCCCATCACCGGCTTGCTGGAGGCCGAGGCCGTGGCCTACGACATCGCCAGCTATCGGGACGCGCCCCCCGGGCTTCGCATCTGGGGCGGTGCGACCGTGGAGCAGGAGGACGTCGCCGCCCTGCTGCCTTGGCTGGACTGGGCGCATGCCGAAGCCTCTGCCGAAGCCCGTGCCATGATAGAGCCGACTGATGCCTGACACCTCCCTCGAACCAGCGGCCAACCCGGCCCTGCTCCCGGCCGGCTTCCGCGACTTGCTGCCGCCCGACGCGGAGACCGAAGCCGCCGCGGTCGAGATCGTGATGGCCGCCTTCGCCTCGCACGGCTACGAGCGTATCAAGCCACCCTTAATAGAGTTTGAAGACGGCCTGCTCACCGGCTCGGGCGGCGCCACGGCGGACCAGATTTTCCGCCTCATGGACCCGGATTCGCATCGCATGATGGGCGTGCGCGCGGACATGACGCCGCAGGTCGCGCGCATCGCCGCCACCCGGCTGAAGGGCGCGGCCCGGCCGCTGCGCCTGAGCTACTCCGGCCAGTGCCTGCTCTCGCGCGGCAGCCAAATCCTGCCCGATCGCCAGGTGGCGCAGGCCGGTTTCGAGCTGATCGGCTGCGACAGCCTGGCGGCGGACGCCGAAATGGTCCTGGTCGGCGCCGACTCGCTCGCCGCCTTGGGCCTGACCCGCATCAGCTTCGACCTGACCTTGCCGCGGCTAGCGCCCACCCTGCTGGACGAAGCCGGGTTCACCGGCCCGGCGCGCAACACGCTGCTCCGCGCGCTGGACCGCAAGGACGTGGCCTCCGTCGTGGACCATGGCGGCCGCCTGGCCGAGACGCTCAGCGAGTTGTTGCTGACGGCGGGCCTCGCCGCGCCCGCGCTGGAGCGGCTGGAGCGGCTGAACCTGCCCCCCGCGTCCGCCGCGTTGTGCGAGCGGCTGGCGCAGACCGTGCGGGCGATCCAGGCCCGCGCGCCGCAGCTCAAGCTCACGATAGATCCGCTCGAATTCCGCGACCTGCCCTACCACACCGGGGTTTGCACCTCGGTCTACGTCCCCGGGCACCAGGAGGTGCTGGGCCGCGGCGGGCGCTACCTGTGCGGCGAGGACGAGCCCGCCACCGGGTTGACGCTGTATCCCGACGCCATCCTGCGGGCCTGCGCCCCGCCCCCCTTGCGCACCCGCATTTTCGTCCCTGTGGGCGCCGACCTGGCGCTGGCGAGCAAGCTCCGGCAAGAAGGTCACGTCACCCTGGCGGCGCTCGACCCGGTGCCAGACCCAGCCGCCGAGGCCCGGCGGCTCCATTGCAGCCACATTCTGCGCGACTGCCGCGTCGATCCGCTTTAACGCCCCCGCTTTAACGTGTTCTTAGGACAGTCATGGCAAACGTCACCGTCATCGGCGCCCAATGGGGCGACGAGGGTAAAGGCAAGGTGGTGGACTGGCTCGCGAGCCGGGCCGATATCGTCGTGCGGTTCCAGGGCGGCCACAATGCGGGCCACACCCTGGTCATCGGCAACGAGACCTATCGCCTGAGCCTGCTGCCGTCCGGCCTGGTGCGGGGCAAGCTCGGCATCATCGGCAACGGCGTCGTGGTGGACCCGGTGGCGTTGCTTGACGAGATGGACCGGGTTCGCGCCCAAGGGCTGGATGTGTCGCCTGCCACGCTGCGGGTGGCGGACAACGCGGTGCTGATCCTGCCGCTGCACGCCGCCATCGACCGCGCGCGGGAGCAGGCGCGGGGCGAGCGCAAGATCGGCACCACGGGGCGCGGCATCGGCCCAGCCTACGAGGACAAGGTGGCGCGCCGGGCCATCCGCATGTGCGACCTGGCCGAGCCGCAAACCCTGGCCGACAAGCTGGACGAGCTGCTGCTGCACCACAACGCGCTGCTGCGCGGGCTCGGCGCCGAGACCTTCGAGAAGCAGGCCCTGCTCGACTCCCTGCTGGCCCTGGCGCCCCGGTTGCTGCCGCATGTCGAACCGGTATGGATCCGCCTGGACGAGGCCCGCCGGGCCGGCCAGCGCATCCTGTTCGAGGGCGCCCAGGCGGTGATGCTGGACGTCGACCACGGCACCTATCCGTTCGTGACCAGCAGCAACACGATCGCCGCCACCGCCGCGAGCGGGTCCGGCATGGCGCCGACGGCCATTGGCTTCGTGCTCGGCATCGCCAAGGCCTACTCCACCCGCGTCGGCAGCGGCCCGTTCCCGAGCGAGCTGTCGGACGCGACCGGCCGCCTGCTGGGCGAGCGCGGGCATGAATTCGGCACCGTCACCGGGCGCCCGCGCCGCTGCGGCTGGTTCGACGCCGCCTTGGTGCGCCAGGCGATCAAGGTCGGCGGCATCAACGGCCTCGCGCTCACCAAGCTCGACGTGCTGGACGGCCTGCCCGAGCTGCAGATTTGCACCGGCTATGACGTGGCGGGCACGACCTTGCGCCACCTTCCCGCCGCTCCGGGCCAGCAAGCCGCCGCCCGGCCGATCTACGAGACGATCGAGGGCTGGTCCGGCTCGACCCGCGGCGCCCGTTCGTGGGCGGACTTGCCGGCGCAGGCGATCAAGTATGTGCGCCGCATCGAGGAGCTGGTGGAGGCGCCGGTGACGATGCTGTCGACCAGCCCAGAGCGCGACGACACGATTCTTATGCGGGATCCGTTCGAGGGCTAGTCTCGCTGGATCGAGCGCCTTCAGTTCGGAACGAGGTCGACCTTGGTGGTCAGCGCTGATCCTCTGCCAATTTGTCGAACCGGCGCTGCGCTGCTCCAACGGCGGCGATGTTCCGCTCGACCCAGCCGTCAAGCGCCTTGACCGGCTCGCTCAGCGAGGCGCCCAGCGGCGTCAGCGCGTATTGGACGCGTGGCGGCACCTCTGGGTAAGCATGTCTCGATACGAAGCCACTCCGTTCCAGCCGACGGAGCGTTTGGATCAGCATCTTGTCCGAGATGCCGCCGATGCGCCTTCGCAGTTCGCCCGTGCGGGCCGGCCCGTCGGCAAGACTGTGGATCAGCAGCAAGGGCCATTTCTCAGCAAGGACATCGAGCACGCTGCGCGCCGGGCAGGCTGGGCTGAACACGTCGCCTGCCGAATGGGCCGAATGGTTCTGCATGGCCTACGATACCAAAACCCATACTTACCACAGGGTGTCTACTTGTCGGGCGGTAAGCAAGCTGCGACATCGGGCGACAGGCTTGTCTTACCGGACGCCTTTCCATGTCGCGTTGGCCCAGGCGACATCAATGAAGCTGTATTATGCGCCGGGCCATTGGTCGTTGTCGCCGCACATCGCGTTGCGTGAGGCCGGATTGCCGTTCAGCCTGGAGCTGGTCGACATGCAGGCTCGGACGGTCGCGGCCGGGCATGACTACCGGCAGATCAACGGGAAGAACTATGTGCCTGCGCTTGAACTCGACGACGGACAGGTGCTGACCGAAGGGCCGGCGATCATCCAGTATGTCGCCGACCAGGTGCCGCAAGCCGGCCTTGCGCCGCCTCCCGGCACGATCGCGCGCTACCGCCTGCAAGAGTGGCTGAACTTCATCGCGACGGAGCTGCACAAGGCGCTCGCATCCATGTTCAACCCGGCGCAATCGCCCGAGTGGCGGAAGGCCGTTGAAGCCGTTCTGTCCAAGCGGCTTGACTGGCTTTCTGAGCAGATTGCCGACAGCGACTATCTCATGAACACGTTCACCGTCGCCGATGGCTATCTCTTCACCATCCTGAACTGGGAGGGATTCGTGGGTTTTGATCTTTCGCCCTGGCCGGTGCTGCAGCGCTACGTCGCGCGGGTCCGCAGTCGCCCCCACGTGACGGAGGCACTCAAGGCTGAAGGACTGGCCTAAGTGATGGTTGTTTTCGCGCCCACAGGAACCGCTCAGGTCTTCGCCAGCCTCGGGCCTCCGGCAGGCCTGGCCTATGTGGTCATGCCGGCCGAACTGCTCGGGGCGGCGGCGCTGCTGCTTGGTATCTGGACGCGGATCGGCCTGTTAGTTTTCGCCCTGGTCGGCGATGGCGCTTGGTCGAGGCTCACTCCAAGCTTAGCCCGCATGGCCGAACGTCATGTTGCGTAAGCTGGGCACGGCGCCGCTGGCGGTGCTCTCTCTCGGTGTGGCGCTTGGTGCGCTCGCGGTAGCCCTCGGTTCGGAGCATTACGGCGGCCTGGTCCCGTGCGCGCTCTGCCTGCTGGAGCGATGGCCCTATCGGATCGCAGCCGTATTGGGCGCCGCCGCACTCATCCCGTGGGTCGGCTAGACGCGCGGCTGTTTCTCCGGGGCGTGGTGCTCTGCATGCTGGCTTCCATCGCCTTGGCGGGCGTTCACGTCGGAGTAGAGCAGAGATGGTGGCCTAGCCCCTTGCCGGAGTGCGCGGCACCCACCTTAGGGAGCGGCAGCATCGCCGAGCGCTTGGCCCGAATGCCGTCCCACCCCGCCAAGCCTTGCGATGACCCGACCTACCTGGTGCCTGGCCTGCCGATCTCCATGGCGGCTGGCAACGGCCTGCTGGCACTGTCGTTCGGCTTGTTCCTCGCAACGTCTCTCATCCGGCCGATGGCACCGAGACAGACACTCCGCCACAGGGAAAGCCACCAAGACGCTTGACCGTCGATCGCCGTCCAAAGCCGCTTCAGGGCTGCGCCTCCGGCATGCGCAGTCGAAGTCTGTGCGCAAGCCACGGTCGTTCTGCCATTCGTGCGTCGCGGATCGCTATCGCGCATCGCCCAAGCGCGATACGGGCTACATCAAGCGGATGGGGGCGACGCCGGAGCTGATTGAGCCTGCACCCTAAAGCCAACCATAGGTGACGGCAACGGCCTCCGCCGTCTCCCGATGCGGCACCGAGATGAAGCGCGTGCGAGAGGGCGCGTTCTGCGGCACCTCATACATCCGCAGCAGACGCGCCGCCGCCAACGTCGCCTCCGCCGTTGCCGCGCCGGGCTGCGCGGCCAATCCTGCGACGCAGGATGAGAAATCGACCCGGCGGTAATCGGGGAAACGGTCGAGGTTCGGGCTGTCGTTCACGAACGGGCGCGGGCGCTCGACGATCCATTCGGCGGTGGCGCCGGCAATGCGCGGCTGGGTCACCGTCCCGTCCCCGAGGCGGACGTCCGGCGCGGTGCGCTGAATGACGGCGATCTGGCTCTGGGGGCCGAACTTGCGGAACACCGCCACCACGGTGCGTGGGTCGACCACGGTGAGCAGCGCCATCACGCGGTCCCCGGGCTGCAGCGTGATGCCCGGCAGCGTCTCGTAATGCACGCTGATTTGCCGAGCCGCCCACCACTGGAAGAACGCGTTGCAGGTGACGGTTTGGGTGCCGTCGGCCGCGACGGCGAGGCTTTGCGTGGTGCCGATTTGCGGCAGGGATGAGTCCAGATACTGCCGCGCCCCGTCCAGCCCAAGCCAGGCACTGCAAGTATAGATGGTCTCGACCCCTGCTGGGCCGCGATCCTCGGGCGGCGGCTGGGTTGGCGCCGGCACCGTCCATTCGCCGAACGCAATGGTGAATTGGCGTCCACCACGGGCGGCGATCATCGCACCCGCCCAGTTGTCGCTGGTCTCGATGCGGGTGCTGCCAGTCAGCAGCGGCTGCTGCGTACTGGAGGGCGCGACCTCCAGCTCCACGAACTCCCGCCCCTCCTGCAAGCGCCGCGGCTGCGACTCCACGAAGACCCAGGGCCGCTTGAACAGGCGGAGCCAGGCGCGGTGCAGCGCGGGGGTGCGCTCAGAGTCTGGCGGCTGCGGCAGGCCGTAGTCGCGCAACGCCTCGGGCGAAGCGGTGAGCGGGTCGAAACCGGGCGGTGGTGCGGCTAGGTCCATTCGGCTCTCGCACCGGCAATCACGCTGCTGTACGCGGGTATGCCCTGCAGGATTGGCAGGATTTTGGCGGCAAGCTCCCGTCCGGTGTGGGAGTCGGAGGGGTAGTGCAGCCCGGCGATCTCGCGGTTGCGCGCGATGCGCCAGGCCAAGGCGCGCAGGTCGGCCGCCATCGCCGCCGCCTGCGGCGAGCCGGTCAGCACATCATTGAGGACCAGTTCGATCAGGCGGGACTGGGTGGCGTGGCCGCTCGGATAGGCGGGATGCCCCGGCACTTGCACCGGCGGCAACAGGGCGGGGGCAATATGCGATGGCCGCGGGCGGGGGACGTAGCCGGGATAGTTGGCGGCTTGGTTGGCGGGCGCACCGCCCTTGAAATGCAGCACGGTGAAGGTGGCGACGATGCTGGCCAAGTCGATCAGCCGGCAGGTGAGCGGGTAGCCGGTCGGCCGGATGGTCAGCAGGCCCAAGAAATAGCTGGCGAACTCGTCGTTCTGCGCCAGGATTTCGTCCAGCGCGTCCGCCCGTTCGTCGCGCGCCGCGAGCACGAGTTCGCGGATCTCCCCCGCCACCTGAGCCGGCGTATTCGGCCAGGGGTCGATCACGATGGCGGTCGCCCAGTTCGTGGCGGCATACTGGCTGAGCGCATTCCAAGCCCGCCATTCCGACGTCCAGGCGCGATCCGGGTAGGTTGCCAGGGTGACGAGTTGGTCGGCAATCGGCTGACCCGGCGGATCATCGACGGTGACGAACGGCAGGTCGACGCGGTCGGGCAGGAAGACGATCGGGGCGCCGTTGCCAACCGCGCCGACACCGCCGCTATTGCCTGCGTTTCCCGCATTTCCGGCGTTGCCTGCCACGACCGGTCTCCTTGCCTGTGCAAATCCACCTAGTTGATGCGCGCACGCAACGTAAACGCACGATAGCGTGAAGTGGGGGTGTTGTCAGCTTGGCAGCCCCGCCCGGCGCAGGCGCTCGACGAAGAGGTCTGCCGTGGCGCCTTTCAGCGGCGTGTAGGCGCGGAACACCGCCAAGCGGAAGCTGGGATTGGCGGCGAGCAGGCGGCGGCCGACCGCGCGCGCCTCCACCAGGCGGCTGGACGCGACCAGGCTGGCGGCGAGGCAGCGGTAGTTCGAGGCTTGCGCGCCATGGCTGGCCGCCAGCCGGCCCCATGCGACGGCCTCCTCGTAGTCGCCGTTCAGATAATGCGCTTGCGACAGGGCATGTTCGTGCCACGGCCCAGCCTCGGGGCCGATCGGCGCCAGGCGGACGGCCTTGCGCGCCCGGTCCAGCGCCGCCGCCGTGTCGCCCATGATGCCGCAGGTGAAACTGCCATAGCTCCAGGCCAGGGCGCAGCTCGGGCTGAGCGCCACCGCGCGATCCAGCAGCGCCAGCGCGGCCTCGTGGTTCTTTTCCAGGTAGCCGGTGAGCTGGCCTTCGATCGCCAATGCGAGCGCGTCGTTGCTGTCCAGCCGGGTGGCCTGGCGCGCCGTCTTCAGCGCCGCGAGCCGCTCGGCATGGTCGTCGCGAGCCCAACCATGGGCCAGGCGCAGGATGTGCAGGTAGGCCAAGTGGGTCAGCGGGGCCGAGTAGTTCGGGTCCAGCCGGATGGCGCGTTGCAGCAGCGCTTCGGCCTTGTCCAGCGCCAGCCGGTCGCGCTGGTAGAAGCCGTCCATCGCCTGCAGCATCAGGTCGTAGGCCGTGGTGGTGGCAGCGCCCTTCAGCGAGGCGCGGCTGAGTTCGCGCTCGCGCAGATGCGGCGCGATCGACCCGGCGGTGCGGATGGCGATGCTGTCCTGCAGCTCGAAGATGTCGTCCGCATTGCCGTCATAGCGATCGGCCCAGATGGTCTGCTGCGTGGCCGTCTCGGTGAGTTCGACGGCGATGCGGATTTCGCTGCCGGAGCGGCGCACGCTGCCGTGCAGTACATACTGTACGTTGAGCTCCCGCCCGGCACGACGCAGGTCTTGCGCGATGCCGCGGTAGCCCAGCGTGGAGCTGCGGGCGACCACGACGAGGTGCTTGAGGCCGCCGAGCACGCGGATGATGTCGTCCACCATGCCTGCGGCGAAATAGGCGTCGTCGTCGCCCCGGCGCAGCGCCCGGAACGGCACCACGGCGATGGAGGGGCGGTAGTCCGCCGGGTCGACAAGCGGGCGGTCGCCGGGTTCCGCGGGCACCGTATTCACCCGCAGCTTCGGCGGCACTTCGTAGACATTCACCGGCTCCCGGATGTTCTTCAAGTAGTGTTCCCCGCGCGGGACGTAGTCGGCGGCAACGAGGGCGCGTACCTGGTCGTAGACGGCCGCCGCCAGGCAAATCCCGCCCGGCTTGGCGATCTGCTCGAGCCGGGCGGCGATGTTGACCACGTTGCCGCCGGTGCGCGGGCCTTCGCCCACCACTTCGCCGGCGTTGATGCCGATACGGTATTGGATGCGCATGGTTTCGGCGGTGCGGGCATTGCGGCGGGCGGCATCGCTCTGGATGCGCAGCGCGCACCGCACCGCGTCCGCCGCGCTGGCGAATTCGGCGAGCAGCCCGTCGCCCGCGGTGTTCAGGATGCGGCCGCGGAGCTGCTCGACCTCCTTGCCGATGCGGTCGAGATTGGCGCCGACGCGCAGATGGGTTCGTTCCTCGTTGCGGCCCATCAGGGCGCTGAAGCCCGCAATGTCTGCTGCGAGGATGGTTGCCGGCCTGCGAACGATCGGGGTCTCGCGTCGGGTTGCGAGTGGCTGCGTGCGGCAATCCTCTCCGACCATGTCACCTTGCCGTTGCCCGCGCCGCCGCGGGGTTGCGGCGCGGCAATAGAGCAGACTTCGTAACGGATGTCAGGGCGTCGGCTGCGGCAGCGCTCGGCGGAGCAGGCCACGCGCTGATGCCCAGCGGCTGCGGGGAGGGAAGCACGCTTAAAACAGCGCTTTACCGCATAAATCTCCAGTTGCGACTGAAGTTTTCTTTGTTGCCGCCAAACGAACCGCTATAACTCGGCACGAATCGGCGGAGAGGGAAAGCTGCCATGAACCGTTTTCGTTGCGCAATGGCCGCGGCGGCCTTGCTGCTCGGGCTTCCCGCCTTCGCCCGGGCGCAGGGCGCTCAGCAGGAACTGGTCGACCGCTCCACCCTGGCCGTGCAGGACATGCTCGGGGACCAATACGGCCGCTCGGCGCAGGACGTGCTCCGGAAGGCCCGCGCAGTCCTCATCTGCCCGCGCGTGTTCCGTGCCGGCTTCCTGTTCGGCGCCCAGGGCGGCTCCTGCGTGCTGGTCGCGCGCGACGGCAACGGCTCCTGGTCCTCGCCCGCCTTCTACGACCTGGCGGCCGGGTCGTTCGGCTTCCAGGCCGGGCTGCAGGACAGCGAGATCATGCTGATGATCCTCACCAACCGCGGCCTGCGCGCCATCCTAGACGACCAGTTCAAGCTCGGCGGCGATGCGAGCGCGACTTTCGTGCAGTGGGGCGGCGGCGTCGAGGGCGACACCACGACGGCGGTCGGTGCCGACATCGTGGGGTTCAACCGCTCCCGCGGCCTGTTCGCCGGCATCTCGCTCTCCGGCAGCGTGATCGCGACCAACAGCGGCTCCAACCGTGCCTATTACGGCCGCGAGGAGGCTGCCCAGCAGATCGTGATTTCGATGGACGCGAACAACCCGGGCGCGGGCCCCCTGCGCGAGGTGCTGACGCGCTATGGCTCGCCGCAGCCGCCGCCGATGCCGGTGGCCATCGCCCAGCCGTCAGCCCCGGTGCAATCGGCGGCCATCCCCCCGCCCGCCTATGCACCCTCGCCCTACGCTCAAGTCACCCGGCAGCCGCTGCCGCCGCCCGCTTCGCCGCGCTACTGATGGTTCGTGTGCGGGGGTGAGCTGGCCTCGCTCTCGCCCGCGTCAGTTTCATGGCTCTCGCTCGCCGGCGGATCGCGATCGACCCCGTTTGACGTTGCCGGCGCCGCACCGTTTGCCTGCGCGGCCGCCAGTTGGCGCTTGAGGCTCTCGATCTCGCTGCGCAGCGCCTCCGTCGGGTCGGGCTGCGGGGCTTGCGGCGTCTCGCCCTCCGCCGCCGCGGCTGTGGGCCGGTAGAACGGCGAGAACAGGCTCATCGCCCGCTCCATCATCGCCATGTTCTGCCGGCTGACCTCCTGGATGCCCGGGAACGGGAACAGGTTGCCCACGGTATGCTGCATCGCCGAGCGCATCTGCTCCTGCTGCACCGCGAACGACGTCAGCGCCTGCTCCAGATAGGCCGGCATGAGCTGCTGCATGCTGTCGCCGTAGAAGCCGATCACCTGGCGCAGGAACGCCGTCGGCAGGATGGCCCGGCCCTTGCTCTCCTCGTCCACGATGATCTGCGTCAGCACGCCGCGGGTGATGTCCTCGCCGGTCTTGGCGTCATACACCACGAAGTCCCGCCCGACGCGGATCATGCCGGCCAGGCTGTCCAGCGTGATGTAGCTGGAGCTTTCGGTGTTATACAGTCGACGATTGGCGTATTTCTTCACCACAACCGGCGCCTGCTGTGGGGTCTCCTCGGTTGGGGTCTGTTCAGAAACTGACATTTTTTCCTCCATAGTGACACGCTAGCACGGCCAAGCGGGGCGGGCGTAGCCTCCAACGACACGGAATTTGCGTTTTGCCGCAACGACATGGGAGCGAGCCCCCGATTGACCGGCCCCTTCGACCCGACCGACTGGATCACCATCTGGCAAAGCGAGCTGGCCGCCCGCGCGGTGGACCGGGAAGCGCACGAGTTCGTGGCCCGTTACGCTCAAACCTGGACCAGCCTCACACATGGCGTCGCCCCATATGGGAATGACCGGCCGGCCGGACTCGCCAGCCCCGATGCGCCGCCTGGGCCCGCGCCCGCTGATGCTGCACATGACGCTGTCCGGGATGGATTGGAGCAGCTCCGGCGCCAATTCGAAGCCCTCCAGCGCGGCCCCGGCGCCTGACCCGGCCTTCGTCGCCGGCGTCGCCGCCTACCGCCGCCACCCCTACCAGCGCAGCCTCGCCGACCCGCCCACGCTTTGGGCGGAAGGCGAGACCCGCCTGCTCGACTACGGCGGCGACGGGCCGCCCGTGCTGGTGGTGCCGAGCCTGATCAACCGCGCCTATGTGCTCGACCTCGCGCCCGGGCGCTCCATGCTGCGTCACATGGCCGCCGCGGGGGTCCACCCCGTCCTGCTCGACTGGGGCTGGCCCGCCGCCGCCGAGCGCCGCTTCACCTTGGCGCAGTATGTCGAGCGGCTCGAACGCGCCCTGGCGGCAAGCTTGGCCGCCCTGGGTCAGCCCGCCATCCTGCTCGGCTACTGCATGGGCGGGTTGCTGACCCTGGCCGCCGCCTTGCGCAACCAAGGCGCCATCCGCGCCCTGGCGCTGCTGGCCACGCCTTGGGACTTCCACGCCGGGCCACAGCAAACCGCGACCGCCGCGGCCACCATCGCCAAGCAGACCGCCGCCCTCCCGCCCGGCAGCACGCTTCCGGTCGACTCGATCCAGACCCTGTTCGCCCTCGCCGACCCGGCTGGCGTCATCGCAAAATACCGCGAGTTCGCCGCGCTCGACCCGGCCAGCGATCGCGCCCGCATGTTCGTCGCATTCGAGGACTGGCTGGCCGACGGCGTCCCGCTCGCCGCCCCGGTGGCGCAGGAGTGCTTCGGCGGCTGGTATGCCGACAACCTGCCCGGCAAGGGCGAATGGACCGTGTCCGGCACCCGGATCGAGCCCTCGGCGCTCACCCTGCCCACGGTGGTGGCGCTGCCGGCCCGCGACCGCATCGTGCCGCCCGAGACCGCCGCCCCGCTCACCCGCCTGATCCCCGGCGCCCGCGTGCTTCGGCCCGCCGCCGGGCATGTCGGCATGGTGGCGGGCGCCCGCGCGCGCGAGCAGCTCTGGGAGCCGCTGACGGACTGGCTCCGAGCCGTCTGACGCACTATCTTCGACGTTAAAACATCGGGAATGCACAGCCATGTCCTCATTCAACGGCGAAGACATCGTCATCGTATCGGCGGCCCGTACCCCCGTCGGCAGCTTCAACGGCGTGTTCGGCTCCGTCCCGGCGCACGTGCTCGGCACCGACGCGCTGAAGGCGGCCATGGCGCGCGCCCGCATCGAGCCCGGCGAGGTGGACGAGGTGATCCTCGGCCAGATCTTGACCGCCGGGCAGGGCCAGAACCCGGCGCGGCAGGCCGCCATCGCCGCCGGCATTCCCGAGAGCAAGACCGCGTTCGGCATCAACCAGGTCTGCGGCTCCGGGCTGCGCGCGGTGGCCATCGCCGCCCAGCAAATCCGCACCGGCGAGAGCACGGTGGTGATCGCCGGCGGGCAGGAGAGCATGAGCCTGGCGCCGCACGCCGCCTATCTCCGCGCCGGGCAGAAGATGGGCGACCTCGCCATGGTCGACACCATGATGAAGGACGGGCTGATCGACGCCTTCCACGGCTACGCCATGGGCAACACCGCCGAGAACGTCGCCAAGCAGTGGCAGATCACCCGCGACCAGCAGGACAGCTTCGCCGACGCCTCGCAGCAGAAGGCCTCCCGCGCCCAGAGGGAAGGCCGCTTCAAGGACGAGATCGTCCCCGTCACGGTGAAGAGCCGCAAGGGCGAGACGGTGGTCAGCGAGGACGAATACATCCGCCACGACAGCAGCTTCGAGAAGATGGCCAAGCTGCGCCCGGCCTTCGTGAAGGAGGGCACCGTCACCGCCGGCAATGCCAGCGGCATCAACGACGGCGCCGCCGCCCTGGTGGTGATGAGCGCCGCCGAAGCCGCCCGCCGCGGCCTTACCCCGCTCGCCCGCATCGCCTCCTTCGCCACGGCCGGCGTCGACCCGGCGGTGATGGGCAGCGGGCCGATCCCGGCCAGCCGCAAGGCGCTCGAGCGCGCCGGTTGGCAGCCCGCCGACCTCGACCTGATCGAGGCCAATGAGGCCTTCGCTGCGCAAGCCTGCGCCGTGAACAAGGATCTCGGCTGGGACACCGATCGCGTGAACGTCAACGGCGGCGCCATCGCCATCGGCCACCCGATCGGCGCCTCGGGGGCTCGCATCCTGGTGACCTTGCTGCACGAAATGGCCCGGCGCGACGACCATAAGGGCCTGGCCACGCTGTGCATCGGCGGCGGCATGGGCGTTGCTATGTGCTTGGAGCGGTAGGCGAAACAAGGCGTTGCGCGGGGCAACGACCCCGCGCAAGGATAAGCCATTACGGGAGGAAGCGATGGCACGAGTAGCTCTGGTCACAGGCGGCACCCGCGGCATCGGGGAGGCCATCAGCGTCGCATTGCACGAGGCGGGGCGGACGGTCGTCGCCAGCTATGTCGGCAATGAGCAGGCCGCGCGCAGCTTCGGCGAGACGCACGGCATTGCGGTGGTGAAGTTCGACGCCAGCGACTTCGCCGCCTGCGAGGCTGCCGTGCAGCAGATCCACGATCTGCACGGCCCGATCGAAATCCTGGTCAACAACGCCGGCATCACCCGCGACGGCACCATGGCCCGCATGACCCGCGACATGTGGGACGCGGTGATGGACACCAATCTCGGCTCCTGCTTCAACCTGTGCAAGCTGACGTTCGATGCGATGCGCCGCGCCAAGTTCGGCCGCGTGGTGAACATCGGCTCGATCAACGGCCAGGCTGGGCAGTATGGCCAGGTGAACTACGCCGCCGCCAAGTCTGGCATCCACGGCTTCACCAAGGCGCTGGCGCAGGAGGGCGCGCGGTTCGGCATCACCGTGAACGCGATCGCGCCGGGCTATGTGGACACCGAGATGGTCCGCGCCGTCCCGCCCGATGTGTTGGAGAAGATCGTGCAGCGCATCCCAATGGGCCGCCTGGGCCAGGCCCGCGACATCGCCCGCGGCGTGGTGTTCCTCACCGGCGAGGACGCGGATTTCATCACCGGCTCCACGCTGTCGATCAACGGCGGGCAGCATATGTACTAGCCGCGGTCTCTGACCATCTCCCTCTCCCGCGGGCGGGAGAGGGTCGGGGTGAGGGTGCGAAAGCTGCCATTACGACCCTGGTTCGTCAGTGAGTTCTCACCGCCACCCTCGGAGGGTCGGGCCCCACCCTCACCCTAACCCTCTCCCGCCAGCGGGAGAGGGAACTCGTTCGGGGCTTAGGGCACAGCCGCCGCGTCCCTCTTCACCGCGCGCCCATACAGCGTCAGCCGCATCGCCCGACCGCGCGAGTAGTTGAACCCGTTGACCGTGCCCAGCGTCCGCGTGTCGCACCCATCCCGGGCCGCCTCGGCCGCAAACGCACCCGCATCGCGCGCATCCACCAGCGCGACCCCAGCCTCGCCATTGGCGAGTTCGTCCGCGCCCGCCGCCGCGTCCGGCGCCATGATCGTCGCTGTTCCCGCCAGGAACATTAGGCTCGGCTCGTGGAACCCCACCGTCGTCAGCCGCTCCCCCGCCATCCCGGACGCCACCAGCGCCCGCTCCACCTGCGGCGCGATCCACAGCGGCGCCAAATGCGGCAGTTCCCAGCCCAGCAGCCCCAGCGTGAACAGCGGCATTGCCGCCAGCGCCAGGCTCGGCGGCCGCTGCACCACCAGCCAGCCCAGCAATCCCGCCGCCAACACCGCGGGCGCCGCCAAGGCCAGGCTTACATGCAGCACCACCGGCAGCGCCAAGGCCGCCACCGCGAGCAGCACCGCCACGACCAGGCCAACAGCGGCACTCACCCGCCGCCAGCCGCGCCCGATCGCCGCCCACCCCGGCCACAGCCGCGCCGACAGCAAGAACACCGCCGGATACAGCGGCAGCGTGTAATGCGGCAGCTTGGTCGGCACCGCCTCGAACACGATCCAGGACGGCACGACCCAGCACAGCAGCACGCTCACGATCGGGTCCCGCCGCTGCCGCCACCAGCGCGGCAGGCCAGCCAGCACCGGCACCGTCGCCGGGAACGCCAGCAGTGGGAGCAGCAGCAAGTGGAAGCCCGGCGGCGCGCCATGGGCATCGTCCCCGCTCGCCAGCTTGTTGGCCAGATCGCCGCCAACGGCGTCGCGGAAGAACGCGCCATGCGTGGCGATCCCGATCGCGGCGAACCAAGGCAGCACCACCAGCAGCATCAGCGGCACGCCCCACCCCGGCCGCAGCACCCCCAGCCAGCGCCATTGCCGCCGCACCACGCTCAGGCTCAGCGCCGCCAACCCCGCCACCATCGGCGTGATCGGCCCCTTCAGCAGGATGCCCACCCCCATCGCCAGCCAGAACACCGCCGCCTGCCCGCGCGACACCGACTGAGCCAGCGCCGCCCGCACCAGCACCGCCATCGCCACCATGGTGGCCCCGAGCAGCGCCGCGTCGGTCTTGGCGATGTGCGTTTCGCCCACCAGCACCACACAGGCCGCCAGCATCCCGCCCGCCAGCAGCCCCGCCCGGCGGTCGCCGAAGCCCAGCCCGATTTCGTACGTCGCCAACACCGCCACCAGCCCGCCCAGCAGCGACGGAAGCCGATACGGCCAGATCGGGTTCTTCACCGCCAGGCCGAGCGCCTCCGCCGCGCCCACGAACGGCACCTGCAGCCAGTAAATCCCGATCGGCTTGCGGTTGCGCGGCTCGTCGCCGTTCATGATGCGGACGTAGTCGCCGCTCTCGATCATCTGCTTGCTGGCCTGGGCGAACCGGCTCTCGTCTCGGTCGGTCGGCGGCAAGGTGAACAGGCCCGGCAGCCAAACCAGCAGGCAAAAGGCCAGGAGCAGCAACCGGGGCCGCCTGGTGTCGAGCACATCCATGGCGCGGGCGTCTAGCATGCACCTCCGATCCGCGCCATGAACCCCGCCCATGGCCCAACCTGCCCGCCCCAGCTCCACCCGCAGCGACCCAACCAGACAAGGCGCGTTCGACCTGCTGACCGCGGTGCTCGCCCAGCACCGCACCCTGGAGGACGCGCTGGACGCGCTGCCCGCCAGCGACGGGCGGGACCGCGCCGCCGCCCACCGCCTGGCCGCGGCGGTGCTGCGTCGCGCCGGGTCGCTGGACGCGGTGCTCGAGCCGTTCCTCCGCCGCGCCCCGCCCGACCCGGTGCGCCACATCCTGCGCCTCGGCGCTGCCCAGCTCCTGCTGCTCGACACGCCCGCCCATGCCGCGGTCGCCACCGGCGTCGCCCTCGCGCGCACGACGGGGCTCGCCCCGTTCGCGGGCCTGGTCAACGCGGTGCTGCGCCGGGTCGCCGAGTCCGGCGCCGCGACCCTGGCCGAGCTGGACGGCCCCCGCCTGGACACGCCCGCCTGGCTCTGGTCGAGCTGGGGGCCGGCCGCGCGCGCCATCGCCGCCGCCCACGCGTCGGAAGCGCCGCTCGATCTCACGCCCCGCGACCCCGGCGCTGTCTCTGGCGACTCCTTGCCCACCGGCTCCATCCGCCTGCCCGCCGGAACGCGCGTCACCGAAGTGCCGGGCTACGAGGCGGGCGCTTTCTGGGTGCAGGACGCGGCGGCCACGCTCCCCGCCCACCTGCTCGCGGCCCGGCCCGGCGAGCGCGTGATCGACCTCTGCGCCGCGCCCGGGGGCAAGACCGCCCAGCTCGCCGCCGCCGGCGCCCAGGTCACCGCGCTGGACCGCGACGCCGGCCGGCTCACCCGACTGCGCGAGAACCTGGCCCGCCTGCGCCTGCAAGCCGACATCGTGCAGGCCGATGCGCTCACCTGGCGCCCATCCGCCCTGGCCGACGCCGTCCTGCTCGACGCGCCCTGCAGCGCCACCGGCACCATCCGCCGCCACCCCGACATCCCGCACCTCCGCCGCCCGCGCGACGTGGAGGTTTTGGCCAGCCAGCAAGCGGCCCTGATCGCCGCCGCCGCCGCCATGCTCGCCCCAGGCGGCCGGCTGATCTACGCCGTCTGTTCGCTGCAACCCGAGGAGGGCACGGCGCAGCACGAAGCCGCCCTGGCCGCCGGGCTCATCGCCGCCCCGTTCACCCCGGCCGAACTCGCCGCCCTGCCCGAGGCGCTCACCTCAGACGGTTGCGTGCGCACCCATCCTGGCCTCTGGCCCGAGCGCGGCGGCATGGACGGGTTTTTCATCGCCCGCTTCGTCCGCGGCTGAAGCTCGCTTGTGCTGCCATCCGCGCGGGCACTAGAACCCTCGCCAAGATGCCCGCAAAAACACTGATCGCCCCCAGTCTGCTCGCCGCCGATTTCGGCCGCCTGCGTGACGAGGCAGTGGCCGTCGAGCGCGCCGGCGCGGATTGGCTCCATCTGGACATCATGGACGGCCATTTCGTCCCCAATCTGAGCTTCGGCCCGCCCGTGCTCTCCGCCCTGCGCCCGCACGTGCGCCTGCCGTTCGACGTGCACCTGATGATCGCCCCTGCCGACCCCTACATCGCCGCCTTCGCCGCGGCCGGCGCCGACCACATCCACGTCCATGTCGAGGCCGGGCCGCACCTGCACCGCTCGCTGCAGTTGATCCGCTCGCTGGGCAAGGCGGCCGGTGTCGCGATCAATCCCGCCACGCCCGCCGCCGCCATCGCCGAGGTGCTGGACCTGGTCGACGTGATCCTGGTGATGACGGTCAACCCCGGCTTCGGCGGCCAGGCCTTCATCGAGAGCACGCTGGCCAAGATATCCACCCTGCGCGCCATGGCGGAGGCCACCGGCCGCCGCATCCACATCGTGGCCGATGGCGGCGTCTCCACCCAGACCGCCCCACGCATCCTGGCCGCCGGCTGCGACGTGCTGGTCGCCGGCACCGCCGTGTTCGGCGCGCCCGATTACGCCGCCGCCATCGCCGCCCTGCGCGCCGCCCCGTGATGAACCCACGTTGGCTGCGCGAGGCACGCCGCGTGATGGCGCGGCTGCCGACCCTGCGCATGGGCCGCATCCCAGACGCCCCCATGCTGCCGGTGCGCGACCTCTGGCCCGGCGACCCCGCCCGCGGCGCCCGCCTGGTTCGCGGCGAGATCGAATTGGGCGGCGGCGTGCTGGCGCTGCGGCCCGGCGTTTGGGGCGAGACCAGCGGTTCGGCCGTGCTTCGCGCCAACGCCCACGGCTTCACCTGGCTGCGCGACCTGCGCGCCCTCGGCACCGACGCCGCCCGCACCCGCGCCCGCACCCTGCTGGCCGATTGGCTCGCCACCAGCTCCGACCCGATCGCGCATCGCCCGGACGTTGCCGGCGCGCGGCTGGCCGCCTGGCTCGGCCATTACGACTTCTTCGCCGCCTCCGCCGACGACGCTTTCCGCCAGCGCATGATGTCTCGCCTGGTGAGCGACGCCCGCGGCCTGGCCGCCGACCTGCCGGCCGAGGAAATGGACGCCCGCGCCCTGACCGCGCTGAAGGGCCTGATCGCCGCCGCCGTCGCATTGCCCGACCAGGCCGCCTTCCTCACCCGCGCGCTGCGCTTCCTGCCGCCCGAACTGGCCCGGCAGGTCCTGCCCGACGGCTGCCACGCCGAACGCAGCCCCGCCACCCAACTGGCCGCGCTGCAGGACCTGGTGGAAATCCGCGCCCTGCTGCAGGCCGCCCAAGCGCAGCCGCCCGCGCCGCTCACCAGCGCCATCGAGCGCATGGGCCCGCCGTTGCGCGCCATGCGCCACGGCGACGGCAGCCTCGCCCTGTTCAACGGCAGCAAGGAGGACACGGCGGCCCTGATCGACCTGGTGCTCGCGCAGGCCGGCCGCGCCGGGCGCTCGCCGCAGAGCCTGCTGGAGGGCGGCTTCCAACGCATGCAGGCGGGGCGCACCGTGCTGGTGGTGGATTGCGGCCGCCCGCCACCGCCAGGCGTGGACCGGTTCGCCCATGCCGGCACGCTCTCGCTCGAACTGTCCGTCGGGCGCGAGCGGCTGATCGTGAACTGCGGCGGTGCGCCGGCCGCCGGGCCGCAATGGCGCGACGCCACCCGCGCCACCGCCGCGCATTCCACGCTGGTGATCGCCGACACCAACTCCTCGGAACTCAAGACCACGGGGCTCGGCCGCCAGCCCGAGAAAGTGGAGGCGCAGCGTCAGGAGGCCAACGGCGCCCATTGGCTCGAGGCCAGCCATGACGGCTACGTCAAGCCGTTCGGCGCCGTGCACCGCCGCCGCTTGTATCTGGCCGAGAGCGGCGAGGACGTGCGCGGCGAGGACGCGGTGGAGGCGGCCGCACCCCAGCCGTACAGCCTGCGCTTCCACCTCCACCCCGGCGTGAACGCCAGCCTGCAGCAAGACGGCGAGGCGGTGCTGTTCCGGCTTCCTTCCGGCGCGGGCTGGCGCCTGCGTGCCGAGGGCGCCCGCATGTCGCTGGAGGAGAGCATCTATCTCGGCGGCCCCGAGCCGAAGCGCTGCGAGCAGGTGGTGCTGACGGGATATCCAGACGGACCGCAACAGGTGAAATGGGCCATTTCGAAGGTGGGTTGATCCCCTCCACCCTCTCGATCATCCCCCTCTCCCACTGGGAGAGGGCAGGGGTGAGGGGCCAACCGCGACAGACCCGGCGAGAATGTGCTCGTTGGCGCCACCCCTCACCCCGACCCTCTCCCAGAGGGAGAGGGAGCTGTAAGGCGGCGGCATGAAAGTCGTCGAGGTCATCAACGTCGACTTCTCGTTGCGCCACTTCCTGCTCCCGCTCATGCGCGGTATCCGCGCCCGCGGTCACGAGGTTGTGGGCGTCGTCGCCGAGGGGTCCTTGCTCGCCGACGTCCGCGCCGAGGGCTTCCGCATCGAGCCCGCCCCGTTCGTCCGCCGCCTGTCCCCGCTCGCGCAATGGCGCGCGTTCTGGGCCCTCGTCGCCCTGCTCCGCCGCGAGCGGCCCGACCTGGTGCACGGCCACATGCCCATCAGCGGCCTACTGGCCCGCCTCGCGGCCCGCGTGGCCGGCGTGCCGCGCGTCGCCTACACGTGCCACGGCTTCCTGTTCAACCAGCCCGGCCCGTGGCCACGCCGGGCCGCGTCCTTCCTGGCCGAATGGCTCGGCGGCCGCATCACCGACGTGTTCCTCACCGTCTCCGAGGACGAAGCCGCCGACGCGCGCCGCCTTGGCATCGCGCGCCACGCCACCGCGGTCGGCAACGGCCGCGACCCGGCGCTGTTCCGCCCCGACCCCGCCGCCCGCCGCCGCATCCGCGCCGAACTGGGCGTGCCCGACGGCCAGGTGGTGATCGCCGCCGTCTCCCGCCTGGTGCGCCACAAGGGCTATCCCGAACTCCTTGCCGCCCTGGACCATGTGCCCGGCGCCGAGCTCTGGGTGGTTGGCGACCGCCTGCCCAGCGACCGCGGTCTCGACCTCACGCCAGCTCTCGACGCCGCCGTTTCCGCCGGCCGCGCCCGCCGCCTGGGCTACCGCACCGACGTGCCCGCCATCATGGCGGCCGCCGACATCTTCTGCCTGCCCAGCCATTTCGAAGGGCTGCCGATGTCCGTGATCGAGGCCATGCTCACGGGGCTGCCCGTGGTCGCCACCGCCATCCGCGGCCCGCGCGAGCAGGTGGTGGACGGCGTCACTGGCCTGTTGGTCGCACCCGCCACCGTGGCACCCTTGGCCGCCGCGCTCACCCGCCTGACCGAGAACCCCGGTCTACGCGCCGCCCTGGGCGCCGCCGGCCGCGCCCGGGCCCTGGAGCGCTACGACGAGGCCGCCACTGTCTCGCGCACCCTCGATTTGCTTGGCTTATGATCTCCCTCTCCCGCGGGCGGGAGAGGGTTGGGGTGAGGGTGCGAGCTCCGCGACAACCGGGCTCAATGAGGCTGATCGCGCAATTTGCCCTCACCCCGGCCCTTGTATCTGAGGCGTGGCACTGCGGGATGTGGGAAGGTGGTGCTGCGAGGGGTCCGGTGGCCACCGGACCCCTCGCGCGGCGCCGTCGTCCGTCGGCCCATCGGCCACAACCGAGGGAGAGCTTTGGGATCGGCCGCCGCCCCGTCACGCACAACCGGACAGTCGCTGGATTGCCCGTCGCATGGACAAGGCAGGTTACCGTGAGAGCAGTGATTTGTGGAGTAGATGTTTCCTCGACCCATCTCGATGCCAAGATCGGCCATGAGACCGGAGCGTGGCAGCGCTTCGAGCGCTCGGTCCAAGGCCTCGCCGCCTTGGCTGCGTTTTGTAAGCAGCATGCGGCCGGCTTGGTCGTCATGGAGGCTACCGGCGGATACGAAAAACTTGCCGTCGGCCAACTTTGGGCGGCTGATATACCGGTCGCCATCGTCAACCCGCGTTCGGTCCGCCGCTTTGCCGAAGGCATGGGTTCGATGGAAAAGACCGACCGCATCGATGCCGGCATGATCGCCTGGTATGCCGAGGTCAAGCGCATCACCGCCCATCCACCCGCAAGCCAAACCCAGCAAAACCTGGCGACTTGGGTGACCAGGTTGCGCCAACTGACTGACTTGCGGGTCGCACAGGCCAACCAACGCCGCTTGCTCGAAGAACCGGTGGCGATCGCTTCCATCGACGAGATCATCGCCCTGGTCACCCGCCAGGTTCGGGACCTCGAAACCCGGATCGCGGACGTCATCGCAGCCGATCCGCTCTGGGCCAAGCTCAATGCCGAGTTCCGCACTGTCAAAGGAGTGGCAAAGCGCACCGTCGCTCGCCTGATGGCGGAGCTGCCCGAAATCGGCACACTGTCCAACAAGGCCGCAGCCAAGCTGACCGGCATGGCACCCATCGCCAACGACAGTGGCAAGCGCTCCGGCAAGCGACCCATCCGCGGCGGCCGCGAAGGCGTGCGATCCATCCTCTTCGTCGTCGCCGAACTCGTCCGCAGGTTCGACCCGGACTTCGCAGCGTTCCACAAACGCCTCACCGCCGCCGGAAAACCAAAAAAAGTCATCCGCATCGCGTTGGCCCATAAGCTGCTCACACGCCTCAACGCCAAAGCCCGAGACGTGCGAACCGCACTGGCCAACCAAACCAAGGCAAAAGCAGCTTGACACTTCAGACAGTCGCTCTCCCAGAGGGCTAGCGGATTCACAGATTGTCATGCGCAATAAGTGTATTGACGGCGGTTCGTCCGATTTGGAACTCGGTCCAGCCGTTCAGCATGACGATTGGGCCTGGTTTGCCGTAGTATCCGGTCCAGCCGCCCAGCCGGGCGCAGATCCAGGAAGCATAGGCCAGGCTTCCTTCGGGGTGGGGGTTCTTTTGCCGCTCGGTCTTGCCTTCAAGCCGACGGCAATGGGCGCGCAACAACGGCAAATCCTCGGGCTCAAACGCGTCCGTCATGGGGCGCAAAGGGCCTGGACCGCCATCACGGGCATGCACCAACTGCTGCACGCTCACCGCGGCCACCAAGGCTGCCATGATCAGGCACGAGCGAGGGGCGTCGTCGTTGATGTCGATGGTCTCGACGTCAAAGCCCTGGGTCTTGAGCGTGCGGAACAACTGCTCGATCGCCCACCGACGGCGATACAGGTCGGCCACGGCCATCGCCTCGATCAGGTTGCTCACCGGCTTAGTCACGAGCAATCGCCAATGCACCGCAGGCTCGCCCGGCGGTGGACAGACCTCGCGCAGATCGACCATGTGCAAGTTCACCACGGCCAGCCCATCCTTGCCTCCAGCCTTGGGCCGGGCGAGCTGCACCGGGGCGAACCGCACCGCAAGCTGCGCGTCGCGGGCCCGGCGTCCCGGCTTGGCCGGCAGCGACAGCTTGACCCGGCCCGCAATCGGCTGGGCATCGATGCGGGCAAACAACCGGTCACCCTCGTCGAGGCTACGGTCGTGCATGGCCCGCACGAGCAGATCGACATGGGGTGGTCGCTGCGCGAATGCTTCGTAGATGTCGCTCTCGCGGTCGGCGATGACCGTGACCTGCGCCGCATCGGCGCACACTTCGGCCGATTGCTGCGCACCGTCGAGCCAGCGCTGGCTTTGCTTTTGCTCGATCGGCAGGGCGTGGCGCAGCTGCTTGCGCCCGGCGGTGCGGTGAAGAAATGCGGCGTCGATCAGGCCCAGGATGGCGCCGTCCTCGGCATCAACGGCCAGCACGACATGCAGGTAGTGCCCGCCGCCGCCGTCAGAGCGCACAACGGTGGTGTCCTGGATGGCCAAAATACGGCGCCCGACACAGCGCTCGGCAGTGCGTCTGGCCGCCGTGACCGCCATCTCGGCCGGACTGACCGCCGGGTTGCGCAGGAACCGCGTCAGCCGGATTTCGCCCGCCCGGCTGCCTCCCAGACGGCGTACCCGCACGCCTTGGCTGGCCGTCTGCACCAGCCGGGCATGCAAAAAGGCCCCCCTTTTTCCAGGCGACGGTCGCCAAACCGCCCCAGCCCCAAATCCGCCATCGCTCATCGCTCCCAACCCAGACAGAGCGAATCAGAACCGGCGCCAACAGGCAACCAGAGATGTGTGAATGCCTTAGCTCCCAGAGGGAGAGGGAGCAAGCGAGATTGACCGGGTTGCGGCGTCAGCCTACCCCCGTGCTCCACCTCAGCCGCGAGCGCGCCGCTTGGCCAAGCCGACCCATCGCTACGTCTGCCAATCCTGCGGCGCCGTCACGCCGAAATGGGCTGGGCGGTGCGAGGCTTGCGGCGAGTGGAACACCATCGTCGAGGAGCCAGTGGAGGCGCGGCCCGGCGCCATCAAGACCGGCAAGGCGGCCCGCATCGAGTTCGTGGGCCTGGACGGCGCCACCGCCCCGCCGCCGCGCGCCCAATCCGGCATCGCCGAGCTGGACCGGGTGCTGGGGGGCGGACTGGTCGCGGCCTCGGCGGTGCTGGTCGGCGGCGATCCGGGGATCGGCAAGTCCACCCTGCTGCTGCAAGCCGCGGCCAGCCTGGCGCGGTCGGGGCGGCGGGTACTCTATATTACCGGCGAGGAATCGATCGAGCAGGTGCGTCTGCGCGCGCGGCGGCTCGGCCTGGCGGATGCCAAGCTGGAACTCGCCGCCACCATCAACGTGCGCGACATCGCCGCCGGGCTGGAAGCGGCCAGCGACGCCACCCTGGTGGTGATCGACTCGATCCAGACCATGTGGATGGACAGCATCGACTCCGCGCCGGGCACCGTCAGCCAGGTCCGCGCCTGTTCGTTCGAGCTGATCCGGCTGGCCAAGCAGCGCGGCTTTGCCCTCGTCCTGGTGGGCCACGTGACCAAGGACGGCGCCATCGCCGGCCCCCGCGTGCTCGAGCACATGGTGGACGCGGTGCTGTATTTCGAGGGCGACCGCGGGCACCAGTTCCGCATCCTGCGCGGGGTGAAGAACCGCTTTGGCGCCACCGACGAGATCGGCGTGTTCGCCATGACCGAGACCGGGCTGGCCGAGGTGCCGAACCCGTCCGCGCTGTTCCTGGCCGAGCGGCGGGGCAACATCGCCGGGTCGGCGGTGTTCGCCGGGCTGGAGGGCTCACGCCCGGTGCTGGTGGAGGTGCAGGCGCTACTCTCGCCCAACGCGGGCGGCTCGCCGCGGCGCTCGGTGGTGGGATGGGATGGCGGGCGGTTGTCGATGCTGCTGGCGGTGCTGGACAGCCGGGCGGGGCTGCGGCTGTCCGCCCACGACGTCTACCTCAACATTGCCGGCGGCTTGCGGGTGACCGAGCCCGCGGCCGACTTGGCGGTGGCGGCCGCACTAGCCTCCGCCACCACCGAGACGCCGACCGATGCCGGAACGGTCTATTTCGGTGAGGTGGGGCTCTCGGGCGAGGTGCGGCAGGTCGCCCAATCCGACGCGCGGCTGAAGGAGGCGCAGAAGCTGGGGTTTGCCGCCGCCTGCCTGCCGCGCCGGGTCTCGCTGGGCGGCGGCAAACCGGCCGCGCTGCCGGGGATAAGGCTGAACGAGATGGGGCATTTGCTGGAGTTGGTGGCGGGCTTCACCGGGAAAAACTCGCCCTCTCCCGCTGGCGGGAGAGGGCGGGGGTGAGGGTGGCGGACGGACGTGACAGGCGAGGGTTTTCGGCAGCGGCTCCCTCACCCCGACCCTCTCCCAGAGGGAGAGGGAGAAGAACAGAGGGATGGGCGGCTTACCGCATCGGCGGGGCGTACATCAGGCCGCCCTTGGTCCAGAGATTGTTGATGCCGCGCGGCACGCCCAGCACGGTGATGTTGCGATCCCAGATCTCGCCGAAATTGCCCACCTGCTTGATCGCGTTGTAGGCCCACTTGTTGTCCACCCCGAGCGACTTGCCCAAGTCACCCTCGATGCCGAGCAAACGGCGCACGTCCGGGTTGGTGCTGTTGGCGAACGTGTCGACGTTCTTGCTGGTGATGCCGTCTTCCTCGGCCGTCAACAACGCGAACTGCGTCCATTTCACAATGTCGAAGAACTTGTCGTCGCCCTTGCGCACCGATGGCCCGAGCGGCTCCTTGCTGATGATCTCGGGCAGCAGGGTCAAGTCCTTCGCCTTGTCGCCCTGGGTGGAGCGGAACGCCGCCAGCGCGGAGCTGTCGGTCGAGTAGGCGTCACACCGGCCCGACATGAACGTGCCCTGGATCTGGTTCACGTCCTGGATCTCGACCGGGGTGAACTTGAGGTTGTTGAGCCGGAAGTAGTCGTTGATCGCCAGCTCCGTGCTGGTGCCGGGCTGGACGCAGATGGTGGCGCCATCCAGCGCCTTGGCCGACTTCACGCCCGAAGCGGTCTTCACCAGGAATCCGGTGCCGTCGTAGTAGGTGATGCCGGTGAACTCGAGGCCGAGATTGGCCTCGCGGCCGAGCGTCCAGGTGGTTTCCTGGATCAGCACGTCGATCTCGCCGGATTGCAGCGCGGTGAAGCGGTTCGTGGTGGTGGTCGGCACGAACTTCACCTTGCTCGCGTCGCCCAGGATGGTCGCGGCGACGGTGCGGCAGGTGTCGGCGTCGATGCCGCGGATCACGCCCTGGCTGTCGGCCAGCGAGAAGCCGGCCACGCCGGTGGACACGCCGCAGGCGAGCATGCCGCGGCTGCGGATGGCGTCCATGGTGGGTGAGCCGGAGGCAGCGGCGGGTGGAGCGGGCGCCTGGGCATGGGCGGTCGCCGCAGTAGCCAGCATGGCCACCAACGCGGCGGCGGCTCTCGGACGGGTCATCGGCGAAACTCCTCGGAATGCTGGATGCTGCTCCGCAGCTCCGCGTTAACCTGCGATGTCGCCGACTGTGAAACGAGAGTCAATGACGTCTTGCCCGACTCACGCCGCCCCGCCATGTCTGGCGATCATGCTGCACCTGATGAAACTGGCCGTTGGCGTGCGCGACCCGGCGCATTTGCGCAGCTTGCAGACCGAGCGCAGCCTGCGCGACCCGCCGCTGCAGCACCGCACTCGGCAGATGCCGCGCCGGGCTGGGGAGATCGCGGCCGGTGGCTCGATGTACTGGGTGATCGGCGGCGCGATGCTGATCCGACAGCGGATTGCGGCGATCGAGCCGGCGTTGCGGGAGGATGGGCATCCCTGCGCGGCGCTGCTGCTGCATCCGGAGCTGGTGCCGGTGATGGGGCGTCCGGTGAAGGCGTTCCAGGGTTGGCGTTATTTGCGGCCAGAGGATGCGCCGGGTGATTTGGACCTGGCTGCTCCGGACTCCGCACTGCCGCAGCACCTGGCTTTGAAGCTGCGGGAGCTGTGTCTGCTTTAGGCTCCAAAGCCAATTGGCCCTCGCTCCTGGTGCCGACTGGTCGTTGCGAGGAGCGAGGCGACGCAGCCATACGGCCGGACGCCACATGCTTGCCGGGCCGCTTCTGGAACTGACTAGCGTGCATTGTAGTCAGGAAGGTGCTTCCACATCGAATAATCGTCAGATTTTGGAAATCTGCCACCTATATAAGAATAAAAGTGATAGGCAGCATTTGCAATGGTATCTATAGGACTCTTTCGGCAGTAGTTTTCAACCCATAAATCTAAGCCAAGACTGTCATAAACCTTAGTATCATACGGGTTCTCATAATCCAATCCCATCAGGAAGCCGAGCATCCATGCTATTTGCTGGTAGTGTACTCCATTATCTAATTTGTAGTGTTGCTTATTTTCAACAAAATCACCACACGAAGCGCCTCCTTGGCCATGTAAAATGATTTGTTTTCCTTGACTGTAAAAATTCGGATAAAGAGCCTCCTGCGCTTCTGCATCGGCACAACCGGTCGTTAAAATGATGAGAGCTGCACAAACTAGGTTCTTCATTGGACCGCATCGCTCACAGATCGCCGAAGCGCGATCAGGGCTACATGCTACAGCATCTGGAGCGGGACGGCACGGCGTGGCGGGGGGAACGCGACGTCAATTGCGGCGATATCGCCAGTAGTGAGCTCCAGCACCGCCGCGGCGGCGTTGGACTTGACATGCGCCGGGTCAGAGGCCTTCGGGATCGCCATGACTCCGGAAACGCGGATCGACCAGGCGATCGCCACAGTTCCCGGTGTCGTGTGATGGCAATCGGCCACTTCACGCAGGGCGGGATGGGAGAGCAGGCTGCCGCCCTGGCCCACCGGGGAATAGGCCATCACCGGGATGTGCCGTCCGGCGCACCAGGGCAGCAGGTCGAACTCGATGCCGCGGGCTTGCGGGTTGTAGAGCACCTGGTTGGTGGCGCAGGCGCCCGGCCCAAGTTCCGCCATGTCGTCCGCATCGAGGTTGGACACGCCCCAGCGGCGGATCTTGCCTTCCGCGACCAGTTGCTCGAGTGCCTCGACGGTCTCGGCCAACGGTATGGAACCGCGCCAGTGCAGCAAATATAGGTCCAGCCGGTCGGTGCCGAGGCGCTTCAGGCTGGCGGCGCAGCTCCGCGCCATCGCCTTGCGGCTGGCATTCTGCGGGTAGACCTTGCTGACCAGGAACACCTCGTCGCGCCGCCCGCGAATGGCGGTGCCGACCACCTGTTCGGACGCGCCGTCGCCGTACATCTCGGCGGTGTCGATCAGGGTGAGGCCGAGATCGAGGCCCAGCCGGAGCGCGTCCGCCTCTTCCGTAGGGGTGCGCTCGCCCTCGCCGAACCGCCAGGTGCCTTGGCCGATCACGGGGATGGGCGTGCCGTCTGGCAGGGCGATGGTTCGCATGGCGCAGGCCTCTTCTCAGTCATGGTGGTGCGTTGCCAAAGCGCAACGCACCCTACTGGCTAGGCGTCCCGGCGACTGCGCGCTGCAGGATCGGGGGGAGCTCGGCGAGCGAGCGGATCAGCACGGCGCCGGCCGCTCGCAGCGCCGGATTATCGCCATGGGGCGAAAGGCCGACGCAAGCCATTCCAGCCGCGCGGGCACCTTGCGCGCCGGGAACGCTGTCCTCGATCACCAGGCAGGCTTCCGGCGGCACCCCCTCGGCGGCGGCGGCGTGCAGGAACACGTCGGGCGCGGGTTTGCCGAGCACCACGTCTCGCGCGCTATGGGCCCGGCCAGTCATCATGTCAGTCATGCCGGTGCGGGCGAACTTGACCGCCATTTCCTCGTGCGACGAGTTGGAGGCGACGCGGAACGGGATGCCGAGCGCATTGACCGCGGCCAAGGCCTCATGCGCGCCCGGGATGATGTCCACGCCCTCGGCCAAGCCCTGCACGAGCTTGTCGCGCAGCCCGTCCACCCACTCGGCGGGAAGCCAACGGCCGAGTTTTGGCTCCATGATGCGCGGGATGTCGCTCAAGCGCAGGCCGACGAAGGTCTGGTACGCCTGCTCGGTGGTCATCGGCCAACCGAGTTCAGTGATCGCCGCCGCCACGATGCGGTTGGACGCACCCTCGCTGTCGATCAGCACGCCGTCGCAGTCGAAGATTACCAGCCGCAGCGGCAGCCGGGTCACGCCACGCGTTCCGGGATGGCCTCGGCAACGGGTGCGGCGAGCCCGGCCCGGGCATGCGGGCAGTCGCCGTGCTGCTTGGGGCAGGTGCGCGCGCCGGCCCAACTGCACAGGCCCGGCCCCTGGCCCAGGCTTTTGCGCACCAAGGTCGCCAAGCTGGCGATGAACCCGGCGTCGGAATTTTGCGCCGGGGCGCGGAAGTAGCCGGGAATGCCCTTTTCCTCGGCGAACTCGCGATATTCCACGTCCAACTCGACCAGCGTCTCCGAATGTTCGGACACGAAGGCGATCGGCACCACCAGCACGGCGGTCCCGTCCTGCGCCGCCTGCTCGATGGTGTGCTCGGTGCTCGGGTCGAGCCATTTCTGCGGCGTGGCGCGCGATTGGTAGCAGACGGTCCAGTCCAGGCCGGGGATCGCCATCGCGCGCACGACGGCGGCGACGGTGCGCTCCACCTGGTATTGGTAGGGGTCGCCGCGCTTGACAATGGTTTCCGGCAGGCCGTGGGCGGAGAACAGCACCCGCAACGGAGCGCGGCCATCCAGCTCCGCGATGGCGGCGTCATAGGCCCGGCGCACCCCGGCGGCGGTGGCCTCGATGTAGCCAGGGTCGGCATGGTAGCAGCACAGCGTGGTCACGGGCGCCACCAGCCCGGCGCCGGCCGCCGCCTCGCGCCAGGCGCTGAGCGAGGAGCCGGTGGTGGTGGTGGAATATTGCGGATACAGCGGCAGCAGGACGACCTGGTCCGGCGCCCAATCGCGCACTTGCCGGGCCACTTTGTCGCTGAACGGATGCCAGTAGCGCATGGCGGTGAAGCAGCGCACGTCGAACTCCGGCAGGGCGCGTTCGAGGGCGCGGGCCTGCTCTTGGGTGAGGCCCAGCAGCGGGGAGCCGCCGCCGAGGATCATGTAGTTGGCGGTCGCGGGCTTGGTGCGGGCGTAGGCGATGATGCGCGCCAGCAGCGGGCGGACGAAGAACGGCACCCGCAGGATGGCCGGGTCGCGGAACAGGTTGACCAGGAAGGGCCGCACCGACGCGGGCTTGTCTGGCCCACCCAGGTTGAACAGCACGACGGCCAAGCGGGTGGGTTTCATGCCTGCAGAGTTGGCGGGGGGAAAGGCCGCGTCAAGCATTGCGCACACTCTGCACCAGGGTGGCGACATGCTCGGGCGGCGTGCCGGGGACGATGCCGTGGCCCAGGTTGAAGATCGCCGGCCGGCCGCGCCAGGCGTCGAGGATGCGGCGCGTGGCGGTCTGCTGCGTCTCGCCGCCGACCACCAAGGCCAGGGGATCGAGATTGCCTTGCACGGCCACCGTGTCCGGGATGGCGGCCGCGACCAGCGCCGGGTCGGTGGCGGTGTCCACGCCCACGGCCTGCACGCCGGTGACCGCGACGTATTCGGCCAGCAGGGCGCCGGCCAGGCGGGGGAAGCCGATCACCGGCGTGGCGGGGTGGCGCGCATGGATCAACTCGACGATGCGCCGGGTCGGTTGCATCACGTGCTGGCGGAAAGCGTCGGCGGGGAGCACGCCGGCCCAGGAGTCGAACAGCATCACCGCGTCGGCGCCGGCCTCGATCTGCATGCAGAGATAGTCCGCGGTCTGCTCCACCAGCAGGCCGGTGAGGGCGGCGAACAGCGGCGGGTCGGCATAGGCCATCATGCGGGCGGCGGCGAACTCCTTGGAGCCGCGGCCTTCCACCATGTAGCAGGACACCGTCCAGGGGCTGCCGGCGAAGCCGATCAGGGCGCAGTCGGCTGGCAGCTCGGTGCGCAGCCGGCGCACCGTCTCGAGCACGGGGCTGACTGCGCTGGCCACGCGCCCTGGGGTCAGGCGGGCCAGCGCCGCGCTGTCCCGGATCGGGTCGAGCAAGGGGCCCTCGCCTTCCTCGTAGCGAAGCCCCTGGCCCAGCGCCCAGCACAGCAGCGGCAGGTCGCTGAACAGGATCGCTGCGTCGAAGCCGTAGCGGCGGATCGGCTGCAGGGTGACTTCGGTGGCGAAGTCGGGGCTGAGGCAAAGATCCAGCATGCCGCCGGCTTTGGCACGCACCTCGCGGTATTCCGGGAGGTAGCGCCCGGCTTGGCGCATGAGCCAGATTGGCGGCGGCCACACTGCTTCGCCGGCCAGGGCCCTAAGGAACGGAGATGTCATGCGCGTCTCTATAAACCAATAAGAAAGCTTAAATAGGTTGTGGGAGTCAGTAGGCCCTGTGGATAGAGGGGTACACGGGAACGCGAGCAGCCTACCAGGTTCCATCCACATGAGGAGTGCAAGCTAAGCTGCTGCCAATGCACCAGGCGTGGGCGTTATCCCGCCGTGCACATCGGAACGCTCGCAATCGTCCCCGGCCGGACGCTGGCGTTTGGTTTGTCCCCGCTGTTAATGCGCCCGGCCGAATAATCCGCTGGCGGCACCGCTTATCCCCGCTATCCTCGCACCCATGGCAACGCAGCGGCTCAACCTCCACCTGGTGTCCGACGCGACCGGCGAGACGCTGAACTCGATTGCGCGCGCCACCGTGTCGCAGTTCGAGCATGTCTCGATCGTCTATCACCGCTGGAGCCTGGTCCGGACGCGGTTCCAACTGCACCGGGTGCTCGAGGGCATCGAGGCGGAGCCCGGCCCGGTGCTGTCCACCTTGCTGGACGCTGGGCTGCGGGAGGAGCTGCAGAAGGTCTGCACCCGCCTGCAGATCGACCTGGTGAACGTGCTCGATCCGGTGCTCAGCATGCTGCAGGAGCAGATCGGCGAGCAGGCGGCGTCCCGCCCGGGGCGCCAATACGTGCTGGATGCGGATTACTTCCGCCGCATCGACGCCATGCATTTCGTGCTCGCCCATGACGACGGGCAGGCGCAGGCCGGCATCCAGCAGGCGGACGTGATCCTGGTCGGCGTGTCCCGCTCGTCCAAGACGCCGACATCGTTCTACCTGGCCAATCGAGGCGTGAAAGCGGCCAACGTGCCGCTGGTGCCTGGCCTGCCCGATCCGCCGGGGCTCGACCTGCCGCGCTGCCCGGTGATCGGGCTGACGTTGGACCCGGCGGCGCTGATCGAAATCCGCCGCCACCGGCTGCGCTTGATCGGGCAATCGGCCGCCATGCGGCAGGACAAGAGCGAGTATATCGACGCCGAGGCGGTGCGCGACGAGCTGCTCTGGGCTCGGCGCATCTGCAACCGGCGCGGCTGGCCCGTGATCGACGTGACCAGGCGCTCCATCGAGGAGACCGCGGCGACCGTGCTGCAGCTCATGGAAGCCTGGCACGCCCGGCAGAAGCACGCCGCCCCGCCGGCCCCATGATGGCGCCGGGCGCGCCGCCGCTGATCCTGGCGAGCGGCTCGGCGGCGCGGCGGGATTTGCTGACGGCTGCCGGGCTGCGGTTCCGGGTGCAGCCGGCCACGGTCGACGAGGCGGCCATCCGAGCGTCCATGCGCGCCGCTGGGGAAGGCGGCGGGGCTGCACTGGCGCTGGCGTCGGCCAAGGCGCGGCAAGTGGCTGATCCCAGCGCAATCGTGATCGGGGCGGATCAGATGCTGCTGTGTGACGGACGCTGGTTCGACAAGCCACCGGACATGGCGGCCGCTCGTGCGCAGTTGTGGGCCTTGCGTGGGCGGCGCCACGAATTGGTGACGGCGGTTGCCTGCTGGCGGGCGGGGCGCGAGGTCTGGCGTCACGAGGCCCGGCCCACTCTAACGATGCGGCGGTTTTACGAGGCGTTCCTTGACGCTTACTTGGCAGCGGAGGGTGATGCGTGTCTCGCCTCGGTGGGCGCCTATCGGGTGGAAGGGCCGGGCCTGCAACTGTTCGAGCGCATCGACGGCGAACACGCGGCGGTGCTCGGCTTGCCGATGTTGGCGCTGCTGGCGTTTCTGCGGGAGAGCGGCGTGCTACTGGAATAACGCGCTGACGTTTCCGTTCCCAGCCGGTCCAAGCCCACCTTTTGCTCAGCAACCGACACGACGGGAGTCCACACCATGACGTCCGGCCTCGCTCTTGCAAGGCACTCGCGGACAACCGGGCAGAGGGACAATCCATGAAGCGCAGGACCTTCCTTGCGGCAACCGCCGCTGCGGCGGCACTTCCCCGTCCCTCGCTCGCGCAAAACGCGCGGGTGCTGAAGTTCATTCCCGAGGGCAACCTCGCCAATCCGGACCCGATCTGGACCACCACCACCGTCGCCCGCAACCATGGCTACTTGATCTACGACACGCTGTTCGGCGTGGACTCGCAGCTCAACGCCAAGCCGCAGATGTGCCAGAGCTTCGACCTCTCCGCCGACAAGCTGACCTGGACCTTCCGCTTGCGCGATGGCCTCAAGTTCCACGATGGCGCGACGGTTCGCGGCGCGGATTGCGTGGCGTCGATCAGGCGCTGGATGGCGCGGGACGCATTCGGCCAGCGCCTGTCCGGTCAGCTCGAGGGCATGACGGCGCCGGACGACCGCAGCTTCACCGTCAAGCTCAGCAAGCCGTTCCCGCTGCTGCTGACTGCGTTCGGCAAGGCGGCGGCCAATGTCTGCTTCATCATGCCGGAGCACGTGGCGCAGACCGATCCGTTCACGCAGATTACCGACTTCACCGGTTCCGGCCCGTTCCGATTCTTGCGCAACGAGTGGCAACCCGGCGTGCTGGCGGCCTATGCGCGCAACGAGACCTATGTCTCGCGTAACGAACCGCCGGATTTCACTGCGGGCGGCAAGCCGGTGTATTTCGACCGCGTCGAGTGGAACATCATCACCGACGCGGCGACCTGCACCGGCGCGCTCCAGACCGGGGAGGAGGATTGGTGGCAAGTTCCCGTGCCGGACCTGTTGCCGGTGTTGAAGCAGGCGCCGGGCGTGAAGATCGTGCCGATGACGCGGTTCGGCAGCGTGGAGATCCTGCGCTTCAACGAGCTGTGGCCGCCGTTCGACAACGTGAAGATGCGGCAGGCCGTGCTGCACGTGGTGAACCAGAAGGAGTACATGGAGGCTGCGTACGGCGATGACACCAGCCTATACAAAACCGGCGTGGGCGTGTTCACGCCGGGTTCGCCGGCCGCCAGCACCGTCGGCATGGACGCGATCAACGGGCCGCGCGACTTCGACGTCGCTAAGAAGCTGGTGCAGGAGGCGGGCTATGCCGGCGAGAAGGTCGTCATCCTCTCGCCCACCGACTACCCGGCCTTGCAAGCGTTCTGCCAGGTGACGCGCGATGTGCTGACCAAGCTGGGCGTCGCGGTGGATTACGTGGCCACGGATTGGGGCACGGTGGTGCAGCGCCGAGCCAACAAGGCGGCGCCGGACAAAGGCGGCTGGAACGTGTTCTGCACCGGTTGGGAAGGGCTGAACGTCGATGACCCGGCGGGCCACTACCCAATCCTTGGCAACGGCCAAAACGCCTGGTTCGGCTGGCCGACCAGCCCCCGGATCGAGCAACTCCGCACGGACTGGTTCGACGCGTCGGACGATGCGGCGCGCAAGAAGGCAACCGATGCAATCCAAGCGGTCGTGTGGGAGGAAGTGCCTTACGTGCCGCTCGGACAGTTTTTCCAGCCGGCAGCGATGAAGACGTCGATCACCGGGGTGGTGGATAGCCCGTTCCCGATCTTCTGGAACGCGCGGAAGGGGTAGGTCGCTACCGCCGCATCTCCGCCTCCGCCGCGGACCGGATCGCGCGCGCCATCGCCGCGATGCCGTTGCCGCGATTGGTGGAGAGCGCCTCCAGCAGTCCGAGGTCGCGTAGGAACACCGGGTCGGTTGCCAGGATTTCCGCCGGCGAGCGGCCAGAATAGACCCGCAGCAGCAACGCTACTAGCCCGGAGACGATCGCCGCGTCCGACGCCCCGGCCAGCCGCAGCACGTGGCCTTGCATGGCGGCCTCCATCCACACCTTGCTCTGGCAGCCGGGGACGCGATGGGCGTCGTCCATCCAGTCGGGTGGGAGCGGCGGGAGCTTGCGGCCCAGCTCGATGATGAACTGGTAGCGGTCCATCCAGTCGTCGAACACGCCCAGTTCCTCGCCGATGGCTTCGATGGCCTCGGCGGCGGTGGGTTCAGGCGGGTCGACGAATGGATTGGTCATGGGCAGGGATGTGACGACGAGGGCGGCATGCGTCAATCATGGCCCCTGGCGACGGGTTTTGCATGGTCGCGCACCCAAGCCGTGAACTCGGCGTCGGACAGCTCACCCGCCGCCATGTCCAGCATGGCCACGACGGCCTCGGCCTCCGGCGCCTCGAGCGGGATGTCGTTCAGCGCCAGGAACAGTACCATCGCCATGAAGCCGGCCCGCTTGTTGCCGTCGATGAACGGGTGGTTGCGGGCGATCGCAATCGCATACATCGCGCCCAGCTCGGCAATGTCCGGGTTGCCGTAGCCGGCATGGTTGAGCGGTCGAGCCAGGGCGCTTTCCAGCAGGGCGGCGTCCCGAACTCCGAGGGCGCCGCCATGCTGGGCGAGCTGCTCGCCATGCATCCGCTCGACCGTGATCCGGTTGATCCAAACCGTCACTTCGCCAGTTCGTGCAGGACGTTGCGCCACTTCTTCATGAGTTGGCGCGCGACCACCATTTGCTCCTCAACATCGGGGTTGCGCACCGACAGGTTCACCCCGTCTGGCACGTCCGATGCGAACAGCGTGTCCCCCTTCTGCACGCCAAGCTTGGCCGCTAACTCCCGGGGGAGAATCACTCCGACAGAATTGCCGACGGCAATCACACGCATCTCAGCCATGGCACAGCCCTCCACACCCGAGTTATAACAGGTGTGGGAACGAGATGCGAGCTTTTGTCGAGATTAGAGGATGAAGCGGCTCAAATCGCCCCTGGCGGCCAAAGGCGCGACCTTTTCGGTCACGTAGGCAGCGTCCACCTTCACCACATCGCCGCGGCGGTCGCTCGCGGTGAAGCTGATTTCTTCCAGCAGCTTCTCCAGCACCGTCGCCAGCCGCCGGGCGCCGATGTTCTCCACCCGGTCATTGATGTCCGCCGCCAAATCAGCCAGCGCATCGATCGCATCCTCGGAGAAATCCAGCGTCAGCCCCTCCGTGCTCATCAGAGCGCCGTATTGCTTCAATAGACTGTGCTCCGGCTCGACCAGGATCTGCCGCAGGTCGGCGCGGGACAGCGGCGCCAGCTCGACGCGGATCGGCAGGCGGCCCTGCAGCTCGGGCAGCAGGTCCGACGGCTTGGCCAGATGAAACGCACCCGAGGCGATGAACAGGATGTGGTCGGTCTTCACCGGACCGTATTTGGTGGAGACGGTGGTGCCCTCGATCAGCGGCAGCAAGTCGCGCTGCACGCCCTCGCGCGACACGTCGCCGCCACGGAACCCCTCGGTGGAGCGGGCGCACACCTTGTCGATCTCGTCGAGGAACACGATGCCGTTCTGCTCGGCGTGGAACACCGCGTCCTTGGTGACCTGTTCGGTGTCGAGCAGATGGTCAGCCTCGTCGCGGGTGAGGGCGGTGCGGGCGGCGGCCACGGTCATGCGCCGGGCCTTTTGCTGCTTGCCCATCATGCCCTTCATCATCTCGCCCAGGTTGATCATCTGGCCCGGCGGCATGCCGGGGATGTCGAGCTGGCCGATCGGCGAGGACCCGGCATCGGCCACCTGGACCTCGACTTCCTTCTCCTCCAACTCGCCGTCACGCAGCATGCGGCGGAACTTGGCGCGGGTGTCGCCGCCCGCCCCGTCGCCGACCAGCGCCGTCACCAGGCGATCCTCCGCTTGCGACTCCGCCTTGGCCTGCACGTCGCGGCGGGAGGCTTCCTTCAGCATGGTGATGCTGACCTCGACCAGGTCGCGCACGATGCTGTCCACGTCGCGGCCGACATAGCCGACCTCGGTGAACTTGGTCGCCTCCACCTTGAGGAACGGCGCCTGGGCCAGCTTGGCGAGCCGGCGGGCGATCTCGGTCTTGCCGCAGCCGGTGGGGCCGATCATGAGGATGTTCTTGGGCACCACCTCCTCGCGCATGTCCTCAGGAAGCTGCTGCCGGCGCCAGCGGTTGCGCAGCGCGATGGCGACCGCGCGCTTGGCGTCGTTCTGGCCGACGATGAAGCGGTCGAGTTCGGAGACGATCTCGCGCGGGGAATAGGTGGGGACGTCCATTACAGGCTTTCGATGATCACGGAGGCGTTGGTGTAGACGCAGATTTCGCCGGCGATGCGCATGGCGCGACGGGCGACGTCCTCGGCGGAGAAGCCGTCGACTTCCATCAGCGCGCGGGCGGCGGCGAGCGCGTAGTTGCCGCCGGAGCCGATGGCGATCACGCCGTCTTCCGGCTCCAGCACATCGCCGTTGCCGGTGAGGGTGAAGGAACGGTCGGCGTCGGCCACCGCCATCATGGCCTCGAGCCGGCGCAGGTAACGGTCGGTGCGCCAATCCTTGGCGAGTTCGACGCAGGCGCGCTCGAGCTGGTTGGGGAAGCGTTCGAGCTTGGCCTCGAGCCGCTCGAGCAGGGTGAAGGCGTCGGCGGTGGCGCCGGCAAACCCGGCCAGCACGCGCTCGCCCGCGCCGATGCGGCGGACCTTGCGCGCGTTGCCCTTGATGACGGTCTGGCCCAGCGTGACTTGCCCGTCGCCCGCCATGGCCACATGGCCGTCGCGGCGGACGCAAAGGATGGTGGTCCCGTGCCAACCAACGGGATCATAAGGTGTGTTCTGCATGGGTTCGCAGATGGCGAGCGCGGGGAGCGTTCGCAAGAACCATGTCGTGGCGGCGGCGGCCCGCACCCAACCCTTTCAGAGGGCGAGGGCTTTTGCGGCGCTAGGAGGTGCTCTAAGGACGACAGAACAGAACAGCCTTGGAGAAGGGCGCGTCCATGTCCACCAACACAGTTGAAGACCATCCGCTGATCGAGGCGGGCAGGATCGGCGCCCGGCTCGACCGGCTGCCGGCAACCCGCAGCATCTGGCGCTGGGTGGCCCTGCTCAGCCTGGGCGGGTTCTTCGAGTTCTACGACCTGTTCCTCACCGGGTCGATCGCGCCCGGGTTGGTGCGGGACCACATCTTGACGGTGAGCACGCCGGGTCTGTTCGGCACGTCGGGGATCGCGAGCTTCGTGGCTGCGCTGTTCGCCGGCCTGTTCGTCGGCACCATGATGTTCGCCTTCGTGGCGGATCGGTTCGGCCGGCGCGCCATCTTCACCGTGTCGCTGCTGTGGTATGCGGCCGCCTCCAGCATCATGGCGCTGCAGACGGACGCGTTTGGGTTGAACCTGTGGCGGTTCATTGCTGGCGTCGGCATCGGCGTCGAATTGGTGACGATCGACACGTATATCAGCGAGCTCGTCCCCAAGCACGTGCGCGGCCGAGCGTTCGCCTTGAACCAGACGGTGCAGTTCGCGGCCATTCCCGTGGTGGCCTTCTTCTCCTGGCTGCTGGTGCCGACGGCGCCGGCGGGGTTCTCTGGCTGGCGCTGGGTGGTGCTGATCGGCTCGGTGAGCGCGATCGGGGTGTGGTTCATCCGCCGCCAGGTGCCGGAGAGCCCACGCTGGCTGGCGGCCCACGGCCGGTTGGCGGAGGCGGAGGCGATCACGACAGCGCTGGAGGCACGGGTGGCAGCCGAGAGCGGCGCTCCGCTCGATCCGGTGGGGCGTCCGGAGGCGGTTATGCCTCGGGGCAGCCTCATGGAAGCGTTGCGGCCACCCTATGCCCGGCGCACCATCATGCTGATCGTATTCAACATCTTCCAAACCGTCGGGTTCTACGGGTTCGCCAACTGGGTGCCGACCCTGCTGGTCAAGCAAGGCATCACTCTCACCTCCTCGCTCGGCTACACGGTCCTCATCGCCCTTGCGGCGCCGCTCGGCCCCCTGCTGGGGGCGACGTTTGCCGACCGGGTGGAGCGCAAATGGCTGATCGTCACCGCGGCGGGCTGCGTCGGCGTGTTCGGGCTGTTGTTCAGCCAGGCCACTGCCACGGTGGCGATCATCGCCTGTGGCGTCATGCTGACCTTGTCGTCCAACATCATGTCGTTCGGCTTCCACGCCTATATGGCGGAGCTCTATCCCACCCGAATCCGGGCGGTCGCGGTGGGGTTCGTCTACTCGTTCAGCCGGATTTCCGCCGTGTTCAGCGCCTTCTTCATCGCCTTCTTCCTAGGTGCGTTCGGGACGCTGGGGGTGTTCGTATTCATCGCGGGCAGCATGCTGATGGTGATGGCGGCGATCTCGACCGGGCCGGTGGTCAACAACCGGCCGTTGGAGGCGATTTCGCACTGAGGCGCCGGGTCGTGTGCGCACCCTCACCCCGGCTCTCTCCCAGAGGGAGAGGGAGAGGAGGGAATTATGGGCCGGCGACGGGGAGGTCTTGGGCGCGGATCGTGCCCAATTGGCTGTGGAACGTCAGCTCCTGGCGGCCGCTCTGCTGCTGCGACACGCCGCTGATGCGGTGTTCGCCGCTGTCGTACAGCGTCACCTGGCCCGCCTGCTCCACCGCAACCCGGCGTGCCTCGGGGAAGCACGCATAGCGCATGCCGTTCTGCGCCCCGGCAGCCGAGGGGCGGCCTAGCCCGGCGGGCCACCAATCATGCGCCATGTCCGCCGGCTGGGACGGTTGCGGCTTGGCAGCGGCCTCGCCGGCGAGCGCCGTGCAGAGCGCGTTCACCTTGTCGCGCAGGGCGGTGTTGAACATGTCGCCCACCTGCGTCATGCCGCCGGCCGACCACTGGCCCATCCCGCCCAGATCCGGGTGGCTGAACTGCGCCATCCGGCCGCCGCCGCGCTCGAGCGCCACCCGCAACGCCGCCACGGCGCCCGGGCTCACCCCGTGCTGCCGGGCCAGATCGTCGTCCGAGGCCATCAGGAGCGCTCGCCGGCGTTGGTCTGCTTCGGGCCTTTTGCGTCGTCCTCGATAGCCTCGCCCTCTGCGGGCGAGGCGTGGTCCTCGAGGGGCTCTAAGCGTTCGGTCGCGTCGCCCTCGCCGAATTGGCCGTTGTTGCCCGGCAGCGCCGGCTTGGCTGATGTGTTCTCGCCCATGCGAACCTCCTGAACCTTGTAGGGTCGAGACGCGCCCTGCGCCCGTTGGTTCGACCTGGCCCTTGGCGGAACAGCGACAACCTCGCAGGAGTGCGCTATTGGGCGGGCATGTCTCGCCTCGTCAGCCTCACGCGCACCACGTCCGAAACCGATATCCGGCTGAGTCTCGGACTGGACGGCACCGGCGCGGCCGACATCGCCACCGGCGTCGGCTTCATGGACCATATGCTCACCGCCCTGGCCCGCCACGGGCTGTTCGACCTTTCGGTGCAAGCGCAGGGTGACCTGCATATCGACGACCACCATACGGTCGAGGACGTCGGGATCGTGCTGGGGCAGGCCTTCGCGCAAGCGATCGGCGACAAGCGGGGCATCCGCCGCTATGGCCATGCTTTGGTGCCGATGGACGAGGCGCTGGTGGAGGCGGCGGTGGACATCTCCGGCCGGCCGCTGCTGGCCTGGAGCGTCGGTTTCGGTGTCCCCACCATCGGCACGATGGACACCGAGCTGTTCGAGGAGTTCTTCCGCGCCTTTGCGATGAACGCGCTGGTCACGCTGCACATCACCGCCAAGGCGGGCCGGAACGCGCACCATATCGCAGAGGGCTGCTTCAAGGCGGTCGCACGGGCGCTGCGCATGGCGGCGGAGCCCGACCCGCGGACGGCAGGCGTGATTCCCTCCACCAAGGGTTCGCTGTGAGGATCTACACCGCCCATCTGCGGCCCGCCCATCTCCCCCCTGGGCGCGGCCCGGTGCTGGTGCGGGAGGGGTTCTCCTGGGGCGCGTTCCTGTTCGGGCCGCTCTGGCTCGCGTGCAACGGGGCCTGGACCGCGGCAGGGCTCGCCTTGGCCGCCCTCGTGCTCGCAGGCACCACGCCGTTCGGCCCGGCGGCCGGCTTCGCGCTGTTCTTCGTCCTCGGCCTGTTCGGCAACGACCTGCGCCGCTGGAGCCTGCGCTTGGGCCGGTTCGACCTGGCCCATGTCGTCGCCGGGCGCTCGCGCGACGAGGCGATGCTGCGTTTGCTCTCCAGCCGGCCAGACCTTCGCGTGGCGCTCGGCCGGCGCGGGCCATGATGCGGGTCGCGGTGGTGGATTACGGCAGCGGCAACCTCACCTCCGCCGCGCGGGCACTCGCCAGGGCTGCGGCCGCGGCGGAGGTGGACGCCACCGTTTGCGTGACGGCCGATCCGGACGTGGTGGCGGCCGCTGACCGCGTGGTGCTGCCGGGCCAGGGCGCGTTTGCCGACTGCGCTGCTGGCCTGGCCGCGATTTCGGGAATGCGGGCGGCGATGGAGGCCTCGGGCGCGGCGGGCCGTCCGTTCCTCGGGATTTGCGTTGGCATGCAGTTGATGGCGGAGCGGGGGCTGGAACACCAGGTCACGCCAGGCTTCGGCTGGATCGCCGGCGAAGTGGCAGCCATGACTGCGGCAGGATTGCGCCTGCCGCAGATGGGCTGGAACGGGCTGGACTTCGAGCCCGGTTCGCACCCTCTGCTGGAGGGCCTAGAGCCCGGCGACCACGCCTACTTCGTGCACAGTTTTGCCTTGCGCGGCGCTCCAGCTTCGGCCGTGTTGGCGACCACCGATTATGGTGGCAGCGTCACGGCTATGGTCGCCGCCGGCCCGCGCGCGGGCACGCAATTCCACGTCGAGAAAAGCCAGACCACCGGCTTGCGCATCTTGGGGAACTTCTTGCGCTGGCATCCTTGAGTGGGCATTCCTTGAGTAGGCTGCCGTGAACGACAAGCACGCTCCGGTGCTGGCGGTCGATCGAGCCACGGTCTTGGCTGATGACGACCTGCACGCGCTGTGCGAGGCGGCGGATGCGGCGATCATCGACGGCGGTGGGTTTGGCTGGGTGCGATCGCCGGGTCGAACCGCGCTGGAGAGCTATTTTCGCGGCCTCATGCTGGTGCCGGAGCGCGAGTTGTTCATTGGCCGGCTGGATGGCGTGATCGTTGGCAGCACCCAGCTCGTGCGGCCGCCGAAGCACAACGAGGCGCAGGCCTTCGCCGCCTCGCTGATGCATAGCTTCGTGGCGCCGTATGCCCGCGGGCACGGGTTGGCCCGGCTGATCACCCGCCGCGTGGAAGATGCTGCCCGCGGCTATGGCTACCATATGCTCAACCTCGACGTGCGAGAGACGCAGGCCGCGGCGATCAAGCTCTATGAGGGGCTTGGCTATCACCGCTGGGGTGAGCACCCGGCTTACGCGCGGGTCGATGGCAAGACGGTGCGCGGCCTGTTCTATTGCAAGAAGCTGCGCGACGGCCGCTGATGTGCAGAGCGGGCGTCAGGGGCCGGACCAGGCTCCTGACGCTGGTCATTCAGGCGGCGACGGCCTTGGCGTGAGCGAGGTTGGGCACGAAGCTCGTGAACAAGTCGTGGAATGCATCCCAGAGCGGCTTGATGCGGTCGTCGGGGCCGAGGTGGCGAGCGAGCGCGCCATGTCCCTCGTCTGGGTCACTGTCGAAACGGATATGCTCGGACAGGAAGTGCCGGAAGGCGCCGAGCACCGGGCTGGGCCACTCGTTCATGGTCAGCATTGCGGTGAAGGTATGTTCCAAACCGCCGTCCTCATAGCTCGCGATGCTCATTGCCCGAGTTGTGTCATCAAACGAGCGGGTCAGCGTGAGATAGCGCTCGCCGAGTTCGGCGAAGCGGGCCTGCGTGGCAGCCGGGATCGGGGCGAGGGCAAGGCTACGGCGCATGAAATCGTCATGGTTCATCCGCTCGCCAGGCAGGGCCACGCCGGGCCATGGCGACAGGTTGTCGGTGTTGCATTCCCCGCGGTCGAGATCGAGCAGCTTCTCGTCGTCCGGAAGGAGGCGGCGGGCGATTTCGAGGTTCTCGCGGAATTGCACCGAGAAATAGTAGTAGGCCCAAGCCGCAGCGACGCATTCCTGCTCTGACAGCCGATGCCAAGGCAGCTTGCCGATGGCCTCGATCGTGCGCTTGAAGGCGTGTTGGTCCGGCTCCGGGTTCGTCATGGCCTCACCTTGTTCAAGGAAGACGTGGTTTTGATACCAGTCTAATAGTGTGATAACGGTGCAAAGTGCAATGGTGTTTGCGCCGCAGCGAGGCGCTTCTGGGGGATCGGCTGAGTTTTCCAGCGCCCGGCTGGGTCGAGGTTAACTGACAAATACTCTTGTATGAGGCGGCTGGATGCAGGCTACAGACTGGTGATTCGCGCAGGAAAAGTCGATACATCATCGGAGCAATCAAAATTGTAGCGGCGGGGGTCGCGGCCCATTATATCATCTCTCAGCACCGATGATTGTCGCGTCTAATACGGCAGTGTCACGCCGGATGGCTCGATCTTTTTACACGGAGATCGTGGATGCGTATTGAGACGAAAGCGCTGCATGCCGGTTACCCGGGCGATCCGACCACCAAGGCGGTGGCGGTGCCAGTGTATCAGACGGTCGCCTATGAGTTCGACAGCGCCGAGCAAGCGGCAGCGCTGTTCAACCTGGAGGCGGAGGGTTTCCGCTACAGCCGCATCAGCAATCCGACGGTGGCCGTGCTGGAGCGGCGTCTGGCTGCGATGGAAGGCGGCGCCGGGGCGCTGTGCGTCGGATCGGGCCAGGCGGCGCTGCATACGGCGGTGCTAGCGCTGGCGGAAATCGGCCGCAACATAGTGTCCGTGCCGCAACTCTATGGTACCACGCACACGCTTTTCACCCATGTCCTGCCCCGCATGGGCGTGACGGTCCGAATGGCTGCGAGCGACCAGCCTATCGATATTGCAAGGCTGATCGACGAAAATACCATAGCTGTGTTTTGCGAGAGCGTCGGCAATCCGGCGGGCAACGTCTGTGACGTGGGTGCGCTGGCGCGCACCGCCCATGCCCATGGCGTGCCGCTGATGGTGGACAACACGGTGGCGTCTCCCGTGCTGTTGCGCCCGATTGAGCATGGCGCCGACATCGTGCTGCATTCGGTGACCAAGTTCCTGGGCGGACACGGCACGACGCTGGGCGGCGCCATTGTCGACAGTGGCCATTTCCCCTGGGCATCCCAGCCCGCGCGATTTGCTGTGCTCAACCAGCCCGACGAGTCTTACCACGGGCTGGTGTATGCCGACCATTTTGGCCCGACGGCCTATGTCGAGCGCTGCCGCAATTATTGCCTGCGGACCACGGGGGCCGCGCTGTCGCCGCTCAGCGCGTTCCTGTTGCTGCAGGGCGTTGAGACTGTCGCGTTACGGGTGGAGCGGCACGTGCAGAACGCGCGCCGGGTCGCGGAAGCACTGCGTGACAACCCGCGCGTCGCATGGGTGAACTATGCGGGTTTTCCCGAGAGCCCGTACTATCCGCTGGTGCAAACCTATCTCGGGGGACAGGCCTGCTCCTTGCTGACGTTTGGTGTCCAAGGTGGCGAGGCTGGCGGCCGGGCGTTCTACAACGCGCTGAAGCTGGTCAAGCGGCTGGTCAATCTTGGCGACTCGAAATCCTTGGCGTGCCATCCGGCTTCGACCACCCATCGCCAAATGACGCCCGAACAGCAGATGCAGGCGGGCGTTACGCCGGAGATGATCCGGCTGAGCGTTGGCGTCGAGCATGTGGACGACATCTTGGCCGATCTCGAGACCGCCTTGGCCGCGGTCGACTCGGTCACTGGTCCGAGCCCGTCCAGCGTTCTTGCTGCGGCTGCGGCCTGAGGGCTCGGGACATGCTCCTTGTTGGTCCAGACGCGGGCGGCGACGAACTCGTCATCGGGCTGGTCAACAACATGCCGCCCGCTGTGGCGCGCCAGACCGAGGATCAGTTCGCCCTGTTGTTGCAGGATGCTTCGAGGGGGAAGGTGGTCCGGCTTCGCTGCTTTGGCGCCCGGTCTTCGCCGGATGGCCACCACGAAGATCTGGCGGCGCTATGGTCGAGCCAACTGGACGGCCTGATTGTAACCGGCGCAGAACCGCACGCTCTGAACATGGTGGATGAGCCACTCTGGCCGCTTTTGTCGCGGCTGACGGATTGGGCCGCGGCCAACACGAGGTCGGCCATTTTTTCCTGCCTCTCGGCGCATGCGGCGACTCATCACTTGTCGGGAGTGGCTCGGCGACGGCTGCCGAACAAGCTTTCCGGCGTGTATGCCTGTAGGCCAGCGGGATCCCACGCCTGGATGGCCGGGGCGCCAGCGACTTGGCCGGTCGTCCATTCTCGCCACAATGATGTCGCCGCAGAGGCCCTGCAGACCGCCGGCTACCAGATTGTGTCCACGGGACCGGGACTTGGCGACAATGATGGCGCCGATAGTTTCACCTGCGCCGCTGGACGTAGCCAGTTTCTCATGCTGCAGGGCCACCCTGAATACAGCGCGGACAGCCTTCTGCGGGAGTACCGCCGCGATATTCGGCGATACCTGCAAGGCGAACGGCTGGACTGGCCAACGATGCCGGTGAACTATTTCGACGCTGTCACCGAAGCGGCGATGTTGCGGTTGCAGCATAGGGCGCAGGGGTTACCGATTGCCGAGGTGATGTGGGAGTTCGCCGCGCAAGTGAGCACGCTGCCGATCCCGCGTTGGCACCAGCGCGGCATTGCGCTGCTCGAGAGCTGGCTCAACTCGCTCTCTCGTGTTGCCGCAGATCGCGTCCCGGCTTTTGCGGTCTCGTGAACGAAACGCTGTTTCCGCACCAAGCGACCCGGCGCCGGGTCGCGCAGGAGCTAGCGGTCGCCCTCGAAGCCGCCGACCAGCGGGTTCGGCAAGGTCCCGTCACCCCTGATTTTGACCGGGAGCGCTTCGACGCCGAGTTGGGAGCGTTCGACTTCGACCACCCGATTCCGATTGAGCAGGCCTGCGGCTGGGTGATCGCTCAACTCGAGCACGGTGTGGTCCACATGACCCATCCGCAGTATCTGGGACTGTTCAATCCAGCGCCGAGCTTTCCTGCGCGCTGTGCGGACCAGATTACCGCGGCGTTCAATCCCCAACTGGCCACAGCGACGACGTCGCCCGCCGCCGTTGCGATGGAAGCGCATGTGATCCGGGCCTGGGCCGCGCGGGCTGGATTGCCGCCGGGGTCGGCCGGGCATTTCACGTCTGGGGGTTCGGAGGCGAACGGAGCCGCGCTCGCCTGTGCACTTACCCGGGCGGAGCCGGGGTTTGCCACGCGTGGGGCCCGGGCATTTGGCGGGTCGCCGGTGTTCTATATTTCCGCCGATAGCCACTTGGCATGGATCAAGCTTGCGCATCTGGCGGGCGTGGGTCGCGATGCCGCCCGCTTGGTGCCCACCGACTCTGCTGGCCGCATGAGTATCGAGGCGCTGGAGCACCTGATCGCTGCGGACCGAGCAGCGGGGCATATCCCGGTGATGGTGGTCGCGACGGCGGGCACCACGAACGCCGGCGCGATCGATCCTATCGACGCGTGCCATCGCGTTGCACGGGAGGCCGGTGCTTGGTTTCACGTCGACGCGGCCTGGGGCGGGGCGCTGCTCGCTTCCGACCGGTTCCGCGAGATGCTGTCCGGCATTGAGCATGCCGATTCAATCATCATCGATGCCCATAAGTGGCTCGCCACCACAATGGGTTGTGGGATGTTCATCACGGCGCGGCCTGATCTGCTTGCTGCCACGTTCGACGTTCGAACGAGCTTCATGCCCTCGCACAGCACGGCGGTCGATCCGTATGTCACGACGGCGCAGTGGTCTCGCAGGTTCGGTGGTCTGCGGCTGTTTCTCTCGCTAGCGACCGCGGGGTGGGCGGGACATGCCGCTCACGTAGAGGAGGGGGTCAGGCTTGGGCGCGCGTTCGCCCGGGATATGGCCGCGCGCGGTTGGGCTATCGCGAATGATCCGGCCATGGCCGTGATTTGCGTCGAACCGCCACATGGGTCCGTCCCGGTCGCGGACATCGTCGCGGCCGTGCTTCGGAGTGGGTTGGTCTGGGTGTCGGCCGCACGATTTGCCGGCCACGATGTCGTTCGAGCCTGCATAACGCATGGGGAGACGGCCGAAGCGCACCTGGAAGTAGCGGCTTCGGCCCTGGATGCTTGTCGGCTTGGCGTTGCGCCAGACCGGCTCGGCCGTCGTGCGGTGCCTGTTCGGTCCACCGATGGCGTAAACTCGATATCAGACTAGACGGCGTTGACTTTGCCGTGACCACCTGGCTGTGGCGCGCTGCCAGTTACGACAGCCTTCACGTAGCCATAGGCGTGAAGCATCGTGGATGAGGGTGCGTCCCAATACTCCGCCTGTGCCACAGTCACCTTCAGGAGAGCGATGTCGGGATCGTCTTTGCCTTTTGGGAACCAGACGCGAACGGCTTCCGACCAGTGGTTTGCAATGTCTGACGGACTTTTCACCAGACTGGCATGCCCCGATATCGAGACATAGTTTTGCTTTCCTGGGTGAGAGAAGGCGAGATTGACGCGCTGCTCGCTCTCGACCTCCGTGACCTTGTGCGAACTGGCGCGCGTGAAGAACCAGAGCGTGCCATCAAATTCCCGTTGCGACATGGCCATTGGGCGGCTGCGCAGACTGTCGCCATCCTCCGTCACAAGCATTGCGACTTCGATCGACTTGATCAGCTCCCACAGCTTTCCGGTGTCGTTGGTCTCGCTCAAGGTTCATCCTCCGTGTTCGTGGCTGGAACGGAGTGCGGGCGCGAAGGTTTCGGCAGAAAGGGTCCTGCTGGTGGTGCGATGGGCTGTTGCGCTCTATCTTTGTCGCCATGACCCCTACTCCTGCCTTCCTTGATGCTGGCCGCCCGGATGTGCCGGATCTGGTTGTACCGCGTGGGATAACCCCTTTTCATATCCCCGGACGCCCGGTGCGCGGGCGCCTGGTGCGACTGGGTGCTTTGGCGGATGCGCTGCTGACGCGCCATGACAATGATCCGACTGTGACCGGCCTCGCTGGGCAAGCCTTGGCGCTTGCTGCCGCGCTCGCCGGGGCTTTGAAGTTTCAAGGCTCTTTCAGCATCCAAGCCAAAGGTGATGGCGCCGTCCCGATGCTGTTGGCCGACTGCACCGAAGCGGGAGCGCTGCGCGGTTACGCCCGGGCGGAGCCCGACCGGCTGGCGGAGTTGCTCACCGCAAGCCCGGCGCCGTCTGCCTTTGATCTCCTTGGCTCCGGTTATCTCGCCTTCACGGTGGACCAGGGTCCGGAGCGGGAAAGGCATCAGGGCATTGTCGCGATTGAGGGAGATTGTCTGGCCGAGATGGCCTTGCACTACTTCAAGACCAGCGAACAACTGCAGTGTGTGTTGCGGTTGGCTAGCGCTCGTACCGAGTTGGGGTGGCGTGCTTCTGCCCTCATTCTTGAGCGGGTGGCCAGCGATGGTGGGGTCGAGGAGCTTTCACCGGAGGACGCCAATGATGCCTGGCAGACCGCGACCATTCTGGCCAACACCGTGACTGACGGTGAGCTTCTCGATGATGCGCTCGCCAGCGAACACTTGATCTGGCGCCTATTTGGGACTGCAGACGTCGTAACGGGGCGACCTCGCGCCTTGGCCTATGGTTGCCGGTGTTCGCGGTCGAGATTGGCTGGTATTTTAGAAGGCTTTGTGCCCGACGACCTGGACCATATGGCTGTGGCGGGCGCTATCATCATGACGTGCGAGTTCTGCAATCTGGACTTCCGCTTCAACCGAGATGAAGTGCACGGCCGGTCGGTTGCTGATTGACGGGAGTTGCCGGTTCGACTTCAACCGGGCTTGGTTCAGCCAACAGGAGAGTTCATGATTGCGCGGCGTTGCGTGTTGCTGTTGCCGTTGCTGGTGCTTGGCTGCAGCGACGAGGTTGCGCCAGAGAGCTTTCCGCCACCGAGCTATTCCTACCTGACGCCCATCCGTTTGAACGTCGCCTCCATTGAGATTGATGATCGTTCACCGCCACCGGCGGATGGCAGTCTTGAGGCAGTAGACCCCGTCCGGCCCGTCGATGCGCTGAAGCGAATGGCCATGGACCGGCTCAGTGCCGATGGGTCCGCCGGGCGCGCCGTGTTCGTGATTGATCAAGCAAGCTTAGTTCGAACCGGGCGAGGCATCGATGGCACGCTAGCGGCCCATCTCGACGTGTTTGCAGGCCCAGGTGGCGAGCGCGTGGGCTACGCCGAGGCGCGTGTGGTACAGCGTCGTACAAGTTCCGATGCGGACGAGAACCTCCGCAGCATCCTCTACGACTTCACGCTTCAGATGATGAACGACATGAACGTCGAATTCGAGTACCAGGTCCGTCGTTCTCTGCGGGACTGGGTGCAAACGACTGACGCGAGCGCTCCACTCCCTCCGCCCGTGCTTGCGCAGCCCCTGACGGATGATCAGACCGTTGGCGCCCCGTCGGTGCCGCCGGGGAGCCAGCAACTGGCTCCACCACCTTCTCCGACACAGCGGCTGCCATCGTCACCGCTCACCTACTGAGACGTGTTCTACTGCATCGTCCGGACGAACGCGATCAGCCGTCGGATGAAGATGCTCGCCAAAACAAAGAGCTAGTGCAAGCGGGTTTGGTAGTGTGGGCTGTCTAAGCTGAAGGTTGGGATTGCTACGTCGAAGGTTTCGCCTGTGGCGGTCACGACCATATGGTACGAGCCGCGCATGAAGCCTGTTGCCGTATCCAGAGGCGTTCCAGAGGTGTATTCGAAGCTGTCACCAGGCTCCAGCAGTGGTTGCTCGCCCATCACGCCGGCGCCTTCAACCTCGATGACCCGGCCTGCACCATCTGTTATGATCCAGTTTCGCCCAATGAGCTGGATGGTCCGAGCGCCTGCGTTCGTGATGCAGACGCGATAGGCCCAGACAAACGTGTTGTCTTCAGGTTTGGATTCATCTTCAAGATAAAATGGCTGAACCTCTACCTGCACGTCGTCTGTGACTGCGCTGTAGGCGTAGTCAGTCACTCTGCCGCTCGTTGCGAGGCGGATGGTTCAATGGCGGCAAGGCCGTCGGCGAGATCGGCGCAGAGATCAATGGCATCTTCCAGACCGATCGAAAGTCGGACGACACCGTCTGTTATCCCGAGCCTTCTCCGCTCCTCTGGGCCGATGCGTTGGTGTGTTGTTGTCGCTGGATGTGTCACGAGTGATTTAGCATCACCAAGATTATTGCTGATAGCAATCAAGCTCAGAGCGTTCATGAAAGCAAACGCGGCTGACTTCCCACCATGGAGTTCGAACGTGACAAGCGTTCCTCCATGTTTCATCTGCGCAGCCGACAATGTATGTTGCGGGTGGTCCGTCCTGCCGGGATACAATACTTTCTTCACTGCGGGCTGTGTTGCAAGGAAGTCAGCAACCGCCGCAGCCCTTGTGCATGAAGCTTCAACGCGCAATGCAAGCGTCTCAAGACCTTTCAGGATTAGCCATGCATTAAATGGAGATAAACTTGGCCCGGTGTTGCGAATGTATGGTTGAAGTTTGCCTTCGATCCAATCCCGCCGACCAAGGACGGCTCCCCCGAGAACGCGCCCTTGCCCATCCATGTGCTTGGTGCAGGAGTACACAACGACGTCGGCCCCGAGTTGCAACGAGTTTTGCAGTATTGGTGTTGCGAAGACGTTATCAACGACGACCTGCGCCCCCGCTTCGTGCGCGAGTTTGCTGATGGCCAAGAGGTCGAGCACCTCGAGCATCGGATTGGATGGGCTTTCCAGCAGGACGAGCGTTGTCGGCCGCCCGAGTGCATGCTGCCATCCCGCTAAGTCCTGACCATCGACGAACTCTGTCTCAACGCCATAGCGCGGCAGCAATTCTGACACGATCCAAGAGCACGATCCAAACAGCGCTCTGGAAGCCACAACCCTGTCACCGGTTTTGATACCGCAGACGAGCGCTGCGTGGATTGCAGCCATGCCAGTTGCGGTGACGCGGCAAGCTTCCGCACCTTCAATGACCGCGAGGCGGGTCTCCAGCGCTGAAACGGTTGGATTGCCGAAGCGAGAGTATTGATAGTGAGAGTTGTGCCCGGTGAACGCGCCTTCAGCTTCCTCTGCACTGGAGTAGGTGAAGCCAGACGTTAGAAAAAGGGCTTCAGATGTCTCTCCGAATATCGTTCGCTCGACGCCAGAGTGAACGAGATTCGTAGCGGTCCGATAGCGTTTTGTCATAGTAGTTACCTTCCAGCCCGCTGCACATCCGCTTGGCGATACATTGCGCGTAGGAGACCCGGCACACGCTCGAAACAGCAGACACGTTACTGCGGCTGGTGCTCAACACAGCGTGGATGGCACGCTACCTAGAGCCGGTTGCCTCGTCAAATCCAGACCGGTATACCGGTCCTGCGTGCGGGTGTAGTTCAATGGTAGAACGGCAGCTTCCCAAGCTGCATACGAGGGTTCGATTCCCTTCACCCGCTCCATCAACCGATCTGACGCCGGGCTGGTAGCGCGTGGTTTCACGTGAAACACTATTGTCGTCCTATGTCGACCTCGTGTGCCAATGGGGTCGGACAATCAATCTCGCCTCAAGACAGCATGCTGACAGCGGCTGGTTGAACCGGCAAATTGAAACCAGCTTGGCCCTGGTGCCACATCTTCCACCCAGACTGTCTCGCTTCATAGACCTGGGCTCCGGACAGGGGCTCCCAGCCATACCGATCGCGATCGCTAGCGGTATTGCGGTTGACTTGGTCGAATCCGACCGCAGGAAAGCGGCCTTCTTGACCACGGTGCTAAGCAAGCTGCACCTCGTCGGCAAAGTATGGCCGATCCGGATCGAGACGGCTCAAATCGCGCCAAGCCTCTGCATCACCGCGCAGGCGCTAGCCCCGCTACCAAAGCTGGTGGCGCTCGCCCGACCGTTGTTGCAAGTCGGAGGTTGCGGCTTGTTTGTAAAGGGACCATCCGCCGCAGCCGAGATGCACAGCCTGCGGCACGTTGAAGATTGCCGGGCCGAGTTGATCCCGTTGACGCCGCTATCATCCTGCCTCGTCAAAGTCACCCGCCTCCGCTAAAGCAACTCTGTGGTTTTATCTCCCGCTCGCCCGCGCCATGTTGTTGCCGTTGCCAATCAGAAAGGTGGCGTGGGCAAGACAACGACCGTTCTGAACCTCGCAACCGCCCTTTGTCTCCAAGGCAGCCGAGTCCTGGTGATTGACCTTGATCCCCAGGCGAATGCGTCCACCGGGATCGATATACCTCGGTTTGATCGGACGCCGGGCACCTATGCGGCACTGCTCGAGCAAATACCAATCGATCTGTGCATACGGTCGCGAACCAACGCCGGGTTTGCCATCGTCCCCTCGGACACCGACTTGGTCGGTGCCGAACTCGAACTGGTTGGTGCCTCGGATCGGGAAACGCGACTGCGAAATGCGATCGGCGATCAGACGGAGTTTGATGTCGTGCTGATCGACTGCCCTCCGAGCCTAGGCCTTCTAACGCTCAACGCTCTGACAGCCGCGACCTCGATCCTAGTGCCATTACAATGCGAATTCTTTGCATTGGAGGGCCTGAGCCATCTTGTTCAAACCGTCGAACGAGTTCGTTCCGCTTTCAACAAGCAGGTCGCGATCGATGGCATCGTGCTAACTATGTACGATCGTAGGAACAATCTTTCCGAGCTTGTAGCAGCAGACGCGAGGAGTTTCTTTGGGGCCCGCGTCTACGACACGGTTATTCCAAGGAGTGTCCGCGTCTCCGAGGCTCCCAGCCATGGTAAGCCAGTCATGCTGTATGATCCGCGGTCAATCGGCGCGCAGGCCTATGCTCGTCTTGCACTCGAGTTCAGCCGGCGGCTCGCTCTCGAATCCCAGCCGGCCTCAGCATGAAGCCAAGTCCAAGGTTGGGTCGAGGCCTCGCCTCACTGCTTCCTCAAGCAGCAGAGGGGGCGCCGGCGTCAGTGGCGTTCGTGGATATCGACTTGCTGGAGCCAAATCCGTTCCAGCCACGCAGTCAGTTACGGCCTGAGGATCTTGCGGAACTCGCGGGATCCATCCAAACACAAGGCATTCTCCAGCCTATTCTCGTCCGTCCGCACCCATCCCGTCCGAACTACTTCCAAATTATCGCTGGAGAACGCCGCTGGCGCGCTGCCCGGTTGGCTGGCTTGTCTGCCATCCCATGTTACACCAGAGACATGGCAGATGCGGAGATTGGTGCCGCAGCGCTGATTGAAAACCTGCAACGTCGAGATTTGAACCCGATCGAAGAAGCCGAGGGCTACCAGCGCCTTGTCGAGAGTTTCGGGCTGACGCAGGAACAGCTTGGTCAAGCAGTTGGTAAATCGCGCAGCCACATTGCAAATATGATCCGGCTATTGAGCCTTCCTGAAGCGGTGAAGCTTCATCTTCGGAACGGAACCCTTACGGCGGGACATGCCCGCGCTGCCATGGCCACAGAGGATCCTGCTGCAGCAGTCGAACTCATCATGGCAAAGGGCCTCAACGTCAGACAAGCTGAAGCCCTTAGTACCCAGTTTGTTCCTGAAGCGTCGGAAAAACTGCTCAGGCGTAACCCTGACCCATCAAACGCCAACCTACGCGCGGTTGAAACAGACCTGGCTGAGCAGCTCGGGTTGCGCGTCTCGATAAGCTTCAATGGCCGCGGCGGAACGCTCACCCTGCGCTATGAAAATCTGGATCAGCTCGATCACGTTGTTGCCCGGCTGGGTCGGACACTTCTGTCCTAGCAGCCTGTCGGAGTGGGTTTGGGCGTGATTTCATGGTCGGTCTAGGGTCGACGCCTGCGCTTGCGATTTGAGAGGCGTCAGACGGCTTTGCGTTTTCTGAGCGTAGTTGTGGTCCCTGACAGTTGCCATGAGCGGCTTGGGACGGCTGCAAGGGGGCTAGAAAGGCGGCTGGTTCTTGTTATGCGGCCCTGAGGGTGAACATGCGCTTGATGTTCCATGACATGGTCACGAGGCTCCACTCTGCGCTCACGTGGTCGAGCCCGCGCAGCGAGAACTGGCGGAACCCGAGCACCGACTTGATGATGCCGAACACCGGCTCGGGAGTTTGTTTGCGCAGGGCATAGAGCGTCTTGCCCTCCGGCGTTTTGAGGCGGTGCGCCATCGCCTCGAGCGGGGTCGGGTTTTCCGGCGCGTTTTCCGGCGCGGGGGGCGGTTCGGCGAAACGCTCGTCGGGCGAGGGATGGTGGGCTTCGCGGCCCATGGCGATGACCGGTTCGACCCCGGCCGCTTCGCAGGCGTTCACGTTGGCTTCGCTGTAATAACCGTTGTCGGCCAGCAAAGTGGCCACGTCGCCGAGGTCCTCGGGCAGGCCGCCGAGCTTGCCCAGCATCGGTTCGAGCTGCTGCTTGTCGTTGGGCGCCTGCACCACGTCGGTTGCGACCACGATCAGGCCCCCCGCCGCCACCGCGGCCTGAGCAGGCCCCCCGCCGCCACCGCGGCCTGAGCAGGCCCCCCGCCGCCACCGCGGCCTGAGCAGGCTCCCCGCCGCAACCGCGGCCTGAGCGTTGTAGCATTGCTCGAACCCGCCGCCGGCTACCGGCATGATGCGGCTGTCCTCGTCGGTCAAGTTGACCTGATCGGTGGGCAGCGGCTCCTCGACGGGCACCACCAAAGGCTTGCCACCGGGCAAAGGCTTGCCACCGGGCTTCTTGCCAGCGGCCCGCTTGGCGTCCTGGCGCGCCAGCTTGGCGTCGTAGTCGGCGCGGGCCTGCGCATAGCGTGCCTTGGCCCGCGCCTCGATCTTGGCTTTTGCTTTGGCGATCGCGGCAAGCCGGTCCTCGCGCCGAGCCAGTTCGGCGGGCACCGACAGGCCGTCGGGCAGGTCCGCTTGGTCGGCAGCTTCGGCACGGGCCATCAGGTCGGCCACTTCGGCCTTCAACTGCGCCTCTATCTTGCTGGCGTGCTCGTAGGACAGCGCGCTGTGGCGGCTGGCGTTGGCAGCGATCTTGGTGCCGTCCAGCGCCACCGTGCCCAGCTTCAAGACCCCCATCTCGCGCGCCAGGCCCAGAACCTGCACGAACAATGCCTCGATCTGCGGCAGGAAGCGGCGGCGGAAGGCGGCGATGGTGTCGTGGTCGGGATGTTCGTTGGCGGCGATGAAGCGCAACGCCACCGAATCATAGGTCGCCCGCTCCAGCTTGCGGCTGGAAAACACGCCCGTGGCGTAGCCATACACCATGATCCCCAGCAAAAGCTCCGGGTGGTAGGACTTCTCACCCGACCCGCTGTCGCTGCCGGTCATCGCACGCAGGTCCAGGCTTGCGATCACTTCAACCACAAAGCGCGCCAGGTGACGCTCAGGCAGCCACTCGTCCACCGAGGGCGGCATCAGAAACCCGGTGTCACGGTCAATCAGGCGGAAGTTGCTCATGTGTAGGGGGTCCAGAGTAAACCAATCGCAAACGCCCAATCCTAACCCAGGCCTCCGCGCCTGGTTAAGTCCGACAGGCTGCTAGTCGAGTGTTCAACACCGGGTGGACCCATTTCAAATGGTGTGCTTCACAGCCCTGTTCGTCCTCGTGCGATGGTGCTGAGAAGGCATGTCGCAATGGTGAAATCACGAGCACCGGCGCGTTTGCAGGCCTGATCAGCCGACCGGATTACCTCGCCGAGCCAAAGCAGCTTTGCCAGAGGCCAGCGCCGAACTGCGACAGCAAAGCTCGCGGCCTGTCGCGGGTAAATTGGCGGAACCAGGCTGCGGCATGCCGCTTCGACCGTGCTGCCACGTTCCATCTCGGCCCGGACTTTCAACAGCCGCTGGAGTTCGGCTGAGAGAACAGCAAGCAGGCCAGGGCCGGTTGCTCCTTCCCGCTCCAATTCTCCTAGGATGCGATCTGTCCCCGCTGGGTCGCCAGCGAGAGCCGCATGAACGGCGAGGCCAACAGACGCATCGATCTGGCCGACGCACGATGCCGTCGCCTGAGCGAAGTCCACCACACCAGCATCACCGGCGAACAACGCGAGCTTCTCGAGCTCAGAGTGGCGGCGAGCGAAGTCCCCTCCCAACTCTGCGGCGAGGAAGGTCAACGCGTCTGGCGTTACACCAACCCCAGCAAGAGCCAGCGTCTGCGTTACCTCCCCTACCACCGTATCCATGTCCGGAAAGCACGGCACCGCTGCCCAGGTTGGGCCTCGCTCTGCCATGCTACGGAGCTTTGCCCTCGGTGTGAGTACCCCGGCCTCGAGGATAACGAGCATGTCGTCGGCATGGACCGTCGTGGCTTCGAGCACGGCCGCTAATCCGTCGGTGGCATCCAAAACCCTAAGAACACGCCGGCCGCCGCCGAGCGGCAAACTCGCAAGCTCTTCGCGCAGTCGCCCATGCTCCTCGCGTGGGAGGACGGTCAGGCGAAACGCATCGCGATCATGCCCCAGAACAGCCCGGACAGCCCGCTGCGATCGCTCTCGGACCAAACCGACATCGGCGCCGTAAAGCAAAATACCGACAACACGCGTGGGATTTGCAAGCAACGGAGCAATCGACTTGGCAGCCACTTTCACCCGGACTTAACCGACGCCTGATGGTTAAAGTAAGCAGCAAGTTGCAGTGCGATCTGATCAGCTAAAGTATCTGCCATTCGCTTCGCCACAGTCTCACCTTCAATGTCAGCGGCGAAATACTGCTCGTCGATGATGTTCACACCATCCAAGCTGCGTGCAAGGCCAGACGCTACAAAGGTCTGCGCCGGATCCAATCGCTTGAGCGTCCAGTTGGCCGCACCGAACTGCCGGAGGCGCGTAACACTCGAATCGGCTTGCTCGCCGATCGCCTCCCCTGTCACTCCCAAACTTACGTTTAGCTGGTATTCTTTCGCCGGAGCATCGTCGCCTGCGCCATACAGCCGCTGCTGCAGCGACTGACGCAGTAATTGGCCCGCCCTGTTTGGGATGAGTGCAACGTCGATCATGGCCAGGTCTGATCCATGGGCGCCCGATATCTGGCCATCACTGCCATACATTGTGCGAAAACCACATCCAGGCAGCGCAAGAGCGAGCAACATCGCGCACCGGCGTGTCAGCCTGGTGGGCACGACAGTCATCCGGCACCGCCGACGACGAAGTTAACGATCCGACCAGGTACATAGACCCGGCGAATCACAGACCGGCCTTCGAGCAGGCGGGCAACATTCGGCTCCGCCGCTGCCGCCGCCAAAACAGCGTCTTCGGCCAAATCCACGGCAACTTCGATCGTCGCCCGCAGCTTCCCGCCCACTTGGACCGCAATCGTGGTGGTAGAATTCGCCAGGAGCGCTGGATTAGCGACTGGCCAGGACCAATCCGGTGCCGTTCCCCCGGCTAGTCGGGTGAGAAGCTCACTGGCCAAATGCGGCACCATGGGCAGCACAAGTCGCACAAGCAGGATGAATGCCGCCCTCAACGGTTGCGGGCTCACGGCCCCGTCCTGGAGTCGCTGAGCATCGGAAATGGCGTTGAACAGCTCGTAGCACCGTGCGACGGCAACGTTGAAGGCGAATTGATCCATTGCAGCCGTGACGCCCGCGACGACTTGATGGGCCGTCCGCAACAACGGCGAGGCGGCATCCACCGGCTCCGACGCAGGAAGCGGCCGCTCGGCTATCGCCAACCCGAGCCGATGCAGGCGCACCAGGAAGCGGTGCGCACCCGCGATCCCACTTTCCGTCCACTCCATGTCCCGCTCCGGCGGATTGTCCGACAACACGAACCAACGGGCCGTGTCCGCGCCAAATCGGCCAATGATGTCACGGGGATCGACCGTGTTGCGCTTAGACTTCGACATCTTGTCGACAGCTCCAACAACAACCGGATCCCCTGTTGCGAGCTCAACCACCTCGCCAGCATCCGTGGCACTGACTTCGTTCGGGTACAACCATCGCCCATCGCGGGCCCGATAGCTCGCGTGAGTGACCATTCCCTGGGTGAACAACCCGACGAAAGGCTCGTCGACGCCCACTAACCCGGCGTCGTGCATCACCCGCGTAAAAAACCGGGCGTACAGCAGATGCAAGATGGCGTGGTCGATCCCGCCGACATATTGATCCACAGGCAACCAATGGGCTGCCGCCTCGTGGCTAACGGGAACAGTCGAACCAGGGCTGCAAAAACGTGCAAAATACCAGCCGCTGTCGACAAAGGTGTCGAGCGTGTCCGTCTCCCGTGAGGCCGGGCCACCGCATTGCGGACATGTGACAAGCCGCCATGCGTCATGCCGGTCGAGCGGATTACCTGGTTCGTCCAAGCTGACATCATCCGGCAGCAAGACTGGAAGCTGATCCTCTCGCAACGGGACGATACCGCAGGCAGAACAATGCACCACTGGAATAGGGCAGCCCCAGTAGCGTTGCCGACTGACGCCCCAGTCGCGCAACCGCCAATTGACCACCCGCTCCCCTTGGGAGGCCAAGGTCAACCGATGGATCACCTCTGCGGTGGCGGCTTCCGTGGTCAATCCGTCGAGCCATTGGGAGTTGATCATCGTCCCGGGTCCATCATAGGCCCGTAGACCTACAGTGAACCCTTCCGCCCCGGCATCTGGCGGCAGCACCACGGGGATCACGGGAAGACCGAATTTATGGGCGAAATCGAGGTCCCGCTGGTCGCCGCAAGGACAGCCAAAGATGGCTCCCGTGCCATACTCCATCAGCACAAAACTGGCGATCCATACCGGAATGTCCTCACCCGTGAAGGGATGTCGAACACACAGGCCAGTATCCAGCCCACGTTTCTCGGCAGTTTCGATTGCAGCCTCGCTGGTGCCGCGGGACCGACATTCGGCGATGAAGGCCGCGGCCGCCTCACTCCGGCTCGCCACCGCCGCAGCGACCGGGTGCTCAGGCGCGACGGCCAGGAAGGACATACCGAATAACGTGTCAGGGCGCGTTGTGTAGACCTCGATCCCCTCCAACCCGTCGATCGGTGTGACAAGCGCAAAACGAATGCGCGCCCCTTCGCTCCGCCCCATCCAGCGGGTCTGCATCGTCCGAACCCGTTCGGGCCACCGATCCATCGTCGGCAACGCATCGAGCAAAGCCTGGGCATAGCAGCTGATGCGAAAAAACCACTGCGCCAACTGCCGTTTTTCGACCGGGGCGCCCGAGCGCCAGCCACGGCCGTCCACGACTTGCTCATTGGCCAGAACAGTCTGATCGACCGGATCCCAGTTCACCCAGCTCATCCGGCGCTCGACCAGCCCCAACCGCATGAACTCGAGGAACAGCCTCTGCTCTTGCCCATAATACGCCGGGTCACAGGTCGCGAACTCGCGCGACCAGTCGATCGACAAGCCCATCCTCTGCATCTCGGCCCGCATCGCGGCGATGTTCGCCCGGGTCCACTGTGCGGGATGTATGCCGCGCTCGCGGGCTGCGTTCTCGGCCGGCAAACCAAATGCGTCCCACCCCATAGGATGCAGGACCTCGTAGCCGCAAGCGCGCTTATAGCGCGCCACAGCGTCGCCAAGAGTGTAGTTTCGGACGTGGCCCATATGGATGTTGCCGCTCGGATACGGGAACATCTCCAGGATGTAGAACTTCGGCTTACCGCCGCTGGGCACGTCTTCAACCCGGAAAGCCCCGGAGCGCTCCCAGGTATCCTGCCACTTGGTTTCGATCGTGGCGAAATCGTACGCCGACTTCGCGTCACCCTGCGTAGGCTGCCCCTGCTCTTGCGTCATTCTCGATCAGCCAAGGCGAGCGGGACTATTGGCTCGCGGTTTGGGCCCGCAACTCGCGCGCCCGCGCAAGCACCTTGTTCTCGATTTCACCGGTGGTCGTCTGGCTGACTGGAGCGTCAACCCACTGGCCGTTGTCTTGCACTTGGCGGAAGATCGACACTCGAACCCCATCGGCCCGCAATTGGCGCCCCAGGATATAGGCCGTTGCCTTGAACCGCTCGCCATTCGCGCTGGGCGGCTGATACCAGTCGGTGATGATGACACCACCAAACGGATCGGCAGAGGCCAGAGGCATGAAGGCCAGGGTATCCAGCGCACCGCGCCAGAGATACGCGTTGACGCCGAGGGCACCGCCGTCATTCTGCGCCGCCCCTCCTTTGCCGACGCCAAACACCAGGCCTTGGTTGCCGCCGAGTTTGCCACGCTCCGTGGGATCGTTACGATAGTCATTATATTCGCTTTGCTGCACCGGACGGATGTTCGGATTGTCCGAACTGCAGGCGGCAACACTTGCGACGCCAAGCATCAGAACCGACCGGGTGAAAGTGGACAAGGACATCGGGATAACTCGCAAAAGGTGCCGCTGCGGCAATCCCTTCTCTACAGCGTGACGGTTTCCGCGCCAAGCACTCGTGGCCTATACCGATCGGAGCACCCCAGTGCCATAGGAAGGGCTTCGCCGGCTGATCTCTTAGAGAGACTTCGGCATTGCATTGTCCAGGGCCAAAACAGACTACGCACTCACGAAGCTTCGCGGCATCAACAGAGCAACGGCTGCCAAAACGCCTGGCTCCTCGACCGAGCCCGCGACATGACGACCGTCAATATCGACCGGCGACCGTCATGCTCAAAGCAACCGAGCCATCGGCGTCCCTACCATCAAGCGTTAGCTGATGCGGTATTGCCCCGGCGTGGGTGTTGCACCGGTGATGGTGATCGTCGTGTTGTCCGGCAGCGTGATGACCGTGTTGCCGCCCACAGTCGTCGGGGTGCCCTGAGGATTGGCGCCATACCCCGCGAACGAGAGTACGTCGGACGCCTTGAAGCCGGAAATCGTATCCGACCCGCCGCTGAACTGGCCAGCAACGAAGGCGAACGTCGTCGACAGACCTGTTCCCGACACCAGCAGGGCGGTCGCACTCGGGCCTACGGCACCGCTGAGGATGGCAGCGCCAGACCCGGCGATCAGGGTATCGTTGCCTGTGCCGGCGCGATACACCTCGTTGCCAGTGGACGCGGACCCATTCACCGTCGCGTTTTGCGCGCCGGCCACGATGTTGGCATTCGCGCCGCCACTGACCGTGTAGCTGTCTCCAGTGCTGGTCGGCTGCGCCGCGACGGTCCCGGCGCCGGTGATGGTGGCGGTGCTGTTCGGACCGTCGATCACGCCTTGGCCTTCACCGCCAAAGACGATCGTGGTGGTTGCTGAACCGAGCGTCACCAGCAACGAGTTCGGCGAGCTGTCATTGACGAGGAAGTTGCTCGTTGCCGGGTTGATCGAGGTCTGGCCCGAGCCGATGTCGACCGTGTCGGAGCCGCCGCCCGATACCGCGCCAGTAATCGTGTCATAGCCCTCAGAGTAGACAAGGCTGTTGTAAGGCCCCACATTGACAATATTGCTGCCGGTCCCCGCGTTGACCGTCGCGTTGCCGTTCAGCAGGCTAATCGAGTCACTGCCGTTGCCAGTCGACACGTTGTAATTGCCGGTGCCGAAAGTGGCCGATTGAAGTAGGTTGTTGCCGCCGAGCACGGCAATCTGGTCAATCAAATTCCCGCTTGGGGTGATGTTGGTATAGCTCACGTTGACCAGCGCACCCGGAGCCCCCGCGCCCGCAAGGAATGTCCCGCCAGCGGCGCCGCCCTGGATGTAATCGCCGCCGTTACCGGTCACCACGACTGCTTGGTCGGCACCGTCAATGAACACTGGCCCGAACGTCGGTTGCGTGAACGATGCCACGCCGCCAAAGCCGGACGATGGCTGGGGTGCTACGGGCCCGCCTCCCGTGTAAGCGAAGTTCGTGAACGTACCGTTCGTGAGATTGTTCGTGATTTGCGAGGCGAGCACCGTCGCGGCGTTGACCGCGTCTGAACTCGTAGAATTAAGGCTAGTCCCAAGCCCACCGCCGACCGAAACTCCAGACATCAGCACAACCCCAAATAACTTTGCCGCACCACTTTATAGCGCATTCCGCGAGTGAAGACCATGGTGTGTTTCGAACTACACCAAAATTTTCCCGCCGCAAACCCAAACTTGAAACCATATGCGATTAATCGCCGTCACCAGTCTTTTGATTTATTCCAGACCGCTGGACTAGTCCGTAGCGGTGACAGCTTCATGACGCAAACGTAAAGATGGAATGGTGTTGCGTTTCTGCCACGAAATCAGTCGCAGCAGATACCCTCGGACACATCCTCGGCAGACCACCGATCTCGTTGCAAATGCCATCCATCCGGATTGGCCCGGCGCCGAGCCCCTAGACCCGTTTCCACCCAAGTGTCCGCTAGACCATGGCCGGCACAGATTAGAGTCGCCGGTCATGGTCTCGTTGTTGTTTTGGCGAGCATCTTGACCGGTCAGGTGACCACACCTGATCCGGTGATGCTCTCGGAGCCAGATGTTGAAACGGGCCGAGCCATTGTTTGCGAGGAGTTTCATCAACCCAACCGAAAACGGTTGGCTCGCACTGCGTTAGGCGGTCTTATCTCCGGCCGAGCCCAATGCGGCCTGAGCCGCAGCCAGACGGGCCACCGGGACGCGGTAGGGTGAGCACGACACATAGTCCAAGCCAACCTGCTCGCAAAAGGCAATGGAAGCCGGGTCACCGCCATGCTCGCCACAGATGCCCATCTTGAGGCCGTTCTTGGTCTGCCGCCCCTTTTCGCTGGCGATACGAACCAATGCGCCAACACCCTCCACGTCGATGGAGACGAACGGGTCCTTTGCAAACACGCCTTGCTCCACATACTGCGGCAGGAACTTCCCCGCGTCGTCGCGCGAAAGGCCGAAGGCCGTCTGCGTCATGTCGTTGGTGCCGAAGCTGAAGAAATCCGCCACCTCGGCGATCTTGTCGGCGGTCAATGCCGCCCGCGGCAGCTCGATCATGGTGCCGACCGAGTAGGAAATCGTGCGTCCCGTCTCGGCAAACACCTCAGCGGCAACGCCATCGATTTGCGCCCGCGTAATCTCCAGTTCCCGCTTCGTCGCGACCAGCGGGATCATGATCTCAGGGACGGGCAGCTCCCCGCCATCGGCAGCCGCCGCGAGCGCCCCCTCGAAAATGGCCCGCGCCTGCATCTGGTAAATCTCGGGGTAAGATATGCCCAAGCGGCAGCCCCGATGGCCCAGCATCGGGTTCGCTTCCGACAGTTCCTCGCGCCGCCGCCGCACCACGTCCAGCTCCTCGCCAAGCACCTCGGCGACCTCGGCCAGTTCGGCCTCCTGATGCGGCAGGAACTCGTGCAGAGGCGGATCCAGCAGGCGGATCGTTACCGGCAGCCCCGCCATGATCTTGAACAGGTCGCGGAAGTCGTCGCGCTGGAACGGCAGCAGCTTGGCCAAGGCGGCGCGGCGGCCGGTCTCGTCGTGCGCCATGATCATCTGCCGCACGGCGCTGATGCGCGCCGGGTCGAAGAACATGTGCTCCGTCCGGCACAGCCCGATCCCCTCGGCGCCGAACTTGCGCGCGGTCTCGGCATCGAGCGGCGTCTCGGCGTTGGTGCGCACCTTCATGCGGCGGAGGCTGTCGGCCCAGGCCATCAGCGTCGCGAACTCACCCGACATGGCCGGCTCGATCATCGGCACGGACCCGACGAACACCTCACCGGTCGCGCCATCGAGCGTAATGGTGTCGCCGGCGCGGACCACCACGCCGCCAGCCGTCAGGGTCTGCGTGCCGTAATCCACCGTAATCCCACCCGCGCCGGCCACGCACGGGCGGCCCATCCCGCGCGCCACCACGGCCGCGTGGCTGGTCATCCCGCCCCGCGTGGTGACGATGCCGCGGGCGGCGTGCATGCCGTGGATGTCTTCCGGACTGGTTTCGATGCGCACCAGGATGACCGCCTCGCCCTTGGCCGCGCGGATTTCCGCCTCCTCGGAGTTAAACACCGCCACTCCGCTGGCCGCGCCCGGGCTGGCCGGCAGGCCTTTGGAGATCGCCTTGCGCGGCGCCTTCGGGTCCAGCATCGGGTGCAGCAACTGGTCCAAACTGGCCGGATTGACCCGGCGCACCGCCTCCTCCCGATCGATCAGGCCAGACTCGGCCATCTCCACCGCAATCCGTAACGAAGCCGCGGCCGTGCGCTTCCCGCTGCGGGTTTGCAGCATGTACAGCTTGCCCTGCTGCACGGTGAACTCGATGTCCTGCATATCCTTATAGTGCGTCTCGAGCGTGGTACGGACGCGCACCAGGTCCTGGTAGACGGCGGGCAGGGCGGTTTCCATCGCCACCTCGCCCGGTTTCGCGCGCAACATCGACAGCGGCTGCGGCGTGCGGATGCCGGCCACCACATCCTCGCCCTGCGCGTTGACCAGGTACTCGCCGTAGAACACGTCCTCGCCGGTCGACGGATCGCGGGTGAAACAGACGCCGGTGGCGCAGTCCTCGCCCATGTTGCCGAACACCATGGCCTGCACGTTCACCGCCGTGCCCCAGCTCGCCGGGATGTCGTGCAGGCGGCGGTAGGTGTTGGCGCGCGGGTTCATCCAGGATCCGAACACGGCCCCGATCGCCCCCCAAAGCTGCTCCTGCGGGTCTTGCGGGAACGGCTTGCCCAGTTCGGCCTGCACCATGTCCTTATACTCTGCCGCCACGTGCTGCCAGTGCTCCGGGGACAGCGCAGTGTCTTCCGTTACCCCGGCGTCAATTTTGGCGTGCTCGATGATGTCCTCGAACCGGTGGTGGTCGACGCCGAGCACCACCGAGCCGTACATCTGGATGAAGCGGCGGTAGCTATCCCAGGCGAAGCGAGCGTCCCCGCTGGCGGTGGCCAGGCCCAGCACGGTCTCGTCGTTCAGCCCCAGGTTGAGCACCGTGTCCATCATCCCCGGCATCGATACGCGCGCGCCGGAGCGAACGGACACCAGCAATGGATGCTGCGGGTCGCCGAAGCGCAGGCCGACCGCTTGCTCGATTCGGGCCAGCGCCTCACGCACCTGGGCGCCGAGATCCTCCGGGTAGGTGCGGCCGTTGTCGTAGAACGCGGTGCAGAGTTCGGTGGTGATGGTGAACCCGGGCGGGACGGGCAGGTCGATCGACGCCATCTCCGCCAGGTTCGCGCCCTTCCCGCCAAGAAGGTTGCGCATATCGGCCCGGCCTTCATTGTGCCCGGCTCCGAAGCTGTACACCCATTTGGTCATCTGTTAACCCTCAATGCGGGAGAAATCGGCGACACGGCCCATCGTCTGGCAAACGCCATGAAGCAGACGCAAGCGGTTGCGGCGGAGAGACGGTTCGCTGTCGTTTACCGTAACTTGCGCAAAAAAGGTATCGAGCGGTGGCCGAATCCGCGCAACTTCTCGCACCGCACCGGCGAAATCATCGCCCCCAAGCAGCGTCTCGAGTGCGGGCGCCACCGCATCGAGCGTGTCGTTCAGCAGGTTTTCGTCCGCGTTGGCGAACAGCGCCGGGTCTGGCGCGCCGTCATGCGGCCCGTCCTTGGCGGTTTCGATGCGCAGGATGTTGGCCGCCCGTTTGGACGCAACCAGCAGATTCACGCCATCGGGCGTGGCCAGAAGCGCGCCCAGTTGCGAGGACAGCTTCAGCAGGCCGGCAAGGTCGTCCGTGGCATGGGCGGCAAACACGGCGTCGAGCACGTCATGCCGCGCCCCCTCGCCGCGGAGCTGCACGCGGGCCCGATCCACGATGAAGGCCAGCACCGCTTCCACCGGGGGTGGGGACGGCAAGCTCGCGGCACACAGCCCGATCAGGCGGCGCAACGGCAGCTTGCGGTCCGTCTCGCGCAATATCCGCACCACGCCCAGGGCGGCCCGGCGCAAGGCGAATGGGTCGCCGGAGCCGGTCGGCACCTCCCCGATCGCGAAAAAGCTGGCCAGCATGTCCAGCTTGTCGGCCAGCGCCACTGCGATGGTGACGGGCGCGCTCGGCACGGCATCGGCTGGCCCGCGCGGGGCATAGTGGTCGCGGATGGCATCGGCCACGGCCGGGCTTTCGCCGTCGTGCAGCGCATAATAGCGGCCCATCACGCCCTGCAGTTCCGGGAACTCGCCCACCATTCCGGTCAGCAGGTCGGCCTTGGCGAGCCAGGCGGCGCGGGCGGCGACAGGTGGGTCGGCGCCCACCAGCGGCGCGATCGCCTCGGCCATCTGCATCAGCCGGTGCACCCGCGCGCCTTGGCTGCCGAGCTTGGCGTGGAAGGTCACGGCATCCAGCAGCTTCACCCGCTCGGCGAGACTCTTGGTGCGGTCGGCGTCCCAGAAATGGCGCGCATCCGAGAACCGGGCGCGCAACACTCGCTCGTTGCCAGCGACAATGGTCGCCCCGCCGTCCGGCGCCTCGATGTTGGCGGCGAAGGCGAAGAACGGCGCGGCGGTCCCGTCCGGGTTCCGCAGGGCGAAGTAGCGCTGGTTCACCCGCATCGAGACCTGCATCACCTCGGGCGGCAGGTCCATGAACGCCGGGTCGATGCGGCCCAGCAGCGGCACCGGCCACTCGACCAGCCCTGCCACTTCATCCAGCAGCGCCGGGTCGGGCACCACCTCTAGCTCCTGCGCGGCGGCCAGCGCGGCGACCCCCTGTTCGACCCGCCGCCGCCGCTCATCGGCGCTGACGATCACCCGTTTGGCCAGCAGCCCCGCCTGCCACTCGGCGGCCGAGTGGACCGGAAAGGCGCCTGGCGCCATGAAACGGTGGCCCTCGGTGTCAGGCCCGGCGACCAAGCCATGCCCGTCATCCGCGCCCTCGGCCAGGCTGAACGGCACCACGTCGCCATCGAGCAGGCAGAGGATGCGGCGCAACGGCCGAATCCAGGTGAACAGGCTGCCAGACGCGCCCCACCGCATCGACTTGGGCCAGGCAAACCGCCGCAGCAGGCCCGGCAGCGTCGCGGCGACCAAGCCCGCGGCCGACTGGGCAGGCGCTTGCTTGCGCAACACCCAGTAGTCCCCCTCCGCCACCAGCCTCTCGCGGCTGGCGCCATGCTTGCGCAGGAACCCGGTCAGCGCCTGCTCCGGCGCAGCCAGCCGCGGCCCGCGTTCCACGGTGTCCGTCGCTTGGGTTTGCGCCTCAACGGTCGCCGCCAGCGCAATCCGGCGTGGCCCGCTGAAGCTTTGCACCTTCCGCGGCTGCAGCGGGGCGAGCACCTCGGCAACGGCGCGAGCAAGATCGTCCGCGGCCCGGCCCTGCAGTCGGGCTGGAATCTCCTCGCTCAGCAGTTCGAGCAGGAGCTCAGCCACTAAGCCGCCAATGCCTTGCGAGGGAGATTGTGCACCGCAGCAGACTATTCTGCCCGATGAGCAGGTGCAACGGTCTCACCCGCCAGCCAGGCCTCGCAGCATGATTTCGCGAGGTTGCGCACCCGAGCGATATAGGCTGCCCGTTCCGTCACGCTGATCACGCCCCGTGAGTCCAGCAGATTGAACAGGTGGCTGGCCTTGATGCACTGGTCATAGGCCGGCAGCGCCAGCGGGTTCGGCGGCGCGAGCAGGCTGGCGCATTCCCGCTCCGCATCGGCGAAATGGCGGGCCAGCATGGCCGTGTCGGCCCGTTCGAAGTTGTGGGCGCTGTATTCTCGCTCCGCGCGCAAAAACACGTCCCCATAGCGGACGCCGGCGCCGTTGAAATCGAGGTCATACACGCGCTCGACGTCTTGCACATACATGGCAAGGCGCTCGAGCCCATAGGTCATTTCGAACGATGGCATGGCCACCGGTATGCCGCCGACTTGTTGAAAATAGGTAAACTGGCCGACCTCCATCCCGTCGCACCACACCTCCCAGCCCAGCCCCCAGGCGCCGAGGGTCGGGCTTTCCCAGTCGTCCTCGACGAAGCGGATGTCGTGCAGCGCCGGGTCGAGCCCGATGGCGGCGTAGGAGGCGAGCATCAGCGCCTGCGCAGTGTCCGGCGCCGGCTTCATGATCACCTGGTACTGATAATAGTGCTGCAGCCGGTTCGGGTTCTCGCCATAGCGCCCGTCCGACGGCCGCCGGCTGGGCTGCACATAGGCGGCTCGCCACGGCGTTGGCCCGAGCGCGCGCAAGGTGGTGGAGGGGTGGAACGTGCCGGCTCCCATCTCCACGTCATAGGGCTGGAGGATGACGCAGCCTTGCTTCGCCCAGAACGCGTGCAGGCGCAGGATGAGATCTTGGAACGAGGGTGCAGCCGGGTTCATCGGCGGGCACACTCGCGGAAGCCGCCAGGCAGGACAAGCGCGGAGGTGGACCCTCATGGCAGCCGACGGACTTTCTGACAGCCAGGTGGCCGAAATCCTCCGCACCACGCGACGGATCGCCCTGGTCGGCGCCTCCGCCCGCCCGGATCGGCCGTCGCACGGCGTGATGCGCTTTCTGCTGTCGCGTGGCTGGGAGGTGACACCGGTCAATCCCGGGCTTGCTGGGCAAACCCTGCTCGGCCAGCGCGTGGTCGCGTCGCTCGCCGAGGCTGGGCCGCTCGACATGGTCGACGTGTTCCGCGCCTCCGATCATGCCGGCGAAGTGGTGGACGAGGCGGCTCGCCTGGGCGCACGAACGGTATGGCTTCAACTCGATGTTATCGACCACTCTGCCGCCGGGCGGGCCCGAACAGCCGGGTTGAACGTTGTCATGGACAGGTGCCCCGCGATCGAGGCACCGCGGCTTGGGATAGCTCCCATGGCTTGAACCGGCTGCAGCGCCCGACCATCTCGCCTCTGCAACTCGCTGACTTCGCTTCAAGCGTGCTGAACAACAGGTGATCCGATGACCAACGAGGAACGCGACCTGATCGCTCAATTCGTCGCCCGCGTCGGGGGCTCGACCGTCGGCGGCTTCTCCCGCAGCGTTCCCGCGACCCAGCCATCGCTGCCGCCGATCGACCCGGAGGCGGACCGCTTCATCGCCGAGCAGTTCCAGAGCCACCCCGAAGCACGCTACCGCGTCACGCAGATGGCGGTGGTGCAGGAAGCGGCGCTCGCCGAGGCGGCCAATCGGATCCAGCGGCTCCAGGCGGAACTGGAGGCGGCCCACCAAGCTGCCCAGCACAGCGCGACCCAGGGTGGCCAGCCCGGCGGCTTTTTCAGCGGGCTGTTCGGTGGCGGGCAATCTGCGCGCCCAGCGGCAGCGCCCGGACCGTCGGTGTGGAACCAGGGTCCGCAGCCGGCTGCAGCGCCGCAATACCCGCAATATGGCGCCGCCTCGGCCGCCGTGCCGCCGCCGCAGTATCCGCCCAACATGCAGCCCGGCATGCTAGGCCAGTCCGGAACAGGCTTCCTCGGCTCGGCCCTACGGACGGCCGCCGGGGTAGCCGGCGGTGTGGTGGCGGGCAACGTGCTGATGGACATGTTCTCCGGCCATGGCGGCGGGATGTTCGGCGGCGGCATGGGAGGCGGCGGTATGGGAGGTGCCTACGGCATGCCGGCGGCCCCCATGGAAGAAACCACGATCGTGAACAATTACGGCGACGCTGGGCAAGGGGCGCAGAACGACCCGGGCTGGGACAACAACGTGCCGCAGGGCGACGGCGGCAACTTCGATAATGGCGGCGGCGGTTGGGACGACAACTCCGGCGGCGGCTTCGATGGCGGTGGCGGCGGGTTTGACGACAACTCGCTCTAACCGCGGCGTTCAGCCTGTTTTAACCTATTCGAGCGACACTCTGCATCGAACAGTCGCCCGAGTAGGTCCATGCCAATTACGTCGCCCAAAGTCGAAGCCAGCCTGCCCGCCGGTGCCGTTCTGGTCGTTGCCGCAGCAACTATGTTTGGCGCCGCGGATGTTTGTGGCCTCCTTCTGTGGGACGGTGACCCGTGGTTTTGGGGCGTCGAGGGTGTCGGCTTGGTTGTTGGCACGGCTCTGTTCTGGCTGGTGGTTCGCGCCGTGCTCGAGCCGTTGGCGGGTGTGAGCCGGCGACACCGGATAGGCGGCGCAATTGGCAAGGCCATCAAGCGGGAAGCGGAGCTTCGGCAGGAAGTCGGCCAGCTTCGCACCCAGGTTGCAGACCTCGATGCGGCGCTGGCGAAGGCAGAGCAGGCGGAACAAGAACGGGCCACGGCGCTCCGCGCACTGCAGCAGCGCATGATGGACGAGATCCAGGCCGTGAACGAGGCCGCCGGCGACATGGGAGCGGCCACTGACGGTGTGGTCAACGGCATCGAGGTGGCGACCCAGGAAATGGGCCGCGTGCGTGGCGCGACCGAGCAAGCCGCCAAGGGTATTCAGGACGTAGCGAGTGCGTCCGAGCAATTGTCCGCGTCCATCGGCGAAATCGCGGTGCAGGTTGCCCGTAGCGCCGAGAGTGCTCGGCAGGCAGCGGCAGAAAGCAAGCGTACCGATGCGTCGGTCGAGGAGTTGGCATCCGCCGCCGGTCGCATCGGCGATGTGGTCCGACTGATCGGCGACATTGCCGCGCAGACCAACTTGCTGGCGCTGAACGCAACCATTGAGGCCGCACGAGCTGGGGATGCTGGCCGCGGCTTTGCCGTGGTCGCTGGTGAGGTGAAGAACCTGGCAGCCCAGACGGCGCGTGCAACCGAAGAGATTGGCCAGCAGATCGCGGCCATGCAGTCCGCCACTCAGGGCAGCATCGGGGCGATCCGGGCTATCAGCGGCCGCATCGAGGATATCAGCACCTTGGCGGCCCAAGTCGCCTGTGCAGTCGAGGAACAGGGTGCCGCCACGGCAGAGATTGCCAGCAGCGTGCAGCGGGTGGCGCTTGGCACGGGTGCCGTCGCCCAAGCCATCGGCCGGGCCGAGCAGGCCGCCGAGGCGATCCGCTCTGGCGGAGCCGAAATCGCCCGCTCGGTCAAGACCATCGACAGCCGCAAGGAGAACCTGCGCCGGGCCGTCTCCGTCCGCGAGACCCCCGACCGCGCCGCGTAGGATGGGTAAGCGCAGCGTCACCCATTAGTGCTCGCCCCGTCGGAGTAGGACGGGCAAGCGCAGCGTCACCGATCGCGTGCCCGCAGCATCGGCGAAGCAGGTCACCGCAGCGCCCCCATCAAGTGCCCACAGCAACGCCCGCTCAAACAACCGCCACCCAATCACTTGCCCGGCGCGAGCGAACACATCCACCTCGGGCGCTCTACGCGGACCGGCCCATTACACTCCAACGGCGACTCCAGCGCATCGAGCCGCAACAGCGCCAGCCCCATCCCCTCACGCGATGATCGCACCTGCCCAACTTCCACCCCCCCCGCAAACACGGCGCTGCCCGAAGCCGGCAGCGCACCGCGCTCGGCGCGGATCGGCACCAGTCGGCGCTTCAGCAGCCCACGATACTTCGTGCGGGCCGTGAGTTCCTGGCCCATGTAGCAGCCCTTGGTCCAGGATATCCCATCCAACTCGTCGAACCCGGCCTCGAGCAGCACGCTCTTCTCCGCCTCCATGTCGCGGCTGCCATCGGGCAGCCCCAGCGCGAGCCGGTGCCAATCGTAATCATCCGCGCCCGCATTGGTCTCGAGCCCGGATGCGAGCATCCGCCAGCCAGCTTCGGTCAGCCGAGGGTCCGGCGCGGTCAACGGCGAAGCTGGCGGCAGCCCATCCCAAGCGGCATAGACTTGGCTCGGCTCGGCAGCGATCTGAGCATCCGCGCGAAGGCGGAACCGGGTCAGCCGGCGGACGAGGTCGGGGGCTTGCTGAGCCTCGACGTCCAGTAGCAGCCGCTCGCCATCGCTGAAAATGAAGAAATCGGCCAGCCACTTGCCCTGCGGCGTCAACATCGCCGCCCACACTGCCCGCCCTGGTGCCGCGAGCGAGACGTCGTTTGAGACCAAGCCCTGAAGAAACGAGATGCGGTCCGCCCCGGCAACAGCCAGCACTGCGCGGGACGGCAGATGCGCGAGTTTGCTCATGCTCCCCAGGTTGGACGCCGAGGCGTCGAACACAAGCCGAGCCTTCCCCGCACACGCCTTCCGCAGCCCGGCCCTTCCCCACTCTCGTCACGAGCGTTACAGAGCGCGGGTGCGCATCCTGTTCATCACCGCGACGCGGATCGGCGACGCGGTCCTTTCGACGGGGCTGGCGGCACATCTGCTGCGCCAATATCCCGAGGCCCGGTTTACCGTCGCCTGCGGTATGCCGGCCGAAGGGGTGTTTGCCCGCATGCCGCGCCGCGATCGTACCCTGCTGATCGACAAACGCCGCTACGACCGCCATTGGCTGACGCTGTGGCGGCAGACCGCCACCACGCTGTGGGACCTGACGGTGGACCTGCGGGGTTCTGCGCTGACCTTGCTGCTGCTGGCCCGGCGACGCGCCATCATGCGCGGCGGGCGCCGCCCCGGTCATCGGCTGCATCACTTGGCCGGAGTGCTGAACCTGGTGGAGCCGCCGCTCCCGGTGTGCTGGTTTGCCGCCGAGGACTGCGCCCGCGCCCACAGCTTGCTGCCGGCCGGTCCGCCGCTCGTGGCACTTGGCCCGACCGCCAATTGGGCCGGGAAAGTGTGGCCGCCGGAGCGCTTCGTCGAGCTGTTCCGCAGCCTCGAGGCGATCATGCCCAGCGCGCGCCCGGTCGTGTTCGCCGGCCCGGGCGACACGGAGCGGGCGTTGGCCGCCCCCGTGCTGGCTGGCCTTCCCGGCGCAATCGACCTCGCCGGCCGGCTGACGCTGCCAGAGGCGGCCGCCTGCCTGGCGCAGTGCCGCCTGTTCGTCGGCAACGATTCCGGCCTGATGCATCTCGCAGCCGCATCGGGAACGCCGACCCTCGGCCTGTTCGGGCCCACGCAAGCGACCGAATACGCACCGGCGGGCCGCCGCGCGCGGGCGGTCGTAGCGCCGGGCCCCGCGGGAAGCCCGATGTCCGTCTTGCCGGTGGCAGACGTGCTGGCGGCGGCGAGGGCCTTGCTATGAAGGTCGCGCACATCATGGCGGGCGCTGCCCAAGGGGGGGCCGAGCTGTTCTTCGAGCGGCTGGTGACCGCCCAGCACGCGACGGGCGACACCATCCTCCCGCTGATCCGGCCCGAGCCGCAGCGTGTTGCGCGGCTGCGGCAAGCCGGGTTGGCGCTGGAGACGGCACCGTTCGGCGGCTTGTTCGACTGGACCACGCGGGGGCGGGTGCGCCGGGCCCTCAGCCGCTTTCGGCCGCGCGTGGCGGTGGCGTGGATGAGCCGCGCCGCCAGGTTTGCCCCGGCGGGCGATTGGGTGCTGGTCGGGCGGCTCGGCGGCTTCTACGACCTGCGCCACTTCCGCCGCTGCGACCACCTGGTCGCCAACACGCAGTCGCTCGCCCGCTGGATCGTGGCGCAAGGCTGGCCCGCCGCGCGCACGCACTGGCTGCCGAACTTCTCGCCCGATCTCGCCGGGGCTGCGCCAGAGCGCCTGGGCGTCCCGCCGGGCACGCCGCTGCTGCTGGCGCTGGGCCGCCTGCACCGCAACAAGGCATTCGACGTGCTGGTCCGCGCGATGGCCCGGCTGCCGATGGCGCAGGCGATCATCGCCGGCGAGGGGCCAGAACGCGCGGCCCTGCAGGCGCTGGTGCAGCGCGAAGGGCTTGCCGCCCGCGTCCATCTGCCCGGCTGGCGCGCGGATACGGCCGCGCTGATCGCCGGCTGCGACGTCCTGGTCTGTCCCTCGCGCAGCGAGGCGCTCGGCAATGTCATCGTGGAGGCGTTCTCAGCCGGCCGGCCCGTCGTGGCTGCCGCCGCCTCCGGCCCCAAGGAATTGATCCGGCCCGGCGAAGACGGCCTGCTCGTCCCAGTCGACGACGCCGATGCGCTGGCGACGTCGATAAGGACCGTGCTGGAGAACCCCGTATTCGCCGCCACGATGGCCGCCGCCGGGCGCGCCCGCTGGGAGGCCGAGTTCGCCCCCGCCCCCGTGCTGGCGCAGTGGCGCCACTTCCTCGAAACGATCGAGCCGCGTCCATGTGCGGCATAGCCGGGGTCACGCTCCAGCCCGGCGCGCCGCCCATCGACCCAATGCTCGCGTCCCGGCTGACGCAAGCTCTGGCCCATCGCGGCCCAGATGGCGATGGCCAGTTTTCGGCCAACCGCACCACCCTGGTGCAGACCAGGCTGGCGATCATCGACCTGCAGACGGGGGATCAGCCGCTGTTCGCCGGCCCGTGCACGCTGATCGGCAATGGCGAGGTCTACAATTACCGCGAGCTGTCGCCGGGTCTGTCGCTCGCCACGGGCAGCGATTGCGAGCCGCCGCTGCATCTCTGGCGCGAATTGGGGGCGCCCTACGCCGAGCGGCTGCGCGGCATGTATGCCATCGCCATCTACGACCGCGCCGCCCGCAGGCTGACACTCACCCGCGACGCATTCGGCATCAAGCCGCTCTACATCGCTCCGGTCGAGGGCGGGCTGGCGTTCGCCTCCGAACCGCAGGCGCTGCTCGCCGCGGGGCTGGTGCAGCGGGCGCTGCGGCCGGCGGCGCGCGGCGAGCTGCTGCAGATGCAGTTCACCACCGGCGCGGACACGATCTTCCCCGGCATCCAACGGGTGCTGCCCGGCGAGACTCTGGTCGCGGTGGACGGCCACGTGGTGGAGCGCCACCGCCAGGACGCGCTCCCCGCCGGGCCGCCCGAGACGATCGGCGAGGAGGCGGCGCTCGCCCGGCTGGACGCAGCCCTGATGGAGTCGGTCAGCCTGCACCAGCGCAGCGACGTACCCTATGGCATGTTCTTGTCGAGCGGGGTGGACAGTTCGGCCGTGCTCACGCTCATGGCGCGGCTGAACAGCGAGCCCGTGCTGGCCTACACCGCGGGGTTCGACTCGCCGGACGTGGCGGACGAGCGCGCGGCAGCCGCCGAAGTCGCCCGCGCCAGCGGCGCGCGCCACGAAACGGTCGCGGTCACCGAGGCCATGGTCTGGGCCGAGCTGCCCCGCATCGTCGCCGCGATGGACGACCCGGCGGCCGACTATGCCATCATCCCCACCTGGTTCCTGGCCCGTCGCGCCCGTCAGGACGTGAAGGTGGTGCTGTCTGGCGAGGGTGGCGACGAGATGTTCGGCGGCTATGGCCGCTATCGCAGCGCCATGCGCCCCTGGTGGCGCGGTGGCCGCAGCATGCGCGCCCGCGGCACGTTCGACCGGCTGAACGTGCTGCGCAAAATCGCCCCGGACTGGCGCGACGGCATCGCCGCCGCCGAGGCGCGCGCCACCACCGACGGCCGCTCCCGCCTGCAAGTCGCCCAAGCCACCGACATGGCCGACTGGCTGCCGCACGATCTGCTGTTGAAGCTCGACCGTTGCCTGATGGCGCACGGCGTCGAAGGCCGCACGCCGTTTCTGGACCCGGGGATCGCCGCCGCCGCCTTCCGCCTGCCCGACCTGCTGAAGGTGCGCGACGGACGCGGCAAGTGGCTGTTGCGCCGTTGGCTCGAGCAGGCGCAGCCGAAAGCCAATCCGTTCGCACCCAAGCGTGGCTTCACCGTGCCGGTGGGCCAGTGGATTGCCCGGCGCGGCGCCCAATTGGGTCCGTTGGTCGCAGCGCAGCCGGGCGTGGCCGAGATCGCGGCGCCTGACCGCGTGGCCGCCCTGTTCCGCGAGGCCGCGGGACGGCGCGAAGGCTTCGCCGCCTGGACGCTGCTGTTCTACGCGTTGTGGCACCGGGCCCATATCGAGGGTGCCGACGTGAGCGGCGACACGTTCGACGTGCTTGCCGCGAAGTAGCTGTGGGGGGAATGGCGGGATGACCGAGCCGCGCGTCAAGGCCAAGTTGTGGGTCCAGGCAGCGCTGCGCCTTGGCGACCAGGCGGGGCGGCCCGGCGCCGTCTTGCGCAGCGGCGATGCCGACGCCGGCGGCATCCTGATCGTGTTGCGGGGGCGCGATGGCTGGGTCGTGCTGTCCCAGGTTCGTGCCGGTGCGGGCGAGGCGGCCTGGCTGCGCGGCACCGGCGCCGCTCCGGTGAGCGAGGCGGATGCCGATGCCTATGTCGCTCGCCAGGTCCGTTTCGACCCCGACCTGTGGGTGGTGGAGTTCGCATCGCCGGACTATTTGCCGCCGTTCGAGGGTTTAGTCCTCTAAACCGGCTTCGTTACGGCCGCGAGGCGACCGGTTGCGGCCTGCGAGATCACTGTTGCTTGATTGCGCCGGTCGCTGTGGCTGTCTTACCACAGTATTTAGGAAAGAGGTACACTGGTCTCCCGCTGGAGAAAGGAGGTGATATGTTGCACTCGCTGAAGGCCCTGGGTGCTGACGGCCCCATGAGGCGGGTTTGCTGCGTGTGAGCGCAGGTAAGTTATGAGGAGAGAAAGAATGAAGCTCCGCAATGCGCTACTGGCAGCGACCATATTGGCCGCGCCAATTGCGGTCAGTGCTCAGCCAGTAAGCGGTGTGTATATCGGTGCTGGCGCTGGCGGCAATATTCTACAAGACGAGACGATCAGCCACACGGCAGGCTTTCCACTCACGGCCGGCCGTCCGAACTCGATCGGGCCAGGCAGCAACATCAAGTTCGATGCTGGCCCGGTCGTCATCGGCAGCGTTGGTTACGGGCTCGGCAATGGCCTGCGCCTTGAACTCCAGGGCGCGTTCTACGACAACAAGCTGGACGGCTTCAAAAGCGGCAGGCCGACGAGTGCCGGTGGTGACGAATACAAGGAAGGCGCGTTCGTCAACGTCTTCTACGACCTGGCATTCCCGGGCCTTCCCGTGCAGCCCTATGTCGGTGTTGGCGCTGGTTACGTCCACAACCAGTTCAACAGCCTGCGCATCACCTCCATCGTGAGCGGCCAAACGCTTCGCGGTAAGGGCGAGAACGACAACATCGGCGTGCAGGGCATTGCGGGCTTCGCTTTCCCGCTGACCGCTATCCCTGGCCTGGCACTGACGGCAGAATATCGCTTCTTGGGCGAAGTGAACGGCCGTGACTACAAGGAGCAGCTCTTCGCCACGACGGGCGCTTACGGTGTCCGGCTGAAGCAGGGTGCCGACGACTTCAACCACAGCATCCTGCTCGGCGTTCGTTATGCCTTCGGTGCGCCGACGCCCCCACCCCCGCCGCCGGCGGCCGCCATCCCCGCACCGCAGACCGTCACCCGCACCTACCTGGTCTTCTTTGACTGGGATCGGGCGGACCTGACGGACCGCGCGCGCCAGATCGTGGCTGAGGCAGCGTCCGCCAGCACCAAGGTTCAGTACACGCGGATCGAAGTGCAGGGCAACGCCGACCTCTCTGGCACGGCGGCCTACAACCAGCGCCTGTCCCTGCGTCGCGCCCAGACGGTCGCGGCTGAGCTGGTCCGCCTCGGCGTACCGCGCACCGCTATCGACATCCAAGCCTTCGGCGACACGCGTCCGCTGGTCCCGACCGCCCCGGGCGTGCGTGAGCCGCAGAACCGGCGTGTGGCGATCATCCTGCGCTGATCGGCGTCGCGTATCTCGCTTTGCTACTGCGTGGTGGCTCTTCCTAGAACCACCGCGTACGACGATGAGCAGGGGGCCGGCCTTGATCGAGGCCGGCTTCTTTGCATCTGGCCTCCCTTCGCAGGGCAGCCGCAACGGTCAGCACGATTGCCGGCCCAGGGAGTCTGAGTGCATGAGCCGGTTTCGTAGCGCGTTGATCAGTGCAACGATCTTGGCGGCTCCCGCCGGCGCTTTCGCCCAACCGATCCAGGGATTGTATATCGGCGCGGGGGCAGGCGGGAACTACTTGCAGCAAGAACGCGTGCTGGCTCAGCCAGCCCTTGGCCTGCGCGAGAAGTATCTCGCGACCGACATCGGCGGCGTGGGCGTCGGCAGCGTTGGCTATGGCTTCGGAAATGGTCTTCGCCTCGAGTTGGAAGGTGACGTCCGCCACAACCGCATCCGCCAATTCAGCGGCTTTACCAGTTACCCGACCGATGCTGGCGGCGACCAGTATAGCTATGGCGGGATGGTCAATGCCCTGTTCGACATGGATATCGGGCAGAACTGGATCTATCCCTATATCGGCCTCGGCGCGGGGCTCGCCGACACCTATCTCGACGATTTTCACTCGTTCAAGGTCGGAAGTGCCGGCTACAGGCAGTATTCGAATAGCTGGTCGGTCAATTTCGCCTACCAAGGGATATTCGGCCTCTCTTTCCCCCTTGCCTCAGTGCGCGGGCTATCCTTGACAGCCGAGTATAGGTTCTACGGCATTCTGGATGCGCCAGGCTTTCACTCGAACGTGACGGGCAATCAGGCTCTGCGGCCGGGAGGCCTGGTCGTCGGTGGAGAGCCGTCTCACCTCAACATCAACAGCGACTACAACCACAGCCTGCTGCTCGGCGTGCGGTATGCCTTCAACACTGCGCCGCCGCCTCCGCCCGCCGCGCCCGTCACACAAACGCCCGCCCCGGCGCCCGCGCGCACCTACCTGGTGTTCTTCGACTGGGACCGCGCCGACCTCACCGACCGGGCCCGCCAGATCGTCGGCGAAGCAGCCCAGGCCAGTACCCGTGTGCAAACCACCCAGATCGAGGTGCAGGGCAACGCCGACCGGTCCGGCACGCCGCAATACAACCAGCGCCTCTCGCTGCGCCGCGCCCAGACGGTTGCGGCCGAGTTGGTGCGGGATGGCGTGCCGATGCGGTCCATCGCCATCCAGGCGTTCGGCGACACCCGTCCGCTGGTCCCAACCGCGCCTGGCGTGCGCGAACCGCAGAACCGCCGGGTCGAAATCATCCTGCGCTGAGCCGTATGGCGACGGTCTGCGGCTTGCATTGCGATACGAGCAATGCTGCCGCAAACTATCTGCATGACCATCGATGCGACCGACCCCTTCGCCACGTACGCGCCAGGTGCCTATTTCTGTGAACTGACGGCCAGGGACGGCGACGGCGGCGCGATCGACCACATCCGCAGCCGCGTCGCCGCCATCGGGCTGGACGCGCTCCGCATCCGAGCCGCTGGTGCCGAGAACGACCTGATCAATCTCGGCATCACCTTCACCGTGTATTCCGAGGCCTCCACAATCGACCGCATCCTGCCGTTCGACTGCCTGCCTCGCGTCATCACCGCCTCGGAATGGGCCCATATCGAAGCCGGCGTGAAGCAGCGCGTGCGCGGGCTCAATGCCTTCCTGCACGACATCTATCACGGCCAGCGCATCCTGCGGGACGGGGTGATCCCCGCGGCGCTGGTGCTCGGCAACCCGAACTACCGGCCGGAAATGCAGGGCTTCCGGGTGCGGTTCGACACCTACGTCCATATTTGCGGCATCGACATCGTGCGCGACCGCCACGGCGCGTTCTGCGTGCTCGAGGACAATGCGCGCACCCCATCGGGCGTCTCCTACGTGGTGGAGAACCGCAACCTGATGCGCCGCAACTTCCCCGACCTGATGGCCGGGATGCGGCTCCGCCCGGTGGACGATTACGGCCGCCGCCTGCGCGCCGCGATGGGCGACATCGCGCCCGAGGGCATCGCCGACCCGCAAGTGGTGCTGCTCTCGCCCGGCATCTTCAACTCGGCCTATTTCGAGCACGTGTTCCTTGCCCGCGAGATGGGCGTGCCGCTGGTCGAAGGGGCGGACCTGCTGGTCGAGGCCGAGCGCGTGTTCATGCGCACCACGGGGGGGCTGCGCCCGGTCCACACCGTCTACCGGCGCATCGGCGACGACTTCCTCGACCCGACGGTGTTCCGCGCCGACAGCATGTTGGGTGTGCCGGGTCTGATCCGGGCCTGGCGCGCCGGCAACGTCACGCTGGCCAACGCGGTCGGCACGGGGGTGGCGGACGACAAGGCGGTCTATGCCTACATGCCGCGCATCATCCGCTACTATCTGGGCGAGGACGCGATCCTGCCCAACGTCGAGACCCATATCTGCGGCGAGCCGGACGGCCTCGCCTACACCTTGGCGCACTTGGCGGAGCTGGTCGTCAAGCCCGTGGGCGAATCGGGTGGCTACGGCATCACCATCGGCCCGCGCGCCGCCGCCGCCGAACTCGAGGAGGTGCGGGCGGCGCTGCGGGCGAACCCGGCCAACTGGATCAGCCAACCCTTGATCGACCTTTCGGTGGCGCCGACGTTGACCGCGGAAGGCTTGCGGCCACGCCACCTGGACTTGCGGCCGTTCGCCATCACCGGACGGGACACTTGGGTTCTGCCCGGCGGCCTGTCGCGGGTGGCGCTGAAGGCGGGCAGCCTGATCGTGAACTCGTCCCAGGGTGGCGGCTCCAAGGACACCTGGGTGCTGGCGGAGGCATGAGCGCATCGCACAGAGAGACCGACCTGCTCGCCCGTTATGCCGAGGGGCTGTTCTGGATGGCCCGCTATCTCGAGCGGGTGGAGAACCTGGCCCGGCTGGTCGACGTGACGCAGACCTTCGAGAGCCCCGGGCGCGAGGAGGAGGCATGGGGCGCCTTGCTGCGCATCAATGCCGACGAGACGCGTTACCGCGAGAACGCCGGCACGCTCGAGGCGGCCGGAATCAAGCGGTTCTACCTGCTGGACCGGTCCAACCACACCTCGGTGCCGGCATCGGTGGAGAGCGCCCGCACCAATGCGCGCACGTTGCGGCCATTGATCTCCACCGAGATGTGGCTGCAGCTCAACGTCTATTACCGCGACGTGATGGCGATCGAGCCGGAGGAGCTGGAGGGCGACCATCTGACCCGGCTCTGCGCTCGGCTGAAGGAGGGCATCCAGGCCCATACCGGGATCACGGAGGGCACGTTCTTCCGCGACCAGGGCTGGAACTTCTACATGCTCGGCCGGCTGATCGAACGCGCGGACCAAACGACCCGGCTGCTGGACATCAAATACCACCTGCTGCAGGCCCGGGGCGACGCGGAGCGCCGGGTGACGGAGCTCACGCAATGGGGCGGCGTGCTGCGTGGCGCGGCCGGCTACCACGCGTTCCGCCGGGTGGCCCCTGCCGGGTTCGAGCCGGCGGACGTGGTGGGATTCCTGCTGTCGGACCATTCGTTTCCCCGCAGCGTGTCGCTCTGCGTGCGGCAGGTGGAGTGGCACCTGATGCAGCTTCGCAGCCGCTACGGCTTGCGCGGCACCCGCGCCGGGCTGGAGCGGATCGAGGAGGTTCGTGCCGCGCTGCAGGCGACCTCGGCGGCGCAGTTGGTGCAGGGGGGGCTGCATGAGTTCCTGGACGGCATGCAGCGCGACCTGATCCTGCTGGCGGGGGAGATCGGCTACGCGTTCTTCCGCGACTGGCGCCCCGAGCCGGCTGCACGCCAATCGCAATCGCAGGGTTAAGCCCCCACTCACGGAACGACCGCGGGGCACAACCCTCACCCCGACCCTCTCCCCATGGGAGTGTACAGACCGGGGACATCGGTAACAGGTGTTCGGGGACATAGGTGACACAATGAGCCATTGGATCGGTGCGGGAGAGCTGCGTCGTGCCTTGGCGGGAAGTGTCGTGTATGCAGAGCCGTTTGGAGTTTATTCGGCTGCTCGAGAGTGGGGATGTGACCGTTTCGGCGCTGTGTCGGGGCGGGCGCAAGTTGCGGCGGCGGTTGCTGGACAAGGGGCTGACAGGAGTGCCGTCGGCCTCGACCATCACCGCGATCCTGCACCGCCAAGGCGGCATTGACCCGGCGCTCAGCCAGCAGCACGTGCCCCTGACCCGCTTTGAGCATCCACGCCCGAATGCGTTGTGGCAGATGGATTTCAAAGGCCATTTCGCCACCGCCGGGCAGCGCTGCCACCCGTTGACCGTGCTGGACGATCATAGCCGCTATGCTGTTTGCCTGTCGGCCTGCGGGGACGAGACGACAGCGACGGTGCGCGAGCGCCTGGTGGCGACGTTTCGGTATCACGGCCTGCCGGAGCGGATGAACGTGGACAATGGCAGCCCCTGGGGGAATGGCCCGGCCGACCGCTATACGCCGCTTGTGGTTTGGCTGCTGCGTTTGGGCGTGCGGGTCAGCCACAGCCGGCCCTACCATCCGCAAACCAACGGCAAGGACGAGCGCTTCCACCGCACTCTCAAGCGCGATGTGCTGCATGGGCAGATCTACGCGAGCCTGGATGCCTGCCAGCGAGCCTTTGATGGATTTCGCGAGGTTTATAACAGTGAACGGCCGCACGAAGCCTTGGATATGGACACCCCCATGTCCCGCTATCGGGTCAGCCCGCGCGATTACCCGGCCACGCTGCCGCCGATCGAGTATGACCCGGTGGACCAACTCCGCCGGGTGCAAGAGGGCGGTTGGATCAGCTTCAAGGGTCACGAGATCAGGCTGCCAAGAGCCTGTCACCTATGTCCCCGATCATGTGTAACCCTTGTCCCCGGTCTGTACACTCCCAGAGGGAGAGGGTCGGGGTGAGGGGCATAAGCCCCAGTCCGTGCTCGCTGGGCCCTCACCCCTCCGCCAGCACCTCGCGGCTGGCCCGCACGCGCTCCACCCGGCGGCCATCCACCGACTGCACCTCGAACAGCCAGCCGGCGAACACCACCTTGTCGCCCACCCGCGGCACCCGTCGCAGCAGCGCCAGCAACAAGCCCGCCGTGGTGTGATAACTGCCCTCCGCCGGCAAATCGGGCAGTGCCAGGCGGGACTTCAACTCGTCCACCGGCATCATCCCGTCCACCACCAAGGTGCCCGGCGTGGTCTCCGCCTCGGGCGTGCTGCTGGGCCGCAGGTCGCCGACCTCGCCCACGATCGCCTCGAGCACATCGGCTGCGGTCACCATGCCCTCGAAGCTGCCGTATTCGTCCATCACCAGCGCCAACCCGAGCGGGTCGGGCTTCAGCCGCTCCAGCGCGTCCAGGGCGGAGATCGTGTCCGGCACCACCATCGGCTGACGCAGCGCGGCCGACACCGAGAGTTCACCGCCGCCGAGCAGCCGGTCCAGGATGTCCTTGGCCTGGATCACGCCCACCACGTTGTCCACCGAGCCGTCGCACACCACGAAGCGGCTATGCGGCGCCCCTTTCAAGGCGATCACGATGTCGCGCCGGGAGTGGGTGCGGTCGATGAAGGCGATCTCGTTGCGCGGCGTCATGATGGCGCGGACTGGCTTGTCGGCCAGGCGCAGCAAGCGCTCGATCATCTCCCGCTCGCCGATCTCCAGCACGCCGGCCTGCGCGCCCTCCGCCAAGAGCGCCTTCAGCTCCTCCTCGGTGACGAGCGGCGAGTCCGCCCGTCCGCCGCCAAACAGCCGCAGCACCAGGCTGGTGGACAGGCCAAGCGCCCAGACGAAGGGATGGACGATGCGGGTCAGCGCGGCGAGCGGACGGGCGACGCGGGCGGCCACCAGCTCCGGGCGGCGCAAGGCGAGCTGCTTGGGCACCAGCTCGCCCAGCACGAGGGTGAGATAGGTGGTGAGCAGCACGGTGATCAGCACGGCGAGTTCGGCGGCGAAGGGCTGCAGCAGCGGGATCTGCTCGATCAGGGGCTGCAGCCGGCGGGCCAGGCGGGCGGCGCCGAAGGTTCCGGTGAGGATGCTCACCAGCGTCATGCCCACCTGCACGGTTGGCAGGAAGCGCTGCGGGTCTTCGGACAGGAACAGCGCCGCGCTGGCGCCGGGCAGTCGCTTGCGCTCCAGCACCATGAGCCGGGCACGGCGCACCGAGACCAGGGCGAGCTCGCTGAGCGCGAACAGGCCGTTGAGCAGGATCAGCAGCACGGCAATGCCGATTTCGAGAGCGGGGATCATGGCCCATCCTACTGCCGGGGCGGTGCGGGCAGCAAAGCTTGACCGCGCATGCTTTGCGGGCTGTGGGGGTGGGCGGCCAGGGTTCGGGGTGGCAAGCTGCCGCGCATGCAAAGACCCTTGCCGTTGCTCGCCCTGTTGCTTGGCGTGGCTGGACTGATCCCGTTCGTCGCCTGCGGCCTGCTGGCGTTGCGCCCGGCGGGAGACCCGGTGGATGTGCGCGGCTTGCTGGCGTTGATCGCCTACGGGGCGGTGATCCTGGCGTTCCTCGGCGGTGTGCATTGGGGATTTGCCCTGCCCGATCCCTCGGGCCGGGGGGAGCGGCCGCGGCTTGCCTTGGGCGTGGTGCCGTCGCTGGTCGGCTGGGTGGCGCTGCTGATTGCGGTGGCCGGCGCGGCGGACATCGCGTTGGCGGTGCTGGCAGCGGGCTTCGTCGGCACCACCATCATCGAGGCGCGGGCCACCCGGGCGGGGCTGATGCCGCGCGGCTACATGAGGCTACGCTATGGTTTGTCGGCGTCGGTCGTGTTCGTGCTGCTGGTGGTGCTGATCCTGCGGGTGCTCGGCGGCCACGTCGCCCTGTGGTAACGAACTCGCTAACGAATTCTTCATCTTTTCTCTTTTCTTAGACATTAGTTACAGCCTATGATGGCATGTGTCCTTAGGAGAGCATCATGGCTGAAGCTGTTACCGCGCAGATCATTCCGTTTCCCCGCCGCCCCGCGCCGGCCGCCCCGCCGCCCGAGAACCTTGGTAAGGCTTTGACATCGTTGTCTCAAGCAATGGCCGATCAGCGCGAGGCGGTGGCCGTTTGGCGCAATGCGGTGAAGGATCTCGCCACCCAGATGCAGACGCTCAGCGAGAACCTGGCCGCCTCGAAGTTAAAGCTCGCTAAGAAGGATTAACATCACAGCTTCGCCTTCTGATCTCCCTCTCCCTCTCCCTCTCCCTCTGGGAGAGGGCTTGTTGGGGCCCGTGAGCTAACCACCCGGCCGTAGCCGAACGCCCGGGCGGACGTGGCGGAACGGCAGCTCCGCCGAATCCGCCGTGACCAAACCAGGCGCCGTGGCAACCAGGATGCGGCGCGCCAAGCCGGCAAAATCGGCCCGGAAATGGACGGAGGACTTCAGCACCAAAATCCGCATGGCGGCCGGCTCGACGCCGACATGGCGCAAAATCGCCTGGTCATAGGCCTGGATGCGCGCACTCGCCACCATCACCTGCACGCCCGCCGACACCTGCACCAGGGCGCACCGGCCCATGTCGGCGACGTTCCCAGCCGTCATCGGGCCGGTCAGCACGAACGAACCCTCCCGCACCGCCAGCACCGTCGCCGACGTCTCCAGCGGCACACCGTCCGACTTGCCACCCAGCGAAAGCTGCACGACAGCGCCCACTCCGGCGGCGTGGCAGGCATCCGCGCTCGCCGGGTCGCAGATGGAGCAGACCACCGCACCCTCGGCGCCCTGGCGCACCAGCTCGGCCAGCAGCCCCGTGGTGTCGCCCGCGCCGCCGCCGCCCGGATTGTCCTGCGCGTCGGCAATCACCACCGGGCCGGCGGGTTCGGCGAGCGCGGCGGCGACGGCCTCTGCGGCGGGCAGCACGTCGCCGGCAAACGCCATCTCACGCGCCACCAAATCAGCCAGCAGCGCGTCAGCGGCACGGTCTGCGGTGGCCTGGTCCTCGGCATAGGCGGTGATCGCCGGGCCGCAATCGGGGAAATCGACATACGGGAAGCCGAAGCACCAGGCGAGCTCGACCGCGCCCGTCTCGGCTTCGACCCTGGCCCGGCGCGCCATCACCTCAGCCATCGGGCCGCTCAGCGTGCATTGGCTGGTGATCGGCATCCAGTAGTCGAGCTGGCGGAAGGCGCGGGCGAACGGCGCGCCTCGCCCGACCCGGCGTCGCAACAGCTCGACCGCGCGGGCGCCCATCGGCTTCATGTCGACATGCGGGTAGGTCCGGTACGGCACCATCACATCCGCCGTCTCGGCCATCAGCGCGGTGACGTTGGCATGCGGGTCCAGCGTGATGGCGATCGGCAGCGGGCCCACGATGGCGCGCAGGCGGCGGAGCAGCTCGCCCTCCGCGTCCGGCGCGCAGACCGCGCAGCCGGCGCCGTGCAGGTCGAGGAAGATGCCGTCGACTGCCGCCAAATCGCTGTCGGCGACGGCGGCGCAGAGCAGGGCGGCGATGCGCTCGAACGCTTCGGCCGTGACCAGGCCGCCGGGCGTGGCGATGCACCAGAGCAGCGGCACGGCCTCGTCCCCAGCTTCGTCCATCGCAGCGAGCGCACCGGCGGCGCAGGAGGCGCCGGGGCGGACGGCCGCGAGCATGGCCGGGCCGCGCACCAGGCCCGGATAGCCGGCGACATGCAGGAAGTCCTCGTAGCGGGTCGGCGTGGGCACGAAGGAGTGGCTCTCGTGCAGGAAGCCGCCGATGGCGATGCGCAATGCCTTGCTCCGTTCAACCCGTTTTATGGCTTACCGCTACGTGTTCTGCTCCGGAAGCATCCGGTCCAGCACCCCGTCCCGGCGGATGGCAGCATGCCACGCCGTGGCGGCCACATGGAGGATGATCAGCGCGTAGACCAGCCACTGGCCGATCCCGTAATGGACCCAGCGCGCGGCCTCGCTCACGGCGTGGTTCTTTGGCAGACCGGGGAACGTGAATAGGTTGAAATAAGGGACGTCCTTGCCCGCCGTGGTGGCGGACAACACGTAGCCGCTGACCGGCATGCCAACCAAAATGACGTAAAGCAGCCAGTGCGATGCAAAGGCGCTCCAGCGCTCCCACTTCGCCATCCGGCCCGGCAGGGGCGGGGCGGGGTGCATGGCGCGCCAGATCAGCCGTACGGCGACCAGCGCCAGGATCGTCATGCCGAATGATTTATGGACCGTATAGACCCACTCACGAGAGGGCATGGTGGGCGCCATGTTGACCATCACCCAGGCCAAGGCGAGGGTTATGAACATCAGCGCGGCGACCACCCAATGCAGCGCCTGGGCTGTCAGCGTGTAGCGCTGGGGGGCGCCGGCCAGCGGGGCAACTTGCGACGCAAGACCCACATCGCTCCCGTCGAGAACATCAGCCATGCCGATTTGGCTCCTTGTGCTTCGATGAATCGAAGAATCGCAGGATGCTATCCTATCCGTTGTATGATCAAGACAGCGTGGCGTCAGCAAACCCGCCATAGATGCCGTCCGGCAAGTGCAAGCGGCGGTCCCGCGCGGTGGCCAGGCTGGGTTGCGCCAGCAGGATGGCGTCGCTGCCGGGCGGCTGCTGCTCGCGCAGGTCGAGTGCCAGGTCGTACGCGCCCGCCGTCAGCCGCCGGCCCCACTCCGCGGCGTCGGGCGCGTCGGTCACCAGGTCGATGGCGATCAGCCCGAGCATGTGGGTGAGCTCGGCAGCGAGGCGGCTGGCGGGGGCGCCGGGGGGTTGCAGCAGGTGGAACTGGGCGCGCAAGCCGTCGTCGCCGGGCCGCAACCCGGCCGCCTGCAATTGGGCGGCGGCGGCCTGCGGGTCATAGTCGGCGCGGCCCTCGGGCAGGGTGGCGAAGCCGTCCCACACGGCCCAGAGCAGCGCGCGGCTGTCGATCGCGGCTGGCAGCGCCTGGCGCACGGCCGGCTGGTCCAGCGGCGGCCGCCCGGCGTTGAGCCACAGCACGGCGCAGGCGCGCAGCCCCGGCGCATTGGCGGGTTCGACGACGAACGCCGCGTCCGCGCGCAAGGCGGCAAGGGTCGGCCCGTCCAGCAGCGGCTCCACCAGGAGCGACGGGCGGCCTTGCTGCACGGCGGCAACCCGGTTCGCAAGCGTGGGCAGGATGGGGAACACGACGGCCGCCAACGCGCCCTGGCCGCTGGCGCGGGCGAGCCGCAACCAGCCATCCCAGCGCCACGGCCCGGTCCCGACCGGCGTGGTCACCGCCGGGTCCAGCCCCCAGCGTGGCACATCATGCACGTGTTGCGGCACGATGGCGGCGGAGAGGCCGTTCAACTGGGCCAGCAGCGGCGCGAACGGCTCCTGCAGCGTGATCACCACCGTTTGCGAGCCGTCCGCCTGGATGGACGCCACGCGCGTGAGGTCCAGCCGCGGGTTGCGCGCACGATGCAGGCGGTCGAGCGAGAACACGACGTCGGCGGCGGTGATGGGTGTGCCGTCGTGCCATAGCAGGCCGGGCTGAAGCTGGAACTGGATGCGCAGCCCGTCCGGCGAGACGGTCCAGGTGGCGAGGTCCGGCGCCGGGATGCCGTCCGCGCCGAGCCGGGTGAGGCCGCGATAGAGGTTGCTGCCGACCAGCCGCGTGCCGATGCTGTCCCCCACGCCAGGCACCAGCACAGGTGGCGCCTCCGCCAGCGGGCAGAGCAGCGTATCGCCGTCCATCGGCTTGGCGGCGGCGCTGGAGAGCAAGCTGCCGAGCAGCAGGGTTCGGCGGAGAAGCGGCATCGTTCAGCGCCCAGTATACTCGAGACGACTTTTATACTCGAGACGGCTTTGGCAGCACGACCAACAAAAGATTAGGTCTGACAGGCGAAGTTTCCCATGCTCTAATGACCTGGAGGAAATCAACCAAGAAGGTAATCCAAGATGGGCAATTTCGAACGCCGGGGCGCTCTCGCCCTGTTGGCCTTTCCACTCGGCGCCGCGCTGGCCGCCCCGGCACGTGCCGCGGCGGCGCCCGAAACCGGCGAGCCGATCAGCTTCGCTGTCTGGCTGCAGGCCAATGCGCTGGTGCAGACCTACTCCGATTGCTGCGACCGCCTCGATTTCGTCGGCTTGGCCAAGATCTTCACGCCGGACGCGACATACGACTACGCGCCGGGGGCGACGAAGGTGGGTCGCGCCGCCATCTGTGCCTTACTGCAAGCCGCGCTGGTCACTCAGGCCCGCACCATCCACTTCGTCGGCGTGCCCGCGATTACGCCGGGCACCACGCCAGGCACGTATTCGTCCTGGACATCGGTGATGGCCCGCCATGAAGGCAAGAACGGCCAGAACCACACCGTGTACGGGCGTTACCTGGACGTGTTCCAGCCCGATCCAAAATCCGGCGAGCTGCTGATCGCCCGCCGCCAGGTGGTCACCCAGATCGCCGAGGGCGAGGGCGCAGGTGCCCCACGCTACTGGCTCGAGCGGGGCGGCGCGTAGCTCCTCGCTTCGATCTCCCGCCTGAGGCAAGCGGACGCGTTCGGCCTGCGCGGTTCCGCGGCCCATGGTTCCGCCAGGCGCTGAAACACCTTATCGTCTGCCGGACGATGGAGGGGTTCGCGAATTGAAGGCTTTTTGGGACCCGGTGCAACTCGCCCACACGCCTCAGTTCTTTCTCCAGCGCGGCCAAGTCCGCTCGAACTACGAGACGCCCGCGCGTGCCGAGTCCCTGCTGGCCGGCTGCCACGCCCTGGGCCTGGAGGTGACGGCGCCGCCCGCGGCGGAGCGGGCGGCGCTGGAGGCGGTGCATCCGGCGGACTACCTCGCGTGGCTGGAGGGTGCCGCGGCCGAATGGGCGAGCCTGCCGGATGCAGGGCCCGAAGTGGTGGCCAACATGCACCCGGCGCCGGAAATGCTGCTCAGCATCACCGGGCCACCCAGCTCGGTGATCGGCCGCGCCGGCTGGTATTCGGCGGACGCCGCCTGCCCGATCGGCGAGGGGAGCTGGCCCGCGATCGCCGCCGCGGCGGCCTGCGCCATCGCGGCGGCGGACGAGGTGGCGCAAAACCGGGACAGCTACGCGCTGTGCCGCCCGCCCGGCCACCACGCCTATGCCGCTCGCGCTGGCGGCCACTGCTACCTCAACAACGCGGCCTTGGCGGTGGAGCGGCTGATGGCGCGGGGCGCCCGCCGGGTCGCGGTGCTGGACATCGACAGCCACCACGGCAACGGCACCCAGGGCCTGTATTGGTCGCGCGACGACGTGCTGTTCGCCTCGCTGCATGGCGACCCGGCGGGCTACTACCCCTGGTATGTCGGCCATGCCGACGAGCTGGGCACGGGGGCGGGATTGGGCTTCAACCGCAACTTCCCGCTCGCCCGCGGCACCGACGATTTCGGCTGGCTGGCGGCGCTGGAGGCGGCGTTGCGCGCCATCGACCGCTTCGGCGCCGACGCGCTGGTGGTGAGCCTCGGCTTCGACGCGTCGCGTGACGAGCCGCTGAACTTCCTGGCCGTGTCGCCCGACGGGTTTGCCCGGGCGGGGGCTGCGGTGGGGCGGCTGGCTTTGCCGGCGGTGTTCATCCAGGAGGGCGGCTACAACACGGAGCTGCTGGGGCTGCTGCTGCAGGTGTTCCTCGACGCGTTCGCCGGATGAGCCTCGCCCGTGTGCAATCCTTCGCCTTCGCCGGCATCGAGGCGGTGGGCGTCGAGGTGCAGGTGCAGGTGTCGAGCGGGCTGCCGGCCTTCCTGGTGGTGGGGCTGCCTGACAAGGCAGTGGGCGAGGCGCGCGAGCGGGTGCGGGCGGCGCTCACCGCGATGGGCCTGGCGCTGCCGCCGCGGCGGGTGCTGATCAATCTCGCCCCGGCCGACCTGCTGAAGGAAGGCAGCCATTTCGACCTGCCGATCGCGCTCTGCGTGCTCGCCGCGATGGATGTGCTGCCGCGCGAGGACCTCGCAGGCTTTGCCGCGCTGGGCGAACTCTCGCTGGACGGCACGCTGAACCCGGTGGCGGGGGTGCTGCCCGCGGCCATCGGCGCCTCCGCGCGCGGTCTGGGGCTGATCTGCCCGGCGGCGCAGGGCGGCGAGGCGGCCTGGGCGGGGCAAATCGAGGTGCTGGCGCTGCCGGACCTGCTCTGCGCGGTGAACCACTTCCGCGGCACCCAGGTGCTGACCCCGCCCGAGCCGGCCGGCGTGGTGGAGCGCTCGCGCGGCCCCGACCTGTCGGAAGTCAAGGGCATGGAGACCGCCAAGCGCGCCATCGAGGTGGCGGCGGCGGGCAGCCACAACCTGCTGCTGATCGGGCCGCCGGGCGCGGGCAAGTCCATGCTGGCCAGCCGGGTCGCGGGCCTGCTGCCGGACCTGACGCCTGCCGAGGCGCTCGAGGTGAGCACGATCCATTCGGTGGCCGGGATGCTGGATGGCGGGAGGCTGGTGATGCGCCCGCCCTATCGCGAGCCGCACCATTCGGCCAGCCCGGCGGCGCTCACCGGGGGCGGCCAGCGCGCGCGGCCCGGCGAGGTCAGCCTGGCGCATCGCGGCGTGCTGTTCCTGGACGAGCTGCCCGAGTTCCCGCGCCCGTCGCTCGAGACGCTGCGCCAGCCCATCGAGTCCGGCCGCACCACGGTGGCGCGGGCCAGCGCGCACATCACCTACCCGGCGCGGTTCCAGTTGGTCGCCGCGATGAACCCCTGCCGCTGCGGCCATCTGGGCGACGCCTCGCGCGAGTGCGGCCGGGCGCCGCGCTGTGGCGAGGACTATCTGAACCGGATCAGCGGCCCGCTGCTGGACCGGATCGACATGACGATCGCGGTGCAGCCGATCCCGCCCACCGAGCTGAGCCGGGCGCCGGCGGGGGAGCCGAGTGCCGTGGTGGCGCGCCGGGTCGCCGCGGCGCGGCAGCTCCAGCGCGATCGTGGCGGGCTGAATGCGGAGGCGGATGCGTCCGCGATCGTGCTGGAGCCGGAGGCGCGCACGCTGGCGGAGACGGCGGCGGACAAGCTGCGGCTGTCGGCCCGTGGGTTCACGCGCGTGCTGCGAGTGTCCCGCACCATCGCCGACCTGGCCGGCGCGCCCACTGTGCGGCGGGTGGACGTGGCGGAGGCGCTGGCGTTCCGGCATCGCGTGCCGGGGCGGCCGAGCTAGTTCCGCCGCCACACCTCCTCGTTCAGCAGGTCGGCAAACGCCGTCCACAGCGCCAGCGGCACCTGCGCCAGCGCCACGCTCCGGTCGACGCGGGAGGCGGCCGCCACCAGCGCGATGGCTGCCGCAGTCTCGACGGTGAGTTCGGCCAGCGCGGGGCCCAGCTCCTTGCGGCCGAAGAACAGGTAGGGATGCAGCGCCACCCCGGCGACATTGGCGCCCCAGGCAGCGACCGCCACGGTGCGCTGCGGGCTCGGCGGCTTGGCGAGCAGGCGGTAGCCGGCCCAGCCCAGCAGCGGATAAAGCGCCGACCAGGCGCCGCCGAACACCGGCCCAGGCGGCGTGAAGCCCGGCTTGTTCAGCTTGGCATACCAGAGCGCCGTGCGCGGATGCTGCGGGCTCGGCGCGTGGCGCCCGCCGATGACCGCAGCCGCGATGACGGCGGAACTGGAAAGCAGGGCGGCCGAAATCTTGTCCATGGCTGAGCGGTCTCCGCGGTGTCTCGGCTGAACGCAGGGCGGCGGCAGGCAGCTACCCGGCGAGGTCCCGCACGGCTTCAACAAACGCGGCGGGCGCCTCCTGCGGCACATTGTGACCGATGCCGGGCAGCTCGCGGCGCTCGTAGTGCCCCGTGAAGTGGCGCGCGCTGGCGAGCGAGCCTTGCCGCGGCGCCACGCCGTCCTCGGCGCCATGCAGGTTGATGGCGGGAACGCCGATCGCTGGTTGGGCGGCCAAGCGCTGCTCCGTGGCGATGGCCGCCGGGTCGCTCGGCACCAGGCCGAAGCGATGCCGGTAGGAGTGCACCACGACGGGCACGAAATCCGGGTTGTCGAACGCCGCGGCGGTGCGGGCGAACGTCTCCTCGGTGAAGGCCCAACTGGGCGACCACAGCCGCCACAACAACTGGGCGAAGGCGGCGCGATGGGCGGTAAGTCCCGCCACGCCGCGCTCGCCGTGCAGATAATACTGATACCACAGCCTATGCTCTTGCTCGGGTTCGGCCGGGTGGTTGCCGGTGGCGATGGTCTGGATGTTGTAGCCGTTGCAGGTCACCAAGCCGCGCACCCGGTCTGGCCATAGCGCCGCCACTACGCACGCGGCGCGCCCGCCCCAGTCATAGCCGGCCAGCACGGCTTGCCGCAGACCCAGGGCATCCATGAGGGCCAGCAGGTCGAGCCCGAGGGCGGCTTGCTCGCCGGAGCGTGGAGTTGCCGGGTCCAGAAAACGCGTGGCGCCGTAGCCGCGCAGGAATGGGACGAACACCCGATGGCCCAACGCCGCCAGCGCCGGGGCGACGGCCTGGTAGCTGTGCACGTCGTAGGGGAAGCCGTGCAGCAGCACGATGGGAGAGCCGTCCGCGGGGCCATACTCCTGCAGGGCGACGCTCAACACTCCGGCGGTGACGTGCTTCATGGCGGGGACCTTGCTTGCGATTACTCTCTGCACGAAGATGAAACGATCTACTTGCAAATGGAGCCGTGAATCCGAGAGCAGCCATGTCAGTGGTGGTGCTGTAAAACTTTAGGCGTCGGGTGTTGGGCGACCAGCGGCACCTTCCACTGACTGTGGCCCTAACGCCGCTTCCAGTGAGTTTCTTGCACTGTAAACGAATAACACGTTCCCGTGAACCAGCCTTTGTTCTATGTACCTCGCAGCAGTGCCGGGGAGCGTATCATGTCTGCCGACCTCTCGACCACGAGCGCTATGATCATTGCCTTCCCCAAGCGGGAAGTAACAGCTCACGTCTTCACGGCGAAGGACCGCCTCGAAGTGATGCACTGGGAGGCGCAGGACTGTGGGGGACTTCGCTTGTCCATCCACAAGCGTGCGGAAGGCGACCCGCCGGACGTGGGCGAATACGCCAGCATCTATCCCGCCAATGCGCCTTGGGCGGCCTGGGGCGCGGTGCGGCAGGGTGCCCAGATCAGCGTCTGGCGCACCCGCGACGGCAGGGACCTGGGTCGCTTCAAGACCATGGGCGAGGTTCTGGCGGTGCTGGCCGACTGCATGGCTCCCACCCGCCGGCGCGGCTAGCCCCGCTCCGTTCCACAGGGCGGCAGCCAACTAGGCTGCACGGGGTGGCAGCCAACGAGGCCCGCCGCTCTCGCAGCCGCGCCCGGCCCATGCTACCCGCCGCTGCCATGAGCGGATGCCTTCAGTGAAACGGTTTGGCCGCAGTGCCTTGGTCCAATCGGCCGTTGCTTCCCTGGTGGGCGTCTATCTGTATCTGGCGTTGCGAACGACCCGTTGGCGCGTGGTTGGCGACCAGCATGTCGCCCAGGCGGTGGCTGGCCGGCCCATCATCGTCGCGTTCTGGCATGAGCGGCTGGCGCTGATCCCGCCGCTCTGGGTCCATATGCGGCGGCAGGGTGCACGGGGGACGCCGCGGGTGCTGGTGAGCCGGCATCGCGACGGGCGGTTCATCGCCGCCGTGGTGCGGCGCTTCGGCGTGCAGGTGGTGCATGGCTCCTCGTCCAAGACCCGGTCGGCGCGGGACATGGCGCAAAAGGGCGGCGCGGCCGGCGTGCGGGCGCTGCTGGCGGAGCTCGAGGCCGGCGAGCACGTGTTGATCACGCCGGATGGGCCGCGCGGCCCGCGCCGCCAAGCCGCACCGGGCGTGGCGCAGATCGCCGCGCTGTCGGGCGCCCCGATCGTCCCCGTGGGGGCGCAGACCAGCCGCCACTGGGTGCTGCCAAGCTGGGACCGGATGTGCTTGCCGCTGCCGTTCGGCCGGGGGGTGATCGTGTGCGGTGCGCCGCTCGCGGTGGAGCGAGCGGGCTGGGAGGCGTCGATCCCCGCGCTGGCGGCGGCGCTGAGCCAGGTGGCGGACCAGGCCGATGCGCTGTGTGGCGCGCGATGAGCGGCGCGGCCGGCGGTGCGGCCTTGGCGCTGGCCTGGCGCGCGGCGGCGACGGCAGCGGAGCCGGGATTGAACCTGCTGCTGCGACGCCGGGTCGGTCGCGGCAAGGAGCTGGCGGCGCGCTTGGGCGAGCGCCGCGGCCTGGCGAGTGCGCGGCCGCCGGGCCGGCTGATCTGGCTCCATGCCGCAAGCGTGGGGGAGACCGTGTCGGCCATCCCGGTGCTGGAGGCGCTGCAGGCGCAAGGCGCCACCGTGCTGATGACCACCGGGACGCTCACCTCGGCCGAGTTGCTGCAGCAGCGCTGCCCCGGCGTTTTGCACCGCTTCATCCCGCTGGACGTGCCGCGCTGGGTGGGGCGGTTCCTGGACGGCTGGCGCCCCGACGCGGCGGCCTTCGTCGAAAGCGAGCTGTGGCCCAACCTGCTGCTCGGCTGCCAGCGCCGCGGCGTGCGGGTGATGCTGCTGAACGGGCGGCTGTCAGAGGGCAGCCGGGCTGGGTGGGCGCGTGCCCCGGGGTTTGCCCGGCGCGTGGTGGGCGTGTTCGAGCAGGTGTGGGCCCAGTCGGAGGCGGATGCGGCGCGGTTCCGCACGCTTGGGGCGCGGGAGGTGTCGGCGCCGGGCAACCTGAAGTTCGCCGCACCCCCCCTGCCAGCCGACCCGGCGGAACTCGCCCGCCTGGCCGCGTTGCTGGCCGACGCCCCGCGCTGGCTCGCCGCCAGCACGCATCCGGGCGAGGAGCAGATTGCCGCCGCGGTGCATCGCCGCCTGCTGCCGCGCTATCCGGGGCTGGTCACCGCGATCGCGCCACGCCACCCGGAGCGGGGCCCGGCGCTGGCGCAGGAGCTCGGGGCGCGGCGGCGTGGGGCCGAGCAAGACCCGGCGCCCGGCGAGCTATGGCTGGCAGACCGCCTGGGCGAATTGGGCCTGCTATATCGGCTGTTCCCCGCCGTGTTCGTGGGCAAGAGCCTGGCGGGCGGCGGCGGACAAAATCCGCTCGAACCGGCGCGGCTCGGCTGTGCGCTGGCGGGCGGGCCGGACATGGCCAACCAGGCGGATGCAGCCACCGCCCTCGCCGCGGCGGGCGCGCTCGCCACCGTGGCGGACGAGGCGGCGCTGGCGGCCTGGGTGGATGCCGCCCTGCAGGACCCGGCGGCGACCCGGCGGCGCGGGCAGGCGGGCCAGTCCGTCGCCAATGCCGACGCCGACCTGCCTGCCCGCGCCGCCGCCGCGCTGCTGGCGATGGCCGGCTGATGCGCCCGCCCGCGTTCTGGCAGGACGACGGCTGGCTGGCCCGCGCGCTCGCCCCGGCGGGACGGCTGGTGGCGCAAAGCACGGCCCGGCGCGTGGCGCGGCCGGGCTGGCGCGCGCCGGCCAAGGTGCTGTGCTGCGGCAACGTGGGCGTCGGCGGGGCCGGGAAGACCACCCTGGCGCTGGATTTCGGCCGCCGGCTGCTGGCGAGCGGCGCGCGCGTGGCGTTCCTCACCCGCGGCTATGGCGGGCAAGCGCGCGGGGTCACGCTGGTCTCGCCGCGGCACACGGCAGCCGAGGTGGGGGACGAGGCGCTGCTGCTAGCAGCCGTGGCGCCGACCTATGTGGCAGCGGATCGGGCCGCCGCCGCGCGCGCTGCCGTGGCCGCCGGCGCCACGGCGTTGGTGATGGACGACGGATTGCAGAACCCCGGGCTGGTCAAGGACGTCTCGCTCCTGGTGGTGGATGGCGGCGCGGGGTTCGGCAATGGCCGGGTGTTGCCCGCGGGGCCGCTGCGCGAGACCGTGGCCGCCGCCGCCGCCCGCTGCCGCGCCGCCGTGCTGATCGGCCCCGACGAATTCGGCGCCTTGGCCGCCCTGCCGCCGGAATTGCCCGTGCTGCGGGCGCGGCTGGAGCCTTGCGGTGCTCGCCTGGACGGGGTGCGTGCGTTGGCATTTGCCGGGATCGGGCGGCCCGAGAAGTTCTTCGCCACCGTCGCGCAATCCGGCGCCGTGGTCGCGGGCACGCAGGCCTTTCCGGACCATCACCGGTTCCGCCCCGCCGAGCTGGAGCGGTTGCGCCAGCTTGCGGCCGAATTGGGTGCCACGCTGGTCACCACGGCGAAGGACGCCGCCCGCCTGCCGCCTGCCTGGCATGCCGAAGTGAGGGTGATCGACGTTCGCCTGCAATGGCACGACGAAGCCGCGCTCGCGGCCCTGCTCGGCGGCCTGGCGTGAGCTGGCTGTTCCGGCTCGAAGCCGCCGCCGCCCGGTTTGGCCTCGCGCTGTTCCGCAGCCTGGGCCCGCGCCGCGCCTCCGACCTCGGCGGCGCCGTGGCGCGCACCATCGGCCCGGCCCTCCCGGTCTCGCGCGTGGCGGACACCAACCTGCGCATGGCCCTCCCCGGCCTGGACGCGGCGGGGCGGCAACGGGTGATCCGCGGCGCATGGGACAATCTGGGCCGCACCGTAGGCGAGTTCCCGCACCTGGCAGCGCTCCAGCGCGATACGCCGTCCGGCCCGGGTTGGGAGGGCGAGGGGGCGGAGCATCTGGCGGTGCTGGCGCGTGGCGGGCCGGGCATCTTCTTCTCCGGCCATATCGGCAACTGGGAGATGCTGCCGCTCGCCTGCGCCGCCGCCGGCGTGCCGTTCGCCTCCATGTTCCGCGCCGCCGCCAACCCCGAGGTGGACGCCCTGATCCGCTCGCTCCGTCAACAGGGTTTGCGCGCGGAGATGCCGATGTTCCCGAAAGGCGCGGTGGGCGCGCGGCAGGCGGTGTCGCATCTGCGGGCGGGCGGCATCCTGGGCCTGCTGATGGACCAGAAGATGAACGACGGCATCGAGGCCCGGCTGTTCGGCCGCCCGGCGATGACTGCTCCGGCGCTGGCCCTGCTGGCGCTCCGGTTCCGTTGCCCGGTCATCCCCGGCTATGTCATCCGCATCGGCCCGGCGCGCTTTCGCCTGGTGTGCGAGCCGCCGCTGGCCTTGCCGCAATCGGGCGACAGCCGGGCGGACCTCCTGGCCGTGACCCAGGCGGTCAACGACACGCTGGAACGCTGGATCCGCGCGCGGCCGGAAAGCTGGCTCTGGATGCACCGGCGCTGGCCGAAGGAGCTGTATCGGTCGCAAGCTCGGACTTGACCGTTCCGGGATGGATATCTCCCTCTCCCGTGCTTTACGGGAGAGGGTGACTATGACTATGACGACGTATACGAGATGGCCCTGCGGGTCACGGAGTCAGCGTGATGTCCAGGCCCTTGTAGATGCCGATCCCGTAGCCGCCATAGGCGCGCACGCCGTGGGCACGTTTGCCAGAGACCACCCAAAGCTGCTCGCGCACCAGCGGGATCCACACGCTGGCATCCGTCAACTGCTCCTGCACATGGTCCAGCGCGGCCCGCTTGACGTTGTCGTCGGTCGCCGTGCGGGCCTGCAGCAGCCACTCGTCGGTCTGCTTGTTCTTCCAGTTCATCCGGTTGGGCGTGGGCGTGCTGGAGGAGTTGAAATACAGGTTCAGCGCCTCGCTCGCCGACACGTAGGGGTAGGACATGATGAAGGCGCCGAACTCCTGCGTCGCGAGCTTGCCCCAAGCCACGGTCGCGTCCCACATCTGCACTTTCATTTCGACGCCGATGCGCTTGAGGTCGGCTTGCATGGCTTCGACGGTGCGGTCGTCCAAGGTGTCGCTAATGCCGTAGAGCGTGAACGAGGCACGCACGCCATCCTTGGCGCGGATGCCGTCCTCGCCTGCCACCCAGCCGTTGTCATCGAGCAGCTTGCGCGCGGCGGCAGGATCAAACTTAGGGAAATCCTGTTCCGACTTAGGATCGAAGTCGAGCACCGCGGGGTTGAGGTAGCTGTTGGCGGGCGTGGCCGCGCCGAACCAGACGGCCTTGGCGATCGCGGCGCGGTTCACCGCCATCACCATCGCCCGGCGCAGCACCGGATCGTCCACCGCGGGCTTGTCGATCTTGAAGCCGACGAAATAGTCCCAGAAGTAGTTTGGTTGGTTCGACAGCGTAATGCCTGGCGTGTTGCGCAGCGACGGCAGCGCGATGGGCGGCACGTATTGCGTGGCGTCACCCTGGCCGGACTGGATCGCCGCCAGGATGGTGTTCGAGTCCGGGATCACGCGCCAGATCACCCGGTCCACTTGCGGCTTCGGGTTCTTGAAGATGGGCGGGCCCCAATTGTAGCCCTCGTGTTTCTTGAGCACGAAATCCTGTCGCGGCGTCCACGACTCCCAGCAGAACGGCCCGGTGCCGTTGAAGCCCTGCACGCCGAAATTCGGCCCCATCGTCTCCACCGCGTGCTTGTCGACGATGGTCAGGAAGAACAGGCTGAGTTGCAGCGGCAGCTCGTTGAACGGGTCGGTCAGCTCGTATTCCACCGTGGTCGGGTCCACCGCGCGCACGTCCTTCACCGGGCCGGCGCGCCAGCGGACGGGGCTGTGGGTCGCCGGGTCGATGAAGCGCTTGATGGTGTAGACCACGTCGTCGGCCGTCATCTTGCGTCCGTCGCAGAACGAGACGTCGTCGCGCAGCTTGAAGGTGTAGAGCTTGCCGTCCGGGCTCACCGTCCAGCTCTTGGCCAGGCCGGGGCGCACCGTCTTCATGTCCCAGTCGAGCGTGGTGAGCGTGTCGCCCAGGAAGTTCAGCACCTCGCCGGCCGAGCGGGCGGTGGAGCGCGCCGGGTCGTAGTTGTCGGCGTCGATCGTGCGCAGCAGCACCAAGGTGCCCGGCGGCGCTATCTGGGCCAACGCCGGGGTGGCGAAGGTAAAGGCGGTGGCAGCGGCCAGCAGCGCGCGTCTCATGATCGTCCCCCGATGCTGCGCGGGTCCAACGCATCCCGCAGCGCGTCACCAAGCAGGTTGCATGCCAGCACCACGACCACGATGGCGACGCACGGGACGATGGCGATGTGCGGCGCGAAGAACAGGAAGTCGCGCCCTTGCGCGGCCATCGCGCCCAACTCCGCCGTGGGCGGTTGCGCGCCCAGCCCCAGGAACGACAGCGCCGCGCCGAGCAGGATCACCTGGCCGAACCGCAAGGTGGCGAACACCAACAGCGCCGAGGTGCAATTGGGCAGCAGGTGGCGCCAGATCAGCCTGGCGTCGGTGAGCCCGGTGGCGCGCGCCGCCTCGATGTAGTCCCGCCCCATCTCCACGCTGGCCGCCGCCCGCGTGATGCGCGCCATCAGCGGCACGGTGGCGATGGACAGCGCCAGCACCACGGCTGGCACGCCCGGCCCCAGGATGCCCGCAATCGCCAGGCCGAACAGGATGGCCGGGAACGACAGCAGCACGTCCATGCAGCGCATGATGGCGCCATCGGCCCGGCGATAGAACGCGGCCAGCAGCCCCAACCCGCCCCCCGCGACACCGCCCAGGCCCACCGCGGCGACGCCCACCAGCAAGGTCAGTCGCAGGCCGAACAGCACCCGCGTCACCAAGTCCCGCCCCTGGTCGTCGGCCCCGAGCCACAGCCCGGCGCTGGGCGGCGCCATGGCTTGCGAGAGGTCGTTGTCCGCCGGGTCGGTCGGCGCCAGCCAGGGCGCCAACACGGCCGCCAGCACCAGCGCCGCAAGCACCACCAGGGCGGCCATGCCCACAGGGTCCCGCAGCAGCCGCCTCATGCGCGAACGCGCGGGTCCAGCCAGGTGGAGAGCAGGTCGACGCCGAGATTGACCAGGATGAACCCCGTGGCGAGCACGAGGATGGTGCCCTGCGCCATGGGGAAGTCGGACGACATGATCGCGCCCACGGCAAGCCTTCCCACGCCGGGCCAGGAGAAGATCGTCTCCGTCACCACCGCGCCGCCGAGCAGGAAGCCGATCTGCAGCCCGATCAGCGTCACCACCGGGATCAGCGCGTTGCGCAGCGCATGGCGCAGCACCACCGCGAACTCGCCCAGCCCCTTGGCCCGCGCGGTGCGGACGTGGTCGGTGCGCAGCATGTCCAGCACGGAAGAGCGTGTCATGCGCGCCACCGGCCCGACGAACACCGCGCCCAGCGTCAGCGCCGGCAGCGTCACCGATTGCAGCCCCGCCAAGGTCCAGAGCGGCCCGGCGCGCCCGGTGAACGGCAGCAACTGCCATTTCAGCCCGACGAACCAGATCAGCACCAGGCCGACGAAGAACACCGGCACCGACACCCCGGCCACGCCCAGCGCCATCACCAGCCGGTCCGGCCAGCGCCTGGCATGCACCGCCGCCAGCGTGCCGAGCACGATGCCGGCCGGAACCGCCCAGATCAGCGTCGCCACCATCAGCTCGATGGTGGGGCCCATGGTGTTGCCCAACTCGCTCGCCACGGACACGTTGTTGATGATCGACACGCCCAAGTCGCCATGCAGCAGCCGCCCGATATAGCGCGCGAACTGCACCGGAAGCGGCTGGTCCAGTCCCATTTGGGTGCGGATTTCGGCGATCACCTCGGCGGTCGCGGTCGGGCCGGCGCGCACCGCCGCCGGGTCGGCCGGCACCACCTGGATCAGCAGGAAGCCGATCAGCAGCACGCCGAACAGCACCGGGATGGTCAGCAGGAGGCGCTGCACGGCATAGCGCCGCATTAGCCGAGCGACCCCACGATCACCTGGCCGCCGCGCAGCACGATGTCTGCCCGGGTGCCGAGGATCGCGTCCGGCGCGGCGCTGAAGATGTCCTGCGAGAGCACGGTCAGGTCCGCCAGCATGCCGGGCAGCAGGCGCCCGCGCTCGGCCTCGGCGAACTGGGTGTAGGCGCCGCAATAGGTCAGGCAATGCACCGCCTCGGCCACGCTGATGGCCTGGTCGGCACCCAGCACCGTGCCTTTGTTGGTGCGCCGGGTGACCATGGTGAAGATGTTCTGGAACGGGTCGGTGGACGAGACCGGCGCGTCCGAACTGGCGGCCGGGTGCTGGCCGTCGCGCAGCCAGCTCGCCATCGGGTAGGCCGCCGCCGCGCGCTCCGGCCCGAGATTGGTCACGTAGGTGTCGCCGAACTCGTACATGAAGATCGGCTGCGGCACTGGCTCGATGCCGCGCGCCACCATGCGGGCGCGCTGGGCGGGCGAGAGAAAGCCGCAATGCTCGATCCGGTGTCGGCGGCCGGCGACCGGCGCGGCCGCGGTATCGGCCGCCTCCATGCCGGACAGCACCTGCTCGATCGCGGCGTCCCCGATGGCGTGGATCGCGAGCTGCCAGCCCTGGCGGTGATACTTGGCGAGCAGCGCATGCATCGTCTCGTCCGGAAAGCAGAACACGCCGGTGCCGCCCTGGCGATAGGGCTCGAACATCGCCGCGGTCAGCCCGCCGGCGGACCCGTCGGCGAACACCTTGGCCGCCCCGAAGCGCAGCATTGCGTCGCCGTCCATCGGGCGTATCCCGGCCTCCCAGGCGGCGTCCGCGATGCCCTCCGGGTTGCCGGCGAGGCAGATCCAGGTGCGCACCGGCAGGCGCCCGGCGTCCAGCGCGGTGCGGTAGGCGGCGAGCTCACGCATGCCGGCCGCCATGCCGACATTGGCGTCCATCACGGCGGTGCAACCGAGCGCGTTCATGTGCAAGCCGGCGCGCTCGATGGCGTCGACCAGCGCCGCGTCGGACGGTTCCGGCTGGCGGTCGCGGATCAGCCGCATCGCCCGCTCCTGCAGCAGCCCGGTGAGCTTGCCGGCCCGGCGCTCGATCACGCCGCCTTCCGGGTCCGGCGTGTTGTGCCCCACCTCGGCCAACTGGAGCGCCGCCGCATTGGCCACGCCCATGTGGCCGCAGGTGCGCACGATGAACACGGGGTGGTCCGGGGCGGCGGCGGTCAGTTCGGCCTCGGTGGGATGGCGGCCCACGTCCAGCTCCGCGTGGTCGTAGCCGCGGCCCTGCACCCACGCGCCCTTGGGCGTGCGCGCGGCGGCGTCGCGGATGGCGGCGAGCAGCCCGTCCAGGGTGCGGATGCGCTCGGGCCGCAGGTTCACCTGCTGCATCGACAGCCCGAGCGGCAGCAGGTGCTGGTGCGCGTCGTTGAAGGCAGGGATCGCCACCCGGCCGTCCAACTGCACCCGCCGTGTGCCGGGCCCGGCGAAGGCGCGCACGGCGGCGCGGCTACCGCAGGCGACGATCCGCTCGCCGGCGATGGCGACTGCTTCGGCAAAGCCTTCGTGCAGCCCGCGGAAGATGCGGCCCTCGATCAGCGTCTCGGCATATCCCGTCATCGCCATGTCTCCTTCAGCCCTTGCACCAGCGAACGCTCGGCATACACAGCAAGACCGCCGCTAGGGCGAGAGCAGAATCTGACGACACGACGACATCCCGCGTGGGTAGAGTGGTTCGCTTCAGCGTAGACACGGTCCGGGGCTGCTGCATAGGATTACAATACATCTTGGCAGGACGAAGCATGACGTTGCGCGCGATGTATCTGCTTGCCGCCATGGCCGCCGGCCTGCTCCCGGCAGCACGGGCGGCGGAGCTGGATATCGGCCGGGCCGCCTCCGTCGCCGGCATGGACCCGGGCTTCCTGCGCGAGCCCGCGACCGTGGTGGACAACATCTTCGACACGCTGGTCATGCGCGACCCGGCGATGAAGCTCGTCCCGGGGCTGGCACTGTCCTGGCGATCGCTCGACGACACCACCTGGGAGTTCAAGCTCCGCCCCGGCGTGAGCTTCACCAACGGCGAACCCTTCGACGCCGCCGCGGTGAAGTTCACCTTGGAGCGGGTGCTCGACCCGGCGGCGAAAGCGCCCACCGCCTCCTACATCAACACCATCAGCAGCGTCGACGTGGTCGACCCGATGACCGTGCGCATCCACACCAAGGGGCCGGACCCGCTGTTGCCGACCAGGATGAGCCGCTATCCCGCCTACATCGTGCCGCCCGCCTATGTGAAGCAGGTGGGCAACGACGCCTTCGCGCGCAAACCGGTCGGCACCGGGCCCTACCGCGTGACGGAGTTCGTGCCCGACGACCACGTCACCATGCAGGCCAATCCCGGCTACTGGCGCGGCAAGCCTGCGATCGATACGGTGGTATGGCGCGCTATCCCGGAACCCACCGCCCGCGTCGCCGCGTTGCTGGCCGGCGAGGTGCAACTGATCGAAGGCCTGCCGCCGGAGCTGGCGCCCACCGTCGCCGCCGACGCCAAGCTGGCCGTCGTGCAGGTCAAGCACGGCGGGCTGATCATCTATCTCGGATTGAAGATGCGGGAAAAGCCGCTCGATGACGTGCGCGTGCGCCAGGCGCTGTCTCTGGCGATCGACCGCGAGGCGATCGTGTCGTCGCTGCTCAAGGGCTTCGCCACCGTGACCGGCACGCAGGCCAGCCCGTTCGACTTCGGCTATAAGGCGGAGCCTAACCCGCCCTATGACCCGGCGCAGGCCCGCGCGCTGCTGAAGCAGGCTGGCTTTCCCGATGGCTTCAGCATCACCATGCAGGTGCCGCGGCATTACATCAGCAGCGCCGAAGTCGGCCAGGTGATCGCGGAGGAGTTCGCCGCCATCGGCGTGAAGGCGCAGCTCGAAGTGCCGGAGTGGTCGGTCTACGCGCAGCAGGTTCCCGCGGGCAAGCAGGCGCCGATCTACATGCTGGCCTGGGGATCGACCCAAACGCTGGACGCCGACGCCGCCTTGTTCCCCATCGACCACACCGGCGAGCCCTACTCCACCGTCTCGATCCCCGCGCTGGACGCGCTGCTGGAAAAGACCCGCAACAGCATGGACCCGCAGGCCCGCGCCGAGGCTTTTGCCCAAGCGCAGGATCTCGCCGCCAAGGACGTTCCGATGCTCACGCTGTACCAAGAGGACGCAATCTACGGCAAGCGTAAGACGCTGGATTTCGTCGGCCGGCCCGACGCGCGCATCCCGGTTTTCGACCTCCACCTGGCGAACTGACCGCTGCCGTGCGGCGGGCTTTCGCAGGCGTTGACTTGGCGGCTGGCGCGACGTTGCTCGCGGCCGCCCTGGTTGTGGCGCTGTTCGGCGGCGTGCTGTGGCGCGCGGACCCACTCGCCGGGTCACTGCTGGCGCGGTTGCAGCCGCCCGGCGGCGCGTTTCCCCTCGGCAGCGACCAGATCGGGCGGGACGTGCTGGCGCGGATCATCGCGGGAACCCGGCTGTCGCTTGCCATCGTGCTCGCCGCCGGCGCGGTGAGTGCGGTGCTGGGCACGGCGCTGGGCGTCTGCGCCGGCTATTTCGGCGGCTGGGTCGACAGCCTCATCATGCGCTTGGTGGACGTCCAGCTCGCGATCCCGTTCATCCTGCTGATCCTCCTGGTCTTGGCGGTGATCGGGCCTGGATTGCTCAACCTGGTGGTGGTGCTCGGCGTCACCGGTTGGGCGATCTATGCGCGAACCGCCCGGGCGCGCGTGCTCGAGTTGCGCGAGCTCGAGTTCATCGAGGCGGCCCGCGCGGTCGGCGGCGGCGCGCTGCGCATCATGGCCCGCCACGTGCTCCCCAACATCCTGCCCGCGCAACTCGTGCTGCTGACGTTGGACTTGCCGCGGCTGGTGGTTTTGGAGGCGTCCGTCGGCTTCCTGGGCTTGGGCGTGCAGCCGCCCACGCCCACGCTCGGCAACATGATCGGCGACGGCCGCTCGTTCCTGTTGGTGGCGAATTGGCTGGTGCTCTATCCCGGCATTGCCATTTCGGTGCTGGTGGTCGGCTTCAACCTGCTCGGCGACGGCCTGGTGCGCGTCATGGACGTGCGCACGTCGTGACTCGCTTCATCCTGCGCCGCTTAGGCCTGTCCATCATCGTGCTGTTGGGCGTCAGCGCCGTGGTGTTCTTCGCGCTGTTCCTCACCGGCGACCCGGCGGCGCTGATGTTGCCGCCCACCGCCAGCCAGGCCGATATCGCCGCCTACCGCCATAGCATGGGGTTCGACCAGCCGGCCTTGGTGCAGTTCGGGCGCTACCTCGCCCACGCCGTCACCGGGGATTTCGGCCAGTCGCTGCGTTTTGGCCAGCCCGTGCTGGGCCTGATCGCCGAGCGGCTGCCCGCGACCGCGCTGCTGGCGGTGACGGCGCTGGCCTGGAGCACCTTGCTCGGCTTCGTGTTCGGCACGGTGGCCGCCGTCGCCGCGCATTCGCCGCTCGACCTGCTGGTGCGATTGCTAGCGCTCGCGGGCCAGGCGATCCCGGTGTTCTGGCTTGGCTTGCTGCTGATCCTCGTGGTCGCGGTGGACTGGCGCTGGCTGCCCACCGGCGGCTACGGCGGCGTGCAGCACCTGATTTTGCCCGCCCTCAGCCTGGGCGCTTACTACATGAGCGCGGTGACGCGGCTGGTGCGCGTCAGCCTGATCGAGGCGCTGCAGCAGGACTACGTCCGCACGGCGCGCGCCAAGGGGGTACGGGAAAGCGCCGTCGTGTTGCGCCACGCGCTGCGCAATGCGCTGATCCCGGTCATCACGGTGCAGGCGGTGCAGTTCGCCTCGCTGCTCGGTGGCGCATTGGTGACGGAGATCATCTTCGCCTGGCCCGGTATTGGCCGCCTGGCGGTGCAGGCGATCGAGAACCGGGACTTTCCGCTGGTGCAAGCCATCGTGCTGCTGGCGGCCGTCGCGTTCGTGCTGGTGAACCTACTGGTGGATTTGGCCTATGCCGCGCTGAACCCGCGGGTGCGCATCGCATGAGCTTGCGCGCCCGCACGCTGGACCTGCTAGCCGAATGGACGCGCATTCCCTCCGTGGCAGGCGATAGGGCGAGCCTACGCCGGATGGCGGGAAGCATCGCCGGGTTCCTGCGTGACCTGGGCGCCACCATCGTCGCCGAAGCCGAGGGTGACGCGCCCTTGGTGCATGCCCGCATCGACGGCGGCGCCGGCGCCACCCTCCTACTCTATAACATGTACGACGTGATGCCCGCCGACCCATCCGGCTGGTCCGTGCCGCCGTTCCAGGGCGGAGTTATGGACCTGCCTGGCTTAGGCGTGTCCTACGTGGGCCGCGGTGCGGAGAACAACAAAGGCCCGCTGGCCGGCATGCTCGTGGCGTTGCAGGCGCTGTTGAACGACAGCCCAGCCGAGGCCAACTTCGAAATCCTCATCGAAGGCGAGGAAGAGAGTGGCAGCCGCCTGCTGCGGCACTATCTCTCCGGCCCCGCTGTGCGGCCTTGCGGCGCGGCCTTGTTTCCCTCGTTCTGCGAGTATGGTGGCGGGCCGCCGCGCGTGTATCTCGGCACCAAGGGCATCGCGCACGGCCGGGTCCGCGTCGAGAGCGGCGGCTGGGGCGGCCCGGCGCAGGCCGCGCACTCCAGCAACGCGCCCTGGATCGGCAACCCGGCCGCGCAGCTCGTCGCAGCCCTCGCCGCTCTGCCCCGCTTCGACCAGCGCGTCGCCCTGCCGCAAGACGCCGGGCCGATTCTGGCAGCCTTGGCGGCACGCTTCGACCCGGCGGCGGAGCTCCACTTTCGCCACGCCCAGCGCTACGCCATCCCCGGCAGCAAGGCCGAGCTGCTGGACGCCGTGCTTACCGCCACCTCGTTCAATCTCTCGAGCTTGACCACCGAGCCCGCCGCCAGCGCCGCCGTCATCCCCAGTGCCGCCGAGGCCCGCTTCGATCTGCGCACGCCACCCGGCGTCGACCCGGCGGACATCCTGCAGCAAGTCCGCAACTCGCTACCCGATGCCGCGCAACTTCATGTTCACGACGCCTATCCCGGCCATCGTTTCCCCGCCGATCATCCCGCCGTGGCAGCCTTGGTGCAAACCTACCAGCGCGCCGGCGCCGCACCGCAAATCTGGCCCTGGGCGATTGGCGCCAATCCCGCTTACGCCTTCGCGTCCAAGGCGCCCTGTTTCCTGATCGGCGGGATGGGACGCGGCGGCAACGCGCATGGTGTGAACGAATTCGTGACGCTCGACGGCCTGGATCGCTATCTCGCCTCGCTGCTGGACTGGCTACCCGCCACCGCCCGCGCCCTTGCTGCCGAAGGAAAGCCCTAATGAGCCCCGCAGATTTCCCCCGCATCGACCTCGGCTTCTTCCCCACCCCGATCGAGCCGTTGCAGCGCCTCGGCGCCGCGCTCGGTGTCACGCTCTGCATGAAGCGCGACGACTTCTCCGGCTTCGGCGGCGGCGGCAACAAGGTGCGCAAGCTCGAGTTCCTCATGGCCGACGCGCTGGCGCAACACGCGGCCGTGCTGATCACCACCGGCGGCCATCAATCCAACCACGCCCGCATGGTCGCCGCCGCCGCGTGCAAGTTCGGCATGGCGAGCGTGCTGGTGCTGCGTGGCCATCCGCCGGAGGAATACCAGGGCAACTTGCTGCTGGACCGGCTGTTCGGCGCGACGCTCGAATTCCTCGACCCCGACGATTACTTCCACCTCATCGAGCCGCGCATGGCTGCGCATGCCCAAGCGGCGCGCGATGCCGGCAAGGTGCCCTATGTCATTCCGCTCGGTGGCGCCAACCCGCTGGGCGCGCTCGGCTATGTTCGCGCCGTCGAGGAAATGCAGGCCCAGCTTGCAGCCAGCGGCGCCGCGCCGCCGGACGTGTTGGTGGCCCCGCTCGGCTCCGGCGGCACGCTCGCCGGGCTGCATGTCGGCGTCCGCCGCTATTGGCCGCACACCCGCATCGTGGGCATCAGCGTCAGCCGTGATCGCGCCTGGTTCCAGGCCCGCGTGGCCGAGATGGCCACCGAATGCGCCGCGCTGCTCCGGTGGGACATGGCGTTCACCCCGGAGGAGATCTGGGTGGAGGACCAGTTCGTCGGCCCCGGTTATGGCAAGCCGAGCCCCGGCGGAGTCGCCGCCATCCATCGCACCGCCCAGCAGGAGGGCGTGCTGCTCGACCCGGTCTACACCGGCAAGGCGATGCACGGCCTGGAGACGCTGATTGCCAACGGCGCCATCGCTGCGGGTAGCCAGGTGATGTTCCTGCATTGCGGCGGCAGCCCGGCGCTCTACCCCTTCGCGCAGGCCCTGACCGCATCCTGATGACGCCGTTCCGCTTCCTCGACAGCGCCGACGTGGCGGCGGCGGGCGGCCTGGACATGGCGGCCGCCGTGGCGGACATCCGCGCCGCCATCGCACTCTGGCGCAGCGGCGCGGCGGAAATGCCGTCCGAGACCTCGGTGGCGCTGGGTGGCTCGCCGCAAGCCCGCGCCTACGCCCTGCCGGCCCGCCTCGGCAGCACGGACGCCGGCGTGAAATGGGCCGCGCACCGGGGAGTCGCCGATGGCCTGCCTGCCACCGTGGCGCTGACGCTCGTCTCCGACGCGCAAAGCGGCCTCCCGCTCGGTCTGGTGGAGAGCGCGTCCCTCACCACCACGCGCACCGCCGCCGTCTCCGCACTGGCGTTGCTGCATGCCGCCAGCGCCCCGATCCGCCGCGTGGCGCTGCTCGGGGCGGGCGCGCAAGCGGCAGCGCACTTGCGGATGCTGGCGGCGCTGTTCCCGCAACTCGAAGCCGTCCGCTGCTGGAACCGCACGCCGGCGCGCGTCGAGGCGATGCTGAGCACCCAGCCGACCCCTTGGCCCGTCACGCCCGCGGGCACGCTCGAGGCCGCGACCGAGACCGCCGACGCGGTGATCAGTTGCACCGCCGCCGTGACACCCATCCTGCGGCCCGGCGTGATGCAGCGCGGCCGCATCGTGGTCCAAACCGGCTATCACGAGGCCGAGTTCGACCTGATCGATCGCGCCGACGCCGTCGTGGTCGATCTCTGGGGCGAGTTCAGCCAGACCAGCGCGAAGAGCCTGTTCCAGATGCATCGCGCCGGCCGTTTTCCCGCCAGCCGCGTGGCCGCCGACCTCCCGATGCTGCTGCTGGACGGCTGGCGTTCGCCCCCTGATGCGGCCGTTTACGTCTCGAGTTTCGGCCTCAACCTGTTCGACATCGCCCTGGCCGGCCGCGTGCTGCGCAGCGCCGCCAGCCGGGGCATCGGCCAGGTGCTAAGCCTTGGTTAGACGCTCCTCTTTGGCGGCTCGAGTCGGCCCGGTGACCTTGCCGACCTGGGTCAAGAGGTGGGCGGCGATGCGCTTGTGTAATTCGGGTCAGGCAGGCAGCCTGGCGCCGGGTCACATGGTCTCGATGTCCTTGCGGACCTGCTCGATCAGGGCGCCGACTTCGGACAGCTTGCCGGCGTCCAGCGACTTGAGGGCTTGCTCCAACCGGCCGACGCAGCTTTGCAGATGCTCATCCGGCCCGGCGTCCCGCAGCGACACGACGGCGATGTCCAGCCCACGACGGATATCTCCCGCGCTCATGCTCTTGGCCGCCTGATGTGCCCGATCCAGCTCGAGTTGGGCCGTCTCGATGAGCGCTTGTCGATGATAGCCCGCCTCCGACATTGCTGGTTCCCCTGCTCGGCCCCTTGGGGCTTGGAGACTTCAGCGTGGCACAACTTATGCGGTTCCCGCGAGTAGCATTAACCTTTGGCAAACGATTGTCCGCCACAGTGCGGGCATGCAAAACGCAGACTCGCAAGCCGGCGAGCTGAGGCCGGAATGGCAGGCGGCGCATGCCTTGCTCGTGCAGGCCTTGGCGCATCAGCGCGCTGGGCGCGGGGCGATTGCCTCGCTCGGCCTGGCCGCGTTGCGGCAGCGCTTTCCTGGCTATGAGGCCGCGTTGCACGAGGCCGGCGCCGCGGCGTTGCGCGCTGGCGAGCATGACGACGGGATCGTTGCATTCGCCGGCCTGGTGGCGCTGCAGCCAGACAACGCCATGGCGCACCACAACCTCGGCACCGCCTGCGTGGCGGCGCAGAAGCTGGAATGGGCGCAAACCTGCCTGGCGCGGGCCGCCGAGCTCGACCCGGCGAACCACGCCACCGCGCACAATCTCGCTGCGGTGCTGCTGCGCCTGGGCCGGCCGGACGCGGCGGAGGCCGCCTTGCGCCGAGCCGCTGCCGCCGAGCCGCAAGCAGCCGATGTGCAGGCGCTGCTCGGGGTGGCCTTGCTGCGGCTGGGTCGCAAGCCCGAGGCGCAGGCGGCGCTGCGCCGGGCCATGGCGGCGCCGCTGCAAACGGCCACCGCGCACTGCGCCACCGGGTTGCTGGCCGCCGAACTGGGCGAGCCCGCCGCCGCCGAGACGCACTACCTCGCCGCCCTGGCGCTCGACCCGGCGGACCCGGTGATCTGGGCCAACCTCGCCAAGCTGCTGCGCGAGACCGGCCTCATGACCGAGGCCGTGGCGGCGGCCGACCAGGCGATCCGCCTGGCGCCAAGCGACCCGGATGCGCACTGCACCCGGGCGCATGCCCTTGCCGCAGCCGGCCAAGTGGCTGCGGCGGACACGAGCTACGACGCAGCCTTGGCGCTGGATGGCGCCCATGCCGAGGCGCGCTACCATCGCGGCCTGCTCCACCTGCTGGACGAGCGCTACCCTGCGGGCTGGGAGGGTTTCGCCTGGCGCTGGCGGCGTCGCGGCTACGCACCGCCGCATGCCTTTCGCCAGCCGGAGTGGGACGGCGCACCAACCGGCGCCGACACGCTGCTGCTGCATGCCGAGCAAGGCTGCGGCGACACCATCCAGATGGCGCGCTTCATCCCCACTGCCGCGGCCGGCAGCCGGACCGTGCTGCTGGTGCCACGATCGCTCGCCCGGTTGCTGGGGCGCATCCCGGGCGTGGCGGCGGTCTGCACCGACGCGGCCGCGCTGCCGCCGTTCGCCAGGCATGCCTCGCTGATGGACCTGCCGCGGCGTTTCGGCGTGACAATCGAGACCATTTCGGCGGCGCCCTACCTTAGCCCCGACCCGGCGGACGTCGCGCGTTGGGAGGTGCGGCTGGCGGAGTTGACCGGGCTACGCGTCGGGCTGGCGTGCGCGGGCAATCCGCAGTACCGCGCCGATGGCCGCCGCTCGCTGCGCCCGGAGCAGCTCGAACCGCTGCAAGGCGTGCCAGGGGTGGCGTTCGTCTCGCTGCAAAAAGACGGCACGCCGCCTTTCCCGCTCGCGGACTGGACCCACGAGCTGGCGGATTTCGCCGATACAGCCGCGCTGATCGCCGGGCTCGACCTGGTGGTGAGCGTGGACACGGCGGTGGCTCACCTGGCGGGGGCGATGGGCAAGACGGTGTGGCTGCTGAACCGGTATGACCCGTGCTGGCGCTGGGGCTTGGGCCGGGCCGACAGCCCCTGGTACCCCAGCCTACGGCAGTTCCGCCAGCCGGCGCCGGGCGCTTGGTCGGCCGTGCTGGCCGAAATCCGTGCGGCGCTCGAGCGCGAGGCGGGGCGGGCATGACCACCCTGCGGCAGGCGCTGACGCAGGCGATCGGCTGCCACCAGGGCGGCGAGCTGGCGGACGCGGCGGGGATTTACCGGCTCGTGCTCACGATCCAGCCGGAGAACCCGGTCGCGCTCTACAATCTGGCCCTGCTTGCGGAGGGGGAGGAGAAGCTGGCGCTGTTCGGGCGCGCGCTGGCGGCCAACCCGGGCAACCTGCACGCGGCGCTCAACCTGGGCCAAGCGCTGGAGACGGCCGGCCGCCTGCCGGACGCGGCCGCGGCGTATCGCACAGCGCTGCAGGCATTGGCGGACGAGGCGGAGCTGCACTTCGCCTTGGGGCACGCGCTGCAGCGGCTCGGCGAGCCAGACCCGGCGGCGCAGCACTACCAACAGGCCATCGCGCTGCGGGCCGACTACCTGCCGGCGCTGTGCAACCTGGCCACGCTGCTCACTGGGGCGGACCGGTTTGACGACGCGGCCGCGCTGTATCGCCGGGCCTTGGCGATCGATCCGGACATCGTGGTTGCCAACATGAACATGGTCGGCATCCTGGAGGGCGAGGGTCGGCTTGCCGAAGCGCAGGCGTTGCGGGAGCGGGTGCCTCGGCCGCAACCACCGATCGTCGAGCCGGCCACGGGGAGCGAGCGCCGCCGGGTGCTGGTGCTGGCGAGTTCGAAGGGCAACGTGCCCGTCGAGGAGCTGCTGCCGCTGCAGACCACCACGCGCATTACCTGGCACGTGGAATACGCCACCGACGCGCAGGAGGACGCGCTGCCGCCCTATGACGTGGCGTTCAACGGCATCGGCAATGCCGACGTGCTGCCGGCCTCGCACGCCGTGCTGGCCCGGTTCCACTGTCGCCACCGTGTGCTGAACCCGCCCGCGGCCGTGGCGCGCACCCGGCGGGACCGGCTGCCCCATCTGCTGGCCGGCATCCCCGATGTGGTGGTGCCGCCCGTGCTCCGGCTATCGCGCGAGGCGATGGCGGCGCCGGGCTTGGCAGCGCGTCTGGCGCAGGCTGGTCTGTCCTGCCCCGTGCTGGTGCGGCCGATCGTGGGGCATGGCGGCCAGGGCATGGTCCTGGTGCCCAATGCCGACGCGCTGGAGGCGGTGCGCTGCGAGGCGGCGGACGCCACCTACGTGATCGCCTTCGTGGACTTCCAATCCATCGACGGCTACTGGCGCAAATACCGCACGATTTTCGTGGGTGGCGCGCCGTTTGCCTATCACCTGGCGATTTCGCACCATTGGCTGGTGCATTACGCGACCGCCGACATGCTGGCCGCGGCCTGGAAGCGGGAGGAGGAGCGTTGCTTCCTGGACGACCCGGCAACGGCACTCGGCACGCGCGCGATGGCGGCACTGCACGAGATTGGGCGCCGAATGGAGCTGGATTTCGCCGGCATCGACTACTCCCTGCTGCCCGACGGGCGGCTGCTGGTGTTCGAGGCCAATGCGACCATGCTGGTGCATCTGCGCGACCCGGCGGCCGAGTTCCCGTATAAGCACCGGGCCGTGCCGAAGATTTTCGCCGCCTTCGATGCCATGCTCGATCGCCGGGCCCACGCGATGACATGCGCGTGCGAGTCCGTTACAGGGTGATGCGATGAGCCTGTCGCCAACCCTGCAGCGCCTTCAGGACGAGAGCATCCACATCTTCCGCGCCACTGTGGCCGAGGCCCGCGCGCCGGTGCTGCTGTATTCCATCGGCAAGGACTCGTCCGTCCTGCTCGACCTGGCGCTCAAGGCCTTCGCCCCCGCCAAGCTGCCGTTTCCGCTGCTGCACATCGACACCGGGTGGAAGTTCCCCGAGATGATCACCTTCCGGGACGAAACCGCCCGGCGCCTCGGGCTCGACCTGATGGCCCACACCAACGAGGAGGGCCGGCGCCAAGGCATCAACCCGTTCGACCATGGCGGCCACTACACCGACGTCATGAAGACCGAGGCGCTCAAGCAGGCGCTCACCGCCGGCGGGTGGGATGCTGCGTTCGGCGGCGCCCGGCGGGACGAGGATGCGTCCCGCGCCAAGGAACGCATCGTCAGCATCCGCTCCGCCACCCACGCGTGGGACCCGCAGCGCCAACGCCCCGAGTTTTGGGACCTCTACAACCTCCGCGTCCGCCCCGGGGAGCAGGCCCGGGTGTTCCCGCTGTCGAACTGGACCGAGCGCGACGTGTGGGACTACATCGCCGCCGAGGACATCCCGGTGGTGCCGCTGTATTTCGCCCGCCCGCACGACCTGGTGGAGCGGGACGGGACGCTGATCTCGGTGCAGGACGACCGGATGCGCTTGCGGCCCGGCGAGCAGGTGCAGCGGCGCAGCGCCCGCTTTCGCACCCTGGGCTGCTACCCGCTCACCGGCGCCACGCTCTCGACGGCAAGCACTGTGTCCGAGATCATCGCCGAACTGCCCGGCCTGCGGCAGTCGGAGCGCGGCGGCCGGCTGATCGACCGGGACCAGCCCGGCGCCATGGAGCGCAAGAAGCGGGAGGGCTACTTCTGACCCCGATCGGCGCTGGCCTGCTGCGCGTGCTGGTCTGCGGCAGCGTGGACGACGGCAAATCCACCCTGCTCGGCCGCTTGCTGCATGACAGCGGGATGGTCCCGGAGGACCTGGTGGCGGCCTGGCACCGCCGCAGCCAGCGCCACGGCACCACCGGCGCCGCCCCTGACCCGGCGCTGCTGGTCGACGGGCTTATGGCCGAGGCGGAACAGGGCATCACCATCGACGTCGCCACCTGCCATGCCGCGACGCCGCATCGGCGCCTGCTCATCGCGGACGCGCCGGGCCACGAACAATACACCCGCAACATGGCGACGGCGGCGTCCACGGCGGCGGTTGCCGTCATGGTGGTGGACGTGCGCCGCGGCGTGCTGCGGCAGACGCGGCGGCATGCCGCCATCGCCCTGCTGATGGGGGTGCGCCGGTTCGTCCTGGCGGTGAACAAGATGGACCTGGCGGGCTGCAACCCGGCGCCGTTCACCGCCGCCGCGCAAGCGTTCCAGTCGCTCTTGCCGGAAGATGCCGCGCTGCAGGCCATCCCCATGAGCGCGCTGGGCGGCGACAACGTGGTCACCCGGTCCGCGCGGATGGGCTGGTATGGCGGCCCGTCATTGCTCGAGCACTTGGACGGCGTGGCGCTGCCCAACGCGGCGGAACGGCCGTTCCGGATGGCCGTGCAGTGGGTGAACCGGCCGCATGACGGGTTTCGCGGCTATGCCGGCACGGTCGCGTCGGGGACGGTGCGGCGCGGGCAGGCGCTGCGCGTGGCGGGCAGCGGCCGGCTGGCCACGGTCGACCGCATCCTGGCCGCGGAGGGCGAGTTGGACGCTGCGCCCGCCGGCCGGGCGGTGACCTTGCTGCTCACCCCCGACACCGACGTGCCGCCCGGCGAGGTGCTGTCGAGCGCGGCCGACCCGGTGCAGGTGTCGGACCAGTTCCAGGCCCGGCTGCTCTGGCTGCACGAGGACGCGCTGGTGCCGGGCCGGTCCTATCTGGTGCGGCTGGGAACGCGAACGGTGCCCGGCTCGGTGACGCGCATTCGCCATCGGATGGACCCCGAGACCGGGGCCGAAACACCGGCCGATGCGCTCGAGCTGAATGACATGGCGCTGGTGAACCTGGCGCTCGACGCCCCGGTCGCGTTCGAGAGCTACGCCGATTGCCGCAGCCTGGGCGGGTTCGTGCTGATCGACCGACAGAGTTTTGCCACCGTGGGCGCGGGCACGATCGACTACGCGCTGCGCCGGGCCAGCAACCTGGCATGGCAGGCGCTGGACGTGGACCGGGCGGCACGGGCCCGGCTCAAGCGGCAGCGCCCGACGGTGGTGTGGTTCACCGGGCTGCCGGGCGCGGGCAAGTCCACCATCGCCAACCTGGTGGAGCGGCGGCTGCATGCGGAGGGCCGGCACACCTACCTGCTAGACGGCGACAACGTGCGCCATGGCCTCAACCGCGACCTGGGGTTCACCGAGGTAGACCGCGTGGAGAACCTGCGCCGGGTGTCGGAGGTGGCGGGTCTGTTCGCGGACGCCGGGCTGATCGTGCTGGTGGCGTTCATCTCCCCCTATCGCAGCGACCGCTCGACAGCCCGGGCGCGGCTTGCCGAGGGGGAGTTCCTCGAGGTGTTCGTCGATGCCAGCGTCGACGAGTGCCGGCGGCGCGACCCGAAGGGGCTGTATCGCAAGGCGGATGCAGGGGAGCTGAAGAACCTGACCGGGGTCAACGCGCCTTACGAGCCACCGCTGACCCCGGAGCTGCACCTGCGCACCGAGCAGGAGAGCCCCGAGTCGTTGGCGGAGCGGGTGTTGCTGTTGCTGCAGGAGCGGGGGCGGCTGACGTCGTGACCCCTCACCCCAGACCTCTCCCAAAGGGAGAGCGAGGAGTCAGACACAGCGCGTGCTACCAACGCCACGCCTCATCTCCCTCTCCCTCTGGGAGAGGGTCGGGGTGAGGGTTAGGCCCCCGGCCCGATCAGTGCTGGTAGAACGCCTCCTGCAGCAGCGGGCGGCGCGCACTCGGCAGCGTCGCCTTCACCCGGATCGTGCGCAGACGGGCAGTCGGACCGACGGAGGCAGGCTGCTCTACCGGCACCGACCGCTGGGGCGACGTCACGGCCCCACAGTCGCCCGACACGTCGGAGACGGTTTGCGGCTGCATGCCACGCCCATCATAGCGGATCTCGGTCGTATGGGTGCAGGCGCGTCCGTCGCTGATGGTGGTCACCGAGGAGTAGCCGCTTACGCCGGGCGGCAGGGCCGGCAGCGCGCCGTTCCAGCCCGGCATCTCGGCGACCTGGTGCAGCATGCCCGCCGCCTGCCGGTCCATCAGCGCGGCCATCCGGTTGAACGCGGCGAAGGTCGGGTCGATGGCGAACGGCGAGGGAGCCAGCACCAGCCGCGGCGCCACCCGCCCGGTGTACTCAATCTGCTCCATCGCTCCGCCGGGCAACTGGACCAGCAGCACATGGCTGTCATCGTCCCGCGCGACCGCGGGGGTGGCGGCACCGACCGCGAGCGCCATGGCGCCCGCGACGACTGAGCCGGCAAGGATTGCTTTCAAGGAACTCCGCATCATCGCCTCCATGTCTGACGAAATCGCTGCCAGGATTTTGGCGAACCTGGCAGCAACCCGAGAAGATGGTACGGCTCAAAGCATTTGCGGAAGATGAACGCGGGGTTAAAGCCGCGGCCGGCTGCGCCTACTCGAACAGGTTGGCGAAGGAGGAGGCCATGTGCGCGACGATCGTGGGCACGGCCTGGTCCATCTGCAGGTTGACCTGGTCGGCATAAGCCACGTCGCGCACGTTGTATTTGATGAAGTCGGACTGGTCGTCAAACGCCTGGAAGCGTTGGTTTGAGTTCTGCGACCCTGAGGTGGAGGTGCCGAACGTCTCGGGCGTGCTGTCGGTGATCGCCGTCGTGACGGAGCTGGAGCCGGTGCCGCGATAGGTGCGGGTGCTCTGGCGCACCTTGCCGCCATGCAGCGGGCGCTCCGAGATCTGCAGGTCCACGGTCACGGCGTAGGTCACGTCCTGGTAGGCGGCATTGACCAGCAGCGACGCGGCGGCCACGCCGAGCCCGACCCCAAGCGCCGCATTGCCGCTGCCGCCGAACCCGCGCGTGACGCCACCGGCGACGGCCCCGGCGAGCAGCGGCTGGCCGAAGCCCCCGCCGAGCAGTGCCTGGCGGTTGGCCTGGGAGATCTTGCCAGCCTGCAGGACGTTGCCCTGCAGCAGGTAATGCGCGGACGCCGGGTCGCTGACAATGGTGTAGCCGCGGGCCTGGATAGCAGCCGCCAGCGGCCCGCGCACGTCCAGCTCGGGATAGTCCGACGTGTTGCGCATACCGATGTAGACGGTCTTGAGCCGCGGCGCCACGGGATCGAGGAACACCGTCTCCGACATGTGGGTGTGGACGTCGAGCGAGCCGTGGTTGGCGATTGCGTCTACGCCGGAGCAACTGGTGAGCGAGAGCGGGAGGGCCGCTAGCAGCAGCCATAGCGCGGCAGGCCGGGCCGAAACCCGCCGGAGCGATATTGGGCTGCATAGGCGCGAAAACCGTGTGGTTAGCATCGGGTAAGCCCTTCCTGCTGCTTCATTGGAACCATAATGAACGAGTTATAATCGCGCTATAACATGGTCTTTCCGGAGCGCAACGCCCGCTTGGGCGCCACTGCGTTTCGTCCGATTGCGTTGCAAGGGTGGCACACGGGCCCTAGCCGCCCCAAGTGGCGGGGGTATGGTGGTCGGCTCAAACCGGGTATGAACCCGGGCAAAGGAGATTGGATCAGATGTCGGTTCCGCTGCAGCAAGTCCTTCGCGTGGGCGCCTACGTGGTCAAGCAGCACCTGGCGCGCCGCAAGCGCTACCCGCTGGTGCTGATGCTGGAGCCGCTGTTCCGCTGCAACCTGGCCTGCGCCGGCTGCGGCAAGATCGACTACCCGGCGGAAATCCTGAACCAGCGGCTTTCGGTGGCCGATGCGGTGGGAGCGGTCGACGAGTGCGGCGCCCCCGTGGTGGCCATCGCGGGCGGCGAGCCGTTGCTGCACAAGGAAATGCCGCAGATCGTCGAGCAAATCCTGGCGCGCAAGAAGTTCGTGTATCTCTGCACCAACGCGCTGCTGCTCGAGAAGAAGATGGACGACTACAAGCCCAACCCGTTCTTCTCCTGGGACGTGCACCTGGACGGCGACCGCGACATGCACGACCGGGCGGTGAGCCAGGAGGGCGTGTATGACCGCGCAATCGCCGCCATCCGCAAGGCCAAGGCGCGCGGCTTCCGCCTCTCGATCAACTGCACCCTGTTCGACGGCGCGCAGGCCGACCGGGTGGCGAAGTTCTTCGACGAGGTAATGGCCATGGGCGTGGACGGGATCATGACCTCGCCGGGCTATGCCTACGAGCGGGCGCCCGACCAGGCGCACTTCCTGTCGCGGCAGAAGACCAAGCAGTTGTTCCGCGACATCCTGACCCGCGGCCGCGGCCACGGCTGGAAGTTCACCCAGTCGCCGCTGTTCATGAACTTCCTGGCCGGCAACGAGAGCTACCACTGCACGCCTTGGGGCAAGCCGACGCGCAACGTGTTCGGCTGGCAACGGCCCTGCTACCTGCTGGGCGAGGGCTATACCAAAACGTTCGCCGAGCTGATGGAGAGCACGGACTGGGACAAGTATGGCACCGGCAACTACGAGAAGTGCGCCGATTGCATGGTCCATTCCGGCTATGAGGCGACCGCGGTGGTGGATGCGGTGAAGAGCCCGCTCAAGACGCTGGCGGTGGCGATGCGCGGGCCGCGCCTGTCGGGCCCGATGGCGTCGGAAATCCCGCTCACCAACCAGCGCCCGGCGGAATACGTGTTCAGCCGTCACGTGCAGGAGAAGATGACCGAACTCGCGCACAAGCCGCCGGTGGCGGCCGACGCCGAGTAGGGCGCGGACAGCCGGGCGGTGGCGCATTGCACCGACGAGACGCTGCCGGGCGCAACGGGCAGCGACGACTCCGGAGCGCCTCGACCGCTCCCGCCTGCGATCCGACGCTAAAGTTGTTGCTGCAAGCGGCCCGGCGCTATCATTGACCACCGGCTTACGAGGAAACAATCGGTTGGTGGTGCGGTGTGGATGGGGCGGTAGAGCGTGGGGCGTTCGGGCTAGGGAGCGAAGTCGTGGCAGACCGTGCTGAGGCGCTGCTAGGAACCGTCCCAAAGAGCAGCCGCATCATTGAGATCGGTCCAAGCTTCGACCCGATCGCGCCCAAGTCGCAAGGCTGGAACAGCGCCTCGATCGATCACCTGAGCCGAGAGGGGCTGCGCGAGAAGTATGCGGCGCATCCTGGGGTGGATATCGACAGGATCGAGACGGTCGATTTCGTCTGGAGCGGCGGTCTGCTGAGCGACGCCGTGCCAGCCGAGCAGCACGGCAGTTTCGACGTTTTCCTGGCGAGCCACGTGATCGAGCACACGCCCGACCTGGTCGGCTTTCTCGACGCCGCGCAGACGCTGCTCAAGCCGGAGGGTGTGGTCGTTCTCGCGGTGCCTGACAAACGCTTCTGCTTCGACTATTTCCAGGCTGCAACAACGACCGGGCAAGTGCTGGACGTGCACGCTAAGCGGCGGCAGCGTCACGGGGGCGAGCGCGCGTTCGACCATTTCGCCTATGCGGTCACGGATGGCGGAGAGGAGTCCTGGCCGCATCGGCCGTCCAAAGGCATTCGGCTGCTCCAACGGCTGGACAGTGCGTTCCAGCACTACACGCTCTATGAGGAGAGCGCAGAGTATCACGATCTGCATGCTTGGCATTTCATGCCGTCCAGTTTCGAGCTGCTGATGTTGGAACTGGGACGGCTCCGGGTGATCGACTGGCGAGTGGACCAGCTCACCCGGACGCTAAATTGGGAGTTCTTTGCCTGGCTACGCCGGGGTGCGATGGCGGAGCTAGGAGCGCTGCCCGTGGAGACCCTGGATGCGCGCCGGGTCGCTATGCTCAAGCGCTGTATGCTTGAGACTCAGGAACAAATCGACTGGTTGCTGGCTGGCGAGCCCGATCTATGGAACGATCCGATTATGGTGGCCCATGCGTCGGCGCTGGCGAGGTCCGAGCACGGCAGTCCCGTTGTCGCCGGGCTGCGGGACCGCCTGCTGGCCAGCGAGGCCAACTACCTCGATGCAATCCGGCGACTCGCAGCCCTGCAGAACTCGACTGTGTGGCGGGCAACAGCGCCGCTTCGTAATCTGATTGACTGGGTGCGACGGCCGCGGGCGGTGCCGGGCTTCCCGGCGAACCGATCCTCGTAAGGACTGATCATTGGACACTATCCATCAGGCTGGCGATGCGAGGCTCGATGTCTGGCGTGGGTTGGAACGCAACGGGGCTCTGCAATGTCCGGTTTGCCATGGTGTCCTACAGGTGGGAGACCGGCAGTTCCGTTGCATGGCGTGTATGGCGGTCTATCCCGTGGAGAGTGGCGTTCCGCTCTTGATGCGGCCCGCCGAAGTCACGTCCATCTCCGAACACGTCATGGGCGTGTTCAACATCCCGCCCACCTTGAAGGAGCAGGTCGAAGGCGCGCTGACCACCCTGACCAAATACCGGACCTACTCACATCCGGAGTTCGGCAACTTCTTCGCGCGGTTCGATCGGCAGGAAGGCCAGTTGCAGGCCACAACGTTGACGGTGGAAGAGACGGCGGCAGCAATCGCAAAGGTCGAGTGTCTCACGCGCTCCCTCCCGCGGACCTTGGCTTCCGAGGAGGTCGAGTTTAGGTCCATCCGGTTGCGCAACGGGTCGGACCGCGTGCTGTTTACCGACGAGCGCAACCCGCTCTATCTCAGCTATCGGCTGTTTACCCCGGAGGGTGCGCCCGTTGCCTTCGAGGCCAGCCGATCGGCGCTGCCCTGCCCGCTGCGACCCGGCGGCGAGCTGACCGTCCCCGTGATGGTGAAGCTGCCGCCGGGCCTATCCGGCCAGTTCGTCCTGCGCTTCTACTTCGTCCTGGCTCGCCCCACGGCAGCCACGCCCGCGTCGTCGGCTGCCCAGCGCTATCGGGCCGCCGCGCGAGGGTGGTTGGCTGCACTGCGGCACGGCGCCCGCCCCGGCTCGGCAGCCGCAGGCGCGAGCGAGCATGCGCACTGGTTCGACGCGGCGGCGCTGGCCGAGACCAGCGTCACCGTCGTGGCGAAGAAGCCGCCGTTCCCGGCCACGCACCGGGGCGCGCCGGGCGAGTTCGAGGTGGCGGAGGACGTGAGTCGCGCGGACGCGTTCCTTTCGGACGTGCTGAGAGACGTGCGCGCGGCCGGTGTGGCCAAGCCGCGGGTGCTCGAGATCGGTGCGGGCGTCTACCCGATCGCGCTGCGCATGTCGTACGCCGACACGACGGTGATCGTGTCTGATATTTCGCTGGTGATGCAGACGTTGGCGGCCATCATGCACAGCAACAATCCGGTGGTGCTGGACGGGCGGGCCGGTTTCGCTTCGTTCGACATGATGTATCCGCCGTTCCGCGCCGGCAGCTTCGACGTCATCTGTATCTGTGCGGCTCTGCACCACATTCCGTCGCCGGGGCAGTTCCTGGAGCGGCTCGCGCCACTGCTCTCGCCGCAAGGGCGCTTCGTGGCGGTGCGCGAGCCCTGCGTGGTGAACCCGTTTGAGCCCACCTACATCGCCGAGCTGTCCAACGGCTTCAACGAGCAGATGTTCGAGCTGTCGGAGTGGCGTGAGATGATCGATCGGGGTGGGTTGGCAATCGACCGGGCGGTGATCGATTTTGACTGCTCGCTGAAGTTTTCGGCCCGCTTGGCGCAGCTCGAGCCGCAATGAATGACGCTGCTGCCCAAGCAAACAGGGCTGGATCGCTCATGCCACAGACGCTGTTCAAGCCCTTGGAGCCGCGCCCGCTTCCGGACCTCGCGGACTGCATATTTTACCACAGCATGGACTTTCCGGACGGTTCACACGTCACCGGACCATGGGACATCCGCGAGCGCTTTTCAGAATACATCGGGAATTACCCGATCTCTGGGAAAACTATGCTCGATGTCGGGACAGCGTCTGGCTTTCTTGCATTCGCTGCGGAAGAGGCCGGCGCGAACGTCACGGCATTAGACGGCCTTCATGGATCCGAGTATTGCAAGCTGCACTTCAGCGGGCAGCCGTATCATGTCGACCGCCCCGCCTCCGATGACGCGACCGAGGCTTGGTTCGAGCCGATGAAGAACGGCTTCTGGTATGCGTGGCACAAGAAGAAGAGCAAGACCGAAGTCGTTTACGCCCCGCTGTCCGCATTGCCGTATTGGGGCCGTAAGTTCGATGTCGTCTTGGCAGGGGCGGTCCTGGAACACTTGTCGGACCCGGTGAGCGTCGTCTGGGCGTTGACCCAGCTCGCGAAAGAAGCGGTGATCATCGGCTTCACGCCGGTCATCATGGACGAGGGCCTGCACATGACAGCGGCCAGCACGTGGGATAACCCCGTCAACAACTTCACATGGTGGAACCTGTCCTACGGTCTATACAAACGGATTTTTGCCAATGTCGGCTTCGAGGTTGCCGTCTCGCCCGCAACGGCGCGGCACTTCGGCGAGGACCATAGTCGTCCGACTATCGTGGCGCGGCGCATCGCGCTGTCATGAGCAAGCCCCCGGGCCGCGCGGCCTCCGGCCCGGCCTGACTACGGGACAGTGAGAAGCCAATGAAATTCAATCGCGTCACCAAGGTCACGGGCGGAATGTGACCAAGTGGTCTGAAACAAGTGCAACTCGTCCTGGATCCAGTCGATCATTTCCTTGAAGCTCTCGTAGGTCCAGCAATGATAATGGATCGGGAAGGCCTCTTCCCACTTGCTGCGCCAAACCGCCTCATACACTGCGGCGTCCTGTGGAAATGCCAGGCGATAGAACTCCTGGAAGTTTTCCTTGTCGCGGTCGCGTGATGGATCGCGAAAGTCTGCGATAAGATGAGCGAGCGGGGTGACCGGACGTGGCTGATCGAAGGTGCGCTCCATGTCTGGAACAGCCAGCGCGATGGACCCGCCGGGCCGCAACGCCTTGACCCCGCGACTGATCGCTCCGATCGGATCGGACGTGTGCTCGATCACATGCGAGGCGACGATGAAATCCAAGCTTTGGGCGGAGAGCTCGTTGCTTTCGAAAGAACCGATAATATCCGGCGCGATGAGATCCTCGAGTACCTGGCCCTCATAGAAGTGTGTCTGCAATTGCTCCATGGTGAAGATATCGGCGTAGCGAACGTCACACTCGAGCGGAACCGGCATTGCGTTCGCCCCGGCGCCGAACTCCAGACCCGAACCAGAAAGGCCCGATAGCATGATCTCGCGCAGCTCGAGAACGCCGTTTGGGCGTGGATGCGCCCGGTGGGCCGCAGACCAACGTCGCGCTGCGTTCCGTCCAGGTCGGAATGCCTCGACGATCCCTGGCGATACGTCCTGCACGTCATCGGGCCAACGAAAGCCGAAATCAGCCAGCCATCTTGCGTCCATCACCCAATGCCGCTGTCCGTTGCGGCAGAAGAAAACCCGATCGCCGAAGCGCGAGCCTGGTGCACGCAGGAGAACCCCGTCGAGCCAAGCGAGCGGCGCCGTCATGACCGAGGCTCGCAGCACACACGGCTGAACACGGTGTGGATCGCACCGCAGGTCGCCTTCCAATCGCCATGCCGCTCGCGGATCGTCTCGTAACCGCCCCTGACTAACAGGTCACGGTAGTCGATGTCGCCCATGACGGACTCGACCGCACGAACGACGTCACTGCGCGTCAGCTCGCACAAGGCGGCATTCTCGCCATCGCGCAGCAGCCAAGCCGTATGCGGGCTGCGGTTGGTGATCACGGCCGCACCGCAGGCCATGAACTCGAACGGCAAGTACGAGGGGTGGCGCGTTGCCATTGCCACCAGTCCCGCGTCGCATGCGCGGTAGAGCGCACCCGTCTCCGCATATTGCAGCAGTCCCAAATGCCGCACGACGCCCTCCAGGCCGGAAGACTGCGGCTGCCAGGTGGCTCCCGCAGTGACGATATCGATCTTGTCTCCGTGACGGGTCTTGAGCTCGCGCAAAGCGATTGAAAGCGTTTCGAACGCATTGCGCGGCGTGCCGGGCCGCGCGTAGCAGAACAGGCGAAACGGACCGGCCTGCGCACCGGCTTGCCGCCTGGGATGGAAGACCGTCGGATCGACCGAGGGCATGAAGTGGTCTGCGTTGCCTCCAAGCGAGCGGTAGCTCTCGGCAAGCGTGGGCGTGTTGCAGATTGCGTGGAAGCCGAACCGGTAAGTCGCTTCAACGAGGCTGCTTATGCTCCCCGCTGGATAGAACAGCGGCTCCCAGTCCTGCAGAAAATAGAATTTTCGTCGCGCGTTGTTTGCGGCCAGAACCGGGAACGCGGTCGTCCACAGCGTGGCGACCAAAGCATCGACCGGAGTTGAGGGCAACGGGTCGGCCGGGTCGCGCAGGGTGTCGATCTCCGCCGCTGCCGCCAGGCCGGGGAACGCTCTCGCAATCTTGGCACGCAGCGCATCACGCGTCTCACGCCGCTGGTCCAAACCAAGCACGGCAAAGCTAGGCTTGATCCCGTGCTGGCTGCGCATGAACTCGGCGCACCGCAAGATCGTGTAGATACCACCATAGAATGGCACGTCGAAGGCGGGCACGACCCAGCGAACGCTTCGCACTTCGCCCGCCGGAGCGGCGGCACACTGTTCGATCGACTTGGCGACGCGGCTCACGCTCGCATCATACGTCGCGGCGACGTACCTAGCTTCTGCCGCGAAGTTATGGTCGGCTTGGGTATCGGCAGGCACGAGCCGGAAGGTCAGCCAGCCGCTCTGCGCAATCACCATGTTGGGGGTGATGAAGGGGTCTCCGTCCGGGAGCGCGGCGGCGAAACGGCCGCGAAGCGCAGTTGCGTCCGTCACCACGAACGGATCTGGTTTGTGCGCGCGGGCGATGGCGAACGGGTTGAGCATGATGCGGCCACGATTCTGCGCCAGCTCCAACGTCATGGAGAGGTCTGCGCGTCCAGCAGAGCGGTGACCCGTCAGGTTCCGCCAATCGGCGCGCCGCATGGCGGAGAAGCGCAGCGGTGCGGCGCTCGCATTGCCGTACCAGCGGGGATGACCAAACGGTCCACCTTGGTTGATGTGCAGCCCGTAGAAGCCGGGGCATAGCTGGCCGTCGACCCAATATGTCCCGAACGCCTCGACCACGCCGTCTGGGCGCATCACCGCTCCCGCCACGAGCGCGATCGCCGGGTTGGCAAGAGGACCGACCAGCTCCGCAAGCCAATCGAGCGATACTGGCTCCAAGCCGGTATCCACGAACACCAGGATATCGTTGTGCGCCGAGGCCGCCAGCCGGTCCGTGACGCCTGCTTCGGCGTCTTCTGCGGTGTCGGTTGTTGTCGGCGGTGCAGCCAAGATTTCGACGTCGCCTGACCACGCGTAGGCAGGCGGGATCACGGCGTCGCCTCGTCCAAGCATAATGAGGCTGACCGACGGCCGCTTATCGGCGGGCCATGCGATGCGCAGCGCGGCCCCATCGAACGTGGCGGACGCTCCGGCCCAGCCGGCGGTCTGAAGATACTTCGTTACCGCGACGAGCTGCGCGGCGGTCGCATACGGCTTCACGCCCAAGCCGCCGGAAGCCACGGACGTCGGAACCTGACGCCAATGATACAGTACGCGAGGAACATGACTTACTTGGCCGGTGACTCCGATTACCCGGAGAAACAAATCCCAGTCTTGCGCTCCATCCGTTTCCGGATCCCAGCCGCCAATGCTACGCAAACGGTCGACACGCATCATGTTGAGATGCGTCAGGTAGTTCGCTCCCAACATGATCTCGGGCGCCCAGGCTGGCTTGAAGAGTGGATGTTGCCTGGTGATGCCGTCGGCACCGACCTGATCCTTGTCGGAGTAGACCATTGCCACATCGGCATCGGCCAGCGCGGCGCGAACCAAGTGAAACAAGGCATCGGGGGTGAGCAGGTCATCGTGGTCGAGCAGGACCGCCCATTCCCCCCGCGCCATCTCGAGTGCGGCGTTCGAATTGCGGGATATGCCGCCGTTCTCGGCGAGAAGATTGACCCGGATGCGTTCGTCGCTCGCCGCCCAGCGCCGTAGCACTTCAGCGCGGTCCGCATCCGAGCTGTCGCCGACGGCGAGGCACAGCTCCCAGTATGGATACACCTGGTCCACGACGGACCGGATGGTATCGTCGAGAACATTGGCCTCCACTTTGTAGACGGGCGTCAGGATGCTGACCAACGGGTGATGGTCGAACTCCGCGACAAGGCGGCGCTGCATGTCCAGCTCAGCCGGATCGAGAGGATTGCTGGCGATCCAGGTGGAATACTCGACGACGGGCTGCGCGCCGGGCAGAACGCTCGGACCTGGCGCCGCCTCCGGCTGCCGGCTCGGCGCCGGCAGCGTGGGCACGGGCGCCGTGTCCGGCACGGTGCTGGCGGGTGGCGAAACGGTGGTTGGCGGGGTTGCCGCTCCGACAGCCTGCAAGCGAGCCCGCCGTCGCGCCGGTATCCTCCAAACCAGCGTTATTTTCACCAGCCAACCAATCGCTCGAGCAAAACGGTGCAGTTGCGGATACTTGCTCAGGATGCGGCGCAGCGGACCTGAAGCACGCCAGAACGAACTGGCTTGGATGGATTCAAGCTGCCGCTTCAGGGCAACACGGGAGGCATCCAGTTCCGCAATCGTGCTTTCGAGAGCAGTCGCACGGTTCGCATTCGATGTCTGCTGCAGACCAACGCTCTCGATCGTATCTCGCAGAGCGTGCTGGTTTTGCGACGACGCGACAAGCTCCTGCTGAAGCTGGTCACGCGCTTTCTCTGCCGACCGGAGCGCGGCGGCAAGCTTCTGTCGCGAAGCCGTCAGCTCCGCAAGGGAATGCTGCAATGCAGCTTTGGCTTGCCCGCTCGTTTGCAGCTCCGCGACGGATTTCGCAAGCGCGCTCCGCGCCGTGTTCAGCTCGGCCGTTGTTGTGGCCATCGCTTCCGATAGCCCGCCAATGCGCGTCTCTCGTTCGACCAGGGCCGTGCGGATGCGTATCCATTCAGCGAATAGTTGTAGTTCGGGATCGCCAGAGGGATGGTCGGCGCGCACCACCACGAAGGCGTGGGGAGCGACGTAGATCGCGTTATGCGTCCATTCCGGGCGGAAGCCGCGTTTGGCGAACTCTCGAAGCCAGTAGATGACCGGCCGCACGTTCACATGCGTGGGTTCGGTGAGGTCGGTTGGAGACGACGAAAACAAGATGCGCGGCGCTGCCGCCGTGAGGACATCGAGCGCCGCCAGCGCCTCGTCCGCCTGCATGTGCTCGACAACTTCGATGCAGACGGCCAAGTCGAACCGCCTTGGCCCGGGAGGGGACGCGGCAATGCTGCCGACATCGCAGAACTGCCTTACATCCATGCGCAGATGGGAAATGGCGAATGTCGAGATATCGCGGCCCCAGCACTCGACGCCGCGATCCCATAGCGCCTCGGTCAAGAACCCAAGCGCGCAACCGGCGTCATAGACACGAACGGGCGCGAATGTGGCGACGATCCGGTCGGCGATGCCACCGAAAAACGCCAACCAATGGTCGTTGCGTTCATACGGCACAGTGCCGCAATGCGACGCGTAGTAGTTGGCGTTATAGTCCTCGGCACTGGGTGTTTCGCTGTCCAAGTGTCTGACCTCGTCTGCTTCCGTGTCTGATTGGACGCTGGGGTTGGCCGGTGTCAAACCCGCAGTCTGCGGCCCACGGACGTTCACAGCAGACGCAACACCCGCATCGCGCGCCCATCGCTCCAGCGGGAGCTAGGCCATCGGCGGGCGGGCGGCCGCAAGCACGCAGAGCACCTCGAACAGCATCGCCGCGCCGTGCATCGCGGTCAGCCCGCCCACATCGAACGGCGGCGACACTTCCACCACGTCGCCGCCGACGAATTTGAGCCCCGTCAGCGCCCGGACCATGCGCAACGCCTCGAGCATGGTGATGCCGCCGGGCTCGGGGGTGCCGGTCCCGGGGGCGTAGATCGGGTCCAGGCTGTCGATGTCGAACGAGAGATAGGTGGGCGCGTCCCCCACCACGGCGCGGGCCTGCTCCATCACCGAACGCCAGCCACGGTCGGCAAGCTCCTCGATCGGGATCACCGTCATGCCGCTGGCGGTGCTGAAGCCCCAGAGGCCGCCGGGCACGTTGCTGTGGCCGCGCACGCCGATCTGGATCACGCGCTTGGGGTCGAGCAAGCCCTCGTCCACCGCGCGGCGGAACGGCGTGCCGTGGTGATAGCGCGAGCCCATGTAGTGGTCTCCGGTGTCGGCATGGGCGTCGATATGCACCATGCCCACGGGGCCGCCAGCCGCCACCGCGCGCAGGATTGGCAGGGTCATCGAGTGGTCCCCGCCGGCGGAAAGCGGCGTCACCCCGGCGGAAACGACCCGGCGATAGAACGCCTCGATCTCGCCCAAGGCGCCCACCAGCTCGTAGGGCTGCTCGATCCAGCAGTCGCCCAGGTCGCGCACCCGGCAGACGTCGAACGGCTGCACCCCGGTCGCGGTGTTGATCCGGCGCGAGAGGGTGGATTGGTTGCGGATCTCCCGCGGGCCATGGCGAGTGCCGGGCCGGTTGGTCACCCCGCCGTCGAACGGCACGCCGATGACGCCGATGTCCACCTGCCCGAGGTCCTGCTCGAACGGGACGCGAAAGAAGGTCGGGATGCCGGAGAAACGCGGCTGCGTCTGGGGGTCGGCCATGTCCTGGGAAAGGGCCAACTGCTTGATCGGTGGCGCCATGGGGAGAGACCTAATCGAGTGGGCCCGCCGCAGCAAGCCGCATCCGCAGGGCGCGGCGGGCGGCGGCGGCATTGCGGGCGAGCCGGAGCAAGTCGGGCAACTGCCCCGGGTTGCGCCCGAGCGAGCGCAGCACCGAGAACAGACGAATGTTGCCCCTGGCGTTCAGCGCGATCATGGCGGCGGGCGGCAGGTCCTGCTCCACCGTGTCACACACGGCGCGCAGCACGGCGAACGGCAGGCGGAACACGGCGGAGGCGCGGGCCACCTCGCCGCTCTCCAGGTCGGTGGCAACGGCGCCGGTTTGCTCGAACACGTGGCGCTTGTCCGTGGTGGTGGCGAGGACATTGTCGCCGGCAAACACCGTCCCGCTGCGGCGGCCGAAGCGGGTGGACAAGTCGGGGTCGGTGAGCCAGCGGGCGCCGTCCGAGGCGAGCACGAACTCCGGCACCAGCACGGTTCCGGCGGGGAGGTCTGGCGCCAGCCCGCCGGCGAGGCCGAAGCTCAGCAGCCCCGTCACGCCCGCCTCGGCTAAGGCGCGGGCGGCGCGGGCGGCGCCAGTCGCCTCACCGCCGCCGACTGCCACCCGCCCAGTCGCGCGGCGCGCCAACCGCGCCTCGGCGGACAGGCCGACGACGATGCCGATCACGGGCTAGAATCCGACCGCAACGCGGTGGCTTGGCCCCCCCAGGAGGTTGCGATAGCGGGCCAGCGCCAAGAGCGGGAAGAACAGCCGGTAGCCGTGATAGCGGAGATAGAACACGCGCGGGAACCCGGTGGCGGTGTAGGCGGCCTCGGTCCATTCGCCGTCGGCGCCCTGGGTGCTTTGGAGATACCCCACTCCGCGCGCCACGGCTGCGTGGGCAACCTCTCCCGCCGCCATCAGGCCGAGCAGGGCCCAGGCGGTTTGCGACGGCGTGCTCTCCTTATAGGTGCCGGGCGGGGCGCCGTTGTAGCTTTCCTCGTCCTCGCCCCATCCGCCATCCTCGCGTTGGCGCGCGACCAGCCAGGCGACGGCGCGGCGGATCGCCTCGTTGGAATGCGGCAGCCCGGCGGCGTTGAGCGCGCAGAGCACCGACCACGTCCCATAGATATAGTTGGTGCCCCAGCGGCCGAACCAGCTTCCGTCCGCCTGCTGCTGCTGCTTGAGGTAGGCGAGCGCGCGCGCCATCACCGGCTCGCTCGCGGCGTGGCCCAACTGGGCGAGGAAGGCCACGCAGCGGGCGGTCACGTCCTCGGTCGGCGGGTCCAGCAGGGCGCCGTGGTCGGCGAAGGGGATGTGGTTGAGGAAGTAGTATTGGTTGTCGGCATCGAACGCGCCCCAGCCGCCGTTGCGGCTCTGCATGCCGATGATCCAGTCCCGGGCGCGGTCGATGGCGGGGGCGTAGGTGGCGTCGCCGGCCCGGTGCAGCAGCATGGCGACGACCGCCGTGTCGTCCACGTCCGGGTAGTGGTCGTTGGCGTATTGGAACGCCCAACCGCCGGGCGGGCAATCCGGGCGGACGAAGCACCAATCGCCGCGCGCCAGCACCTGCCGGGTCAGCAGCCAGTCGCACGCAGCTGACAGCGGGGCGGCCACGCCCTGCACTTCGGCGACCGCGTGCCCCGCCAGCCCGGTGTCCCAAACGGGCGAGAAGCATGGCTGGCAGAACGCGCGGTCGGGCTCGACCACCAGGAGCTTGCGCACGGCGCGCCAGGCGGTGGCGGCGTGGGGGTGGTCCGGCGCGTAGCCCAGCGTGTCGAACATCATCACGGTGTTGGCGATGGCCGGGTAGATGCCGCCCAGCCCGTCCTCGCCGTTCAGCCGCTCGGTCACGAAGGCGACCGCGGCGTCGATGGCGCGCTTGCGGCCCTGCTTGGAGAAATGCGGCTCGATGGGGCGGAGCAGCGCGTCCAGCAGCTTGAACACATACCCCCAGGCGGAGCGGTACGGCCCGTGGATCCAGGGCTTCACCTGCTCGGGCGGGGTGCGGAACAGCTCGGGGATGGCGATGCCGCGCGGGTTGCGGGCGCGCGGGCGCAGCGCCATCAGCACCAGCAGCGGCACCATGACGGTGCGCGACCAATACGACACCTTGGACAGGTGGAAGAAGAACCACCGCGGCAGGTGCATGATCTCGACCGGCATCACCGGGGCGGCACGCCACGGCACCTGGCCGAACAACGCCAGTTGCACGCGGGTGAACACGTTGGCGCTCTCGGCGCCGCCCATGGCCAGGATGCAGGCGCGGGCGCGGGCCATGTGCGGCGCGTCGGCCGCGTCGCCGGTGGCCTTGAGCGCGAAATACGCCTTTACGCTGGCCGACAGGTCACTCTTGCCGTCGTGGAACAGTGGCCAGCCGCCGTCGCCGTTCTGGATCTGCCGCAGATAGACGCCGATCTTGGCCTGCAACGGCGCATCGATGCGGTCGAGGAAGTGCTCGAGCAGGACATATTCCGACGGAATGGTCGCGTCGGCTTCGAGCGGGAACACCCAGTGGCCGTCCTCTGCCTGCTTGGCGAGGAGGGCGGAAGCGGCGGCGTCGATGGTGAGTTGCAGCTCATCGGTCTGCGAACGGAGAAGCGTTTCACTCGGCATCTTACATCCAGGCTCAGGCGGCAGCCTGGAGGACTGCCGCTGCGGTGTGCCCCGACCTGATCGCGCCCTCAATCGTGGCGGGCAGGCCGGTGCTGGTCCAATCTCCGGCCAGAGCCAGGTTGGCCAGGCCGGTACGCGCGGGCGGGCGCTTGCGGTCTTCGTCTGGCGTCGCAGCAAACGTGGCCCTCTTCTCCTTTACGACGCGACTGGGGGGTTGCGCGTGCGCAATGCGGAGAGCGGCACGCAATTCCGGCCACACTGTTGCAGCGAGGTCACTCGCGGAGCGGTCCAGCAGCCGATTGGCCGCACTGACGGTGACCGAGACCACGCCCGGCTTGACAAACACCCACTCGGCGGTGCCGCCCAGCAGCCCGATAAACCCGGCCGCACCCGGATCGACATCGATCCGGTAGTGCAGGTTCACGATGGCCTCGAACAGATCGGGCGCCGTCACCCCCGGCAGCAGCGTCTGCGCCACCGGTCCCGGCACGGCGAGCACGGCCACGTCGTCGCCGCCAAGCGCCACCGGGCCGTCGGCGGTGCCGATTGCGGCCAGCCGGCCCTGCGCCGTCTCGAGCTGTGTGACCCGGCGGCCGAGCTGCACGTCCGCACCCGCTTGCTGCAGCGCGGCCAGCGCCGGGTCGATGAAGGTGGCCGACAGACCCTCGCTCGGATAGGCCGGAATGCAGGCCGCGCCCCCCTTGGCCAGGGTTTCGCGCACCACGGCGGCCATCAGCCGGGCGCTGCCGCGGGCCGGGGCGGTGTTGAGCGCGGCGATCACCAGCGGCTCCAGCAGCTTGGAGTAGAGCGCGCCGGGGCGGAGCACCTCTGCCACCGTGGCGCGCGGGCCGGCACGCAGCAGGCGCAGCAAGCCGGCATATTCAGCCAGGCTGGCGCCGGGAACGCGTCGGGACGGGGAAAACACCCACCATGGCAAGGCGCCGGCATTGGGCCGCACCGTCCAGCTTCGCCCCGTGGCAAGGTCGAAGAACGGGAACATCGCCTCGGCCGGCCCAGCCTTGCGGTCGCTGGCGCCGACCCGGCGCAGAAACCCCGCGATCGCGCGGTTGCCGGAAAGCCAGAGGTGATTGCCGTTGTCGAGCCGGCAGTCGAGCTCCTTGTCGTGGTAGGAGCGGCAACGCCCGCCCGCCGCGGGGGCCGCTTCGTACACCGAGACGGCCCAGCCGGCGTCCGCCAACGCCAAGGCGGCGGCCAGACCGGCCATGCCGGCGCCGATCACGTGCGCGCGTCTCATAGGTAGTGGCGTCCGGCGATCCACAGCTTGCGCCATTTCGGCAGGCGCACCGGCTGTTGCAAGTCGCGCCAGCCGCGCCGTTCCAATTGGGCGAGCAGGGCGTTGTAGGTGGCGCCCATCAGCCGGGCCGGCCGCATCGCGGCGCGGTCGCACCGGCGCATGGCGGCATGGGCGCGGGCGAACTGCGCATGCGCCTGTGCCGCCATGCGGTCGCACACGGCCGGCAGGCCCGGCGCGGTCAAGGCGGCGGCGGCATCCCGCGGCACACCCGCCTCATCCAGCCATTCCGCTGGCAGATAGAGGCGGCCGCGCCCGGCGTCCTCCGCGATGTCGCGCAGGATGTTGGTGAGCTGCAGCGCCCGCCCCAGCGCGTGGGCAACCTCGTCCGCAGCGGTCGAGGCGTCGCCAAACGCGCGCACGGAGAGCCGCCCCACGGCGGCGGCGACCCGGTCGCAATACAGGTCGAGCGTGGCGAGGTCGGGCGCCACGATGACCGTCTCGGCGTCCATCTGCATGCCGTCCACCACGGCGATGAAGTCGTCCTGGCGCAGCGAGAAGTGCTGCACGGCGAGGACCAGCACGCGGGTCACCGGGTCGTGCCCGATGCCGGCATAGACGGCGGCGATCGCATCGCGCCACTGCGCCAGGCCGGCGCGCTTGGCCTCGATGGCGGCGGGCTCGTCGGCCACGTCGTCCACCAGGCGGCAGAAGGCGTAGATGGCATACATTGCCGAGCGCCGGTCCGGCGGCAGCACCCGCATGCCGCGGTAGAACGAGGTGCCGGCGCGCTGCACGATGGCTTCGACGGCTTGCAGGTCGGCGGGGCTGGCCCCCAAGGCGGCGATTTGGCTCATCGCAGCCGCGGTAGGGCGAGCAGCACGCTGGCCGCGACGTCCACCGGGCGCAGCTTCACCCGGCTCGCCAGCGGATCCCCCCGATGCAGCCGGCGGGCGAGGCGCTGTGACAGCCCGGTGATGACCGCGGTCTCGGTGCGCAGGAATCGATCCTGCACGCAGCGGGGCAGGCCGGCCCCCACCGCGTTCAGCGCATCGGTCCGGCGCAGCAGCTCGTCCAGCACCCGGCGCAGCCCTGGCGTGGCGGCGCCCGCCCGCAGCTCCTCCACCCTCGCCCCAGCACTGTCGAGCAGGTCCTGCGGCAGGTAGCAGCGGTCGATCTCCGCCAGGTCGCGGCCGCAGTCCTGCAGGTGGTTGAGCACCTGCAGCGCGGCGCACAGCGCGTCGGAGGCCTCCCAAGTGGCGCGCGCCTCGCCATGCAGGTCCAGCACGTGCCGCCCGACCGGCATGGCGGAGAAGCGGCAGTAGTCGAGCAACTCGTCCCAGGAGGCATAGCGGCTCTTGGTCGCGTCCTGCTTGAAGGCACGCAGCAGGTCCAGCGCGTGCTGCGCCGTCACCCCGGTCTCCGCCAGGCTGCTCCGCAAGGCGAGCGCGGTGGGGGACCCGGCGTCCGTCTCGCCCTGCAGCACCGCTTCCATCGTGTTCAGCCGCGCCAGTTTCTCCGCCGGCGGCAGGGTGGCGCTGTCGGCAATGTCGTCGGCATTGCGAGCGAAGGCGTAGAACGCGTGCACATGCGGCCGCAGCGAGGCACGGATGAGCCGGGAGCCGACGGGGAAGTTCTCGTCCGTGCGCCCCTTGCCGGACGGCGCCTCGACCGCGAGCCCGCTCATAGCCCCACCTCGCCGTAGGAGCGGCGCTTCCACACCGCCCCGCGCCCGCGATGGTGCTGGACGGCGGAGCCGATGGTCGCGGCCATGTAGAAGCTTGCAACGGCCGGCAGCAGCAGCGCCCAGGCCGGGTTGAGCCGGAACCGGCGCAAGGTCGGCAGGTAGCTGGCGCAGGCGGCGGCGAATGTGGCCAGTCCCGCCAGGCGCGCCCACCCATGGCCGAACACCGCCAGCCCCGGCGGAACCAGCCAGACTAGCGCGAGCCCCGCAATGGTCCCGGCCAGGAGCAGCGGCGAGAAGCGGAGCTGCACATAGGCGGTGCGCGCCACCATGCGCCACACATCGGCCGGGTGCGGATAGGGCCGGATGGAGCGGGCGAGCTGGCTATGGCCGAGCCAGATGCGGCCGTTCCGCTTGATGAGGGCCGCCAGTGCCACATCGTCGATCAGCTTGCCGCGCAGCGCCTCGATCCCGCCCGCCCGCTCGAGCGCGTCGCGCCGCACCAGCATCGTGCCCCCCGCCGCCGCCGCCGCCCTGCGGCGCGGATCGTTCACCGTAGCGAAGGGGTAGAGGAGCTGGAAGAAGAACACGAAGGCCGGCACGAGGGCGCGCTCGGCCGGGCTGGCGCAGTTGAGTGCGACCATCTCGGACACCAGGTCGAGCCGGTCGGCCTCGAGCTTGGCGACCAGGGTGGCGAGATGCGCCGGGTCGTGCACGATGTCGGCGTCGCACAGCAGCAGCAGCGGCGCGGTGGCGTGTTGCACCCCCTGTTGCACTGCCCACTGCTTCCCGCTCCACCCCGCCGGACGCGGGCGGCCGGTGAGAACGTGCAGCACTCGCCTTCCTTGAAAAAGCCCTCTCCCTCTGGGAGAGGGTTGGGTGAGGGAGCTTGCCACTGGCGCCGATCCGTCAGGGTGCCCCTCACCCCTACCCTCTCCCAGAGGGAGAGGGCCTTCTGGCGTAGGTGTGGGTGCAAGCCCCCGCGCGATCTCGCCCGTCCCGTCGCTGCTGCCATCGTCGACCACGATGATGCGCACCGGCCCGGCGTAATCCTGCGCCAGCAGCGAGCGCAGGCAGGCCTCGATCCCCTCCGCCTCGTCGCGGGCCGGCACCACGATATCAATCGGAACCGCATTCCTGGGCACAGCGGGTGAAAGGCTCGGCCCGGCGGACCAGAACCGCCCATGCGCGACCCACAGATACGCCCAGGTCAGCAGCGACAGCACGCCCAGCAGCGTCATAGCCGGCCTTGGGCGCGGAACCACGCCACCGCGTCCGCCACCGCCTCGCGCGGCGGCCGGAAGCTGTAGCCCAACTCGGCCACCGCTTTGGCGGAGGAAAAGAACATCTTCTTCTTCGCCATCGCCAGCACCTCGCGCGTCACCAGCGGCTCGATCCCGGCCACCGTCGCCAACGCCTCGCTCGCCAACGCCACCGGGTAGAGCGCGCGGATGGGCAGCTTCACCCGCGGCGGCTTGCGGCCGGCGGCTTCGGCCACCAGCGCCAGCAGGCTCGCCATGTCCATGTCCGTCCCGCCCAGGATGTAGCACTCGCCCACGCGGCCGCGCTCGAGCGCTAGAACATGCCCGGCGGCCACATCGTCCACGTGCACCACATTCAATCCGGTGTCGACATAGGCCGGCATGCGCCCGGCGGCGGTGTCGGCGATCATCTTGCCCGTGGGCGTGGGCTTGATGTCGCGCGGGCCGACCGGGGCGCTCGGGTTCACGATCACCACGGGTACGCCCTGCTCGCGCACCAGAGCGAGCACGGCCTGCTCGGCGAGGTATTTGGAGCGCTTGTAGGTCCCGATCACCTTGTGCAGCGCGTTGGGCGTGGTCTCGTCGGCCGCCGTGCCGTCCCCCACCAGGCCAAGCGCCGCCACGCTGCTGCAATACACCATGCGCTCCACGCCAGCCGCCTGAGCCGCGAGCAACAGGGCGCGGGTGCCGTCCACGTTGGCCGCGTTCATGGCCGCCGGATCGGGCACCCAGAGCCGGTAGTCAGCCGCAACGTGCACGACGTAGCGGCAGCCCTGAACCGCGCGATCGAGCGACGCCGGGTCCTTCAGGTCGCCAATCGCGATCTCGGCGGCAAGCCCGGCGATGTTGCTGCGGTCGCTGCCCTCGCGCACCAGCAGCCGCAGCGCATGGCCGCGCTCGATCAGCGCCCGCGCGACGGCAGACCCGACGAAACCAGTGGCACCCGTGACCAGAGTAGGGGAGTCAGAACCAGCAACCACGCCGGGTAGCTACAGGACCGCGCCCGAGCGGTCTAGCCGGTGGGCGCCGGGTGGGAGGCGATGAACTGCAAGGTGTCGTGCAAGGTGGGCGCATACCAGCGCAGCACGGGGGCGAATGCGGCGACGATGCCGATATGGCCGATGCCGGGATAGATCTTGTCGGCCACCGGCGCGCCCAAGGCGTGCAACCGATTGAACAGCGCGATGGTGTCCTTTTCCCCAACGGTATGGTCGTCGCTGCCGACCAGCAGCAGCATCGGCGGGGCGTGCGCGTTGGCATAGGTGATCGGCTGGCTGGACAGGCTGGTCGCGGCGGGGCCGAACACCACCGCGATGTCTGGATCGTTCATCGGCAGGAAGTCATACGGCCCGGCGATCCCGACCACGCCGGTCAGGTCGCTCGGGCTGAGCCCGACTTGCCCGAGCCAGGCCGGGTCCAGCGCCAGCATGGCGGCGTTGTAGGCTCCGGCGGAGTGGCCAACCAGGAACACGTGGTGCGGGTCGGCGCCATACTGCGCCGCATGCGCGATGGCCCAGGCCACGGCCTTGGCATTGTCCTGCAGAAAGCCGGGGAACGTCGTCTCCGGATAGACGCGGTAGTCCGGCACCATCACGACGGCGCCGCGATAGGCGATACTGGCGGCAACGAACGGGTAGTAGTCCTTGCTGCCGCCGCTCCATGCGCCGCCATAGATAAAGATCACCAGCGGCCGGCCGCTGCCAGCTTGTGGCGGCTGGTACACGTCCAGCTCGTGGCGTGGTCCGGGCTCGTAGGCGATGTTCCGGGTGATGGTCAGGTCGCCCATGTACATCGTGTCGTTCAGGGCGCCGACGCCGGGATGGTGGCAGGCGGTCAGCAGCAGCGGCGCCAGCACGGCGATCAGGCGCCGCAGCAGCCGCGTGGGTTGCAATGGACGCACCTGCGCCGCTGGATAGGGAGAGATCGCCGCAACTCCTTGGTCTACCCCAGCCTTACGCGCCGGCGAGCGGGATGGATGCCACGCCAATGGGCCGGCTCTTGCGCTGCACAACGCCGGCCGATCGCAACCGGTCCGCAACGGTCGCACGCCAAGGCTTGGGCACAGCCGCCGCCACCGCCATTTCACCGCTATGAGAGATAGCATGCGGCTGTTTGTAGGGCTCGCCGCGCTCCTGCTGGGGTGGTGCGCGCCCGCCAGCCTGGCCGCCACCGTCCACATCGCCGACCCATGGCCGGATGCGCAAACCGTCACCGGCGTGCGCACCGAGCAGGTGACGTTGCACAGCAGCGACCCGTTCACCCCCGCCGACATCGGACGTGCCAAGCCGCGCGACGTGACGGCCCAGCTCTTTCTCCCCACCATCGCGCCGGGCGACCACGCGCCCGCGGTGGTGCTGCTGCATGGCTCGGCCGGCAATGCCTACGAGCGGGGCGAGCGCTACGGCCCGGCGCTCGCCTCGATGGGCATCGCGGTCTTGATGGTGGACACCTATGCCTCCCGCCCCGACCTGGGCGAGAGCTACATCGCCCGCGTGCTGCATATCACCGAGACCATGTTCGACGCCGACGCCTATGCCGGCCTGCGCTACCTCGCCTCCCGCCCGGACATCGACCCCCACCGGGTGGTCCTCGCCGGCTTCTCCTATGGCGGCATGGCGGCGACCTACGCGATGTACGCGCAGATGGCCGACCGCTTCATGCCGCCGGGCCTGCGCTTCGCCGGGCATGTGGCGTTCTACGCCCCGTGCATCGCCCGCTTCCGCGACAGCCGCACCACTGGCGCGCCGCTGCTGATGCTCTACGGCCAGTCGGACGAGCTGATGCGGGCGAGCCGGTGCGAGCAGATCGCGGACGACCTGCGGGCCGGCGGCAGCGCGGTGCAGATCATCAGCTACCCCGGCGCGGTGCATCAGTGGGACGGCCCCATGGCGCCCCGCACGATCGGGCGGCACCTGGCGGATTGCAGCTTCATGGTGAACCGCGACGGCACGGTGGAGGACGAGAACACCCTGCTGCCGATGGACGGGCCGTTCATGCGCAAGGTGAGCCTGGCGCTCTGCACCGGCAGCCGGCCGTATCCGATCGGGCGCAACGCGGCGGTGGCGGTGGAGTCGAACCGTGATTTTGCCGCCTTCCTGGCCCGGGTGTTCGCCCAACCCAAGCCGGCGGCGAACTGACGCCGGGCGCCGGAGTCGGCGTGAGCGGCCTACGCACCAGCCGGACCAACCATCCTTTCACGCCGCGCGACCTCCGCGTTAGTCTGCGCCCATGGACATGCACATCGAGTCGCCGATCTCCGCCCTGGACCGCATCGCCCCGATCTCGCGGCAGATTTGGGACGCCAAATACCGCCTGAAGTCGCCCGACGGCACTCCCATCGACCGCACCATCGAGGATAGCTGGCGTCGGGTCGCTCGCGCGCTGGCCGCCGCCGAAGCCGAGCCCTCGCGCTGGGAACCCGAGTTCTACCGTGCCCTCGAGGGCTTCCGCTTCCTGCCTGCCGGCCGCATCCTGTCCGGCGCCGGCACCGCCCGCCGGGTCACGCTGTTCAACTGCTTCGTGATGGGCGAGATCGGCGACGACCTCGGCAGCATCTTCACCAACCTGCGCGAAGCCGCCCTCACCATGCAGCAGGGCGGCGGCATCGGCTACGACTTCAGCACCCTCCGTCCCAAGGGCGCGCCCGTGCAAGGCGTGGGCGCCGACGCCTCCGGGCCGCTGTCGTTCATGGACGTGTGGGACGCGATGTGCCGCACCATCATGTCCGCAGGAGCCCGGCGCGGCGCCATGATGGCGGTGATGCGCTGCGACCACCCCGACATCGAGGCTTTCATCGCCGCCAAGCGCGAAGTCGGCCGCCTGCGCAACTTCAACCTCTCCGTGCTCGCCACCGACCCGTTCATGGCCGCCGTCGCCGCCGACGCGCCCTGGCCGCTCAGCTTTGCCGGCCGCACCTACAAGACCATTCGTGCCCGCGAGCTGTTCGACAGCATCACCCGCGCCACCTACGACTACGCCGAGCCCGGCGTGATCTTCATCGACCGCATCAATGCGCGGAACAACCTGCACTATTGCGAGACCATCCACGCCACCAACCCGTGCGGCGAGCAGCCGTTGCCGCCCTATGGCGCCTGCCTGCTCGGCTCGATCAACCTGGCCCGGCTGGTGCAGAACCCGTTCACCCCCGGCGCCCGGCTGGACGAGGCCGAACTGGCCGAGCTGGTCACCACCGCCATCCGCATGATGGACAACACCATCGACGTCTCGGGCTTCCCGCTCGAGGAGCAGCGCCGCGAGGCGGAGGCCAAGCGCCGGATCGGGCTGGGCATCACCGGGCTGGCCGACGCGCTCGCCATGGTGGGCCTGCGCTACGGCTCGCCCGCCGCGGCCGACCGGGCCGGCGACTGGGCCCGGCAGATCAACCGCGCCGCCTACATCACCTCGGCGCACCTGGCCGCCGAAAAAGGCGCCTTCCCGCTGTACGACGAGGCCGCCTACCTCGCCGGCGAGACCATCCGCGAGCTGGACGCCGACGTGCGCGCCCTGATCGCCGAGCACGGCATCCGCAACGCCCTGCTGACCTCGGTGGCCCCCACGGGCACGATCTCGCTGGTGGCAGACAACGTCTCCTCCGGGGTCGAGCCGGTGTTCGCCCTGGCCTACACCCGACGCGTGCTGCAGCCGGACGGCACGCGCGTGGAGGAGGAGGTGTCGGACTACGCGCTGCGCCGCTTCCGCGCCCTGCATGGCGACACGCCCTTGCCGCCCTCCTTCGTCACCGCGCAGGACCTCACCCCCGCCGAGCATGTGCGCATGCAGGCTGCGGTGCAGCGCCATGTCGACAGTGCGATTTCCAAGACGGTGAACGTGCCCGAGGACATCAGCTTCGAGGCGTTCCAGCAGGTTTACCTCGACGCCTATGCCAGCGGCTGCAAAGGCTGCACCACCTACCGCCCGAACGCGATCACCGGGTCGGTGCTGGAGGTGAAGCCGGCGGAGGCGGTGCACCCGCAGACGCCGCCGGCGCCGCCGCTGCCGCCAGCCGACGGGCTGATGGTGCGGTCCGACAAGCTGGCGGGCAACACCTACAAGCTGCGCTGGCCGGACAGCGAGCACGCCATGTACGTCACCATCAACGACGTCGAGCAGGATGGCGTGCGGCGGCCGTTCGAGGTGTTCGTCAATTCCAAGAACCTCGAGCATTACGCCTGGGTGGTGGCGCTGACCCGGATGATCAGCGCCGTGTTCCGCCGCGGCGGCGAGGTGGCGTTCGTGGCCGAGGAGCTGAAGCAGGTGTTCGACCCGCGCGGTGGCCAGTGGCAGGGCGGCCATTATGTGCCGTCGTTGGTGGCGGCGATTGGCGACGTGATAGAGCGCCACATGATCGAGACTGGGTTCCTGACCCGTGAGCCGCCCGTGGTGCTCAAGCCTGGAATGATGGCGGCGCCCCAGCTTGGGCCGCTGTGCCCGAAGTGCAGCCAGCCGGGGCTTGTGCGGGAGGCGGGCTGCCTGAGCTGCCTGCAGTGCGGCTGGTCGAAGTGCGAGTAGGCTATACGATAAGTCTGGAGATCAGGTAATGCACCTGATTTCCAGCCACCTGAGTCTATCACGCCACAGGCGTATTATGCTCGTCTCAGAGTTCTTGGGCTACGCCCATCCGATGTTCCCGGCGTGTGGCTCGACAGGAATGGCGAACCTCATGGCATTGCAAAGCCGGAGGACCTCACGCCAGAAAAGCTCTGGCTCTTCCTGCAAGATTTTGAAGCTATCCTGTAGCTAACCAGAAATCAGCATCGGATGCCGTTTTGTGTGAGCTAAAGCTGCCTCGGCAGCGCCGACCGGCATGACCACCCATTCATGCGGCTCGCGGCCTTCACCGACCGCTTCGACGATCATGGCCTCCCCGCCGACGGCATAGAGCGCTCGAATTGACTCAGGAAGGGCTTCAATCACCTCTTGAAGCGATTGTTTAGCAACAAACAAGCCGCGCAAATCCGGGCTCGTCGCATAAAATAGTCCTGGATGTCTCTCCTCGAGTTTTACCCGCACGACTCGCGTCGACAATCTCGTCTCGCTCATCGCGTCACTCCCTAAATCACCATTACCATGCCGACTCGGTAGCATACTTCGCGCGAATCAGGATGGTCAAACGCTTCATCCGCATCCGATCCTGCTGTAGCGACCCTAAAAAGACATTAAGATCGACCAGCAGGACCATTCCTGGCGACCGGCCCGTCATTGCAACCGCGAGTAGGTCCGCGCGTTCACATTGGCGCCAAACACGAGGGTTGATCATGCGCCTAGGAACTCAAGCCCAAGCCACGCGGCCTAACGCCTGGTTGATGCCGGCGACAGCCGCCTTGCTGGTGGCCATGGGCCTGATGCTCAGCAGTTGCAACACTGCCCAGGGCGTCGGCGAGGACGTGTCGGCCACGGGCCATGCCGTCACCCGCGGCGCAACGGACGTGAAGAACGGGCTGTAACCCGATCTAGGTCGGGTCGCCAAAGGCCCGGCGGCGCAGCTCCTTCAGCCGCTCTGCGCCACCGGGCGCCCTAGGGTCGATCTCCAGCGCCTCCTGCCACGCCGCCAGCGCGCCTTGCCAATCCCCGGCGCTTTCCGCCATGTGCGACAGGTCCTCGAGCGCAGCAAACTGCCGCGGCTCCAGGCGAATGACGTGCTCGATGTCCCGCTCGGCGCCCGCGGTGTCACCCAGCCGCGCCCGCGCTAAGGCACGGCCATGCCAGCCCTCCGGCAAGTCCGGCTGCAAGTCGAGCGTGGCGTCGAAATCGGCGAACGCCTCGTTCGGCTGGTTGTCGGTCAGTTCCTTGAAGCCGTGCATCAGCAGCAGCTTGGTCACGGGCGTCGCCTCCGCGATCCATTGACCCTGGATCGCCTCCTCCACCGCCGAAGCCGACGCGTCGTCCGGGGCGACGGACAACAAGCCGAACAGGCGGTCGAGCGTCTGCGCCGGGGTCGGACGGGTGGGCGGCGGGTTGGGTTGGGACGGCTGTGCCAGCGCGCCATGGGCGGCCAGGATGACCCCCAGGCTCAAGGGCAGGATCGTCGACAGGGCGGGACGGAAGCACCTCATCGCGGCATCTTCAGGCGGGGGAGGCGCCAGGGTCAAGCGGCGGCAGGGGACAGCCTGGTGAGCCTCGCCACCCGCACCCCGATCCGCTCCCGCAGGGGGAGAGAGGGGAGAAGGGTTGCAGCGAGGCTGATTTGCTCTATCCCTGCCGCGCCTTCATGCGCGGGTTCTTCTTGTTGATCACATACACGCGGCCATGGCGGCGCACCACGCGACAATTCTTGTCGCGCAGCTTGGCCGACTTCAGGCTGTTGCGGATTTTCATGGTCGGGACCCGAGTAGGTAAAGAGGCCGTGCCGATAAAGGCGCGCGGCGGGACTGTCAACCGGAATGGGTCATGATGCGGCGAAATACAGGGACATGGATGGCATTTCTGGCGGCCGCGTTCGGCGTGGTCGGGCTGATGGGCCTGTTCGCCAGCTACGCCGCACCGCTGCCGCTCGAACGTGCCATGGCGCGCGACGCGACCCTGGACGAGGCGCTCGCCACCGGCGGCAACAAGCCTGCGCTCGAGAGCCTGCGGGACCGGCTGGACGATAGCGCCGCCGTGGTGATCGATGGCGCCGGGCCACTCGCAGACCGGGTCGCCACCGCCCGCGCGGCGATGCATGCGGCCCTGCAGGCGGAAGCCGTGGCGATCGGCGGGCGCGTGCGGCTCGAACTGCTGGTGGTGACCCTGGTGGCCGGCGGCTTCGGTCTGGTGGTGCTCGGCTCGGCCGCCCGCGCGCCTCAAAACGAAGGCCTAGGTTAGATGTCCAACCGCTTGGCCAACTGGTGCAGCCCGAGAATGGCGCCCACTGCCACCGTGGCCCACATCGCGTTGCGGTGCCGGCTGGTGAACACCTCCCAGCTCCGCGGCCGCGCCTGGCCGTCGAAGCGGCCGTGGGCGGCGTAGTCTCCGGGCACGGGATCGAACAGGTTGCCGGGCGCACCTTCCGGCGCCGCCTCGTCGCTCAGCTGGCCCGAATAGCCCGACTTGGCCAAATACCGGTCGATCAGGCCCGGCGCCACGCGGTTGGCCAGGATCGCCTTCACCGTTGGGAAGCCGATCCAGGTCTGCCGCCGCGGATGGCACGCCGCGTAGTAGATCGCCCGCGCCGGCACCTCGGGCTGGAAGATCGGCGGCACGGGGGTGGCCTTGTGCCCGGTCTTGTTGCGCGCCCAATCGAATTGCGGCGTGTTGATCGCGGGCAGGTCCACCATGCTGAGCGTGATTTTCAGCCCGTCATGGATGATTTCCGAGCGCAGCGAGTCGGTGAAGCCGCGGATGGCGAACTTGGCCCCGCAATACACCGACTGCAGCGGCACCGACCGGTAGGCCAGCGCCGAGCCGACATTGACGATCGCGCCGCGATTGCGGGTGCGCATGCGCTTCAGCGCGGACATCATGCCGTGCACCTGGCCCAGATAGGTGACGGCGGTGCCGCGCGCGACCTCTTCCGGCGTCAGCGCGCTGACCGGGGCGAACACGGTGGCCATGGCGACGTTCACCCAGACGTCGATCGGCCCCAATTCCTCTTCCGTGCGGCTGGCGGCGGCTTCGACCGCGCTGGCGTCGGCGACGTCGGTGGGGATGGGGAGGGCGCGAACGCCCATTTTGCGCGCCTCGTCGGCGGCTGCCGCCAAGCGGCCCGGGTCGCGGGACAGCAGCGCGACGTCGAAGCCGTTGCGGGCGAACTCGCGCACCGTGGCCCGGCCGACTCCCGCGCCGGCTCCGGTAATCACTGCGATCTTTGCCATGCTGTGCCCCTGTGTTGCAGAGGCAAACGACGCGGCGGAGGAAATCGTTCCGGGTTTAAGGGATAGTTAGGTGGCAGACACCCTCGAGCAGCCGCGCTAGGACACGCGGCGGAGCAAGGCGTCGCGCACGCCGGAGAGCGGGATCGCGGCGAGCAGGGTCATCAACGCGCTGCAATCTCCGAACGGATCGCCGCCGCGACTTGCGGGTTGGCGCGACGGATCTGGCCGGCCCGGCGCACCGCGCCCAGACCCGGCGCCGGGTTCCGCTCCCAGGCTTCAAGAAACAACAGGTCGTCAACAGCCGAGGGGCTCAGGGGGTTGGCCAGCATGGCGCGGACGATGTGGGTCAGCGGAGTGGGCGCTGCAGTGAAGGCGGAGGTCATTGCTCAAATCATTCTCTTGTCTTGCCCGGCCAGAAGCACTGGCGACCACAGCGGGTTGCGTCCTGACACGGAACAGTCCCATGAAACTCCTCTTGCATACATATGCGAGCTTCGCAATAGACGCGTGACGGAAGCGGGGTGATCGGATGGTGGCTTGCTCGTTGCCAAAGGCCGGCCGGCTCCCATCTCGAGGGGCATGGAAGACGATCAGAAGCCCCCGACCTCAAACCCTAGTCCGGCTCCCGCAGCCAAGCCTCAGCCCGAGAAAGAGTATGGCGGACCGGCCGGACCGGAGCCGACGCGCTATGGCGATTGGGAACAGAAAGGGCGCTGCACGGACTTCTAGTGCCGGGTCGCGCTGCGCTCACCCATCCTACGGTGGGCAGTGGCGACGGTGTTTTCCAGTAGGCAAGCCACCGTCATCGGGCCGACGCCGCCGGGAACGGGCGTGATTGCAGACGCCACCATGGCGCATTCGGCGTAGGCCACGTCGCCGACCAAACCCGACCCGATCCGGTTGATGCCCACATCGATGACGATGGCGCCGGGCTTGATCCAATCGCCACGCACCAGTTCGGGGCGGCCAATGGCGGCCACCAAAATGTCGGCCCGGCGGCATTCGGCAGGCACGTCGACGCTGCGGGAGTGCAGCAGGGTCACGGTCGCGTCGGCGCCGGTCAGCATCGCGGCTACGGGGCGGCCGACCAAGGCGGACCGCCCCAGCACCACCGCCCGCGCCCCGGCCAGCCTGGGCCGGACGCCGGCGAGCAGCCGCATCACCCCCAGCGGCGTGCACGGCGCCAACGTGTCCCCATCCAGCCGGTCGAGCGTCAGGATCGGCCGCCCAGCCGCCAGCCGGCCGACGTTGCCGAGGGTCAAGCCGTCGACATCCTTCGCCGGGTCGATCGTGGCGAGCACGGCTGCGGCATCCAGATGGTGCGGCAACGGAAGCTGCACCAGGATCCCGTCGATCGCCGGGTCGGCGCTGAGCCGTTCGACGGCGCCAATCACCTCGCTTTGGCTGGCCTGCGCGGAGAGCCGCACGGTCTGCACGGCCAGGCCGGCTTGCGTCGCCGCACGGTCCTTGGTGCGGACGTAGACGGCGCTGGCCGGGTCATCGCCGACCAGGACGACAGCCAGGCTGGGCTGAAACGGCAGCCCGGCGACCACCTGCGCCACGCGGCCCCGGAGCGCCGCGGCAGCCCGCTTACCGTCGATGACCTCCGCCATCAGTAGAACAGCGGGATCACGAGCGATTCATAGACCTGGGCCAGCACCGCTTGAGCGATATAGATCAGGAATAGCAACACCAACGGGCTGAGATCGATGCCGCCCAGCGTGGGCATGAAGCGGCGGATCCGGCGCAGCGCTGGCTCGGTGATGCGGTAGAGGAAGTCCGCAATCGTCCAGACCAACCGGTTGCGCGTGTCCAGCACGCCGAAGGCGATGAGGTTGCTCATGACGGCGGCGAGGATGACGGCCCACCAGTAAAGGTTAAGGACCTCTTGTAAGACCTGATAGAGGGCGGCTGCGATGCGCAAGTCGATGGTTCCCTGGGGTTCCCTGGCGAGGGGGCGGACCCTAGCGGCACGGGGGCCAACCGGCAACGGCCCGCCGCGGCGACGGCGGCCCGGCGCCCCCCAGCGCCCTGGTCTGCTTGACTTGATCCCATCCGGCTGACATTTGTCCGCGGCCAGGACGGCGGGGCTGTAGCTCAGTTGGTAGAGCGCCTCGTTCGCAATGAGGAGGTCAGGGGTTCGATTCCCCTCAGCTCCACCAGTTCGCCCGATCGGCTGTTAGGGATGGCTGCGCGCATAGGCTTTGGGCAACTCTGCTCGCGCTGCCGTTTACCGGATGTTGTCTCGATTGAGCCACGATGCCGCCACGGCCGGGTGGTCAGGCCTCGGCTCGGGGCTCAGGTCGTCAAGCGCTTCACCAGCGCCGACCAGCGATGCCGGCGCAGCTCACCGCGGGCCTGTTCGTCATCCGTCATGTAGTTGAGCTGGATCGCATGACGCGCGCCGACAAAGGTGCGATGGCCGTGCCACGTGGCGGGGCCGTTCGGAAACACCAGCAAAGTGCCGTTCACCGGCGGAACCTCGACGGCGTAGTCCTCGATGTCGGTGGGGCTGCGCAGCAAGCGCAGGCAGCCTTCCTGCTTGCTCCAAGCCTCGCCGGGCAGGTTCAGGTACAATAGTACGGTCACGCGCTTGGCCGACGAGTCGGTGTGGATGCGGCCATCTTTCTCACGGGTCCGGCCGCGGAGGGTGAGCATCACCGGGGCACCATCCAGGTCGAGACCGAATTTGGCGGCGATCGCCTCGCGCAGCGGCGCGGCCTCCATTTGGCGCACCAGTTCGGCGGCGGCGGGCCCCAGGCGGAGCGCGCTGGGCGGGAATGAGCCGCCGCTGGCCATCGGCGGCAGATCGGCCAACACGTCCGGCAGGAACTCGGGCGGCACGAAGTTCGGCACCACCACATGCGGGAATGGATCGGTCGCGACCGGCGTGTCAGCAAGGCGCGCGATATCGAGCAGGCTTTGGGTCAGCGTGGATGCGTCCATGCCGCCTTCCTACGGTGGGGACGCGCTGCTGTTCAAGCGCCAGCCTGGCAGGTCAGGTGCGCCGGTCGCCGCCCGGGCGCATCACGGTCACGGTGGAAAGGAACTGGGCGCACTGCATGCGGCCAGTGCAGCAATCTTCGCGGCGCGCCACGGTGGCGGCGACCCGGATTGCGCCGCGGCCGACCTCGACGCAGCTTCGGGCCGGTGCGGATGGCGTGGCAGACGCGCTGCCCGCAGCCAGAGCGCCCAAGGTGGCGATGGCGATGCAGAATGTCCTCATAAACGGCCGCCTCCTTTCCACGCACGTGTGAACGACAACTCCTAACCCCTTCAGAAAGTGGGTTCACTCGCGATTGATTGAACTCTGGTCTCCGCCGGGTTATTCGCAGTCGCAGCATGGACAGTCCTCACATTGCCGTCGGCCCGCTTTCCGCCTTTCGCGCCAAGCTGGCCAGTGGCGAACTCAGCACCGACCCGGCGCAAGCAGTCGCGGCCGAGCGCCTGCAGGATCTTTGGGCCAAACTGCGCGGCTACGATCCGCCGCTGCACCCGGAGCGCAATGGCTTCGTCAACCGCCTGTTCCGCCGCCGCGCCGTCGATGAGGCGCCTGCCGGGCCAAGTGGGCTCTACCTGGTCGGCGAGGTCGGCCGCGGCAAATCCATGCTGATGGACCTGTTTTTCGCCGAGGCGCAGGTGCAGCGAAAGCAGCGCATCCACTTCCACGCCTTCATGCAGGGCGTGCATGCGCGTGTGTTTGCCTGGAAGCAAGCCAATCCCGCCGGCGCCGACCCGATCCCCCACGTCGCCGACGCCGTGGCGGAGCGGGCGGCCCTGCTGTGCTTCGACGAGTTCCAGGTCAACGACGTGGTGGACGCGATCATCCTGGGGCGGCTGTTCAGCGCGCTGTTCGACCGTGCCGTGGTTGTGGTGGCCACCTCCAACACCGCGCCGGACGACCTGTTCCGCGGCCGGCCGGGTCGGGACGCTTTCCTGCCGTTCATCGCCCTGCTGAAGCAGCACCTGGACGTGCTGGTGCTGGATGGCGAGCGCGATTTCCGCCGTCACCGGTTGCGCGGCCTGGTGACGTGGCACGTGCCGGTGAACGCGCGGGCGGACGCGGCGCTGGACCGGGGGTTCACCGAGCTGAGCGGCGGCGTGGCGGCCAAGCCGGAGCGGCTGACGGTGCTGGGCCGGGCGCTGCGGGTGCCGCTGGCGGCGGAGGGCGTGGCGCGGTTCGACTTCGCCGCGCTGTGCGGCCAGCCGCTCGGGCCGGGGGATTACCTGGCGCTCGCCACGCACTACCAGGCGCTGGTGCTGGACGGCATCCCGCGGCTGGGGCCGGAGAACTACGACGAGGCGCGGCGTTTCATCACGCTGGTGGACGCTTTGTATGAGCACCGGGTGAAGCTGATCGCCTCGGCCGACGCGGCACCGGACCAGTTGTATGAGCGCGGCGAGGGGGCGAAGGCGTTCGAGCGCACGGCGTCCCGGCTGGAGGAGATGCAGTCGCAGGACTGGCAAGCCTTGCCGCACCTGACGTGACTCGGGAACGAGGCGGCAGCAGGGCTGTCGCCTAGGTCTGGCCCACTCCCGCCCCGACCCGATCGCCCCCGTTCGATCGCCTTGGGAGCATCCGCGACTTGTTTCGGGACCTGTTGCATGAAAGGATATTGCGCAGGGGAGAAAACGTATGCGCTTGATAATGTCGCGCCGCTCGAAGCGGCGCGCTGGGTTGCGGTTCGGCCATTTCGCCAGTGCGTGCGTGGTCGCGGTGGCGATGGCCTATTGCACGGCCGCTGTTGCCCAACCATTCGAGATTGCGCCGCGGGCACACACGGCCCAGGGCGATGTCATCGGCCGTTACGACGGCCTGATTGCCAGCTTCCTGGGAATACCTTACGCGGCGCCCCCGGTGGGCAATCTCCGCTTCGCGCCGCCCCAGCCCCATGCTGCCTGGACGGCGCCGCTGCCGGCGACCCAGTATGGCAGCCCGTGTCCGCAGACCGATCGGCTGCATTCGGCCAGCAGCGACGAGGACTGCCTGTTCCTCAACGTGTATGCGCCGGCCATCGGCGTGCGGAACCGGCCAGTGATGGTGTTCTTTCACGGCGGCAGCTTCATCAGCGGCAATGGCGGCGTCACCCCGGGTGGGCCGGGATACAGCGGCGCGGATTATAGCGGCGTGGACATCGCGAACCGCTCCGGCGTGGTCGTGGTCACGCTGAACTACCGCTTGAGCCTGTTGGGCTTCCTTGCCACGGCCGGGCTGGACGCCGACAACGGCCGGCCATCCGGCAACTACGGCCTGCAGGATCAGCAGCAGGCGCTGCGCTGGGTTCGGCAGAACATCGCTGGCTTTGGCGGCGACCCGAACAACGTCACGATTTTCGGCCAGAGTGCGGGCGGCATCTCGGTGCTCTACCAGGTCGTGTCGCCGGACGCCGCGGGGCTGTTCAGCCGGGCCATCATCGAAAGCAGCGATGATGGCAACTCCGTCACCCTCCCGGTGGTGGAGGCGCTGTACAACCCGGTGATCGAGGCCTTGGGGTGCGACCCAGCCAACAACACCGCCGCCTGCCTCCGAGCCGTGCCGACGGCGAATTTTCTTGCGCTCGAGGCGGCTGGGGTGAACGGCGGCCCCTTTCTCGATGGCCGCACCGTACCGGCCGCCCCGGCGGCGTTGATCGGGGCGGGCCAGTTCAACCGGGTGCCGATCATCGCCGGCACCACGGCCAACGAAGGGTCCTACTTCATCGCGGTCGCCACCAACGCCGCCAATCCGAACGTGCCGCTCACTGCGGGCCAGGTGACGGCGACGATTGCGGCCGATTTCCCGGCCGGCGCCACCCAGATCCTGGCCGCCTACCCGTTCTCGAACTACGCAACGCCGGGTGACGCCCTTGCGGCGATTGCAACCGACAGCTTCTTTGCCTGCCCGACCGACCATATCCGCACGGTGGCGGCCGCCTACACGCCGGTCTGGGGCTACGAGTTCGACAAGCCGAACCCGGTCCTGAACTTCCCGGTGCCGTCAGCCCCAGGCGTCACCCAAGGCGACAGCCATACGGCGGAGCTGGCCTATGTGTTCGGGCATAACGGCGCTGGCCGGGCGCTCAGCGGCGGCGATGCGCTGCTGTCGCGGCAGATCATCGACTATTGGACCTCGCTTGCCGCGTCGGGCAACGTCAACAACCGGGACGACCTGCTCGGCCCGATCGGCGTGCCGCTGCAAGCGCCGGAAGACCGGCCGTTCTGGCCGAGCTACGCCCCGGCAAGCCGCTTGCTGTCGCTCACATCCCCGCCCGCGCCGGAGAGCAACTTCGCGGCCAAGCACCAGTGTGCGCTGTGGGCTTCGCTGGGCTATCCCGAGGTGCTGATCGAGAGCGTGGCGACCCCGTGATCGTCTGCTGAAGCCACTCCCTCTCCCTCTGGGAGAGGGCTTTCAGTCGATGGGTCAGAATGCTGCACCCGCTCAGCTTGCCCCTCCAGACCGGATGGAGTAGGCACGACTGCCTTCCGGACGGCCGGCCGCCTCGGCGGGCACCTTGGCGCTGCATCCGGAGATACCCCCCATGGCTCGCAACAAAATCGCCCTGATCGGCGCAGGCAATATCGGCGGCACCCTCGCCCACCTCGTCGGCCTGAAGGACCTCGGCGACGTCGCCCTGTTCGACGTGTTCGGCGGCGTGGCGGCCGGCAAAGCACTCGACATCATGCAGTCCAGCCCAGTCGACAGCTTCGACAGCCACATGGCGGGCAGCAGCGACTACAGCAGCATCGCCGGGTCGGACGTGGTGATCGTGACGGCCGGCTTCCCGCGCCAACCCGGCATGTCCCGCGACGACTTGGTGGCCAAGAATGCCGGGGTGATCGCCACCGTGGCCGAGGGCATCAAGGCGCACTGCCCGGACGCGTTCGTGATCGTCATCACCAATCCGTTGGACGCGATGGTCTGGGTGATGCAGCAGAAATCTGGCCTGCCGCCCAACAAGGTGGTTGGCATGGCGGGCGTGCTGGACAGCTCGCGCTTCCGCCTGTTCCTGGCGCACGAGTTCAACGTGAGCGTGGAGGACGTGACCGCCTTCGTGCTCGGCGGCCATGGCGACACCATGGTCCCGCTCACCCGCTACTCCACCGTGGCCGGCATTCCGGTGCCGGACCTGGTGAAGATGGGCTGGACCACGCAGGACAAGATCGACGCCATCGTCAAGCGCACCGCCAATGGCGGCGGCGAGATCGTCAAGCTGCTGGAAAAGGGCAGCGCGTTCTATGCCCCGGCGGCCTCGGCGATTGCGATGGCGGAAAGCTACCTGAAGGACAAGAAGCGGGTGCTGCCCTGCGCCGCCATGCTCACGGGCCAGTATGGCGTAAGCGACCTCTATGTCGGCGTGCCGGTGGTGATCGGGGCCGGCGGGGTGGAGCGGATCGTGGAGATCGCGCTGGATCCGGAGGAGCAGGCCGCATTCGACAAGAGCTGCGGCGCGGTACGCGAATTGCTGGACGCCTGCAAGAAACTGGTGGGCTGACCCGGATGAACATCCACGAATACCAGGGCAAGGAGCTCCTCAAGGGCTACGGCGTGGCCGTGCTCGAAGGGCATGTCGCCTGGACGCCGGAGGAGGCGGAAGCGGCAGCGGCCAAGCTGCCGGGCCCGGTTTACGTGGTGAAGAGCCAGATCCATGCCGGCGGGCGCGGCGCCGGCAAGTTCGAGGGCGCGCCCGAGGGCAAGGGCGGCGTGCGCCTGGCCAAGTCCCCGGCGGAGGCGAAGGAGGCGGCCGCCGCCATGCTGGGCCACACGCTGATCACCAAGCAGACCGGGCCGGCCGGCCGCAAGGTGCGCCGCGTCTATGTGGAGGCCGGCTGCGACATCAAGCGCGAACTGTATCTCTCCTTGCTGGTGGACCGGGCCACCTCGCGCATCACCATCATGGCCTCCACCGAGGGCGGGATGGAGATCGAGGAGGTCGCCACCCACCACCCGGAAAAGATCCTGCGCGTGGCGGTCGACCCGGCGTCGGGCCTGTCGAGCTTCCATGGCCGGCGGCTGGCGTTCTCGCTCGGGCTCGAGGGCAAGCAGATCGGCACCTTCGCCAAGTTCGTGGCGGCCATGTATGCGGCGTTCACCGCGCTCGATTGTGACACGGTGGAGATCAACCCGCTGGTGGTGACCGGCACGGGCGAGATCATCGCGCTCGACGCCAAGGTGGCGTTCGACGACAACGCGCTGTTCCGCCACCCCGAGCTGGAGAAGCTGCGCGACGAAGCGGAGGAAGACCCGAAGGAGCTGGAGGCCGCCAAATACAGCCTGAACTACGTGGCGCTGGACGGCACCATCGGCTGCATGGTGAACGGCGCCGGGCTGGCGATGGCCACGATGGACATCATCAAGCTGTATGGCGCCTCGCCCGCCAACTTCCTGGACGTCGGCGGCGGCGCCACCAAGGAGCGGGTGACGGCGGCGTTCAAGATCATCCTGTCCGACCCGAACGTGGAGGGCATCCTGGTCAACATCTTCGGCGGCATCATGCGCTGCGACGTGATCGCGGAGGGCGTGGTGGCGGCGGCGCGGGAGGTGTCGCTGGGCGTGCCGCTGGTGGTGCGGCTGGAGGGCACGAACGTGGCATTGGGCAAGGAGATCATGGCCAAGTCGGGGCTGCCCATCATCTCCGCCGACAACCTGGCGGACGCCGCGGCCAAGGTGGTCCGCGCCGTGAAGGAAGCCGCATAATGGCCGTTCTGGTCGACGCGAACACCAAGGTCATCACCCAGGGGTTCACTGGGGCGCAGGGCACGTTTCACTCCGAGCAGGCCATTGCCTATGGCACCAAGGTGATGGGCGGGGTGACGCCGGGCAAAGGCGGCTCGCTGCACCTTGACCTGCCGGTGTTCGACACGGTGGCCGAAGCGGTGGAATCCACCGGCGCCACCGCCAGCGCCATCTACGTGCCGCCCCCGTTCGCGGCCGACGCCATCCTGGAAGCGATCGACGCTGGCGTGGAGCTGATCGTCTGCATCACCGAAGGGATCCCGGTGCAGGACATGATCCGGGTCAAGCGGGCGCTGTCGGGCACGCGCAGCCGGCTGATCGGGCCCAATTGCCCCGGCGTCATCACGCCCGAGGCCTGCAAGATCGGCATCATGCCGGGCCACATCCACCGCCGCGGCAAGGTGGGCATCGTCAGCCGCTCCGGCACCCTCACCTACGAGGCGGTGGCGCAGACCACGGCGGCCGGGCTGGGGCAGAGCACCTGCGTCGGCATCGGCGGCGACCCGGTGAAGGGCACCGACTTCATCGAGGTGCTGGAGATGTTCCTGGCCGACCCGGAAACCGAGAGCATCATCATGATCGGCGAGATCGGCGGCGCTTCGGAGATCGACGCGGCCGAGTTCCTGGCGCGGGAGAAGAGCCCCAAGAAGGTGGTGGGCTTCATCGCCGGGTCGACCGCGCCGCCGGGCCGGCGGATGGGGCATGCGGGTGCGGTGATCAGCGGCGGGCGCGACACCGCGGCGGCCAAGTTCGAGGCGATGCGCATCGCTGGCATCCACGTGGCCGAAAGCCCGTCCGCGCTGGGCAGCACGATGGTGAAGGCGCTGAACGGCTGATCCGCCTGCGCCATGTGTGAACGACAGTCCTGATGATATTTTGATGCGAAGGCGCCCAGCCGGGACCATGTTAGAGGCTCGCGGCTGAGCGAAGGGGCGAACCGAATGGCTGGTGTCGATATTCTTGCAACGGCGTTCAACGGCGCGAACGCTGCGTTCATTGCGGACCTCTACGCCCGGTGGGTGGAGCGGCCGAACAGCGTGGATGCCAGCTTTGCCGAGCTGTTCGCCGCGCTGAACGACGAGGCCCGCTCGGTACTGACCGACGCCACCGGCGCATCCTGGGCGCCGCGGCGGTTCGATGTCGGCGAGCCGGAGCCGGCCAAGCCCGCAGCCGGCAAGCCAGCCAAGCCGAACGGCAAGGCAGCGCCCGCCGCGGCCGAGTTCGACCTGGCGAACACCCAGGTCCGCGCCGCCGTGCTCGACAGCCTGCGGGCGCTGATGATGATCCGCGTCTATCGCGTGCGCGGCCACCTGGAAGCCCAGCTCGACCCGCTCGGCATGACCAAGCCCAAGCCGCACCCCGAATTGGACCCGGCGACCTACGGCTTCACCGAAGCCGACATGGACCGCCCGATCTTCATCGACAAAGTCTTGGGCCGCGAGGTCGCCACCCCGCGGGACATCCTCGCCACCCTGCGGCAGACCTACTGCGGCCCGGTCGGCGTCGAGTACATGCACATCCAGGACCCGGTTCAGAAGGATTGGCTGCAACGCCGCATCGAGGGCGCCATGTGGAACGGCGCGTTCGACGCGGCCGCCAAGAAGACCATTCTGCGCCAGCTCACCGAGGCGGAAGGCTTCGAGACGTTCTGCCAGAAGAAGTTCGTCGGCACCAAGCGCTTCGGTCTCGAGGGCGGCGAGGTGACCATCCCGGCGCTGCACGCCATGATCGAAACCGCGGCGCGCGCCGGGGTGAACGAGGTGGTGATCGGCATGCCGCATCGCGGCCGGCTGAACACGCTGGTCAACGTGGTGCGCAAGCCGTTCACGGCGCTGTTCAGCGAGTTCGGCGGCGCCAGCCCCAAGCCCGACGACGTGCAGGGCTCGGGCGACGTGAAGTACCACCTCGGCACCAGCACCGACATCGAGGCCGCCGGCCACGCGGTGCACATCTCGCTGCAGCCGAACCCGTCCCATCTCGAGGCGGTCGACCCGGTGGTGGTGGGCAAGGTGCGCGCCCGCCAGGACTCGACGGGGGACACCGAAGGCCGCCACAGCGTGATGGGCATCATCATGCACGGCGACGCGGCGTTCGCCGGCCAGGGCCTGGTGTATGAGACCTTGGCGATGAGCAAGCTGATCGGCTACCGCACCGGCGGCACCATCCACTTGGTGGTGAACAACCAGATCGGCTTCACCACCGTGCCGGCGCATGCCTATTCCGGCCTGTATTGCACCGACGTCGCCAAGTCGATCCAGGCGCCGATCCTGCACGTGAACGGCGACAACCCCGAGGCGGTGATGTTCTGCGCCCGCCTGGCCGCCGAGTTCCGCCAGGAGTTCTCCACTGACTTCGTGCTGGACGTGGTGTGCTACCGCCGCCACGGCCACAACGAGACCGACGAGCCGGCTTTCACCCAGCCGCTGATGTACCGCGCCATCCGCGAGCAGAAGACCACTCGCACGCTCTACGCCGAGGCGTTGGCGCGCGAGGGTGCGGTCACGGCGGAAGAGGCCAGCGCGATGTGGAACGAGTTCAACAACGAACTCGAGGAAAGCCTCAAGGCGGCGCAGAGCTACAAGCCCAACAAGGCGGACTGGCTCGAGGGCGCCTGGGCCGGGATGAAGCAGGCCTGGGGCGACGATGTGCGGGCGGAAGAGGCCACCGCGCTGACCAGCGAGGCGGCGCAGGAGATCGGCGCCGCTTTGGCCCACGTGCCGGAAGGGTTCAACGCCAACCCCAAGATCGTCCGCCAGCTCGAGGCCAAGCGGGCCATGTTCGAGAGCGGCGAAGGCATCGACTGGGCCACTGGCGAGGCGATGGCGTTTGGCGGCCTGCTGCTGGACGGCAACCGCGTGCGCCTCTCCGGCGAGGACTGCCAGCGCGGCACCTTCAGCCAGCGCCACGCCGTGCTGGTCGACCAGACCGACGCGCGCGAATACCTCCCGCTGAACAACATCCGGCCGGGCCAGGCCAAGATCGAGATCTTCAACTCGCTGCTGTCAGAACAGGGCGTGCTGGGGTTCGAATACGGCTACTCGCTGGCCGACCCGACCACGCTGGTGCTGTGGGAGGCTCAATTTGGGGACTTCGCCAACGGCGCCCAGGTGATCATCGACCAGTTCCTGGCCAGCGGCGAGACCAAGTGGCTGCGCATGTCGGGGCTGACCCTGCTGCTGCCGCACGGCTACGAGGGCCAGGGGCCGGAGCACTCCTCGGCCCGGCTCGAGCGCTACCTGCAGCTCTGCGCCGAACTGAACATGACGGTCGGCAACCTCACCACCCCGGCCAACTATTTCCACGCCCTGCGCCGCCAGTTGAAGCGCAACTTCCGCAAGCCGCTGGTGCTGATGACGCCGAAGAGCCTGCTGCGGCACAAGCTCGCGGTGTCGCCGCTGGCCGACTTCACCGGGGAGTCGCACTTCCTGCCGGTGATCGGCGAAGTGGACGCAATCGGCCCGGCAGACGCGGTGGAGCGCCTCGTGCTGTGCAGCGGCAAGGTCTATTACGACCTGCTGGCCGAGCGCCGCGCCAAGGGGGTGCAGGACGTGGCGATCGCGCGGCTGGAGCAGATCTACCCGTTCCCGGTCCAGCAGCTCACCGCTCTGCTCAATAGCTACCCGAACGCCGAGGTGGTCTGGTGCCAGGAGGAGCCGGAGAACATGGGGGCTTGGAGCTTCGTGGACCGCAAGATCGAGCGCACCTTGGGCGACGCCGGGCATCGCTGCGCGCGGCCGAGCTATGTCGGGCGGGACGCTGCGGCCAGCCCAGCGACCGGGCTCGCAAAAGTTCACGCCGCGCAGCAGGCCAACCTGGTCGCGCGCGCCCTCATGCTGAAGTAGCCGAGAAGGATTCCGCCGTCATGTCCGCCGATATCAAAGTTCCCACCCTGGGCGAGAGCGTCACCACTGCCACCGTCGCGCGATGGCTGAAGAAGGCGGGGGACAAGGTTGCGGCGGACGAGGCGCTGGTCGAGCTCGAAACCGACAAGGTGACGGTAGAGGTGAACTCGCCTGCCGCCGGCACCTTGGGCGCGCTCGCGGCCGACGAGGGGGCCGAGGTGGAAGTGGGCGCGTTGTTGGGCACGGTGGAAGAGGGCGACGGTGCGGCGGCTCCCGCCAAGCCGCCCAGCACGCCGGCCAGTTCCGCGTCCCCGGGCAAGGCGCCGCCCCCCGTCCAGGCAGCCCCGGCTCCTGTCCAGGGCCAGACCCAGGCCCAGGCCCAGGCGACGTCCCCCGGCCCGCAGCCGCCGCGTGCGCCAGCCGGTCCGGTGGCACGGCCGGCCACCCCGCCCTCCGACGTGGCGGCGCATGCTCCGATGCCCTCCGCCGCCAAGCGGATGGCCGAGGCCGATGTCAGCGCCGAGCAAATGGGCGCCGGGTCGGGCAAGGACGGGCGCATCACCAAGGGCGACGTGCTGGCATTCCTGAGCCGCCCCGCTGCTGCGCCGGCACCGGCGGCCCCACCGGCGGCGCGTGGCCCTGGGCCGGAGGCTGCGCGCGAAGAGCGGGTGAAGATGACCCGGCTACGCCGCACCATCGCGTCGCGCCTGAAGGAGGCGCAGAACAACGCCGCCATGCTGACCACCTTTAACGAGGTGGACATGTCGGCCGCGATGACCTTGCGCGCCGAGTATCGCGACGCCTTCGAGAAGAAGCACAACGGCACTCGGCTGGGCTTCATGGGCTTTTTCGTGCGCGCCTGCGTCGAGGCGCTGAAGGAGTTCCCCGCCGTCAACGCCGAGATCGACGGCGACGAGATCGTCTACAAGCACTACGTCCACATGGGCATCGCCGTCGGCGGCGCGAACGGGCTGGTGGTTCCGGTGGTGCGCGACGCGGACACGATGAGCATTGCGCAGATCGAGCGCAGCATCAGCGACTTCGGCCGCCGCGCGCGGGACGGGGGGATCAAGCTGGACGAGCTGACCGGGGGCAGTTTCTCGATCACCAATGGCGGCGTGTATGGCTCGCTGATGAGCACGCCGATCCTGAACCCGCCGCAGTCGGCGATCCTGGGCATGCACAAGATCCAGGAGCGCCCGGTGGCGATTGCCGGCAAGGTCGAAATCCGCCCGATGATGTATCTGGCGGTGAGCTACGACCACCGCATCGTGGACGGCAAGGAGGCGGTGAGCTTCCTGGTGCGGGTGAAGGAAGGCGTGGAGGACCCGAGACGGCTGCTGCTGGGGCTGTAGAGTCAGCCGCCGCTCGCTTATCTCCCTCGCCCGCTGGCGGGAGAGGGCGAGGATTGGGTAATGTCATAAGCACAGCAGGGCGGCGCATTCGGCGAGTTGCTCGGTGGCGCCCAGCACGTCTCCGGTGAAGCCGCCAACCTGCCGCCGGGCGAGCAGCACCATGCCCAGCCCCACCGCCACCGCGGCCAGCACAGCGACGGGCGAGACCACCGCGAGCGGGGTGGCGAGCAGCAATCCCACGGTCAGAGCGAGGCGCGGCGTCCGGGCCAGGGCGGCACCCAGGCCATCGGTGCGGGCGGCCGGCGCAAACAGCGGCACCAGCATCGCCGCCCGCCCAAGGATTGCCGCCGCAACCAGCGCGACAACCGGGCGCGGCGTGGTGGCGAGCGCCACGGCGCGCAGGGCCAGGCTCAGCATCAGCGCCAACGCCCCGAAGCTGCCGATGCGGCTGTCGCGCATGATGGCGAGCTTGGCCTCACGGGTGCGGCCGCCGCCGAAGCCGTCGGCGGTGTCGGCCAGCCCGTCTTCGTGCAAGGCTCCGGTCGCGAGTGCGGTGGCGGCCAGCGCGAGGATGACGGCCAAAGCGGGTGCAAGCTCCGCCGCGCGGGCCAGCCAGAGGGTAGCCCCCCCGATGCCCCCGACCACCAGCCCCACCAACGGATAGGCCCAGACGCAATCGCCTGGCGCCGGAAAGGTTGTGACAAAGCGGCTGACCGGCAGCCGGGTGAGCAGGGTGAGCGCCGCCAGGAACTCCGCCCATCGGCGTTTCACGGGGCGGTGGCCACCGCCGCCTCGGCGAAGGTCGCCATGCCGGTGTGGCAGGCGAGCGCCGCCCGCAGCAGGGGCACGGCGAGCGCGGCACCGGAGGCCTCGCCCAGGCGCACGCCGAGGTCGAGCAGCGGCTCCAGCCCGAGTGCCGCAAGCAGCCGGCGGTGCCCGGTCTCGGCGGACACGTGGGCGGCGAGGCAGTGGTCCAGCGCGCCCGGCGCAAGCTTGGCCAAGGGCGCGGCGGCGGCGGTGCAGACGAAGCCGTCCAGCAGCACAGGCACGCCCTGCTGCCGGGCGGCGGCGACCGCGCCAAGGATGGCGGCCAGTTCGCGGCCACCCAGACGGCGGGCGAGTTCGAGCGGGTCTTGCCCGGCGTGCAGTGCGGCGGCGCGGTCTACCGCCTGCTGCTTGCGGGCGAGCCCGGCGTCGTCGACTCCGGTGCCGCGGCCGGCCCAACCGTTGCCGCCGAACAGCCCGGTGCAGAGCGCGGCCGCCGCGGTGGTGTTGCCGATGCCCATCTCGCCCAGGCAGAGCAGGTCGGTGCCCGGCGCCACCGCGCCCCATCCAGCGGCGACGGCGGCGGCGAACTCGGCCACGGTCATCGCGGGGGCTTGGGTGATGTCGGCGGTGGGGCTGTCGAGCGCGAGCGGGACTACCTGCAGGGTCGCGCCGGCGAGGCTGGCGAGTTGGTTGATGGCCGCGCCGCCGGCCGCGAAATTGGCCACCATCTGGGCGGTGACGGCGGCCGGATACGGCGAGACGCCCTGCCCGGCCACGCCGTGATTGCCAGCGAACACCAGCACGCGCACGTCGTCCAGCCGCGGGACCGCCCGGCCTTGCCATCGTGCCAGCCAGGCGACCAACGTCTCGAGCCGTCCGAGGCTGCCCGGCGGCTTGGTCAGCGTGTCCTGCCGGGTCGCGACGGCGGACGCGGCGGCGGCGTCGCCGGGCGGGAGAGCGCGGAGCAGGGCGTGCAGGTGCTCGAGCGTCATTCGGTTTCGGCCGCGATGGCGTGGAAAAACGACCCGGCGACGTGGCCACGGCGCCCCCCCGCCGGGCCGAGTGGCGCGCCGGCGGCGTCGGTGATGCGGGCGTAAGGGGCGTCGGCGCCCGGATCGATGACGGTGGCGTAGTGGAACTCGTGGCCGCGGACGGTGGCGCCTCCGGAGAGAGTGGCACGGCGGTAGCCGAGGTGGAGCTTGCGCCGGGCGAAGCTGGTGGCGTGGTCGAGCAGGCCGGCCATGGGGTGGGCGGTGCCGTCGGCGTCGGTGAGGGTGCGGCCGAGCACCATGTAGCCGCCGCATTCGCCATGCACGGGACGGGTGGCGGCGAAGGCGCGCAGGCCGTCCAAGAACCCGGTGGCGGCGGCGAGTGCCGCGGCGTGGAGCTCGGGATAGCCGCCGGGAAGCCAGCAGCAGTCGGCCGCGTCGGGTGGTGCTTCGTCGGCGAGGGGGGAGAACGGGAAGATCTCGGCGCCCGCCTCGCGCCAGGCGGTGAGGAGGTGTGGGTAGAGAAAGGTGAACGCCGCGTCCCGCGCGAGCGCAATGCGCTGTCCGGGGGGGTCGATCTCCTTGAAAGCCCTCTCCCCCTGGGAGAGGGTTGGGTGAGGGGCGGCCCCGATGTCGGGATCGTGGGTGTACCCCTCACCCCGGCCCTCTCCCAGAGGGAGAGGGAGAAGGAGGCGGTCGAGGTCGATGCTTGTTTCCAGCGTGTTGGCGAGGGTGTCGAGCAGGGCGGTAAGTCCTGCGTGTTCACCGGCTTGCACCAGGCCCAAATGCCGCTCGGGCAGGCCGAGTGTGGCGTCGCGCGGGATGGCGCCGAGCACGGGCTGCCGCATCAGCGCCGCGGCGGCGCGGCGGTGCTTGTCGCTGCCGACGCGGTTCAGGATCACGCCGCCGATGCGAACCGCCGGGTCGAAATGCGCCAGGCCGTGGGCGACGGCGGCGGCGGTTTGCGCCTGGCCGGACACGTCCAGCACCAGCAGCACGGGAATGCCGAAGCGGCGGGCGAGGTCGGCGGCGCTGCCGGTGCGGCCGGGCTTGCCCGCCACGCCGTCGGGCTTGCCCGCCACGCCATCGAACAGTCCCATCGCGCTCTCGACCAGCAGGATGTCGGCGCCGTCTTGGGCGCGGGCGAACAGCCTGTCGAGCAAGGGGGGTGGCATGGCCCAACTGTCCAGGTTCACGCTCGGCGCACCCGAGGCGGCGGCGAGGAACGCCGGGTCGATGTAGTCGGGTCCGGCCTTGGCGGTGTGCACGGCCAGTCCGCGGCGGCGCAGGGCGGCGGCGAGGCCGAGCGTGACGGTGGTCTTGCCGGCGCCCGATCGAGGGGCAGCCACCAGCCAAGTGGGCGGGCTCATGCTAGAGTAGGCCGATGTCGGACGGGACCCATTTGCGGCGCGGCTGGACCACGGGGGCCTGCGCCACCGCGGCGGCCAAAGCGGCGTTCACCGCGCTGCACACCGGCGCCTTCCCCGACCCGGTGAGCATCCCCCTGCCCCGCGGCGGCCGCGCCAGCTTCGCACTGGCCGAAGCGCGGCTGATCGACGGCGCCGCGCAAGCTGCCGTGGTGAAAGACGCCGGCGACGATCCGGACGTGACCCATGGCGCCTTGGTCCGCGTCACCGTGCGGCCCGGCGGACCCGGCGTGCTGTTCCGCGCTGGGCCAGGCGTGGGCAGGGTCACGCGCGCCGGGCTGCCGATCCCTCCCGGCGAGCCGGCGATCAACCCGGTGCCGCGGCAGATGATCCGGGACGCGCTGGCCGAAGTGGGGCCGGCGGCGGTGGAGGTGGAAATCGGCGTCGATGGTGGTGAGCGCCTGGCGGAGCGCACGCTGAATGGCCGGCTGGGCATCGTGGGTGGGCTGTCGATCCTGGGCACGACGGGCATCGTGGTGCCGTTCTCCTGCGCCGCCTGGATCGACACCATCCATCGCGGCGTGGACGTGGCGCGGGCGGCGGGGATCGGGCACATCGCCGGGTCGACCGGGCGGACCAGCGAGGAGGCAGTGGCGGCGCTGCATGGGCTGCCGGAGATGGCGCTGATCGAGATGGGCGACTTCGTGGGCGCGCTGCTGCGCTACGTGCGGCGGCATCCGGTGCCGCGGCTGACGATCGCGGGCGGGTTGGCGAAGATGAGCAAGCTGGCGCAGGGGCGGATGGACCTGCACAGCAAGCGGGGGTCGGTGGACATGGCGGCGCTGGCCGGATTGGTGGGCGTGGCGGAGGTGGCGCAGGCGGGCAGCGTGGCGGAGGCGTTCCTGCTGGCGCCCGGCCTGGCGGAGGTGGTCGCGGCGGGGGCTTGGCAGGCGGCGCAGGCGGCGCTGGATGGCGCTCCGGTGATGCTGGGTGTGGCGGTGTTCGGGCGCGATGGGGCGTTGCTGGCGGTTCATGAACGATAGCGGCGGCGGTAATCGGGGCTGTAGAGCGCGCTCTCGCTGAACTCGCCGGGCTCGAGCGCCGGGCCGACCAGGAGCAGGGCGGTGCGCTCGACGCCGGTCGCGTCCAGGGTGGCGAGGGTGGCACGGAGGATGCGCTGGTCCGGCCAGGTGGCGCGGATGACGAGGGCGCAGGGGCAGTCGGGGCCGTAGATCGGGGCGAGGAGGCTGCACGCCTGCTCGATCATGGCGGCGGCGAGATGGATGGCGAGGGTGGCGCCGGTGGCGGCGTAGGCGGCCAGGTCCTCGCCCGGCGGCATGGCGGAGGCGCGGCCCGGCAGGCGGGTGAGCACGACGGTCTGGGCCAGGCCGGGCACCGTGAGCTCACGGCCGAGCACGGCGGCGGCGGCGGCGAAGGCGGGCACGCCGGGGGTGAGCGTGGTGGGAATGCCGTGGCGCTCGCAGCGGCGCAGTTGCTCGGCGACGGCGCTGTAGAGCGAGAGGTCACCGGAGTGCAGGCGGGCGACGTCCTGCCCGGCGGCGTTGGCGGCGAGGAACTCGGCCTCGATGGCGTCGAGGTCGAGCGGGGCGGTGTCGACCAGGCGGGCGCCTAGGGGGCAGTGGGCGAGCAGGTCGGGCGGGACGAGGGAGCCGGCGTAGAGGCAGACCGGGCAGGCGGCGAGCAGGCGGGCACCGCGCAGGGTGATGAGGTCGGCCGCTCCCGGGCCGGCGCCGATGAAGTGGATGGTCATGCGGGGTGTGCAGGCGGCGTGGGCCGCGTGGGCGCCTCACCCCGGCCGGGCCCCTCACCCCGACCCTCTCCCAGAGGGAGAGGGAGAAGAAGCGGGAGAGAGGGTGGGTGAGCTGCGGCAAGCCCTCTCCCTCTGGGAGAGGGCTGGGTGAGGGGTGCTGGCAGCTCAGCCACCGCACACGTGGCCATACCCAGCACCACCCGCGCCCGCAGCAAGCGCCCACCCGCCGCCAGCGCGGCTGCCTCCGCCACCGAGGCAACACCAACCGCTTGCAACGCCGCAGCCGACTGCGTGGGGCAGAGCGCCTGCACCGCCACAAGCTCAGCCCGGCTGACGAACTGGAGCGGGACTTCCAGCGTGGCGGCTGCCTGCTGCAGACCAGCCTCATCCCGCTTCCACTCCGGCGCCGCCAAAACGTCCGCCCCGCCGAGCGAGCGCACCAACGCCACGATGTCCTCCGCCGGGCAACCACGCCGGCAGCCGATCCCGGCGACGATCATGGCTTCACCGCCTGCCACTGCGTCACCGTCATGGCAGGCCGGAAGGCATGCATCGGGCCAACCGGGTCCAGCCGCCCGACGGACAGCCGCACCATCGTGCCACCGAGCCTGAACTGCGCGGTGAGCACAGCCAGCTCGGTCTCCACGGTCACCGCGTTGGCCACCAGGCGGCCGCCGGGCGGGAGCGCGGCCCAGGCGGTCTCGATGATGTCGAACTGGTGCGCGCCGCCGCCCAGGAAGATCGCGTCGGGCGTGGGCAAGCCTGCGAGCGCGGCCGGAGCCTCGCCATGCACCACGCGCAGGCCGGGCACGCCCAGCGCCGCTGCATTGCGGCCGATGCGGACCACGCGCTCCGCGTTGGCCTCGATGGCGATGGTGCGCAACGACGGACAGCGAAGCATCCACTCGATGCCGACCGACCCGGCGCCGGCGCCAACGTCCCACAACAGCTCGCCAGGGCGCGGGGCCAGGCTCGAGAGGGTGACGGCGCGGATTTCGCGGCGGGTGAGCTGGCCATCATGCGCGAAGACGGCGTCGGGCAGCCCCGTGGCGAGGTGGCGAGGCGTAGCCCCCGCGACGGTGACTGCCACAGTGTTGAGGGCGGCGACGCCAATTAAGTCGAAGCCCTCGGCCGTGGTGTGGCGCAGGCGCTCGGCAGGGCCGCCCATCGCCTCCAGCACCACCATGGCGGAGGCGCCGAAGCCGAGCCGCACCAGAAGGGCGGCTAACTCCCCGGGCGTGTCGGACCCGGCGGAGAGCACCAGCAGGCGGGCGCCCGGCAAGGCGGCCGGGATGATCGCCTCCAGCGGACGGCCGCACGCGGAGAGTTCGGCCACATCCGCGGCGGCCCAGCCGAGCCGGGCGCGGGCCAGGGCGAAGGCGGAAGGCACCGGGTGGCACAGCATTTCCGCCGCAGGCACGTGGGCCGCGAGCGTGGCACCGATGCCGAAGCAGAACGGGTCGCCCGAGGCGAGCACGGCGGTGGGGCGGCCGCGCCGGGCCAGGATGGCGGGAAACGCGGCCTCGATCGGGCTGGGCCAGGGCAGGCGCTCGCCGCGGATCAGCCCGTCCGCCAGAGCGAGGTGACGGCGGCCGCCCACCACCAGTCCCGCGGCTTCGACCAGGGCGCGGGCGGGCGGGGCCAGCCAGCCATCCTCGCCGATGCCGATCATCGCCAACCAGGGGGCGGTCATGGCAGCATCGCCCCATGCGTGTGCTGATTCTCGGGGGAACGACGGAGGCGACGGCGATCGCGGGCGCGCTGGCCGGCGATGCCCGGTTCCAACCCATCCTTTCCCTGGCCGGGCGCACCCAGGCGCCGGTGCTGCCGCCGATCCCGTGCCGCATCGGCGGCTTCGGCGGCGCGGCGGGGCTGCGGCGATACCTGACGGCGGAGCGAATCGCGGCGCTGGTCGACGCGACGCACCCGTTTGCCGCCCGCATCAAGGCCAGCGCCGCGACGGCCGGCCTCCCGCGCGTGGCCGTGCTGCGCCCGCCCTGGGAGCCAGGCCCCGGCGACGACTGGACCCATGTGCCCACCATGCAAGCGGCTGCCGACGCGCTTGGCGCCACGCCGCGGCGGGTGTTCCTCACGGTGGGGCAGACCGACGTGGCGCTGTTCGGCCCGCCGCACCACTACCTGATCCGCAGCGTCGACCCGGCGCCCAATCCGCCGCCCGGCGCCATCGTGATCGCGGCGCGCGGCCCGTTCACCGCGGAGGCGGACCAGGCGCTGATGGCCGGGTTCGGGGCGGACACGCTGGTGACCAAGAACTCCGGCGCGGCCGCAGTGGCGGGCAAGCTGGTGGCGGCGCGCTCGCTGGGTGTGGAGGTGGTGATGGTGACGCGCCCGCCGCCGCCCGCGCCGCCCATCGTGCCGGACGCGGCCGGGGCGCTGGCCTGGCTGGAGGCTCAAGCGGCACTCCTTGGCGTGTAGAGCCAGGGGTCGCCGCCGGGCCGCAAAACCAGGCGGGTGGCGGCGGACCCGATCAGCACCAGGGTGCGCATGTCCGCCAGCGCCGGGTCGGCTTCGGCGAGGGTGGTGATGGCGACGCGCTCGTCCGGCCGGGTGACGGCGGTGGCGAAGGCGATCGGGGTGGTGGCGGGGAGCACGTCGCGAAGGGCGTCGAGAGCGGCGGCAAGCTGCCACGGGCGGGCGCGGGATTGCGGGTTGTACAGCGCCAGCACGAACCCGGCGCCGGCCGCCGCGCGCAGGCGGGCGAGCACGGTGGGCCAGGGCTTGAGGTTGTCGGACAGCGAGAGTGCGCAAAAGTCATGGCCGAGCGGCGCCCCCAGCCGGGCAGCGGCGGCGAGCAGGGCGGAAATGCCCGGCACCACCTCGATGGCCAGGCTGGCGAAGGCGGGCTGGGCCTCCACCGCCTCGAACACCGCCGCGGCCATCCCGAACACGCCGGCATCCCCGCCCGAAACCACGCCGACCCGGCGCCCCGCAGCCGCCAGTTCCAGCGCGTGGCGGGCGCGGTCGAGTTCCTCGCGGTTGTCGGAGGCGTGGCGGATTTGCTGCGGCTGAGTGGGGACGCGGTCGAGATAGGGGGCGTACCCCACCAGGTCGGTGGCGGCGGCCAGTGCCTCGGCGGCGCGCGGGGGCAGCAACGCCGGGTCGCCCGGGCCGAGGCCGATGAGGGTGAGCGAGCCGGTCATCGCGGGCCCTGCCGCCCGGGGACCAGCACGAGCGAAAAGTATGGCGCCGGGCCGTCCGGGAGTTCGCCCTGGGGCAGGATGCGCTCGCCCGGCATGGTGCCGTGCTCGACATAGATGGCGCGGGCGGCGCGGCCGGTGTCCTGCAGGGCGCTGCGGATTTTGTCCATGTTGCGGCCGAGCTTCATGATCACGGCGGCGTCGGTTTGCGCCAGCCGGGCGGTGAGTTCGGCGGCGCCGAGGGTGCCGGGCAGGATGGTGAGCACGTCATCGCCATGGGTCATGGGCACGCCGGCGCGCGACCATGCGCCGGCCATGCCGGAGATGCCGGGCACCACCTCGTGCGGGAACAGCGGGGCGAGGCGGTCGAACAGGTACATGGCCGAGCCGTAGAAGAACGGATCTCCTTCGCAGAGCAGGGCGACCGAGCTGCCGTGCGACAGACGGTCGGCGACGGTGTGGGCGGCGGCCTGGTAGAACGCGGCCATGCTGGCGGGATAGCGCGGGTCGGTGACGGGGAGTTCGGTGGTGAACGGGTAGTCGAAGCGCAGGGCCTCGGCGCCGGGCCGCAGATGGGCGGCGGCGATGGCGCGGGCGTGGCTAGGGCGGCCGCGCTTGGCGAAGAAGGCGTAGGCGGGGGCGGCGGCCAAGATGCGGGCGGCCTTGAGGGTGATCAACTCGGGGTCGCCGGGGCCGACGCCCACACTATAGAGAGTGCCCTTCATTCGCGCTCGCTGGCCAGCGCGTTGACCGCCGCCGCCGCCATGGCGCTGCCGCCGCGGCGGCCCGGCAGCACGAGGCAGGGAACGCGGCCATCGGCCCACAGCGCGTCCTTGGACTCGGCGGCGCCGACGAAGCCGACCGGCAGGCCGATGATGGCGGCGGGCAGGGGCGCGCCGGCGTCCAGCAGCTCGAGCAGGCGGAACAGCGCGGTGGGGGCGTTGCCGATCGCGACCAAGGCGCCGGCGAGATGCTCGCCCCAGAGGTCGACCGCGGCGGCGGAGCGGGTGTTGCCGATGCGATGGGCGAGCGCGGGCGTTTCGGGGTGCGACAGGGTGCAGAGCACGGGGTTGCCGGCGGGCAGGCGGGCGCGGGTAACGCCGTTGGCGACCATGGTGGCGTCGCACAGGATGGGCGCGCCGCGCTGCAGGGCGGCTTTGGCGGCGGCGGTGAAGCCCGGGGAGAAGCGCAACGCTGGGCCCATGGCCGTGTCCCCGGCGGCATGGATGATGCGGACGGCCACTTTGGCGTCCTCGGGGGCGAGCCCGGCGAGGTCGGCCTCGGCGCGGATGGTGGCGAAGGATTGGGCGTAGATGGCGGCGCCGTCGCGGATGTAGTCGCGGGTCCCCCTCTGTTTGAATGTCATAGGGCGGCGGCGGCTTGTTCGAGGGTGAGGCCGGTGAGGGCGGGGGCGTCGCTGGCGCGGCCGTGGCGGACGAGGTCGTAGCGGCCGTTGCGGGCGACCAGGGTGGTGGCGGGCGCGGGGTGGGCACAGCCTTTCGGGCAGCCGGAGACGTGGATGCCAGTGACGCCCATGGCTTGCAGGCGGGTGGCGTCGGCGCGGGTGGGCGTGGTGCCGCTGGCGCAGGCGGGGGCGCCAGCGCAGGCGGCGATGGTGCTGGGCTCGATGGGGAAACCCGGGACGGGGATGGGGGAGAGGAAGGCGCGCCAAGGGGTGGTGCGGAGTTCGGGGGTTTGGGTGGCGAGATGGGCGAGGTCGGCGGCGGTGGTTTGGCCGAACGGGAGATGGAGGAGGTGAGTGGGGGAAGTCCCCTCACCCCGGCCCTCTCCCGCAGGCGGGAGAGGGAGACCAAAAAACCCTCTCCCGCTTGCGGGAGAGGGTTGGGTGAGGGTGTCCTTCAGGTCGGACAAGCCACCGATGAGATTTGTGCCCACCCAAATCTGCTCACCCCGCACCGTGACAAAGAACTTCTCCGGCAGCCCCGCCGTCTCCGTCAGCAGCTCCTCCACAGCAGCCACCAGCGGGTCGTCGCATGGCGGCACCGTCACCACGTTGCGCCGCGCCTCTCGGACCGGGTCCGCATCCGCCAGCCCGGCGCGCAGCATCGCCCGCGCGAACGCAGCGGGGTCGCGCAGGCCGCGGACCTGGATGTTGCCCCGGCTGGTCAGCTCGATGGCGCCATTGCCAAACGCCGCGGCCGCCTCCGCCAGCGCCCGCAACGCCACGGCAGGCAAGCGGCCGCCGAACGGCTTGACTCGCGCCAGCAGGCCGTCCCCGGTCGGCATGGGGGCGTGCACGGTCGGGCACCAGCCGCGGATCATGCCGCCATCGCGTTGCGGCGGGGGTGCCACAAGCCCTCGGCCCGAGCGGCGGCGAACTGGGCCGCGATGGCGGCATGGGCGTCGGGATTGGCCTGGCGCAGGAACCCGTCCACTTCGGGAGCCACCACCAGGGCGTCATGCAGCAGGTCGAACTGGCGGTCGAACCGGTCGGGCAGTTGCCGTGCGAAGGCGGCCAGCGCGAGGGCCGAGCGGGCCATCTCGGCGCCGCCGCTCCAGCCGTGGCGCATCATGCCCGCGAGCCAAACCGGGTTGGCGGCGCGGCCGCGGACGACCCGGCGAACCTGCTCGGCCAAGCCGCGGGTGCGCCCCTGGTGGTGATACAGCGCCGGGGTGACGCCCAGGGCCGCGGCGGCCGCAGCGAACCCGGCGAGGTGGGCGGCGTGCTCCGGGCCGTCCAGCAGGTCGGTCTCGGCGTGGTCCTGCACATGCAGGAATGCGTCGGCGGCCTGCACGCGAGCGGAAAGCGCGGCGGGATCGGGGGCGCCGTCGGCGGCGGCACCGTAGCTGGCGGCGGACGCGGCGAGCCAGTCTTCGCCCGCGCCATACAGACCCGGCGCCGGGCCGAAAATGCGCGGGCCGGGATGGCCGGCGAGCGGGTTCCAGTCGGGCGCCTCGTCGCGGGCGGCCACGGCGGCGGCGGCGGCGTCGAACAGGGCGATTTGGGCAGCAAACGCGTCACGGAACAGGCCGGAGATGCGCAGAGTGACGTCCACCCGCGGGCGGTCCATCTCGGCCAAGGGCGTGATGGTGAAGCCGTTGACCCGGGCGGAGGCCTCGTCCCACAGCGGGCGGACGCCGAGCAGGAGCAGGGCCAGCGCCAAGTCCTCCCCGCCGGTGCGCATGGCGGCGCTGCCCCACACGTTGAGCACGACCGAGCGCGGCCAGTCGCCGTGGTCCTGGCGGTAGCGGGCGAGCAGGTCGGCGGCGGTGGCTTCCGCCAGGGTCATGGCCGAGCGCGTGGGCAGCGAGCGCGGGTCGATGCCGGTGAGATTGCGGCCCGTGGGCAGCACGTCGATGCGGCCGGACGAGGGGGCGCCAGCAGGACCGGGCGGGACGAAGCGGGCGTCCAGCGCGGCGAGCAAGGCGGCGCGCTCGGCGGCGGCGCAGGCGGCAGCACCTGGGGGGAGCAGAGCGAGACGCGCCGGGTCGGGCTCGGTGCCGTATACGTGCAGGCCGTCGCGGATTTGCAGGTCCTTCACGTCGCAGAGATAGGCGTCCAGCCGGGCGAGCGCGTCGTCGTCTGGGGTGCCGGGCGGGGCGCCGCTTTCGTCGAGCAGGCCGGCGCTGGCGGCGGCGTCCAGGATGTCGGTGCGCAGCAGGGCGGTGCGGCGGCGGTCCATGCCGTCGGCGGCGGCGTATTCGTCGATCATGCGCTCGAGTGCGGCGGTGTCGCCGTGGAGGCCGGCGGGGCGCAGCGGTGGCGTGAGGTGGCCAAGAGTGACCGCGCCCAGGCGGCGCTTGGCGGCGGCGGCCTCGCCCGGGTTGTTGACGATGAACGGGTAGATCACGGGCAGACCTCCGGTGAGCGCCTGCGGCCAGCACTCGGGGGAGAGCGCCGCCGCCTTGCCGGGCAGCCACTCGAGCGAGCCATGGGTGCCGAGATGGACCATCGCGTGGGCGGTGCCGCGGAGCCAGAGATAGAGCGCGATGAAGCTGTGTCGTGGGGGAAGGTCGGGGCTGTGATAGCTGGCGCGGCGGTCGGCGATGTGACCGCGGTCGGGTTGCAGCAGCAGGGTAAGATGCCCGGCGCGAAGGTGGCGCAGGGTGAACTGGCCGGCTTGGGCTGCCGGGTCGGCTGCCGGGTCACCCCATGCGTCATTGGCGGCGCGCTGCAGGGATATGGGCAGAGTGGCGAATAGGCGCAGGTAGGCGGAGAGCGAGAGGAAGGGCGTGGGTGCGGCCTGGCAGAGGGCGCGGGTGAGGTCGGGGGTGGCGGTGGGGGTGGTGGTGTAGCCGGCGTCGGCGAGCAGGCGGGTGATGGCGGCGAGGCTGGCGAAGCTGTCGAGGCCGACGGCGTGGCCTTGCTGGCCGCCCTGGCCTGGGTAGTCGCTGAGGACGACGGCGAGGCGGCGGTCGGCGCGCGGCGTGGCGGCGAGCTTGGCCCAACCGGCGGCGCGGTCGGCGGCGAGAGCGATGCCGGCGGGTTCGGGCTCGTGGAGGGTGCGGCCGCTGGTCTCGCGCTTGAAGGAGATGGCGGTGGTGAGCAGGCGGCCGTCGAGTTCGGGCAGGGCGACCTGCATGGCGAGGTCGGCAGGGGTGAGGCCGCGGGTGGAGGCTTGCCAGGCCTCGCGGGAGGCGCCGGCGAGGATGAGCTGGAGGACCGGGGCGTTGGGGGAGTCGAGGGGGGAGCGTTCTGGTGGTGGCGCCGGGCCACCCTCACCCCGACCCTCTCCCGCCAGCGGGAGAGGGAGAAGCGAGGAGAAGCCGGTGGCATTCAGCACGACACTCGGGCGCCAGGCGGCAAGGGTGCGGGCGACCCACTCGGCGGTGTCGGGCGCCTTCAGGCTGGCCGCGAACAATGCCCCGACGGCCAAGCCGCGGGCGCGCAAGGCCTGCGCGAGGGCGGTGATCGGGGCGATGTCGGCGGAAAGCAGGTGCGAACGGTAGAACACCAGCGCGGCCAACGGGCGCTCGTCCAGGTCCAGGCTGTGGACGCCGTGCTGTGGGACCGGCTCGGGTGGGTCGGCGAGGTCGGGGGCCAGGCCGGCCAGCGCGGTCATCAGCGCGAGGGCGCGGCGCATGTTGGCGTGGCCGCCGTGACGGAAGCAGGCATCGAGGCGGGCGTAATCCTGGTCGCTCACGGTGGAAAGGGCGGTCAGCGCCGGGTCGGGGCGGCCGTCGCCGGGGAGCACAGCGAGCGGGATGCCTCGGTCGCGGCACAGCGCGGCGAGCTGCTCGGCGCCATAGCGCCAGTAGTCGAGGCCGCCGAGCAGGCGTGCGGCCACGCAACGGGCGTGGGCCACCGTGTTGTCGAGATAGAGGTCGACGGACAAGGGGTGGCGGAGCTTGGCGAGTGGGGCGAGGCGGAGGGACGGACCACCCTCACCCCACCCTCTCCCGCCAGCGGGAGAGGGTGAAGAAGAGAGCGACGCCAGCGCGCCCAGATCGGCGTCCGAGAACGACAGCACCACGAGGTCCGCCGGGCCGTGCGCCAGGTCCACCGCTTGCGCGGCGGCGTCCAGCGAATGCTCCTCCCGAACCAGCAGGTGCATCAGACAGCCAAGGCCTGGGTGATGGCGGCTTGATCGAGCCCGGCTTGGCCGATCACCACCAACTGGCCGCGGCGGGTCTCAGTCGGCGTCCAGGCGCGATCGTAGTGGTGGGTGAAGCGGGCGCCAACGCCCTGCACCGCCAGGCGCATCGGGCGGCCCGCAACGGAGACGAAGCCTTTCACCCGCAGGATGTCATAGGCGCGGGCCAACCCCTGCAGGCGGGCGAGCAAGGCGTCCGGCGACGCGGTCTCGGGCACCGGGACGACGAAGCTGGTGAAGTCGTCGTGCTCGTGCTGGCCGTCCACCGCGTCGTGGCAGGAGGGGCGGGTGGCGAGGTCGTCCTCCGCCGCAGCGCCCAGGCCGAGCAGGACCGCCAAGTCCACCCGGCCTTCGGTGGCCGTGATCAACGACGCGGGGCGAGGCAAGGTTTGCGCCAGCTCGGCGCGCAGGGTGGCGAGGGCCGCCGGGTCGATCAGGTCGGCCTTGTTCAGCACCACCAGGTCGGCCGCGCCCACCTGGTCGCCGAACACCTCGGCGAGCGGGTTGTCGTGCTCGAGCGTGGGGTCGGCTTCGCGCTGGGCGGCGATGGCGGCCGGGTCGTCGGCAAAGCGGCCGGCGGCGACGGCGGGCGCGTCGATCACGGCGATCACCCCGTCCACGGTCACGCGGGTGCGGATGCCGGGCCAGCCGAACGCCTTGAGCAGCGGCTTGGGCAAGGCCAGGCCGGAGGTTTCGACCAGGATGTGCTCGGGCGGGTTCGGGCGGTCGAGCAGGGCCTGCATGGCGGGGAGGAACTCGTCGGCCACGGTGCAGCACAGGCAGCCATTGGCGAGCTCGACGATGTCGGTGTCCTCGCAGCCCGGGATGCCGCAGGAGCGCAGGACCTCGCCATCGATGCCGAGCGCGCCGAACTCGTTGACCAGGATGGCGATGCGGCGTCCGCCCGCGTGGGCGAGGACGTGGCGCACCAAGGTGGTTTTGCCCGCGCCGAGGAAGCCGGTGATGACGGTGCAGGGGATTTTGTTCATGCGGGCAGCCTTCCCAGCACCATGCGGGCGAGCGAGGCGGCGCGCTTGGAGGGCAGCACGGTGCCGGTGGGATGGGCGGCATAGAGGCGGGCGTAGTCGAGCAGGTCGCCGGCCAGGGCGGGGGAGAGGCGGCCGAGTAGGTAGCTCCATTTGCCCGGCATGGCGATGGCGGCGGCACAACCGGCGTCGCAGGAGGACAGGCATGCGACCTCGCGCAGCTCCACCGCAGCGGCGGCTGGGTGGGTGGCCACGGCCTGGTGCATGATGCGGCCGGGTAGCGTCTCGCCTTCGGCGAGTTCACGGCCGGCGCGGCAAGTGGTGCAGATGTGCAGGATGGGCGTCATGAGGCGGGCTCCGGCATAACCACGGGCGCCCACTGCCCCCTGGGAACGCCCAGTGGGTCGGCCACGCTTGGCCGCCAACCCCGGTGCACCCCGCCCGGCGTCGCAATGGTGGTGCTGGCACGCGCGAGCGCCCCAGCGATGGCAGGTCTCCTGGCTCGCGGATCAGGCACGGCACCGGCGGCCTTCCCGGGCGCGTTCGTGCCCAGTGGCGTGTGCCGGCGCCGCTCTCCGCTTACAGTTGCGGGGGCAGCCGCGGTGTTGCACCGCGTTCCCTTTTCAGCCTCCGTTTGGAGGCACCATCCCCTCCCGTGTATGACCCGGCGCGTGGCAGGTCAATTAACCTTCGTGTTGGGCGGGGCGCGGTCGGGTAAGAGCCGGCATGCGGAGGCGCTGGTGACGGTGCAGCCGCCGCCCTGGCGCTACGTGGCGACGGCGCAGGCGTTCGACGACGAGATGGCCGCCCGGATCGCGGCGCACCGGGCGCAGCGGCTGCCCGGGTGGCAGACGATGGAGGCGCCGGAGGACCTGGCGGGCGCGCTGGACACACCGCTACCAGTGCTGGTGGACTGCCTGACGCTGTGGGTGAGCAACCTCCTGCTGGCCGGGCGCGAGCCGGACTGGCCGGGCTTGGCGGCGGCGCTGGCGGCACGGTCGGCGCCCACGGTGCTGGTGGCCAACGAGGTGGGCTTGGGGATCGTGCCCGACAACGCGCTGGCACGGCGCTTCCGCGACCTGGCGGGCGTGCTGCACCAGGCAGTGGCGGCGCGGGCGGATAGGGTGCTCCTCACTGTAGCCGGCCTGCCGCTGGTGCTGAAATGAGCGACGATGCCGAGCACCACCGCGAGAAGATGGCGCGGCGCAAGGCAGTGCAGGACGCCGAAGTCGCGAGCAAGACGGTGACGGAAAAGGGCCTGCTGATGGTTCACACCGGGTCTGGCAAGGGCAAGACCACGGCGGCGTTCGGGCTGGCGCTGCGCATGCTGGGGCGCGGGCGCTCGGTGGGCGTGGTGCAGTTCATCAAGGGCGCCTGGAGCACGGGGGAGCGGGCTGCGTTCGAGCGGTTCGGCGACATGGTCGAGTGGCACACGATGGGCGAGGGCTTCACCTGGGAGACGCAGGACCGCGCGCGCGACGTGGCGGCGGCTGAGCGGGCCTGGGCGCAGGCGGTGGCACTGATGGCGCGGCCGGGCTTGGGCTTGCTGGTGCTGGACGAGCTGAACATCGCATTGCGCTACGAGTATTTGGCGGAAGATGTGGTGTTGGCTACGCTGGCGGCTCGGCCCCCTGGGCTGCACGTGGTGGTTACGGGCCGCAATGCCCGGCCGGGGCTGATCGCCGCGGCGGATCTGGTGACGGAGATGGCGCTGGTGAAGCATCATTTCGCGGCGGGGGTGAAGGCGCAAGAGGGGGTGGAGTTTTGATGCCACTTCACTTCTCCCTCTCCCGCTGGCGGGAGAGGGCCGGGGTGAGGGTGGACGGGGCGGCGAATGCCCCGCTCGGCCACTTCCAGTTTGCCGCGGCAACCACCCTCACCCCGACTCTCTCCCAGAGGGAGAGGGAGCTTTCACAGAGACAGCTATGACCGCACGCTCAATCATGCTGCAGGGCACGGGCTCCAGCGTAGGCAAATCCTTGCTCGTGGCAGGGCTGGCGCGGGCGCTGCTTAGGCGGGGCCTCACCGTGCGGCCGTTCAAGCCGCAGAACATGTCCAACAACGCGGCAGTGACCGCGGATGGCGGCGAGATAGGACGCGCCCAAGCCTTGCAGGCGCGCGCGGCCGGCGTGGCGGCCTCGGTGCACATGAACCCGGTGCTGCTCAAGCCGCAGAGCGAACTGGGCAGCCAGGTGGTGGTGCAAGGGCGCGTGGTCGCCACCGCCCGGGCGCGCGAGTATCAGGCGATGAAGCCCCGCCTCATGCCGTTCGTGCTCGACAGTTTCAGCCGCCTGAAAGCCGAAGCCGAAATCGTGCTGGTGGAGGGCGCGGGCAGCGCCTCGGAAGTGAACCTGCGCCAAGGCGACATCGCCAACATGGGCTTTGCCCGCGCGGCCGACGTGCCGGTCGTCGTGGTGGGCGACATCGACCGCGGCGGAGTGATCGCGAGCCTGGTGGGAACCCACGCGGTGCTCGACCCGGCGGACCGGGCGATGGTCGCGGGCTTCATCGTCAACCGCATGCGCGGGGATGCGTCCCTGTTCACAGCCGGGATGGACGTGATCGCGGCGCGGACGGGCTGGGCGGCGCTGGGTCTGGTGCCATTCTTCGACGGTGCGCATCGGCTGCCGGCGGAGGATGCGGCGGACTTGGGCTTTGCCCGGCGGCCCGGTGCGCGGCTGCGGATCGTCGTGCCGGTGCTGCCATGGATCAGCAATTTCGACGATTTGGACCCGCTGGCGGCCGAGCCGGAGGTGGACTTGGTGCTGGCGCGGCGCGGGGCGGCGTTGCCGGTGTGCGACCTGGTGATCCTGCCCGGCTCCAAGGCCACCATGGCGGACCTCGCGGCGCTGCGGGCCGAGGGGTGGGACATCGACTTGCGCGCGCATCACCGACGCGGCGGGCGGGTGCTGGGCTTGTGCGGCGGCTATCAGATGCTGGGGCGCACGATCGCCGATCCCGATGGCGTGGAGGGGCCGCCGGGTCGAGTGGAGGGCCTGGGATTGCTGCCGGTGGACACGGTGCTAGGCGGGGATAAGCGGCTGGTGGCGGTCAGCGGCGCGTGGGAAGGCGTGCCGTTTGCCGGCTACGAGATGCATGTCGGGCGCAGCGAGGCGGACGCGCCTGCCCTGCTGCAGATGTCGGACGGCCGGGCGGACGGGGCGGTGTCGCCGGATGGGCTGGTGGCTGGATGCTACGTGCACGGGCTGTTCGGCCATGACGAGCAGCGTGCAGCGTGGCTGCGGCGGCTGGGCGCGGCGTCGGCTGCGCGCTCGCACGAGGCGGAGGTGGAGGCCGCGCTGGACGGGTTGGCGGACCATCTCGAGGCGCATGTGGCTGTTGACGCGCTGTTGGCGTTGTCGCGGTGAGGCGGGGCTGTGCTATAGAGAGCCCATGTCGGCGGCACTGAAGCACACATTTGTACGGATGACTCTAGACGAGTTCCTGGTCTGGGACGCGCCAGGGCCTGAGCGTTGGCAGTTGGTTGACGGGCAGCCGCAGGCGATGGCTCCGACCGCAGACAACCACGGTGCGCTGGTCGCTGAGACGAGCCGCCTCATTGGAAACCATCTCGTCGACCAAGGAAGTCCGTGCCGCGTGATTTCAGCGCTGGGCGTAGTGCCTCGAATTGGAGCGGCGATGAACTTCCGCATTCCAGACGTCGGCGTCACCTGCTCTGATGCAGCGCAGAGCCCTAACCTAGGCGGACCGGTGCTGCTGATCGAAATCCTCTCGCCGTCCAACGAGCAGGAAACCCGCACCAACGTATGGGCCTACACCACCATCCCGAGCGTGCGTGAAATCCTGCTGGTGCGAGCCTCGCGCATGGAGGCGGAACTGCTGCGCCGGGGCGCGGACGGCAACTGGCCGGAAAAGCCGGCCATCCTCCGCGGAGAGGATGGCCTCACGCTCGAGAGCGTCGGCTTCAACACACCGCTCGCCGCCCTATACCGCACCACCGGGCTGCCGCTGCCCGAATAGCTCCGTTCAGTCGGCGGCCAGCATTGCCAGGTCGCGGGACTGGCGGCGCAGCAGGTCGCGGAACGGGCCGTTGCTGCGCTCGAGGTCGTCGGGCGTGCCGTCCTGCAGGATGCGGCCGTTCTGCATCACCAGGATGCGGTCGAAATCCTGCAGGGTGGACAGCCGGTGCGCCACGGCAATCACCGTGCGCCCTTGCATGAGCCGGGTGAGCGCGCGCTGTACCGCCGCTTCCGACTCGGAGTCCAGCGCGCTGGTGGCTTCGTCCAGCAGCAGGATGGGCGAGTTGCGCAGGAAGGCGCGGGCGATCGCCAGACGCTGGCGCTGTCCGCCCGACAGCTTCACGCCGCGGTCGCCCACTTCGGTGTCGTAGCCCTCGGGCAGCAGCTCGATGAACTGGCGGCAGCTCGCGGCCTCGGCGGCGGCGCGGACCTCCGCGTCGGTCGCGTCGGGGCGGCCGTAGCGGATGTTCTCCATCACCGAGCGGTGGAACAACGACACGTCCTGCGGGACCACGCCGATCGCGTTGCGCAGGCTCTCCTGGGTGAGCGTCGCGATGTCGTGCCCGTCGATCAGGATGCGGCCGGACGGCACGTCCCGCAGGCGCTGCAGCAGGGAGAGCACGGTGCTCTTGCCCGAGCCGGAACGGCCGACCAGGCCCACGCGGGTGCCGGCCTCGATGTTGATCGAGAAGTCGTCCAGCACCGACTGGCTGCTCGCCGGGTAGGAGTAGGTGACGTTGCGGAACTCGACCCGGCCGCGAGCGGCTTCCAGCGCCCGAGCCTCGTGGGCGTCGACCAGCTCGTGCGGCAGCAGCAAAGTGGCCAACGCTTCGGACAAGCGGGCAACGTGCTGGATGGTGTCCACCAGGGCGACCGCCAAATCGCGCGTGCCGTGCAGGATGGTGAAGCCGAGCGACGTCACCAGCACGACGTCGCCGGACGTGGCCGAGCCGTTTTCCCACAGCAGGATGGCCCAGGCGAGCAACCCCGCCGTCAGCGCCGCAGTGATGGCGGCGTGGAACAGGCGCAGCTTCTCGAGATAGCGCAGCGAGCGGCCGCGCGTGGCCATCTCCTGCTCGACCCGGGCACCGAAGCGGGCGCGCTCCCGCAAGGTGGCGCCGAACGCACGCACCAGCGGCATGTTGTTGATCACGTCCACCAGCTCGCCATCCACGGCGGCCGCGTCGGTCGCGTATTGGTGGTGCAGCGGTCGGCCGCGGGCGGCGAGGCGGCTCAGAATGAACGCCAGCGCTGCGGACACGGCGATCAGCGCCGCAGCCATCCCCGGGCTTACCGTGATCATCACCGCAATCGACCCGGCGACCGCAAGCAGCGGCGGCAGCACGTTCCAGGCGAAGGTGTTCTCCACCGTGTAGATGGCGTTGCCCGTCGCGGTGATGCGGCCGGCCAAGGTGCCTGGCGGACGGTCGGCGAAGTAGCTGGGGGAGTGGTTGGTGAGGTGGTGAAACAGGTCCCGCCTCAGATCGCCCGTGACCGCGACGAAGCAGTGCGAGGCGACCCAACCGCCGACGCGCCATAGCATGTTGTCGGCCGCGATCAACACCGCGAGGATGATGAACGCCATCCAGACCGGGCCATGCTGCCCAGCGGTCAACGTGTCGACCAAGTGCTTGACCGAATACTGCGACGCGATGGAGCAGCCCACCGCGAGCACCACCGACATCAGTACGATGGCATGGCCGATCGCGTGGCGCCGGATGTATCGCATGAGGAAAGCCATTGGACGCTGTGATACGTCAACGTTTTGCGGATCATTACGGCCCATGACTGCACCCCTCCAAACCCACCGGACCGATCAAAGAGCGTGTTCAACAAGGCTGTGTCACCAGTGACGCATAACCTTTGCGAACCTCTCACCAACATTATCGTGATGGGTCACGAACGTTGGCCGATCGGCTTGACGAATGAGGTAGCCGCCGACTTTGGCGGATGTATGGCGAGGACGCCGCATTGATGCCCTGATCGGGGTGTTTTGTGGGGGTCAGATAAAGGAGATTGCCCACCATGCGCATCGCCCAGATTGCTCCTCTCCACGAAGCTGTGCCCCCCAAGCTGTATGGCGGAACCGAGCGGGTCGTTTCGTTCCTGACCGAGGAACTGGTGGCGCTCGGCCATGAAGTGACGCTGTTCGCCAGTGGCGACTCGGTCACCAGCGCCACGCTGCATGCGGCCTGGCCGCGCGCGCTGCGGCTGGACCCGGCGATCCGCGACCCGATCGCGCCGCACATGCTGCTCATGGAATCGGTGCGGCGGATGGCCGAAGATTTCGACGTGCTGCATTTCCACATGGACTATTGGCCGTTCAGCCTGTTCGGCCGGCAGCGCACGCCGTTCGTCACCACGCTGCACGGCCGGCTCGACCTGCCGGAGCTGCAGCCGGTGTTCGACACCTTCCCGAACGTCCCCGTGGTGAGCATCTCGGACAGCCAACGGCGGCCGCTGCCGCAAGCGCATTTCGTCGACACCGTGCTGCACGGTCTGCCGGAGAACCTGCTGACCCCGATCGGCAATCCCGCGGGCTACCTCGCCTTCCTGGGGCGGATTGCGCCGGAGAAGTGCCCGGACCGCGCGATCAGCATCGCGCAGGCGTGCGGCTTGCCGATCAAGCTCGCCGCGAAGGTGGACGTGGCCGACAAGTCGTATTTCGACAGTCACGTCCGCCACCTGCTCGAGCTGCCGAACGTGGAGATGATCGGCGAGATTTCGGACCGCGATAAGCCGGCGTTCCTGTCCGGCGCGATCGGGCTGCTGATGCCGATCGATTGGCCGGAGCCGTTCGGCCTGGTGATGATCGAGGCGATGGCGTGCGGCACGCCGGTGATCGCGTTCAATCGCGGTTCGGTGCCGGAGATCGTGGAGGACGGCGTGACCGGGTTCATCGTGGAGGACATGGTGGGTGCGGTGGCGGCGGTGCAGCGGCTGCACACGCTCGATCGTGCCCGGGTGCGGCAGCGGTTCGAGGAGCGGTTCACGGCGCGGCGGATGGCGAAGGACTACCTTGGCGTGTACCGCAGCCTGGCTGGCGAGGACCGTTCGGTGCTGCGCGCGATCCGGTAACAGGGGAGCGCCGCTCGCGTGCTGGTTCCATGGTATGCGAGCGGTGCGGTCTCATGACGCTGGATGAGGTCAATCGGCTTCCACCTGAGCAGGTCGTCGCGAGGTTGGGCGGCGTGTTCGAGAACGCGCCTTGGGTGGTCGAACAGGCGGCGGCGCAGCGCCCATTCGCCACCGTCGCCGGCCTGCACGACGCGATGATGGCCAGGCTGCAGGCGGCGCCACCGGCGGTCGTGCTCGAATTCCTGCGGGGGCATCCGGAGCTGGCCGGAGACGCGGCCGTGCGCGGCGCCATCGGTGCGGAGTCGCGGGCGGAACAAGCCGGGCTCGGGCTCGACCGGCCGATGGAAGAGGCGGCGGAGATTGCTGGACTGAATGCGGCCTATGCGAGCCGGTTCGGCTTCCCCTTCATCCTCTGCGTGCGGCGGCATACGCGGGCCTCGCTGCTGGCCGAATTCCGTCGCCGCGTGCAGGGCGAGCGAGAAGCGGAGGCCACCGCGGCGCTGCGGGAGGTCGGGTTCATCACAAGGCTGCGGCTGGCTGAACGGGTGAGCGGGCCGGGGATGCCGGTGGTGCATGGTTGGCTCAGCACCCACGTGATCGACACCGCGCGCGGGCGGCCGGCGATGGGTGTGCCCTTGGAGCTGTACGAGGTGGGTGGCGCCGCTTCGGTGTTGCTGGCGCGGGAGGTCACCAACGCCGACGGGCGGACGGACCAGCCGCTGCTATCCAAGGCGCCGCTGCGGATCGGCGCGTATGAGCTGCGGTTCGACGTGGGCGGATATTTCGGTGACCCGGGCGGGTTTCTCGATGTGGTTCCGGTGCGGTTCCGTATCACCGAGCCAGAGAGCCACTATCACGTGCCGCTGCTGGTGAGCCCGGGCGCGTACTCGACCTATCGCGGGAGCTGACCCGCCTACTCTACTCTTCTCCCTCTCCCGTCCTTCACGGGAGAGCGACTGTCTGAAGTGTCAAGCTGCTTTTGCCTTGGTTTGGTTGGCCAGTGCGGTTCGCACGTCTCGGGCTTTGGCGTTGAGGCGTGTGAGCAGCTTATGGGCCAACGCGATGCGGATGACTTTTTTTGGTTTTCCGGCGGCGGTGAGGCGTTTGTGGAACGCTGCGAAGTCCGGGTCGAACCTGCGGACGAGTTCGGCGACGACGAAGAGGATGGATCGCACGCCTTCGCGGCCGCCGCGGATGGGTCGCTTGCCGGAGCGCTTGCCACTGTCGTTGGCGATGGGTGCCATGCCGGTCAGCTTGGCTGCGGCCTTGTTGGACAGTGTGCCGATTTCGGGCAGCTCCGCCATCAGGCGAGCGACGGTGCGCTTTGCCACTCCTTTGACAGTGCGGAACTCGGCATTGAGCTTGGCCCAGAGCGGATCGGCTGCGATGACGTCCGCGATCCGGGTTTCGAGGTCCCGAACCTGGCGGGTGACCAGGGCGATGATCTCGTCGATGGAAGCGATCGCCACCGGTTCTTCGAGCAAGCGGCGTTGGTTGGCCTGTGCGACCCGCAAGTCAGTCAGTTGGCGCAACCTGGTCACCCAAGTCGCCAGGTTTTGCTGGGTTTGGCTTGCGGGTGGATGGGCGGTGATGCGCTTGACCTCGGCATACCAGGCGATCATGCCGGCATCGATGCGGTCGGTCTTTTCCATCGAACCCATGCCTTCGGCAAAGCGGCGGACCGAACGCGGGTTGACGATGGCGACCGGTATATCAGCCGCCCAAAGTTGGCCGACGGCAAGTTTTTCGTATCCGCCGGTAGCCTCCATGACGACCAAGCCGGCCGCATGCTGCTTACAAAACGCAGCCAAGGCGGCGAGGCCTTGGACCGAGCGCTCGAAGCGCTGCCACGCTCCGGTCTCATGGCCGATCTTGGCATCGAGATGGGTCGAGGAAACATCTACTCCACAAATCACTGCTCTCACGGTAACCTGCCTTGTCCATGCGACGGGCAATCCAGCGACTGTCCGGTTGTGCGTGACGGGGCGGCGGCCGATCCCAAAGCTCTCCCTCGGTTGTGGCCGATGGGCCGACGGACGACGGCGCCGCGCGAGGGGTCCGGTGGCCACCGGACCCCTCGCAGCACCACCTTCCCACATCCCGCAGTGCCACGCCTCAGATACAAGGGCTGCTAGAGTAGCTAGCGGTCGCGCTTGCGGTGGCAGCGGTCACCCTCACCCTGCCCTCTGCCAGAGGGACAGGGCTTGTTGTAGCGTATGCGCTTGCCGTCTTCGCCATCCAGCGCCAATTCTGCTGCCCACCCGCACCTGCAGGAGCCCGCCCATGGACAGCATGCCGCTCGCCGCCACCCATGAGGATCGGCTCGACCGCCTGGCCGACGTTGCCGTGCGCATGGGGCTCTCCTTGCGGGCCGGGCAGGAGGTGGTGCTCACCGCGCCGCTCGACTCGCTGCCGCTGGTGCGGCGGATCACCGAGCACGCCTATCGCGCCGGCGCCTCCCTCGTCTCGACGTTCTACTCGGACGACGCGACCTCCCTCGCCCGCTTCCAGCACGCGCCCTCCGCGGCGTTCGACTACGCGCCGGCCTGGCTCTACGAGGGCATGGCGGCGGCCTATCGCCGCGGCGCCGCCCGGCTGGCCATCGCGGGCGAGAACCCGCAACTGCTGGCCGGCCAGGACCCCGACAAGGTCAGCCGCTCCAACCGCGCCCGCTCCGCCGCCTACCGCCCGGCGCTCGAGCTGATCACCAACTTCGCCACCAATTGGAGCATCGTGCCCTTCGCCACCCCGGCCTGGGCCGCCACCATGTTCCCGGACCTGCCGCGCGAGGAAGGCGTGGCCAAGCTGTGGGACGCGATCTTCGCCGCCTGCCGCATCGACACGCCCGACCCGGTCGCCGCCTGGGCTGCGCACAACGCCCACTTGCGCGCCCGCACCACCCGGCTCAACGGCAAGCGATATGACGCCTTGCACTATCGCGGCCCGGGCACCGACCTGCGCATCGGCCTGTCGGACGGCCACATCTGGCTCGGCGGCTGCGAGACCGCCAAGAACGGCATCACCTGCAACCCCAACATGCCGACCGAGGAGGTGTTCACCACCCCGCACCGGGCGCGCGTGGATGGCCACGTCCGCAGCACCAAGCCGTTGTCCTACTCGGGCACGCTGATCCGCGACATCGCCGTGCGGTTCGAGGCGGGGCGCATCGTGGAAGCCACCGCCAGCAGCGGGGAGACCGTGCTGCAGAAGGTGCTGGACACCGACGAGGGCGCGCGGCGGTTGGGCGAAGTGGCGCTGGTGCCCTACTCGTCGCCCATTTCGGCGAGCGGGCTGCTGTTCTTCAACACGCTGTTCGACGAGAACGCCGCCAGCCACATCGCCATCGGCCAGGCTTACCGCACCTGCCTCGAGGGCGGCACCGAGGCCAGCGACGAGGAACTGGCCCGGCGCGGCGCCAACACCAGCCTCATCCACATCGATTGGATGATCGGCTCCAACCAGATCGACATCGACGGCGTGCTCCCCGGCGGCGGCACCGAGCCGGTGATGCGCGCCGGCGAGTGGGTGTGACCGCCCGCCCCGTCGTCATCGACTGCGACCCGGGGACAGACGACGCGATCGCCCTGTTCCTGGCGCTGGCCAGCCCGGAGCTCGACGTCCGCCTGGTGACGGTGGCGGGCGGCAATGCCGGGCTGGCGAGCACGCTGGCCAATGCCCGCGCCTTGGTGGGGCTGACCGGGCGGGCCGTGCCGGTGGTGGCGGGGGCGGAGCGGCCGCTGCTCGGCTCCTTCACCTCCGCGCCGCACGTGCACGGCGCCGACGGCATTGGCGGCGTGGTGCTGCCCGAGGGCCCGCCGGCCGCGCCGGGCGTGGCGGCGGACGCGATCCGCGAGGCGCTGCGTGGCGCCGGGCCCGAGGGTTTGACGCTGGTCGGCATTGGGCCGGCGACCAACCTGGCGCTGGCTTTGGCCTGTGAGCCGGGCTTGGTGGGGCGGGTGCGCGAGATCGTGCTGATGACGGGGGCCTGGGCGGAAGGCAACGTCACTCCCGCGGCCGAATTCAACGCGTGGAGCGACCCGGAGGCGCTGGCGGTGGTGCTGGCCTGTGGCCGCCCGGTCACCCTGGCCACGCTGGAGCTGACGGCGCAAGCGCTGTGCACGCCGGGTCGCTTGGCGGCGCTGCAGGCGGCGGGGGATGGGGCGTGTTTGCGGGCGGCCGGCGCGATCATGGCGTCGGTGCCGCCGTCGCGCCGGCATGCCGAGCCTGGGCACGCGCAGCATGACGCCTGCGCGGTAATGTGGCTGGTGGCGCCGGAGCTGTTCACCAGCCGGCCGGCGCATGCGGCGGTGGAGCTCGGCGCGGGGTTGGCCCGCGGGCGCACCGTGGTGGACCGCTGGGGCGTGACCCGGCAGCCGGCGAATGTGCGGGTGCTGGAGACGGTGGACGCGGAGGGGTTCTTCCGGGTGCTGCGGGAGCGGATCAGCACGCTGCCGTAAACCCTACCCTCCTTTCTCTCCCTCTCTCTGTACAGACCGGGGACATCGGTAACAGGTGTTCGGGGACATAGGTGACACAATGAGCCATTGGATCGGTGCGGGAGAGCTGCGTCGTGCCTTGGCGGGAAGTGTCGTGTATGCAGAGCCGTTTGGAGTTTATTCGGCTGCTCGAGAGTGGCGATGTGACCGTTTCGGCGCTGTGTCGCCGGTTCGGGATCAGCCGCAAGACGGCCTACAAGTGGCGTGCCCGGCATCGGGACGGCAGCGATTTGGCCGAGCGATCGCGACGGCCGTCGAGCAGTCCGGGGCAGACGCCGCCCGAGGTGCAAGCCGCGGTGCTGGCCTTGCGCGCTGAGCAGCCGAGCTGGGGCGGGCGCAAGTTGCGGCGGCGGTTGCTGGACAAGGGGCTGACAGGAGTGCCGTCGGCCTCGACCATCACCGCGATCCTGCACCGCCAAGGCGGCATTGACCCGGCGCTCAGCCAGCAGCACGTGCCCCTGACCCGCTTTGAGCATCCACGCCCGAATGCGTTGTGGCAGATGGATTTCAAAGGCCATTTCGCCACCGCCGGGCAGCGCTGCCACCCGTTGACCGTGCTGGACGATCATAGCCGCTATGCTGTTTGCCTGTCGGCCTGCGGGGACGAGACGACAGCGACGGTGCGCGAGCGCCTGGTGGCGACGTTTCGGTATCACGGCCTGCCGGAGCGGATGAACGTGGACAATGGCAGCCCCTGGGGGAATGGCCCGGCCGACCGCTATACGCCGCTTGTGGTTTGGCTGCTGCGTTTGGGCGTGCGGGTCAGCCACAGCCGGCCCTACCATCCGCAAACCAACGGCAAGGACGAGCGCTTCCACCGCACTCTCAAGCGCGATGTGCTGCATGGGCAGATCTACGCGAGCCTGGATGCCTGCCAGCGAGCCTTTGATGGATTTCGCGAGGTCTATAACAGTGAACGGCCGCACGAAGCCTTGGATATGGACACCCCCATGTCCCGCTATCGGGTCAGCCCGCGCGATTACCCGGCCACGCTGCCGCCGATCGAGTATGACCCGGTGGACCAACTCCGCCGGGTGCAAGAGGGCGGTTGGATCAGCTTCAAGGGTCACGAGATCAGGCTGCCAAGAGCCTTTGCTGGCGAGCAGGTCGCCCTGCGGCCAACAACAATAGACGGCGTTTGGGACATCGTCTTTATCAGCCACAGGCTGGCGCAGATCGATCTGCGCCAGCCTGTGGACGCACCTCAACCTGTCACCTATGTCCCCGATCATGTGTAACCCTTGTCCCCGGTCTGTACACTCCCAGAGGGAGAGGGAGAAGATAGGAAGCCGCCTACTCCGCCGTGCCGTGGATGATCTGCATTGCCCGGCGCAGCCGGAACAGCCCGCCGCGTACGTGCCCATGCTCGCACATCGTCCGCCCCAGCTCCGACAGCGCACGCACGTGCGGCGGCATCGGGCTGGCCGCGTCCACTCGGGAGGCAAGATTGATGCAATAGCCCTTGGTATCCGACGTCACCGTCATCGGGTCGTCGGGGGAGCAGAGCGACGCCGCAAGGAACAGCGACGCCGCGAGGACACAGGCCTTTTGCATCTCAAAGAACCATAATGCAGACGCGCTCAGCCGGGCATGGGCCGGGCATGAACAGATGGTAAAAACGCCCGAACGGCTAAGCCCGCATGGTCTCCACGGACGCGAGCGCCGGGCGCGGGGCTGGCTGCGCGGCGCGGGCCGGCAGCGTCAGCGTCGCGCGCAGGCCCGGCGCAGCATCGCCCAGCACCAGCGTGCCGGCATGCAGATGCGCCACCGCCTCCACCAGCGCCAGGCCCAGCCCCGAACCCGGCGTCTGCCGCGCCGCCTCGCCGCGGAAGAAGCGCTCGGTCGCCCGGGCGCGGTCGGCGAACGGAATCCCTGGCCCAGCATCTTGCACCACGATGTCCACCTGCCCGTCCGTATGCGTCGCCACCAGGCGGACGGTGCTGCCCGGCGGCGAGAATTTCAGCGCATTGTCCAGCAGGTTCACCACCGCCTGGCCGATCAGGTCCCGGTCGCCATGCACGGGCAACGATTGCGGCGCTTCGAACACGAGCGTCTTGCCGGTCTCTTCCGCCGGGGCGGTGTAGAGCTCGGCGAGGTCGGCCAGCAGCGGCGCCAGGTCGAGGTCCGCAAAGGCAGACCGGCGCGTGCCGGCCTCGATCTCGGCAATGCGCAGCAGGGCTTCGAACACCGCCGCCACGCTGTCGAGGTCGCTGATGGCGCGCCCGACCGCCGCCTGCAGCTCGTCCGTGCTGGCGGCATGGGCGGCAGCGTCCTCCAGCCGGGTGCGGGCGCGGGCGATGGGGGTGCGCAGGTCGTGCGCGATGCTGTTGGAGACCTCGCGCACGCCGTCCATCAGCCGGGCGATGCGGTCCAGCATCTCGTTGATCGTCTCGGCCAGCCCATCGAACTCGTCGCCCCGCCCGCTCAGCCGGACCCGGCGGCGCAAATCACCCTGCGCGATCGCCGAGGCCGTGTCCGACACGCTGGCGATCATGCGGCGGAACAGCCGCTGCATCACCAGGCCGCCCACCGAGCCCAGCAGCGCCAGCAACACCAGGGACCACAGCAGCGCCGAGGTCAGCAACGCCCGCAGCGGCGCCCGCGTCTCGATGTCGCGGCCGATCAGCAGGCGGCTGCCATCCGGCAGGTCGAACCGCTCGACCCGCGCCATGCTGCTGACCCCGGCCCGTGCCACCATCAGCTCGTAGGACGTGTCGGTCCGCGAGACGGGGGGCGGCCAAGTCGACAGGTTGCCCGCCAGCGGGTGCATGGCGGCATCGACCAGCAGGTAGATGGCGTCGTCGTCGGCGTTTTCGGCCAGGCGGTCCTCGATGGTGGCCTGCAGCGCCGGTACGCCGCCCTCCTGCCACTGCTCGGACAACCCCTGCGCGTCGGCCCGGATCGCAACCTCCACCTGGCGGTCCAGCAGCCCGGCGGTCGACCACCACAGGAACAGCACCAGCGCCAGCGCACTCAGCGCGAACAGGCCGGCGTAGAGCATCGCCAGCCGCAGCCCGGCCGAGCGCCACAGCTTCGGAGCGGCGCTCTTCACGCTGCCCTGCCGGGCCTATTCGGCGCGGAGCATGTATCCGGCATTGCGCACGGTATGCAGCAGCGGGGTGCCGAACGGCTTGTCGATCTTCTGCCGCAGCCGGCTGACATGCACGTCGATCACGTTGGTCTGCGGGTCGAAATGGTAGTCCCACACGCCCTCGAGCAGCATGGTGCGGGTCACGACCTGGCCTGCGTGGTTCATCAGGAACTCGAGCAGGCGATATTCCCGCGGCTGCAGGTCGATGCGCTGGCCGGCGCGGCGCACGGTGCGGGAGAGGCGCTCCATCTCGAGGTCGCCCACTACCACCTTGGTCTGCGGCCCCTCGCCCTTGCCGCGCCGCGCCAGCGCCTCCACGCGCGCCAGCAGCTCGGCGAAGGCGAACGGCTTGGTCAGGTAGTCGTCGCCGCCCGCCTTCAGCCCGCGCACCCGCTCGTCCACCTGGCCGAGGGCGGAGAGGAACAGCACGGGGGTGGTGTTGTCTTGGGCGCGCAGGGTCTCCAGCAGGCGCAGCCCGTCGATCCCGCCGGGGAGCATGCGGTCCAGGATGATGGCGTCGAACGCCTCGCTGGCGGCCATGAACAGGCCGTCCCGCCCATTGTCGGCGTGCTCGGCGACGTGGCCCGCCTCGCGCAGACCCTTCACCACGAAGCCCGCCACATCCTTGTCGTCTTCCACCACCAGAATGCGCATCAGCCATTTCCCTCGTTCGGCCGGTGCCCCACGGTCACGGAGACGTCGAGCGTCTTGCCGCCTCGCCGCACGGTGAGCGACACGGCAGACCCAGGCGGCGTGGCGCTGACCGCCTTGATCAGGTCATGCGAACTGTCGATCGCTGTGCCGTTGATCGCCAGCAAGATGTCTCCCCCTTGTAAGCCAGCCCGCGCCGCCGGGCCGCGCGGGTCGACCGTCGCGATACCCACGCCCAGGTTCCGCCGCCGGGCCGTCCCCGCCTGGCTGGGGAGGTCTTCGACGGCGACGCCGAGCCACCCACGATCAATGTGGCCTTTGTCACGAAGTTCCTCGACGATCTTCTCCACGATCTCGCTCGGGATGGCGAAGCCGATGCCGACGGAGCCGCCGGTCGGCGAAACGATGGCGGTGTTGACCGCGATCACCTGGCCCTGGAGGTTGAAGGTCGGCCCGCCGGAGTTGCCCGGGTTGATCGGGGCGTCGATCTGCAGGAAGTCGTCGAACGGCCCGGCGCCGATGTCGCGCCCCCGGGCCGACACGATGCCGGCGCTGACCGAGGAGCCGAGGCCGAACGGGTTGCCCGCGGCCAGGATCCAGTCGCCCACCTCCACGGTGCGCGAGTCGCCCCAGGTGACGGCGGGCAGCGCGGGCGCCCCGTCCACCTTGATGACGGCGATGTCGGTCAGCTCGTCCGTGCCGATCACGCGGGCCGGCAGCTCGGTGCCGTTGGACAGCGACACGATGATTTTGTCGGCGTGGCCGACGACGTGGTTGTTGGTGACGATGATGCCCGACGGGTCGATCACGAAGCCTGACCCCGCGCCCTGCACCTGCTCGCGGCGGGAGCGCAGGCGGTCGCGGAACTGCTTCTCGAGCGGGGTGCCGCGCAGCGCCGCCGGAAGCTGCTGGTCGGACGCGACGCTCTCGGTGACCGCGATGTTGACCACCGAGGGCACGACTTTCTTCACCAGCGGTGCGAATGACGGCAATGCCGCCGTGCCGCCCATTCCCCCTACCTGCGCATTGGACGCGACGCAGCCGCATAGCGAGATGACGACGGCAAGAGCGACCGGGCGGAACATGACGGAGTATCCAGGATCATAGCGGGGGGGCACACGCGGATGGTGGCGTTTCCCCTGCGCCGCGGCAAGCCGTCCGCATGGCCGAGGGTTGCGATCTGTCGCGTGGTGTCTCTGCCCGAGGCCGGTTTGCGCTGGGTTCAGGGGTCGGACGGATTTAGGGGTCGGGCGGGTGGGGGCGTGCGCTGTGCGGCGTTCGGGGCGGGGGTGAGTGGGCCGGTGCGGAGTCCTGGGAGGGTGCGAGCGTTCGAGCGCCGGGTTCGGGCGGTTGGGCGGGCGTCGATGAAGCTTGGGGCGGTGTTGCGGTGAGCCCGAGGTCTCGGCAGATGTTGCGGACGATGACTTCGATGGGGAGGGCGCGGATCTCTTCATCCAGGCCTGGGTCGTCGAGGCGTTCGGCGAGGTCGTCGGTCAGGCGTTCGGCGGTTTCGGGGTCGGTGTCGCGGTGGATGGCTTCGGCGACGCCGCGGGCGACTTGGCGGCGGAGCATGGCGGGGCGGTCGTCGATGCTGCTGGCGGCGGTGGCGCGGGGCCAGCCGGCTTGCAGGCGGCGGATGAGGGCGACGGTGCGGCGGACGGAGCGGGAGAGGCGGTCGAAGGCGCGGGCGAGGATTTCGACGTGGGGGATGGCTTGGGCCAGCGCGGTGGCGGCGGTGTCGAGGCCGAGGCCGGCTTGGGTGGCTTCACTCATGGACGCCGGGGTGGCGCCGGCGATGGGGAGGCAGGTGGACGCGGCCTCGGCGGCGGCTTGCTCGAGCTCCATCATGCGGGTGACGACGGTGGCTGCGCGCAAGCCGAGGGCGGCGAGGGCGGCGAGGGTTGCGTCGAGATCGGGGGCCGGGGCGGGGGCGTCCATGGCGGGGAGATGGGCATACGGGTGGGGGGAGTTTCAAGGGGAATGGGTGGGGGGGCGGCGGTTGGCGGGTGGTGGAGGTTGTGATGGTCCGTTACGGGTGCTTCGAGGGGTTTGCGGATATTGGTCCTTGTCACGAATTGGCCGAAAGCGGAACGTCCGCTATCAAGGGCGAAAATGAGCAAGCTGACATTGCCCTGGCCTGATCTGCTGCCGACTTAAATGCTGTAGCTGCGGGCGCTTTGCCTTGCAATTCCGACGCGCGGGGGCTGGCGGCCAAGAATTTGATGCGATCCATGCCTCAGTGTAGGCTTAGTCGGTATCAAAGGCGGTCTAGGAATCATGGCAACAGAGATTGAAAGTGCATTTCAACGCTTTCTTACTTATGAAGCGGAGCTTAGGGCCGCCCTCACCAACCCGTTGAACGAAAGTGACACCAGATTCCAAGTTATCGATCTGTTCCTGATTGAAATCTTAAACTGGAGCAGATCTTCAGTTAAGACTGAACCTCACACGGCGGAGGGATACATCGACTATCTTCTGAAATTAGGGGATATTCGGAGCGCATTCGTGATCGAAGCAAAGCGCAACGGAACGCTCGATGCTATAACGCAATCGAACGTCGCTGCATCGCTTACGCTGAATGGGCCAGTGCTAAAGCCGTTACTCCAAACAACTGTTCAAGCATTGAGATATGCGGCTGACGAGGGCGTTCCTCATGCAGCAATAACGGACGGCAATTGCTGGCTATTTTTCAAGGCGTCTCGGCAGGATGGGAGGAAGCCCCTCGAAGGGCGAGGCGTCTTTTTCAGAACAATCGATGTCGTGAAAACAAACTTCACGGTATTCTATGAGCTGCTCGCGCCTATAGCGCTCTCTGAAAAGCGGAACATCATCCATTTGAACAAAGCAGAAGGGGTCCGAATCGCAGATGCCGAGGAGCAGTTTTACGTTTCTGATCCAACGGGTGCACGTATGCTTCCCAGGCAGAATTTTGCGTCCGATGCTACACTTCTCTTTACACAGTTCTTCTCGCAACTCTCTGACGACACTAATGACGACATGCTCGATAAGTGCTTCGTCGAGAGCTCTGAAAGCCGAAAGGCAGAGACAGAACTAAAGAAAATTACGGAGAACCTTACCAACGCAATCATCTCCATCGACACCGAACAAGGTGCGGCGCTTCAGCAGGAAATTAAGCGAGCTATTTCGTCATCGAGTTCAGAAACAGTTCTTCTAGTTGGCACGAAGGGTGCGGGAAAGTCGACGTTCATGAGGCGATTCTTCCGAAAAGTTCTTTCCTCTAACCTCCGTGAGCAATGCTGCGTGATTACCGTTGATCTGGAGGCATATAGAGGAAGCAAAGAGGATATTTCAAATTGGCTGATAAAAAGGCTTCGTGAACAGGCAGAGAGAGCGATCATTAAGACGCAACCTCCAAATTACGACGAATTACGCGGGATTTTTTGGTCGGAATACCAGCGTTGGCAAAATGGTACACATAAGCATCTATACGAGAGGGATCGGGATCAATTTCGTATTGAGTTCGGCCGGCATATCGAAGAGCTACGTCAGAAAGACCCGGACACTTACGTGCGTTTGCTAATTAAGCGCTGCCTCACTTCGAACAAACGCTTACCGTGCATCATATTTGACAATACCGATCAGTTCTCTGACGAAGAGCAGGACAGAGTATATCAACTTGCGCACGCTCTTGGTGTTGATGATCCTATCTTCAGTGTCGTGCCGATAACCGATCGAACAATTTGGCGTCTTGGCAAGGATGGTGCTCTTCAGAGCTATAGCGCTAATGTCTTCTATCTTCCAGTTCCTGAGGCGAAGGAAATTATCTCGAAGCGAGTAGGCTACGTAAAACTGAAGCTTCAGGATGAACCTAACGCAGCACGTGAATACTTCTCCGCAAAGGGATTTTCCGTTAGCGTAAACGACTTAGGAATAATCGCTGACGCTATCGAGCGTGTGCTTGTGCAGCAGGACTACGTTTCCGGCCTCATTGGCAGATTGGGCAACTTCGATATTCGTAGAATGTTACAAATCGCGCGACGGATATTCGTTTCTCCAGAAATTCGGATTGATGATATCGTGTCCGCTCACTTTAAGGGTAGACCAATCACACTGGACAAATACCGCACTTATCGCGCTTTGCTGAAGGGTGAGTACGATAGGTTCGCGGAGCGCCACAACGACTTTGTTATCAACGTATTTGCAACGGAGCCCCATCATCCTGCCTCACCGCTACTGGCGCTTTACCTTCTGTGGATTCTTCGGTCGAAGGCCTCGGTCATGGATGAATCGGCTTACGACAAGCACATGAGGGTAAGCGATCTGTGCGACTTTATTGAGGCCTGTGGCGTCGCACAGGATACGACGCTTAAGACACTTCAGAAATTACATGGAAAGCGGCTGATTGAAGAACTGGACCCCAATACTGAAGTGCTTGTACTGGACAGCTTGGTAATCATCAAAGAGGCAGGCGTTGCTCACATTGATCTGGTGCTTTCTTCTCCGACTTACATCGAACAAATGGCGCTTTCTACAGGCCTTAATAGCCGTGCCGTAAGGGATAGTATGCGGTCCGAACTTCGGAATGCAAATTCTCAGGCCTTCAAAAATATAGCTAACAATTTTTTGCAGTACGTATTGAAGCTAGATGCAACTAGAATAAACATTCCCTCTAATTCTGATTTCCGACCGCTTCAAGAAGCGCGCGGTTGTATTATGGCCCTCGAGACAGGGACTCTTCCACCCCAGCTTCCAATCTGAATGCACGTTGTACCCGGAAACTATGGATAGCATTGACCCATTCTCGCTCTTTCACTCATTTAAGTAAAAAAGAATTTGGTTTCACGCCAACTAGGAACGTCCGCTTTCAGGATTTTACTAAAAGTGTGTCTAGGTCCAACTTTGGCGCGTAGCTGTCGTTTTGGCCCGTCGCGCGAATGGCTGCTGTGGATATCGGCTGATCAATCGCTGATTAGCCGATGTAAGCATCACGGCGGGTGCTTCTGACATCCTCGGCACGAACGGCGCGTTCAAGTTGCTTGGCCTTGGCATCGTCTAACACAGGTGTTGGCCGATCAGCTCAAGCCATCCCGGCCGGGCAAGCCTGCGGTGTGCTTGCGTTGGCGTGCTGGAGCACGCCCTACCAGCCGATGTAAGCATCACGGCGGCTGCTCCGGCCAGTCGTGCTTGGGGTGGCGGCCGCGCATGTCGCGGCGCACGTCGGCCCAGGCGCCGGTCCAGAAAGCCTAGGGCGTGCTCCAGCACGCCAACGCAAGCTGTGTGACGTCACGCCTATAATCTCAATCCCGTTCCCCGCGATCAATCTCATCACCCTCCGTGCCGCCCCATTCCAACGGGTATAGACCGGCCGCCACACATCGCCGAAATGACGAGTATTCCCAAGCCCGCGCCTCTCTGACCAGCCCATGCTTCACCGGATTGAAATGGATGTAATCCATATGGGCCGCATAATCCCGTTCGTCCCTGATCGTGTGTTCCCAAAATCGCCGCTGCCAGATACCGCTTTCCCGCTGCCGCAAAGTCCCGATCGGCCGTTCCGCTTGCCGTGCAATCCGTCGGGTAAAGCCCGCCTTGATTTCGCGCATACGCCCCGAAAAATCGGCGTCGCCCTCGGGCAAGGTCCATTGGCAATGCATATGGTCGGGCAATACGACCCAGGCATCGATATGGAACGGCCGCCGGGCCAGTTCCGTTCGCACGGCATCCCGCAATGCCGCAATTTCGACCACCAACAGGTCCGAGCGCCGGTCCCGCAGGTTTATCGTGAAGAAGTAGGTGCCCCCTGGCACGCGGTTGCGGCGATAGTTCGGCATTGCGACATCCTCGGCACGAACGGCGCGTTCAAGGTGCTTGCCCTTGGCATTGTTCTAGCACAGGTGTTGGCCGAACAGCTCAAGCCATTCCCGGCGGGGCAAGCCTGCGGTGTGCTTGCGTTGGCGTGCTGGAGCACGCCCTACGTCTGTTGGTTTCATCACGACGGCTGCTCCGGCCAGTCGTGCTTGGGGTAGCGGCCGCGCATGTCGCGGCGGACGTCGAGCCACGCGCCGGACCAGAAGCGGGCGAGGTCGGCGGTGATGGCGATGGGGCGGTTGGCGGGGGAGAGGAGGGCGAATTGCAGCGGGACGGCTCCGCCCGCTAGACGCGGGGTGGTGCGCTGGCCGTAGAACGCCTGCGCGCGGGCCGAGGCCACCGGAACGGCGCCCGTGTAGTCGATCGGCGCGCGGCCGCCGGGCAATGCCACGTGCGTCGGTAGGTCGCGGTCCAGGCGGGCCGTCTGGTCCCAGGCGAGTTGGGCACGCAGCAGCGCCAGCACGTCGAGCTTGGCTGCCTCCGATAGGCGGCTCACACCCAGCAGCGCGGGTTCCAGCCAGGTGGCGGCGGTGGCGGCGAGGGTCGCGTCCGACAGGTCGGGCACCGCGGGGTCGAGGGTGCGCAGCAGGGCGGTGCGGGCCTGGAATTGGCGGGCGGCGTCGGTCCAGGCCAGCAGGTCGAGCTTGCGGGCGATGGCGCTGGCGAGCACCGCGGCGGTGACCGCCGGGTCGGCGGGGAGGGTGCGGTCTTCGAGCACTAGCGCGCCCAAGCGGCGGCGGCGGCGGGACAGCACGGTGCCGGCCACCGGGTCGAACTCGGTGTCGATGGTTTCGGTGATGCTGACGGCGGGCAGGTCGGCGGGGTCGAGCGGGGCGGCGAGGCGGATGCGGCCGGTGCCGCTCTGGTCCAGCGCGCCCACCGCCAGCAAGGGGGCGCGGGCGAGCGGGTCGGCGCCGGGCAACTTGGCGCTGCCGCCGCCGGACAAGCGGAACGAGCCGACATCGCCCCGGCGTTGGGCGATGCGGTCGGGGAAGGCGGCGGCGAGTAGGGGCGCCGGGTCGCCCAGGGCTGGGGCGGTGGTGCGCAGGCGGCGGCGGTATTGCTGTGCGGCGCCTCGGATGCGGGCGAGCGCGCCGCGGTCGGCATCGCGGCGGCCGGCCAATGCCTCCAGTCGCAGCGCGATGTCGGCGGGGGCGTCCCGCTCGCGCAACGGGTCGCGCTCCTCGAGCAGGGCGGCGAGGTCGGCGGCCAGGGCGGCTTCGGCGGGGGAGCGCGCGGCCAGCATCATGGCGGCGAGGCGGGGATGCGCGCCGAGTTCCGCCATGCGGCTGCCGAGCTTGGTGGTGGCGGCGCCTGCCGTTGCGCCGAGCTGGGCCAGCAGCGCGCGGGCGGCGGCCAGGGCGCCGGCGGGTGGCGGGTCGGGGAACGGCAGCGCCTCGGGTGCGGTGCCCCAGGCGAGGCAGTCCAGCACCAGGCCGCTTAGTTCCGCCTCCAGGATTTCCGGGCGGTCGAAGGGGGCCAGCCCGCGATGCAGCGCCTGGCTCCAGAGCCGGATGGCGACGCCGGGTGCTTCGCGACCGGCGCGGCCGGCGCGTTGGTCGGCGGCGGCGCGGCTGATCCGCACTGTCGCCAGGCGGGTGAGGCCGGTGCTCGGGTCCAGCCGCGGGGCGCGCCGCCAGCCGCCATCCACCACCACGCGCACGCCGGGCACGGTCAGCGACGTTTCCGCGATGCTGGTGGCCAGGACGACGCGGCGGCTCTCGGGATCGGGGCGCAGGGCGCGGTCCTGCTCGGCGACTGGCAGGTCTCCGTGCAAGGGCAGGACGAGGGCGCCGCAGCCGGCCAGCGCCTGCTCGGTGCGGCGGATTTCGCCCATGCCGGGGAGGAAGGCGAGGATGTCGCCGCCATGCGCCTGCAACACGTCGCGCACCGCGGACGCCATCGCGGCCGGCAGGTCGCGCGGGTCGGTGATGTCGCGCTTGGCGTGGCTGGTCTCGACGGGGAACATGCGGCCGGCGCTTTCCAGCACCTCGGCCTGCATCAGCCCGGCCAGGCGTGCGCCATCCGGGGTTGCGGACATGGCGAGCAGCCGCAGTTCGGGGCGCAATTGGCGCTGCAGGTCCAGGCAGAGGGCGAGGGCTTCGTCGGCGGCCAGGGCGCGCTCGTGCACTTCGTCCAGGATCACCAGGGCGGTGCCGGTGAGCGCCGGGTCGGAGAGGAGGCGGCGGACCAGGAGGCCCTCGGTCACCACCTCGATGCGGGTGGCGTCCGAGACGGCGCTGTCCAGGCGGGTGCGGTAGCCGACCAGGCCGCCGACGGGCTGGCCGATCAGCGCGGACATGCGGGTGGCGGCGGCCCGGGCCGCCAGCCGGCGCGGCTCGAGCATCACGATCCGGCCGGCCACCTGCTGCAGCAGATGCAGGGGGGCCAGCGTGGTCTTGCCGGCGCCTGGCGGGGCCACGAGCAAGGCATTGCCGCGGCCGAGCGCTTGTGCCAACGCAGGCAGGACCTCGCGGACCGGCAATTCCACGCCGGGGGCGAGCGTCAACGGCGAGCCCTATTTGATTGCTCTGGCAACGACGCTTGCCTAGAACGCCAATTGGAAGACTATTGTACTATGGAGAAGCCGCGCATGAGTCTGACCCGCAAACGCGTCCTGGTCACGGGGGGCGCCGGCTTCCTTGGCTCCCACCTGTGCGAGCGGCTGCTGGCGCAGGGGCATGACGTTCTGTGTGTCGACAACTACTTCACCGGCCGCAAGGACAACATCGCGCATCTGTTGGGCCATCCAAGTTTCGAGGCGCTGCGGCACGATGTCACCTTCCCGCTCTATGTCGAAGTGGACGAGATCTACAACCTCGCCTGTCCGGCGTCGCCGATCCACTACCAGTTCGACCCGGTGCAGACGACCAAGACCAGCATCATCGGCGCCATCAACATGCTGGGCCTCGCCAAGCGGGTGAAGGCGCGGGTGTTCCAGGCCAGCACCAGCGAGGTCTATGGCGACCCCACCGTGCACCCGCAAACCGAGGACTACCGCGGCAACGTCAACCCGCTCGGGCCGCGCGCCTGCTACGACGAGGGCAAGCGGGCGGCGGAGACGCTGTTCTTCGACTATCACCGGCAGCACGGGGTGCGCATCAAGGTGGCGCGCATCTTCAACACGTATGGGCCGCGGATGCATCCGAACGACGGGCGCGTGGTGTCGAACTTCATCATCCAGGCGCTGCAGGGCGAGCCGATCACGCTCTACGGCGATGGCAGCCAGACGCGGGCGTTCTGCTTCGTGAACGACCTGGTGGAGGGCTTCCTGCGCCTGATGGCCACCGGCGACGAGGTGACGGGGCCGGTCAACCTGGGAAATCCGCACGAAATCCCGGTGCGTGAGCTGGCCGAGCGGGTGGTGCGGCTCACCGGGTCGAAGTCCGAGATCGTGTTCCGCCCCCTGCCGCAGGACGACCCGACCCAGCGCTGCCCCGACATCACGCTGGCCCGCACGCTGCTCGATTGGGAGCCGGCGGTGGGGCTGGAGGACGGGCTGCAGCGCACTATCGCCTATTTTGCCCGGCTGCTGACCGAGCGGTCCGGCGAGCCAGTTCAGGCTGTTGCGGCGCAGTAAGACCCCTCACCCCGACCCTCTCCCAGGGGGAGAGGGAGATTGTATCGGAGCGTTGTCATGAAGATCGCGATGATTGGCGGCGGCTATGTCGGTTTGGTCTCCGGGGCGTGCTTTGCCGACCTGGGCGTGGAGGTCTGCGTCGTGGAGAGCGACGCGGAGAAGCTCGGGCTGCTGCTGGATGGCAAGATGCCGATTTATGAGCCGGGGCTCGAGCGGCTGGTGCATGAGAACGTCGCGGCGGGCCGGCTGCGGTTCACCGGGGACCTGGCGAGTGCGGTGCAGGGGGTCGAGGCGGTGTTCATCGCCGTCGGCACTCCGACCCGGCGCGGGGATGGCCATGCCGACGTCTCCTACGTCAACGCTGCGGCCGAGCAGGTGGCGCTGGCGCTGACGGGGTATGCGGTGATCGTGACCAAAAGCACGGTGCCTGTCGGCACGGGGCGGCGTATTGCCGAGATCGTGCGCCAGGCGCGGCCGGATATCGCGTTCGACGTCGCCTCCAACCCCGAGTTCCTGCGCGAGGGCAGCGCCATCGGGGACTTCATGCGGCCGGACCGGGTGGTGATTGGTGCGGAGAGCGAGCGGGCGCAGGAGGTGATGCGCCGCCTCTACCGGCCGCTCTACTTGATCGAGGCGCCGATCCTGTTCACCGCCATCGAGACGGCCGAGCTGATCAAATACGCCGCCAACTCGTTCCTGGCGATGAAGGTGACGTTCATCAACGAGATGGCCGACCTGTGCGAGAAGGTGGGTGCGGACGTGCATGACGTGGCGCGCGGCATCGGGCTGGATGGCCGCATCGGGCGCAAGTTCCTGCATCCCGGGCCTGGCTATGGTGGTTCTTGCTTCCCCAAGGACACGCTGGCCTTGGCCCGGATCGCGCAGGATTGGGGGGCGCCGTTGCGTTTGGTGGAGACCACGGTGGCGGTGAACGACGCGCGCAAGGCCGGGATGGCCGCGCGCGTGGTGGCGGCGTGCGGCGGCAGCGTGCGCGGCAAGACGCTGGCCGTGCTGGGCCTCACCTTCAAGCCCGAGACCGACGATATGCGCGACGCTCCGAGTCTGCCGATCATCAGCCGGCTGGTGGAGCAGGGTGCGTCGATTCGCGCCTTCGACCCGGAGGGCATGGCCGCGGCGCGCCCCTTGCTGCCCGAGGGCGTGGTGTATTGCCGCGACGCCAACCAGGCGATCGAGGGCGCCAATGCGTTGGTGCTGATCACGGAATGGAACGAGTTCCGGGCGATCTCGCCGGAGCGCTTGGCCGAGGCGCTGAGCGACCGCGTGGTGGTGGATTTGAAGAACGTGTTCGATCCGGTGGCGATGCGTCAGGCCGGGCTGAGCTACTCCGCGATCGGGAGAGGTCTGCCCGCCTAGAGCATGATTGCTTCTGATAGGCGAAGCAATCATGCTCTAACTCTTTGTTTGAGAGGCTGATTCACGCATCAGGTTGTTTCAACCTCATGCGATCAGGCTCTAAGACCTCGTTCCGCTGGATCGTGCGGGGAGCCCCTCACCCAACCCTCTCCCAGAGGGAGAGGGCTTTTATGGTTGGGGTGGGGGCGCTGGGGATAGCCATAGCACCTGGTCGATGCGCGCCGCTCCGGATGCGATCATGGCCAGACGGTCGAAGCCTAGTGCGGGGCCGGACGCGGGCGGCATGCCATGCTCCAGGGCGGCGAGGAAGTCCTCGTCCAGCGCCCAATCCGGGCCATAGAGCGCATGGCGGCGCGCCCGGTCGGCGGTGAACCGGGCGCGTTGTTCCGCCGGGTCGGTCAGCTCCTCGAAGGCGTTGGCCAGCTCCATGCCACACACGAAGAGCTCGAACCGCAACGCCGTGCGCGGGTCGGCGTCGTCGCGGCGGGCGAGGGCGGCTTGCGCCACCGGCCAGTGCGTGAGGAAGGTCGGGTGGTCGCGGCCGAGGCGGGGCTCGATGCGCTCGAGCAGCAGGCGGAAGAACAGGTCCTCCCAGTCCTCGCCGGGCCGCAAGCGGGCGCCGGCCTGGGCCGCGAGCGCGGCTGCGTCACCGGCGGTGGCCAATACGTCGGCCTGGGCGTAGCGGGTGAACGCCTCGGCCACGGTCAGGCGCTCGAAGCGGGACAGGCTGGTGGTCACGCCGCGGCAGTGCACCACGGGGGGCAGCACCGCGCGCAGGAGGGCCTGCATCTCGTCCATCAGGCCGGCCAGCGTCAGGCCGGGGCGATACCATTCCAGCATGGTGAACTCGGCGGCGTGGGTGTCGCTGCCCTCGCCGTTGCGCCACACGCGCGCGAGCTGGAAGATCGGCCCGGCGCCGGCCACCAGCAGCTTCTTCATGGCGAACTCCGGGCTGGTGTGCAGCCAGAGCGGCCAGCGCGTGCCGTCGGTCGCCACCTGCTCGGTGCGGAACGCGGCCAGATGCACCTCCTCGCCCGGAGCAGGCACGGCATAGGGCGTCTCCACCTCCATGTAGCCTCGCGCGGTAAAAAACGCCCGCGTGGCCGCGGTCAGCAGCGCACGGCGGCGCAGGAAGGGCAGGCGGGCGGCCAGGCTGTCGGGGTGCCAAGCGGGCAGTTGCGGCATGGGGGCTCGGGGGCTACACGCGGCGCATCATGCCCGACGGTGCTTTCGCTGCCCATGGGGTACGCTCTCCAGCCGGCTCTCTGGCCATCCGCGACACGGCCGGGCTCGTCGCCGCCGGGTTTGCGGACGCGGCGGACGCGGCGGCGCTCGACCAAGTGGCCGCCCGCTATGCCGTCGCCATCCCGCCCGCCTTCGCCGGCCTGATCGAGCAGCGGGACGACCCGATCGGCCGCCAGTTCATTCCTGACGCGGCCGAATTGGACACCGCGCCCCATGAGCGCCCTGACCCGATCGGTGACGACGCGCTCTCCCCCGTGCCCGGCATCGTGCACCGCTACGCCGACCGCGCCTTGCTCAAGCCACTGCTGGTGTGCCCGGTGTATTGCCGGTTTTGCTTCCGGCGCGAGCATGTCGGGCCCGAGGGCGGGCTGCTGTCGGACGCGGCGCTGGCCACGGCGCTGGACTGGCTGGCGGCCCATCCCGCCATCCGCGAGGTGATCCTGACCGGCGGCGACCCGCTGCTGCTTTCGGCGCGGCGGCTGCAGTCCATTCTGGGCGCATTGGGGGCGATGCCGCATGTCGAGACCATCCGCATCCACAGCCGCGTCCCCACCGCCGACCCGGCGCGGCTGGCCGCCCTCGCCGCCACGCTCGAGACCGACAAACCGCTTTGGCTGGTCGTGCACATCAACCACCCGCGCGAGCTGACCGCGGCCGCGCGCGACGCCCTGCGCCTGGTGTCCCGTCGCGGCGTGCTGCTGCTGGGGCAATCCGTGCTGCTGCGCGGTGTCAACGACAGCGCCGACACGCTGGAGGCGCTGTTCCGCGCCATGCTGGCCGCCCGCATCAAGCCGTACTACCTGCACCAGCTCGATCCGGCGCCGGGCACGTCGCGGTTTCACGTGCCGATTGCGGAGGGGCAGGCGCTGCTGCGGGCGCTGCGCGGCCGGGTCACGGGCCTGGCCTGGCCCACCTACGTGCTCGATATCCCCGGGGGCTTCGGCAAGGTGCCGGTCGGGCCGGAGTATTTGCAGGGCGAGACAGTGGCGGACCCGAACGGCCGGCGCCACGTGCTTGCCGGGCCAAACGGCTAGTTCTCACTCAAGCCCGACTCAAGCCCGACTGGCACGTCATCGGGGGGCCCACTTGGGCCGTGGCGATCCCGGGTCGCTGCACGCAGCGGCCGGCTCGGAGTGTGTTGCCCTGGATCGCTTCGCTGCGCTCGCGATGACCGTGGGTGAAAAGCAGACCGCCAAACCGAACCCGACTTGTAGCGATCAGGCTCTAAAGAGTAGACAACCCCGCTCCGAACACTCCTGGATGAGTAAGCCCATGAAGCAGCAGGCCAACTTGATCCGCGCCGGCCAGGTGCTCGAGCACGAGGGCCGCCGCTGGACGGTGCTGAAACAGCAGATCATCACGCCCGGCAAAGGCGGCGCCTTCATCCAAGTCGAAATGCGCGACATGAAGACGGGCAACAAGACCAACGAGCGTTGGCGCACCGCCGATACTGTCGAGCGGCTGATGACCGACACCAAGGAATACACCTACTCCTACACCGAGGGCGACAACCTGATCCTGATGGACCCGGAGACGTTCGAGCAGGCGTTCATCCCGGTCGAAATCCTCGGCGAGCAGGCAGCCTTCCTGCAGGACAACATGAAGGTGGAGGTGGACATGGTGGAGGGCGACCCGGTCGGCATGCACCTGCCCGCCAGCGTCATCCTGACCGTGGAAGAGGCCGACCCGGTGGTGAAGGGCCAGACCGCCGCCAGCAGCTACAAGCCCGCCAAGCTCTCCAACGGCGTGAAAACCCTGGTGCCGCCGTTCATCGAGTCCGGCGAGCGCATCGTGGTCAAGACCGAGGATGGCAGCTACGTGGAGCGAGCGAAATCCTGATGGTCAGGGGCTGACCAGGTGGCGCTGCAACTCTCCTCCCATATGACGGTGATGCAGAACGCCGTGCAGAAGGCGGCGCGGCGGCTGGTGCGCGACTTCGCCGAGGTCGAGCAGCTCCAGGTCAGCATCAAGGGGCCGGGCGACTTCGTCAGCCAAGCCGATCTGCGCTCCGAACAGACGCTGCGCACGGAGCTGGATCGCGCCCGCCCGGGCTACGGCTTCATGCTGGAAGAGTCGGGCCTGGTCGGCAGCCCCAACTGGTCGTGGCGCTGGCTGGTCGACCCGCTGGACGGCACCAGCAACTACCTGCACGGCGTGCCGCATTGGTGCATCAGCGTGGCGCTCGAGCGGCGGACGGACGCCGGGTCGGAAATCGTCGCCGGCTGCATCTACAACCCGGTGAACGACGAGATGTTCTGGGCCGAGAAGGGGCTGGGCGCCTTCCTCAACGAGCGCCGCCTGCGCGTCTCGGCCCGGCGCGAGATGGGAGAAGCGTTGTTCGCCACCGGCATTCCGTTCGCCTCCGTGCCCGCGCCGCGCCGCCTGGCGTTCGCCCGCACGCTCGGCGCGCTGATGCCGCAAGTGGCCGGGGTGCGCCGCTTCGGCGCGGCGGCGCTGGACCTGGCCTGGGTCGCCGCCGGCCGTTTCGACGGCTATTGGGAGTTCGGCCCCAAGCCGTGGGACTTGGCCGCCGGGTCGCTGATCGTGCGCGAGGCCGGCGGGTTCGCCACCGACCCGGCGGGCCATGAGCTGCAATGGGAGATCTCCGGGCTCGACATCGTGGCCGGCAACCCGCACCTGCATCCGCGCCTGCTCGAGGTGGTGGCCGAGAGCCTCGCCGCCACCCGGGCGGCCTGACGCGGCGATGAACCAGCAGGGCCGGGCGCGCTTGCGACCGCGAATCGTTGCGCCGACTCTGGCCGCTCTGGTCTGCTCGGTGGCAATGTCGAACGCCAGTATGGGGCAGGCCGTGGTGAACCCGGATGCGCCGTCCCACCCCGCGCATCCCGCATCCCGGTCGCGCCACCTGCCCCCGGCGCGGCGAGCCGCGCCCCCCGAGAAGAAGCCCGCTGCCCAAGCCAGCACCGCGCGCGCCTCCAACACGCCTGCCAAGCCCCCGACGGTCGCGCCGGCGCCGCCCCCGACCGTGGCGCTGGCGCCCGCCGTCACGGCGCCGCCCAAGCCCACGGCGCCGCCGCCGCCCGTGCCCGTGGTTGCGGACGCGACCGGCGTGGTCAGCCCGCTCAGCAACGGCGTGCGCATCACCTTCGGCGCCACCTCGTCGGACTTGAACCCGGCGATGGTCGACGCGATCCGCTCGCTGGCGCGAACCATGGACGCGACCGCCGGCAGCGACGTGTCGCTCTACGCCTATTCCTCCGGCCCGGCGGACGACCCTTCCACCCCGCGCCGGCTTGCGTTGCAGCGGGCGCTGGCGGTGCGGGCGGTGCTGATCTCGGAGGGGATCGCCTCCACCCGGATCTACCCGCGCGTGCAGGCGCCGACCGCACCCGCATCCAGTTCCACCGCAGACCCGTCCGACCGGGTGGACATGGTGATGTCGTCGCCCGCGACGCCCGCCGCCACCAACACGGCCAAGGCGCCCTGACGGAATGACCCGCCCCGCCATCTATCTCGTGCGCATGCTGGTGTTCCTGGCGGCGGTGATCGTGGTGGCGGCGTTCCTGTTCCCCGCCCTGCTGATCGCCTTCGAGAGCAACCCGCTGCTCAACGCGCTGATCACCTTCGTGGCGCTGCTGGGCGTCGGGTGGAACATCCGCCAGGTGGTGCGCCTCACCCCCGAGGTGCGCTGGGTGGAGACGTTCCAGCAGTCGCGCGCCCGGCTGGCCGGCCTGCCGCCCCCCGTGCTGCTGGCGCCGATGGCGTCGATGTTGTCGCAGCGGTCTGCCAAGGGTGCGGCCGGGCAGGAGCGCTTCACCCTGTCCGCCCCCGCCATGCGCTCGCTGCTGGACAGCCTGGCCAGCCGCCTGGACGAGAGCCGCGAGCTGTCCCGCTACATGACCGGGCTGCTGATCTTCCTCGGCCTGCTCGGCACCTTCTGGGGCTTGCTGCTGACGGTGGGCGCGGTCGCCAACGTCATCAACGGCATGTCGGTCGGCTCGGGCGACATCAACGCGCTGTTCGACCAGCTCAAGGCGGGGCTGGCCAAGCCGCTGCAGGGCATGGGCACCGCGTTCTCCGCCTCCATGCTCGGCCTGGCCAGCGCGCTGGTGCTGGGCTTCCTCGACCTCACCGCCGGGCAGGCGCAGAACCGCTTCTTCAACGAGCTGGAGGAGTGGCTCGCCGGTCTCACCCGGCTTTCTTCGGGCGTGCTGGGCGGCGAGGGCGAGGCCTCGGTGCCGATCTACGTGCAGGCGCTGCTGGAGCAGACGGCCGAGAACATGGAGAACCTGCAGCGCATCCTCACCCGCGGCGAGGATGGCCGGGTGCAGGCCAACCAGGCGATCATCTCGCTCACCGAGCGCATCGGGGTGTTGTCGGACTCGCTGCGGGCCAACCAGCAGCTCATGTTGCGCATCGCCGAAACGCAGGCGTCGCTGGGCCCGGCGTTGCAGCGGCTGGGCGAGCGCAGCGGCGACGAGGCGATCCGCAACCACTTGCGCGCGATCGAGATGACGCTCGGGCGGCTGGGCAACGAGCTCGAGCAGGGCCGCACCCAAAGCACGTCCGAGCTGCGCAGCGACATCCGCATCCTCACCCGCACCATCGCCGGGCTGGCTGGGCAGCCGCAGTGAGGGGCGCGCGCGCTCCGCAGCCCACAAGAAAGCTCCCTCTGGGAGAGGGCAGGGGTGAGGGGCAGGCGGCGCCACACAGCCGTTCTCGTCGTCTCAACGGCCACCCTCACCCCGACCCTCTCCCGCCAGCGGGAGAGGGAGAAGAGAGTGGGAGCACCAATCCATGAGCCTGCGGCGGAGGGGCGGGGGGGAGGCGCTCAATCCATGGCCGGGCTACGTCGACGCGCTGTCGACCCTGCTCATGGTCATCATCTTCGTCCTGCTGGTGTTCGTCCTGGCGCAGGCGTTCCTCTCCGTCGCCCTCTCCGGCAAGGACCGCGCGCTCGACCGCCTGAACCGCCAGATGTCCGAAATGACCGACATGCTGTCCCTGGAGCGGGGCCGCGGCGCCGAGTTGCAGGCCTCCGTCGCCGGGCTCACGCGGGACCTGCAGGCCGCCACCACAGCGCGCGACCAGTTCCACTCCCAGCTCGACCAGCTTCAAGCCTCCTTGGCCAACAGCAACGCCAGGCGCGACGCGCTCGCCGCCGAGCGGGACCGCCTGGCCGCCCAGCTCGCGGACAACACCCTGCAGGCGCAATCCGCCACCGTGCGCCAGCAGCAGCTCCAGCAGCAGCTCGCCGACACCGCGGCCAAGGCGGACGCTGCCAGCCAGACCGCGAGCCGCACCGCCGCCGACCTGGCCGAGGCACGGCGCCAACTGGCCGAGGCCCACGACGAGCTGACCAAGACCGTGTCCGCCGACAAGGCGACGGTGGAGGCGCGCCTGGCCGACATCGCCCGGCTGAACGACCAGGTGCGGGCGCTGTCGGCCCTGCGCGACGACCTGCAGGCGCAAATCCGCACCGCCGCGGCCAAGTCGGTCACGGCGGAGCAGGAACGCGCCGCCGTGGCCGCCCAGCTTGCCGACGAGCAGAACCTGTCCGACAGCGCCCGCGCCCAGTTGGCGCTGATGAACCAGCAGGTGGCCCAGCTGCGCAACCAACTGGCGCAGGTTTCTGCCGCGCTCGACCTCTCGGACAAGGCCGACCGCGACAAGGACGTCCAGATCGCCAATCTCGGCAGCCGGCTCAACACCGCGCTGGCGGCCAAGGTGGAGGAGCTGCAGCGCTACCGCAGCGACTTCTTCGCCAAGCTGCGCGCCGTGCTGGCCAACCGGCCCGGCGTGCAGATCGTGGGCGACCGCTTCGTGTTCCAGTCCGAAGTGCTGTTCCCCACCGGCAGCGCCGACCTGACCCAAGCCGGGCAGGACGAAATCCGCACCCTGGCGGCGACCATCAAGCAGATCGCTACCGAAATCCCTGCCGGGCAGCCGTGGATTTTGCGGGTGGACGGCCATGCCGACCGCAACCCGGTCACCCGTGGCGGGCAATTCACCTCGAACTGGGAGTTGTCGTCCGAGCGGGCCATCAACGTCGTGAAGTTGCTGATCGCCGAGGGTGTTCCCCCCCAGCACCTCGCAGCGACTGGGTTCGCCGAATTCCAGCCCTTGGACAATGCCGACACGCCGGATGCCTATGCGCGTAATCGGCGCATCGAACTGCGCCTGACCGATCGTTAAAGTTCCGGAAACGGGCGCTCGTTTATTTACCTGCGCAACCAAGATTGCTAGCGTGCTCGCAACAAGAGGCCCAGGACGGCCCCGTTCAAGACCGATTTTCATTTAGGATACATCAGTATGCCCTTGAGCCCAAACGTGCCGCTGGCAGGCGCGGTGGCTTCCTCGCGTACTCGCACGCCGCTGAACCGGCAGCAGATCATCGGCTTCTGGGCCGCATGGTTCGGCTGGATGCTGGACGGCATGGACTCGGTGATCTACGCCCTCGTGCTCGGCCCGGCGATGACCGAGCTGCTGCCCCGCTCCGGGTTCGCCGTGACGCCGCAAAATGTGGGCTTCGCCGGGTCGCTGCTGTTCGGCCTGTTCCTGTTCGGCTGGGGCTGTTCGTTCGTCTGGGGCCCGATCGCCGACCGCTTCGGCCGCGCCAAGTCGCTGGCGGCGACCGTGCTGGTCTATGCCGTGTTCACCGGCGCGGCGGCGCTGTCGCCCAACATCTACTGGCTGGCGATCTTCCGCCTGCTGGCCGGCGTGGGCGTGGGCGGCGAGTGGGCGATGGCTGGCACCTATGTGGCCGAGGCCTGGCCGGAAGATCGGCGCCGGATGGGCGCGGGCTACCTGCAGACCGGCTACTATTTCGGCTTCTTCGTCGCCGCCGTGCTGAACTTCACCGTGGGCGCGGCCTATGGCTGGCGGGCAATGTTCCTCTGCGGGCTGTTCCCCGTGGTGGTCTCGCTGGTCACCCTGATGCGGGTGAAGGAACCCGAGAAGTGGCAGCGGGAGCAGCGGCTGCAGCGCAAGCGGACGAACCCGCTGGTGCTGATTTTCCGCCCCGAGGTGCGCCGGCAGACCATCGCGATGTCGATCCTGCTGACGGTGGCCATCATCGGGCTGTGGGCCGGCGCGGTGTATGAGCCCTCGGCGATCATCCAGCTTGCCAAGCGTGCCGGCCTGCCCACCGTGCAGGCTGTTCGCCTGGTCTCCTACGGCACGGCGGTGCTCTCCATCGGCACCATCATCGGCTGCGTGGCCGCACCCTGGTTGGCGGAGCTGATCGGCCGGAAGAAGGCGCTCGCGGCCTACTACGTCGGCATGTTGGTGGTGATTGCGGCGGCGTTCGGCTGGGCGTTCTACCTGCCGGACGCGACGGCGCTGCCGGTGTTCATCGGGCTGCTGTTCTTCCTCGGCCTGTTCGGCGGCAACTTCGCCATCTTCAGCCTGTGGCTGCCCGAGTTGTTCGGCACCGAGGTGCGCGGCACGGCGTTCGCCTTCTGCACCTCGGTCGGCCGCTTCATCGGCGCGGGCGTGAACTTCCTGCTGGCGGGCGCGGTGGCGTCGGCCGGCACGCTGGGCACGCCCATCGCGTGGACGGCGCTGGCGTTCGCCGCCGGGCTGCTGGTCATTCCCTTCGCACGCGAGACGGTCGGGCAGCGCCTGCCGGACTGACCCGGCCCGTCGTCATCGCAGCCTCCCCCACCACACCGGAGACAACGGATGCGTGCTTCACTCGCCACCCTGGGACTGATCGCAGCCATTGCCGCCGCTGCCGCTGCATGGTCGCCCGCTCGGGCCGACGTCGTGGACGGAAGCGCCAGCCCGGCGCCGCACTATCTCGCCCGCGGCGCCACCGAAATCCCGCCCGTCGGCCCGTTGTCCCCCACGCTGCAGGGCCGGCCGGTGGTCGCCCGCATCCACGCCGACTGGTGCATCGCCTGCAAGGCCACCCAGGCGACGATCGACCAACTGAAGCAGGCCTATGCCGGCAAGATCACCTTCGTCGAGTTCGACGTCACCAACGCCAAGACCGCGGCCGCAGCGCAGAAAGAGGCCGACTCCCTGGGGCTGGCCAAGTTCTACGACGCGTCCAAGGCGGCCACCTCGACGGTGGCCATCATCGAGCCCAAGGACGGCAAGGTCGTGGCGGCGTTCTACAACGACAGCACGCTGGGCGACTACCAGGCCGCGATCAACACCGCGCTGGGAGCGTCCAGCCACTCGTGACCGCCCGCGCCGTCCCGCGCCTGGCCATCGTCGCCGCCGTCGTCCTCATTGCCGCCGCCGCTGGTGCGATCGCCTGGGGGCCGGTGGGCGATGTCTTCGAGCACGAGGTCGGGCTGTGGCAGAACGGGATTGCGGGGTGGCTGCGCGGGCCCGGCGCGCTCGCCGGTTGGCGGCTCTACCCGGTCGCCTTCGCCGGCGGGCTGGTGGCCAGCATCTCGCCCTGCATCCTGGGCATGCTGCCGCTGAACCTGTCCTATATCGGCGCGTCGAAGCTCACCTCGCGCGCGGCCGCCCTGCGGGTGGCGTCGGCCTTCGTGCTGGGGGTCATCGTCGTCAACGTGGCGCTTGGCCTGGTGTCGTCGCTGTTCTTCGCCCTGTTCGTGCAATACCGCGCCCCGGTGAACATCGCGGTGGGCGTGGTCACGGTGGTGATGGGGTTGTGGCTCGCCGGCCTGGTGCGGCTGCCGGCGCCCCAAATCGGCACGCGCTTGCCCGCTGGCGGCGGCTCCTTCGTGGTGGGGCTGGTGTTCGCGCTGATCGCTTCGCCCTGCGCGAGCCCCATCCTGGTGTTCATCCTGGAGGCGGTTTCGATCGGCGGCTCGCCGGTGCGCGCGGTGGGCGCGATGACCCTCTATGCCATCGGCTACACGCTGGTGCTGTTCCTGGCCTCGCTGTTCGCCGGCTTGGCGGCCGCCTCGCGCCGGGTGCTGGCGCATTCCGAGCTGGTCTCCCGCATTGCCGCGGTGCTCCTCGTGGTGATCGGCGCCGGCACCTTCGCCTACGGCATCGGCCAGCTCTGATCGGCGACCCACCGCGCTGAGCGGCACCACCATGGCCAGGCCTGAACGACGAAGCAGGCTCTCAGTGCCGCGGCCCGGGGGAAAACCGCTCGGCCGCGTAGGGCGCCGGGTCGAGGAAGGGCGCCTCCCCGGTCATCATCTCTGCCAACAGCCGCCCCGTGCTCGGCCCGAGCGTCAGGCCCTGATGGGCATGGCCGAACGCATACCACAAGCCGCCCTGGCCCGGCGCCGGGCCGATCACCGGCAGCATGTCCGGCGTGCAGGGGCGAACGCCCACCCATGGTTCGCGCTCCACCCGGTCCGCCAGCGGGAACAGGCCGCGCGCCACGGGCTCGGCGCGGTCCAACTGCACCGGCGTGGCGGCCGCGTCTGGCTGGGCGAATTCCGCGCCCGTGGTCAGCCGCACGCCGGCGCGCATCGGGATCAGCATGAAGCCGTTGTCGCCGTCGAGCACGGGGTGGTTCAGCACGGCATTGCCGCGTAGGCCGAAATGGACGTGGTAGCCGCGCTTGCCGAACAGCGGCGAGGGCCAGCCGAACCGCTCCGTCAGCTTGCCGGACGCCATGCCCAGCGCCACCACGGCGTGCTCCGCCCGCACCGGCCCGGCGTCCGTCTGCACCCGCCATCCGGCGCCGTCTCGTGCCAGGGTGGTGGCGTCGCCCGTCGCCGCCGTGCCGCCGAGGCGCTGGAACAGCCGGGCGTAGGCGGTGGTGAGCGCATGCGGGTCGCTGACGGAATACGGGTCGGTCCAGTGCAGCGCGCCGGCCTTGTCCGCCTGCAAGTGCGGTTCCACCTCCGCCAGCGCCGCCGGGTCCAGCACGCGGAAGTTCACGCCGTGCTCCCGATGCGCCCGCTCCGCCTCCGCGATGCCGGCCTGCAGCCCCGCCGCGGTGCCGAACAGCCGCAGGTAGCCGATCGGGCGCAGCAGGCCGGTCGCCTCCGCCTCGACCGCGACCGTGCGATGCTCGTCCAGGCAGGTGGCGATCAATTGGGCATGGCCCGCCACCGCCGCGGCATAGCGCTGCGGCCCCGAGTTGCGCCAGTAGCGCAGCAGCGGGGCGGCCAGGCCGGGCAGGGCGTCCGCGTGGTAGGCGACGTCGATGGCGCGGTTGGCGGCGACGCGGCGCAGGGAGGCGAGATCGCGCGGGAACGGATGCGGGAACACCGCCTCGCGCTGGATCAGCCCGGCGTTGCCGAACGAGGTGCCTTCGCCGGGTCCGTTGCGGTCGACCAGCGTCACGTCCCAGCCGCGCCGGCGCAGATGCAGCGCGATGGACACGCCGACCATGCCGGCGCCGAGCACGATGGCGTCACGGGTCATGGCAGCACTCTCGGATCGAGGGTCATGGCGAGGCTCATGGCAAAAGGGCTAGCATGCGCCGGGCCAGTCGTCTGCCGGCCATTGCTGCGGGGCGAGGACGCCGCTTAGGGTGCGGCATGCCCGACGCCGCCCCGCTGCCCTGCCAACGCGACCTGTTCGAGGTTCCGCGCGAGGTCTGCTACCTCGACGCCGCCGCCTGGACCCCGCTGCCCCGCCCGGTGCGCGAGGCGGGCGAGCGCGGCATGGCGGCCAAGGTGCGCCCCTGGGAGCATGGGCGGGAGGATGCCGCCGCGCTGGCCGAACGCACCCGCGCCGCCGCCGCCGCGCTGATCGGCGCCGCGCCGGACGACATCGCCATCGTGGGTGCGGTGAGCCACGCCATGGCCACCGTCGCCCGCAACCTCGACCTCGCGCCGGGCGGCCGCCTGCTGCGCGTGGCCGACGAGTTCCCGTCGCACCGGCTGCCCTGGGACCGCTTGGCCGCCGAGCGTGGCGTGACCGTGGAGGAGGTGGCGCGCCCGGCTGACGGCGACTGGACCGCCGCCTTGCTCGCCGCCATCGAGCGACCCGGCGCTGCACCCCTCGCGCTGGCCACGCTCAGCCCGCTACATTGGTCGGACGGCACGCTGATGGACCTGGAGCGGCTTGCCCCGGCGGTGCGGCAGGCCGGCGGCGCCCTGGTGATCGACGCCACCCAGGCGGTGGGGGTGCTGCCGATCGACGTGGCAACGCTGCAGCCGGACTTCCTGGCGTTCCCGACCTACAAATGGGTGCTTGGCCCGTATAGCCTGGCGTTCCTCTACGCTGCGCCGCATCGGCAGGACGGTGAACCGCTCGAGCTGAACAACGGCAACCAGGGCCAGCCCGGCGCCCGCCGCTACGACAAGGGCGAGAGCCGTGACCCGCTGCTGCTGCCGATGGCTGTGGCGGGCATGGAGCTGGTGGCGCAATGGGGCGTGGCGTCGGTGGCGGCCCGGCTGCGTGCGCTGACCGACCGGCTGGCTGCGGGTGCGGCCGCGCTCGGCCTGTCCGCCCCGCCCGCCGCGCTGCGCAGCCCGCATATCCTGGGGCTGCGCGTGCCCGGTGGGATGCCGAGCGGGTTGATCGAGGCGCTGCGGGCGGAGGGGGTGTTCGTCAGCGACCGGCTGAGCACGTTGCGCGTCAGCCCGCATGTCTGGGCGGATGAGGCGGATGTGGAGCGGTGCTTGGAGGCGTTGGCACGGGTGGGGATTGCGGTGCCGGCAAACGGCGCCTAGCCGCAGATGCGGCGTCGGGTTGCCGCGCATCCTTTGTCTGAGGGCTGATCGCGTGGGTTGAGTGGTTCCCCCGGTTCAACCTCGATCAGCCTGAGGCCGAGGTGAGTGGTTCGCCGACAGGCAGCTTCCGGGCTGGAAACTCAGATAGCCGCTATTTCGAAAGTGGTGTTACTGGCCGAGACCGGACTTTCCGGTCTAGAGCAACCAACCTGGTAAAGCTGACGGTTTTATCGTTCCTGGCCAATTTAGTCGTTGCCGCGAACGCTTACGCAGAGAGCGAGTATCTCGCGCAAAATCCGGTCGCGGAGGGCTGGGGTAATCGGCTCGTCGGCAAATAGAAGACGGAACCAGATTGCACCCACAACGAAGTCTAGGACCATCTCGATGTCCAGGTCCGCCCGCGCATGCCCAGCGGCCACAGCGCCTAGCAGCAAACGCCGGCCACTCTCCATTCGAGGTTGGGTGATGCGGGCAAGAAACGTCCGGCGCATTGTTGGATCGTTTTGTGCAGTCATGGCAAGGCTACGAAGCAGGTTGCGATGCCAAGGGCTGTAGAGCCGCTGCAGATTCGCATCGAGGAAGCGCCCGAACGCTTCAGCGAACGATAGGCCCGCCTCGTCTACATCCGGATCGGTCAGGCTGTCTCGATAATACAGGTCGATCAGTAGGTCTCCTTTGGAGGGCCATCGCCGATATAGCGCCTGCTTGCCCACGCCGGCCCGAGTGGCAACACCCTCCATCGTGAACGCGCCGCACCCGACCTCCTCCAGCAGCGCGCGTGCGGCCTGCAGGACGGCGATGTCGACCGCTGGATTGCGCGGACGCCCTGCCCGAGGCTGGGCGTCCAGGGATGGAACGAGTTGACTTACGGGACGCAACGTCCTCATATACTTTTCACGCGTGGCTGTGTTGTGCAGCACGCTGCCAGGGTCAGGGCTCGGCGGCAATCGGAGCGGCCGCGCATGACTGACGAGGATGTTCGCATGGAAGCCGATGACGATCTCGGGTTCACCTCTGCTGTCGAGCTTCAACAAGCCTTTGCGGCACGCAGCCTGTCGCCGGTCGAGGTCGCCAATGTGTTGCTCGACCGCGTAGCGGCCATCAATCCGCGGTTCAATGCTATGACGATGACCACGCCGGACATTGCCCTGGCGCAGGCCTGGGCTGCAGAGGCGGCTTATGCCAGGGGCGACGGGGTGCGGCCTCTGGAGGGCATTCCCGTAACCATCAAGGACATGCATCCGACCAAGGGGCTGCCGACGAACATGGGCTCCTACGCGACCAACGGGTGGGTTCCGGAAGAGGATGCGCCATGCGTCGCCCGCCTGCACGCGGCGGGCACGGTGATGCTTGGCAAGACCACCGTTCCGGAGTTCGGCTGGAAGGGCGTAAGCCAGAGCACGCTCACTGGGATCACTCATAATCCATGGAAACACGGCTACAACGCCGGCGCCTCATCGGCCGGAGCCGCGGCGGCCTGCGCCGCAGGCTACGGGCCGCTGCACCTCGGCTCGGACGGTGGCGGGTCGGTGCGGATGCCAGCGCATTTCTGCGGCGTGTTCGGCCTAAAACCAACCTATGGGCGCATTCCGTATTGGCCGGTGCCGAACAATGACTACGCCACGCATATGGGTCCCCTGAGCCGCACCGTCGCCGATGCCGCGATGATGCTGAAGGCGATGGCCGGTCCGCATGCGTGGGACCACACCTCCTGCGAGGCGGCCCCGGCCGACTACCCGGCCCTGTTGCGCGCTGACCTTAGGGGCAAGCGGATCGCCTACAGCCCCGACCTGGGTCACGCCCGCGTGGACGCGGACGTCGCCGCCCTGGTGGCCGCGTCCGTGCGCGCTTTCGAGGATATGGGCGCCATCGTCGAGCAGGTCACGCCGCCCTGGGGCCCGTCCGGCCCCGAGCTGGCGCGGTTCTTCTGGCCCGCTGGATACCTGGCCCGGGCGAACCTCTATCTTGACGCTTGGGAGGACCGCATGGACCCTGGGCTCGTGGCGATGATGAAGGCGGGGCGGGTGTTCTCGGCCGAGCAGTACCATGTCATGCGGGCTCGCAAGCTTGAGTATTGCGAGGCCATCCATCGCTGGTTCGTCGGCTACGACCTGCTGCTGACGCCCGCGGTCAGCACGGCGGCTTTTCCGGCCGAGCTGCTGCAGCCACCGGATTGGCCCCAGCATCCCTGGGACTGGCTGATGTGGGCCGAGTTCTCCTACCCGTTCAACTTCTCGGGCAACCCGGCCGCCAGCGTGCCCTGTGGCTTCACCCCGTCCGGCCTGCCGGTTGGCCTGCAGATCACCGGCCCCCGCTTTGACGATCTCGGCGTGTTGCAGGCCTCCGCCGCGTTCGAGCAGGCCCGTCCTTGGGCGGACAAGCGCCCGCCAGCTGCAATCCGTCGCCTGGAGATGACAGCATGATTGGACGCCGTTCCCTGCTCGCAGCCGGCATCGCTGCCGGGGCCACTACGCTGGCCCGCCCGGCGCTCGCCGCCCCAGGCAACCAGCGCGTGCTAAAATTCGTCCCGCAGGCGGATCTGGCCCTGCTTGACCCGATCCAGACCACCGGGCTGGTCACCCGCAACCACGCGGCACTTGTGTTCGACACGCTCTACGGCGTCGATGCGCAACTGCAACCGCAGCCGCAAATGGCGCAGGGCCACGCGATCGAGGACGACGGCAAGCTGTGGCGCATCACCCTGCGGCCGGGCCTGCGGTTCCATGACGGCACGCCCGTGCTGGCGCGGGATTGCGTGGCCTCGATCCGCCGCTGGGTGTCGCGAGAGGCCTATGCGCAGACCATGATGTCCTACGTGGACGAGCTGTCCGCCCCTAGCGACACCGAAATCCGCTTCCGCCTGAAGCGGCCCTTCGCCTCGCTGGCCTACGTCCTCGGCAAGCCAAACCCGAACGTCTGCTTCATCATGCCGGAGCGGCTCGCCTCCCAGAGCGGGCTGCAGGCAGTGACCGAGATGGTGGGCAGCGGCCCCTATCGCTTCGTCGCGGCAGAGCGCGTGCCGGGGTCGCTCGCGGTCTACAGCCGGTTCGATGGCTACGTGCCGCGGCCCGACGGCGAGCCGAGCTATATCGCCGGGCCGAAGATCGCGCATTTCGAACGCGTCGAGTGGCACACCATTCCCGACGCCGCCACCGCGGTCGCCGCCCTGCAACGCGGCGAGGTGGACTGGTGGGACCAGCCAGTGACCGACTACCTGCCGTTACTCAAGCAAGACAGCAACCTGCGCACGCAGATCCTGGACACGTTCGGCGTCTTGCCGATGATCCGCTTCAACTGCCTGCTGCCGCCGTTCGACCGCCCGGAGATGCGCCGTGCCCTGCTCGGCGCGGTCCGGCAATCCGACTACATGATCGCGGTCGCCGGCGAGGACCGTACGCTGTGGCGCGACGATGTCGGCTTCTTCGCGCCGGGCGCGCCGATGGCGAACGACGCGGGCATCCAGGCCCTGACCAGCCCACGCGACCTGTCCGTGGTCAAGCGGGCGCTGGAGGCAGCGGGCTACAATGGGGAGCGGATCGTCTTCCCGGTGCCGACCGACTTCGCCGTGCTGAACGCCCTGAGCGAGGTCGCCGGCGACATGTTCCGCAAGGTCGGCCTGAACCTTGATTACCAGGCACTGGACTGGGGCACTGTCCTGCAGCGCGTCGCCTCGCAGAAGCCGATCTCGGAAGGGGGATGGAATGTCTGGGCGAACTATACCTCCGGTGTCGGCGCCGTGAACCCGGCCAGCCAGGCCTACCTGCGCGGGATCGGCAAGGCCGCGACCTTCGGGTGGCCGACCGACCCGGCCATCGAGGCGCTGCGGGAGGATTGGTTGAACGCCGGCGACCTGGCGCAGCAGAAAGCGATCGCCAGTGAGGTGCAATTGCGCGCCTTCGAACAAGTCCCCTACCTGCCGTTGGGCGCCCTCTATCAGCCGACCGCCTATCGCGCGGACCTGTCCGGTATTCTTACTGGCTTCCCCGTGTTCTGGAACGTCCGGCGCGTTTAAGTGGGGACAAGCTCAAGTCCACATCTCTATCTCCGGCCATGGACGTCAGGCTTCAGCCGATGTCTGCTCTCCGGAAGATGGTCGATGCGCTTGAATGTCCGAGATGAGCGCAAATCTGCAAACCGACCTTTTCGCATGAGGGCTGCTCGCGGCTTGGCTCGCGATTGCATGACGCCTTTGCAGCCCTGACCGAGTGGCGGGTGGGAGTTGCGCGGGGCTGAGGCCGGCGGGAGACCCCCCACAGCTTGACCCGCGCGACCAACGAGCGCAGCGATCGCGCCCCCCCGTCTGATTGGCCGAGCCTATGACCGTGAGGCGCGCGTGACCCTCCAGGACCTGCGATACGTGGTCGCTCTCGCCGAACACGGGCATTTCGGCCGCGCGGCCGCGGCCTGCGATGTCGCGCAATCCACCCTTAGCGTGCAGATCAAGAACCTCGAGGCGCAGCTCGGGGTGACGCTGTTCGAGCGCACCACCAAGTCGGTCAGCGTCACGGCCATCGGCGCGGAGGTCGCGGGGCGGGCGCGGCAGGTGCTGGCGGACGTCGATGCCATCATGAGCGTCGGGCAGTCCGCGTCCGGTCCGCTGGCCGGCGGCTTCAGCCTTGGCGTCATCCCGACGCTCGGGCCCTACGTGCTGCCGTGGCTCGTGCCGGCGCTGAAGCAGGGCTACCCGGCGCTCCGGCTGATCCTGCGCGAGGACCTGACCATCCCCTTGCTCGATAGGCTCGGTTCGCACCGGCTTGACGCGGCCTTGGTGGCGTTGCCCGTGCCCGATGACCGGCTGGAAACGCTGCCGCTGTTCGATGAACCGTTTTGGTTCGCCGAGCCAAAGGGGCGCAAGGCCGCCAGCACCAAGATCATGCGCGAGGACGAACTCCGTGGGCAGCCCTTGTTGCTGCTGACCGAAGGCCATTGCTTGCGCGATCAGGCCCTGGCGGTGTGCGGGACCGCCGAGCGCGAGACGGACAGCGACTTCCGTGCGACCAGCCTCGAAACCATCCTTCAAATGGTTGCGACCGGCTTGGGCAGCACCTTGCTGCCGGCCATGGCGTGCGGCGAGGCCCGTGCCCGTTCGGTCTCGCTGCGGCCGTTGGCAAAGGGGGTCGGGCGGCGCATCGGCCTGGTGTGGCGCCGCAGTTATCCCAAGCCGCGCGATATCCATACCCTGGCGCAAACCCTGTGCGATCACCTGCCGCCGAGTGTTCACCCCATTTGAGGGCGACCAGACCAATCGGTTATCTCGATCAACTACGCAGCAGCAATCGATTTCCCATGGGAAAGCGCCCGCGCTAGATTGGCCACCGTCGAGAACAGCGGACACCCGTCCGTCGCGCGCCCTGCGATGCAGGGTGGCGGTCGGACGGACTCAGTCACGTGATAGGAGAGGCAACATGGACGGAATGACCGAGAATGCGGCGGCGGGAGAGTGCCCGGTCGTGCATGGCGGCGCGGCGGCGGCACGCAAGGGCTCGCGCCGGGGCAATCGCGAATGGTGGCCGGAGTCGCTGAGCCTCAGCAACCTGAGCCAGCATTCGCCACGGGCCAACCCGATGGGCGCCGAGTTCGACTATGCCGAGGCGTTCAAGACGCTGGACCTCAACGCCGTGATCGCCGACCTGCATGCGCTGATGACCGACTCGCAGGAGTGGTGGCCGGCGGATTTCGGGCATTACGGCGGGCTGTTCATCCGCATGGCCTGGCATAGCGCCGGCACCTACCGCACCACGGACGGCCGCGGCGGCGCCGGTGGCGGGCAGCAGCGGTTCGCCCCGCTCAATAGCTGGCCGGACAACGCGAACCTGGACAAGGCGCGCCGCCTGCTGTGGCCGGTCAAGCAGAAGTATGGCGACGCCCTGTCTTGGGCCGACCTGTTCATCTTGACGGGTAACGTCGCGCTGGAGTCGATGGGCTTCAAGACGTTCGGCTTCGCCGGCGGGCGTGCGGATACCTGGGAGCCGGAAGAGCTGTACTGGGGGCCCGAGGGCACCTGGCTCGGCGACGAGCGCTACAGCGGCGAGCGGCAGTTGGATAGCCGGCTCGGCGCGGTGCAGATGGGCCTGATCTACGTCAACCCGGAAGGCCCGAACAGCCAGCCCGACCCGCTGGGCTCGGCCCGCGACATCCGCGAGACCTTCGCGCGCATGGCGATGAACGACGAGGAGACCGTCGCCCTGGTGGCTGGCGGCCACACCTTTGGCAAGACCCATGGCGCGGGTGACCCGTCCTTCGTCGGCGCCGAGCCGGAGGGTGCGGTGATCGAGGACATGGGCATGGGCTGGCGCAGCAAGCACGGCCAGGGCTTTGGCGGGGACTCGATCACCTCCGGGCTGGAAGTGACCTGGTCGCAGACCCCGACCCGGTGGAGCAACCACTACTTCGACAACCTGTTCAAGTTCGAGTGGGAGCTGGTGAAGAGCCCAGCCGGCGCGTGGCAGTGGCAGGCCAAGGACGCCGCAGCCGACATCCCGGACGCGCACGACCCGGCGAAGAAGCGGCTGCCGACGATGCTGACCTCGGACATCGCGCTGCGGGCCGACCCGGCCTACGAGAAGATCTCGCGCCGGTTCTACGAGCACCCCGACGAGTTCGCCGACGCCTTCGCCCGTGCCTGGTTCAAGCTCACGCATCGCGACATGGGCCCGATCCAGCGCTATCTCGGCCCACTCGTCCCCACGGAGCGGCTGATCTGGCAGGACCCGATCCCGCCGCTCGACCATCCGGTGATCGACGAGGCCGACGCCCTCGCGCTCAAGGGCCAGATTTTCGCCACCGGCCTGTCGGGAGCGGAGCTGGTGCGGACGGCCTGGGCGTCGGCCGCCACGTTCCGCTATTCCGACAAGCGCGGCGGTGCCAACGGCGCGCGAGTCCGGCTGGCGCCGCAGAAGGATTGGAAGGTGAACAATCCGGCCGAACTGGCGACCGTGCTGCAGAAGCTCGAAGGCGTGCAGCAGGCGTTCAACGCGCACGCAACCGGCGGCAAGAAGGTGTCGCTGGCCGACCTGATCGTGCTTGGCGGCTGTGCGGCGGTGGAGAAGGCGGCGCGGGACGCCGGGTCCGACATCGAGGTGCCGTTCACCCCCGGCCGGACGGACGCCTCGCAGGAGGAGACCGACGCGGTGTCGTTCGCACCGCTGGAGCCCACTGCCGACGGGTTCCGCAACCACTACGAGGGCGCCCAGTTCATGGCGCCTGAGGAAGCGCTGGTCGACAAGGCCGAGCTGATGCGGCTGAGCGGGCCGGAGATGACGGTGCTGGTCGGCGGCTTGCGGGTGTTGGGCGGCAACTCCGGCGGCTCCCAGCACGGCGTGTTCACCCATCGGCCCGGCCAGTTGACGAACGACTTCTTCGTCAACCTGCTCGACATGGGCACCGAGTGGCAGCCCACCGAGTCGGACAACGCCTATGTCGGCCGGGACCGCAAGACCAAGGAGCAGACGTGGACGGGCACGCGCGTCGACCTGATCTTTGGCTCGCATTCGCAGATGCGCGCCCTGGCCGAGGTCTATGGCGCCGCGGGTGCTCAGCCGAAGTTCGTGAAGGACTTCGTGGCCGCTTGGAACAAGGTCATGAACGCCGACCGCTTCGACCGGGTGTAATCTCGTAGGGTGGGGTGCGCTTTGGCACCCCACCACAAGCGGCGCGATGGTGCGTTGCCAAAGCGCAACGCACCCTACGTTTGGAGCTGCATTGCCGGCCGCTGCAGCCGCAGGAAGCCGATGTCGTGCCGGGTGGTGCCGTCTGCCGTGGCCAGGTCGGCCAGCACCTCGCCGACCACGCTGCAGAACTTGTAGCCATGCCCGCTGCAGGGGGACGCCAGCACCACCTGCGGATGGTCCGGGTGGTGATCGAGCACGAAGTGTTCGTCCGGCGTGTTGGTGAACATGCAGGCCCGCAGCGCCATGGTCGCCCCGGCGCCGTGCGGGAAGTAGCGCTCGGCGAACTGGCGCAGCAGGGCTTCGTCCTCCGCGTCGGGCTCGCGCCGCATCGCCTCTGCGGCCATCGTTTCGCCACGGTGGTGATAGCGGCCGAACTTGAACCCGGGCACCTCATAGACCGGGAAGCCGTAGTAGCGGCCTTCCTCCACCTGCAGGTTGAACACCGGGAAGCGCTCCGGGGTGAACAGCTCCGGCCGTCCCGGCTGCAGCCACGCCAGCACCTGCCGCTCCGGCACGGCTCGGCCGGCCAGCAGCGGCGCCAAGTCCGCCATCCAGGCGCCTGCCGTCAGCACCAGGCGTGCGGCCTGGTAGCTCCCTTTGTCGGTCTCCACCGTGACGCCTTCGCCGCTGCCGGCCGCCGTCCAGCCCAGCACCCGCTCGCGCGCCTGGATGGTGGCGCCGGCGGCCTGCGCCAGCCCGGTGTGCGCGATGATGGCCCGCTCGCTGGCGAGTAACCCGCCCTGCGCCTGCAGCACGAAGCGGTAATCGGCCGGCATGGCGTAGCCGGGAAAGCGCTCGTTCACCGCCGCGCCGCTCAGCACCTCGTGCGGCAACTCGTGCAGCCGGGCACTGGCCAGCGCGCCGGCGAACAGCGCGTCGTCCTCGGGGCCGCCATCCAGCGACCCGGTGGTGACCAGCAGCGTCTCCCCGCTCGCCTGCTCCGCCGCATGCCACAGCGCATAGGCCCGGCGCAGCAGCGGCACATACGCCGGGTCCTCGTAGTAGGGCAGTCGGATGATGCGGCTGATGCCGTGCGACGAGCCCATGCTGTGGGGGATGTCGAAGCGCTCGAGCCCGAGCACCCGCTGTCCGCGCTGGGCAAGCTGCCAACAGGCGGCACTGCCCATCCCGCCGACGCCCACCACGATCACGTCGTATGTCACGGCACCACTCCGTCCACTTCGGCTTGGGAAATTCGGCCTGGCGCCGCCGCCGCGCTTGTCTGCCCGCGACATAGGCAGCGGATCAGCGCGCCATTTTCGTCAGCGCCGGGTCATGTCCCGTCGCTTCTGCCGCTTTGTCGCCCTATGACAAGCGCGATCCAGCCGCCTAGCGGATTTTGCTCCGCCCCGCTCGAAGGACCCGCCCATGCCGCCTCGCACCGGTCACTACAAGGACGTGCCGGACTTCATCTACGGCGTCACTCGCGAGATCTGGGAGGACCGCGGCATCGGCGGCAAGCTCGACCGCTACTACGCGCCCAACATCCTGCTCCGCGCCGCCACCGGGCTCACCACCTCCAACGCCGGCGTGACGTCGCAAACGCTGCAGACGCTGCACCAATTCCCCGACCGCCAGTTGGTCGGCGAGGACGTGATCTGGACCGGCTATGACGACGGCTCGTTCCTCTCCTCGCACCGCCTGATCTCGGTCATGCGCCACACCGGCGGCGGCAGTTACGGCCCGGCCAGCCAGCGCATGGTGAAAACGCGCATCATCGCCGATTGCTGGGTGGTGGACGGGGTCGTCACCGAGGAATGGCTGGTGCGCGACCAGGCCGCCTTCGCGCTGTGCCTCGGCATGCAGCCGCTGGAATTGGCGCGCCAGATGCTGGACGACGACCTGCGCACCCGGGACCGCGTGTCGTTCTTCCTGCCCGAGCATGACAAGGCGGGCCGGTTCAAGCCGGACATCCAGGACGCGCCGGAGATCGAGCGCTACACGGCCGGATTGCAGAAAATCCTGCAGGTGAAGGACCTCGCCGCCATCCGCGAGCTCTACTTCCACGGCGCCTGCCTCGAGGGACCCGGCGGCGAAAGCTTCCACGGCCATGCCGACATCGACCGGTTCTATCTGAGCTATCTCGCCTCGTTCCCCGACGCGCGCTTCACGCTGCACAGCGCCCGCATCAACCGCGACCCGGGCCAGCCAGCCCGCGTGGCGCTGCGCTGGTCGTTGCAGGGCACGCACACGGGGTTCGGCCGCTTCGGCACCCCCACCAACGCGCCCGTGTTCGTGATGGCGCTGAGCCACGCCTACATCGTGGACGGCCGGGTGACGCTGGAGTGGCTCTGCACGGACGAGGTGTCGATCTGGAAGCAGATATTGGCGCATGCGGAGGGGCATGCTACCGCCTGACGATCCACCCACCGCTCAACCGCGCAGTGTTGTTCGGGCGCTTACGACCTCACAGATACGGCCGCCGATCCCCCGGCATCGCCGTCACCCGGCCCGCCCGCGGCAGCGTGTCCGGCCGGTACGGCCACCATGCCTCCAGCATCGCCTGCAGCCCGGTCACACCCGCGCCGCGCGCCGCCACCGGCGACTGGCCGAACGCGCCGCGGAACACCCGGTTGAAATGCGCTGCATCCGAGAAGCCGCATTGCGCGGCGACGTCGCTGATCCGCGCCGGCGCATGGGCCATCAGCCACACCGCGTAGGACAGCCGCAAGTCGCGCCCGAACGTCTGCAGACTCGCCCCCAGCTCCTGCCGGAACAGCCGCTCGAGCTGCCGCTTGGAAATCGCCACCATGCCGGCGATCTGCTCGATGGAGAGCGGCGCCGACAGGTTCTGCTCCATCAGCAGCATCGCCCGGCGCACCCGTGCATCGCCCACCGGCACCATGTTGGGCGGCTGTGGCTGCGCCGCACCCGCCGTGCGCGCCCGGTCGGACAGCAGGATGTGCAGGCTCTTCTGCGCCGCCGCCCCGCCCAGATGCTGCTCGATCAGCGCCGCCGCCAGATCCACCGCCGCCAGCCCGCCGGCGCAGGTGGCGATGCCGCCCTCCCGCACCCAAAGCCGGTCCGCCACCGGCGTCACGTCGGGGAAGCGCTCGATCAGGTCCGGATAGTGATACCAGGACACGCAACAGCGCGCGCCGGCCCGCAACAGCCCGGCCTCCACCAAGGCGAGGCTCCCGGTGCAGCTCCCGATCAGCTCCACCCCGGCGGCATGGGCCTGGCGCAGGAACGCCAAGGTCCGCTCGTCCAGCATCTTGTCGCGGGGCAGCGGCAGCAAGCCGCCCACCACCACCACGTAATGGAACCGCTCCGCCCCGCCCAGCACCTCCCAGGGCCGCACCTCCACCCCGCAACTGGACCGCACCGGCTGCATGTCCGGCGCCATCACGGTCCAGGAACAGGCCTTGGGCCGCGACCGGTCGCCCTCGTCGGCCGCCAGCCGCAGCATGTCGATCAGGCCGCTGAACGTGGTCAGCGTGAAGTTCGGCAGCGGGATGACCGCCACCGAAAGCCGGACGTCGGGGGAAGGCGGGGGAGCGCGACGAAACAGGGCTATCATGGCAGCCATGTTCAATGCGAATGTCGCTTGGACGCAAGCCGATCCGCCCCCGCGCACCGAGACTTGGCGTCAGAAATTAGCCTGCCAAGAGGAGTTTTCGCGACATGCTCACCCGTCGAACCCTCCTTGCCGCTGCCGCCGCCGGTGCAGCGCTCCCGGCCGCGGCGCAGGGCACGCTGCCGTATGCGCTCAAGCCCGGCATGCCGTTCAAGGGCACCAAGCTGAACGTGCTGGCCGTCGTCACGCCGCAATTCACCGGCCTGCAACTGCGCGCCCCCGAGTTCACCAAGATGACCGGGATCGAGACCCAGTGGGATTTCGTCCCCTTCGCCGCGCTGCAGGACAAGCTGACCGCGATCGGCGTCGGCTCGGACGACACCTATGACGTGGTCGACTATCTCGACGGCTGGGGCCCGCCCAACGCCTATTGGTTCGTGAAGCTCGACCCGCTGCTCAAGCGCGACGGCCTCACCATGAGCGACTACGCGCCCGGCTTCATCAAGGCTTGCTCGTTCAAGGGCGCCGTGACCGGCCTGCCGCTGCGCAGCCACGGCCAGTTGTTCTATTATCGGCGCGACATTTTCGACCAGTTGGGGCTGCAGCCGCCGCAAACCTGGGACGACGTGATCACCGTTGGCAAGGCCATCCAGGCCAAGCGCACCGACATTCAGCCGCTGGCGCTGTCCTACCACAACGACGGCACGCGCCAGGCGCTGTTCCACTGGTGCGACTTCATCTGGTCGTCCGGCAACCAGATCCTGGACGAGGGCATGAAGCCCGCCTGGACCACGGAGTCTGCGCTGAAGGCGAGCGAGTTCTACATCGGGCTGCTGACGAAGGCGAAGGTGGCCAATCCCGATTCCGTCTCGTTCCTCGAGCAGGACGCCCGCGTGTCGTTCCAGCAGGGCAAGTCGGCGATGATCCCGATTTGGGAATGGGCTTATGCGGCGATGACGACGCCGGGCCAGTCGATCCTCACGCCGGCGCAGGTCGGCTTCACCAAGTGGCCGACCTATGATGGCCGCGCGGTCACCTGCGCCTCCACCCTGCCGTTCGCGATCAACAGCTTCTCGAAGAAGCAGAACGCGGCGTGGGAGTTCATGAAGTGGCTCTCCAACCCCGACCTCGACAAGGAGAACGCCATCCAGCGCGAGGTGGACGGCCACAAGATCAACAACAACGTGGTCAACCACACGGTGAACTTCCTCGACCCGGAGGTGAACGCCGCCAATGCCGGGGTGCCGCGCGCTTGCTATGACAGCCTGGCGCATTCGGACACGCTGCCGATGATTCCGGAATGGCCGCAGGTGGGCGATTTGCTCGCCAACGCGGTGGAGAAGGCCGCGACGGGGGGCGATGTGCGCCCGCTGTTCACCAAGGCGGCGGCGGACGCGACCAACGTGCTGAAGCAAGCCGGGTATTTTTGATGGTTGGCGCCGCTTTTCTTCTTCCTCTCCCAGAGGGAGAGGGCTTTCAGCAAGGGAGGGAGATTTAACCAATGGCTGACATAGCATCTCCCCTCACCACCCTCGCTCCCGCCCCGCGCGGCTGGCGGCTGCCGGCGCTGCGCGACGACCAGGTCAAATACCTGCTCGTCCTGCCCGCCATGGTCGTCGTCGCCGGCACCGCGCTGTGGCCGCTCGGCTACTCGCTGATGCTCTCGTTCCGAGCCTGGACCCTCACCCGCAGCCGCGTCCCCGGGCCGTTCGTCGGCGTGGCCAACTACCTGCAGGCGTTCGGCACCGGCGAGTTCTGGGCTTCGGTCGCCAACACCGCGCTGTTCGTGTTCCTCAGCGTCTCCTGCACCACCCTGCTGGCGCTCGGCCTGGCGCTGCTGCTCTCGCGCGGGGGGCTGCTGCGCCGGGCGGTGCAAACCCTGCTCATCCTGCCCTTCGCCATGAGCCCGGCGCTGATCGGCATCTCCTGGCGCTTCCTGTTCAACCCGGAATTCGGCCTGTTCGCCGCCCTGTTCGGCACGCTGTTCCCGCCGCTGGCCGGGATGAACTGGCTCGCCACGCCGGCGCTCGCCTTTTCCGCCTTGGTGATGGCCGACGTCTGGGCCTGGACGCCGTTCATGGCGCTGATCCTGGTCGGCGGCCTCGCCTCGCTGCCGCGCGACACCATCGAGGCGGCGGAAATCGACGGCGCCCCCGCCTGGCGCATCCTGTTCGGCATCATCCTGCCGCAGCTCCGCCCCGTGCTGGTGATCGTGGTGATCCTGAAGACCATCTTCGCGCTGAAGCAGTTCGACGTGATCTTCATGCTCACCCAAGGCGGGCCCGGCCACGCGACGCAAACGCTGACCTATTACGCCTACCTCAACGGCTTCAAATACTACGACATGGGCTTCGCCGCCGCTGTCTCTTGGCTCATGGTGGTGCCGATGCTGGTGCTCACCTTCCTCTACATCCGCTTCGTGTTCCGGAGGGGCTGATGCGCCACCATGGTTTCTGGCCCCGCGTGCAGGACGCGCTGGTGGTGCTCGCCGCCGTCGCCGTGCTGCTGCCGATCGCCTGGATCGGCCTGGCCGCGTTCAAGACCGCGGTCGACGTGTTCCAGCTCAAGCTGTTCTTCCGCCCGACCCTGGAGAACTTCGTCACCATCTTCCAGCCGCCCTACCTGATCGGCTGGAAGCTGCTCAACAGCAGCATCGTCTCGGTGTGCGTGGTGGTCATCGCCATCCCGCTGGCCACCTGCGCCGCCTACGCGTTCTCCCGCTTCCGCCTGGTCGGCGAGCGCGCCATGCTGGTCACCATCCTGGCCACCCAGTTCGTCCCTGCCGTGGTGATCGTGCTGCCGTTCTTCATCATGTTCCGCGCCTTGGGCATGCTGGACACGCTGCCCGCGCTGATCCTGGTGGACACCGCCATCGTGATGCCGTTCGCCGTGTGGATGATCAAAGGCTTCGTCGACGGCATCCCGCTCGAGACCGAGGAGGCCGCGCTGGTGGACGGCTCCACCCGCCTGCAGGTGCTGCGCCGGGTGGTGTTGCCGATGGCCGCACCCGGCATCGTCACCGCCGCGATCTTCGCCTTCATCATCTCGTGGAACGAGTTCTTGTTCGCGCTGATCCTGACCCGGCGTGACGCGGTGACCCTGCCGCTCGGCCTGCAGTTGTTCAACACCCAGGAAGGCATGCAGTGGCACCTGATCTCGGCCGCCGGGCTGCTGATCATGGCGCCGATGATCGTGCTGGCCTTGCTGGTGCAGAAGCATTTCGTTCAGGGCATGACAATGGGAGCGGTTCGCTGATGGCGCAGGTCGAGCTCAAGGCAGTCGAGAAGCGCTGGGGGCCGTTCGTGGCCGTCGCCCGGCAGTCGCTGGAGGTGGCGGATGGCGAGTTCCTGGTGCTGCTCGGCCCCTCCGGCTGCGGCAAGACCACTACCATGCGGATGGTGGCCGGGCTCGAGGAGCCCACGGACGGCGAAATCTGGATCGGCGACCGCTGCGTCAACAACGTCATGCCGAAGGACCGGGACATCGCCATGGTGTTCCAGAACTACGGGCTCTACCCGCATTTGAGCGTGGCGGAGAACATCGCCTACCCGCTGCGGGTGCGCGGGGTGCGGCGGGCCGAGCGGGACGCGATGGTGGCCGATGCGGCGCGCAAGGTCGAACTGGGGGCGCTGCTGCACCGCCGCCCGCGCGAGCTCTCCGGCGGCCAGCGCCAGCGTGTCGCCTTGGCCCGGGCCATCGTGCGCCGCCCCGCCGTGTTCCTGATGGACGAGCCGCTCTCCAACCTGGACGCCAAGCTGCGCGTCACCATGCGGGCCGAGATCAAGCACCTGCAGCACGATTTGGGCATCACCACCATCTACGTGACACACGACCAGATCGAGGCGATGACCCTGGCGCACCGGGTTGCGGTGATGCAGGGGGGCGTGGTGCAGCAGATCGCGCCGCCCGCCGAGGTGTATGACCGCCCGGCCAACCTGTTCGTCGCCGGGTTCATCGGGTCGCCGCCCATGAACCTGATCGAGGGGGCGCTCGACAACGGCGCCTTCGTGGCGCCAGGCGTGCGCATCGAGGCCGCCGGCCACGGCACGCGGGAGGGCGTCGTGCTCGGCATCCGCCCCGAGCACGTCCGCCTCAGCGACGGGGGCGACGCCTTGTCCGGCCGCGTGTTCACCACCGAGCTCACCGGCGAGGCGGTGCTGGTGACGGTGCAGGTCGGCCCCGCCCGCGTCATCGCCCGCGCCGGCCGTGACTTCGCCGCCCCGTTCGATGCCGCGGTCGGCCTTGCGCCGGACGTCCGTCAGCTTCACCTGTTCGACGTCAAGACCGGCCTGCGCCTATCCCAAACGACGCCGGCGCTCGCGCTGGCTTAGAGCATGATTGCTTCTGATAGGCGAAGCAATCATGCTCTAACTCTTTGTTTGAGAGGCTGATTCACGCATCAGGTTGTTTCAACCTGATGCGATCAGGCTCTAGCGAGCAGCTTGACCGGTCAGGTGACCACACCTGATCCGGTGATGCTCTAGGAGGAAGCAATGGACGACACGCTGATTACCCAAGCCGAGGCCCGTGCCCGCCTGGTGCGCCGCGCCGACATGGTGGCCTGCAAGCTCGCCTTCATCGACTGCAAGATGCCCGGCTCGACCGACAAGGAGAACTACTCGCTGATCGGACCCGGCGTCACGCAATCCGCCGACCAGGTGGTGAACCTGGCCGAGCCGCATGGCTTCAGCCTGGGCGTGGCCGCCATGCCGCCCGGCACGGTGAACAACCTGCACATCCACTACACCGCCGAAGTGTTCATGGTTTACAGCGGCGAATGGACCTTCCGCTGGGGCGCGGACGGCACCGACGGCGAAATCGTCGGCCGCCCTGGCGACGTGGTGAGCATCCCCACCTGGATTTTCCGCGGCTTCACCAACAGCGGCAGCGAGCCCGGCTGGATCTTCACCGCGCTCGGCGGCGACGAGACCGGCGGCATCATCTGGCACCCCTCCATCATCGAGACGGCGGCGCGCTACGGCCTCTACCTGACCAAGGACAACCGCATGGTGGACACCGAGGCCGGCGCCGCCAAGCCTGCGGCCGAGGAGCTGCTTCCGCCGGTCGACCGCGCCACGGTGGAGAGCCTGCGCCGCTACAGCCCCGAGGAGATGCGCCGCCGCGTGGTGAGCGTGGCCGACCGCCAGTGGTCGCGCCACGCGTTGCTGGACAGCGTGCTGCCCGGCCATGCCAGCGAAGTGGCCCCCGTGCTCGGCTACGGCATGACCGAGGACCGCGACCACGCGACGCCGATCGCCAATCCGCATGGTTTCTCGATCGAGTGGCTGCGCATTCCGCCGGGCCAGACGGTGGGGCCGTTCCGCCTGGCGGAGAAGCAGGTGCTGATCGTGTATCGCGGCGGGATTTCGGTGGCGCTGAATCGGGGCAATGCGGCGGTGTCGGTGCCGGTGCAGTCGCAGGAGCTGTTCAGCGTGCCGCCCGGCGCCTGGCGCAGCCTGACGGCGCTCGGGGACGAGCCGGCGGAAATCGCCGTGATCCTGCCCGGCGATGCCCGCAAGCCCATCGAGTGGGACGGCGCCTTGCGGTCGGAAGCAATGGCCGCCGGCTGGGCGATGGACCACAACGGGTATGTCGCCCCCGTCCGCCTGCTGCCGCCCCTCGCGGCGTAGCCCTCCGCAACGAGCAGGCCGTTACCTCGGCGAGGCTTGGCTTGTGCCAACGCGCGTTGGTCTAGACTCTTTGGTGGGCTGAAGCCCACCCTACTTCATAACGTCTTCGAAGTGGTAGGGTGGGCTTCAGCCCACCGTCTGGCGTCAGCTTCATCGGCAGTTGGTTTTACCTCGGAGAGGCTTGGGCGAGCATCTGTTCCACCTGCCCGCGCCATGGCGCATCGGCCGGAGCAGCCGCCAGCGCCTTGCGGAACAGCGCCACCGACGCCTCGCTCAGGTGGCCCTCGGCCCGGCTGGTCGCGTCGGCCACGCGGGCGGCCAGCAGCGGCTCGAAGCGGACATCGAGCGCCTTCTGCCACGCACCCGCCGCACCAGCGAAGTTGCCGCGGCTGGCTTCCAGGTTGCCCAGCAGCAAATCCCCCTGGCGCGCCTTTTCCGAGTGCGGGTCGACCTTGGCGAGGGCGCCCTCGAGCTGGCCGATCATCGCGTCGGTGTCCGCCAGCTCCCGATCCGCCTCGTTCATGCGGCTGGCCAGCGGTTGCGCCGGCATGTTGGGATGCCCGCCGATCAGGTAGAGCCCGAACGCGGCCACCGGCACCGCCGCCAAGCCCGCCAGCAGCGGCCAGCGCCGGGGCGCCGCCCCATCCGCGTCCGTCATCGCCCCATCCGTCATTGCCGAGGCGGTCAGCAGGCGGCGTTGCACTTCGAGCAGGGCGGTGGCGTGCTCGGACGGGGAAATGCGTCCCTCCACCCGGTCCCGGTCCAGCTCCGCCAATTGCGCCCGGTGCAGCGCCACCGTCGGCTCCACCCGGCCCCGCACGGCCAAATGGCGGCGCAGCGCGAAGGCGGCGGGGGCGAGCGCACACAGCGCCAGCAGCACAGCGGCCAGCCAGATCATGAGCGGGTGAGGTCGGCCAGTCTGGCCCGCTCGGCCTCGGTCAGGGGGGCTGGGCTGCTTGGCCGGCGGTTCCGATTGGCCAGCGCCAACCCCAACCCGCCGCCCACCGCCAGCAACGGGGAGAGCCAGAGCAGCGCCGTCACCGCGTTGAACGGCGGGCGCAGGCGCACGAAGTCGCCATAGCGGGCCACCATCCAGGCGATGATCTGCTTGTTGCTGTCGCCCGCCACGACCCGCTGGCGGACGATGGCGCGCAGGTCCCGCGCGAGGTCGGCGCCGGAATCCTCGATGCTCTCGTTCTGGCACACCAGGCAGCGCAGTTGGCGGCCGACGGTTTCGGCCCGCTGCTCCTGCGCCGGGTCGTGCAGCATTTCCGCCGGGTCGCTGATCGCCAGCGCCGGACCGGCCATCACGGATGCCGCCAGCAGCGCGCCGGCGAGGCTCAGGCGACGGCGCGCCATGCCGGCCGCAGCCCATGCTCAATCGTCGGCCCATCCAGCGGCCCGGCGTAGTGCCACCGCACCAGGCCGTTGCCGTCGATCACGAAGCTCTCCGGCACGCCCGACACGCCGAAGTCGATCGCCACCCGCCCGGCCGCGTCGCTGGCGATGCGCTGATACGGGTTGCCGTGCTGCTCGAGGAAGCGCGCGGCGGCGTTCGGCTTGTCCTTGTAGGCGATCGCCCAGATCGGTAGGCCGACGCCCGCCAACGCCATCAGCGCCGCGTGTTCCTCTTCGCAGGGCATGCACCAGGAGGCGAAGAAGTTCAGCAGCACCGGCTTGCCGCTCGCGAAATCCGTGCTGGCGAAGCCCTGGCCCGGCGGTTGGGCCGGCAGGTTGAACGCGGGGATGGGCTTGCCCGTGATCGGGCTCGGCACGCCGCGCGGGTCGAAGTTGCCGGCCTGCATGCCCCGCAGCATCGCCCAGAAGCCGACGCCCGCCAGGCCCGCAATCCCCAACGGGGCGGCGAGAAGGGCCTGGCGCCGGGTCATTCGGCCGGAACCGCCACGGCAGCGGCGCGGCGGGCCGGCGCACCCACGCGCAGCCGCCGATCCGCCAGCGAGAGCCCGCCGCCGATGGCCATGATCAGCCCGCCGAACCAGATCCAGGGCGCCAACGGGTTGTAGTGCAGCCGCATCACCGCCGCGCCATCGCGCTCCTCGCCCAGCACGGCGTAGATGTCGGCAAACCCGTTGGTGCGGATCGCCGCCTCGGTGGTGGTGGTGCCCGCCACCGGGAAGGTGCGGCGCGAGGGGTGCATCACCATGTCCGGCTCGCCGGGGCGGATGACGCGGATGTTGGCGATCCGCTCGCTGTAGTTGGAGCCTTGGCCGTCGCTCAGCCCGTCGAGCTTCCAGGTGAGCCCGGCGGCCTGCACCGTCTCGCCCGGGTGGATCAGCACGACGCGCTGGCTGGCGAGCGACATGCCCGCGATCCCCGCCACCGTCACCCCCATGCCGGCATGCGCGATGGCGGCGCCGAATGCGGCGATGGGTAGGCTGCGGAGCCGCGCCAGGCTGTGCCCGAGCGGCAGCCGGAACAGCCGGATGCGCTCGACGATCTCCGCCCCGGCGCCGACGATCATCCAGGCCGCGCCGCCGAACGCCGCCGCCGGCAGCACGGGGATGCGGGTGAACAGCACCAGGAACATCGCCACGCCCGCGACCGCCGCCCACCACAGCTTGCCCACCACCGGAACCAGGCTCGCCCGCTTCCACGGCAGCACCGCGCCGACCACCATCGCCAGGAACACCGGCACCGCCAGCGGCAGCACGGTCGCGTTGAAGAACGGCGCGCCTACGCTGAGCTTGTCGTGCAGGATGAGGTCGCTGAACAGCGGATACATCGTCCCGGTGATCACCACCGCCGCGATCGAGCACAGCAGGACGTTGTTCAGCACCAGCGCACCCTCGCGCGAGACGGGGGCGAACACGCCGCCCGCCGTCAGCGACGGCGCCCGGATGGCGAACAGCAGCAGGCTGCTGCCGATCACCAGGGCCAGCAACGCCAGGATGAACACGCCGCGCGCCGGGTCGTTGGCGAAGGCGTGGACCGAGTTCAGGATGCCCGACCGCACCAGGAACGTGCCCGAGAGCGAGAGCGAGAACGTGCCGATGGCGAGGAGCACCGTCCAGATCTTCAGCGCCTCCCGCTTCTCGACCACGATGGCGGAGTGCAGCAGCGCCGTGCCGGTCAGCCAGGGCAGCAGCGAGGCATTCTCCACCGGGTCCCAGAACCAGAAGCCGCCCCAGCCCAGCACGTAGTACGACCACCAGGACCCGAGCGCGATGCCGCAGGTGAGGCAGCACCATGAGGCCAGCGTCCACGGCCGCACCCAGCGCCCCCAGGAGGCGTCCACCCGGCCCTCCAGCAGGGCGGCGATGGCGAAGGCGAACGGCACCGCAAACCCGACATAGCCGGCGTAGAGCATCGGCGGATGGAACGCCAAGCCCGGGTCCTGCAGCAGCGGGTTCATGTCCTGGCCGTCGATTGGCGGGTTGGCCAGGCGGATGAACGGGTTGGAGGTGAGCAGCGAGAACAGCAGGAACCCGGCGGACGACGCCCCCAGCACGCCGATCACCCGCGCCCGCAGCGCCCCCGGCAGGGTGCGGCCGAACACCGCCACCGCGCCGCCGCACAGCGCCAGGATGAACGTCCAGAGGATGATCGAGCCCTCGTGGTTCCCCCAGGTTCCGGTGATCTTGTAGATCAGCGGCGTCAAGCTGTTGCTGTTCTCGGCCACGTTCAGCACCGAGAAATCGTCCGACACGTGGCTCCAGACCAGGCAGAACGCCGAGGTGGCGAGCGCCAGCAACTGGCCGATGGCGAGGCCCGGCGCTGCCGCGATCAGCCGCGCGTCCCGCTGGTGCGCGCCCCAGATCGGCAGGATGGCCTGGGCGAACGCGAGGGCGCAGGCAAGGGCCAGGGCGAAATGGCCGAGTTCCGGAATCATGCCGCTATCCCGAGACCCTGTGGGCGATGGAGTTCCAGGTCGCAGCCGGTGGCGGCGGCCCCTTCGACGGGTCCCACATGCCGGCCTTCTTCAACGAGTCGGCCAGGTCCTTCGGCATGTAGGTGGCGTCGTGCTTGGCCAGCACCTCGGAGGCCTGGAACGTACCGTCCGGGTTCAGCATGCCGAGCGCCACCACGCCTTGGCCCTCGCGGAACAGGTCGGGCAGGATGCCGACATAGGCCACTTCCACGCTGGCCTTGCCGTCCGAGACGCGGAACCGCGCCACCGGGTCCGCCCCGGCCGAGACGCGCTGGACGCTGCCCGCCTCCACCAGCCCGCCCAGCCGCAGCGAGCGGCCCGGCACCGCGTTGCGCGACAGGTCCGAAGGGGTGACGAAGAAGACCATGTCGCTGCTGAACGCCGAGAGCGACAGCGCGGTCGCCGAGCCCAGGCCCACGCCGCAGGCGAGCAGGATAGCCATGCGGCGTCGCTTGCGCGTCATGGCTCGCCCCTCGCTTGCTCGGCTGCCGCCCTGGGATCGATGGCGCGAAGCTTGCGCTGCGCGTCGGACAACCGCAGCAGGCTCGACAGGGCAAGCCCGGCCGGGACCGCCACGCCCAAGGTGTAGGCCGCCGCGACGAAGCCGAGATGGGTCATGCCGCCGCCTGGATGCGTGCCATCAGCAGCCCACGGATGCGCCGCTCCATCACCGCCGCGCGCAGCCGAGCCACCACCAGCGCCGCGAACACCAGCGTGAAACCGATCGTGCACACCAGCAGCGGCCACAGCATCGACGACGCCATGGTGGGCGCGCCCGTGAGCGTGATGGTCGCCGGCTGGTGCAGGGTGTTCCACCAGTTCACGCTGAACTTGATGATCGGCAGGTTCACCACGCCCACCAGCGCCAGGATGGCCCCGGCGCGATAGCCCCGCTGCTGGTCGTCGAACGCGCGGACCAGGGCGATATGGCCGATATAGAGGAAGAACAGCACCAGCACCGAGGTCAGCCGCGCATCCCAGACCCACCAGGCGCCCCACATCGGCTTGCCCCACAGGCTGCCGGTCGCTAGGCACAGGCCGGTGAACGCCGCGCCCACGGGGCCGATCTCCGCCGCGGCCAGATCCGCCAGCGGGTGGCGCCAGATGATCGACGCCGCGGAGCAGGCCGCCAGCGCCATGTAGCCGAGCGACGCCAGCCAGGCGGAGGGAACATGGATGTAGATGATGCGGACGGCGTCCCCCTGTTGCCAATCCGCCGGGGCGTAGCACAGGCCCCACACCAGCCCGACGAGCGTGATCGCCAGCGCGCTGGCGGACAGCCAGGGCTGCACGCCCGAGGCCAAGCGCAAGAAGCGGCCCGGGTTGGCGAACCGATGCAACCCACGCCCAGAGCGCGGCGAGATGACAACTGTAGCGTCCACAGCCAGAGCATAGCATGCTGGCAAAGACTTAGAAGGGCCGAGTGTTCGCCCAAGTTGACAAATGACCGAGTATTAACCCGTTGCCGCCCGAAGCCGGCGCAACCAGGAGGCCACACGTGCAGTTTGTTATCACCTGCCTCGACAAGCCCGACAGCCTCGCCCTGCGCCAGGCCACCCGCGACGCGCACCTGGCGCACGCCACGGCGCATCGGGTGGTGTTCGGCGGCCCGCTGCTCAACGCCGCCGGCAACCCGTTCGGCTCCCTGCTGATCGTGGAGGCCGACAGCAAAGAGGAGGCGGAGCGCATCGCCGCCGCCGACCCCTACTCGCAGGCCGGGCTGTTCTCCAGCGTCACCATCCATGGCTTCCGCACCGTATTGCGGGACGGAGCCCTGGTCTGATGGCCTACTGGCTCGTCAAGTCCGAGCCCGACGCATTCGGCTGGGACCAGCAGGTGGCCAACGGCGTCGAGCCCTGGACCGGCGTGCGCAATCACCAGGCCAAGAAGAACCTGCAGGCCATGCGCCGCGGCGACCACGCGTTCTTCTATCACTCCAACATCGGCAAGGAGATCGTCGGCATCGTCGAGGTGGTGCGCGAGGCCTATCCCGACCCGACCGACGAGGCCTGGGTCTGCGTCGACATGAAGGCGGTGCAGCCGATGCCCCAGCCCGTCACCCTGGTGGCGGCCAAGGCGGACCCGGCGCTGGCCGAGATGGCGCTGGTCCGGCTGTCCCGCCTCTCGGTGGGGCCTGTCAGCGAGGCGGAGTGGTTGCATATCTGCAGCCTAGGCGGACTAAAAACGGCGAAGAAAACGAAGGCCGCCGTCATAAACAAGAGTGGGGTTCACGCCTGAACCGGAGGAACGCGCATGACCGAGCACACCCTGTTCCACGTCAAGCCCGACATCGCTGCCAGCACGCTGGTGAACGGCGAGAAATACCGCCTGATGGTCAACCACGCCGAGCGCGACCCGGAGCACTTCTGGGCCGAACAGGCTCGCCGCATTCCCTGGCTGCGCGAGCCCACCATCATCAAGAACACGTCCTTCGAGGGCGAGGTCTCGATCAAGTGGTTCGAGGACGGCAAGCTGAACGCCTCCGTCGCCTGCCTGGACGCCCACCTCAAGCAGCGCGGCAACCAGCCCGCCATCCTCTGGGAAGGCGACGACCCGGGCAGCCAGCGCAGCGTCACCTATCGCCAGTTGCACGAGGAAGTGTGCCGCCTGGCCAACGTGCTGCGCGACCGCGGCGTGGCGAAGGGCGACCGGGTGACGATCTACCTGCCGATGGTGGTGGAGGCCGCCGCCGCCATGCTCGCCTGTGCCCGCGTGGGCGCGATCCATTCCGTGGTGTTCGGCGGCTTCTCGCCCGACAGCCTGGCCAACCGGATCACCGACTGCGGCTCCACGTTTCTGATCACCGCCGACGAGGGGCGCCGGGGCGGGCGCACGGTCGCGCTCAAGGCCAATGCCGACCAGGCGCTGCAGCAATGCCCCGGCGTGAAGGACGTGCTGGTGGTGCGCGTCACCGGGGCGGAGGTGCCGATGCAGGCCGGCCGCGACCATGACTACGCGACGCTGTTGGCCGCCGCCTCGTCCGAATGCGAACCCGAGCCGATGGGGGCGGAGGACCCGCTGTTCATCCTGTATACCTCGGGCAGCACGGGCAAGCCGAAGGGCGTGCTGCACACCACCGGCGGCTACATGGTGTGGGCCAGCTTCACCCACGAGCTTGTGTTCGACTACCGGCCCGGCGAGGTCTTTTGGTGCACCGCCGACGTCGGCTGGGTGACCGGGCACACCTACACGGTGTATGGCCCGCTCGCCAACGGCGCCACCACGGTGATGTTCGAGGGCGTGCCCAACTACCCGGACGCATCCCGCTTCTGGCAGGTGGTGGACAAGCACCAGGTCAATATCTTCTACACCGCGCCCACCGCCATCCGCGCCCTGATGCGCGAGGGCGATGCCCCCGTGAAAGCCACCCGGCGCGACAGCCTCCGCCTGCTCGGCAGCGTGGGCGAGCCGATCAACCCGGAAGCCTGGTTGTGGTATTACCGCGTGGTCGGCGACGAGCGCTGCCCGATCGTGGACACCTGGTGGCAGACCGAAACCGGCGGCGTGCTGATCAGCCCGCTGCCCGGCGCCACCGCGCTGAAGCCAGGCTCGGCGACGCTGCCGCTTCCCGGCGTGCAGCCCTTGCTGGTGGATGCGACGGGGGAGGTGCTGGACGGCGTCGCGGAAGGCAACCTCTGCATCGCCGATAGCTGGCCGGGCCAGGCTCGCTCGGTCTACGGCGACCATGCCCGGTTCGCGCAGACCTACTTCTCCACCTATCCCGGCCGCTACTTCACCGGCGACGGCGCCCGGCGCGATGCCGACGGCTACTATTGGATCACCGGCCGGGTGGACGATGTGATCAACGTGTCCGGCCACCGCATGGGCACGGCGGAGGTGGAGAGCGCCCTGGTGTCCCACCACAAGGTGGCCGAGGCCGCCGTCGTCGGCTTCCCGCACGACATCAAGGGGCAGGGCATTTACGCCTTCGTCACGCTCAAGACTGGCGAGGAACCCACCGAGGCGCTCCGCCAAGAGTTGGTGGGCTGGGTTCGGCGCGAGATTGGCCCGATCGCCTCACCGGACGCGATCCAATGGGCCCCCGGCCTGCCCAAGACCCGTTCGGGCAAGATCATGCGGCGCATCCTGCGCAAGATCGCCGCCAACGAGACGGAAGGTCTCGGCGATACCTCCACCCTGGCCGACCCGGCCGTCGTGTCACATTTGATTGAGAACCGGGTCGGCTCGCCGGGCGAGAACAGGTAATGAGACCGACCCCGCCGATGGAGACACCGCTCAAGCGATTCCCACGCAGGCGTAATGCTAGACGGGGCTAAAATTTCCGTTTATACAACGTTAACGGGTCGTAACCGTTTGTGCGTGGTCGGCCCGCCGGACTGTGCCTGCCGAGGCACCGCCGGATTTTCGCCGCAAAGAGGCTTATCGTGGCAGCGGATGGAATGCCAGATTTGTTGATGCTGCCGCAACGGGATGTGGTGCAATTTGACAACCACACCTCCGTATGGCCAGCAGGTCAATCTCAACCCGGGACGAGATTGGCCGTGATGCATCCGGTGTGGATAGAGGGAAGCTTCGGCTGGCTGCATACCAGCCCGACTGCGAGTGGCGCGGATGTCGCCGTGCTGTTTTGCCCGCCGGTGAGTTGGGACGCGTTGCGCTCGCACCATTCCACCCGCGTGCTGGCCGACCGGTTCGCCGCCGCCGGCTATCCCACGCTTCGCCTGAGCTATCCGGGCACCGGCGACTCGCGTGACCTTGCGGCCGGCGAGGATCATTGGGCCACCTGGCAGACCAGCGTGACGCAGGCCGCCGACTGGTTGCGCAGTGCCACCGGCGCCAAGCGACTCGTGATCGCCGGTCTCAGGCTGGGCGCGATGCTGGCGGCGTTGGTGGGCGGGGCGCGCGATGACGTCGCCGGGCTGCTCCTGCTGGCGCCTGTGCTGCGCGGCAAGTCCTATATGCGCCAGCTCTCGGTCGAGGCGCAGATGGAGAACAGCCAGTCGGTCAACCTGGATGACGGGCTAGAATTCCTCGAGTTGAGCCTGAGCGCGGCCAGCGTGGCCCAGATCGGCGCCGTCGACCTCCGCCAAGCCAGGCTGCGGCCGGGGTTGCAGGTGGCCATCTTCCAGTCCGTCTCCACCCGTCTCGAAGACGACTGTGCCAACGCGTGGATCAAGCGGGGCGCCCGGGTGGCGCGCGGCAGCTTCGCCGGGCTCGAATCCATGTTGCTGCCGACCCTGGAAGACGACCCGCCGCTGCTCGACCCGCACGCGGTGATCGACTGGCTACAAACCGCCGTGCCCGCCACTCGCTCCCAGCCGGCCATCCGGCTGCCGGCGCCAGCGCCGGTTCCGCTGGGCCATTGCCAGGAGATGGCGGTGCTCTTCGGCGCCGAGGGTGGGCTGAGCGGCATCCTCTGCGAGCCGCTCGGCGCGGGCACGGGGCGCGCCGTCGTCATCGTCAACACGGGGCGGGATCCGCATTTCGGGATCGCCCGCTTCGGCGTGAGTTTGGCCCGGCGGCTGGCGGCGGTGGGCGTCGCCTCGCTCCGCTTCGATTTTTCCGGGCTCGGCGACAGCGTCGGGCCGCGCAACGAGAAAGACGTGCTGAGCGCGCTGCTCGCCACCGACCGCTCGCGCGACATCAGCGACGCGGTGGATGTGCTCGAACGCAAGGGCTATGGCGAGATCAGCCTGCACGGGCTGTGCTCCGGCGCCTACCATGCTTTCCACGCCGCCTTGCTCGAACCGCGCGTCGACACGCTCCTGCTGGTGAATTTCCCGGTGTTCCGTTGGCAGAACGCGCGGCTGCTGCTGGCGCCCAAGCACTACCTGCGGCAGTTGCTCGATGTGCCGAGCTGGCGGCGGCTGGTGCGCGGCGAAGTCAAGTTCGGCAGCATCGTGGCGGCGCAGGCGGCCCGCATCTGGGAGCGCGTGCAGACGATGGTCGCGCGGCCGAGCGTTTCCATGCTGCAAAGCTTTCCCCACCGCGCCATGACCACGCTCTCGCAACGCAAAGTCCGCACCCTGTTCCTGTTTGCCGCCGGGGATCAGGGACTGGAGGCAATCAACCAGGCGTTCGGCCGCACGGACCGCGGCATCACCATGTTCGACGGCGTCACCCTGCGCATCGTTCCGGGGCTGGACCATGTGCTGACCGGCCGTAGCATGCGCGAGACGGCGGCGGACTCGATCATTCGCTTCCTTGAAGGCGAAGGGCTTCCGTCCGGCGTTGGCAGCGCCATGCCGCTCACAGGTTCAGCGCAGCAGCATCCACCAGAGATCGCGTTCTAGCGTCCAGGGGGACGAAGGCGGCCAGGGAGCGATCGTCGAACCACACCGGGTCGGCACAATCGGCGTAGCCCTGTCGCGCAAAGCTCACCTTGTTGTGCTTGAACGTGGCGGTGGTTTCGATGTCCGGCGACAAGCGCACGAAGATCGGCCGCGCATAGCTCGGCAGCTTGGCATGGATATGCGCCCGCAGGGTTGCCAGGTCGAACTGGGCGTCCACCGCGAGCGCGGCCATGCCGGCCCTGCCCTCGGTGCCCGGCACCGCCACGCCGTAGGCGACCGCGTCGACCACGCCGGGGCAGGCGAGCAGCACGGCGCCCACCTCGGTGGTGGAGACGTTCTCGCCCTTCCAGCGAAAGGTATCTCCTAAGCGGTCGACGAAGTAGTAGAACCCGGCGGCATCGCGGCGCATCAGGTCGCCGCTGCGGAACCAGCAATCGCCTTTGCCGAGCACGTCGCGCAGCAGCTTGCGGGACGATGCGGCGGCGTCGGTGTAGATGCGGGGCGCGCTGCGTAGTTGGGAGATGGCTTCGCCCGGCTGGTCGGCGGCGCAGGGGCGGCACAACCCGGCGTCGTCGCGCAACGGCTCGTTCGTGTCCGGGTCGCAGGCGATCAGCGCCAGCGGGAACCGGTGCGCCAGGAAGGGCGGCACGCGGCCGATCGCGCCCGGTTTGCCCTCGCAGTTGTAGAGCGACAGCAGCCCTTCGGTGGCGGCGTAGAACTCGAGCACCTGCGGAATGGCGAAGCGCGCCTGGAACGCGTCCCACACGTCCCCACGCATGCCGTTGCCGCAGCAGAGGCGTAGGCTATGCCTAAGCGCCGCATCCGGCGGGGTGGACTGCAGCAGGTAGCGGCACAGCTCGCCGATGTATTGGAAGATGGTGCAGCCGGTGTCGGCCACGTCGTCCCAAAAGCGGCTGGCGGAGAAGCGCTCGCGGATCACCACCGAGCCGCCCGCCACCAGCATGGCGCCCACCGCGACGATGCCGCCGGTGCTGTGATACAGCGGCAGGCAGTCATAGATGCGGTCCGCGGCCTGCACGTTCATCATGCCGGCGAACCAGCCGCTCCATTCCAGGATACGGCCGTGGGTGATGTAGGTGGCTTTGGGCAGCCCGGTGGTGCCGGAGGAGTAGATCAGCAACGCCGGGTCGCTCGGCTGCGGCACCGAGCGGTCGGTGAGGGCCAGCGCGTCGCCGCTGAACCCGGCGGGCTGGTATCCCTCGCCCTCTATCCACCACTGCGCGCCGTCCTGCGCCGGGACGGCCGATGCGGCGTTGGCGATGACATGGCGGGCGGCGGCGCTGCGGATGCAATGCGCCAAGGCGTCGGGCTTGAGGTTGGTGTTGAGCAACGCCACGACGCAGCCGGCTTGGGACAAGCCTAACCAGCTCGCTACGTAGAGCGGGCAATTGGGCATCAGCAGGCAGACCACGTCGCCGGGCACGAGCCCCTGCGCCCGCGCCCAGCGCGCAACCTGGTTGCTGAGCGCCATGAGCCCGTCATAGCTGAGCGTCTCGCCGGGCCCGATCAGCGCGGGCCTATCACCGTGCGTCGCCGCCATTTCGCCGACCAGCGTGGCCAGGCAAGGGTCGTGCCGTGCAGCCAGGCGCTGGCTGATCTCGATCGCCCGCACCCAGTCCCGCGCCACCTCCTTGCCGGCCCGCATCAGCCGCGCCGCACGTTCCAGAACAGCGACAGGCCGGTCAGCGTGTCCAGCAGTTCGCGGCGTTGCACGGTGGGCTGGATGAACTCGCCGAGCGGCAGGAACGGCACGTCCTCGAAGGCCTGGCGCTGGATGTCGGCGCAGATGCGCTTTTGCGCCGCCGGGTCAGTTTCGGCCATGAAGGCGCTGTAGAGCGTCTCGAGCTTGGGCGCGGTGGGCCAGCCGAACCAGGCCGCGCCGCCATTGCCGCGCAGACCCATGCTGGTGGCGGGGCTCGCCATGTCCGCCCCGGTGAGCGTGGTGAAGAACACGCTCCAGCCGCCATCCTTAGGCGCGGCCTTACTCGCGCGGCGCTGGATCACGGTGCCCCAATCCATCGCCTGCAGGTCCACGTTCAGGCCGCAGCGCTTCAGCATGTCGGCGGCGACCGTCGCCATGGCGTTGACGCGGGGATAGTCGGTCGCCGTCATCACGACCACGGGCTCGCCGCCGTAGCCCGCCTGCTGGATCTCCCGTCGGGCACGCTCCGGGTCGCGCGGCCCGGTGATGGCGGCCATCCCGGCATCGCTGGCGAACGGGCTGCCCGGCGGGATGAAGCCGACATCCGCGCGCCAGGACCCGCGCGCGTCGCCGCAGATCGCCTCCATGTAGTCGGCCTCGTTCAACGCCGGCAGCAGGGCGCGGCGGATGGCGGCATTGTCGAACGGTGGGTAGAGCTGGTTCATGCGCAGGATGCCGATATTGCCCGTCACCTCCACCACGCCGATGCGCAACGCCGGGTCGGGCTTGATCAGCGGCAGCAGGTCGAACGAAGGCTGCTCCCACCAATCCGCCTCGCCGCGCTGCATGGCGGCCGCGGCGGTGGCGACGTCTGGGATGACGTTCCACTCCACCCGGTCGAAGTTCACCCGTTTTGGCCCGGCGGTGCAGGAGGGCGTGCCGCTGTCGCGCGGGCGGTAGCCGTCGAAGCGGGCATAGACGACGCGGGAGCCGACCACGCGCTCGCTGGGCAGGTAGCGGAACGGGCCGCTGCCGACCACCTCCGTCACCTGCTTGAACGGGTCTGTGCTGGCCAGCCGCTCGGGCATGACCGGCAGCATGTTCACGCCCACCTTGCCGAGGGCCAGCGGCAGCAGCGGGAACGGCGTGCGCAGGCGGAACTGGATGGTCTTGTCGTCTGGCGCGGAGAGTTCGTCGGTGGTGGCCATCAGCGTCTGGCCGAGCGAGTCGCGCCGGCCCCAGCGCTTGATGCTGGCCACGCAGTCCCGCGCCAGCACGGGGCTGCCGTCGTGGAACATCAGCCCGTCGCGCAGGGTGAGCCGCCAGAGCTTGCCGTCGGCCTCGGTGGTGGCGCCGGCGACCATCTGCGGCTGGACGTCGTAGTTCGCGTCCTGGCCGTAGAGGGTGTCGTAGACCATGTAGCCGTGGTTGCGGGTGACGTAGACCGGCGTCCACACCGGGTCGAGCGCGGTGACGTCGGTTTGCGGGATGAAGCGGAGCACCCGCTCGTTGGCGGCCCGGGCGAGCGCGGGGGCGGCGAGGCTGGCGGCGGAGAGTTGCAGCAGGCGGCGTCGATGCATGGGCGTGCTCGGAAATTGTTGAGCCGTTGGTATCATCTTCCCAGGCTTTGCCATATTGCAACGAACCAAACAGGTGCGACTAAGCGTCACCGGCACTGAAAGGCTGCCTTGTGCAGGATGCATGGCGGGTATGTTATAAACGAATTTGCTCGAATCGCTAGAAGGAGTCCGCCACATAAGGGTTTCGTCAACTTGGCTGCCGCAGGCTGCGGCGAGTGGGAATATGGGGAGTTTTGAATGAGTGATTTCCGGCTTGACGCGCTGGTTCACTACATCTGCGCACGTTGCGAGACCCCGAGCCAATTAGGTGCGACGAAACTTAACAAGGTTTTGTGGTATTCGGATGTGTTTACGTTTGCTCAGGAAGGCGAATCGATCACTGGTGCAACCTATGTCAAACGTCAGTTTGGACCTGTCCCAAAGGATATACTCGCCTCTCGCACTCGCTTGGAGTCACAAGGCCTGGTTATCGAGCGAAAGGTGATTAATCACTCCTATCCTCAAAGCCAATTTATCGCGCTGCAAACTCCAAACATTTCCATGTTTTCTGCAATGCAGATCAGTATAGTTGACAGTGTCTTAGAAGCTGTTTGCCTCAACCATACCGCCGCGAGTATCTCTCAGCGCTCCCACGATTTCATCTGGGAGTCGGCTGAGATTGGGGAAGAAATTCCGTTGGCTGCCGCGGCATTCGGCGCTAACTTCGCCGAGATTGATGAAGATGACGTAGCTTGGGCAAAAGAACAGGTCGCCATTCTGGAAGGCGCACAAGAGACCACATAAACGCTATGTACAGGTCAATCGTAGAAGAGCCGTCAGTCACGCAAGCTCTTCAGCGAGCCTATCGCGTTTACCCGCGGGTCTGGAATGCCTACGAGGCGTTATGCTGGGTATTAGTCCGGAGGCAAGTTGCAGGAGCATCAATCTCTGGCCGTGGCAACGTGTATTATCTCCATAAGCAAGCCGCGGGTGGGTGGGGCGTTCCAGCCCTACGAGTAATCTATATCGTAACCGATCAGACAATCGAGTTGAAAGCACTCAAAGTCGGCTGAACTCAGCTTGATCAATGTTAGCCAGCGAGCTTTTCAATCGTGGAGTTGCTGCTTCATCCAGTCGATCGCCTGATATTGCAGCTTCAGCACCTGCTCCGGCGGCACGCCCTCGTAGCCGTGGCCGCCCTGGAACGGCACGAACACCGTCTGCACGCCGGATGCGACCAGCTTGGCGGCCAGCGCCTCCGAATCCTGGTACGGCACCAGCGCGTCCTGCAGTCCGTGCAGGATGTAGGTCGGCGCGCTCTGGGCGGACACGTCCGGCAGGGGGGACATGCTGGCGAGTTCCGCCGCACTCGGGTCGGGCTTGCCGAACAAGGCGGTGATGGAGGCCATCGAACTCGGCGCCTCCTGGATGGTGATTGGGCCGTATTGGTCCACCACGGCCTGCACGGCGGGGGACTGCGCCGGGTCGAGATTGGTCGTATCGCCCGGCTCGTTCGCGTGCAGCACGCCCAGGAACACGGCGAGATGGCCGCCCGCCGAATCCCCCATGGCGCCGAAGCGCGCCGGGTCGAGGCCGAATTCGCCGGCGTGGGCGCGCAGGTAGCGCACGGCCAATTGCGCATCCAGCAGTTGCGCCGGCCAATGCGTCTGCGGCTGGCCGGCCTGCGCCAGGCGGTAGTCGATGCTGAACGCCGCCATGCCGCGCGAGGCGACCGCCCTGGCGATGTCGCTGTAGTCGCCGCGACCGCCCACGACCCAGCCGCCGCCATGGATCAGCAGGATCAGCGCGCGGTGGCTGCTGGGGGTGCTCGGCAGGTAGAGGTCGCCCGTCTCGGCGGGCAGCGGGCCGTAGGACAGGCCGCTGCGGACCTGCACGCTCGGCGACGCCGCCTGGCCCGGCGTTGCCAGTGCGGCCAGGATCGCGACCATACAGATTTGCCGCCACCACCGCGGAGCGATATACGCCAGCCGACACCACCCTCCATTGCGAGATCGGGACATGCGCTTCACCGTCGACCGTCTCGACCACTTCGTCCTCAATTGCAAGGACGTCGAGGTCACCGCGTCTTGGTATCAGCGCGTGCTTGGGATGGAGCGGGAGGAGTTCGGCCTCAACCGCACGGCGCTGAAGTTCGGCGGCCAGAAGATCAACCTGCGCCCGCACGACGCCGACACCCGCACCTGGGCGAGCGGCGCCGTCACCTCGCCGGGTGCGGTGGACGCCTGCTTCGTCACCGCGGTCGGGCCCGAGGAGGTGGTCGAGCACCTAAACGACTGCAATGTCGCCATCGAGGCCGGGCCGGTCGGCAAAGAGGGTGCGTTGGGGCCGATGACCTCGGTGTATTGCCGCGATCCGGACGCCAACCTGATCGAGGTCAGCTCCTATCTCGCCGACTAGTGCCGACCGCTACGCGTTCGACCTGCCGCCCGAGCGCATCGCCCACGCGCCGGCCCGCCCGCGCGACGCCGCCCGGCTGCTGCATGTGGGCGAGCGACTGGCCGACCATGGGGTGCGCGATCTGCCTCGATTGCTCGCGCCGGGGGATCTGCTGGTCGCCAACGACACGCGGGTGATTCCGGCGCAGCTCACCGCCTACCGGGGCGCCGCGCGGGTCGGCCTCACCCTGGACCGGCCGTTGCCGGAGGGCGGTTGGCACGCGCTCGCCCGCAACGCCCGCCGCCTGCGGCCCGGCGATGTGCTGAGCCTGGCCGGCACCGAGATGCGCGCCGTCGTGCTCGCCTGCGCCGAGGGCAGCGCGACCTTGCGGTTCGACTGGGAGGGGGAGGCGTTCGCGGCCGCCTTGCGTGAGGCTGGGGCGCTGGCTTTGCCGCCGTATATCGACCGCCCCGCGGGCCCGACAGCGGCGGACCAGGCGGATTACCAGACGGTGTTCGCGTTTAGCGAGGGGGCGGTTGCCGCGCCCACGGGTGGGCTGCACTTCACGCCGGGCCTGCTCGCTGCGCTGGCGGAGGCGGGGGTTGGGCGGGTGACGGTGACGCTGCATGTCGGCGCCGGCACCTTCCTGCCGATGCGCGGCGACCCGGACGAGCATCGCATGCACCCCGAGCGCGGCGAGATCACCGAGGCCGCCGCCGCCGCCATCCGTGCTGCCACCGGGCGGGTGGTCGCGGTCGGCACCACCACGCTGCGCCTGTTGGAGAGCGCGGCTACGCCCGAGGGGGTGGCGCCGTTCGCCGGTGAGACTGCGCTGTTCATCCGGCCTGGATTTCGGTTCCGGGTGGTGCATCGGCTGATGACCAACTTCCACCTGCCGCGCTCCACCCTGTTCATGCTGGTGTGCGCCTTCGCCGGCACCGAGCGGATGCGGGCGGCGTATGCCCATGCCATCGCAAGCGGCTATCGCTTCTACTCGTATGGCGACTCCAGCCTGCTCGACCCGGCCTCGGAAGCGCAATGACGCTGCATTGGACCCAGCACGCCGCCGACGGCGCCGCCCGCGCCGGGACGCTGCACACCGCGCATGGCGACGTGGCGACCCCCGTGTTCATGCCCGTCGGCACCGCGGGGACGGTGAAGGCGATGACGGCGGACGCGGTGCGCGCCACCGGCGCCCGGTTGGTGCTGGGCAACACCTATCACCTGATGCTCCGGCCCGGCGCCGAGCGGGTGGCGGCACTCGGCGGGCTGCACCGCTTCATGGACTGGCCCGGCCCCATCCTGACCGACTCCGGCGGCTTCCAGGTGATGTCTCTGGCCGGGCTGCGCAAAATGGACGAGGGCGGCGTCACCTTCCGCTCCCATCTGGACGGCACGTCGCACCGCCTGACGCCCGAGAGCTCCACCGCCATCCAGCACCAGTTGGACGCCACCATTACCATGGCGCTGGACGAGTGCACGCCATTCCCGGCCACCGCGGCGGAGGCGGAGCAGTCGATGGCGCTGTCGATGCGCTGGGCCGCCCGCTCCCGCGACGCGTTCCAGGCCCGGCCGGGCTATGGCCAGTTCGGCATCGTGCAGGGCAGCGTGTTCCCCGGCCTGCGCAGGGCGTCGGCGGCGGCGTTGTTGCCCATGGGGTTCGAGGGGCTGGCGATCGGCGGTTTGGCGGTGGGCGAGGGGCAGGCGGCGATGTTCCAAGTGCTGGACGACCTGGTGCCGCACCTGCCGCCGGGCTTGCCGCGCTACGTGATGGGGGTGGGGACGCCGGACGACCTGGTCGGCGCCGTGCTGCGCGGGGTGGACATGTTCGATTGCGTCATGCCGACCCGCGCCGGCCGCACCGCCCGCGCCTACACCAGCGCCGGCGTGCTGAACCTGCGCAACGCCCGCCACGCCCCCGACCCGGCGCCGCTCGACATCAATTGCCCCTGCCTGGCCTGCACCCGCCACAGCCGCGCCTACCTGCACCACCTGTTCCGCGCCCAGGAGATGCTCGGCCCGATGCTGCTGACGGCGCATAATCTCACCTACTACGCCGGGCTGATGGCGGGCCTGCGGGCGGCGATCGTGGCCGGCACCCTGGCCCAGCACGCCGCCGTCTTGCGCGCGGGCTGGCGGCAGGCCACCTGCGAGCCATGACCGAACCAACCCATCAGCGCTATGCCGGCCTCACCCAGCTCGGACAGCGCGCCAAGCTGCCCGGCTCCCCCGCCGAGGCGGTGCTCGAGCGCGTGCCGAGCCCCTGCGGCGGGGCGGACACGGTGGTGCGGTTCACCGCGCCGGAGTTCACCTCGATCTGTCCGATGACGGGGCAGCCGGACTTCGCCCACATCGTGATCGACTATATCCCCGGCGAGTGGCTGGTGGAGAGCAAGTCGCTCAAGCTGTTCCTGTTCAGCTTCCGCAACCATGGCGACTTCCACGAGGCCTGCACCATGACCATCGGCCGCCGCCTGATCGAGGCGATTGCGCCGCGCTGGTTGCGGATCGGCAGCTACTGGTATCCGCGCGGCGGCATGCCGATCGACGTGTTCTGGCAGACTGGCGAGCCGCCCGCGGGCGCGTGGGTGCCCGACCAGGGCGTGGCGCCGTATCGCGGGCGGGGGTAGCTAAGACCCCGCCGGCATGCGGAAGGTGAAGCGCGTCTCTCCCGGGTCCGACTGGACGCTCAGCGTGCCGTGATGCGCGCGGGCGATCTCGGCGGCGATGTAGAGCCCCAGGCCCAGCCCGTTCTGATTGCGCCTTAGCTTGCCGCGGAAAAACGGATGGAACAGATGCTCGAGCGCCTCGGGCGGGATCGGGTCGCCGCCGTTGGCCACCGACAGCTCCATCATGTCGCCCACAATCTGCGCCGACACCCGGATCGGCTGCTCGGCCGAGCCGTGGCTGACGGCATTGCCGAGCAGGTTGGAGAACAGTTGCCCGATGCGGGAGGCGTCGCACAGGACGGGGCGGGGCAACGCGATGTCCACCTGGATCACCCGGTCCGGCGAACTCGTCTGCGTCTCGCTCAGCACCTGGCGCAGGATCGGCTCCAGCGGCTCGGCGCCCACGGCCAAGGCCAGCCCGCCGCCAAGCCGGCCGCGCGCGAAATCCAGCACGTTGTCGATCAAGCGGGCCATGCGCCCGGCGGCCTGCACCATGTGCGCCGTCACCAGCTCGCGGTCGGCGGGCGTGCGTTGCAGGCGGCGGGCGCCGGCGGTGATGGCCGCCAGCGGGTTGCGCAGGTCGTGGCCCAGCACGGCGATGAACTGCTCCCGCAGCTCGGCCGCATCCCGCTCGCGCCGCAAGTCCGCCTGGGTCGACGCCACCTTGGCCTGGGCATCGAGCTGGAAGGCGATCAATTGGCTGAACAGGCGGAACATCTCAGTGACGGCGGGGGTGCTGAGCGTCCTTGGCTGCGGATCGAGCGCACAGAGGGTGCCGAAGAAGGTGCCGTCCGGCAGCAGCACGGGCACGGAGATGTAGCTCTGGAAGCGGTACATCTTGGGCGTCGGATGGTCGCAGTAGAGGACGCTCTCCGCCACGTTGTCGATGACGACGGGCTGCCGATGGCGGCGGATTTCGTGGCAGATCGTGGTTTCGAGGTCGAGTTCGCCGCCGGGCCTGACACCGAAATCGATCCGGTCCAGAACCGCGCATGCGACCCACTTGCGGTCGGTCACCTGCGCCAGGACAGCAAAGCCAAGGCCTGTGGTGCGGCAGATCACGTCTAGGATCGGCTGGATCGCCGGCAGCTCGCTCAGTATGCTGAGACAAAAAGGACTGCTGGAGTCTGGCAGGATTTGCCCAGAGTCCGAGTGTGGTTCGACATCTGCCATGGGCGGACTTATTCAAGCCCTCTCGTTGCTTCCGGTCCAATGACCGCGATAGTCTAGAAATGATATCATAGTGCGGTCGTCCGGATATACCAGCGTGACCCAGGCGCAAATGAGGCCATCACCAGCCGACGACGTCCGGGCGGCGATCCGCTCCCGGGCGCTGGCGCTGGGGTTCGATGCGGTTGGTTTCGCGCCCGCCGCCCTCGGCCCGGAGGCGCGGGACCGGCTGGCGGCGTTCATCGCCGGGGGGCAGCACGGCGACATGGGGTGGCTCGCCGAGCGCACCGAGGCGCGCAGCCAGCCGCGGGCGCTCTGGGCCGAAGCCCGCAGCGTGGTGGCGCTTGGCCTCAGTTATGCGCCTGCGACGGACCCGATGGCGACCACCCGGCGACCCGCGCGGGGCAACATCTCCGTCTATGCCCGGCACCGGGACTACCATGACGTGGTGAAGGGGATGCTGAAGCATCTCGCCCAATTCATCGCCGCCCGCTTCGGCCCGGCGGTGAAGGTGTTCGTCGATACCGCTCCCGTGATGGAGAAGCCGCTGGCCGCTGCCGCCGGGCTGGGCTGGCAGGGCAAGCACACCAATCTCGTCTCCCGCGCGCATGGCTCCTGGCTGTTCCTGGGCGAGATCTACACCACGCTCGAACTTCCGCCGGATGCGCCGCATGCGGATCGCTGCGGACGCTGCACGCGCTGCCTGGCCGCCTGCCCGACCGCGGCGTTCCCGGCGCCGTATCGCTTGGACGCGACGCGCTGCATCTCCTACCTGACCATCGAGCATCGCGGCGCCATCCCGGAGGCGCTACGGCCGCTGATGGGCAACCGGATCTATGGCTGCGACGATTGCCTGGCTGCCTGCCCCTGGAACCGGTTCGCGCAGGCGTCGCGCCACGCCAAGTTGCAGGCCTTGCCGGAGCGGGAGGCGCCGAGGCTCGCCGAATTGGCCGCGCTGGACGACGCAGGCTTCCGTGCGGCGTTCAGCGGCTCGCCGATCAAGCGCATCGGCCGGGACCGTTTCGTGCGCAACGTGGCGGTGGCGATCGGCAACAGCGCGGACCCGAGCTTGCGCCCGTCTGCGGCCCGGCTGGCCGCCGATGCGGACGGGGTGGTGGCGGAAACGGGCGCCTGGGCGCTCGCCCGGCTGCAGTGAGCCTGGAAAAACGCAGCATTACCCTCGCGGGGCACCGGACATCCGTGGCGCTCGAGCCGGAGTTCTGGGCGGAATTGGCGGCGATTGCGGCCCGGCAGCAGACATCCTTGGCCAGCGTGGTGGCTGCCGTGGACGCACAGCGCGGGCCGGACCGGCCCTTGGCGTCGGCCTTGAGAATTTTTGTGCTGGGCGCGCGGCATTAACCTTTCCGAAACGACTTCACGGCATCGTGAGTGCGCGGCCAACAAGCGCCGCCGATGGAGCAAAACAGCATGTCCTATTCCGAGAACGCCGCCACCCCGATGCCCACGCCGATCAGCCCGCTGATGCTGGCAGACCGCCTGATCACCCTCGCGCAGGATGCCGACCGCGCCGGCTACCAGGATTCCGCCACTCGCCTGCTTGGCCTCGCCTACGCCGTGTTCGACGAGCAGCCCCGCGCCCGCAACTGACAGGTTTTATCCTCGGCGGGACGCGAGCCACTGCGCCAAGTCCCCGAACTCGGGGGTTCGGCGTGGTGCGGCGATCGGTCCACTGAGCCGCAGGCCGATCGGCGGTGCGCCGGGTGCGGCAGGCTGGAGCGAGAACTGGGCGAGCAGGGTGCTCGTCAGCAGGTCGGCCGTCCCAACCCCGGTGATTTGGCCGGGGGCGGCGGTGAGGACGAAGTTGGAGACTGTCACCCCGCCGTGGTCGGCCGTGGCTGACAGGCTGAGCTGATCGAAATGGCTGGAGCCGCCATTCAGCGCGGCGGCCAGTTGGGTTTGCACCTGGGCTGGATCGGCCGGCGTGACGGTGGGCAAGGAGCCGAGCGCGGCGCCGAGGTCGAGCCCGTCGAACGTGCCGTCATGCACGCGGGCCTGGAGCGTGAAGCCCAGCGTCGCCAGCAAGCCGGCGGGGCTGTAGCCGTTGGCAGCCAGGTCGACCGAGGCGTCCAGCCGCCCGGCCGAGACATCGAGGCCGCTGCCCAGCAAGGGCCCGAGCAGGGCCGCGTTCGTGAGCCGGGCGCTGGCGGTCAGGTGCGGCGGAGACGCGTCGTCCAACGCGAGCTGGCCGGTCAGCCGGCCGCCCGAGACGTCGGCGGCCAATCCGTCCAGCCGGAACCGGCCGCGATCCAGCATGAGCGTGGCGGACGCGTTCTCCAGGCCCGGCGACAAGCCGAACCAGACCTGTCCCGCCCGCAGGTCGACATGCCCGCTCCAGCCATGTCCGGCGGTGAACAGCCACGGTTCGGGGGAGCGTGCGTAGGGCAGCGGGAGGGCCAGCGTGTCTGCCTTGACCTGCCCGGTCAGCACCGGCTGGCCGGCGGCAAGCCCACTCACCGCCAGGTCGCCCGTGGCCCGCAACGCGCCCGCGGCGACATCGACGTTGCTCAGCCCGAGGCGGTCGAGCCCGAGGTTCACGTCGGCTCGCAGCGACAGCGACCCGTCGCCAAGCCAGGGAGCGCTGCCGGGCAGGCCCAGGGCTTCGAGCAGCCGCGGCGCGCCCGGGTGACGGAAGGCGATGCCGCCCGACCAGTGGCGTTGCGGCAGATCGAGCACGCCATCGAGCTGCAATTCGGCGCCGGAGAGCGCGGCGGCGGTGCTGAAGTGCAAGGCGCTCGGCTCGCCGAAGGCGGTGGCGTGGAGCACCGCCGGGCCGCGGAACAGCGCCTCTGCCGAGCGCAACCGGGGCGGCAGGTAGGCTGCCAGCCGGGACGCTTGCTCGAGCCGAAGGTCCAACCGCCCGTCGGTCAGCATGCCGCCGGACGCCATCGTGCCAGACAGCCCGACGGTGAGCTCTGGCGCGGTCAGCACGGCCTGGCGCAGCTCGGTCGCACCGTCGCCGCTGCGCAATCCCACGGTCAGGCGGTCGAACCTTGCGCCGAGCCAGACCGGTTCGGTGGCTTCCAAGGTAATGTCCGACCGGAGCGCCCCCAAGCGCGCCGCGGCGGCGAGTTCCAGCCGCGCAGCCGCGGTCAATGTGGGGTCCGACACATTGGCTGGCGGTGCGGGAAGCCAGGGGTCGAGCACTGGGCTGGCGAGTTTGAGGTTTGCTGCGAGCGCCGGGTCACTTCCGCCGCGCAGGGCCAGCTCGCCGCTGATGGGAGCGCCGTCCACCTGCCCGTCCAGGCTGGCCAGAGCGAGGCTGCCGTCAGCCACCCGGACCGTGCCGGACAGGGCGGCCGATTGCAGCGCCCCGGCCGGCACCGCCGCGAGCAGGGCGGGTGCCTGGGGCCGGAGCCAATCGAGCGTCTCGGGCAAATGGGGCGCCGCCAACTGGGCCGCGCCGTCGAACCGGTTGCGCTGGTATTGCCCGGTGAGGTGCAGGTCGGCGTCGCCGGGCAGGACGGCCGACGCGTCCCGCAGCAGCACGCCGTCGGGCGTGAGGTCGAACCCGATGCGCAATCGTCGCAGCACGCCGCCGGCGAAGGTGGCGGCCTCGGCGGACAGGTCGATGCCGGTGGGCAGGGCGGTGCGTTCGCCATGCAGGAAGCGGGGCAGCCAGGCGTCGAGGTCGAGCCGGCTGGTGGCCATCGCGGCGTCGAGCCGGAGCTTGGGCAGGAACCGCAGCGCGAGCGCCCCCCGCGCCAGCATGCCGCCGATCTCTGCCTCGAGATCGTCGGCGACCGCCAGCCCGCTGCCTGCGATCAGCCGCCCATCGGCGCGCCAGGGGGCGGCCGGGGCGGGAAGCAGCAGCGACAGGTCGGGGCCGCGTCCGCTCACCTGCCCGGACAGGCTGCCATCCTCGGCGATCACGCCCGAGATCAGGCCGCCGGTGTTGACCAGGCCGCCCTGGCCATCGAGGCTGACTTCCAGGGTGGCGGAGCCGTCCCGGCCGGGCCGCCCGAGCCGCCCGGTGAGCCGCCATGACCGGCCGAGCACGGTGCCGAGCCCGTTGGCGGAGAGCGTGCCCGTCGCCGGGTCGACCGCGAGTTCGCCCGCAATGCCGGTGAGCGACAAGCCGCCGAGGTCGAGCGTGCCGTCTTCGATTTCGGCGTGCAGCCCGGCGGCGGGCCGGCCCTCGCGCAGAAAGCGGGCCGAAAGCGGCCAGGGCAGGTGCATATGCGCGCCCTGCAACACGAGTTCACGCGGGCGCACCTCGCCGGCAAGCAGCCCGGTCAACCCGATCCGCAGCCGCATCTCTCTCGTGGTGGCGCTGGCCCCGTCGCCCGTGTCGGCAATGGTGACGTCGCCGGCACGCAGCGCCACTTGCGGCAACAGCGACAGCCGGATCGGCCCGCGGATTTGCACCGGCCGGCCCAGCCCGGCGGAGACGACGACGGCGATGGTCTGGCGGTAGTCGTCCCAGTTCAGGAAGCGGGGCAGGAACCAGGCCGTGCAGATGGCGGCGATGAGCAGGCCGGTGAGGGCGGCCGCGATGAGACGAAGGGCGCGCATGGCTAGGCCATGACGAAACGAAGGGCGCGCATGGCTAGGCCATGATGAGACGAAGGGCGCGCATGGCTAGGCCATGATGAAACGAAGGGCGCGCATGGCTAGGCCATGACGCGGGGCCGTGGCGGCCGCAGGTCTGCTCTAGGTCGCAGGCGGCTTCGAGGTGTGCGTGGCGAGCACGGACTCGGTCTCGGCGTCGATCTCCTCGAGCCGGACTTCGTAGCCCCACAGGCTCGCGACGTAGCGCAGGGTGGCGTCCGCATCGCGGGAGGCGAGGAGCGCACCGGGCCGGGTGCGATGCTGCATGACCAGCTTGCGGTCTCCCGCCAGGTCCACGTCCACGATCTGCACGTCGGCATCCGCCTCGCCCGGGTCGTAGCTCTCCGCCAGGCTGCGGCGGATGGCGCGGTAGCCGGCCTCGTCGTGGATTGCGTCCACCAGCAAGGTCGGCTCGGAGGTGTCGTCGAGCAGGCGGAACATGCGGAACTGGCGGATCACCCGCGGGGAGAGGAATTGCAGGATGAAGCTCTCGTCGCGGAAATTGGCCCAGGCGTAGCGTAGGGTGCCGAGCGGGTCGCCGTTGCCGGCGATGTCGGGGAACCAGGTGCGGTCCTCGTCGGTGGGCTCGGTGCACATGCGCTCGATGTCGGTCATGATGGCGTAGCCGAGCGCGTAGGGGTTGAAGCCTGGGCCGCCCGCGGGATGGTCGAAGCCCGGCTGCATGATCACGTTGCTGGTGGAGTGCAGCACTTCCAGGAACGCCGCGTCGTCGATCTGCCCGGTTTCGTGCAGCCGGGTCATGATGCGCTGGTGGGTCCAGGTGGCGCAGCCCTCGTTCATCACCTTGGCTTGCGGCTGCGGGTAGAAATACTGCGCGATCAGCCGGACGATGCGGATGATCTCGCGCTCCCAGGTGGCGAGCTTGGGGGAGACCTTTTCGATGAAATACAGCAGGTTCTCTTCCGGCAGCCCGAGCTTGCGGCGGCGCTCTGCGGTCTGGTCGGTCTCCGTCAGCACGCGCTGACCCGGCAGCGTGCGCCAGAGGTCGTCGAACATGCGCTCGTCGTAGTCGCGCCGCTCCGTCTCGCGCTTCTGGTCGGCGCGCAGGTTGAGCGGGCGGGCGCCGCCGTGGCGATGCACGCCGTGGCGGGACAGCGCATGGGCTGCGTCCAGCACGCGTTCCACCGCGGCCACGCCGAAGCGGTCCTCGCACTCGCCGACGTATTTCCGGGCGAATTCGAGGTAGTCCAGGATGGCCGAGGCTTCGGTCCATTGCCGGAACAGGTGGTTGTTGCGGAAGAAGTGGTTGTGGCCGAAGGCGGCGTGCGCGATCACCAGCGCCTGCATCGTGGCGCTGTTCTCCTCCATCAGGTAGCTGATGCAGGGGTTGGAGTTGATGACCACCTCGTAGGCCAGGCTGCTGTAACCCTGCCGGTAGCTGTTTTCGTGCTGCAGGAAGCGCTTGCCGTACGACCAGTGGCGGTAGGTGAGCGGCATGCCGTGGGCGGTGTACACGTCGAGCATCTGCTCGGAGGTGATGACCTCGATTCGGTTGGGGTAGACCTCGAGGCCGAGTTCCTCGCAGGCGATGCGCTCGATGGCGTCGTAGCTGCGCTGGAGGGTCCGGTAGTCCCAGTCGGTGCCGGTGTAGAGAAGGTCGTGGGTCATGGGCGCGGGTTCTGTTGGGCGGCTGCCCTCACCCAACCCTCTCCCAGGGGGAGAGGGCTTTTGCGATGAGTGCGGTGGGTCATGCGGTTTTTTCGGCTTTGCGGCCGAACAGGTCGCGGAAGACGGGGAAGATGTCGCGGCGGTCGGAGACGCGGCGCATGGCCAGCTTGGGCGCCCGCTTGGCGACCGGGTCGTAGCCGCGCCAGAGGTCGGTTTCGCCGCGGATGTGCGCGGCGGAGGCAGCCACCTCGATGTAGGCGAAGTATTGCACGACCGGCAGGATGTCCGCCTCCAGCAGCGCAATCGCCTTCTGCGTGTCGCTGCCGGAGTTGTCGCCGTCCGACGCCTGGGCGACGTAGATGTTCCAGGAATCCTGCGGGAAACGGTCCTTCTGGATGCGGATGAACTCGTTCAGCGCGGTGGAGACCACGGTGCCGCCGGTGCGCAGGTCGGTGAAGAAGGTCTGCTCGTCGACTTCCTCGGCGGTCTCGGTGTGGCGGATGAACACCACCTCGACCCGCTTGTAGCGCCGCTCGAGGAACACATGCAGCAGCAGGAAGAAGCGCTTGGCCAGGTCCTTCATCTGCTCGGACATCGAGCCCGACACGTCCATCAGGCAGAACATCACCGCGCGCGCGGTGGGCTTTGGGGCATGCACGAAGCGGCGGTAGCGTAGGTCCACCGGGTCGATCCAGGGCACCCGGGCCATGCGGCGGAGCGTGACCTTCAGCTCTTCGCGCAGCAACTCGAGCCGGTCGGGATCGTCGCCGCTGTCCTCCAGCGCCTTGACCTCTGCCTCGAGCGCCAGCAGCTCGGGGGATTTCGGCCGCCGCAGCCCGATCCGCCGGGCCATCGACTGCCGCATGCTGCGCGACATGTCGATCTGCGAGGGCGAGCCGTCGGTCATCAGCCCGGCGCGTTGCGGCGCCATCGTCTCGGTGGCGACGATCTGGTTCTTCACCAGGTCGGGCAGTTCGAGGTCGCCGAAGAACAGGTCGAGGAACTCGTCGCGGGTGAGGACGAAGCGGAACCCGTCCTCGCCCTCGCCGCCGCCCTTGCCGGCGCCGCTGCCATCACCCTGGCCGCGCCCGCCGGGGGGCCGCGCCAGGCGGTCCCCGGTGGAGAACTCCTTGTTGCCCGAGAGCACCACCTGCCGCTTGCCGCCGGAGAACACCGAGTGGAAGCTCGGCTCGTGCAGCGAGTCCGCCGGGATGGTGACCGCCTGGTCGCGGCCGACCTCGCGCAGGGTGCCTTGGTCGACCGCCTCCCGCGCCGCCCGGCCGATGGCGGCGCGGGCCCGCGTGATGACACGCTGGCGGTTTTCGAGGTTTTTCCCGTGCGGGTTTGGGCGGCGGTCGATGATGTCCAACGTGGTTCCCTACGCAGACTGCTTCACACGCATATACCACTCGACCAAGCGGCGCACCTGCCGCTCGGTGTAGTTGCGCGAGACCATGCGGTTGACGAAGTCGTTGTGCTTCTTCTCGGTCTCGTTGTCCTTCTTCGAGCCGAAGCTGATCACCGGCAGCAAGTCCTCCACCTGGCTGAACATCCGCTTCTCGATAACCTCGCGGATTTTCTCGTAGCTGGTCCAGGACGGATTCTTGCCGGCGTTGCTGGCCCGGGTGCGCAACGCGAACTTCACCACCTCGTTGCGGAAGTCCTTCGGGTTGGCGATGCCCGCCGGCTTCTCGATCTTGGTGAGTTCCGCGTTGAGCAGGTCGCGGTTCATCATCTGCCCGGTGTCGGGGTCCTTGAAGTCCTGATCCTCGATCCAGGCGTCGGCGTAGTCGAGATAGCGGTCGAACAGGTTCTGGCCGTAGTCGCCATAGCTCTCGAGATAGGCTTTTTGGATCTCGTTGCCGATGAACTCGGCATAGCGGGAGGCCAGCTCGCTCTTGATCGTGGCCAGGTAGGCAGCCTCGGTCTCGTGCGGGAACTGCTCGCGGCGAATCGCCTGTTCCAGCACATACATCAGGTGCACCGGGTCGGCGGCGACCTCGTTGGAGGAGTGGTTGAACGTGGCCGACAGCACCTTGTAGGCGAAGCGGGTGGAAATCCCGTCCATGCCTTCGTCCACGCCGGCCGCGTCGCGGTACTCCTGCATGGTTTTGACCTTGGGGTCGGTCTCGCGGATGTTCTCGCCGTCATACACGCGCATCTTGGCGAACGGGCGCGAGTTGGCGTGCGGCTTGAGGCGCGAGAGCACGGCGAAGCGGGCCAGCATTTCGAGCGTATGCGGCGCGCACGGCGCCTCCGCCAGGGCCGAGCCGCTGATCAGCTTCTCGTAGATCTTCCGCTCCTCGGTCACGCGCAGGCAGTAGGGCACCTTGATCACGCTCACGCGGTCGAGGAAGGCCTCGTTGGTGCGGTTGTTGCGGAAGCTCTGCCACTCCGCCTCGTTGGAGTGGGCGAGCAGGATGCCCTGGAACGGGATCGCGCCGATGTTCTCCGTGCCGAGATAGTTGCCCTCCTGCGTCGCGGTGAGCAGGGGGTGCAGCATCTTGATCGGCGCCTTGAACATCTCGACGAACTCGAGCAGGCCCTGGTTGGCGCGGTTCAGCCCGCCGGAGAAGCCGTAGGCGTCCGGGTCGTTCTGGCTGAAGCTCTCGAGCTTGCGGATGTCCACCTTGCCGACCAGGGCGGAGATGTCCTGGTTGTTGTCGTCGCCGGGCTCGGTCTTGGCGACGGCCCATTGCTTGCGGCGCGACGGGTAGAGCTTGACGACGCGGAAGCGCTGGATGTCGCCGTCCCACTCGTCCAGCCGCTTCAGCGCCCATGGGCTGGCGATGCCGGTCAGGACCCGGCGTGGAATGCCGTATTGCGCCTCGAGGGTCGCGGCCATCGTCTCCGGCTCGAACAGGCCGAGCGGGCTCTCGAACACCGGGCTCATCTCGCTGCCGGCCTTGAGCACGTAGATCGGCTCCTGCTCCATCAGCGCCTTCAGCCGCTCGCCGAGCGAGGACTTGCCGCCGCCGACCGGGCCGAGCAGGTAGAGCACCTGCTTGCGCTCCTCGAGCCCTTGGGCGGCATGGCGGAAGAAGCCCACGATGCGCTCGATGGTCTCTTCCATCCCGTGGAATTCGGAGAAGGCGGGATAGATCCGCACCGTGCGGTTCATGAACAGGCGGCCCAATCGCGGGTCCTTCGAGGTGTCGAGCACCTCGGGCTCGCCGATGGCGCGCAACATCCGCTCGGCTGGGCTCGCGTAGCAGAGTGGGTCTTCGCGGCACCGATCGAGGTAGTCGGCCAGGCTCATTTCTTCCTGGCGCGATCGGTCGCGCAGTGTGGCGTGAAGGGAGAAAACGTCGTCGGATCGATACATCGCGGGTTCTCCGGTGTCTCGTGCGGCAGGCGGTGGTGCCAAGCTCCGCTTGCGTCAGAAAGGGTTTCGGTCGGTCGCTGTCTGGTTCCTCGGCCATCGGGTGGCGAGCTGGTTGCATACGCCACTCACGACATTGCGAGACACTAGCGTGACAGCCATGCGGTGCGCATTAATTACCTCTCAGAGTAGCCGTTTTACCGAAGATTTGCCGTTCTCTGTGACCTGATCTCACGGGTTTGACGAGAGTTAGGAGCCAAACCGAGCCGGAGTTCTGCCGGCTGTCTGTCGAATCGAGGCCCGAATGGTGAGCGATCGCGACACATCTTCTCGCAAGCTCTATAGCTAGTCATCGGCGGCGAGTTGCCAACACTCGGGCGAGGTGAGTCTGGGCAATGTGATGGGGCGTGCCGCTTACCCCCCCTCCCTCACCCAACCCTCTCCCAGAGGGAGAGGGCTTGCTTGGTTCTCCCAGATGGAGAGGGCTTGCTTGGTTCTCCCAGATGGAGAGGGCTTGCTTGGTTCTCCCAGATGGAGAGGGCTTGCTTGGTTCTCCCAGATGGAGAGGGCTTGCTTGGTTCTCCCAGAGGGAGAGGGCTTGCTTGGTTCTCCCAGAGGGAGAGGGCTCGAACTGGCCTATGATGGGATGGCTCGGGTCGGGGTGAGGGGCCCACGCGCCGCATTACCCGTGCAGCGTGACCGCCTCCGGACGCCGTTGCGTCTGGAACCGCCCGATCGCGAACGGCTCCAGATCGTGCCCGGGCGGCTCGCCCTGCACCAGGGCGGCGAGGATCTGCCCCGTCACCGGCCCCAGGCAAAACCCGTGGCCGGAAAACCCCATCGCCGCGAACGCACCCGCCACGCCGGGCACCGCGTCGATCACCGGCAGCGCGTCCTGTGTCATGTCCAGCAAGCCGGCCCAGCTCTGCTCGATCTGCGCGTCGCGGAAGCTCGGCACCACGTCGCCGAACAGCCGCACCACCTCGGCCACGCTGCCTGCCGTGGGATACACGTGCGGCATGGTGCGGCCGGCGGACTGCGTCTCCACCATGCGGCCATGCCAGGGGATCGCGCCGCTGGTGACGCGGAAGCGGCCGCCGGGCTCCTGCCGGCCGGCGCAGTCGGCGTTGGCGACCCCGATCACCTGGTCCAGCACCGGCGGCAGCGGCTCGGAGCGCAGCACCGTCACCATGGGCACGCGCAGGGGCACGGTGATGCCCAGTGGGTCCAGCAGCTCGTTGCCGAAGATGCCGGCGGCGATCACCACCCGGCTGGCGGCGATCGACCCGGCGTCGGTCAGCACGCCCGTCACGCGGCCCTCGCTGTGCTCCACCTGCAGCACCCGCTCGCCGAAGCGGCAGACCACGCCGAGCCGCTCGGCCGCAGCCACGAAGGCGGCCACGCTCGCCTGCGGGTCGGCGCTGCCATCGCTGCTGCAGAGCGAGGCAGCCAGCACCCGCTCGGAGACGGCGGGGGCGGCGGCGCGGACGTCCGCATTGCTGGGCAGGTAGGCGATGTCCAACCCGGCGGCGGCTTGCTCGGCCACCAGCGCCTCGATCGTGGCGACCTCCGCCAGGGTGCGGGCGCAGCGCAGGTTGCCGCGGCGCCGGTAGTGCGTGGGCGCGTCCAGCTCGTCGGCGAGGCTGCCCCAGAGCTGCACCGCCGCCCGGGCCAGCGGCAGCTCGGCCGGGTGGCGGCCGGATTGGCGCACGCCGGCCAAGGTCCAGCCCGAGGCCATCGCCGCCGGGCCGAAGCGGTCGACCAGGACGACGCTGCTTCCGGCCCGCGCCAGATAGTAGGCGGCCGCCGCGCCGCTGATGCCGGCGCCGACAACGACGACGTCGGCGGCTGGCATCAGGCCCAATGCCAGGTGGCGATGTTCCAGGTGTTGAGGCGCACGTTGATGTTCGGCTCGTAGCCGATCAGCCCGGCCTTGGTGCCCTCCACCTGCGCCGACTGGTAGATCGGCAGGAACGGCAAGTCGTCGCGCAGGGTCGCTTGCAGCTCGTGGTAGGTCGCGATGCGGCCCTCGCGGTCCAAGGTGGTGGCGCCTTGCTGCAGCAGCGCGTCCACTCGGGGGTTGTCGTATTGCATGGTGTTTTGGCCGGAGCCGGTCTTGGCGGCGATCGACTTGCTACTGAAGTAGTCGGAAGCGTCCGGATCGGGGCCGACCATGAAGTCGATCCCGACGATGGCGCTCTCGAAATGCGACTTGATCCAGTAGTCCGCCCACATGACGGCGGGCGGCAGGTTCTTGATGGTCATGTTCACGCCGAGGTCCTGCCAATCCTGCTGCAGGAGCTGCTGCACCTGCTCTCGCAGGTGGTTGCCGGCGGTGGTGGAGTTGGTGAACTCGAGCTTCACCCCGTCCTTCTCGCGGATGCCGCCGGCACCCGGCTTCCAGCCCGCCTGGTCCAGGATCGCCTTGGCTTTGTCCGGATCGTAGGACTGCTTGGGCAGGGCGCTGTTGAACGCCCAGCTCGCCGCCGGCAGATAGGATTCGGAGGGGGTGGGCAGGCCGTAATACAGCTCTTTGATGATGCTGGCCTTGTCCATGCCGGTGTAGAGCGCCTCGCGGACCGCCTTCTCCTGGAACTGCGGCTTGCCCAGGTTGAAGTAGAAGTTCTCGATGAACGCCCGCGACGCCACCACCACATTGCGTTCCGGCAGGGTCTTGGCCTCGGCGTAGTGGTCGGCGGAGATGCCCTGCAGGCCGATATAGTCGATGTCGCCGGTGCGGAACTGGGTGTAGAGCACGGTGAGGTCGGGGATGTATTTGTACACCGCCCGGTCGAGATAGGGGCCGTCGCCGAAATACTTGTCGTTGGCCACGACGGTGATGTGGTCGCCGGGCACCCGGTCGCCGAACTTGAACGGCCCGGTGCCGATCGGGTGGGAGGCGAAGATGGCGCCGGTCGGGTCCGGCTGCTGGCGGGCATGGGCGGGGACGATGTAGGTCCAGGCCAGGATGGAGCTGTAGGGCGCGAACGGCTTGGACATGCGCCAGGAGATGCGGTCCGGCGCCAGCACCTGGATATCCTGCACCAATTCGTGGCCGGTGCGGCTATAGGCGGGGAAATCCGGTGTGTTGATGGTGTCGATGGTGAACTTCACGTCGTTGGCGGTGAACGGCGTGCCGTCATGCCACACCACGCCGGGGCGCAGCTTGATGGTCCAGGTCAGCCCGTCGGCGGAGAGGCCGCCGTTCTCGACCGTGGGCACCTCGGCGGCCAGTTGCGGGATCAGGTTGCCCTTGGGGTCGACGCCCCAAAGCGGGTTGTACAGCGCCATGTAGACGCCCTCGTCCACCTCGATATGGGGGCGCAGCGGGTCCATCACCGTCGGTTCTTGCGACAGGCCGACGATGACCTGGCCGCCCTTCTTGGGGGTGGATTGGGCGCGAGCGTTGAACAGCGGTGCGGCGCTGGAGGCCGCAGCCAATTGCATAAGTAGTCGGCGAGGCAGGTGCAGGCGGGACATGGTCATCTCCTGTTCAAATGCCGGCGTCGATGGTGATGGGCGAACCGTCGGTGAAGCGAGAGTAGCGGAACGGCGTCGGGTCCACGATGGGCGGCGCGCCGGTGGCGAGGTCCGCCGCCAGCCGACCGGCCGCCGGGCCGATGCCGAAGCCGTGGCCGGAGAAGCCGGTGGCGATCACCAGGCCCGGCACTTCGGCGACCGGGCTGATCACCGGCACGGCGTCGGGGGTCACGTCGATCAGGCCGGCCCAGTGTTGCGCCACCCGGGCGCGTTTGAATATCGGAAACGCCTCCTGGGCGGCGGCGAGCGCGGTGTTGCTGATGGCGGGCACCGGGTCGGGGTCGAGCACGCGGGTGGTCTCGAACGGGCTCTCGCGGTCCAGCGCCCAGCGCTTGGGGGTGCGCGCCTCGGTGAGGAAGCGGTCGTCCAGCCGCAGGCGCAGGCCGCGGCGGGTGGCACGGGCGGCGGGCAGGAACTTGAAGAACAGGCGGAACGTGTCCGGCGTGAGCGGCACCAGGTTGCCGCGGCCGTTGGCGATGGTGTAGCCGCCGTCCAGCCGCTTGCGGTAGGCGAACTCGCCCAGCCAGGCCGAGGTCTCCGGCCCGCCCTCGAGCGCCTCGGTGCGCACCACGGAGGAGCGCACCTTCAGTTGCGGCAGGCCCAGCCCCAGGCTGCCGGCGAACAGGCGGGACCAGGCGCCGCCGGCCAGGATGGCGCTGTCACAGGCGATGCGGCCGCGCTCCGTCACCACCGCGGCGACCCGGCCGGCCGCCATGTCCAGCCCACGCACGGCACAATTGGTCAGGATGGTGGCGCCGGCGCGGCGGGCGGCCAGCGCGATGGCGGGGGCGGCTTTCTGCGGCTCGGCGCGGCCGTCGGTCGGCGTGTACATGGCGCTGCGGTATCGCTTGGTGGCGCCGGGGAGCTGGGCGGCCAGTTCCTCGCCCTCGATCACCCGCGTGCCGACCTGGTATGGCCGGGCGCGCTCCACCCAGGCCTCGTGGCGCTCGCGGTCCGCCTCGCTTTCCGCCACGTAGAGCACGCCGCATTGGCGGAAGCCGGTTTCGGCCTCCACGCGGTGGTTCATGTCCTCCCACATGCGCAGCGCCTCGATGATCAGCGGCATCTCGCGCTCGTCGCGATTGGTCTTGCGGCACCAGCCCCAGTTGCGGCTGGACTGTTCGCCGCCGATCTCGCCCTTCTCGCACAGCGTCACCTCCACCCCCGCCTCCGCCAGGGCGAGGGCGGCCGAGACGCCGATGATGCCGCCGCCGATCACCACCACGCCGGTGCGGGCGGGCACGGTGGTGTCGCTGGCGACGGGGTCGAGTTTGGGGCCCAATTGGATCTCCTAGGCGAACGCCGGGGTGCGGCCCGGCAGGGGGGAGGCGAGCACCAGTTCCGGCCGCCGGCACGCCGCCCAGTGGCCCGGCGCGTGTTCCGTAAGTTCGGGCACGGTTTCGGCACAAGCGGGCTCGGCATGGTGGCAGCGGGTGCGGAATGGGCAGCCGGAGGGGGGCGATACCGGGCTGGGGGCGTCGCCGCGCAGGATGATGCGGTCGCGACGGGCCGCCGGGTCGATGTCGGGCACGGCGGAGAACAGGGCTTCGGTGTAGGGGTGGCGCGGGCGGGTGAACAAGGCGAGCGTGTCCGCCATTTCCACGATGCGGCCGAGATACATCACCGCCACCCGGTCCGACACGGTGCCGACGACGGCCAGGTCGTGCGCGATGAACACCATGGCCAGGCCGAGCCGCTGCCGCAGGTCGAGCAGCAGGTTGACCACTTGGGCTTGCACGGAGACGTCGAGGGCGGAGACTGGCTCGTCCGCCACCAGCAGCTCGGGGCGGGACATGAGGGCGCGGGCGATGCCGATGCGCTGGCGCTGGCCGCCGGAGAACTCGTGCGGGTAGCGGTCGGCGGCGCTTGGAAACAGGCCCACCAGGTCGAGCGCTTCCTCCACCTTTTGGCGGCGTTGGGCGCGGGCGAGGCCGGGTTCGTGCACCAGCAGCGGGGTGGCGAGCAGCCGCTCCACCGTCATGCGCGGGTTGAGCGAGCTGTACGGGTCCTGGAAGACCAACTGCATGTGGCGGCGCAGCGGGCGGAGGGCGCGACGGGAGAGATGCGTGATGTCCTGGCCGCGGAAGCGGATGGTGCCGGCGGTGGGTTCGGTGAGGCGGAGCAGGGTGCGGCCCACGGTGGTCTTGCCCGAGCCGGATTCGCCGACCAAGCCGAGCACTTCGCCGGGTTGCAGGGTGAAGGAGACGCCGTCGACCGCGCGCAGGATGGGGCGGTTGCGGGAGAACAGGCTGCCGCCGAGCGGGTAGTGCTTGCGGACGGCGGTGACTTCGAGGAGGGGGATGGTGCTCATACTAAGGTGCCCTCTCCCGCACTTTTGCTCCCTCTCCCTTTGGGAGAGGGCTTTTTGGAGTGGAGTGGGTGGGAGGTGTGGCGCTCACGCGGCCAACTCGCGCCAGCGGGCGCAGCGGACGCGGTGCGCTGGCCCTGCCAGTTCCAACACCGGCCGGCCGGCCTCGCACGGGTCGGGCAGCGCATGCCCGCAGCGGGGATGGAACGTGCAGCCCGCCGGGCGATGCAGCGGGTCCGGCACGTTGCCGGGCACGCCGGCCAGCCGCTCACCGCGCCGCAACACTGAATCCAGCCGCGGCACCGAGCGGATCAGCCCGGCGGTGTACGGCATTCGCGGCTGCCGCAGCACCGTCGCCACCGCCGCATCCTCCACCACCTGCCCGGCATACATCACCAGCACCCGGCTCGCGATCTCCGCCACCACGCCGAGATTGTGGGTGATGAAGATCACCGCCATTCCGGTCTCCGCCTGCAGGCGGCGCAGCAGGTCCAGGATCTGCGCCTGCACCGTCACGTCCAGCGCCGTGGTCGGCTCGTCGGCGATCAGCACGCGCGGGCGGCAGGCGATGGCGGCGGCGATCATCACCCGCTGCCGCATGCCGCCGGACAGCTCGTGCGGGAAGGCGTCGGCGCGCCGGGCCGGTTCGGGGATGCCCACCAGGTCGAGCAGTTCCACCGCCCGCGCCCGCGCCGCCCGGGCGCCGATCCGCTCGTGCCGCAACAGCGACTCCGCCACTTGCCGCCCCACCTGGTGCACCGGGTTCAGCGAGGTCAGTGGCTCCTGGAAGATCATCCCCAGCGCCCGCCCCCGCACGTCCCGCATCGCCGCTTCGGGCAAGCTCAGCAGGTCGCCCACACCCTCCAGCACCGCCCGGCCGCTGACCTGGCAGCCCGGCGGCCCGCCCAGCAGCCGCATCAACGCCAGCGCGGTCACGCTCTTGCCCGAGCTCGACTCGCCCACGATCGCCAGCGTCTCGCCGGCCGCGAGCGCGAAGGACACGCCCTCGACCGCGCCCACCGCGCCGCCCTCGCCATGGAAGCGCACCGAGAGGTCCTGCACGTCGAGCACGCTCTCCTCAGTCCTGGGACTCATCGCTGCAGGTCCAGTCGCGGGTCCAGCGCGTCGCGCAGGCCGTCGCCGGCGAAGTTGAACCCGATCACCGCCAGGGTGATCACCGCGCCGGGCAGCAGCGCCAGCCAAGGCGCGGTGGCGAGGTATTCCTGCGCGTTGTTCAGCATGTTGCCCCAGGACGGCGTCGGCGGCTGGATGCCGTAGCCCAGGTAGCTGACATAGGACTCGAGCAGGATGGCGCGCGCCACGTTCAGCGTCGCCGCCACCACGATGGGAGCGGCGATGTTGGGCAGCAGCTCGGTGAACATGAGGTAGCCGTCGCGCGCGCCGATCGCTTCCACCGCCACGGCGAAATCGCGATGCCGCAACGAGCGCACCTGCCCCTCCACCACGCGCGCGACCTCCATCCACGAGGTCAGCGCCACGATCAGCGTGATGGTGAGCACGCCGGGGCTGATCAGCGCGGCCAAGGTCAGCAGCAGGAAGATCGACGGGAAGCACAGGAACGCGTCCACGAAGCGCATGAGCGCGGCGCCCACCGCCCCGCCATAGAACCCGGCGAGCATGCCCACCACCACGCCCACCGCGGTGCTTATGCCCATCGCGCAGAAGCCGACGGTGAGCGAAATGCGCCCCGCCAGCAGCAGCCGCACCAGCATGTCGCGGCCGAGTTGGTCGCTGCCCAACCAATGCGGCCCGGCGAGCGGCGGTTGAAAGCGATGCCGCAGGTCAATGGTAAGCGGCCCCCAGGGTGACAGCATGGGCCCCACGATGCAGGCCAGCACCAGCAGCACGATCGCCGCCACGCCGAACGTGGCCAGTCGATGGCGCAGGAAGCGGCGCAACGCACGGCGACGGGGCAATTGCCGCTCCGGTGCCAGCCCGCCGGCGGTGAGTGCCACGCTCATCGCAGGCTGATCCGCGGGTCAGCCACGACGTACAGCAGGTCCGCCAGCAGGTTGCCGATCAGCACCAGGATGGCCGAGAACAACAGCAGTCCCATCACCATCGGGTAATCCCGATAGCCGATCGAGTCGAGGAACAGCCGCCCCATTCCCGGCCACGTGAACACGGTCTCGGTCACCAGCGCGCCGCCGAGCAGGGTCGGCACCTGCAGCCCCGCCAGCGTGATCATCGGCAGCAGCGCGTTGCGCAGGGCGTGGTGCACCAGCACGGTGCGGGCGGCGAGCCCCTTGGCGCGGGCGGTGCGGATGTAGTCCTGGTTGATCACCTCGAGCATGGAGGCGCGCATGTAGCGGCTCCAGGTCGCCACCGTGACCAGGGTGAGCACCAGGCAGGGCAGGATCAGGTGCTTGGCTGCGTCCAGTAGGGAATAGGCGCCCGGCGTGCCGATGTTGCCCGCCGGCAGCCAGGCCAGCCGCACCGAGAACAGGAAGATCACCACCAGGCCGAACCAGAACGTCGGGATGGAAAGCGCCACCATCGCGCCGATGGTCGCCAGGTAGTCGGCCAGCGAGTAGCGCCGGATCGCGCCGAGGACGCCCACCCAGGTCCCGATCAGGACCGAGAGCAGGGTGGAGCTGACCATCAACTCGAGCGTGGCGCCGACATGGGACCAGATGATGGCGAGCACCGGCTGCTGGTCGCGGTAGGAATGGCCCCAGTCGCCGATCAGCAGATGCCCGGCCCAGAGCGCATATTGCAGCGGCAGTGGCTTATCGAGGCCCATCTGATGCGCGATCTGGTTCAGCGCCTGCTGCGACATGCCCGGTGTGAGTGCAAATTGGGCAAGCGGCCCACCGGGTGCCAGATGCACCAGGGCGAACCCGATGAGCGAGACGAGCACCAGCAGCAGGAGGCTCTGACCGAGTCGCCGAAGCAGGAAGGCGGTCATGGAGGCATCTTCGCGAGGGCCACGCTGGGCAGGCTATCAAGAAGCGTGCCACTTATCTCCCTCTCCCGCTGGCGGAGAGGGAGAGGGAGAGGGAGAGGGAGAGGGAGCAGCCTAACCCGCCCCGCCCCATTTCGCCCCGCCGAACACCATCTGGTCCTTGTTGTCGCGCATCAGCATCGCAAACCCCGGGATCGTCTCGAAGCCCAGCCCCTGCGGCTGGCCCTCCTCGTCCGGTTGCACGGCCGCGTAGGCCGCACTGGCAAACTTTTCCCACTTGCCCGCGGGCTTCTTCACCTCCACCGCCACCACCGTCGCCTTCAGCACCAGCCGCACGATCGCCTCCTTGCGCGACGACGGCTTGGTCAGGCTCGGATTGCCCGCGATCATCTGCCAGCCATTGGCCAGCGCCCAATCGGTCAATTCCTGCTTCGTCATGCCGCGTTGGCTCCCAACAAACTGTCCGCCGCGGCCCGCGCCGCCTCCGTCACCGTCTCGCCGGCCAGCATGCGGGCGATCTCCTCGCGCCGGGCCTCGCCCGAGAGCAGCGCCACCTCCGTGCGCACCCGCCCGGCGCGCACCTGCTTGGCCACCCGCAAGTGCGCCGCCCCGCGCGCCGCCACCTGCGGGCTGTGCGTCACCACCAGAACCTGCACCTGCCCGGCCACCCGCGCCAGCCGGTCCCCCACCGCCGCGGCCGTGGCGCCGCCCACCCCGGAATCCACCTCGTCGAACACCAAGGTCGGCACCGCGGACCCGGCGGACAGCACCACCTTGAGCGCCAGCATCAGCCGCGACAACTCGCCGCCCGAAGCCACCCGGTCCAGCGCGCCCGGCGCCTGCCCCGGGTTGGTGGCGATCAGGAAGCGCACCTGGTCGGCACCCGATGGCCCCCATTTCGGCTCCTCGACCGCCCCCACCTCGACGAAGAACCGCGCCCGGTCCAGCTTCAGCGGCGGCAACTCGCGCATGGCGGCGCGGGCCAGGCGCTCGGCGGCAGCCCGGCGGCTCTCCGACAGCGCTTGTGCCGCCGCGACGTAGCCCGCTCGCGCCGCCTGCGCCGTTGCCGCCAACTCCGCCAGCGCGGCCGTGCCCGTGTCGAGCGCCTCCAGCCGCGCCCGCAGCGTCGCCAGCAATCCCGGCAGCTCCACCGGGGCCACGCCATGCTTGCGGGCGGCGGCGCGCAGGCCGAACAGCCGCTCCTCGGCCCGCTCCAACTGGCGCGGGTCCCCCTCCGCGTCCTCGGCCAGCCGCACCAGCAGCATCTCGGCCTCGGCCAGCGCCTCCTCCGCCCGGTCCAGCGCCGCCAAAGCGGGCGCGGCCGCGTTGCTGTCCCCCGTGGGCACGCGCTGCAGCGCGCGGGCGGCGGCGCGCAGGGCGGCGGCCGGGCCAGGGCTGCGACGGTCCCGCGGCGCGATCTCCGCCAGCGCCAGCGCGATCGCCTCGGCCCGGCGTTCGCCCTGCTGCAGCCGCTGGCGCTCGCCGGCGAGCCGTTCCTCCTCACCCTCTTCCGGCGCCAACTCGCTCAGTTCCGCGGTGGCATGGCGGAGCCAGTCTTCCTCCCGCGCCGCTTGCGCCAAAGCCTCCCGCGCCGCCTCGAGCGCCTGCCGGGCGTCGCGCCAACGCGCCCAAGCGGCAGTCACCGCCGCCCGCTTGCCCGCGTGGCCGGCGAACGCGTCCAGCAGCGCCGCATGGCCCGCCGGGTCGGCCAACCCCATTTGCTCGTGCTGCCCCTGCACCTCCACCAGCATCGCCCCGACGCGCCGCAGCAGCGCCACGCTCACTGGCTGGTCGTTCACCGTGGCGCGGGAGCGGCCGTCCTTCGCCATCACCCGGCGCAGCACCACCTCGTCCTCGAGCTCCACGCCCTGTTCGGCCAACAACGCTAGGGCGGGGTGGCCCGGCGGCGGGCTGAAACTTGCCGCCACGCTCGCCTGCTCGGCGCCCTCGCGCACCAGGCCCTGCTCCGCCCGCGCCCCCAGCGCCAGGCCCAAACTGTCCAGCAGGATCGACTTGCCGGCCCCGGTCTCCCCGGTCAGCACGGTCAGCCCGGGGCCAAAGGGCAGGTCCAGCCGTTCGATCAGCACCACGTCGCGGATGGAGAGCGCCGTCAGCATGCCTGGCGCTGCCTTCCGGGCGTTAGAAGATCGACCCGAAGTTGCGCGCGAAGAAGCCGGGCTTCTCGATGCGGCCGCGGGCGTTGGGGATGTCGCCCTCGTCCACCAGGTTGTTGTAGCTGTCGGCATACCAGCGGCTGCCCGGGTAGTTGTGGCCGAGCACGGCGGCGGTCTTCTTGGCCTGGTCGGTCAGCCCCAGGATCAGATAGACCTCGGTCAGCCGGTACAGCGCCTCGGGCGTGTGGTTGGTGGTCTGGTAGTCGTCGATCACGCGCTGGTAGCGGTTGATCGCGGAGGTGTAGAGGTGCTGGCTCTCATAGAAGCGGCCGATCTCCATCTCCTTGCCCGCCAGGTGGTCGCGGCAGAGATCGATCTTCAGGCGCGAGTCGGCGGCATACGCGGAGTCCGGGAAGCGGTTCACCACCTCCTGCAGCGCCGTCATCGCCTCCTGGGTGCCCTTCTGGTCGCGCTGGATGTCGGCGATCTGCTCGTAGTAGCTGAGTGCCCGCAGGTAATAGGCGTAGGCGACGTCGCGATGCGCCGGGTGGAGCTGGATGAAGCGGTCCAGCGTGGAGATCGCCTCGCTATAGTGGTTCTGCAGGTATTCGGCATAGCCATGCATCAGTTGGGCGTTGGTCGCCCAAGACGAGTAGGGGTAGTATTGCTCGACATCGTCGAACTGCTGCACCGCCAGGGCGTAGCGGTGGCTGTTCAGTGCGTCCACGCCGTTGTTGTAGAGCTGCTCGACCGGGGTGTTGGCCGGGTCGGTTTTCGCTCTGGCAGCCTTTTGCGCGGCGATGGTCTTTGGGTCGCCGTTCCAGGGATTGAGGCTCGCACAACCGCCCACGGCGGCAAGCAGAACCAGGCAAGGCAGTAGGCTGCGCAAAATCTTCATGGCGGGCGCGTTCCACACGGGCATTGGTTTGCGCAGTCCTGTGCCGGAAACGCCGCGCCGAGGGAAGGCTTTTAACGCGAGATTACGCGGCCGCTGCCGCCGCTGCCAACGGCACGCCCGCCCAGCCGGCGAAAACCGGCGCATCCGACCAAGCCCAGGCGTCCCGGTCCGCGAACAAGGCGCGCAGCAGCCGATTGTTCAGTGCGTGACCCGGGCGATGTGCGACAACGCGCGCGCGCAAGCGGCCCGGCGCCAACGCCAAGTCGCCCACCATATCGAGTGCCTTGTGGCGCACGAACTCGTCGGCCATGCGCAGGCCGCCCGGGTTCAGCACTCGCCCGCCATCGACGACGACCGCATTGTCCAGGCTGCCGCCCAGCGCCAGGCCGGAGCTTTGCAGCCCGGCGATGTCCTCGGCCATGGCGAAGGTGCGCGCCGGGGCGATTTCGCTGCGGAAGCTGGCCTCCGTCACGGCGATGGACAGGCTCTGGCGGCCAATCAGCACCGCCGGGAAGTCGATCGAGACCGCGATGTCCAGCCCGCCGCGCTGCGCCGGGCGCAATTCGGCGAAGGACGCGCCATCGGACACGCGCACCGTCTTGCGCAGCTCGATGAATCGGGCCGGGGTGTTCTGCTCCTGCACGCCGGCACAGCCGATCAGAAACACGAACGGCGCCGCCGACCCGTCCAGCACCGGGAGTTCCGGCCCGTCGATTGCCACCACCGCGTTGTCGATCCCGCAGGCGGACAACGCCGCCATCACGTGCTCCACCGTGCCCACGCGCGCGCCAGAGCTGCTGACGCCAGAGCTGCTGACGCCAGAGCTGCTGACGACCGTGCACAGCCTGGTATCGCTGACCGCCTCGTAACACGCCGGGATGTCGACCCCGAGATCGGTGCGGTGGAAGACGATCCCGGTGTCGACGGGGGCCGGCCGCAACTCGAGCGTGATCCTGGTGCCGCTATGCAGGCCCACGCCCACGCAGCCGATGGCAGATGCGAGCGTGCACTGCCAGATCGGCCGGGCCGGAAGTGTCGAAGTCGGCAATCCATCCATTCGCGTCGCCTCGTTCGGCCGTACTAGCGGCAAGCTTGTGCGGGCATGCACCATAGCGGCCCACGCGCAAACTACGGATGCGAAAGGATGGCGCCAAGTCAATCATTGTTGCCGAGTATTTCCGAGTAACGCCCTGATTCTGAAGTATTCCATGCAACGGCTATGACGATTGCCGGCGCAAGAAGGTGGGGATGTCCAGGCCCATCTCGTCGGTCTGCACCGGCCGCACCGTCGGCGTCGGTTCGGCTTGTGTGTTGAGCGACGGCTCGGCCCGCGATGCCTCGGGGGCGTGTGCGGGGGCGACCCGGCCGCGGATTGCGCCCGTTACGATGCCAAACAGGCTGCCCCGCGGTGTGGCGGGAGCAACCGGCGCGGCGGGCGTGGCGGGCGCCTGGGGGGCTGGCGCCGCCTCGGTGAACAACCCGCGGGGCGTGGCGGCGGGGCGCGCCGCCGGCGCCGCCCGCATCTCGGCGGCAGGCTGCGGAGAGTTGGGCGCGCCCATCAGGCTGACCGGCGCCGGTGCGGCCGGAGCGGGCGGCGGAGCAGCTTGGACCGGCGCCAGGCCCGGCGTCAGGGCAGCGGCTGCGCCCGGCATCGGCATCGCGGGGGCCACGTGCATCGTCACCGGCGTCATGACGGCGATCTGCGCCGGCGCCCCGCCGCCCACCGCCACCAGCCGCGGGCGCGACTGCTCGGCGCTCACCTGGGTGTCGATGCCGGTCGCCACCACCGAGACGCGCACCCGGCCGGACAGGTTCTCGTCCACCGCCGAGCCGAAGATGATGTTGGCGTCGTCGGCCACTTCCTCGCGGATGCGGTTGGCCGCCTGGTCCACCTCGAACAGCGTCATGTCCTCGCCGCCGGTGATGTTGATCAGCAGGCCGCGCGCCCCCGCCATCGACGTGTCCTCGAGCAGCGGGTTGCTGATCGCCAGTTCGGCGGCGCGCACGGCGCGGTTCTCGCCCTCCGCCTCGCCGGTGCCCATCATCGCCTTGCCCATCTCGGCCATCACGGTGCGGATGTCGGCGAAGTCCAGGTTCACCAGGCCCGGCGCCATCATCAGGTCGGTGACGCCGCGCACGCCCATGTAGAGCACGTTGTCGGCCATCTTGAACGCCTCTTTCCAGCCGGTGCGCTCGTTGGCCAGCAGGAACAGGTTCTGGTTCGGGATCACGATCAGCGTGTCGACGTAGGATTGCAGCTCGGCGATCCCCGCTTCCGCCGCCTTGGCCCGGCGCCCGCCCTCGAAGGTGAACGGCTTGGTCACCACGCCCACCGTCAGCACGCCGCGTTCGCGCGCCATGCGGGCGATCACCGGCGCCGCGCCGGTGCCGGTGCCGCCGCCCATGCCCGCGGTGATGAACACCATGTGCGTGCCCTCGAGATGGCGCGCCAGTTCCTCGCTCGCCTCCTCGGCGGCGGCGCGGCCGATCTCGGGCTTGGCGCCGGCGCCCAAGCCCTGCGTCAGGTGTGGCCCGAGCTGGATGCGGCGGTCGGCGCGGCTATGCGTGAGCTGCTGCGCGTCGGTGTTCGCGACCACGAAATCCACGCCCTGCAGGTTGAGCGAGATCATGTTGTCGACCGCATTGGTGCCGCCGCCGCCCACGCCGATCACGGTGATGCGCGGGGTGAAATCGGTGTGCAGGGTCTGCGGGATGGTGAGGTTGAGGGTCACGTTGCTTCTCCATTAGGCAAAGGGGTTTGAGCGGGCGGCGCTACAGCCGGTCCCGCAGCCAGGCGAGGACCTTGGGGATCAGCCCGTTGGGGGGTTCGTCATGCAGGTCGAGGTCGGACAAGGTGCGGCCCTCCCCAGCCGCCCACATCAGGAGCCCGGCCGAGACCGCGAAGGCCGGGCCGGTCGCCGCGTCCGGCAGGCCGCGCAGCACGCGCGGGTCTGGCCGGCCGAGGCGGACTTGGCGGCCGAGGATGCGCCCGGCCATTTCGCGCGCGCCGACCAACTGGCTGGCGCCGCCGGTGAGCACCACGCGGCTGCCGGCGGCGCGGCCGAGCCCCGCCCCCTCCAGCCGGTCGCGCACCATCTCGAAGGTCTCTTCCAGACGCGGCTTGATGATCGCCACCACCATCGAGCGCGGGTAGCGGGCCAGCGCGTGGTCGTCCTCGCCCACCATCGGCACGGTCAGCATCTCGCGCTCGTCGTCCGGGCTGCCTTGCGCGGAGCCGTTCAGCGTCTTCACCCGCTCGGCCGCCGCCACCGTGGTGGAGAGCAGGCGGGCGATGTCGTTCGTCACATGCTGGCCGCCGACCGGGAGCTGCGCCGTGTGCAGCATCTGGCCTTCGGAGAACACCGCCATGCCCGTGGTGCCGGCACCCATGTCGATTAAGGTTGCGCCTAACTCGCGCTCGTCCACCACCAGGGTGGACATGCCGGCCGCCATGGGCGCGGAAACCAGCTCGGAAATCTCCAACTCGGCGCGCGTGGCGGTAGCGCCGAGGTTGCGCAGCGCCATGGTCACCGCGTCGATCACGTGCAGCCGCGCGGTCAGCGTCTCGCAATGGTGGCCGCGCGGGTCGGCAACCCCCATGGTCTCGTCCACGCTGAAGGTGAGCGGCAGTGCGTGCACCGTCTCGCGCCCCTCGCTGATGGCGCGCGCGCGGCCTTCCTGCACCACGCGGCGCACGTCGCTATCCGTCACCGCGCGGCCGCCGACCGGCCATTGCACGTTGAACAGGCGGCTTTCCGGCTGGCCGCAGGTGAGGTTCACCGTGACGGTGCGCAGGCGGTGGTCGCTCATGTCCTCGGCCTGCGCCACGGCGCCGCGAATGGCGCGCTCGGCCTCGTCGAGGTCGGTGATGCCGCCGCCGCGCACGCCGCGCCCGCGCTGCCACCCCATGCCGAGCACCCGCAAGGTGCCGTCGCTCTCGCAGCGGCCGATCAGGCAGACGACCTTGTTGGTGCCGATATCCAGAACCCCGAACGGCCCGGCGCGCATCGCCCGGCGGGGCGGCAAGTCCGGCGGCATCGGCGGCGGCAGCACGGGGCGGCGCGGCATGTCGTTCATGCCTTTTTGCCTGCTGACTGCGATTGCGGCGCTGCCTCGGTGGCTTGCGGGCGCACCACCAAACGATCCGGCAGCCGCATGTCGATGGCGGCGAGCGGACGGTCAAGCAACGCATCGGCGGTTTGCAGCTCGGCGAGCTTGGCCAGAGCCGCGACTTCATTGCCTTCAGGCAACAGCACGTCGCCGCCATTCTTCAGATGCAGGTTCCAGCGCCGCTCGCCCACGCGCACAGCCGCCGACACGTGGGATTTCACTTGCGGTTGCGCGGCCAGCGCGTCCAGCAGCGCGGTGGCAGCCTTGGGCGCGCCGGCGCCGACCACCAGCGGCAGGTTGCCGAACGCCGCCACGTCCTCGTTGGTGACCAATTGGCCGTCGCGGTCGATCAGGACGAACTTGCCCTGGTATTGCCAGATCGCGAACGGCCGCCGTTCCGTCAGGCTCACCACAAGCGTGCCGGGCAGCTTGCGCTCCACGGCGACGTGCTCCACCCACGACAGCGTCTCGATGCGGGAGCGTGCGCCCTCGAGCGAGAAGCCCAGCATCGAGTCGCCTTTGTGCACGCCGAGTGCGGCGTTCAGCAGCGGTTCCGGCGTGTTGCTGCGGCCTTCGATCACGATCTGCTGCACGCGCAGGTTGGCCGCTTGCGCCAGCGTGTTGGCGGCGCGGGCGAGCATGCCGCCGGGCTGCGCCGAATGGGCCAACAGCACGCCGGCCAGCACCACGCCGAAACCCGTGCCCCCCCACAACGCCGGGCGCACGAACCGCCGCTGCCGCCGCAGCAGCAGCTTCAGCCGGGACGGGCGGCGCGACACGTCCCGTGGCTGGCGCACCCGCGGCGCGGCCGAGCGATTCACTCCCGGCATGCCGCGTTCTCCACCAGCCAGCGGCACAGCTCGGGAAAGGAGATGCCTAAGTATGCAGCCTGCTGCGGCAGCAAGGAGGACGGCGTCATGCCCGGTTGGGTGTTCACTTCCAGCACCACCAGGCGGCCCGGCTCGCCGCGCGTGTCGTCGTAGCGGAAGTCCGTGCGGCTGGCGCCCCGGCAGCCCAGCGCCCGATGCGCCCGCAAGGCGAAATCCAGCGCGGCGGCAAACGCCTCCGGGTGCATCTGCGCCGGTACCGAGCGATCGGTCACGCCGTAGGTGTATTTCGCTTCGTAGTCGTAGAAACTATCGGCCGGCGGCGTGATGTCGGTGATGGTCAGCGCGCGGTCGCCCATCACGCCGACGGTGATCTCGCGCCCGGGCACGTATTCCTCGACCAGGATCTGCGTGCCGAACTGCCACGTGGTCGCCACGAGGGCCCGGCGGTTGCCGCCCGCGCGCATCAGCTCCACGCCGACCGACGAGCCCTCGTTCACCGGCTTGACCACGTACGGCAGCGCGATCGGGTCCGCCGCCGCGAGCTCCTCGGGCGACACCACCCGTCCTTCCGCCACGGGCAGCCCGGCGGCGGCGAGCACCGTCTTGGCCGCTTGCTTGTCCATCGCCAGCGCCGAGGCGCGCACTCCAGAATGGGTATAGGGAATGCCTAACCAGTCCAGTACGCCCTGAATACGGCCATCCTCGCCGAAGCGGCCATGCAGCGCGTTGAACACCACGTCCGGCGCGGGCGTGAGCGCGGCCAGAGTGGTCGCGAGGTCGGGCCCGACCTCGATCGGCCGCACCTCGAACCCCGCCTCGCCGAGGGCCGCGATCACCGCGCGGCCGCTGCTGAGGCTCACCTCGCGCTCGGCGGAAATGCCGCCGTACAGCACCGCAACCACCGTCATGCCACCACCTCCGCGCGCGCGCGGGGCACGCCGAGCCGCTTGATTTCCCACTCGAGCGCCACACCGCTCATCGCATGCACCCGGCGCCGCACTTCCTCGCCCAATCCCTCGAGATCGGCGGCCGTCGCGGTGCCGGTGTTGAGCAGGAAATTGCAGTGCTTCTCGCTGACTTGCGCCCCGCCGCGCCCGAGGCCACGGCAGCCAGCCGCGTCGATCAGCTCCCAGGCCTTCATGTCGGGCGGGTTGCGGAAGGTGGAGCCGCCGGTGCGCGCGCGAACAGGCTGCGTGGCTTCGCGGCTGGCACGGATGTCCGCCATGCGCGCTGCAATGGCGGCCGGGTCGCCGGGCCGGGCATGGAAGCGCGCGCGGGTGACGATAGCGCCCGCGGGCAGCGCGGCATGGCGGTACGCGAGGTGCAGTGCCGCTGCGTCCAATCGGCTCGGCCCCGCCGCGGTGACGATTTCGGCCCAGTCGAGGCAACCCGCGACGTCCCCGCCGTACGCGCCGGCGTTCATCGCGATTGCGCCGCCGATCGAGCCTGGAATGCCGGAGAGGAACTCGAGCCCGCTCAGCCCGGCCGCCGCGGCATGTTCCGCCACCGTGGCGTCCAGCGCCGCAGCGCCCGCTATGATGCCCTTAGGTTCCACCTTAACCTCTGCGAACCCACGCGCGAGCCGCACCACCACGCCGGTGATGCCGCCATCGCGCACGATGATGTTGGACGCAGCGCCAAGCACCGTCAGCGGCGCGTCCGCCGGCAGGTGCTGCAAGAGCGTCGTCAGGTCTTTCACGCTGGCCGGGCGGACGAGAACTTCCGCCGGGCCACCGACGCGGAACCAGGTGAACGGCGCCAACGCCGCGAGCGCCAGTACGCGGCCGGCCAGTGGCGGCAGGCGGTCGAGCAGGGTGTTGGGAGTGGGCTGGGGCATCATTGTGCGCACGACCACCCATTCAACACACGTGGCTGCTCCCTCTCCCGTTCTTCACGGGAGAGGGTCGGGGTGAGGGCGTCTTGGACACTGGCACACCCGTCAGGAGCAGCGCTCGCACCTTCACCCCGACCCTCTCCCGCCCGCGGAAGAGGGAGAAGAGTTGAGATGCGCCCGTTCTGCGCAATGGCTGAGGGCCGCCGCATCATGCCGACCGCCTCCCGGCCTGCAGCGCCGTCAACTGGCCCGGCAGCGCCGCCGCCCAAGCCGTGATGTTCCCGGCACCCAGGCACACCACCATGTCGCCCGGCTTGGCGATCGCGTGGATCATCTCCGCCAGGTGCTCCGGCCCGGGCAGCGGCACCACGCTGCGATGCCCATTCGCGCGCAACCCATCCACCAGCGCATCGCGCGTGACACCGGCGATCGGCGCCTCGCCCGCCGCATACACATCCGCCACGATCACCGTGCCCGCGTCGTTCAAGCAGGTGCAGAACTCGGCGAACAGCGATTGCAGGCGCGAGTAGCGGTGCGGCTGCACCACCGCCACCACGTCGCGCGCCCCCGCCTGCCGCGCGGCCTTCAGCACCGCCATGATCTCCACCGGATGGTGTCCGTAATCGTCGATCACGGTGATGCCGCCCGACTCGCCTGTTTTCGTAAAGCGCCGCTTCACGCCGCGGAAGCTCGCCAGCGCACTTTTCAGCGTCGCCTCGTCGATCTCCATTTCCACGCCGATCGCCAGCGCCGCCAGCGCGTTCGACACGTTGTGCTGCCCTAGCATCGGCAGGCGGAACGGGCCCATGCGGCGCGACCGGTTGCGCAGCCGGTCCGTCACCATCACCTCGAAGGTTGCGCCTAAGCGGTCGCTGATCAGCCGCTCGGCGCGGATATCGGCCTGCGGGCTGAACCCGTAGGTGATGATGCGGCGGTCCGACACGTGCGGGATCATCTGCTGCACCGCCGGATGGTCGATGCACAACACGGCAAAGCCATAGAACGGGATGTTGCCGACGAACTGGTCGTAGCCCGCCGTCATCGCCTCGGCGCTGCCCCAGTGGTCGAGGTGTTCCGCGTCCATGTTGGTCACCACGGCGATCACCGCGGGCAGGCGCAGGAAGGAGCCGTCGCTTTCGTCCGCCTCCACCACCATCCAGTCGCCTTCGCCCAGGCGCGTGTTGGTGCCGTAGGCGTTGATGATGCCGCCGTTGATCACCGTCGGGTCGAGATGCGCGGCCTCCAGCACGGCGGCGACCATCGAGGTGGTGGTGGTCTTGCCATGGGTGCCGCCAACCGCGATCGACCAGCGCAACCGCATCAGCTCGGCCAGCATTTCGGCCCGGCGCACCACCGGGATCAGCCGTGCGCGGGCCGCCACCACTTCCGGGTTGTCCCGCCGCACCGCGCTGGACGTCACCACCACCTGCGCGTTGCCCAGATTGGCCGCGTCGTGCCCCACCGCCACTGCAATGCCGTTCTCGCGCAGCCGGCGGACGTTCGCGCTGTCGGCGATGTCGCTGCCCTGCACCGCGTAGCCGAGATTGTACAGCACCTCGGCGATGCCCGACATGCCGATGCCGCCGATGCCGACGAAATGGATCGTGCCGATGCTGAGCGGCAGCGCCCTCATGCCCGCACCTGCGCGTGCTGCAGCACGAGGTCCGCCAGGCGCGCGGCCGCGTCCGGATGCGCGATGGCGCGCGAGGCTGCGCCCATGCGAGCCAGCGCCGCCGGGTCGCAGAGCAATGCTGCGAGCCGCGCTGTCAGGAAGGCCGCGGTAAACTCCGGCTGACGGATCAGCACGGCGCCGCCCGCGTCCACTAAGGCCTGCGCATTGGCGCCCTGCTCGTCGTTCACCGCAATCGGCAGCGGCACCAGGATGGCGGCCGTGCTGGAGGCGGCGAGTTCGGCCACCGTCGAGCCGCCCGCGCGGCCGATGAACAGCGTGGCGGCGCACAGCCGGGCAGGAACGTCGGTAAAGAACGTCGACAGCTCAGCCGCGATCCCCGAGGCGGCATAGGCCTGGCCTACGCGCTCCAGATCCTCCGCGCGGCATTGCTGGGTGACGGCGAGCCGCTCGCGCAAGCCCGCAGGCAGCGCCGCGAGTGCCTCTGGAACGATGTCGCTGAACACGCGCGCGCCTAAGGAACCCCCCAGCACGAGCAGGCGCAGCGGCCCCGCATCCCGCTCCGTCGCCACCGCAAACTCCCGCCGCACCGGGTTGCCGGTGACGACGGTCGCGACACCAGCCGGCACGCGCGCCACCCGCTCGAAGCTCAACGCAACGGCGGCGGCAAACCGCGCCATGCTCCGGTTGGCGCCGCCGAGCACCGCGTTCTGGTCGTGCAAAATCACCGGCGGGCGATGCCGCAGCAGCCGCGTCGCCAATACGGGCGCCACCACCGGGTAGCCGCCGAAGCCCACCACCGCCGCCGCGTTCAGCCGCGCCAGCGCCGTGCGGGCCTGCAGCGTTCCCGCCGCCAATGCCGCAGCCGCGCCCGCCTGGCGACGCCATCCGCGCCCGGCGATCCCCGCACCGCGCAACACGAACACCTCGCGTTCGGCAAAGCTCGCCGGCAATTTCGCCGCCGCACGCGCGTCCGTCATCAGCACCACGCGTTGCCCGCGCGACACCAATTCGTTGGCCAGCGCCTCGGCCGGGAAGAAGTGCCCGCCGGTTCCCCCCGCCGCGACGACGATCGGCTGCACCGCCGGGCCTCTCATGCTGTCCGCCCGGCGCATAGGGTTGGCGTGGCGGCTATGTGCCGGGCGTTCAAAGCGCGTCGTCCCGCAGGCGCCGCCGGGTCAAAGCCAGCAGCATGCCCATGCCGAGCGCCACCGCTAGCACCGACGAGCCGCCGTAGCTCACGAACGGCAACGTCATGCCCTTGGTCGGGATCAGGTGCAGCGAACTCGCCATGTTCACGAACGCCTGCAAGCCAAAACTCGTCACCAGCCCGGCGGAGGCGAACACGATGAACTCGTCATGCTCCGCCAGCATCCGCGCCAGCCCGCGCATGACGATCAGCGCGAACACGCCCAGCACGAGGCAGCACACGATCATGCCGAACTCCTCGCCCATCACGGCGAACACGAAATCCGCATGCGCGTCGGGCAGCAGGTCCTTCACGCGGCCTTCGCCGGGGCCGCGGCCGAGCAAGCCGCCGTTGCCGAACGCCTCCAGCGCCATGTTCACCTGGTAGCTGTCGCCCGAAGCCGGGTTGAGGAAGCGTGTCACGCGGCTGCGCACGTGCGGGAACAACAGGTATGCCCCCACGCCCGACGTCATCAGCGCGCCCACGCTCACGGCGACGAAGAACAGGTTCATGCCGGCCACGAAGAGTTGGGCGAAGAACACCGCCGTCACCACCGCGAGCATGCCGATGTCCGGCTGGCTCTTCAGCAGCAGCAGGATCAGCCCGAACAGGCCGAACGCGATCGCCGTGCCCGGGAAGCCCCGGCTGCGCCGCCCCTCCGCGATCAGCCAGGCGGCCACCACGGCAAAGCACGGCTTGAGGAACTCGGACGGCTGCAGCGACAGGCCCGGCAGCGCGATCCAACGCCGCGCACCCTTGATCTCCACGCCCGCCACCAGCGTGAGCGCCGTCAGCGCCAGCGCGATGATGCAGCCTGCAATCGCCAGCCGCCGCACGCCCCGCGGCGAGAGCAGCGACACGGCCACGATCACCGCCGCCGCCAGCAGCAGGAACACCACCTGCTTGAGGATGAAGCTGTCGCGGTTGACATGAATGCGGTCGGCCACGGATGGGCTCGCGGCCAGCATCATGACGTAGCCGAAGCCGATCAGCACGGCGATGGCGAGCAGCGTCACGCGGTCCACCGTCCACCACCAGCGGCCCAGCACGGAGTTGTCGGCGCGCGAGAGCGTGGCCATCACCGCGCCTCCATCATCGTGTGCACCAGCTCGGCAAAGCGGCGGCCGCGCGCCTCGAAGCCGGAGAACTGGTCGAACGAGGCGCAGGCCGGCGACAGCAGCACCACCTCCGCCCCGGTGCGCGCGGCGGCGGCGCGGGCAGCGGGCACCGCGCGATCGAGCGTGCCGACGACCTCGTGCGGCACGTCCCCCAACTGCGCGGCGAGCAAGGCCGCGTCCCGCCCGATCAGCAGCGCGTGGGTGATGCGCGGGAAGAACGGCGCCAGCGGGGCGACGCCGCCCGCCTTGCTGACCCCGCCGATGATCCAGACGATGCGCTCGTAGCACGCCAGCGCGCAGGCCGCGGCGTCGGCATTGGTGGCCTTGCTGTCGTCGACATAGGCCACGCCTTCGATGCTGGCGACGCGCTGCTGCCGGTGCGGCAGGCCGGGGAAGCTGGTGATCGCCTCCGCCAGTTCGGCGCGGCCGACCCCCAGATGCAGCGCCACGGCGGCGGCGGCAGCGGCGTTCTGCGCATTGTGCGCGCCGGGCAAGGTGGGCGCGTCCGCCATCGCCAGGATGGGGCCGGCCGCGTCGCGCAGAACCCCGGCGTCGCACCAGACATCGGCCCGGCGCGCGCCCGAGACCGTGATGGCGCCCAGCTCGGCCGCCATGGCGCGGCTCGCCGCATCGTCCACGCCCGCCACGGCGAGGTCGCCCATGGTCTGGCGGTCGAAGATCGCGCGCTTGGCGGCGGCGTAGCCTGCCATGTCGCCATGGCGGTCCAGATGGTCGGGGCTGAGGTTGAGCATCACCGCGGCATCGAACCGCAACGAGCCGATTCGCTCCAACATATAGGAGGACATCTCCAAAACGTACAATCCATTGTGGTCGAGAAGCGGCAAGGCCAGCGCGGTGGGGCCGAGATTGCCCCCTGCGGCGACCGTCCGGCCTGCCGCAGCGAGGATGTGCGCGACCAGCGCCGTGGTGGTGGATTTGCCGTTGGTGCCGGTGATGCCGACGAAGCGCGCGCGTGACCCGGCGGCCCGCACCGCCTGGTAGAGCAGCTCGGCGTCGCTCCAGATCGGCACGCCGGCGGCGATGGCAGCGACCGCAGCGGGGTGCGGCGCGGGCAGGCGGTGCGGGATGCCGGGGGAGAGGATGAGCGCGTCATAGCTGCGGATGCTGGGGGTGGGATCGGCGAGGTTGATCCCGGCGGCAAGGCCCTCACCCAGCCCTCTCCCACAGGGAGAGGGCTTGATATCGTCCCAGGCGGTGACCTCCGCGCCCATCGCAGCCAGCGTGTTGGCGGCGGGGAGGCCGTTCTTCCCCAGGCCGAGCACGGCGTAGCGGCGGCCGGCGAACAAGGTGGGGGGCCAACTGCTCATCGGATCTTCAGCGTCGCCAGGCCGACCAGGGCCAAGATCATCGAGATGATCCAGAACCGGATCACGATGGTCGGCTCCGCCCAGCCCTTCTTCTCGAAATGGTGGTGCAGCGGCGCCATTAGGAACACCCGGCGCCCGGTGCGCTTGAACCAGAACACCTGCACGATGACGGACACGGTCTCGACCACGAACAACCCGCCGACGATGGCGAGCACGATCTCATGCTTGGTTGCCACCGCCACCGCGCCCAAGGCCCCGCCCAGAGCAAGGCTCCCGGTGTCGCCCATGAACACGGCGGCGGGCGGCGCATTGAACCACAGGAAGCCCATGCCCGCGCCGATCAACGCCGCCAGGAACACCATCAGCTCGCCCGTGCCGGGCACCGGGTTGAGCTGCAGGTAGTCGGCGAACACCCGGTTGCCCACCAGGTAGGCGATCAGCGCGAACACGGCACAGGCGATGATGGTCGGCACGATGGCCAGCCCGTCCAGCCCGTCGGTCAGGTTCACCGCGTTGGAGGTGCCGAGCATCACCACCATGCCCACCAGCGGAAACGCATAGCCGAACGGGATCAGCACCTCCTTGAACACCGGGATGGTGAGCCCGGTGCCGAGCGGCCCGCGGGTGAGATAGGACATCCAGGCCGCCGCGATCAGCCCGATCACCAACTGCGCCACCAGCTTGCCGCGCGCCGAGACGCCCTTGGTGTTGCGGCGGGACAGCTTGAGGAAGTCGTCCGCCACGCCCACCAGGCCGTAGCCGTAGGTGACCAGCAGCGCCGCCCACACGTAGCCATTGGCCAGGTTGCCCCACAGCAGCACCGAGCTGCCCATCGCCAGCAGCATCAGCACGCCGCCCATCGTGGGCGTGCCCTTTTTCTCGATCAGGTGGCGCTCTGGGCCGTCGAGCCGAATCGGCTGCCCGCCGCGCTGCACCGAGCGTAGCCAGCGGATCACCTTCGGCCCCAGCAGGAAGGCGATCACCAGCGAGGTGAGGCAGGCGGCGCCGGCCCGGAAGGTGATGTAGCGGAACAGGTTGAACAGCGCGAACTGATCGGCATACGGGCGGGCGAGCAGGAGCAGCATCAGCCCACCGCCTCCAGCGCGCGCACCACGGTGGCCATCCGGCTGCCCAGGCTGCCCTTGACCAGGACGGCATCGCCCGCGCCGGTCGCCTGCGCCACGACGGGGGCGAGCGCGGCGCTGTCGGCGGCGTGGGCACCGCGCAGCGCGGCGGGCACGGCGTCGAACAGGAGCTGCATCAGCGGGCCGCAGGTAAACAGCAGGTCCGCCGCGTCCTCCACGGCGCGGGCCAGGCCCGCATGTTCCGCCGGGCCGAAGCTGCCGAGCTCGAGCATGTCGCCCAGCACCGCCACGCGGCGGCCCGGCTGCATGCGCAGCAGCGCCAGGGCGGCGCGCATGGAGGCGCCGTTCGCGTTATAGCTCTCGTCCAGCAGGTTCACCCCCGAGGCCAGGCTGCGCCGCACCCCGCGCCCGGCGACGGGCCGAAACCCGCCGATCGCCACCGCCCCGTCGATGCCCAGCGCATTGGCGGCAGTGAGCGCGGCCAGCGCGTTCAGCACCATGTGCTGACCCGGCGAGTTCACCCGGAACTGCACGGTGCGGCCCTCGATCTCGGCGGTGACGTCGGTGCCGCCCTGGTCGGGGGTTTGGCTCGCCACCTGCGCCAGGCCGAACGTGTCGGTGCGGGCGGCGCGCACGGCGATGCGGCCGAGCGCTGGGCTGTCCGCCGGCACCACGGCGATCCCGCCGGGCCGCAGCCCCTCGCCGATGGCGGATTTCTCGTCGGCAATCGCGTCCAGGCTGCCGAAATGGCCGATATGGGCGGCCGCCACCGCCGTGATCACCGCGACATCCGGGCGCACCAGCTTGGACAGCGGCGCGATCTCGCCCGGATGGTTGGTGCCCACTTCCGCCACCAAAAACTGCGCGCCAAGCGGCAGCCGCGCCAGGGTGAGCGGCACGCCCCATTGATTGTTGTAGGACGCCTGGGCCGCATGCGTGGGGCCAGCCGCCTCGAGCACCACGCGCAGCATCTCCTTGGTCGTGGTCTTGCCGACGCTGCCCGTGATCGCCACCGCCCGGCCGGTAAAGCGCGCCCGGGCGTAGCGGCCGAGCGCCCACAGCGCCTCCAATGTGTCGTGCACCAGCAGCGTGGTGCCCGGCAGGTCCCGCTGCACCATCGCCCCCGCGGCACCCCGGGCGAGCGCGTCCGCCACATGGTCGTGGCCATCGCCATGGTCGCCGCGCAGGGCCACGAACAGGTCGCCGGGCTGCAGGGTGCGCGTGTCGATCGAGACGCCGGTCGCGCCGAACAGCGTGCGCATGGCGCCGCTTGTGGCGCCCATCAGATCGTCGGGGGTCCACATCATCCGATTCCGGCCAGGCGCCGGACGGTGTCCGCATCGTCGAACGGGACGGTGACGCCGCCGGCCGTCTGCCCGCTCTCGTGCCCCTTGCCCGCCACCGCGAGCACGTCGCCGCGACCCAAGCTGTTGAGCGCGGCGGCAATGGCGGTGGCGCGGTCGCCGATCTCGCGCGCCCCAGGGCAGGCGGCGCGGATGGCGGCACGGATGGCGGCCGGGTCTTCCGAGCGCGGGTTGTCGTCGGTGATGATGACCGCGTCGGCGAAGCGGCAGGCGGCCTCGCCCATCAGCGGCCGCTTGCCGCGGTCCCGGTCGCCGCCGGCGCCGAACACCACGTGCAACCGCCCGGCGGTGTGCGGGCGCAAGGCTTGCAGCAGCCGCTCGAGCGCGTCCGGCGTGTGGGCATAGTCGACATACACGGCCGCGCCATTCGGCAGGCTGGCCGCCAGCTCCATCCGCCCGCGCACGCCAGCCAGGGCAGGCAGGCGCTGCCACGCCGCCGGGTCGATGGTCGCCATCGCAAGGCCGGCCGCGAGCAAGGCGTTGTCCGCCTGGAACCGGCCCGGCAGCGCCAGGTCCAGCGCGTGCCGGCCTCCGCCCACCTGCAGCTCCAGGTGCTGCCCGCCCGGATGCGGCACCGCGCGCAGCAGCCGGATCGCGTCGCCGCCTTCCCCCACGAAGCCCAGCCGCAGCCCGCATCCGGCGGCGACAGCGCGCAGGTCGCTCGTCGTGTCCGGGTCCAACGCGGTGCACGCCACGGCGGGCGCGCCGCGAGGCAGCAACTCTGCAAACAGCCGCAGCTTGGCCGCGCGATACGCCTGCAAGCTGCCGTGATAATCCAGGTGGTCACGCGTCAGGTTGGTGAACCCGGCCGCCGCCAGGCGCACGCCGTCCAGCCGGTATTGCGCCAGCCCGTGCGAGGAGGCCTCCATCGCGGCGAACTGGACGCCCTCGCGCGCCAATCCAGCCAGGGTCTCCGCCAGCGCCACCGGGTCGGGCGTGGTCAGCCCGCCGCTGCCCGCGTGGCCCGGCGCGATCACTCCGAGCGTGCCCAGGCTGGCGGCAGGGCGCACTGGCTGGGCGAGTTGGCGCAGGAACTCGGCCGTGCTGGTCTTGCCGTTGGTGCCGGTGATGGCCACCACCGTCGCCGGTTGCGGCCCGGCCTGCGCCGCCGCCATGCGGGCCAGCGCGCGCCGGGGCTCCGGGTGCTGGATCAGCGGGCGGGGCGGCACGCCGGCGGGCCAATCCGTGCCCTCCGGGGCGAGCACCGCCGCGGCCCCCCTTGCCACCGCATCGGCGATGAAGCGCCGGCCGTCCTGCTTGGCGCCGGGCAGGGCGGCGAACAGGAAGCCAGGCGACACCGCGCGGCTGTCGGCGGTAAGCCCGGTGATGGGGATCGGGGGCAGCCCCGCCGCCACCATGTCTGCCGCGCGCACCATGTCAGTGAGCTGCAAGCTGCGTGCGCACCGGCGGCGCCTCGCCCTCGGCCTCGTGCCGCACGCCCTGCGGCGACCAGCGCACCGGGACCGGCCGGCGCGGCGGTGCCGGGGCCGTCGCGTCCGGCGGCGCAGACGCTGCGGCGACGGCAGGCGCCGGCAGCGGCTCGGATGGCGGCACGAAGCTGAGCGACCCCGTCCAATGCGGCACGTAGCCATGCGGCGGCTGCAGCGGAATGGTCAACTCGCCCTGGATCTCCGCCATGTCCTGGATGTCCGGCAGCAGCCCCAGCATCGGCGCGATCTTGGCGATCACCCGGCCCGCCGCGGGGGCGCTCACCGCGCCGGCGGTGGAGAAGCCGCCGGTGCTCTTGTTGCCGTGCGGCTCGTCCAGCATGAAATACACCGCGTAGCGCGGCGCGTTCATCGGGAACACGCTCATGAACGCGCTGACGTTGGCGTGCTTGCGATAGGTGTGGCCGCCGACCTTCTCCGCCGTGCCCGTCTTGCCGCCGACGAAGTAGCCCGGGATATCGGCGGGCTTGCCGTAGCCGTCCGTCACCACCAGGCGCATCAGCCGCCGGATCGTGTCGCTGGTCTGCTGCTGCATGACGCGCACGCCCACCCGCGGCGGGTCGCTCGGGTCCACTGCCAGCAGGGTGGGGTTGAGCCGCACGCCGCCATTGGCCAGCGTCGCCGTGCCGCGCACCACGTGCAGCGGGCTGACGGCGATGCCGTGGCCGAACCCCACCGTGAGGTTGGTCGCCTCGCCCCAATTGGCCGCGCTGGGCACGATCGGGCGGCCGGCTTCCGGCAGCTCCACGTTCACGCGGTCAAACATGCCCATGTTCTTCAGCCAGGCGCGCTGCCGCTCGGAGCCGACCGCCTGCGCGATATGCGCCGCGCCCAGGTTGGAGGAGTACGCCAGCACCTCGGGCAGGTAGAGGAAGCGGTGCTTGCCCTCGAAGTCTGTGATGGTGAAGCGGCCGATATGGATGTCGTGCGCCGCGTCGTATTCGTTCCAGAGCTGGGCCGCGCCGCTGTCCAGCGCCATGCCGGCGGTCTGCAGCTTGAACGTGCTGCCGGGCTCGTACATGCCGGTCACGGCGCGGTTGAACCGGTCTTCCGGCGGCGCTTCGGCGGCCTTGTTGGCGTCGTAGTCGGGCAGGCTCACCATGGCGATCACCTCGCCGGTGCGCACGTCCATCACGATGCCGCAGCCGCCGATGGCGGTGAACTCGTCCATCGACTTGGCCAGCTCGTCGCGCAGCACCGCCTGCACCCGCACGTCGATCGAGAGCCGCAGCGGCGTCGGGTCGGTGCGCAGCCGGTCGTCGAAATACCGCTCCACTCCGGCGATGCCGCGGTCGTCCACGTCCACCCCGCCCAGCACTTGCGCCGCCACTCGGCCGAGCGGGTAGCGCCGTTTGGCGCCGGCCTGGAAGTAGATGCCCGGGATGCCGAGCGCATTGATCGCCAATTGGTCATGCGGCGTGATCTGGCGCGCGAGATAGACGAACTGCTTGTTCTCGCTCAGCCGCGCGCGCACCGCCGCCTCGTCCAGCTTCGGCAGCACCGAGACCAGCTTATGCGCGACATCCGCCGGGTCGATCATCTCCTTCGGGTTGGCGTAGATCCCCGCCATCGGCAGCGACACGGCCAGCAGCGTGCCGTTGCGGTCGACGATGCTGGCCCGCGGATGCACCGCCGGCGTCGGCGGCAGCTCCCCGTCCACCAGCGGCTGCACCGCTTCGCCCGGGGTCGGCACGTGCACCGCCTCGGCCTGCAGCTTCGGCAGCATCGGGAAGATGATCGTGGCGGTGGCGAGCTTGGCCATCACCGCGCCGAACAGCAGCATGAACCCGGCGGCCGTCAGCAACAGCCGGCCGCGGGTCTTTTCCAGCGCATTGCGACGCAGCAGGTCGGGCGTGGTGACGCGCACGTTCTCCATCCGGGGCACGGCGCCCATGCGCGGAGTGCCGCGGCGGGCGGACGGCGGCGGCGGCGCGTCGGGGGACGGCGGCTCGTTCATCGTGCGCCGGGGTAGCCGAGGCTGCCCCCGCCCGCCAGCCCACCCGCCTGCGGAACGGGGACGGGCGGGGCTATGCCGGTGCGCGCCATGCCGAGCGCGGAGCCGACGAACGGCACCGGCGGCGGTGCGGCCGGGGCGGAGGCGCTGGCGGTCTGGATCGTGGGCGCATGCACCCCGAGCGAACTCGGTTCATACGCGCGCACGACCGGGGCGAAGAGCGGGTGCGCCGGCTTGGCCAGGCTCGCCACCATGGTCGGGCGGGCCGGCCGCGGCGGAGCAGGGTGCACCGGGGCAGGGGCTGGCTTCGCGGGCTCCGCAACGTCCGCGACCGACGTCGCGGGCAGCGACATCGCGGGAAGCACTGGCGCCACCCGGGCGGCCATCGCGGGTTCGGCTGCGGGCGCTGCGGCCGCCACCAGGGGCTCCGCAGGCGCGGCCGGCACGACCACCGCAGGCAGCCGCGCCGCCAAATCTTCCAGCCGCACGAACTGGCTGGGCGCCAACGGCTGCAACTGCAGGTGATGCGTCGCCAGGTCCTGCAGCCGCTGCGGATCCTCCAGCAGCGCCCACTCGGCCTTCAGCAGCCCAATCCGCTCCCGCGCCGCGTCCGCCAGCTTGACGGTGCGATTGATGTCCTGGTCGAGCAACTGCGCCCGGTGCTTCACCTGATAGAGGTACAGCCCGGCCCCCAGTGCCACCATCAGGGACAGGCAGGTGATCGGTCGCATCATGGCGCGGCATTCTCCACAAGACGTTCGATGGCGCGCAGGCGCGCGCTGCGGGCCCGCGGGTTGCTATGACACTCGGCATCGCTCGGCCGCTGCGCCCGGGCGGCGAGCAGGCGGAACCCGGCGCCGCTCTGCGTCGCCGCACTCGGCTGGTGGCGCGAGGGAAGCGGCGTGCGGCCGGCGACATCCTGCATGAAGCGCTTCACGATCCGGTCCTCGCCGGAATGGAACGACACCACCACCAGCCGCCCGCCCGGCGCGAGCAGGCTGGCCGCCTGCGCCAGCGCGCGTTCCACCTGGCCAAGCTCGTCGTTCACCCGGATGCGCAGCGCCTGGAACGAGCGGGTCGCCGGGTCGATCCCCGACGCGTCGGCGCGCACGACCCGGCGGATGATCGAAGCCAACTGTCCCGTGGTGGTGATCGGCGCCTCGGCCCGCGCCTGCACCAGCGCGCGGGCGATCCGGCGGGACTGGCGCTCTTCGCCAAGCTGATACAGCGTGTCCGCCAGGTCCGCCTCGGGCAGCGTGGCCACCAGGTCCGCCGCGGTGGGGCCGGCGCGGTCCATCCGCATGTCGAGCGGGCCGTCGGCGCGGAACGAGAAGCCGCGCGCGGGGTCGTCGATCTGGAACGAGGAGACGCCCAGGTCCATCACCACGCCGTCCAAGCGTTCCACCCCGCGGGCGGCGAGCAGAGCCACCATGTCCCCAAACGAGCCATGCAGCAGGTGCAGCCGCCCCGGGTGCTCGGCGGCCAGGGCAGCGCCGCGGGCGATGGCGTCCGGGTCGCGGTCGATCGCCCACAGCGTGCAGGGCGCCGCCTGCAGGATGACGCGCGCATACCCGCCACCGCCGAAGGTCGCGTCCAGATAGGTGGCGCCGCCCTGTGGCTGCAGCGCGCCCAGCACTTCGGGGAGCATGACCGGGATGTGCATCATGCCGCCGCCGGTGCGCTTTGCAGGCTGAGCTGCTGCAGCCGCGCCGCCTCGCGCGCCTCGGCCCGGCGGCGCGCGGCGGCGGTCGGCTCCCAGATTTGAAACAGCTCGCCCATGCCCATGAACGTCACTTGGTTGGTCAACCCGGCATACTCCACCAGCTCGCCGGGCAGCACGATCCGCCCCTCCTTGTCCGCCTCGGCCGGAAACGCGTCGGCGAACAGCGTGCTCGACATGTTGTCGTGGGCGTCGCTGAACTGATTGTAGTGCCCCAGCGGAGTCGCCAGCTCGGCAAACCGCCCCGTCGGCCAGCCCTCGATGCACGGGTATTTGTGCGACATGCGCAGGATCAGCGGCGCCTGCCCCTCCGCATCGGCGTCGCTGCGCAGGGCGGCGCGAAAGGCGGCCGGGATGGAGACGCGTCCCTTGGCATCGAGCCGGTTCAGATGCGTGCCCAGGAACTGAAACATCGCGGCCCGGCGAACCCCTTCTGACCTGCACCTGACAAGGACGGGCGCGCCCGAACCACCATTTCCATGGGATGCCGTGGGATATCATGGGCACTAATGGGCGTCAAAGGGATTAGACCGGCATTACTGCGTTTGGTTCGGTTTGTCTTGGTTTTGACGCCCGACTTACCATCGTGCGACAGAAAAGCTTGGTAGACGGCTGATTCGGGCCAGATCTGCCACCAGGTTCGACTTTTGTTCCTGTGGAGCATTGAGTGGATCGAACACTGGCGGAACGAGTTGAGCCGGAGATGTAGCGGAAGATGTCAGGCGGCCTGTAAGCCGGGTTCTGTCCCCGCCCGAAGGCGATGGACGGCCATTCCTCTGGGACGTGCGTTGCCGCACGCCTCACGCGACCAACCCGGGCGGCGGGGCGGGAAAGCCCCTGCGTCCGTCCGCGCCCTTTCAGGCAACGGGCGCCGCCGGCCGCCCCTATTCGGTCTTGCTCCCGGTGGGGTTTACCCTGCCGCCGCTGTTGCCAGCAGCGCGGTGCGCTCTTACCGCCCCGTTTCACCCTTGCCTGCCGAGCCGCCAGGCGACTCTTGCCCAATCAACTGAGCAGGCGGTTTGTTTTCTGTGGCACTTTCCCTAGGGTCGCCCCCGCCGGCCGTTAGCCGGCACCGTTTTCCCGTGGAGCCCGGACTTTCCTCCACCCCCCGCTTCCGAAACAAAGGCACGCGAGGGGCAGCGGCCGTCCAGCCGCCTGACCCAGCGTGTGTGCGCGTGGCGGGCGCGCGGCGTCAAGCCGGCAGGTCGAGCCCGTCGTATAGCTCGTCGAGTGGGAATTCGATGTCGGCCTCGGGGATGTGGATAACCGTCCCGCCCCGATGGATGCGGCCGGCCCAGTCTTCGGCCCGGCTGAACACTTCCGCGCCGATTATGGATTGCTCGATGATGATATAGCGCTGGATGGACTCGATCTGGCGGTATTCGAAGAACTTGGTGATCCGGTCGGTGCCGCCTGTCGAATCGCTGGTGATCTCGAATACGGCCACCGGGTTTTCCGCCACGAGCCGCCCGCGGTCGCGCGGGCTGCACACGATGAGAGCGTCCGGGAAGCGGTAGGAGAGGCCGGTCGCCATTTTCATGTCGGTGCCATAGGCGCGGCATGGCTTGCCCCGCAGCCGGGTGCGCAGTGCTGTGATCAGGTTGGCCTGGATGTCCGCATGCGCTTCCCGCGCGCCGGCCATCAGCACGGGGCCGTAGCCGTCGTATTCCCAGCGTTCTTCCTGTTGCTGTTCCCACTCGAGGTATTCTTGCGGGGTCATCGCCACCCGCTGCGGCATGCTCATCGGCGCTCTCCTTCAGCTTGAGCGTAGCACAGCCCAATCGCACACACTCACCAGGTCAAACTCCCTCTCCCGCTGGCGGGAGAGGGAGCTCTTCAGAAAGATCTCACCAACGCCCCCAGCCGTTCGCGGGTGCCCGCATCCGCCAAACCGTCCACCCGTTCCGGCCGCCAATGGCGCTGGAACGCACGCAGCAGCACCTCCAATGGCAAGTCCGTGCGATAGCCGATCGCCCCCAGCGCGCCCAGCACGTCCGTCACCGGCTCGCCCGCCGCAGGCCACAGCCCCACCCCATTGCCCGCCAAGCCGCGCCAGTCGAACAACTCGCCCGGGTCGTCCTTGCGGTCGGGCGCCACGTCGCTGTGGCCGATCACGTTGCGGGCCGGGATCGGGTGGCGCGACAAAATCCCCAAGCACAGCTCGCACACCGCCGCCATCTGCAGCGCCGGAAACGGCCGGTAGCCCCATTCATGCCCGGGGTTCACGATCTCCACCCCCACCGAGCGGTCGTTCAGCACCGTGTCGCCGCGCCAGAACGACACGCCAGCATGCCAGGCCCGCCGCTGCTCCGGCACGAGCTGCCAAACCAATCCATCCTCCTCCACCACATAGTGCGATGAAACCCGCGCCGCCGGGTCCCGCAGCCGGTCGACCGCGGCGGCGGCGGACTGCATGCCCGTGTAGTGCAGCAGCAGGATGTCCACCGGCACGCCCGGCGGGCGTTCGTCGTGGTTCGGGCTCGGCGCCTGCCTCACAGGCCCCGTTCGCGCTTGATCCGGTCCCACGCCGCGTTGATCCCAGCCACTTTGTCGGTGGCACTGGCGATGAACTCGGCCGGCACGCCGCGCGAGGCCAGGCTGTCCGGATGGTTGGCCCGCACCAGCGTCTTCCACGCCGCGCGCACCTCGTCGTCGGAGGCCGTGCGGGACACGCCGAGCACGGTGTAGGCGTCGTCGGTCGGCTCGGGGCGGAACCGCGGGGTGGCCCCGCGCGCCCGGTCCCACGACACCGGCGACAGGCGGAACGCGCGATAGGCGCGCTGCAGGAAGTCCACCTCGCGGCCGTTCACCGGCCCATCCGCCCGTGCGATCACGAACAGCGCGTGCAGCACGTCCTCCAGCACGCCGGGCGCGTCGGCAAATGCGTCGCCGAGTTGCACGGCATAGGGTTCGAACCCCTCCGCACTGTCCCGCGCCATGTCGAACATGCGGCCCACGTCGCGGGCGGACTCGGGCGGGATGCGGAACTGGCGCTTGAACGCGTCGATCTCGGCACGGACCACGGGGGCGTCGCACTTGGCGAGCTTGGCCGAGAGCACCACCACGGCGATGGCGAACAATTGGTCCCGCCCGCCCAGCATGGCGGCGATGCGCGCCTGGTTGAGCCCGAAGCCGCCCTGCATCTTCATGCGCGGGATGGCGCCCTGGTCGGCGGCGTGGCCCAGGGCCGCACCCATCACCGCTCCGAACGGCCCGCCCATCACCAGCCCGGCGGCTCCGCCGAGGATCTTGCCCCAATACCCCATAGCGCCCAGCCTATCACGAGTGCTGCGAACGCTGTAGCCCTGCCACTCGGACGCGACCGCGATTTCCCTCTCCCGCTGGCGGGAGAGGGTCAGGGTGAGGGTGGCTCCCGCGCCCCTCAGCTTACCCCGGGATAGTCCGGGTCGAGCGTGAACGGATACGGCCCGGGATAGCTCTCTACCATCACGGTATGCGATACGAACCCGCTCGCCGGCGACCACAGGTGCATCTGGAACGCCGGCGGCTCGAGCACGAAGGCGGGGGGCGCCGCCGGGTCGAGGTCCAGCTCCACCTGGTGCGCCACGGAGGGCGATATGCTCGCCACCGCATGGGCCACCTGCGCCGCCACGGGGCGGTGGTGATGCCCGCACACGATCCGCTGCACTTGCGGGTGGCGCGCGATCACCGCGGCAAAGGCGGCGTGGTCCAGCAAATTGATCTGGTCCATGTGGGCGATGTCGCACAGGAAGGGCGGGTGGTGCATGCCGATCATGGTCGGCTGGCTGGATGCGGCGGCCAGGGTGTGGTCGAGCCACTCGAGCCGGCCGCCGTCCAGGCTGCCATGCCCGGCGCCGGGCACCACCGTGTCCAGCATCACCAGACGAACCGGCCCGGCGTCGATGGCATACTGCACGAATTCGCCATGATGCCGCGTGCCTGGCAGGTGCTCGAGCAGCACCTCGCGGCGGTCATGGTTGCCCGGGATGACGTAGACGGGCATCGCCAGGTGGCGGTTCAGCATGCCGGCGAGCAGCTCGTATTCCGCGACCAGGCCGCAATCCGTCAGGTCCCCGGTGATGATCACCACGTCCGGCTGCATGCGCGCGGCGGCCCGCAGCGCCCGCTCGGTCAGCACCGTGCTTTCGCACACGCGATAGGCCGCCATGCCTTTGGGGCGGACGTGCAGGTCGGTCAGTTGCAGGATCTTGAAGGCGCTCATTTCGGCACGTCCAGCGCGGTGCGCTCGGCGTAGGGGCGCAGCAGCTCGTCGGCCGCCTTCTGCGCGTTCGCCACCGCGTCCGCCGGCTTGGTGCGGCCGGACAGCACCGCCTGCACCTGGTCCTCCATCGCCTTGCGCACCGCGACCGTCGCATAGGTGGCGAACCACGGCTGGGCGTATTGCAACTGGTCCAGCGCCACCTTCGCGTCCGGGTGCTCGGCCAGGTAGCTCTGCATCTCCGGCAGCTCATAGGCGTGGCGGTTGGGCGCGAAGTAGCCGGTGAAGCGGCTCCAGCCGCCCGCGATCGCCGGGCTGGTCATCTCGTTGATGAAGGTCCAGGCGGCTTTCTCACGCTCGGGCGAGTTGCCGCGCGGGATGATCAGGCTGCCGCCGCCGATCGCCACCGCGTTGCGGATCGCCCGCGGGATGAACGCGACCTTGTAGGGCTGCTTCATGTTGTCCCGCACGAAGCTGAGCGCGCCGGTGGAGTTCACGATCATCGCGGCCCGCCCGGAAAAGAACGCCGCCGCCACGGTGTTCGGGTCGGTCACGCCCTCGGGCATCGAGTGATCGACATGCACCAGGTTGTCCAGGAACTGCACCGCGCCGAGTGTCGACGGCTGGTTGTAATACACCTCGCCGCCCCAGGCCTGGTCGTAATACTGCCCGCCGTTGGACATCACCAGGCCGGACAGCAGCCAGCCCAGCGTGTCGTAGTTCGACACCATCATCAGCCCGTAGCGCGTGGTGTTGCTGCCATCGCGCTTGGTGAGCTTGCGCGCGTCCTCCGCCCACTCGGCCCAGGTGGTGGGCGGATGATCCGGGTCGAGCCCCGCCTCCTTGAACGCATCGGTGTTGTAGTAGAGCACCGGCGTCGAGTTCTGGAACGGCACGCCATACACATGGCCGTCTTCGGTGGCGTTGATGCGCAGAGCGGGCCAGAAGCGGTCCATATACTGCGCGTCGGTCTGCCCATCGGCGGCGATCAACGGGTCGAGCTCGACGGCGTCGCCCGTGATCACGTATTCCCGGATGAAGTTGGCGCTCATCAGCACCACCGCCGGCGAGTGCCCGGCCTGGATCGCGGCGTGCGTCTTGAGGTTGGTGTCGTCGTAGCTGCCGGTATAGGACGGGGTGACGTGGATGTCGGGGTGGCGGGCGTTGAACTCGCTCACCAGGCGCTGCATCTCGTTGGAGAGGCGGCCTTGCACCGGCACGGGAAAGAAGAAGTCGATCTCGGTCGCGGCGCGCGCCGCGACCGCTTGCAAGGCGAGGCAGGCGAAGGCGGCGGCGCAAAGGGAACGGCGCATTAGGAGGCTCCTACTTTATTCCGGTGAAGACGAAAGATCGGGTGAAGCTGCGTTGGAACATCAGGAAGCCCGCCAGCAGCGGCCCGGCGACCAGCAACGTGCCAGCCGCCAGCACGCCCCAGGAGCCGCCCGCCTCCGACCCCGAGGTGAACGACGCGAGCCCCACCGTCAGCACCTGGTGCGCGGGCGAGGAGATCACCATCAGCGGCCACAGGAACTCGTTCCAATGCGAGGTGACGGAGACCACGGCAAACGCGGCCAGACCGGGCCGGGCCAGCGGCAATAGGACGAACCGAATGATCTGCAGCTTCGAGGCGCCATCCAGCAGGGCTGCTTCCTCGTATTCGGGCGGGATGGCGCGGAAGGTCTGCCGCATCAGGAACACGCCGAATGCGGAGGCGAGATAGGGCGCCGCGACGCCGGGCAGCGTGTCATACAGCCCCACGGCCGACAGCGTCTGCAGGTTCGGCACGATCAGCAAAGACGGCACCAGCAGCAACTGCAGCAGGAAGGCGGCGAACACCGCCTCCTTGCCGCGAAACCGCAGCCGCGCGAAGGCGTAGCCCGCCATCGAGACCGTCACCACCTGCACGGCGAGGATGCCGGCGCAGAGCAGGATCGTGTTCAGGTACCAAAGCGGAAACGCCCCGTCCTGCCACGCTTCCACCACGTTGCCAGTGCCGAACGGCCCGGCGGGCAGCAGCGAGGCGATGTCGATCGGGTAGCCCGGCCGCGCGCTCGCCACCACCATCCAGGCGAACGGCACCGACCACAGCAGCGCCGCGGGCGCGGCCAGCAGCCGCTCAACTCGCATAATGACTATATCGGTTCACCGCGCGCAACGACACGAAGGCCAACGCCAGCAGCGCCGAAACACTCACCACGGTGGCCGCCGCCGCCATCCCGGGGTCGAAATTCTGCTCCGCCTGCTGATAGATATAGTACAGCAGCAGGTTGGTCGCGTCGGACGGGCCGCCCTGCGTCATGGTGATCACGTGGTCCACCTGCGTCATCGCGTTGAGCAGCGCCACGGGGATGACGAAGCCGAAAGTGGGGCCGAGCAAGGGCAGCGTGATGAAGCGCACCCGCGCCCACGCCGAAGCGCCGTCCACCCGCGCCGCGTCCAGCAGGTCCCCCGGCACGGCCGCCAGCCCGGCGAGGAAAAACAGCATGTAGTAGCCCGTGTCTTTCCAGATCGTTATCGCAATGATGGAGCCGAGTGCAAGCGATGGATTACCCAGCCAGTTGGTGGCACCTACGCCCAGCTTGGCCAGATAGAAGTCGAGCAGGCCCTCGCCGGGCAGCAGGATGAAGATGAACAGCGCGGCGGCCGCCACCAGCGGAATGAACAGGGGCAGCACGACCAAGGTGCGCAACGCCATGTCGATCCGGGTCCCGGCTTGCAGCGCCAGCGCGAACAGCAGCGCCAGCAGCACGGAGGGGATCGCCGTGCCCGCCGCATACACCGCGTTGTTGCGCGCCGCCTGGGCGAAATGCGGGTCGGCGAACATGCGCGCGTAGTTGCCGAAGCCGAGCAGCGGGCGTTGACCCGGCCGCGCCTGGTCCAGCGAGCGCCAAGCGACCTCCACCAGCGGCCAATAGGTGAACGCGACCAGCAGCAGCAACGAGGGCAGCAACAACAGCAGCGCCGCCCGCCCTTGCCCGGCCAAGCCGCGGGACCGCTTGCGCTCGGCGATGGAGGGGAGCGCAGAGGCGCTGGCGGCCGACACGGACATGGCGGCTATTTCGCCCGCCTCCATGTCACTTGTACGACGACCTATGTGACCGTTCGATGACGGTCGGGATCGCCGGGTCAACTGCGGCTGGCGCAGCCCTGGATGCTGCGCGCCAGCAGCGGCCGCAGCACGGCGGCCATTTGGCAGCGCGACATCGCGTGCGCCCGCCGGTGCGGCTGCCGGTTGATGTTCACCCGCAGGATCCCGCCGCCCGCGAGCGCCAGGCGCAGCGTGCCTTGGCGGATGGCGCGTTCGAACAGCGGCTCGGGGCCGCCGATCCCGGTGAGGATGCCGGCGCCCACCTCCGCGACCCGGTTGCGATAGTCCTCCGCGAGGTCCGGTGTGTGCGAGTGATACAGCCCGACCGCCACGTTCCAGTCGCCATGCGCCTCGACCTGCAGGGCGCGGAGGTAGCGGGCGGCGTAATCGGCATTGGCCGCCGGGTCGAACGCTTCGTCGAGCGAGCGGAAGGCGCCCGGGTGTAGCGGCAGGTCGACCTGCATGCATCCCACGTCGATGAAGTGCATGCCGCGGGTTTGCGCTTGCTGAACCCAGGCGACGGCGGCGGCCTTGCTATCGAGGAACACGCCCTGCCCGTCGGCATCGATGGTCCAAGGCCAGGCGCGGACGTCGGCGAGGCCGGTGACCGGCCGGCCGCTTTCCACCTTGGCGATGCTGCCGAGCAGGTTGGGCGGCAGGTTGTATTTGGTCTCCGCCGCGGCGATGGCGGCGGTGCACTGGGCGGATTGGCTGGCGAGCCAGGTATTGGGCGGGGGTGCCGGAGGCGCGGCGGCGGCCATGCACAGGAGGGCCGCCGCCGCGAGCCAGGCGAGGCCGGTCGCTTGCATCGTTCGCATCGGCCGCCGCTATAGCCGAAGCCGAGCCAGGGAGCCAGCGGACCCCGTCGGACGGGCGAAGGCCCATCACCCTCCCTGCTACAGGTTCGGATTATCCAGCACCCAGAACAGCCCGGCCGCCAACACGATCGTAACCGGCAGGGTAAACACCCAAGCCCCGATGATGCGGACCAGCATCTTGCCCTGCACGCCCTGCCCGCCCGACACCATCGTGCCCGCAATGCCCGAGGTGATGATGTGCGTCGTGCTCACCGGCAACCCGGTGAACCCGGCCGTGGAGATCAGCGCCGAGCCGATCAACTCCGCGCTTCCGCCCTGCCCCGGCGTCATGTGCTGCTTGCCCAACCGCTCGCCCAAGGTGCGCACCACCCGCTTGTAGCCCACCATGGTGCCGACCCCGAGGCACAACGCGCTGATCATCCGCACCCAGATCGGCGCATATTGCACCGGTTCGCCCATGTCGTGCCGCAGCCGCTTCGCCGTGCTCTTCTCGGCCGCACTCGCCTCCGAGCCCTCGGACACATGGCGCATTTCCGACAGCACGTAATACACGTCCCCGCGCAGTTGCGAGCGGGTTTGCGTGTCGGCCGCGCCGCCTTGGCTCGGCGGGTCGCTGGCTTGCTGGGCCAGATCCGGCCCGGTCTGCTGCAACGCCTGCGCCGCCTTCAGGGCCGCGTCCTTCTGGTCGTCGCCGTATTTCTGGATCAGCGGGATGGCGGCGGCGGCATTCTCGTGCAAATGCGCGAGCTGGTCGTGCGCGTTCGGGTTGAGCGCGAAGGTCGCCGGCATCAGGCCGATGATCGTCAGCATGATGAGCCCGATGCTCTTCTGCCCGTCGTTGGTGCCGTGCGCGAAGCTCACCGAGGTGCAGGTCAGGATCAGCAAGCCGCGCATCCACCAGACGGGCGGCTTGTCGTCTTCGGGCGGTTCGACCAGGTGGTTGTTCTTCGGCACCAGCAGCCGCAAAATCCCGTAGAGCAGCCCGGCGCCGATGAAGCCCAGCAGCGGCGAGAGCGCCAGCGCCTCCAGCACGGTGAAGATCTGGTGCCAATCCACACCTTGCGCCACGCTGCGCGACTGCAGCAGCGCGTCGCCGATCGCCACCCCGATCAGCGCCCCGATGATGCAATGCGACGAGCTGTTGGGGATGCCGAACGCCCAGGTCAGGATGTTCCAGAACAACGCGGCGACGAAGATGGACACCAGCATCGGCACCGCCGGCGAACCATCGGGCGGGGTCAAGACGTCGGGCGGGAGGATTTCCACCAAGGCATAGGCCACGGCAATGCCGCCGACCAGCACGCCGATAAAGTTCAGCAATCCCGACCAGAGCACCGCATAGGTCGGCTTCAGCGAGTTGGTGTAGATCACCGTGGCAACGGCGTTCGAGGTGTCGTGGAAGCCATTGGTGGCCTCGAACGCCAGCACCAGGATGAAGCAAACCACCAGCATACCGATGACGAAGCCAGACGAAGGCGCGAAATGAGCGAGCATGGCCGATCCTGCAGTGTGTCGGACGCGTGAACGTCAGCTCACCGGACGGGGTGCGTGTCAGGACGAAGACATTTCGGCGTGGTCGGGTCATGGTTCACCCAGTTCCGCCAGTTGCGGCCCCAGCGTTTCAACCAGCCAGTCGACGAACATCCGCACCCGCGGCGCCAATTGGCGGTTGCTTGGGTAGAGCACGGCAATCGGCAGCGGGCTTGGCGGGAAGCCGGCCAACACTTCCACCAGGGTGCCCGCGGCGAGATCGTCGCGAAAACCGAACCGGGGCGCCTGGACCAGGCCCAGCCCGAGCCGCGCCGCGGCCGCGCTGGTGTCCGCGCCGCTCACCAGCACCCGCGCCGGCAGCGACACGTCCATCCTCTCGCCATCGACCATGAACTCGAGCGGCAAAGGCCGGTCGGTGCGCGAGGACACGAACCCGACCATCACGTGCCCGGCAAGCTGATGCGGGGACGCGGGAACGCCGTGCTTGGCGAGGTAGCCCGGGCTCGCGCAGGTCATCTCTGGCACTGCGCCGAGCGAGCGCACGACCATGTCGCTGTCGGCCAGCGCGCCCGCGCGCACCACGCAGTCGACCCCCTCTCGCACCAGGTCGACAAAGCGCTCGCCCTCGACCAGGTGGACGGTGAGCGCTGGATGCCGCGCCAGGAAGCTGGGCAGCGCCGGGAGCAGGATGGTGCGGGCAAGATTGCCCGCGACGTCGACGCGCAGCAGACCGGTCACGGCGCCGCCCGCGCTCCGGTCCGCGTCCTCGATATCGGCCAGGATGGTGATGCAGCGCCGGTAGTAGGCCGTACCCTCGATGGTGGGCTGGACGTGCCGGGTCGAACGTTGCAGCAGCCGGGTGCCGAGCCGGCGTTCCAACGCCTTGATGGCCGCGGTCGCTGCCGGGCGCGACACACCCAAATCCGCCGCCGCCGCGCCAAAGCGACCCCGCTCGACGATGCGGACGAACAATTCGAGGCTGGCGAGGCGATCCATGGGGATTGTTCCACCGAACAAAACAGTGCTGACGGCAACCAGGGTCTAATCGGGCGAGCGGCTGGTGGCCAGATCGGATGCGTTCATGCAGGGAGAACACCGATGGCTGCTCACACCCCGATCGCACTCGTTACCGGCGGCAGCCGTGGCCTTGGCCGGGCCACCGTCGAGGCGCTGGCTCGGCGCGGCGTCAGCTCGATCTTCACGTACAACAGCAACCGCGCCGCCGCCGACGCGGTCGTTCAGGCCGTTTCGCAGCAGGGCGCCCGTGCGGTCGCGTTCCAACTCGACACAGGTGATACCGGCGCCTTCGCCGAATTCGCCGCCACCGTCCGCAGCGCGCTGGCCGACTGGGGCGCCGAGCGCTTCGACTTTCTCGTCAACAATGCCGGCACCTCGCATCACGCGGCCTTCGCCGATGTCACCGAGGCGGACTTCGACGCACTCTACCGGGTTCACTTCAAGGGCGTGTTCTTCCTCACTCAGGCGCTCTTGCCCTTGATCGCCGATGGCGGCCGGATCGTGAACGTGTCGTCCGGGCTGACGCGGATCATCTATCCCGGCAGCGTTGCCTATGGATCGATGAAGGCTGCGGTCGAGGTGCTGACCAAATACCTGGCCAAGGAACTCGGCGACCGGCGGATCGCGGTCAACGTCGTCGCACCCGGCGCCGTGCAGACCGACTTCAGCGGCGGCATGGTGCGCGACAATCCGGACATCAATCGGCGAGTGTCGGACGCCACCGCGCTTGGCCGGCCGGGCCTGCCGGACGACATCGGCCCGATGATTGCCGCGCTGCTGTCGGAGGACAATCGCTGGGTCAATGCCCAGCGCATCGAGGTCTCGGGCGGGATGATGATCTAGCGGCCCGGTTGCTTAATGCCCCGGTTACCTCAATGAGCCGTGAAGCCGCCGTCGACCGGCAGCGCCACGCCGAGCACGAAGCTCGCCGCGGGGCTGCACAGCCATAGCACCGCCGCCGCCACCTCCGCCGCCCGCCCCATGCGGCCGATCGGCTGGTCACGCAGGAACTCCTGCATGGAAGCCGGGTCGATCCCGTCGCCCATCGGGGTGTCGATGCAGCCGGGGCACACGGCGTTCACGCGGATGCCTGTGGTCGCGCAGTCCAGGGCCGCACATTTGGTCAGGCCGATGACGCCGTGCTTGCTGGCGTGATAGGCCGCGCGGCCCGGCAGCCCGACCAGTCCGCCGAGCGAGGAGCAGTTGACGATCGCGCCGCTGCCCTGCCGGCGCATCTGCAGCAACTCGTGCTTCATGCAGGCCCAGACGCCGCGCAGGTTGACGGCATTGACCTCGTCGAACCCGTCGGCCGTCTCCTCCGTCATGTCGCCCATCGGGCCCAGGATGCCGGCGTTGTTGTAGGCCATGTCGAGGCGGCCGAACGCGCTGACGGCCCGCGCCACCGCCGCCGCCGCTTGCGTCTCGTCGGCGACGTTGCACGCCACGGCGATCGTCTCGTGGCCCGCTTCGTTCAGCGCCTCGCTCGCCTGCCGCACCGCCCGCTCGTTGATATCGGCCAGCACGACGGCGGCGCCGGCCTCGGCGAAGGCCTGCGCGGTGGCCAGCCCGATGCCGGAGCTGGCGCCGGTGACGAGCGCCACCTGGCCTTTGAGGTCATAGCTTGGTGTCATGGTGTTGTCCTCAAAGCGGGTCGTAGCCGGGTTTTTTGTAGAGCGTGTCCGGTTTGGCCATGATGTCGGGCTTGTAGACGGCCTCGCCCCAGTCCTCCGCCTGAACATCCTCGATGCTGATCGACACGTCGCCCTCGCCGCACTTGGCGCCGGCGACGATCACCTTGGTGAGTTCTTCGGCGATGGCGGCTTTCTGGGCTTCCGTGCGCCCGGTCTGCCACTTGAGTATGAGATGCGGCATCGTCTGTCTCCCCGCTACTGGTTGCCGTATTGCTCATCGCTGACCTGCTCCATCCAGTTCACCGGGGAGCCGTCCAGCCGTTCCTGGATCGCGATGTGGCTCATCGCCGTGGTGGGGGCGGCGCCGTGCCAGTGCTTCTCGCCCGGCGCGAACCAGACCACGTCGCCGGGCCGGATTTCCTCGATCGGGCCGCCCTCGCGCTGCACCCGGCCGCAGCCGCTGGTCACGATCAGGGTCTGGCCGAACGGGTGGGTGTGCCAGGCGGTGCGGGCGCCGGGCTCGAAGGTGACCCACGCGCCGCCCGCCCGGGCTGGATCGGGCGCGGTGAACAGCGGGTCGATGCGCACCACCCCGGTGAACCACTCCGCCGGCCCGCGGCCGGAGGGCTGACTGCCTGCTCGCTTGATGTCCATCATCGGTCTCCCTCGTTCATCTTCGACAACGCGATTTAGGCGCTGCGGGTAGCGCGGATTAGCCGATATCATCGGTTAGGAGTAAGAAGCGCAGGTTCTGAATGCCGGGCCATAATCTCGACGACATCGCAGCCTTCCTCGCCGTCGCGCGCGAGCGGAGCTTCACCCGGGCGGCGGCCCAGCTCGGCGTGTCGCAATCCGCGCTGAGCCAGACGGTGCGCGGACTCGAAGCCCGGCTCGGCCTGCGGCTGCTCACGCGCACGACGCGCAGCGTGTCCCCGACCGAAGCGGGCGAACGCCTCGCCCGGGCCGCCGAGCCGCGGCTTGCGGAGATCGAGGCGGAGTTGGCCTCGCTCAGCGCGCTGCGGGACAAACCCTCCGGCACGATCCGCATCACGGCGCACGACCACGCGGTGCAGACCGTGCTGTGGCCGGTGCTGCAGGTTTTCCTGCCGGCTTACCCCGACATCCGGGTCGAATTGGTGATCGACTATGGCCTGACCGACATCGCCGCCGGCGGCCTCGATGCTGGGGTTCGGGTGGGAGAAATGATCGCGCAGGACATGGTGGCCGTCCGCATCGGCCCGGACCTACGTTCGGCCGTCGTCGCCGCGCCGTCCTATTTTGCCGACCGGCCGAAGCCGCGCACGCCGCAGGACCTGACCAGCCACACCTGCATCAACCTGCGGTTGCCGACGCATGGCGGGCTCTACCCGTGGGAGTTCGAGAAGAAAGGCCGAGACATCCGCGTCCGGGTCGAAGGGCAACTCACCTTCAACGGCAGCCTGCCGATGCGAGAGGCCGCGGTGGCGGGGTTCGGCCTGGCCTACCTGCCCGAGGACACCGTGCAGGAGCAGCTTGCCGACGGCCGGCTCATCCGCGTGTTGGCCGATTGGTGCCCGCCCTATTCCGGCTACCACCTGTATTACCCGTCCGGCCGCCAGCCCACAGCGGCATTCACCCTGCTGGTGGAGGCGCTGCGGTTTCGGGGCTGACGCCTACTCCTCCAGCGTCACCAGCACCGGGACATGGTCCGACGGCTGGTCCTCGCCGCGCACCTGCTTGTCCGGCGCCGCCGAGATCAGCCGGTCCGCCACCGCCGGGGACAGCAGCGCATGGTCGATGCGCAAACCGCGGTCGCGCTGCCAGGCGCCGGCCTGGTAGTCCCAAAACGTGTAGATCGGCCCAGCGGGCTTGGTGATGCGCACCGCGTCGGTCAGCCCCGCCCACAGCATGCGGCGGAAGCGCGCGCGGGTCTCGGGGCGCACCAGGGCGTCGCTCGAGGACAGCGTGCCCGGCGCGTAGTCCACGTCCGCCGGGCACACGTTGTAGTCGCCAGCCAGCACGAATGGGGTGTCGGCGGCGAGCAGGGCGTCGGCCCGGTCGGCCAGGCGCTCCATCCAGGCCAGCTTGTAGGCATAGCCCGCATCCCCGCCCGAGTTGCCGTTGGGCAGATAGAGGTTGCCCACCACCAAGCCGCCCACTTCCACCTCGAGGTAGCGCGCCTGCGCGTCATCCTCCGGCAGGCCCGGCAGCGTCAGGTGATGCACCTGCAGCGGCAGCCGGCTCAGCAGCGCCACCCCGTTGTAGGACTTCTGCCCCGCCACCACCGATTGGTAGCCCAGCGCCTCGAACGACCCGGCGGGAAACGCGGGCTGCTCGCACTTGATCTCCTGCAGCAACAGCACGTCCGGCTCGGCGCGCTCCAGCCAGCGGCGGACATGCGGCTCGCGGATGCGGATGGAGTTGACGTTCCAGGTGGCGAGCTTCACGGGGTGAAGCGGGACTTGCCGGTCTCCAGCTCTTCCACGCGCTCGGTGAGGTCGTCCATCCGACGGAGAGTTTGGGTCTGCGAGATGCCAACCCGCGCCTTCATCTCGCCCACCAGCATATCCGTCTGTTCCAGCAGCCGTTGATCGAACTGGACGAGCCGCTTCTCGAACAGTCGGTTCCAATCGGCCTGCCCGACCGCGAGCGACAGCATCGTCTCGTAGTCCGCACGGATCTGCCGCTGCTCCTTTTGGATGTCGGCAAGCGCCCTGCCGATGAACTCCAGCGTGACGGGTTCGCCGCTCATCAGTCGACCGAGAAGCTCGTCCCGCAGCCGCAGGCGCTGGTAGCGTTCGGGTTGCGCACGGTGAAGTGACTGCCCATCAGCTCGTCCGTGTAGTCGAGCTGCGCGCCCGCCAGCAGGTCCATGCTCACCGGGTCCACCACCACGCGGGCGGCGCCGCTTTGCACCACCAGGTCGTCCGGCTGCACCGCCTCGTCCAGCTCGAACTTGTATTGGAACCCGCTGCATCCCCCGGCGAGCACCGCCACGCGCAGGGCGGCGGGGCGGGTCTGGCTGGCGACGATGGCGGCGATTTGCTCGGCGGCTCGGTCGGTGACGGCAAAAGCGTGTTCCATAGCCGCAACATAGGCCAGGCAAGGCCGCGATTGAAGGGGCGCGCGGCTGAGTGCTAGCACCGGGCATGGTCCTCGCCCCGTATGCCGTCCGCCTCGAGACCGCCCGCGGCCGGCTGCACCCCGAGCCGGAAGCCGCCACCCGCTCGCCTTGGCAGCGGGACCGCGACCGCATCATCCACTCCTCCGCCTTCCGCAAGCTGCAATACAAGACCCAGGTGTTCGTCAACCACGAGGGCGATTTCTTCCGCACCCGCCTCACCCACACCATCGAGGTGGCGCAGATCGCCCGCTCCATCGCGCGCGAGCTGCAGGTGGACGAGGACCTGACCGAGGCGCTCGCTTTGGCGCACGACCTGGGCCACCCGCCGTTCGGCCATGCCGGGGAGGAGGGCCTGAACCGCGGCATGAAGCCCTGGGGCGGCTTCGACCACAACGCCCAGGCTATGCGCGTGGTGACCATGCTGGAGAGCCGCTACGCCGCCTTCGACGGGCTGAACCTCACCTGGGAGACGCTGGAGGGCCTGGCCAAGCACAACGGCCCACTGGCCAAGCCGCCGCCCTACATCGCCGAATACGACGCGCGCCATAAGCTCGACCTGCACAGCCAGCCCGGCGTGGAAGCGCAGATCGCCGCCACCGCCGACGACATCGCCTATCACAGCCACGACCTCGACGACGGCATGCGCGCCGGGCTGTTCGGGCCGGACGAGATCAGCCACCTGCCGCTGGTGGGGGACGCGCTGCGCGAGGCGCGGCTGGCCAGCCTGGACGTGCCGCCCCCGCGGCTGCGGCACGAGACGATCCGCCGGGTGATCAACAGCCTTGCCGAAGACCTGGCCCGCGAAAGCCGCCGCCGCCTGGCCAAGCTCGACCCGGCGGACAGTGCCGCGGTGCGCCGGGCGCGCCAGCCGGTGGTTGCGTTCAGCCCGGCGATGGCGGAGGCCAACAGCGCGATCAAAGAGTTCCTGTTCGCCCGCATGTACCGCCACTGGCGGGTGAACCGGATGACTTCCAAGGCCCGGCGCCTGACCGAGCACCTGTTCAGCCTGCTGCAGGAGGACATCGCGCTGCTGCCGGACGAGTGGCGCGGCCGCGCCGGCGAGGCCGATGGCAAGCGCGCGGCGCTCACCGTGGCGGATTACATCGCCGGCATGACCGACCGGTTCGCGGTCGACGAGCACCGCCGGCTGACGGACCTTTCCACGCCTGGGTGATCGTTCTGGGAGAGTGGCCTCAGGAGTGGTTGTACAGGTAGTACATCGAAATCCGGCTCGTGCAGTCGGGCGATGTCACCGTGGCCACCAGGTGATTGCCGGTGATCTTGCCGTTGATCGTCGCGTTGCCGTCGGTCGCTTGGATCACTCCGTCCGAATTGACCGGCGCGGCAAAGTAGACGTTGGTGTCATAAGCATACCACAACACCCCGTCGCCCAGCATCAGCACGCGCTCGCCCGGTTCGCGGGGGCAGGCGGGGCTGCGCGCCGCCACCTGGGTGATGGAGCCCTGGTAGCTGCCGTCATAGTTGCGCGAGGCGGAGGCGCTGAGCGGAACGGCGACCCCCACGAGGTCGAACGTGGTCTGGCAGGCGCCGAGCAGCAGGGTGAGGGCGGCCAGGGCGGCAAAACGGCACGGCGTGACCAAGGGGAAACTCCCTCTGTGCTGCAGGACAGCGAACAAGGTAGCTGATCGCCGCGGCGTGCGCTATGCAAGGGCGCTTGGAAAGCTGCGTGGGCCGTCCAAATCAGCGTGGCTCAGCGATCATTTGTGCTCGGCTGTGGCTCGGGAGTAACCTCCCGCGGCAGCCGGGAATACCACCTGGGCTACACTCCTGTTGAGGTTCGCCATGTTGATTCCGAAGCGCCGTGGTTGGGAGATCCCTGAAAGCCGGGTCACGCCGGAGCGCTTCGTCCTGGGCCGCCGGACGCTGGCCAAAGCCGCCATCGGGCTGGCCGCCACCGGCATCATGCCGGCCATGGCCGCGCCGAACCCGAAATATCCGGCGGGGCGGGCCATCACGCCCGAAGACGCCGCGACCACCTACAACAACTTCTACGAGTTCGGCGACGACAAGAGCATCTACCGCGCCGCCCAGCGGCTGCCCGTGTCGCCTTGGCAGGTCGAGTTCGCCGGCATGGTCGCCAAACCGCAGACGCTGGCACTCGACGACCTGCTCAAGCAAGTCCAGTTGGAAGAGCGGGTGTACCGGCACCGTTGCGTCGAGACCTGGGCGATGACCGTGCCGTGGACCGGCTTCCCGATGTCGCAACTGCTGAAAGTGGCGCAGCCGACCGCCGCGGCGAAGTATGTCGTGTTCGAGTCCGCCAGCCTGCCGCGCGTGATGCCGGGGCTGCGCAACAGCCTCTATCCCTGGCCCTACATCGAGGGCTGCACGATGCAGGAGGCCGCCAACGACGTCGCCTTCATCGCCACCGGGATGTACGGTCACGAGCTGCCGAAGCAGGATGGCGCGCCGCTGCGGTTGTTGCTGCCGTGGAAGTATGGCTTCAAAGCAGGTAAGTCGATCGTGAAGGTGTCATTCACCGATACGCAGCCGGAAACCTTCTGGCACGCGCTGCAGCCGTCGGAATATGGCTTCTGGGCCAATGTCAATCCGGCGGTGCCGCACCCACGTTGGAGCCAGGCCACCGAACGGCTGCTCGGCACGGATGAGCGGGTGCCGACGCAGATTTGGAACGGCTATGGTGAGTGGGTCGCAGCCATGTATGCCGACAAACAGAACGAACGCCTGTTCGCGTGATGCTCGCCCGGATCCTCGCCGTGCTGTCCGCGGTGCTGCTGGTGGCTGCGGTGGCGCTCGGCACGCTGATGCCGCTGGACATGAGCCTGGGCGAGGCGCTCGAGGCGATGGCCAAGCTGCAGCTCGTCGCCGGCGAGGCGTTCGTGCGCGCGCACATCTCGGACTGGCTGTGGGAAAAGCCGCTGACCGCGCTGCTGGTGCGGCCGATCTGGCTGGTTCCAGCGGGGGCGGGCCTGGTCTGTGCTGGCGCGGCGATGACCTTGGCCTCCCGCCAAAAGGCCGCTCCCTCCCGGCGTAGACAGTCGTAGTGTTCTCCCTCTCCCGCGGGCGGGAGAGGGCGGGGTGAGGGTGCGAAGCCTGCCACGCGGAGCGGGTCAAAGCGCCGAATAGGCCCTCACCCCGACCCTCTCCCGTGAAGGACGGGAGAGGGAGAATTGCGCGCCGGGGGGTTCGGCTAGAGCCCCAGCGCAGCGCGGGCCAGCGCGATGACCCGGTGCGCCTCCGACCACAGGCCCAACGCGGCCAAGTCCGCGTAAGGCACGAACGCCGCGGCCGTTACGTCGCCGCCTGCCACCGGCGCGCCGCCCTGCCAGCGGGCGGCGAAGTCCAGGATGGTGTAGTGGAACTGCACCCGGCCCGCGTCGTCGCGATGGATGCTGTCGACATGGGCGATGAGGCTGAGCGGCCCGGCCTCGAGCCCGGTCTCCTCGAGCAACTCCCGCCGCGCCGCCGCTTCTGCGCTCTCGCCGAGCTTCTGCGCCCCACCCGGGATGCTCCATTGCCCCTGCGCCGGCGGGCGGCCGCGGCGCACCAGCAGGGCGGCGCCGGGCCGCAGCATCACCGTGCCGATGCCCACCAGCGGCCGGTCCGGGTATTCGCGGCTCGCCATCCCCTGTCCTTCGCCTGCCGCCATCCGCATACCGCGCCCAGGATACCGCGCCCAGGATACCGCGCCCAGGGCGTGCGGGCTATGCGCAAGACCGGCTTGGCGCGCCCCGCCGTTGGGGCGACACTCCAACCTATGCCACTCCAGGAACTCCTGACCAGCGCGATCAACGCGCAGTCCCGCCGCCTGATCCGCAAGCGGGCGCGGTCCCGCTACCAGGCCCGGCTCCGCTCGCGCGAGCGCCTGTCCCACGTCTCGGTGCGCACCACGGCGTTGATCGTGGCCTCGGCGCTGTTCATGGAGCAGTTGGACGGAACGGTGCTGGCGACCGCCCTGCCCACCATGTCGCGCAGCTTCGGGGTCGATCCGCTGGCGATGAACGTGGCGCTCACCGCCTATCTGCTGAGCCTGGCCGTGTTCATCCCGGCCAGCGGCAAGGTGGCGGACCGGTTCGGCACCCGCACCGTGTTCCGCGCCGCCATCGCGCTGTTCACCCTCGGCTCGATCCTGTGCGGCGTGTCGCAGGGGCTGTGGGCGCTGGTGGCCGCGCGCATCCTGCAGGGCATCGGCGGCGCCATGATGGTGCCGGTCGGCCGCCTGGTGCTGCTGCGCTCGGTGGAGCGGAGCGAATTGGTCACCGCCATGACCTGGCTGATGGTCCCGGCCACGATCGGCCCGGTGCTGGGGCCGCCGGTCGGCGGCTTCCTGGTCACCGCGCTGTCCTGGCGCTGGATCTTCTACATCAACGTGCCGATCGGGGTGCTCGGGATGGTGCTGTCCACGCTCTACATCCGCGACATCAAGGAGGAAGGGCGGGTGGATTTCGACGGCTGGGGGCTGCTGCTCTCCGGCGTCTCGCTGTCCTGCCTGATGTTCGGGCTGGAGATGGCGACCCGGGGCGAGACCTCTGTGCCGGTGACGGCCGCCATCGTCGCGGCGGGCCTGGTCAGCGGCTGGATGTATCTGCGGCACAGCAAGCGGGTGGCGTCGCCGGTGCTGGATTTCTCGCTCATGAAGGTGCCGACCTTCGGGTTGTCGGTGATCGGCGGCGGGCTGACGCGCATATCCGCCGGGTCGGTGCCGTTCCTGCTGCCGATGATGCTGCAACTGGGCTTCGGCATGTCGGCGCTGCAGAGCGGGCTGATCACCTTCGCCAGCAGCGCGGGGGCGTTGCTGATGAAGCCGGTGGCGCAACCGATGCTGCGGCGCTTCGGCTTCCGCCAGGTGATGATGTGGAACGGGCTGACCTCGACCGTGTTCCTGGCGGCGATGGCGAGTTTCCGGCCGACCTGGCCGACCTGGCTGATCTACGCGGTGCTGCTGACCGGCGGCTTCTTCCAGTCGCTGCAATTCACCGCCTACAACACCATCGCCTACGCCGACATCGAGCGGCCGCGGATGAGTTCGGCCACCAGCTTCTACACCACCTTCCAGCAGTTGATGCTGACCCTGGGGATTTGCACGGCGGCGGCGTCGTTGGCCGGGTCGATTTTGATAACGGGGCATGAGCATCCGTTGCTGCCCGACTACAGCGCGGCGTTCATCGTGGTGGCGGTGATTTCGCTGGCGGCCGCGCCCACCTGCGCGCGGCTGGCGCCGGACGCGGGCAACGAGCTGAGCGGGCGCAGCGCGTCCCTGGCCACCCGCAAGGCGCAGGCCGTCGCCGTGGTGAAGACGCAGACGGCCGATGCGGGGCGGATAGGATAGCAGCCCGGTTTGGCCGCCAAGCCCGCCACCAGCGCAGCCTTGCAAGCCGCCGTGCTGCACCAGCAGGCGGGGCGGCTCGACGAGGCGCGCAAGATCTACCAGCGGGTCCTGCGCACCGAGCCGCGCAACGCGGACGCGCTGCAGATGCTTGGCCTGGTTTGGCTGGACCAGGGCATGGCGGACAAAGGCTTCCAGTTGCTGCGCCGCGCCGCCAGCTATGCGCCCAAGTCTGCCTCCGCGCTGAACAACCTCGCCGTCGAGCTGTGCCGCGCCGGGCAGCAGGCCGAGGCGCTGCCGTATTTCGACCGCCTCATTGCGCTGGACGGCGCGAGCATCGAGGCGCGCTACAACCGGCTCCGTGCGCTGAGCGACCTGCAGCGGGATGCGGAGGCACTGGAAGCGGCGGACGAGCTGGTGGCGATCGACCCGGCGAAACCGCGGGCGCAGCACAGCCGCGGCAAGCTGCTGCAATCGCTCGGCCGGGAGAGCGAGGCGCTGGCGGCGTACGAGGCGGCGCTCGCGGCCGGCTCCACCCCGCTGCCGCTGCGCGCCGATCTGCTGTTCGCCCGCGGCACGGCGCTCGAGGCGCTCGGCCGCCTGACCGAGGCGGGCGCCAGTTTCGAGGCGGCGCTCAACCTGCGGCCGGACGACGCGCAATGCCTGCTCCGCCTCGGCAACCTGCTGTTCGCCCAGCGCCGGTTCGGGGCCGCACTGGAGGTGTATAGCTTGGCGCTGGCGCATCCGGACGTGGCGGTGGTGGCGCTCAGCCATCGCGCGGCGGTCTTGCTCGAGCTGGGCCGCCTCACCGAGGCCCGCGACGCCTTCGCCAGCCTGCTCGAGCAGTCGCCCGGCTTCGACTATGCGCGCGGCCAGTGGCTGCACGCCAAGCTCAGGCTGTGCGACTGGGCGGACTACGACGCGGCGGTCGCAGACTTGCGGACCCGCATCGAGCGGGGCGAGCGGGCGGTCCTGCCGCTCTGTGCGTTGGCGCACGAGCCAAGCCCGGTGGTGCAGCTCCGCTGTGCGCAGATCTTTGCCGCCCAGTATTACCCGCCGCTGCAAAGTGCCCTCTCCCTATGGGCGGAGGGAAGGGCCGGGGTGAGGGCCCAGCACCCCCGCATCCGCATCGCCTATCTCTCGGCCGACTTCCGCAACCATGCCATGTGCTTCCTGATGGCCGGGGTGTTCGAGCAGCATGACCGCTCCCGCTTCGAAGTGACCGCGGTCTCGTTCGGCCAGCCGGAAGACAGCGACTATGGCCGGCGCGTGCATGCCGCGTTCGACCACGTCCTCGATGTGTCTGACATGAACGACCAGGAGGCGGCTGCCGCCGTGCGCGGCCTCGGCATCGACGTCGCCATCGACTTGATGGGCCACACCGCCGGGTGCCGCGCCGGCCTGCTGGCGCGCCGGGTTGCCCCGGTGCAGGTGAACTACCTCGGTTACCCGGGTTCCTTCGGCGCTGATTATGTCGACGCGATCATCGCCGACGCCACCGTCATCCCGCCCGGCTCGGAGGCGCATTACAGCGAGCGCGTGGTTCGACTGCCGGTGTGTTTCCAGGCCAACGACGACCAGCGGCGCGCCGGCGCAACCCCCAGCCGGGAGGACGCGGGCTTGCCGCCGGCGGGTTTCGTGTTCTGCTGCTTCAGCGGGCTGCACAAGCTGTCGCCGGGTCTGTTCGCGGTGTTCATGCGCATCCTGGCCGCCGTGCCTGGCAGCGTGCTGTGGCTGGAGGCGAACGAAGCGGCCCAGGCCAACCTCCGCCGCGAGGCCGCGGCGCACGGCATCGACCCGGCGCGCCTCGTGTTCGCCGGCCCGCTGCCATACCCGGACCATCTCGGCCGGTTGCGCCTGGCGGGTCTCGCGCTGGACACCACCCCCTTCAACGGCGGCGCCACCGCCAGCGACGCGCTATGGTCCGGCGTTCCCCTGGTGAGCCTGATGGGGGAAAGCTTCGCCTCCCGCATGGGCGGCAGCCTGCTGCACGCGTTGGGCTTGGGCGAGCTGATCGCGCGGGATTTGGCCGGATTCGAGCAGATCGCCGTCACTCTGGCCCGGGATGCGGCCGCGCTCGCCGCGGTTCGGGCGCGGCTTGTTGCGGCCGGGCGCACCAGCGCGGTGTTCCAGACCGTCCAGTTCGCCCGCGCTCTGGAACATGCCCTGATCGCGTTGCACGCTAGAACGTCGCCTACGGGGATGGATGTGGAGCGCGAACCTTAGAGCATGATTGCTTCTGATAGGCGAAGCAATCATGCTCTACTCTTTGTTTGAGGCTGATTCACGCATCAGGTTGTTTCAACCTGATGCGATCAGGCTCTAGTGCCCCATCGCCGCCGGTGCCGCATCGGGCGAGGAGGCCGGCACGGCGCGCAGCGGGATGTCCCGCAGCCCGGCGGCAATCACCACGCCCAGCGCCGAGACCACGCCACAAACCCCGAACGCCAGGCGGAATCCCGCCGCCAGTGCATGGGCCCCAGCGAGCTGAGCGGCCGGGCCGACATTGGCCAAAACACCGCCGGGCTTGATCGCGCTCAAGTCGGTGATGCCGGGAAAGCCATGATGCGCCAGCGAGGCGGTGTAGGCGCTGGTCAGCAACGCACCCACCAGCGTGGTACCGAAGGCGCCGCCCAAGGAGCGCAGGAACAGCAGCGCGCCCGTCGCGGTGCCGATGTCGCGGCGGTCGGCAGCGTTCTGCACCGTCACCAGCACGTTCGGCAGGCAGACGCCGATGCCGACCCCAACCACCATCATGCTGACCAGCAGGATGATGAACGGCGTGTGCGCGTCCACCATGGCCAGCCCGAAGAATCCCGCCGCGGCCGCCACCAGGCCGGCCACGATGATCACCCGGGTGCGCCCCAGCCGGCGCGTGAGCTGCCCGCCGCCGAACGCGCCCACCACGCTCAAGGCCAGGAACGGGATCACCTCGAAACCGGACGCCGCCGCGTCCGCGCCCCGCACCAGTTGGAACAGCAGCGGCAGCAGGAAGGTCGTGCCCAGCAGCCCGATGGAGGTGATGAACGCCAGGATCACGCCGCGGGTGAAGATGGAGCTGGTGAACATGCGCGGCGGCATGATCGCGTCCGGCGTGCGCATCTGGTGCCAGACCAGCACCGCCCCGAGCACGACGGACAACGCCAGCATCCCGAGCACGGGCGCCGACCCCCAGGGATATTGGATGCCGCCCCAGCTCAGCACCAGCAGCAGGCCCGTCACCACCGCCACGATCAATGCCGCGCCCAGGTAGTCGATGCGCCCGGCCACCCGCTTGATCGGCAGCAGCTTGAGCCCGCGGTTGCACAACACCATCGCGGCCAGCCCGAGCGGGATGTTCATCCAGAACACGTAGGTCCAGGAAAGATGGTCGGTGAACCAGCCGCCCACCACCGGGCCGCCGACCGAGGCGATGCCCCACATACCCGCCATGTAGCCTTGGTAGCGGCCGCGTTCGCGCGGGGAGACCACGTCGGCGATGGCGGCCTGCGCCATGGCCATCAGCCCGCCGCCGCCCACGCCCTGGATCGCCCGCGCCGCGATCAGCATCGGCAGCGACTGCGCCAGCGCGCATAGCACCGAGGCCGCGATGAACAGCCCCAGGGCCAGCAGCAGCAGCACGCGGCGGCCATACATGTCCGACAGCTTGCCGTAGATCGGCGTCACCGCGGTGGAGGTCAGCAGGTAGGCGGTGATGATCCACGACAGGTGGCCGAACGCGCCCAATTCGGTGGCGATGGCGGGCACGGCGGGCACGACCACTGTCTGGTCGAGCGCCGCGAGCAGGATGCACAGCATGATGCCGCCGACGACGCGTAGGATCTGCTGGTGGGTGAACCCGGTCGGCGTGGCGGCTTCGGTCTGACCGGCGGCAGTCGCTTGGGACGAGGACATGCCCCAGGTCTACTCCCGCATAATCCTGCCGTCAGCCCGCAATTTGCATCGATCTGGCCGTGAGCGTGCGTCCCCAGCGCAAGATTGGTTGTTCGACCAGCTCATGCAGCGCGACCGCCAGCGCCACGGCCACGGCCAGGGTGACGCCGACGTAGAGCGGCGCAAGAACGGTGGCGGGCAACGGGAGATGCGCCGCGGCCACGCGCATCGCCCGCATCGGGAACGGGTGCACCAGGTACAGTGCGTAGGATGCATCGCCGACCAGCAGCAAGCCTCGCGGCACTTGCGTCACCTGCAGGGCGCAGAACACCAGCAGCGCGGCGGGCACGCCACGGACCAGCACGCGGATGTCGCCGCCGGGCAGCCGTGCCGCCACGGCTGCGGCCAGGCAGGCAAGCAGCAAAGCGAACAGGCCGGGCCAGCCCGCGCGCCAGCCCCGCCGCGCCGCAATCGCCACCAGCACGCCGAGGGCGAACTCCAGCACGATCGGGTCGGTCCAGAAGGCGAGCGGCGTGGCGGCGAACCGGACCACCTGGCCGGCGATGGCAAGCGCCACGATGGCCAGCAACAAGCCAGCCACACCGGCCCGGCGCGGCAACGCCAGGGTGCCGGCGAGCAGGGCGTAGAACAGCATCTCGTATTCGAGCGTCCAACCCAGCCGCAGCACCGGCTGCACGAACCCGTCGGCCCGGCGCCACGGGATGAACAGCGCCGAGGCCGCCAGGTAGCCGGGTCCCTCGCCCAAGCCCTCGCTGAGCGAGCCCGGCAGCACCGCGCCGGCCAGGATGGTGGCCGCCGTCAGCAGCCAATACAGCGGCGCCACCCGCAGCAGCCGGCGGGCCACGAAGCGCGGCACGGAGCGCAGGCTGCCGAACGCGTCCCAACTGGCCCAGACCAGCACGAAGCCGGAGATGACGAAGAACAGGTCCACGCCCGCCTCCAGCGGCAGCGCGTCCAGCCACGGCCACGGCGCGTGACCCGGCGTGCCGCCGAACGCCCCCGCCTCGTCGCTGATGTGCAGCAGCGCGACTGCCAGCGCGGCCACGGCGCGCAAGGCCTGGACGCCGTCAAACCCCTGCTTCACAGCGCCCGTAGGAGCTGGTCCACCAGGCGGGCGCGGCGCGAATAGGTATGCTCGGCCAGCACGCGCCGCAGCGCCGCAGCGCCGATGGCGGCCGCCCGCTCCGGCGTGAGGCTCGCAAGATGGTCGGCCACGTCCGCGCCGTCCCGCGCCACCAGCACCTCCTCGCCAGCGGCCAGGAACAGCTCGAGACCCTCCCAGGCGTCGGTGATGAGGCAGGCGCCGGCGCCGGCCGCTTCGAACACCCGGGTCGCGGGGGAGAACCCGACCGCGGCCATGCTGTCCCGCGCCACGTTCAGCACGGCAAGCGGGGTGGCGTTGAAGGCGTTGTGGTCCGCCGTGCCGAGATGGCCGAGGCGGCGGACGTTGGCGGGAAATGCCTTGTCCTCCCAGCCCGAGCCGCCGAGCAGGAAGCGGCGCTGCGGCAGCCGAGCCGCCGCGGCGGCGAAGAACGCGTCCACCCGCGCCTCGCGGTCGGGCAGGCGGTTGGCGAGGAAGGCGAGGTCGGCGGCAAAGCGCGGGTCGGGCGGCGCCGGGTGATGGGTCGCCGGGTCGAGCGCGTTGTAGATCGGGGTGCAGGCGGGGGCGCCGAGCGCCTGGTAGGCCGCCACCACGGGCGGGCCGCCGCCATAGGTGAACACCGCGCTGAGCCGGGGCAGGGCGCGGCGGATCGGGTGCTCCGGTTCCGCTTGCAGGGTCGCGAGGGTGGCAGGGGCGTCGACGTCCCAGAACACGGTGTGGGCGCCGGGACGGGCGTGGGCGAGCACGCCGGTGATGAGTGTGTCGTCGAACACGCCGACACCGCTGGCTTTCACCACCACGTCGGCTTCGGCTGCCTTGCCCAGCACGGTTTGCAGGCCGGCCGCGGTGGCGGGATAGACCTCGACGCGGGCGTAGTCCGGCGGGTCGATATCGCGGTGGGCTTGGCGGTCGAACGCGTCGGGCTCGTAGAAGGTGATGTCCCAACCGAGCGGGGCGAGGGCGGCGAGGATACCACGGTAATAGGTGGCGGCGCCGTTCCAGTACGAGGAGAGCAGGGAGGAGCCGTAGAAGGCGAGGCGCTTCGTCACGCGGGGCCACCCTCACCCAACCCTCTCCCAGAGGGAGAGGGCTTTTCGGCGGGATGTTCGGAACTCTTCTCCCTCTCCCTCTGGGAGAGGGTCGGGGTGAGGGTGGCCACGATCCCGAGCAACTCCGTCACCCGATGCGCGCAACTATGCCGCGCCCGCACCGCGGCCAGCCCCCGCGCGGCCACCGCGGCGGCAAACGCCGGGTCATTGACCAAATCACGCGCATGCCGCTCCACCGCATCCCCATCGGCGGCGACCAAGAAATCCTCGCCCGGCGTGAATAGCCCCTCGGCGTCCTCCCACGGCGCGGAAATCAGCGGAATGCCGCAGGCCAGCGCCTCGAACACGCGGATGGTCGGGATGCCGGGAAGCTGCGCCACGTAGAAGCGGCGCGGCACGTGCACCGTCAGCACATAGCGGGCGAACACGGCGGGGGCGGCGTAGTTCGGCAGCCAGCCGTGATAGCGGGCGCCATACTGCTCCACCATCCTGAGCGCCTGCGGCGGATAGCGCACGCCGTGGATGTCGAGCGGCACCCGGGCGCGGGCGAGCGGGGCCAGCAGGAACGCCTCCAGCTCGGCCGTGCGCTCGCCGTCGCCCCAATTGCCGATCCAGACCGCACCGCGCCGCGCCTCCGGGTCCAAGGGGGGCCGGAACAGCACCGTGTCCGCGGCCTCGTGCCACACGAACACGCGATCTTCCCAGCCCCAGCGGCGATACACGGCGGCCAGCGCGTCGCCGAACGCCAGCACGGCGTCATAGCCGGACAGATCGAAGGCCTGCATCGCCGCCGGGTCGCTGACCGCTCGGTGGTGCGTGTCATGGAACAGCAGCAGCCAGGGCGCCCCCGCCTCGCGCAGCGCCCCCAGGCGCGCCACCACGGCAGGCGCGGTCCATTCATGCACGATCACCACGTCCGCCCCGTCGACCAGCGGGTAGAGCGGCTCCCCCTCGGCGAGCCGCACGCTCTGCAGCCCCGGGTAATACGCCCGCCACCCCTCCACCGCGGCCGCGCCCGCATCCGCCAGGAGGTTGTTGCGGCTCCAGCTCTCCGCCGGCTCGACCGCCAGCGCCTCGTGCCCGGCGGTGATCAACTCGCGCAGCACACCACGGAGAAAATGCGCGTTGCCGTGGTTCCAGCAGGACTGCAGCGAGTGGGTGAAATAGACGAAGCGCACGGTTACGCCGCGGCGTGGGCCGGCGCGATCACCCTCGCGAGCAAGGCGGCCGTGCCGTCCACCATCGCCGCGGTACCATACCGGGCGGCGCGCAGGCGGGCGCGGTTGGCCCAGGCGGCCGGCGCGGCGAGCGTCTCCTCGAGCGCCACCACCCAAGCGTCCACGTCATTGGGCGGCACGAACACCGCCGCGCCCTCCCAGAGTTCGCGGAAGGTCGGGATGTCCGACAGCACCAAGGCGAGTCCCGCCTGCGCCGCCTCGAGCACGGCCAGGCCGAACGGCTCATACAGCGCGGCGGAGGCGAACACCGACGCGCGGGCAAGCGCCTCGCCCATCGCCGGCTCGTCCAGCTTGCCGAGCAGCACCGTATGCGCAAGCGCCACCTGCGCGCCGCCGGGCCCCTCGGTCGGCCCGGCGGCGCGCAGCGGGGCGGAGAGCCGGGCGGCGACGGCGTCCAGCATGCGGGCGTTCTTCGCGTCGTCCCACAGCCGCCCTGCCGTCAGCACGGCGCGGGCGCGGGGAACGCCGGGCAGATGCAGCGGGTCGCGGCCATTATAGACCACGGTCAGCCCATCCACGCCGTGAACCCGGTGCAAGGCTTCGGCAAACGCATGGCTTGGAGCGGCGATCGCGTCGGCCCGGCGCAGCCCCTCGCAGGTGGCGCGGGCGCGCCAGGCGTAGCTCGGTGCCACCCGGCCGCCGCGCACCGCGTCCCACCAGGTGCCGACGCAGGAATGCGCCATCGCCGCCACCGGCACCGGCCAGTCGCATTGGCCGACCAAGGCGGGGGCATGCAGCAGCGCGACATCCACCCCGGCCGCCAGCTTGGTCAGCGCGCGGGCTACCCGGTTCAGCTCGGCGGGGCGCTCGGCCAGCCAATCCAGCGGCAGCCCGGTGTTGACCAGCTCGACGCCCGCGAGTTCCTCCACCTCCGCCACTTGCGCAGCGTTCGGCGCCGGGCCGAGGACGGCAAGCAGCACTTGGCAACCGCGCCCGGCCAGGCCGCGCGACAGCTCCACGGCGTAGCGCCACACCCCGCCCACGGCATCGGTCGTCACCAGAACGCTGCCCGGCAGCTCTTGCTCTAAGGCTGGCAGCATGCCGTCTCCAGCATGGCCAACGGCGCCGGCAGATCCTCCTGGATGTCGCTGAAGCGGCTGAACTGGCTGAGATAGTGGCGATGCGCCCGCTCCCAGGCGTCGTCATCCGGCGGGCCCCAGAGGCGATGATAGTCAGGGGAGCTGGGGTAGGGGTAGAGCGGCACCGGGTCGTTCGCCCACACGCCGGCGGCTTGCAGCCGGGCGCGCCAGGCATCCACCAGCTCGGCCTCGTCGGCCGTGGTCTCGATCAGGTTGGCTTGCACGAACGGCACGAAGCGGCGGGCGTGGATCAGGCGGTCCGCCAGCTCGTCCGTCGTGAGCTTGCAACGCTTGTCGAGCGCGGCCCGGCCGGCCTCCGTCAGGCTTTCCACCCCGGCCTCGACCGACACGCACCCCGCCGCCCCGAGCAGGGCGAGCATGTCGGGCTGCCACAGGTCGATCCGGGTCTGCATGCCGAACTGGACCGGCCGCTGCACCAGTGCCTCGAGCAGGTCCCGCCGCGGCAGGAAGATCTCGTCGATGAAGTAGACGTAGTCGACGCCTTGGGCGATCAGCCCGTCGATCTCGGCCAGCAACGGCGCCAAACCCCGCCGGCGATAGGCGTCGCGGAAGTCGAGCTTGGCGCAGAAGCTGCAGTGGAACGGGCAACCGCGCGAAGCCTCTACCTCGGCGCCGAACCCGGCGGACTCGCTGCCGAAGCGGTGATGGTGATGGCGGTGGCGCGCCACCCAGGTTTCCGGCCAGGTGAGCGCCGGCAGGTCGGTAAACCGCGTCGCTTGCGGGCCGCCGCTTTGCTGCACGCTGTTCCCGGCGAGGCGCGCCGTGCCCGGCGTCGTGCCCGGCGCACCGCCCTCGGCCAGGGCCAGCACGGCCTCCTCGCACTCGCCCCGTACTAAGGCGTCGCAACCAAGCTTGCGCAGCGCAGCGCCCGGCGTGGCCGAACCATGCGGCCCGACCGCCACGGTGAGCCCGCCACGCTCGCCGATCGCGTCGAACATGGCCCGCGGCACCCGCAATTCGGGCTGGGCGCAACGCCAGAACAGGTAGGTGGGGGCCGTGGTCACCACGGTCAGCGCCGGCGCGAAGGCGGCCACGCTGTCTGCCAGTTCCACGGTGGTGCGGGCGTCCAAGGCGCCATCCAGCATCAGCACCTCATGCCCGGCGGTTTGCAACAGCGCCCGGGACGCGCCGAGTTCGAGCGGCAAATGCGGCTCGCGGCAACCGAAATAGATGCTGCCGTCGAAGCTCCAGGGTGGATTGACCAGCGCGACCCTCATGCGTCGGCGGCTTGCGCCTGCTCGCTCCGCTGCGTTGCGAGCCAATCCGCCAGCCGCGCCAAGCCCGCCCGCCAGCCAAGCGGCGCGGCAAGCCCCAATTCGCGCCGGACCAGGCGGGCATCGGCCACGAAATAACGCTGATCGCCCGGCCGCCACGGCTGGAAGTCCACGTTCGGGCGGCGACCCGTCACCTGCGCGATCGCCGCCAACACGTCGAGCAAGGTGACCGCGTTGTCCGGCCCGCCGCCCAGGTTGAACGCCCGGCCGGCCAAGCGCCCGATCTGCCCGGCAGCCCGCATGTAGGTTTCGACCGCATCATCCACGAACAGCACATCCCGAACCTGCAAACCGTCGCCGTAGATGCTGATCGGCCGGCCGTCCAGTGCGGAAATGAGGAAATGCGCCAGCCAGCCCTGATCCTCGGTGCCCATTTGCCGCGGGCCGTAGATGCAGCTCATGCGCAGCACGCAGGCGGGCAGGCCGAAGCTGCGGGCGTAGTCCAGCACATACTGGTCCGCCGCACCCTTGGAACAGCCATAGGGCGTGTGGAAGTCGAGCGGCTGCTGCTCGCCGATGCCGCTGGCGCGCAGCGCCGGGTCGGTGGGCTGGTAGGCGCCGTCCACCTCCGCCACCGCCACGTCGCCGAGATCGCCGTAGACCTTGTTGGTGGAGGCGAATACCATCGGCACCCGGTCGGCGCGGCGCCGCAGCGTCTCCAGCAGGTGCATCGTGCCGCGGACATTGACGTCGAAATCGTCCATCGGCGACTGCAGCGAGGTCGTCACCGCCACCTGCGCCGCCATGTGGAACACGCCGGCGCAGCGCATCGCCGCGTCCCGCACTGCGCCCTCGTCGCGGATGTCGGCCTGGGCCACGCTGATCCGGCGGGGATGGCGCTGCTGCAGCCAGCGCAGGTTGCGCTCGACGCCGGGCCGGGCCAGCGCGTCGAACACCAGCACGTCCTGCCCTTCGCGGGCGAGCCGGTCCGCCAGGTTGCTGCCGATGAACCCAGCCCCGCCAGTCACCAGGAAGGGCCGGCTGCGCAACACCGATGGGACGGCGGTCACGCCACCAGGCCCCGCTGCTCCAGCTCCTGCCGGGCCCGCTGCACCAGGTCCACCGCCTGCTGCTGGCGCACCCATTCCACCAGCTCGCCCAGGCTGTCGTCGAAGCTGCGGCGGGGGGAAAAGCCCAGTTCGGCGCGGGCCAGGCCGATATCGCCGAAGCAATGCCGCACGTCGCCTGTGCGCGCCTTGCCCACCACCTCGGCCTGCAGGTGCGGCAGGCCCATGGCGCGGGCGATGGCGTCCGCCACCTGCACCACGCTCACGTCGCGGCCGCTGCCGATGTTGAACACCCGCCCGGCGGCCGATGGCGTGCGCAAGGCCAGCATGAACGCATCCGCCACGTCGTCGACATGCACGAAGTCCCGCCGCTGCGCGCCATCCTCGAACACCAGGGGGCGCTCGCGATGCAGCAGGCGGGAGGCAAAGATCGCCAGAACGCCGGTATAGGGGTTGGAGAGCGCCTGCCCTGGGCCGTAGACGTTGAACAGCCGCAGTGCCACGCCCTCCATGCCGTAGGCGGGCGCCACCGTCAGCGTGAGCCGCTCCTGGGTGTATTTCGTCAGCGCATACACCGAGGCGAGATCGGCCCGCTTCCACTCCGGCGTCGCGACCGGCTGCAGCGGCTGGCCGCTCGCGTCCACCGGGTCCCAACCAGCACCGGGGGCGCGAGGCGGGCGGGTGACGTCGGCGAGGATCTCGCCCGCCTGGGAGCGGTAGAGGCCTTCGCCATAGATGCTCATCGAGGACGCCACCACGACCCGCTGCACCGGCCGCTCGATCAGCGCCTGGAACAGCACCGCGGTGCCGACATCGTTGACCGACACATAGCGCTCGATGGCGTACATGCTCTGCCCGACGCCCACCTCGGCAGCGAGGTGGATGACGTGGTCCACGCCAACCAATGCGCGGGTGATCGCCGATTGGTCGCGCACGTCGGCCTGGATGAACTGGGTGTGGCTCAGGATGGGATTGCGCTTGGCGCCTTGGTCGTGGACTTGCTCGATGAGGCTATCGAGAACGCGGACCTCGTAGCCGGTCTGCAACAACGCCTTCACGACGTGGCAGCCGATGAACCCTGCTCCGCCCGTCACCAACACGCGCTCTGCCATACCTGCCCGATCTCGCTCTCAGCCTAGGAAAAGCCCAGTCGCTCCGCTGGGTAAGTCAGGGACAGACGTGACAAACGTGTGATGGTTCCCGAAAGCTTCAAAATACCTGTTGAACAAACATCCTGTGGTCAGCCGTTGGTTCGGCCAGCGGTGTGAATGCGCTGGCCGCGCCAGGCGACCGCTCGTTAGTAGCTGCTGCCCTTCGTGGTCGGTTGCAAACCACCCGTCGCTCCGCCGGAACCAACGTTCACGCCAGGAATGTTACCGAGCGCGCGCTGGCCACCGCCATTGGACGAGGTGATCCCGCTATCCAGCGCTGTCGGGCCGGTGAGGCTGTTGGTCAAAGCCGGGTTCTGGCTGGGTGTGTCGCTGCAAGCCGACAGGCCAAGGCAGCCTATGGCAGCCAAGGATAGTAAAGTTGTTCTCATGTGTGTGGGCTCCTCAATGCGCTTATTGTGCCGGCGCAGCCCAACAAACGATGAAAGTGCAGTAAGGTTTTCAGCGAGCTAAGCGGCTAGATCATGCCTGGCATATGATCTGGCACACTTTATGTCCCCTCAAGTCCAGGATGGAGCGCGCAATGACGAACATGACGGTGCAAGCGACCGACGGCTCCGGCAGCTTTTCCGCTCTCCTGGTTGAACCCAAGAGCAAGCCGGCCGGTGCGGTCGTGATCATCCAGGAGATCTTCGGCGTGAACGAGGCCATGCAGGCGGTGGCGGCGGAGGTGGCCGGAATGGGCTTCTTCGCCATCTGCCCGGACCTGTTCTGGCGCATCAAGCCCGGCATCGTGCTCACCGACAAGACGGAGGCCGAGTTCAAGCAGGCGCTGGACTACATGGGCCAGTTCGACCAGGCCCGCGGGGTGGACGACTTGAAGGCGACCGTCGCCGCCGCGCGCACCATGCCGGGCTGCAACGGCCATGTCGGCACCATGGGCTACTGCCTGGGCGGCCGGCTCGCGGTGATGATGGCCACGAGTTCGGACGCCGACGTGAACGTGTCCTATTACGGCGTCGGGATCGACGACCAAATCCCGCAGTTCAGCACCATTCGCGCGCCCTTGGTGATGCATATCGCCGGCGAGGACGGCTTCTTCCCGCCCGAGAGCCGCGCCAAGGTGCTCGATGCGGCCAAGAGCGTGCCGCACATTCACGCCTACAATTACGCGGGCGCCGACCATGGCTTCGCCCGGGTCAACGGCATGCACTGGCACGGGGTGGCCGCCGCCATCGCCAATGGCCGCAGCGCGGAAGCCCTGTCGGCGGCGCTAGGCTAGCACCTGCATTGCGGCGGCCGGTTCGACCCGGCCGTCGTACAGCGCCCGCCCGACGATGACGCCCTCGATATTGGGGTGCGCCAGGGTGGCCAGGGCGCGAAGATCGTCCAGGCTGCCCACGCCGCCGCTGGCGATCACCGGGGCGGCGCTGGCCTCCGCCAGAGCAGCGGTCTGCTCGAGGTTGAGCCCTGCGAGCATGCCGTCGCGCCCGATATCGGTGTAGATGATGGCGGCGACGCCGGCGTCCGCGAATCGGGCGGCGAGGTCGGCGGTGGCCAGGCTGGAGCTGGCGGCCCAGCCGTCGGTGGCGACCATGCCGTCCCGCGCGTCGATGCCGACGGCGACCTGGCCGGGGAAGCGGCGGCAGGCGTCGTGCACCAGCGCCGGGTCCCGCACCGCCGCACTGCCGAGAATGACCCGGCGCACCCCCGCCTCGAGCCACCGCTCCACCGCCGCCATGTCCCGGATGCCGCCGCCGAGCTGCACCGGCACGCTGGCGGCCGCGAGGATGGCGGCCACCGCCGCCCCGTTCACGGCGTGCCCGGCAAAGGCGCCGTTGAGGTCCACCACGTGCAGCCAGCGGCATCCCGCGTCCTGCCAGGCGCGGGCTTGCGCGGCCGGGTCGTCGGAATAGACCGTGGCGTCGTCCATCGCGCCCCGGCGCAGGCGGACGCAGGCACCGTCCTTGAGGTCGATTGCGGGATAGAGGGTCAGGGCCATTTAGGTTACTCTGGTAGGGGGGCGCTTCTGCCCTCACCCAACCCTCTCCCAGGGGGGAGAGGGCTCTTTGAAGGGAGGCTTTCTTTCTGTTCCCTCTCCCTCTGGGAGAGGGTCGGGGTGAGGGGGCGCCAGCATCCGCTCCAACACCCCCAGAACGTGCTCCACCGTGATCAGCCGGGTGCATTCGAACTGCCGCGGCGTGCCGGCGTGGCGGGGGCACCAGAGGAAGTCCTTGTGGTCGAACCGCAGCGCCGGGTCGTTCCAGCAACTGTTGCAGGCGTGCCAGTTGTGCACCCGCCAGGGCGTGGCGAACTCGTTCAGCGGATGAGTAAAGCCGCTGATCATCAGCACCTTGGTCCCCGCCGCCCAGGCCAGCCACGAGAGCCCGCTCGACAGGCCAATGAACCCGTCGGCATGGCGCAGCCAGCGGGCGCGCTCGGCGAGCGGGCGGTCGCCGGTCTCGTCCTCCACGCCATGCGGAATTTGGGTCCAGACGATGCCGCCGCCATGCATGGGTTTCTGGTCGATGCAGATCACCCGGTAGCCGTGCTCCTTCAGCCAGGCCACCACGGCGCGCCAGCCCTGCGGGTTGTTCCAGTATTTGCACTGGCTCGAGCTCTGCACCGCGATGCAGACGTAGCGCTCGGCGATCGGCCGGCTCTCGTCGGGCAAGGCCAGGCTGGGCGCGGCCTCCGCCGGGTCGACGCCCAGGATGTAGCCGGCGGTGCGATGCAGCCCGACGGCGCGGAAGTCGGTCGGCTGCCAGACATGGTCGGTGTCGTCGAAGAACAGGCCGAGGCAGTAGGTGGCGTAGTACTCCGTCGGCGCGATGTCCTCATGCGCGATGAAGCGGATGTGCGGGTAGGCGTCGCGGAACAGCGGGATGATCAGGGGCGACATGGCGCAGGTGAGCCGGCAGCCATGCACGGCGCCGAACCGCGCGGCATAGGGGAACCAGCCGAGCGTGTCGCCCAAGGTGCCGAGCGGGAACTGGACCAGCACCGGGCGGTCCCGCGCGTCGTAGTCGTGGCTCAGCACGGGCTCGTCGCCAGCCCATGTCTCGACCTTGAAGCGGACGAACCAGCGCTTGCTGCTGTTGACGAAGCCGCTGGCCAGCGTGGTGTCGAACAGGGTGTTGCCGGTGTCGAGGTCGCGCAGCCGCACCCGCCACTTGGCGTCGCCCTCGAGCGGCGGCGCCAGCACGCGGGCGCCCATGTTGAAGTCGAACCGCAGGCCGCGCGGGCCGGTTTGCGTGGGCTCGCGCGCGGGCGGCGGGTAGGCGGGTTTTGGCGCGGGCTCGGCGTCGCTCATGCCGCGGCTTGCTCGAGGCTTCGGCTGGCCAGCAAGTCCGCCAGCAGCGCCGCCACCGTTTGGGGTTGCTCCAGTGGGGCGAGATGGCCGGTCGGCAGCCGCACCAGCCGGGCGCCGGGAATGGCGGCGGCGATGAGCTCGGCGCCGGTCGTGGGTGGGGTCGCGGTGTCGAACTCGCCGGCCAGCACCAGCGTGGGCAGGGTAATCTCTCGCAGCCGCGCACTCAAGGAGAGCGAGGCGAGGGCGGCGGCGCAGGCGGCGTAACCCTGCGTGCTCTGCCGGGCCAGGCCGGCGCGGATGGCGGCGACAAACGGCGGGTTGGCGCGCAGCACCGGCCGGGTGAACCAGCCGGCCAGGATCATCTCCGCCAACTCGGGCACGCCCAATTGGCGGATCACGGCCACGCGCTCATCCCAACGCTGCCCGATCAGCTCCGCCGTGCTGTTGCACACGGCCAGCGCGCACAGCCGATCGGGTGCGGACAGCGCCATCTGCATCGCCACCATGCCGCCCATCGACACGCCCGCCACCGCGGCCCGGCGCACCCCCGCCGCATCCAGCACGGCCAGGGCGTCGGCCGCCAGTTCGTCCATTGTGGCGTCGCCCGGGGGGATGGCCGAGGCGCCGTGGCCCCGCGCGTCCGGCCGCAGCAGCCAGAATTGGCCGGCCAGGGCATCCGCGACACCATCCCACAGATGGTGATCGGTGCCGAGCGAGTGCAGCAGCAGGAGGGCGGGATGCGCGGGGTCGCCATCTCCCTGCCAGGACAACTGCAGGCCGTCGCGGGCGAGCCAGGGCATCAGGCGGGCCTGGCAGTGGAGAAAGGGTGCATCGGGCGGCGGTATAGCGGCTGATGTTGCGTGTTGCTACGCTCGTACACGTCCACGGAGGCTGTCATGACGCTCGAACTTGCTGCCGGCGACGCCACCTTGCTGCTGTGCCCGGCGCTGGGGGGCAGCATCGGCGGCTGGACCTGGCGCGGCGCCCCCGTGTTGCGCCCCACCCCGCCCGAGGCGCTGGCCGGCACCAACTCGCGCCTGCTGTCCTGCTTCCCGCTGATTCCGTTCTCCAACCGCATCGCCTGGGGCCGCTTCAGCTTCGGCGGCGAGAGCTTCCAGTTGGACCGCAACTTCGGCGACCACCCGCACACCATCCACGGCAACGCCTGGCAGCGCGCCTGGGAGGTCGCCCGCGCCGGCCAGGCGGACGCCGAGTTGGTGCTGCATCACGACCCGGCGGCCGACAGCGGCAGCCATTGGCCGTATCGCTACACCGCGACGCTGCGCTACGCCTTGGCGCCCGATAGCCTGGCGGTGACGATCGGCTTCACCAACACCGACCGCCGGGCGCAGCCGGTGGGGCTTGGCCTGCACCCATATCAGCCGCGCTCGCCGCAGACCGCGATTGCGTTGCGCGCCGGGTCGGTTTGGCACACCGGGGCGGACTCGCTGCCCGACGCGCGCCTGGCTGTGGAGGGGCATTGGAGCTTCGACCCCGGCCACGTCATCACCCCGCCGCCGCTGGACAACTGCTACGCCGAGTGGGCTGGCCGCGCCGAGATCACCCGGCCCGAGCACGGTCTGCGTCTGGTGATCACGGCGGACGACATCTTCCGCTTCGCCGTGGTCTACACGCCGGCGGACAAGCCGTATTTCGCCGTCGAGCCGGCCAGCAACATGACGGACGCGGTGAACCACATGGAGACGGTGCCGGACCACGGCCTGCGCGTGCTGCAGCCCGGCGGCATCCTGCAGCGTCAGGTGCGCTTTGCGGTGGAAGCCATCTGACCCCCTCTCCCGCCGGCGGGAGAGGGCAGGGGTGAGGGTGGCCGACACACGCTCGGGCGCTAAATCACCGACCCCCGCGAGGCGATTCCCCCATCGATGGTCACGATCGTCCCCGTGATATACCCGGCCCGCGGCGAAGCCAGGAACGCCGTCAGGTCCGCCACCTCCTCGGCGCTCGCGGGGCGCTTGCCGGGGTATTTGTCGAACAACTCCTCCCAACGGCTCTCGTCGCCCAGACTGTCCTTGGCCCGTCGCCGCATCAGCTTGACCATCCGATCGGTGGCGACCGGCCCCGGGTTGATCCCCACCACCCGCACGCCGTCATCCAGGCTGGCCCCGCCGACGGCGCGGGTGAACGACATCAGCGCCGCATTCCCGGTCGACCCGGCGAAGTAGCTCGCGTCCCATTTCTCGCCGGAGTTGCCGATGATGTTCACGATCACCCCGCCGCGCCCGGCCATGCGCGGGTAGAACAGGCGGGTGAGCGTGATGTAGCCGAACAGCTTGAGGTCGAACCCGGCCCGCAACGCCGCGTCGCTGACGGTGGTGAGCTTGCCGGCCGGGATGTCGCCCGCGTTGTTGATCAGGATGTCGCTGTCGGCGGTGGCCTCGGCCAGTTGCTCCATGGCCGCCGTGGACGACAGGTCCAGCGCATGAACCGTCACGCGGACGCCGTGAGCGGCCACGAGTTCGTCGCGCGCCTGCTCCATCGCCGGGCCGTTGCGCGCGGCGAGGTGGAGGTGGCAGCCCTCCGCCGCCAGGGTGCGGGCGCAGGCCAGCCCGATGCCCTTCGAGGCGCCAGTGATGAGGGCGGTCTTGTTGGCGAGGTCGAGCTGCATGGTGGGCCTCCGGGTCGGTTCCGCTCTATCTGGTGAAAACAACGCCGAGCGCACGCGCTTTCGTGGCTTTCGGGGCACCGGCGCGGGAGGAATGCGCATCTTCCCCACCAAATATTTGCGCTGGCGTCACGACTCGTTAACCTACCAATCGGAGAGAGGCGGGACGGCATGACGATAATTTCTTCCGGTGGCGACAAGACCAGCTTCACCGTGCCAACCGGCAGCGAGCTCGACGTGCTGGCTGGCGGCCTGTCGACCGGCACCGTCATCGACGGCACCGAGGTGCTCTCCGGCGGCACCGACTCTGGCGGCACGATCGAGCCCGGCGGCGTGCAGATCGTCTCGGCTGCCGGCCAGGCCCTGACCGACCTGGTCAACGCCGGCGGGATGCAAACCATCTCCAGCGGCGGCCTTGCCCAGGGTGATGGGGTGATCGGCACGCAGACCGTGCTGGCCGGCGGCACCACCAGCGACAGCATCGTCCAGGAGAGTCCGGTGGCATTCGGCGCGGCCACTGAGCTGGTGAGCGGGATGGCCATCGGCACGACCGTGAGTTCCGGCGGCCACTTGGTTGTCGCCGCGGGCGGCACGGCGTCGGGCAGCATCGTTTCGGCCTTCACGCAGGAGACGGTGTCGTCCGCCGGTTTAGCCGTCAGCGGCTCTGTGTCCCAGAGCGGCACGCTGGCCGTTCTCGCCGGCGGGGTTGCGTCAAGCGTGGACGTGCTCGGCACCGAGATCCTCAGCGGCGGCACGGACGATGGCAGCATTATCGCCGGTGCACTGGTCGTGAGTTCGGGCGGCGTTGCCTCCGCAACGACGGTCAGCGGCTCGGCGGTGATCAGCGGCGGCGGCGAGGCGATCGGGCTGCAGATCGCCGATGGCGGTAGCGTAGTGCTGGACAGCGGCACCGCGCTGGGCACGGTGGTGCTGGCCGGAGGCACCCTAGTGGTGAGCGGCGGCACGGCCTCGGGCACGATGCTGCAGGGCACACTGGCCACCGAGCAGGTTCTTGCGGGCGGTGCCACCTCTGCGACGTCGGTAGCGTCCGGGGCCGAGCAGTTGGTCGCGGGCGGCCTGACCACGGGCACGGTGGTGCTGAGCGGCGGCGCGCAGAATTTGACCGCGGGCGGCGCGTTGGACGACACGGTGTCCGCCGGCGGCGTCGTTTACGATGCGGCCATCCTGGGCTTCACCGAGGCGGCGGGCAGCACCTCCAGCCTCCTGGGCAGCGTGAGTGGCAGCGGCTTGCTGGTGCAGTATGGCGATGGCACGCTCGCTCTCGCCGGGTCGCTCAGCGGTTTCACCGGCTCCGCCGTGATCAGCGGCGGCACCTTGGCATTGACCAGCGCCACCGCGGGGGGTTCGGCCGTGCTCGCCTTCGGCAGCTCCGCGGCCACGCTGCTGATCGACGGCGACGCGCCGGACAATACGATCTCCGGCTTCAACGGTGGCGACGTGATCGACTTGGCGGCGTTGGCGTATGCCAGCGGCACGACGCTCACGGTGAGCGGCAACAGCGTCGTGCTGACATCGGGCGGGGTGCCGGAGACGTTTGCCGATGGCGCAACCGCCAGCCTCACGATTGCGGGCGCCAGTGGGCTCGGCCTTGCGGTCGGCAGCGATGGGTCGGGCGGCACGGAGCTGACGGCGGCCTTGACAGGCGTCTCGGCGAATGCCGGCGTCGGCTACGAGATTGCGGGGGAAGACGGGCTTTGGGTGGTGTCCGAGCCGAGTGGGACGTCCACATCGTTCCTCAACGCTGATGCGACGTTCGGTGGCTTCATCATGCCCGCTCTTCCAGGCACCGTGGAACAGGTGGGTCCCGGAACGTTGGATCTGGCGTCCACCCCAAGCCAATACGGCGATGTGTCAGCTAACTTCCTAATCGCGGGCGGCACGCTTGACCTGACCAGCGTGCCCGCCTTCGGGGGCGGCGCGATCAGCTTTGTCAGCGGAACCACAGGCACACTCCAGATCGACCAGTTAGCGAGCCTTGTCTACAACGGATACAATGACACTCTTCCTCCCACGCTCGGCGTCGTAAATCAAATTGGAGCAGCATACCCGGGAGACGTCATCAACCTGACCTTTCTGCCCTTCGCCACCAGTGGTCTCGGTGTATCAGCCACATCCAATCAGGTTGTCTTCACGTCGAACGGAAGCCCGATTACCGAAACGCTTTCATACTACAAAATAGAGTATAACCCCGAATACGGTTATTCGAGCTTTACAGTCCCGTATGCACTTTCCGTCGGCAACGCTGGGAACTATAGTTACGCATTGCAGCCAGATGGAACGGGGGGCACAGACCTCGTAGTACTTCCCTCATCTGGGCCAAACGCCGGCACGAGTGGGGTTGCCGGTCCACCCTTCAACGCCGTGCAGGGCGGTGGAGTCGCATACGATCTGACTTACTATACCGATGGCACCGTCGGCATCCAGGTCTCGAGCACTGTTACCGTGTCCGATCCGGCCGTATCGAGCTACATTCTCTCGGGTCCCGGCACGGTGTTGTTCCAGGAGTTCTCGAACGAAACAGAAAGTTATGTCATTAGCGGCGGTACGCTGAGCTTAGAGGGTAGCGCATACGAGCCGACGATCGTGTTCGCTGCGGGCGACACCGGAATCGTGGAATTTCCAACCGGCAGCGCCAGCTCGGCCACGATTTCCGGCCTGGCGCCTGGTGATGCCATCGTGCTGAACGAACTCGCGGGCTTAAACGCCGGCCTCGCGCTCAACGGCGACGTGCTGACCTTCACGTCCGCGGGCCAGACCATTTCCTCACCCTACAACGACGTGCTGACCATCCCCAATGCCAGCACGCTCGACTTCAACCTCAACGGCGACGTGCTCACCGTCGCCTGCTTCTGCCATGGCACCCGCATCCTCACCGACCGCGGCGAGCGGCCGGTCGAGCAGTTGGCGATCGGCGATGTCGTCATCACCGTCACGGGCGAACGGGCGCCGATCCGCTGGCTGGGGCGGCGCAGCTATGCGGGGCGCTTCCTCGCCGGGCGGCGTGAGCTCTGGCCGGTTTGCATCCGCGCCGGGGCACTTGGAGGCGGATCGCCACAGCGGGACCTGCTGGTCTCGCCAAGCCACGCCATGCTGATCGATGGCGTCCTGGTTCCGGCCCGGCTACTCGTGAACGGGCACTCGATCAGTGTGGCAACGGGCTGCGAGCGCGTCGACTACGTGCACATCGAACTGGCGCAGCATGACGCAATCTGGGCCGAGGGCGCCGCGAGCGAGACGTTCATCGACGATGACAGCCGCACCCTGTTCCAGAACGCGGCGGAGTTCGCCCGGCTCTATCCAGCCGCTGAGGGCAGCCCGCGCGCAATGTCGTACGCGCCTCGGGTCGAGAGTGGCTACGCCCTGGAAGCGATCCGCAAACGGCTACACGGGGCGCAGGCTGCGGCTTGAGCGGGGCTTTGCGCCCGGATCAGACTGGCCGCTGGAGCATGCCGCTGGAATAGGCCGCGCGGTATTGCGCCAGCCTCTCGGCGTAGGCTGCGGCGAGGTCGGCGCGAGGCTCCACCGTCTCCTCCCGCGCCGGCGGGGTGCAGACCGCTTCGGGCGGCTCCCCCGTCACCGCCATCCGCGCCAGCCGCGCCGCGCCCAGCGCGCCGCCGTGCTCGCCCGCCGCCAAGGGGCGCATCGGCACGCCCAGCACGGACGCCAAAATCACCGTCCACGCCCGCGAGCGCGAGCCGCCGCCGATCACGTCGGCCGCCGCCACCTGCGTGCCGGAGGCGGCCAGCGCGTCCAGACAGTCGCGCAGGGAGAACGCAACACCCTCCAGCACCGCCTGCGTCATCGCGGCGCGCCCGGTGTCGTGCGACAGGCCAAGAAAGCCCGCGCGCAACGTCCCGTCGTTATAGGGTGTGCGCTCGCCGCCGAGATAGGGCAGGAACAGTGCGGGGCTGGGCGCCGTGGGCATGCCCAGTTCGGCGATCAGCGCCGCCTCGCTGGCGCCTGCCACGCCCGCCCACCAGGCGAGCGACGCCGCGGCCGACAGCGTGACGCCCATCTGGTGCCAGGTGTTCGGGATGGCGTGGCAGAACGCATGCACCGCGCCCTGCGGATAGGGGCGGTAGCGGTCGGTGGTGGCGAACAGCACGCCGGAGGTGCCGAGCGAGACGAAGGCGTCGCCGGGCCGGATCGCGGCCAGGCCCATCGCGCCCGCCGCATTGTCCCCGGCGCCGCCGGCGAGCAGCACGGGACCGGTCATGCCCCATTCGGCGGCCAGTTCGGGGCGCAACTGGCCGGCCGGCGCGTTGCCCTCCACCAGGCGCGGCATGGCGGCGCGGGACAGCCCAGTGGCCGTCAGCGCTGCGTCCGACCAGTCGCGGGCGCCCACGTCCAGCCACAGCGTGCCCGACGCGTCGGACATGTCCTCGATCCGCTCGCCGGTCAGCCGATAGCGGATATACGCCTTGGGCAGCAGCACGGTGCGGGTGCGGGCGAACACCTCCGGCTCGTGGCGGCGCACCCAGAGCAGCTTGGGCGCGGTGAAGCCCGGCATGGCGATGTTGCCCGTCACCTGGCGCAGCGTGGGCATCGCGGCTTCCAGTTCGGCGCATTCCGCCGCGGCGCGCACGTCGTTCCACAGGATGGCGGGGCGCAACACCGCTCCCGCCTCGTCCAGCAGCACCGCGCCGTGCATCTGGCCGGATAGGCCGATCCCCTGGGTGGCGGCGAGCTCCGCCGGATGCGCCTGTTGCAGCGCGCCGACCACCTGGCGCATCGCCTCCCACCAGGCCGCCGGGTCCTGCTCGCTATGGCCCGGCGCCGGGCGGCTGACCGCGAGCGGCGCGGTGGCGCTGCCGATGATGCGTTCGCCGCCATCCACCAGCAGCGCCTTGACGCCGGAGGTGCCGAAATCCAGCCCGAGGAACACCGGTCCGGCTACGCGGCGAGCGTGTGCATGACGGGGCGCGGCAAGGCCAGGCCATCGCTATTGAACACGTGGCAGGCCGCGCCATCCACGGCGAAGCGGACGTGGCTGTGCGGGGTGGTCGGGTCGTTGCCGTCGGTCTGCACGGTCAGCGCGTCGCCGCCCTCGGCGGACACATGCAGCAGGGTGAGGCCGCCCAGCCGCTCCACCAGGCGCACCTCGCCGGCCAGTTCGCCCGCCGGGTCGTGCCGCAGCGCTTCGGGGCGGATGCCGAGCGTCACCGCATCGCCGGGCCGGATGGCGCCGGACGCGGGCACCGCCACGCGCGCGCCGGAACGTGTGGCCACCACCACATGGCCGCCCTCCGCCTCCGCGACGGTGGCGGGCAGCAGGTTCATCCGCGGCGAGCCGATGAACCCGGCGACGAACAGATTGGCCGGTTGGTGATACAGGTCCAGCGGCGAGCCCACCTGTTCCACCCGCCCGGCCTGCAGCACGACGATCTTGTCGGCCATGGTCATGGCTTCCACCTGGTCGTGCGTGACGTAGATCATGGTGGCCTGCAGGTCCTCATGCAGGCGCAGCAGCTCGATGCGGGTTTGCCCGCGCAACGCCGCGTCCAGGTTGGAGAGCGGCTCGTCGAACAGGAACACCTTCGGCTGGCGCACGATGGCGCGGCCGATCGCCACGCGTTGGCGCTGCCCGCCGGAGAGGTCCTTCGGGCGGCGGTCCAGGTAGGGTTCGAGCTGCAGGATGCGCGCGGCCTCGCCCACCTTGCGGTTGCGCTCCGCCTTCGGCACGCCGGCCAGGCGCAGCGCGAAGCCCATGTTGTCGCGAACCGTCATGTGCGGGTAGAGCGCGTAGGATTGGAACACCATCGCCAGGCCGCGATCTGCCGGGCCGGTGTCGTTCACCCGCCGGCCGTCGATCTGCAGCTCGCCGGCGGTGATCTCCTCGAGCCCCGCGATCATGCGCAGCAGGGTGGACTTGCCGCAGCCGGAGGGGCCGACGAACACCACGAACTCACGGTCTGCGATGTCGAGGTCAATGCCCTTGATGACCTCGGTGGCGCCGTAGGACTTGCGCAGGTTGCGCAGGGTGAGCGTGGCCATGGCGATGCTCCTCTATTTCACGGCGCCGAAGGTGAGCCCGCGCACCAACTGCCGCTGGCTGAACCAGCCGAACAGCAGGATGGGTGCCACCGCCATCGTGGACGCGGCCGAGAGTTTGGCGAAGAACAGCCCTTCTGGTGAGGAAAACGAGGCGATGAACGCGGTGAGCGGTGCCGCCTGCGACGAGGTGAGGTTGAGGCTCCAGAACGCCTCGTTCCAGCACAGGATGATGGACAGCAGCGCGGTGGAGGCGACCCCCGGCATGGTGAGCGGCAGCAGCAGGAACCACACCTCGCCGCCGGTGCGCGCGCCGTCCATGCGCCCGGCTTCGAGGATCTCGTTCGGCACTTCCTTGTAGAAGGTGAACAGCATCCAGACCACGATAGGCAGGTTGCCCAGCATGTCCATGATGATCAGGCCGGTGCGGGTGTCGAGCAGCCCGGCGTTGCGGAACAGCAGGTAGATCGGCACCAGCACGCCGACTGGCGGCAGCATCTTGGTGGACAGCATCCATAAGAGTGTGCCGCGGGTGCGCTTGGTGGGGTGGAACGCCATGGCGTAGGCGGCGGGGATGGCGAACAGCAGCGCCAGCACGGTGGCGCCGATGGAGACTGCCACGCTGTTCCAGGCGAAGCCGAAGTAGTTCGCCTGCGCCAGCACGTCGCGATAGGATTCGAGAGTGGGCGTGAAGGACAGGCTGGCGGTGACGGCCTCGCGCTCGGTCTTGAGGCTGGTCAGGACCATCCAGAAGATCGGGAAGAACAGCAACGCCGCCATGCCCCAGCCCACCAGGGTGATGACGGTCTTGCGAGTCAGGCTGTCTTTCATGCGCTGCCCACTCCCAGCGTCCCTCTCCCTCTCCCGCGGGCGGGAGAGGGTCGGGGTGAGGGTGCGAAGCCACCGCGGGAGGCCGTGAAAAGGGCGCTCACCCCAGCCCTCTCCCGTGAAGAACGGGAGAGGGAGCCAGCCAAACGACATAGCCGCATGCCCACTCTCACCGCCTAAACCTCGAGCCGGCGGCCGATGCTGCGGACCAGGAAGAACGCCACGATGTTGGCGAGGATAATCGCCACCACGCCCCCCGCCGACGCGCCCCCCACGTCGAACTGCAGCAAGGCGCGGATGTAGATCAGGAACGCCAAATTCGTCGTCGCATTGCCGGGGCCGCCCGAGGTGGTGACGAAAATCTCGGCAAACACCGTCAGCAGGAAGATGGTCTCGATCATCACCACCACGCTGATCGCGCGCTGCAGGTGCGGCAGGGTGATGTAGAAGAACTGCGCCACCGGCCCGGCGCCATCCATGCGCGCCGCCTCCCGCTGCTCGAGGTCCAGCGACTGCACCGCCGTCAGCAGGATCAGCAACGCGAACGGCAGCCACTCCCAGGCGACGATGGCGATCACCGACGCCAGCGGAAACTGCCCGAACCAATCCACCGGCTGCAGCCCGAACGCGCGCGCAATCGCGCCCAGCACGCCGTAGATCGGGTGCATCAGCAGGTTCTTCCAAATCAGCGCGCTCACCGTCGGCATGACGAAGAACGGCGAGATGGCCAGCACGCGGGCGATATTGCGCCCCGGGAAATCCTGGTCGAACAGCACCGCCAGCAGTACGCCGCCGCACACGGTGATCACAAGCACCGAGCCGACTAGCACCAGCGTGTTGCGCAGGGACACCCAGAAGTCCGGATCGGTAACCAGGTCCTGGTAGTTCGAGATACCGGCGAACCCGGTGACGGTCGGGTCCAGCAGGTTATAGCGCTGGACCGAGAACCACAGGGTCATCGCCAGCGGCACGATCATCCACAGCAGCAAGACGGCCACCGAGGGGGCGACCAGGACCGTGCTCGTGCTTCGGGTGGGCCCGGCAGCGGTGGCGCCGCTGCCGGGGAGCGTTGCGGTGGTCGCGCTCGCTATTTCGGATACCCCGCCTGGCGCATCGTCCGCTCCGTCGCCGACTGCGCCGATGTCAATGCGGCGTCGACCGTAGTCTGGCCGGTCAGCGTTCCGGCAATGGTCTGGCCCACATTGGTGCCAATGCCCTGGAACTCGGGGATCGCCACGAATGCGGCGCCAGTATAGGGCCGCGGATGCTCGGTCTGGCCGTCCGGATTGGCCGACTCGATCGCCTTCAGCACGAAGGCCGCGAACGGCGCCACCTTCTGGTAGTCGGGATTGTCGTAGGTGGACTGCCGCGTGCCCGGCGGCACGGCAACCCAGCCGTTCGCCTTGGCGACCAAGCCGATATACTCCTTCGACGTCGCCCAGGTGATGAAGGTCTTGGCGGCGTCCTGCTGCTTGGAGGTGGCGGGGATCGCCAGGTTCCACGACCACAGCCAAGTCGGGCCGCCCTTGTAGCTGCCGGCCGGGATGGGCGCAAAGCCCACTTGGTCCGCCACCTGGCTCTGCTTCTTGTCGTACAGCAGGCCGCCCGCCACCGTCGCGTCGATCCACATGCCGCAGTGGCCGCTGGCGAACAACGCGAGGTTCTCGTTGAACCCGTTGGAGGAGGCGCCGGGCGGGCCGTCGGTCTTCAGGATGTCGTCGTAATAGGTGATGGCGGTCTTCCAAGCCGGCGTGTTGATCGTCGGCTGCCACTTCTCGTTGAACCATTGGCCGCCATCGGTGTCCACCAGGGTGGTGATGTAGGCCATGTTCTCGCCCCAGCCCGGCTTGCCGCGCAGGCACATGCCGTAGACCTGGTTGGACTTGTCGGTGATCTTGTCGGCGAACTGGCGGATTTGCGTGTAGGTCGGCGCCTCCGGCATGGTGATGCCGGCCTTCTTGAACAGGTCGGTGCGATAGTACGTCATCGCACTCTCGGCATAGAACGGCAGGCCGTAGATCTTGCCGTTATAGGTCAGCCCGTCGCGCACCGGCTTCAGCAGGTCGTTCACGTCATAGCTGGCGGGCAGATTGTCCATCGGGATGATCCAGCCCTGCTTGGCCCAGATCGGCACCTCGTAGTTGCCGATGGTCAGGATGTCGAACTGGCCCGCCTTGGTGGCGATGTCCGTGGTCACGCGCTGGCGCAGCACGTTCTCCTCCAGCACCACCCAATGCAGGTGGATGTCCGGGTGCTGTTGCTCGAACTGCGCCGAGAGCTTCTGCATCACCACCATGTCGCCGTTGTTGACGGTCGCGATGGTGAGGTTGGCGTCGGCCCAGGCCGGGGCGGTGGTGAGCAGCGCGGCCGACAGCGTAGCGGTGGCGAAAGCGGCGCGCAGATGCGCCCCGGGCTTCGGTATCCCGCGCGTAGGCATCGATGTGTCCTCCCAATGACGACTCTGTTGGCCGCGATCTGCGGCGGTTGATTACGAAGTTGTCACTGCGCTGGCGAGGCGTCAACCAGCGCTCGGCGCCCGCTTATTTTAGAACCCGAGTGTGGCCGCGGCGTCGGCCACCGTGGCGCGGCTGCCCTGGCGGTACAGCGAGGCGAGCCAGTGCCGAACCGGGCCGGCGAGCTTGGGATTTTCCCCCATGGTGCCGAACAGCTCGGTGATGGCGAGCAGCGGCGCCGGGTCGGGTCCGCCGGCGATGGCGCGCTCGCGCAGCAGGGCGGCCAGCGGGTGGCGCACGTCGATCGGCTGGCCCTGCTCGTCCTCCCCGCGCACCCGGCGCAGCCAGGCGGCCAGCCCCAGCGCCAGCAGGTCGATGCTCTGCCCCGCCGCCAGCCGGTCGCGGATCGGGTCCACCAGCATGTTGACCGGCGCGTCGGTGTTGACGCGCTCCACCGTGTCCTTGATGGCGGTGTTGGCGAAGCGCTCGATCAGGGTCGCCTTGTAGGCGGCGAGGTCGATGCCCGGCACTGGCGGCAGGGTGGGGCCGGTCTCGCGGTCCATCAGCGCGCGCATGTAGCGGGTGAGCAGCGGGTCGGCCATCGCCTCGTCCACGGTCACGTAGCCGGCCAGCCGCCCCAGCCCCGAGACCGCGAGATGGCTGGTGTTGAGCAGGCGCAGCTTCATGAACTCGTACGGCGCCACATCGGCGACGAACTGGGCGCCAACCTCCTCCCAGGCGGGGCGGCCAGCGATGAAGCGGTCCTCGATCACCCACTGTGTGAAGGTTTCGCTAAATACCGGCCAACGGTCGGCGATGCCGTGCCGCGCCGCCAAGTCGGCAATTTGCGCCTCGGTGGTGACGGGGGTGATGCGGTCCACCATGGTGCTCGGGAAGCTGATCTCGGCCTCGATCCAGCGCGCCAGCTCCGGGTCCTGCTGCGTCGCCAGGGTGAGCACCGCGTCCCGCAGCACGGTGCCGTTGTGCTGGATGTTGTCGCAGGAGAGCGCGGTGAACGGCGCCATGCCTGCGTCGCGGCGGCGGCGCGCGGCGGCCACGATGATGCCGATGGCGCTGCGGGGGCGGTCCGGCTGGGCGAGGTCCGCCTTGATCAGCGCGTTCTCCAGGTCGAGCCGCTTGGTCGCGCGGTTGAGGCAATAGCCGTGCTCGGTGACGGTGAGGCTCACGATGCGGATGGCGGGCTGGGAGATCGCGTCGAGCAGGGCCGTGCTGTCCTCGCCGGCGAAGATCACCCCGGCCAGCGAGCCGATCACGGTGACGGTCTCGTCGCTGCCGCTGCGCTCCACCAGCGTGTACAGGTTGTCCTGCGGCTGCAGGCTCTCGGCCATGCGGCGGTCGCCCGGCATCAGCCCGGCGCCGACGATGCCCCATTGCAGCGCGTCTGGATGGCTGTCCATCAGGGTGTGGATGTAGCGGGCCATGTGGGCGCGGTGGAAGCCGCCGAGCCCGAGATGCACGATGCCGGGCTGGATGGATGCCGGGTCGAAGCGGGGGGTGTGGACGGGCGGGGCCAGGTGTGGGAGCGCGGCGCGGTTGAGGGGGATGGGGTCCATGGCGTTGCTCCCGAATGTTAATCTTTCGCTTCTTCTCCCTCTCCCCCTGGGGGAGAGCAGGGGTGAGGGCTCGCTGGCACCCTGCTGCACCGCTGGCCCCTCACCCCGACCCTCTCCCAGAGGGAGAGGGAGGGAGGAGAAGCAACTACCGCACCGTCGAGGTCTTTAACAGGTTGTTGCCTCGGGAGACCGCCAATGTCCGCAACCGCACCCACCCTCGTCACTGTCACCGACCCGGGCGAGCGCCATGGCGACATGCTCTATCGCCGCTTCGGCCGCTCCAGCGAGCTGATCTCCGCCATCGGCCTCGGCGGCTTCCATCTCGGCAAGTCCGCCGTGAGCGACGAGGAAGCCGTGCACTTGGTCCACCAGGCCATCGACCGCGGCATTACCTTTGTCGACAACTGCTGGGACTACAACAAGGGCCGGTCCGAGCTGCGGGTCGGCGTGGCGCTGGACCAGGGCGGCTACCGCGACCGCGTGTTCCTGATGACCAAGATCGACGGCCGCACCAAGCAGGAGGCCATGAGCCAGATCGACACCTCGCTCAAGCGCATGCGCACCGACCGGATCGACCTGGTCCAGCACCATGAGATCCTGCGCTACGACGACCCCGACCGCATCTTCGCCGAGGATAGCGCCGCGGAGGCGCTGATGGCGGCCAAGCAGGCCGGCAAGCTGCGCTACATCGGCTTCACCGGTCATAAGGACCCGCGCATCCACCTGCACATGCTGGACGTGGCAGCCGAGAACGGCTTCCTGTTCGACGCCGTGCAGATGCCGCTCAACGTGATGGACGCGCACTTCCGCAGCTTCGCCCAATTGGTGCTGCCCCGTCTGGTGGAGCAGGGCATCGCGGTGCTGGGCATGAAGAGCTTCGCCGATAGCGTGCTGCTGAAGAGCCAGGCGCCGATCCAACCCGTGGAATACCTGCACTATTCGCTCAACCTGCCGACCTCGGTGGTGATCACCGGGGTGGAGAGCCAGCGCGACCTCGACCAGGCGTTCGAGGCCGTCCGCACGTTCCAGCCGATGGACCCGGCGAAGCTTGCCGACTTGCTCGCGCGCTCCCGCCCTTATGCGCTGAAGGGCAAGTACGAGCTGTTCAAGACCAGCGCGCTGTTCGACGGCACTGCCAAGAACCCCGACTGGCTCGGCGACGACGCGCCCTCAGTGACCGAACTCGCCCCCGTCATGCAGTAGCCCTCAGACCAAGAGGCCCTCTCCCCCTGGGAGAGGGTTGGGTGAGGGGTCGCCGCACCGTATCCGCCCGCCTAGTCTCCGCCCGCGAATCCCGGCATGCAGGTCCGCATGGGCATCGTAACCGCGCCGACCCTGCTGCTGAGCCAAATCCCGTCCCCTGTCGGCACCATCCTGCTCGTCTCCGACGGAGCCGCCCTGCGCGCGGTCGACTTCAGCGACTACGAAGACCGCCTGCGCCGCCTGCTCCGCCTCTACTATGGTCCGCACACCATCGAGCCCAGCCCCGCCGGCCCAGCCGCAGACTCGTTCGCCGCTTACTTCGCCGGCGACCTCGCCGCGCTCGACGCCATTCCCACCACGACAGCCGGCACCCCGTTCCAACGCCTCGTCTGGCAAGCCCTGCGCGCCATCCCGCCCGGCGACACCATCAGCTACGGCCGCCTCGCCGCCCAGATCGGCCGGCCCGGCGCCTCCCGCGCAGTGGGGCTGGCCAACGGCGCCAACCCGCTCTCCATCATCGTCCCGTGCCACCGGGTGGTCGGTGCGGACGCGACCCTCACCGGCTATGGCGGCGGACTGGCCCGCAAGCAGTGGCTGATCACGCATGAACGCAGCCACGCCCGGCACCACCTGGCGCTGCAGGCATGACACTGGGCGAGCAGTGACCGGCGAAGCCGCCCGCCTCGCCTTCCTCGCCTGGCTGGCGGAGGAGCGCCGGGCCTCGCCGCTCACCGTGCAGGAATACGGCCGCGACATCGCCGACTTCCTCGGCTTCCTGGTCCGCCACACCGGTGCCGAGCCGGACCTTGCCTCGCTGGCCGCCACCGCGCAGGCCGACTTTCGCGCCTGGCTGTCCGAAGGCGCCGGCCGCGGCCATGTGAACGCCACCCGCGCCCGCCATCTCGCGGCGGTGCGCACCTTCTACCGCTATCTCGCCCGCCGCCACGCCACCGCCAACCCCGCCGCCAGCCTGCTGCGCACCCCCAAGCAACAGCCCGGCGTGCCGAAGGCGCTCACCGAAGCGGACGCGCTGGAACTCACCGGCAGCATCGGCGAGGACGCAGACGACCCGGCGGTGCAGGCGCGGGACACGGCGTTGTTCACCTTGTTATACGGCGCCGGGTTGCGCATCGCCGAGGCCTTGGCGCTGCAGGTGCGCGACGTGCCAGCGCCCGGCGCCGCGCTGCGCGTGACCGGCAAGGGGCAGAAGCAGCGCCTCGTCCCCCTCCTGACCGCCGTGCGGGAGGCGCTGAGCGCCTGGCTGGGGCTCCATCCCACCGGGCATGACCCGGCGGCCCCATTGTTCGTCGGCGTGCGCGGCGGCCGGCTCAATCCGGGCGTGGCGCAGCGCACCATGCGCCGCTACCGCCGCCTCACCGGCCTGCCGGAACACGCGACCCCGCACGCGCTGCGCCACTCCTTCGCCACACATTTGCTCGCGGGCGGCGCCGATCTGCGCTCCATTCAGGAACTGCTGGGCCATGCCAGCCTTTCTACCACGCAACGCTACACCGCGGTGGACGCCAGCCGTCTGTTGCAGGTCTGGCGAGAGTCGCATCCGCGGGCGAAAGCCCCGGTTTAACAGGGATAAATTTTCCATGGGTCTTTTCGATTCGATCATCGGCAACGTGCTCGGCGGCGCCGGCGGGACCAACTCGCCGATGGCGGGCGTGCTCGGCAGCCTGCTGCAAGGCGGCATGGGCGGCGCTGGCGGCGGCACGATGGGTGGCAACATGGCCGGCGGCGGCATGGCAGGTGGTCTGGGCGGCCTGGTGAGCCAGTTCGAGCAGGCCGGCCTTGGCCACCTCGCGCAATCCTGGGTGGGCAACGGGCCGAACCAGCAAGTGTCGCCAAGCCAGCTCCAGTCCGTGTTCGGCCAGGAGCAGGTGAACGGCATGGCCAACCAAGCCGGCATGGAGCCGAACGACTTCCTGTCGCAACTCTCGCAACACTTGCCCAACGCAGTGCACGCCGCCACGCCCAACGGCCAGTTGCCCGACGAAGGCACGGTCTCGGTCTGAGCGCATGCGCCTCGTCGCGGCGGCACTTGCGGCCGGCCTGCTGCTGACCACAGCGGCACAGGCGGACAACCAGATGGGCTACCGCCTACTGCCGGAGAACCAGGCGCAGAGCCTGCCGCATAAGGGTGGCGCGCTGGGCATGGACATCCGCCGCGGCCAGGTGATCAACGACGCGAACATGACGTTCGAGCTGTTGCAGGTGTCTGGGGTGAAGCCAGGCTCGGCCGGCGCGCAGGCCGGGTTCAAACCCGGGGACCAGATCATCGCGGTCGACGGCACGGTGTTCCCGAGCTTGCGCGCCTTCGCCGGCTATGTCGGCTCCCTGCCGCCCGGGCAACAAGTCACGGTCGACTACCTGCCCCAAGGTGGCGGACCGCAGCAGGCCCAGCGCGTGGGCGTGACGGTGGGCAATGGTGCACAGGCGGCGCCGGCGGCGGCGCATTCGACGGGGCTTTCCACCGGCGAGAAGCTCGCGATCGGGGCCGGCGCGGTGGCGCTGTTCGGCTGCTACGAGATGGGCTGCTTCTCCCACCACAAGGCGCCTGCCGCCAACTGAGGCAACCGCCCTTCTGTCGCGCCAGGCTCAGGGCCTGGCATGGCGGTGAAAGGCTCAGCCGATCAGCACCGTTTCGGTCGACAGCACGAACTCGCAGCCATGCAGGTCCAGGAACTTCGCCTCGTCCGGCCGGATCGTTTCCATGTAGCCCGGTGCGGTGAACACCGCCTCGAGCCCGGCCGCGTCGTCGAACCAGAGTTCAGTGATGCCGTCGAACTCGATTGGCGGCAGGCCGGGCAGGGTCGCCGCGATAGTGTGGCACTGAACATAGCGCCGCACATGCTGCTGCACGACAGGCAGCGAACAAAACAGCGGGGCGTGCTGCTCGCGGTGATAGGCGGCGAATTCCTCATGCGTCATCGCTGGGTTGCGGCGCAGCAGGATGGTGAATTTGACCATGGCGCGCTCCTAAGCCGCAGTTGCGCCCACCCTATACAGCACGTGCCGCCGCAGCGGGTGATCATCAGTCATCATAGGATGATCGAAGTCATCCGCCGGATCCCGGGTCATGCCGATCTTCTGCATCACCCGCTGGGACTTGACGTTCTCGCTGCAAGCATTGGCCACGATCTCCTGCAGCCCAAGGTCATCGAAGCCGAAGCGCAGCGACGCCAAGGCCGCCTCGGGCGCGTAGCCCCGTCCCCAGAATGGCCGCGGGATGCGCCAGCCCACTTCCACGGCGGGGGTGAAATGCGCCTCGTAGCTGATCCGGGCCAACCCGACGACCCCGGCGAAAGCGCCGCTCGCCCGCTCCTCTACCGCCCAGAAGCAGAAGCCGTGCTCCGCCTGGCGCGCGATCTGCCGATCGATCCAGGCATCCACCACATCGGGGCTCGCCGGGTGCATCAGGTAGCGCATCACCTCCGGATCGGCCGACATCGCGGCGAACGGCGCCCGGTCTCCGTCCTGCCACGGACGCAGCCGCAGCCTTGCGGTCTCGATCACGGCCGCGCCGTCAGGATCAGCTCCCGCATGCGGGCGATCACCGCGGGCAGGCCGTCCAAAATCGACTGGCCGATGATGAAGTGGCCGATGTTGAGCTCCATCACCTCTGGCAGCGCTGCCACCGGCTGCACGTTGCCATAGCTCAGCCCATGCCCGGCGTGGCACTCCAGGCCGAGCCCCGCGGTCATTTCCGCCGCTGCCCGCAGCCGCTCGAGTTCGCCGGGCCGTCCCTCGGCATAGGCGCCGGTGTGCAGCTCCACGGCGGCGGCTTGCAGCTCGGCCGCCGCCGCCAACTGCCGCGGGTCGGGGTCGATGAACAGCGACACGCGGATCCCCGCCGCGCGCATCGCCGCCACCATGGGGCGCAGCGCATCCATCTGCCCGGCCGCGTCCAGCCCGCCCTCCGTCGTCACCTCGGCGCGCTTCTCCGGCACGATGCAGGCGGCATGGGGCCGAAGCTCGAGCGCCAGCGCCACCATCTCCTCCGTCGCCGCCATCTCGAAGTTCAGCGGCACCGTGATCCGCTCCCGCAGCGCCCGGATGTCGGCGTCGCGGATGTGCCGCCGGTCCTCGCGCAAGTGGGCGGTGATGCTGTCCGCCCCCGCGGCGATCGCCACCAGCGCCGCGTCCAACGGGTCGGGGTGGGACCCGCCGCGCGCGTTGCGGACGGTGGCGACGTGGTCGATGTTCACCCCAAGCCGGATCATGCCGCTGCCCTCCCCGCCGCTTGCCTGCGCTCTGCCAGCTCCGCCGCCAGGCGCAGCGCCGCCACCAGGCTGCCCGGATCAGCGCGGCCCTGGCCCGCGATGTCGAATGCCGTGCCGTGGTCGGGCGAGGTGCGGATGATCGGCAGCCCCAATGTCACGTTCACGCCGCCCGCCATGTCCAGCGTCTTGAGCGGGATCAGCCCCTGGTCGTGATACATGCACACCGCCGCATCGTAGCCCGCCCGCGCCGCCACGGTGAACATGGTGTCGGGCGGATACGGCCCGGCGGCCACGATCCCTTCCTGCTGCAACGCGGCGACGGCTGGGATGATCACCTCCAGCTCCTCGCGCCCCATCGCCCCGCCCTCGCCGGCATGCGGGTTGAGCCCGGCGATCGCCAGCCGGGGCTGCGCGATGCCGAAATCCCGCCGCAGCGCCGCCACCGTCGCGCGGGCGGTGGCGAGGATGGCCGCGGTGGTCACCCCCGCCAGCGCATCCTTCAGCGAGACATGCACCGTCACCAGCACCACACGCAATTGCGGGCAAGCCAGCATCATCACCGGGTCGCCGCCGGTCAGCTCGCCGAGGAACTCGGTATGGCCGGGATGCGGGAAGCCGGCTTGGTACAGCACGGCCTTGCTGATCGGGTTGGTCACCACCGCGCCCGCCTCGCCCGCCATGGCGAGCCGTACCGCGCGTTCGATGCTGGCGATCACCGCGGGCGCGTTCGCCGGGTCGGGCCGGCCCGGGCGGGCGATGGCGGGCAGTTCCACCGCCAGCACCGGCAGCGCCGACCCGAACACGTCGGCCGCTTCCGCCAGCGAGCGCACCACCGCCATCGGCACGTCCAGCCCGCCCACCCAGAACGGGTCTGCCAGTAGGGCGAATACCGGGCCAGCCGGTGCCAGAGCGCGCCAGGCGGCGGCGGTGATTTCGCCCCCGATCCCGGCCGGGTCCCCCATCGTCAAAGCGAGCGGTTTTGCGTCCATGATCCCCAACCAAACACACATCCCAAGCGCCGTGCAAACCACCGCGATTGCGCTATATAAATAGGCAGAAACGACTCGGACGATGGGAGCCGCCCCGCCATGAACGACCGCCCGCGCTTTTTCGACGACCTGGCTGGCGTTGCCGGCGGCGCCTTTTCAGCCCTCACCGGCCTGCGCGACGAGGCCGAGGCCACCATCCGCGCCCGCGTCGACGAGGCCATCCGCAAGCTGGACCTGGTTCGCCGCGAGGACCTCGAGGCGGTGCAGACGATCGCCGCCAACGCCCGCGCCGGGCAGGAGATCGCCGAAGCCAAGCTGGCGGAGCTGGAGCGCCGTCTGGCGGCGCTCGAGGGAGCCGCCGCCGGGATCGCGGCCGGCGACGCCCCGCCCGACCCGACGTCGGGTGACGCGCCGGGGGGCGCGGTGACCGACTTTCCCGACCCGAACGGCATCTGAGCATCTGCAACAACGCGGGGTTGCAAGGAGGCTTTGCACCCCGTTAGTGTCATCCCGTGTCGAGTCGTCCGGCCAAGCCCTTGGCACGCCTCGCATACGGCCTTCCTCCAGATGGGGAGACCCCACGATGCCGACCCTGCTGCCCGTCCAAACAAATGAGCATGCTGCCAATCCGCTTGACGCGCTCGAGCAGATCGTCGGCAACAACGATTGGGTGTTCGACCGCCGCAGCGACGGCGAGATGGCAGCCGAAGCGCCGGGCAAGTGGTGTGATTACGGGCTGTATTTCTCCTGGTCGCCCGAGATCAGCGCCATGCACTTCACCTGCGCGTTCGACCTGAAGGTGCCGGCCGGCCGGCGCACCGCGCTGTACGAGCTGCTGGCGCTGGCCAACGAGAAGCTCTGGATCGGCCATTTCGGCATGGACAGCGACGACGGCATGCCGCTGTTCCGACACTCTATGCTGCTGCGCGGCGCGCGCGGGGCCTCGGCGGAGAGCCTCGAGGACATGGTGGACATCGCCATCACCGAGTGCGAGCGCTTCTTCCCGGCGTTCCAGTTCGTGCTGTGGGGCGGCAAGTCCCCCACCGACGCGTTGGCCGCCGCCATGCTGGAGTGCGTGGGCGAGGCGTGAGCCCCTCCGTCCTGCTGCTCGGCGGCGGCCGCATGGGCAGCGCCATGCTGGCCGGCTGGGTGAAAGCAGGGCTGGGCCCGAGCGTGGTGGTCGATCCGAACCCCACGCCGGCTCTCTCGGGTGCGGCGATCGTTTCCCGTGCGGACGAAATCCCGCCCGGCTTCCGGCCGGATGCGGTGATCCTCGCCGTCAAGCCGCAAGTGGCGGCCGAGGCGGTGCCCGGCATGGCGCCATTCACGCGTGACGCGGTCGTGCTCTCCATCATGGCGGGGCGCACCGTGGCCAGCATCGCCGCCCTGGTCGGCCCGGCCGCCGCGATCGTCCGCGCCATGCCCAACACGCCGGCGGCGATCGGCCAGGGCTTCACCGCCGCCTTCGCCGCCCCCGCCGTCACCCCGGAGCAGCGCGCGCTGAGCGACGGGCTGTTGAGCGCCATCGGCGAGGTCGCCTGGCTCGAGGACGAAGCCCTGCTCGACCCGGTGACTGCGCTGTCCGGCGGCGGCCCGGCTTACGTGTTCCTGCTCGCCGAACTGCTCGAGCAGGCCGCCATCGAACAAGGCCTGCCGCCCGAACTGGCCGCCCGTCTGGCCCGGCAGACCGTCGCCGGCTCGGGCGCGCTGCTGGCCGCCAGCGCCGAGCCGCCCGCTGCGATGCGCCGGGCCGTCACCAGCCCCGCCGGCACCACCGAGCGCGCCCTGGCCGTGCTGATGGCGGAGGACGCCTGGCCCGCCGCCATGCGCCGCGCCATCGCCGCCGCCACCGCACGCTCGCGCGAACTCTCGATGTGACATTCCGTCCGCTCTCGCAATCTGCGCCGCTGCTGCCACGTTGACCGCCATAGGGAGCGCCGTGCGGAGCGCCCTGGGGAGCACGATGGACACCACCGATTTCGACCGCGCCTTGATCGCCGCCGCCTTTGACCAGGCGGCCCTGACCGGCTGGTCCGGGCTCAGCATCGTGGAGGCCGCCCGCAACGCCGGCCTGCCGCTCGACCAGGCGCGGCTGCGGTTCCCCGGGCCGGGCGCGGTGCTGATGCGGTTCGGACTGCTGGCCGATGCCGCCGCGCTGGCCGAGCCCGCCAACGAACCGCTGGCGCGCGACCGCCTGTTCGACCTGCTGATGCGCCGCTTCGACGTGCTGCAGCAGCATCGCCCGGGCATGCTGGCCCTGCTCGCCTATCTCCCGCGGGACCCGGCGCTCTCGATCGCGCTCGCTGGCGCCACCGGCCGCAGCATGGCCTGGATGCTGGAGGCGGCGGGTATCTCCGCCGCCGGGCTGCGTGGCACGCTGCGCTCCCAGGGCCTGGTCGCGGTTTGGCTCTACACCCTGCGCGCCTGGCGGGACGACGAAAGCGCCGACCTCGCCAGCACCATGGCCGCGCTGGACAAGGCGCTGGACCAAGCCGAGCGCTTCTCCGGCATGATGCCAGGCGGTGCGAGCCCGGCCGGCATGGACGACCCCGTCGAGGGAGTGGTGGACGTCCCGGCCGAACCCGCCGCTGAACCACCAGCCGCGCCCGACACGCTGATGATATCCAACCCGCCGCCGCCGCCGGAGCAGCCGCCGCCGCCTTCGCCCTGATGCCGGTGGCCCAACCGCTGGGTGCAGGTTAATGTCGGGTGTGCATTTGCCCAAAAGCCAATACGCTTTAAAGAAGACGGACGGCTTAAACATAAAAGGATCGCGGATATGTCCGACGACAGCTATGGGATGAACAATCAAGCCAAGGCTGCCGAAGAGGCCGCGCAGACAGGGATGAACACCGCGAACGCCATGAGCCGCAACTTCGCCGACATGAGCGCTTCGGCCATGAACGAGTTCACCAAGATGCTTGGCGGCATGAAGATGCCGGTTCCCGACATCGAAGCGCTGATGGGCGCGCATCGGCGCAACCTCGAGACGCTCGCGGCCGCCAACAAGGTTGCGCTGGAGGGAGCGCAGGCGATCGCCCGGCGCAACATGGAAATCATGCAGCAGACCATGGCTGAACTGTCGGATGGCATGCGCCATTTCTCCGCCACCGAGACGCCGCAATCCCGCGCCGCCCAGCAAGCCGACATGCTGAAATCGGCTTATGAGCGGGCGGTGTCCAACATGCAGGAGATCAGCGGCTTGATCCAGAAGTCCAACGGCGAGGCGCTGACCTTGCTGAACCACCGCTTCACCGAGGCCGTCGAGGAGGTGAAGCTCCTGGTCGCCAAGTCCGCCCAACCGGGGGTGTAACGTTTCTCCCTCTCCCGCCGGCGGGAGAGGGCCGGGGTGAGGGTGGCGGCCGCAAGCTGGAGGGTGGCCGACGCCCTCAGTTCGGCTGCCAAGTCTTGGTCGCAAAATTGTGGTGCGCCTCGACATACCGCACCGTGCCCGATTTGCTCCGCATCACCAGCGAATGCGTCACCGCGCCCGTCGCCCAGCGGCGGACTCCACGCAGCATCGGCCCGGTGGTGACGCCGGTGGCCGCGAACATCACGTCGCCCTTCGCCATTTCCTCCAGCTCATAGACCCGGCTCGGGTCGGCGACGCCCATGCCGCGCGCCCGCTCGGCCTGCGCCGCGTCCTCGAACAGCAGCCGCCCTTGCATCTGCCCACCCAGGCAGCGCAGCGCCGCGGCGGCCAGCACGCCCTCCGGCGCGCCGCCAACGCCTACGAAGATGTCGACGCCGCTATTGGCCTGCGCCGCCATGATCACGCCCGACACGTCGCCATCGCCGATCAGCATGATGCGCGCCCCGGCTTCCCGCGCCCCCGCGATCATCTCGGCATGGCGGTCGCGGTCCAGCGTGCACAACACCAGCTCGCCGATGTCGACCTGCTTGGCCGCGGCCAGGTTGCGCAGGTTGTCGCCGATCGGCGCGTCCAGATGCACCACGCCTTTGGGCAGCCCGGGGCCGACGGCGATCTTCTGCATGTAGATGTCGGGCGCGTGCAGGAAGTTGCCGCGTTCGGCCAGTGCCACTGTGGCCATGGCGTTCGGCCCGCCCTTGGCGGTGATGGTGGTGCCCTCGAGCGGGTCGATCGCGATGTCCATCGCCGGGCCGCCGCTGCCCACTTTCTCGCCGATATAGAGCATCGGCGCCTCGTCCATCTCGCCCTCGCCGATCACCACCGTGCCGTCGATGGCCAAGCTGTCGAAGGCGCGGCGCATCGCTTCCACTGCGGCGCCGTCGGCCTCGTTCTTGTTGCCGCGCCCCATCCAGCGGCTGGCCCCCAGCGCCCCCGCCTCGCTGACCCGGACCAGCTCCATCGCCAAGTTGCGGTCGTAATTCATTTCCATGGGTGGGGACCTTTCAGCCAGCTTCGATGCGGATCAAGGCGGGTGGTTCCAGGATCGCGGGCAGCGCCGCGATGCGCTCCGTGGCCGCCAGCATAGGCGCTTCCTGCACTTCATGCGTCACCAGAACCACCGGCACCGCCTCCTGCGAGCTGCGGCCGTGCTGCAGCAGCGATTCGAGCGAGACGCCGTAATCGCGCAGGATGGCGGCGACGTCGGCGATCACGCCGGGCCGGTCGGTGACCATCAGGCGCAGGTAGAACGCGCCGACATGCTCGCCTCCGGGCACGACCGGGATGTCGGCCAGGCTGTCCTGTCCCCAAGGCGGCGTCAGGCGGCCGCGCGCGAGGTCGATCAAGTCCGCCACCACGGCCGAGGCGGTCGGCCCGGCGCCGGCGCCGCGCCCTTCCAGCACCACGCGGCCCACCGCATCGCCCTCGATCACCACCGCGTTGAACACCCCATCCACCCGGGCGATCGGGGCCGCCGCCGGCACCAGGCAGGGATGCACCCGCGCCTCGACGCCCGCGTCGGTGCGCCGCGCGATGCCGAGCAGCTTGATGCGGTAGCCCAGTTCCTCGGCGAAGGCGATGTCGAGCGCGCTGACCCGGCGGATGCCCTCCACCGACACCGCCTCGAAGCGCACGGGGTGGCCGAAGGCGAGCGCGGCGAGGATGGCGAGCTTGTGGGCGGCGTCGATGCCGTCGATGTCGGTTGCCGGGTCGGCTTCGGCGTAACCGAGTTGCTGCGCTTCGGCGAGCACGTCGGCGAACTCGCGCCGTTGTTCGCGCATGGCGGTGAGGATGTAGTTGCAGGTGCCGTTGAGGATGCCGGCGACCCGGCTGATGCGGTTGCCGGCGAGGCCTTCCCGCAGCGCCTTGATGGCCGGGATGCCGCCCGCGACAGCCGCTTCGAAGGCGAGTGGGGCTGTGCGGGGCAGGCTGGCGCCATGCAGCGCGAGCAGCGCCTTGTTGGCGGTGACCACGGGCCGCCCGGCTGCGAGGCAGGCGGTGACGAGCCCGCGCGCCGGGTCCTCGGCGCCGCCGATCAGTTCCACCACCGCGTCGATGCCTGGGAGGGTGGCGAGGTCGTGCGGGTCGGGGATCCACGTGATGTGGTCGAGCGCGAGATCGCGGTGTTTGCTTCGGTCGCGTGCAGAGACGGCGGCGACCGTGATGGGCTGGCCGGCGCGTGCGGTGATGAGGTCGGCGTTGTGGTGGAGGAGCTGGAACACGCCGCCTCCCACGGTGCCCAGACCGGCGAGGGCTATGCGCATGGGGGGCTACCCTCACCCCGGCCCTCTCCCAGAGTGAGAGGGAGAAGAAGAAAAAAGCCCTCTCCCTCTGGGAGAGGGTTGGGTGAGGGCCCGACGGCACATACGATGGCAGTATGCCCCCGCTCGGAAATCGCACCAACGCGCACGCGGCCACCCTCCGCCGCAACCAGACCAATGCCGAGCGCACGATGTGGTTCGCCCTGCGTGATCGGCGGCTGGCCGGCTTCAAGTTCCGCCGCCAGGTCTCGGTTGGGCCGTATGTCGTGGACTTCCTCTGCGTCGAGGCGCGGCTGGTCGTGGAGCTCGATGGCGGACAGCACGAGACGGGTCTCGATGCCGGGCGCGAGCAGGCGATCCGCGCACTGGGGTTCGGCGTGGTCCGCTTCTGGAACAACGAGATCGGCAGCAACCTGGAGGGCGTGCTCGCGCACTTGCTGCGGACATTGGAGGCGCGGGCGGCAGCCCTCACCCAACCCTCTCCCAGAGGGAGAGGGCTTTAGATTCAGGGCGTGCCTCAAACCACTGTCTCCGCCGCCACGTTCGAGCCTGCCCCCAAGAACCCCTTTATGTTCCGCACCGCCTGGCGCAAGCGGTGCGTGTTCTCCACCAGCGCGATCCGCACGTGCCCGTCGCCCTGCTCGCCGAAGCCGATGCCCGGCGCCACCGCCACCTTCGCGCGGGCCAGCAGCAGCTTGCTGAACGCCACGCTGCCCAGATGCGCGTAGGCGGGCGGGATCGGCGCCCAGGTGAACATCGACGCCTCCGGGCTCGGCACGTCCCAGCCGGCGGCGCGCAAACCACGCACCAGCACGTCCCGCCGCTCCTTATAGAGCGCGCGCATCTCCGCCACGCAATCCTGCGGCCCGTTCAGCGCCGCCGCCGCCGCCACCTGGATCGGGGTGAAGGCGCCGTAGTCCAGATATGACTTCATCCGCGCCAAGGCCGAAATCATCCGCGCATTGCCGGCGGCAAACCCCATGCGCCAGCCCGGCATCGAGTAGGTCTTGGACATGGAGGTGAACTCGACCGTGATGTCGCGCGCGCCGGGCACTTGCAGCATCGAGGGCGGCACCTCGTCGCCGAAATAGATCTCGGCATAGGCCAGGTCGGAGAAGATCAGGATGTCGTGCTTGCGGCAGAACGCCACCACCTCGCGGTAGAAGTCCAGGCTGGCCGTGTAGGCGGTCGGGTTGGACGGGAAGTTCACGATCAGCGCCGTCGGTGGCGGCACCGAATGGCGCACCGCCTGGTCCAGCGCGCGCAGCATGCTCTCGTCCGGCCGCGCCGGCACCGAGCGCACCGAGGCGCCGGCGATGATGAAGCCGAATTGGTGGATCGGGTAGGACGGGTTCGGCACCAAAATGGTGTCGCCGGGGCTGGTGATGGCGGCGGCCAAGTTGGCCAGGCCCTCCTTGCTGCCCAGGGTCGCCACCACCTCGGTCTCCGGGTCGAGCCGCACGTCGAACCGCCTGGCATAATAGCCGGCCAGGGCGCGGCGCAGCCCGGGGATGCCCTTGCTGGCGCTGTAGCGATGCGTGCGCGGGTCGGCCACCGCCTCCACCAGCTTGGCCACGATGTGCGGCGGGGTGGCGCTGTCCGGGTTGCCCATGCCGAGGTCGACGATGTCCTCGCCGGCCGCCCGGGCGCGCGCCTTGGCACCATTCACCTCGGCGAACACGTAGGGCGGCAGGCGGCGGATGCGGTGGAACTCGGCAGTCATGGCGTCCCCTACCCCTACAATGTGGCAAATCCGCCGGTGCCCACGGCGTCGGCGCGCAGCTTCAGGTTGGACGCCGGCACGCCCGCCTCGGCCAGCGCGGCGGCGATCGCCTGCGCCCGGTTCAGCGCCAAGGCCAGTGCGGCCGCCTGGGCTTCCGGCGTGCGGTCCGGCGCCTCGCCATGCCCGGTCACCGTCAGCGCCGCGCCCTTATGCGCCAGGGCGAAGCGGCGCAGGTTCAGGTTGGCCGAAGGCGGCAAGGCGGCCGAGCCCGGCGTGAACTGTACGGCCACGGTGTTGGGCGGAACCGCCGGCGCGGCAGCGGGGGCAGCCGCCGGGGCCGTCGGCGCGGGCGGCGGCGGCACGCTCACGCCAAGCCCGGCCGGCGGTGCGGGCGCGGCGGCGGCGAAGCTCGGCAGCGGGCCGGAGGTGATCGCGTCCGGCACCGCCGGCACCGCATCGAACGCGCTTGGGGCCGCGCTCGGGGCCGGGGCGGGTGGCGCGGGCGGGGATGGCGCTGCGTCCACCACGACGCGGTTGGCGTTCGGGTCGGGCGCCGCCGGCTGGGCGGGCACCGCCGGAGCCGCCGTCGCAGTCCGCACCACCAGCGGGCTGGCCGCCGCCGCGCGCTCGGCCGCGTCGCGCTCCGCCGCCAATTGGTCCGACATGCGTTGTTCGCTCGCGATGTCCGGCGCGGGCGGCCGCGCCGGGATCGTGCCGAGATTGGGATAGCGGTCGTGCGAACCCGGCGGCGGCGGCCGCTGCTTGGCGATCTCGCCGCCCTGCAGGTTGTGGAACAGGTCCACCCCGCCGCCCAGCGGGTCTTGGCCGCAGCCCGCCAGGCTGCTACCCAGCCACGCAGCCATCACCAAACGCGACGCTTGCCGCAGCCGGACTTGCCGCCGCCAAACCAGGTGACTACCTAAATGACCCACAGCAATCATAAGCCGGTGACCGCCTCCGCACGGGTCTTCTCTAGCGGTGTGTGAACCCGACGGGAAGGACGAGCATGCCGGATAGCGGCCCAACTGCAGCGCCCGACGCGCACGCCTCCACTCCAGCAGACCCCGGCGCACTCGGCCGCAACATGGCCGACATCGCCGAACGCTCGCAGCGCATCGTGGCCGAGTGGCTCAAGCGCCAGACCCGCGAGGCCCCCAACCTCGACCCGCTGCATATCGGCACCGCCTTTCTCGACATGACGGCCAAGCTGATGGCCAATCCCGCCGGGCTGGTGCAGGCGCAGATCGGCTTCTGGCAGGACTACATGACGCTGTGGCAAAGCACCGCCCGGCGCATGTTCGCGGCCCCCGGCGAGCCGGCCGCAGCCGTCATCCAGGCCGATCCCAAGGACAAGCGCTTCAAGGACGAGCTCTGGAAGGAAAACGAGGTCTTCGACTTCATCAAGCAGTCCTACCTGCTCTCCGCCCGCTTCGTGCAGGACGTGGTGGGCCGCGCCGAGGGGCTGGACCCGAAGACCGCGCAAAAGGTCGACTTCTACGCCCGCCAGTTCATCGACGCGATGAGCCCGTCCAACTTCCTGCTGACCAACCCCGAGGTGCTGCGCAAGACGGCCGAGACCGGCGGCGAGAACCTGCTGCGCGGGCTGAACAACCTGCTCGCCGACCTCGAACGCGGCCGCGGCAAGCTCGCCATCAAGATGACCGACATGGACGCCTTCAAGCTCGGCGAGAACATCGCCGTCTCCCCCGGCAAGGTGGTGTTCCAGAACGGCTTGATGCAGCTCATCCAGTACTCGCCCGCCACCGAGCAGGTGCTCAAGCGGCCGCTGCTGATCCTGCCGCCCTGGATCAACAAGTTCTACATCCTGGATTTGCGCCCCAAGAACAGCTTCGTGCGCTGGGCCGTCGCCCAGGGTCACACCGTGTTCATGGTGAGCTGGGTGAACCCGGACGAGACCATGGCCGACCGCGGCTTCGAGGACTACATGACCGAGGGCGTGTTCGCCGCCCTGGACGCCATCGAGCAAGCCACCGGCGAGCGGGACGCCAACGTCATCGGCTATTGCCTGGGCGGCACCCTGCTCGCCTGCACCCTGGCTTGGATGAAGACGCGCGGCGACGACCGCATCAAGAGCGCCACCTTCTTCGTCACCATGACCGACTTCGCCGAGGCGGGCGAACTCAGCGTGTTCATCGACGAGGAGCAACTCGCCAGCCTCGAGCAGAAGATGCAGCGGCAAGGCGTGCTCGAGGGCGCCGACATGGCGCAGACCTTCAACCTGCTGCGCGCCAACGACCTGATCTGGTCCTTCGTGGTGAACAACTACCTGTTGGGCAACGAGCCGTTCCAGTTCGACCTGCTGTATTGGAACGGCGACGCCACCCGCATGCCGGCCCGCATGCACAGCTACTACCTGCGCAACATGTATCACGCCAACAAGCTAGCGTCCGGCGAACTCGAACTGGGCGGCGAGCGTATCGATCTCGGCACGGTGCACACCCCGGCCTACTTCGTCAGCACCCGCGAGGACCACATCGCCCCCTGGCGCAGCACCTACCGCGGCACCCAGCTCCTGGGCTCGCGGGTGGACGGCGCGGTGCGCTTCGTGCTCGCCGCCAGCGGCCATATCGCCGGCGTGGTCAACCCCCCCGAGGGTGGCAAGTACAGCCACTGGCTGAACAGCGCGCTGCCGCCGACGCCGGAGCAGTGGTTCGCCGGCGCGCAGGAGTTCGCCGGCTCGTGGTGGCCCGATTGGCAGCGCTGGGTGACATCGCTGGCGGCCGAGTCGGTGCCCGCGCGCTGGCCCGGCGATGGCCGATTGACCCCGATCGAGGATGCGCCCGGCAGCTACGTGCGGGTGAAGGCATAGCAACCCACAAGCTGCTCCGCCTCTCACCCCGGCAGGACCGCCGGGTGCGCGCCGGCCACCCTTGGGCCTACAGCAACGAGATCGCCATGACGCCGGCGCATCGGAGCTGGCCGTCGGGCGGCCCGGTGCGGCTGGAGAGCGAGGACGGCTGGCGCCACGGCACCTTCGCGTTCAACCCGCACAGCCTGATCGCCGCCCGCTTCCTCGACCGTGACCCGGCGGCCGAGATCGACGCCGCCTGGGTGAGCGCGCGCATCGCCGCCGCCGCCGCCTTGCGCGCCCGGGTGTGCGACAGTCCCTACCACCGCCTGGTCCACGCCGAGGCCGACCGCCTGCCGGGCCTGGTGGTGGACCGCTATGGCGACGTGGCCGTGGTGCAGGCGAACACCGCCTTTGCCGACCGCATGCTGCCCGAGATCACCGCGGCCCTGACGCAAGCGCTGCCGCTGCGCGCCGTCGTCCTGCGCAACGACAGCGCCGCCCGCGAGCACGAGGGGCTGGCGCAGGCGGTGACAGCGCCCGAGGGTTTCGCCGGCGAGGCGGAGGTGGTGGAGGCGGGGGTCGTGTTCCCGGTCGACCTGCTGGGCGGCCAGAAGACCGGCTTCTTCTTCGACCAGCGGCCCAATCGCGACCGCATCGCAGACCTGGCGCCGGGTGCTTCGGTGCTGGACGTGTTCTGCCACACCGGCGCCTTTGGCCTGCGCGCCGCCGCCGCCGGGGCGAGCGCGGTGACCTTGGTGGATTCCAGCGCCCCCGCCTTGAACCGCGCCCAATCGGCAGCCGACCGCAACGGATTGGCCGCCAAGGTCACCGCCGTTCGCGGCGACGCATTCGACGTGATGGGTGAGCTCGCCGCGTCCGGCCAGCGCTTCGACATCGTGGTGTGCGACCCGCCTGCCTTCGCCAAGTCGCGCAAGGACGCCGAGGCCGGATTGCGCGCCTACAACCGCATGGCCCGCCTGGCTGCGCCGCTGGTGGCGCCCGGCGGCTTTCTCTTGGTCGCCTCGTGCAGCCACCACGCCAGCGTGGAGGCGTTCACCGGCCAGGTGGCGCTGGCATTGCAACGCGCCAAGCGCGAGGCCCGCGTGCTGGCCACCACCGGCGCCGGCCCCGACCACCCGGTGCATCCGCAGCTTCCCGAGAGTGCCTACCTGAAGGCGCAACTGCTACAGCTCAGCTGACCCGCCTCGAACGCTCCGCATCCATTCTTCTCCCTCTCCCGTCCTGCACGGGAGAGGGTCGGGGTGAGGGCTCTTGGGGCACGTACAATCGAGCGAAATCAAACGTTGCGCCGAAAACGTCGCGGCCCTCGCACCCTCACCCCGGCCCTCTCCCCCCTCCACTGCTATTCCACGGGCTTACGCCCGCGGAACCTTGAGCAGTTCCGCCCGCGGGAGAGGGAGATATTCTCCGGTCAGGAAATGAGTGAATCCCGAAGGGTCAAGTCCGGCCACAACGCCGTTCCACCCCGCCTTGAACCGCTCTAGGGTGCGCTGGCATGCTGACCGACCTGCCAAACCTGCTCACGCTCTCGCGCATCCTGGCCATCCCGCTGCTGGTCGTGTTGGCCGCGCTGGGCACGCCGGTCGGCGACCTGCTGGCCATGCTGCTGTTCACCGCCGCCGGGCTCACCGACTGGCTGGACGGCCATCTCGCGCGAACCTGGCAGCAGCAATCCGAGCTGGGCCGCATGATGGACCCGATCGCCGACAAGCTGCTGGTCGGCGCCACCCTGATGCTGCTGGCCGGGCTGCAGCGCCTAGCGCCCTGGGGACTCTACCCCGCCATCGTCATCCTGCTGCGTGAAATCCTGGTCAGCGGCCTGCGCGAGCACCTCGCCGGCCTGAGCGGCCGGCTGCCCGTCACGAAGCTGGCCAAATGGAAGACCGGGTTCCAAATGGGCGCGCTCGGCACCTTGCTGGCCGGCGACGAGGCGGCAGCCCTGCTGCACCTGCCGCTCCCGGTCACCGCCATCGGCGGCGCCATGCTTTGGGTGGCGGCCCTGCTGACCTTGGTCACGGGCTGGGGCTACCTGCAGTCGAGCCTGCGCCAAATCCAGGCCATCGACACGCCGGCGCTGCGAAGGCCGACCGCCCCCTAGCGCCCGGCAGGCGTGGCATTTATGGCATGCGTTGTGTCTTTCATGCCGAAGCCCAGCCTCAGAGCTTGAGCGCCAGGCAGTGAGCAGGCACATTCGCCCCGTTCGGCCGCGGCCACGGATGGAGCCTCCCTGTTGATTTCGCGCTATGCGTTGCTCGTCCTGTCGCTCGCGGGCGCAGCTATGGTGTCCGGCTGTACCGGCATGGGGGTATTTTTCGACCACACCTTCAAGTGGTTCGATGAAAATCCCAACGCTCCCGCCGGCAGCAGCGAGAATTTTGACGTCATTCGCGGCCAGCCAGTCGATGTTGCGCCCTTGCTGCCCGAGAAGGGCAATGTCTGGCCGGAGAACTCGGGACCAGACGAAACGCTGCAGGACCTGGAACGGCAGCAGGCCGAGGAAATCCGGCGCGGCGCCGTCCAAACCGGGACCACCCCGCCACTGGGCCCGAACCCGCAGGTCAATCGCGCCAACGGTGCCGACCAAGGTCTCCCGCCCCCCAGCAAGCCGCCCGCCCCGCCGCCCGCCAGCCTGGGAACGCAACCCCAGGCGACGCCGAACGGCCCGGCGATCAACACCACCGGCGGCAACCGGACGGGCGGCTACCGTGGCCTCGGCAATGGCGGCCCCGGTGCGAGAGGCAGCAATCCCGCAACCGGCACGGGCGCAGGCAGCCTGGCCCCCGGCAGCGTGCTGGTGCCAAACGGCAACGGCACCAGCACCCTCATCGGGCCGGATGGGAGCGTGCAGACCGTCCCCACCAAGCCATGACGCTGCGGCTGCTCTATTTCGCCCGGCTGCGCGAGCGCCTGGGCCGCAGCGAGGAAACCCTGACGCTGCCGGAGGGCGTCGCCACCGTGGCAGACCTGGCAGCCTGGCTCCGCGCGCGGGACGGGGCGGGCGAGGCCGCCTTCGCCGACCCCGCCACCATCCGCGCCGCCGTCAACCAGGCCTTCGCCCGGCCCGCCACGGCGGTGAAGGATGGTGACGAGGTGGCGTTCTTCCCGCCCGTGACCGGCGGATGACCCCCCGCATCCGCGTCCAGACCGAGGATTTCGACCTCGCCGCCGAACTGGCCGCGCTGACGGCCGGCCGCACCGACGCCGGCGGCGTGGCCAGCTTCATTGGCATCGTGCGCGACGACCCGGCGCATCCGCTGGAGCGCATGACGCTCGAGCACTACCCCGGCATGACCGAGGCCGCCATGGCCGCGATCGCCGGGGAGGCGGCGGCCCGCTGGTCCCTGCTCGGTTGCACCCTGATCCACCGGGTGGGCCCGCTGCGGCCCGGCGCCAACATCGTCCTTGTGCTGGCCGCAGCCGCGCACCGGGCGGCGGCGCTCGAGGCCGTGGCGTTCCTGATCGACTGGCTGAAGACCCGGGCACCGTTCTGGAAGCGCGAACTGTTCCGCGACGGCACCGCCCGCTGGGTGGAGGCCCGCAGCGAAGACGATGAGGCAGCAGCGCGTTGGCAGGCGGCGGCGCGCTGGTAAGAACCGGCGGATGGATCGGCTTGGGGGCGGTGCTGCTGCTCTGGCCGGCCCTCGTCAACTTCTATCCCATCGTCTTCAGCGACACCGCCGGCCTCGAGGCGATGGGGCTGGAGCCGACCATCGGCTGGGACAAGCCTTGGGTCTACGGCCCGCTCACCTTGCTGTTCCATGCCGGGCTGTCGCTCTGGGGCGTGGCGATTGCTCAGGCTGTCTTGGTGAGTGCCGTGCTATGGCTGGCCGGCCGCCGGCTGGGTCTGCGCGGCGGCGCTTGGCACGGCGCGGTCTGCACTGTCCTGGCCCTGGGCAGCGCCGCGCCATGGTTCGCCAGCTTCATCATGCCGGATATCTTCGCTCCCCTCACCGTGCTCGGCCTGTTCCTGCTCGCGACCGGTGCTGGCCATCGCTCCCGAGCGCCCGGGATTGCCGCCGGGTCGCTCGCCGCGGTCGCCATCGCCTCGCACCTGACCCACCTGGTGATCGCCGCCGCCTGCCTCGCGATCGTGTTGGTCATCCGTCCCCGCCGCTTCCTGCTCTGCGCCGCACCGCTTGCGGCGGCCCTGGCCTGGCTGGTGGCCGCCAACGCCATCGGCAACGGGGTGGCCGCGGTCTCGCCGTATGGCTCGGTGTTCGCCCTGGCCCGCCTGCAGGCGGACGGCCCGGCCACCGACTACCTGCGCACCGTCTGCCCGCAGGCCAAGCTGCGCGTCTGCGCTTGGCTCGGCCAGATGCCGATGCAGAGCGACGCCTTCATGTGGTCTCCGGACAGCCCGGTCTGGGCCGATCATTTCGGGCCCACTCTGTTCGCCCCAGAAGCAGCCCGCGTGGTCCGCGCCACCATCGCCTTCGCGCCCTGGCAGGTGGCGCGCGCCGCCGCGCTGAACACGCTGCGTCAACTCACCCGCAACCGTCTTGGCGACACGCTGAGCCCAGTCTACCTGCGCGTCACGGTGGGGTTGCTGCTCAGCACGTATTTTCCGCCGGCCGAGCAGGCGCGCTTCGCTGGGTCGCGCCAACTGGCGGGGCGTTTGGCGGCTTGGGCGAGCCCTCTTGCCGGCTTGCAGACCGCGCTCCTGGTGTTCGGGGCGTTCGGGAGCGTGGCGGCCGGTTTCGCCTGGCGCCGCTGGCCCGATCTTGCGGCTTTGTCGCTCCTGGTCCTGGCTGGTGTGCTCGCCAACGCCTTCGCCACCGGTGCGCTCTCCGGGCCGCACGACCGCTACGGCGCGCGCATCGCCTGGCTGCTGCTGCTGCCGCCGCTCTATGCCGTGGCGCTCGCCGCGCAGCGTCCCCGCCGCGCGGGCACGGCGGAGGTCCGCGTTCGCTAAATTTCGCGCGGGGGAGCATCCAACCGCCGCGCCGAACCGACAATAGACTAGGCGATTTCGACCTGCCGGAGGATGCCATGAGCGTCCGACGCCCGGGGTGCGGCGCGAGAAACCAGGTGCGCGCGATCGCGGGCACCTCAGGCTCTCCTGCAGCATGCCTTCATGCAGACTCGAGCAGCCTCACGGCGGCCGTCGCGACGCCCCACGAAACGCGACGAAACGGGAGCGAGGGCCTGTCATGTCCGGAACAAAGGCGGATCGCGCTGCGGCCCCCCAAGCCGGCGCTGCGCTGCTGTTCCTGCGCGAGGAGCAAATCCGCCTGGCGCAGGACTTGTTCTTCTTTGCGCATCGCGACTTGACAGCCAGCGTCGACGCCATTCTTGCTGAACTCGGCCTCGGCCGGGCGCACCATCGTGCCTTGCACTTCATCGGCCGCAACCCGTCCATGACCGTGGGGGACCTGCTGAGCATACTGGGCATCACCAAGCAGAGCCTGGCGCGCGTGCTGAACGAACTGGTCCGGCTCGGCTACGTCACCCAGGCAACGGGGCGGCAAGACCGGCGGCAGCGGCTGCTCACCCTCACCCAGGAAGGCCAGGCGCTCGAGCGGCGGATGTTCGAGGCGACGCGCGAGCGACTGGCCGCGGCCTATCGCCAGGCGGGTGGCGCCTCGGTGGAGGGGTTCGGCCGGGTGATGCGCGCCATCATGGACCCGCCGGCCCGCGCCTATCTCGACCGCGGCCCGCGGCGTTGAGCGCCCGCGCGAGCCGTGCATTTGAGCGCAAGCGAGCCTTGCACTTGAGCGCTCAGCGCGAGCCTCGCAGTTGAGCGTGGGGCATTGAGCGGACTGGCGGCTGGGGCGGCGCATGTCCTGGTGGTCGACGACGACGACCGGCTGCGGCGGCTGCTGCAGCGCTACCTGTCGGAAAACGGCTTTCGCGTCACCACCGCCGAGAGCGCCGCCGACGCCCGCGCCCAGATGCGCTCCGTGCATCCCGACTTGGTGGTGCTGGACGTCATGATGCCCGGCGAGACCGGGCTCGACCTCACCGAATCGCTGCGGCGGGACCGTTCGGACATGCCCGTCCTGCTGCTGACCGCCAAGGGCACGCCGGAGGACCGCATCGCCGGGTTCGAGGCCGGCGCCGACGACTACCTCGCCAAGCCGTTCGACCCGTACGAACTGGTGCTGCGCATCCGGGCCATGCTGCGCCGGGTCGCTCCGGCCGAGCAGGCCTCGCCGGAGCTGCGCCTGGGCCGGCTGAGCTTCGACATGGTTCGCGGCGAGTTGAGCGGCGAGGAGGGCGTGGTGCATCTGACCAGCGGCGAGGTGGCGCTGCTCACCTTGCTGGCGCGAAGCCCGGGCGAGGTGTTGTCCCGCGAGGCGATTGCGCAATCCCTGGGCATGGACGAGGCCGGCGAGCGCGCCATCGACGTGCAAGTGACCCGGCTGCGCCGCAAGCTGGAGGCCGACCCGCGCGAGCCGCGCTTCCTGCACACGGTGCGCGGCCGGGGGTATGTGCTAAAACCGGGGGTATGAGGAAGAATTCAGAGCCGCAATGCAACTTTGTTCCCTCTCCCTCTGGGAGAGGGTTAGGGTGAGGGAGCCGCCCGTGCGGCGATTGGGGGGTGTGCCCCTCACCCCCGCCCTCTCCCAGAGGGAGAGGGAGCCTTTTGAGCCTTGCAACGGGGCCCGCCGTTGAGGCTCGGCATCAAGCGCATCCTCCCGCGCTCCCTGCTCGGCCGCAGCCTGCTCATCATCCTGCTGCCCCTGGTGCTGCTGCAGGCGGTCGCGTTCACCGTGTTCTACGGCAGCTATCTCGACCTGGTGTCGCGCCGCCTGGCCTCCGCCATCGCCGGCGAGGTGGCCGAGACCATCGCGCTGATGCAGCGCTTTCCCGGCGGCGAAAACCGCGAGTGGATCCTGACCTCGGCCCTGCTGCGCTACGAGGTGCCGATGCAGTTCACCCCGGACGCCACCATCCAGCCGCGCCGCTGGATCAACCAGCTTGGGCCGGCCGACGACGACCTCGCCGCCTCGCTCGATAACAAGTTGCACCGGCCCTACACGATGGATTGGACCTCCGATCCGCGCAACGTGCACGTCCAGGTGCAACTTCCGGAGGGCGTGCTGGACGTCGAAGCCCCCCGCAAGCGGCTCTACACCTCCACCCTCTACCTGTTCGTGCTGTGGCTCGCCGGGTCGGCGCTGCTGCTGTTCGGCATCGCGGCGCTGTTCATGCGCAACCAGGTGCGCGCCATCCGCCGCCTCGCCGCCGCCGCCGAGGCGTTCGGCATGGGGCGGGACCGCGGCCCGATCAAACCCGAGGGCGCCGCCGAGGTGCGCCAGGCCGCCGCCGCGTTCAACCGCATGCAGGCGCGCATCAGCCGCTTCCTCAGCCAACGCACCGAGATGCTCACCGGCGTCTCGCACGACCTGCGCACCCCGCTGACCCGGCTGCGGCTGGCGCTCGCCATGCTGCCCCACCTGCCGGAGCAGCGGCAGGACATCGCCGACATGACCGGGGACGTGGAGGAGATGGAGCGCATGCTGGGCGGCTATCTCTCCTTCGCCCGCGGCGAGGGCGCCGAGCAGGCGCAGCCGGTGGACGTCAGCACCATCCTGGGCGACGTGGCGGCCGGCGCCCGCCGGGCGGGGGCGGCGGTGGCGCTCGACGCCCCCAGCGGGCTCACGGTGCTGCTGCGGCCCGAGGCGGTGCGCCGGGCGATCACCAACCTGGTCGACAACGCCCGCCGCCATGCCCGCCAGATCGCCCTGTCCGCGCGGCCGCAGGAGCGCAGCGTGGACCTGCTGGTGGACGACGACGGGCCCGGCATCGCCCCCGAGCGGCGCGAGAGCGTGTTCCGCCCGTTCGAGACCGGGGGCAGCGGCACGGGACTGGGCCTGACCATCGCGCGCGATATCGTCCGCGCCCATGGCGGCGACATCTGGCTGGAGCAAAGCCCGCTGGGAGGCCTGCGCGCCCGCATCCGGTTGCCAATTTAGCCCGTACTTGTCCCGGCTGGACACTTGCCCTAAGTGGAGCCAGCGCTCCGGTGGCCCGCGTGCTCAGGCAGCCCCCAAATCGGGAAAAATCCCGGTCTGCCGTCGCATGGCGGATGACCGCAGTTTGTATCATCCGCCGCGTTTTGTCTGACACATGCGCTGAAGTTGGGTTATTTTGAGCGGGTATGTCCTTTGGAACTCGATTGGATGATGTCGTGGCATGACTGACTCAATCGTGCAGCCGCCGGTGCAAAAAGCCGAGGTCCGCTCCCTGACCGGGATTCGCGGCGTGGCCGCGTTGTTCGTTGTCGTCTACCACTACGTCTCGCTCAAGTCTTTGCCCGGCAGCAGCTTTCTCGATCATGGCTACATCGCGGTCGATCTGTTCTTCGTGTTGAGCGGCTTCGTCATGGCCATGACCTACGGGGAGCGCTTCGAAGCTGGCTACACTCCAGCGATCCACTTCAACTTCCTGCTGCTTCGCCTGGGCCGCACCTACCCGCTCTACATCAGCGTCACGGTATTCTGCCTGATCGTGTTCGGCCTGCTTGCGCGGACGTGGGACCCGACGCTGGGCGACGTCCTGTCCAATATCTTCCTGGTGCAAACCTGGGGTCTCGCGCCCAGCGCGGACGGGGTGGCCTGGTCGATCAGCACGGAATTCGCCGCCTACATCGTCTTCCCGCTCTTCGTTTGGCTGCTGCTGCATCGGAGCTGGGCGATGGCCTGGGTGCTGGGCGCCGCCGCTTTCATCGGCCTGGCCGTGCTCGCCAGGCTGCCCTCGGCCGCCCTCAACCAATGGGTCGACGGCAACGCGGTCCGCCATGGCCTGCTCGACATCTACGGCCCCTACAAGGCCTACCCGCTGCTGCGATGCCTGTTCGAGTTCCCGCTCGGCCTCATCGCTTGGCGCGCCCGCACCCTCCCTTGGCTGAGCGCGGTGCTCAGCCGCCCGGCGGTGCAGTGGGGGCTGACCGTCGCCACCGTGGTGATGCTGGCGGTCCCGAACAGCGACCTCGTCCTGGTGCTCCTGTTCGCGCTGCTGATCCCGAGCCTGTACCTGGTCGAAGCCGGCCCCGCCCGGATTCTCGGCGGCGGCACCTGCTATCGCTTGGGCGTGGTGTCGTATTCGCTCTACCTGGTCCACTACCCGCTGAAGCAGCTCAGCATGCCGCTCGTCTATGCCCTGAACGGCCACATCCCGGCGGCCTTCTCCATCACCGGCGTGATCTTGCTGGCGCCGGCCGTGCTGCTGGCGTTCGCCACCTTCCACGGCATCGAGAAGCCAGCCCGGAGATGGTCGCGCAAGCTGCTCAAACCGGCCAAGACCGCCGCCAAGCCAGCCGTTGTCCGGCCGCAACTCTCCGCCTAGGGTGGGCGCGACGACTCCTTTCCAGCACTGCCGGGCAAAGAATGGCTGAGTTCGACCTTATCGTTCGTGGCGGCACCGTCGTCACCGCCTCCGACCAGTTCCAGGCCGACATCGGCATCCGGGCGGGCCGCATCGCCGCCTTGGCCGACCGGCTGGAGGGCGGGCCCACCATGGACGCCGGCGGCCTGATGGTGCTGCCCGGCGGCGTCGACTCCCATTGCCATATCGAGCAGCTCAAGCCCGGCGGGTCAGACGAAGAGACCTTCGTCACCGGCAGCACGGCCGCACTCGCCGGCGGCACCACCTCAGTCGTAACCTTTTCCGCCCAGTTCAAGGGCGGCGGCGTGCTCGAGCCGTTGGCGGAATACCGCCGCCGGGCCACTGCGGGCGCCATGGTGGACTACGCCTTCCACCAGATCATCACCGACCCCAGCGACGACGTGATCCACCGCGAGCTGCCCGAGCTGGTGGCCTCGGGCGTGCGCAGCTTCAAGGTGTTCCTCACCTACGACGCGTCCCATCTGGACGACCGCCAGTTCCTCACCGTGCTGTCTGCCGCCCGCCGCCTCGGCTGCCTGGTGACGGTGCATTGCGAGAACTACGACGCGATCGCCTGGCGCTCCGCCGCCCTGCTCGCCGACGGCAAGACGGCGCCGAAATACCACGCCTGGTCCCGCCCGCCGGTGGTAGAGCGCGAAGCCACCCACCGCGCCATCGCGCTGGCCGAGCTGGTCGACACGCCCATCGAGGTGTTCCACGTCTCCTGCGGCGAAGTGGCCGAGGAGATCGCCCGCGCCCAGGCCCGCGGCGTGAAGGTATGGGGCGAGACCTGCCCGCAATACTTCGCCCTCACCGCCGCCGACATGGACCGACCCAGCTTCACGAGCGCCTTCGAGGGCGCCAAGTTCATGTGCAGCCCCGCCCCGCGCGATGCCGCCGGCGCCGCCGGGCTATGGGACGCGATCCGCCTGGGCACGCTGGGCGTGATCAGCTCGGACCACAGCGGCTGGAGCTATCACGGCCCCCGCGGCAAGGCCGCCTCGGGCACCGACGCGCCGTTCACCGCCATTGCTAACGGCGTGCCGGGTCTGGCCGCCCGCTTGCCGCTGATCTGGAGCCTGGGCGTGGCATCCGGCCGCCTCACGCCGAGCGATTTCGTCCGTCTGGTGTCGACAGCGCCAGCGCGCCTGTTCGGCCTGGCGCAGAAGGGCTGCATCGCCCCCGGCGCGGACGCCGACCTCGTGCTGTGGGACCCGGCGCGCCGCACCGTGCTCACCAACGCGCTGATGCAGCACACGATCGACTATACGCCGTACGAGGGCATGGAGGTCACTGGCTGGCCGGTCGCGACCCTGCGGCGCGGCGAGGTGGTGATGCAGGACGGCGTCGTGACCGCGGCGCCGGGCAGCGGGCGGTATCTCGCGGTGCCTCCGTACGACATGATCCGCCCCCGCGGCGTGCTCCCGGACGGCTTCGACGCCGCGGCGTTCGCCTAGCGACTCCACTCCTGCCGCGTTCAAAGCCCGCTCCCTCTGGGAGAGGGTTGGGTGAGGGGCTCACGGGAGAACGGACGACCACTACCGCCAGTTCGCCGGCGTTCATCTCCTCCAGGTCGAGCAACGACATCCGCGTCCCCTGGGTCACGCGCAGCGTCGGCAACTTACGGCGGCGGCTGGGGTTCGGTTCACTCGGGCAGGCAGGATCGACAGTCACGATGCAAGCTGGGCAGGAACAGCGCGCCAGGGCTTTGGCCAGCCGGTTGCGGGCCGAGGGGCACGAGGAGGCGGCCGCGCGGGTGGAAGCCACCATCCACAGCGCCACGGTCGGTTCCACCGTCCGTCACACGCTGGACGACGTGTGCCAATGGCTGCTGACCGCGGTCGAGGCGCTCGACCCGAAAACGGCGGCAATGGCCGAAGAGCTTCGCCTCGAGGTGGACAAGCGCCTGCTGTAGCGTGGGCCCGTGCGATCGCGGCCTACTCGCTTCCTTCTCCCTCTCACTGTGGGAGAGGGCGGGGTGAGGGGACGCGGCTTCAGCCCGTGAACTTTGGCCCCTCACTCAACCCTGTCCCAGCCGGAGAGGGCTTCAATGCTCGCCGCCGCGGCCAGCACCCGGCCATCCGCACCGCGCGGCCCGATCAGTTGCAGACTGAACGGCAGCCCGGCGGCGGAGCGCCCGGTCGGCAGCACGCAGGCCGGCGCCTGCGCCAGGTTCACCGGGAAGCTGAACCCCGCCCACTGCGTCCATCGCGCCAGCCCCGAGCCGGGCGGCACCTCGCAGCCGGCGGTGAACGGCAGCACCGACACGGCAGGCGAGACCACCAGGTCCAGGCCTGCCAACAGCCCATCGAACGCCGCGCCGAACTCGGCCCGGCGGCTCTGCGCGGTGATCAGGTCGCTGGCGCTGAACCGGGCGCCCGCGGCGGCGATCTCCCGCAGCCCGGGGTCCAGCCCGCCGCGCTCGGCTTCGGGCAGGGTGCGCAGGCGGTTGGCCGCGCCGGCGAACCACAGCGTGTGGAACAGCCCCAGCAGGTCCTCGCCGGGCAGCGTCACCGGCACGAGGGTGGCGCCCGCCGCCGCCAGCCGGGCAAGGGTCGCGTCGAACTGGGCCGCCACCTCCGCCGCCACCGTGCCGCAGGGCGGGTCGCGCCAAACGCCCAGCCGCAGCCCCTGCAACGCGAGCGGCCCGGCGCCCAGCTCCGGAAACGGCACCGGCGATTGGTGCCAATCCCGCAAGTCGCGCCCGGACATCACCTGCAGCATCGCGCGCGCATCGGCCACGCTGCGGGTGATGGGGCCGAGATGGGCCACCGTGCCGAAGGCGCTGGCGGGATAGGCGGGCACGCGGCCGAAGGTCGGCTTGTGCCCCACGGTGCCGGTGAAGGCGGCCGGCACGCGGATCGAGCCGCCGCCATCGGTGCCCAGGTGCAGCACGCCCGCACCGCTCGCTGCCGCCACCGCCGCGCCGCCGGAGGAGCCGCCCGGGGTGAGCGCCGGGTCCCACGGGTTGCGGGTGATGCCGGAGAGCGGGCCGTCGGTCAGCGCCTTCCAGCCATATTCCGGCGTGGTGGTGAGCCCCAGCAGCACCGCGCCGGCGCCCCGCAACAGCGCCACCGCGGGGGCATCGTCCGTCGCGTAGATCGGCGGCTGGCACGAGCCGTAGTGGATCGTCCAGCCCCGCACCCAGACGATGTCCTTGATGGTGGTGGGGATGCCGTCGAGCGGGCCCAGTGGTTCGCCCCGCCGCCAGCGCGCCTCGCTGTCCCGCGCGGCGGCCATTGCCTCGTCGGCTGCCAGGTGGGTGAACGCGTTGCAGCGGGCTTGCACCGTCTCGGCCCGGGCGAGTGCCGCCGCCGTCACGTCCACCGGGGAGAGATCGCCTTGGCGGTAGTGCTCTGCAAGCGTTGCCACATCCATGCGGCAGAGCGGGTCGGCGTCGTCCAGTGGGCTGGACCCTGGGGGCAAAGGAGGCATGCTGGCTCCGTCGTGGCTTGCGCTTGGCCGCGCTCGCTGGCCATGGTGCATGGAACTCTCCGGCCGGCAAACCCGCTGCATCCGCGCCGGCTTGGCATGGTGCCGCAGCGGCACAGCAGGTGAAGCGCATGTCGCCTACGGCGCATCTGGCGGCGATCAACTTCTTTACCGGCGATATCCAGGGCGGCTTGGGGCCGTTCCTGTCCACCTGGCTCGCGGAAACCGGGCATTGGCCACCGGGCCGGATCGGCCTCGTCACAACCATCGTCGGTTTGGCCACGCTCGGCCTGAACACGCCCGCCGGGGCGCTGGCGGACCGGACCGGGCGGCCGCGCGCGCTGCTGGTCGTGGCATGCGGCGGCATCCTGGCGGGGACGGGAATGCTGCTGCTCTCGGACGGCTTCGCCCTCGTGCTGCTGGCGCAATTCCTCGCCGCCAGCGGCGGCACGATGCTGATGCCGGCGCTCACCTCGCTAACCCTGGGGATCGTCGGCAAGGAGGGATTTCCCAAGCAGCAGGGCCGCAACCAGGCGTTCAACCACGCCGGCATCGTCTCGGCGGCGCTGCTGATCGGCGGCGGCGGCCTGCTGGCCCTCCGCGATCCGGCATTCATCGTGTTCGGCGCCATGGCGCTGGCGGCGATCGGCTCGGTGGTGACGACGCCGCGACGCGCCTGGAACGGCCGCCGGGCGCATGGCTGGCACGAGGACGAACCCGACGAGAAGGACCACAGCCATCCGGTTCGCGCCGTGCTCGGCAACCGCCAATTGCTGCTGCTGGCGCTGACCTTGGCGCTGTTCAACCTGGGCAACGGCGCCATGCTGTCGTTGATCGGGCAGCGGCTGGTCGTCACCGGCGCCGACGCCACCGGCTGGGTCGCGCTCTACGTGGTGGTGGCGCAACTCACCATGATTCCGGTGGCGCTCTGGGCCGGATCCCTGTGCGACCAGCGCGGGCGGCGGCATCTGCTGGTGATCGCCTGTGCCGTTCTGACGGTGCGCGGCCTGGTGGCGGCCCTGGTCAGCGCGCCGGGCTGGCTGCTGCCGGTCGAAGTGCTGGACGGCGTGGCCTCGGGGCTGCTGGGCGTGGCGGTGCCGGTGCTGGTGGCGGACCTGACCTGGGGCAGCGGGCGGACGCAGACGGCGCTCGGCACGGTGAACATGCTGCAGGGGATTGGCGGGGCGCTGTCCGGCGTGTTCGGCGGGTTGATGGTGGATTGGCTGAGCTGGTCGGGCGCGTTGCTCGTCCTGGCCCTCTGCGGCGGCGCGGCCCTGGCTGCGGCGATCGGGCTGGAGGAGACCCGCGAGCTGGAGACGCGCTACCTGCCTGCGGGTTCGTCGGGCTGACGGCTGTCATCGGATAGCTCCCTCTCCCGTGAAGGATGGGAGAGGGAGATGGCGGGTCTGATGCCGCTTACCGCTCCAGCACGGCGCTGACCGCGCGGCCGAGGAAGGCGAGCGGGGCGGCGCCTTGGCCGGGATGCAAGCGGGAGCGGTCGCGCGACGCCAGCGCCAACAATGCCCCGCCGGACAGCCGCACCAGCGCATCCACCTGCGCCAGGGGGGAGGCTGCGCCATGCAGCATCGCCGTCTCGCTGGGGCCGTCGCGGAACACCACCTCGCGCGGGCCAAGCAGGCGGGTCACGGCGCCGCGGGGCAGGGCGCGGGTGCCGGGCCGGCCGTCCTCGGCGCAGAGCGTGGCGGCGTCGAGCCCGAGCAGCCCGGCCAACTCGGCATGCACGAACTCCGCCGGGTCGGGGGTGCGGATCAGCGTCAGCACCGCCTCCTGCACCAGCCCGGCCAGCCCGGCGGCGGCGCGGCCGGCGGCCAGCACGCTGTCGGCGCGGGCGCCCTCGGCCTGCGCGTGGGCCCGCTCCTGCGCCAGCATCGCCGCCATGTGGTCGGCCAACTGCTCGCCATGCAGCCGGCGCGGCGGGCGCAGCACGCGGTAGAGCTCGGGGTTCTGCGACAGCCAATCCGGGTTGGCGCGCAGGAAGGCGGCGACGTCGTCGCTGGTGATCGGAGGCTGCATCACCAGCGAGGGGGCTTGATGTCCAGGGTCGCGGTCGTCACCAACGTCGGCATGCCTTCCAGTTCCTCTCTGCTCACCCTAGCCGCGGGCGAGGACGTCCGGAAGCGGGTTCCGGTGTTGTTGCCGTACCCGTTCGCCGGGCCGTTCGATTACGCCGTGCCCGCGGGGATGGAGGTGCGGCCGGGGGACATGGTGCTGGTGCCGCTGAACCGCCGCGCCGAAGTGGGCGTGGTGTGGGACGCGCCGGCGGGCGACCCGGTGCCGGCGGCCAAGCTGAAGCCTATCGACGCGGTGCTGGACGCCCCGGCCATGCCGCCGGCGTTACGCCGGTTCGTCGACTGGGTGGCGGCCTACACCCTGGCGCCGCCCGGCGACGTGCTGGCCATGGCGCTGCGGGTGAACGCGCTGGCGCCCCCTGTGGCGCAGTCGGGCTGGAGCCTGGGCGCCGTCCCGCCCGATGCCCGGCTGACCGAAGGCCGCGCGCGGGTGGCGGCGCTGCTGGCAGACGGCGTGCCCCGCAGCGGCCCGGCGCTGGCGCGGGAGGCGGCCGTGTCGCCGGGGGTGGTGCGCGGCATGGCCCAGGCCGGCTTCTTGCTGCCCACCTTGCTCCCCGCATCGCCGCCCTTTGCCGCGCCCGACCCGGCGCATCCTGGCCCGGCGCTGTCCATCGAGCAGGCAGCGGCGGCGGCCAGCCTGCGCGCGGCAGTGGCGGCCGAGGCATTCAGCGTCACCCTGCTGGACGGCGTGACCGGGTCAGGCAAGACCGAGGTCTATCTCGAGGCGGTGGCCGAGTGCCTGGCCCACGGGCGGCAAGCGCTGGTGCTGCTGCCGGAGATCGCGCTCTCGTCGCAATGGCTCGAGCGGTTTGCGGTGCGGTTCGGCACCGCGCCGGCGGTGTGGCATTCCGACCTGCCGTCCCGCACCCGCCGGGTCACGTGGCGGGCGGTGGCGGCGGGGGAGGCGCCGGTGCTGGTGGGGGCGCGCTCGGCCCTGTTCCTGCCGTTCCCCGACCTCGGTCTGATCGTGGTGGACGAGGAGCACGAGACCGCGTTCAAGCAGGAGGAAGGGGTGGTCTACCACGCCCGCGACATGGCCGTGGTGCGGGCGCGGCTGTCCGCGGCGCCGGCGGTGCTGGTGTCGGCGACGCCCAGCCTAGAGACGCTGGCCAACGTGGAGGCCGGCCGCTATCGCCAGCTCTCGCTCGCCTCCCGCCACGGCGGCGCCAGCCTGCCCGCAGTGAGCACGCTCGACCTGCGGGACGATCCGCCGCCGCGCGGGCGCTTCCTGGCCGATCGGCTGGCCGACGCGGTGCGCGAGACGATCGCGCGGGGGGAGCAGGCGATGCTGTTCCTGAATCGCCGCGGCTATGCGCCGCTCACGCTCTGCCGCCATTGCGGCCACCGCATGCAGTGCCCGAACTGCACCGCCTGGCTGGTGGAGCACCGCGCCCGGCGGCAGCTCACCTGCCACCATTGCGGCCATGTCGAGCCGATCCCGCCGGTCTGCCCGGTGTGCGAGGCCGCGGACAGCCTGGTGCCGATCGGGCCCGGCGTGGAGCGCATCACCGAGGAGGCGGCGCTGCTGTTTCCGGAGGCGCGCGTGCTGGTGATGGCGAGCGACACCGTGCCGGGCCCCGCGAGTGCCGCCGCGGCGGCGGGCGCGATCGCCGCGCGGGAGGTGGACCTGATCATCGGTACCCAGATCGTCGCCAAAGGCTGGCACTTTCCCCACTTGACCCTGGTCGGGGTGGTGGATGCCGATCTCGGCCTGGGCGGCGGCGACCTGCGGGCAGCGGAGCGGACGGTGCAGTTGCTGCACCAGGTGGCTGGCCGCGCCGGCCGGGCGGAGGCGCCGGGCCGCGTGCTGCTGCAGACGTTCAGCCCGGAGCACCCCGTGATGCAGGCGCTGGTCGGGGGGGATTTGCGCGCCTTCATGGCGCAGGAGAGCGCCGCCCGCCGCCCCGGCTTCTGGCCGCCGCATGGCCGCTTGGCGGCGCTGATCGTCTCTGGGGACGACGCCCAGTCGGCGGACGAGGCGGCGCGGGACCTCGGCCGGGCGGCGCCGCGGGTGGCGGGCGTGACTGTGCTCGGTCCGGCGCCGGCGCCGCTGGCGATCCTGCGCGGCCGGCATCGCCGCCGGTTGTTGCTCAAGGCCCGGCGGGAGGTTCAGGTCCAGCCGATCTTACGGGAGTGGCTTGCGCGGGTGAAGGTCGGGCGCGGCGTGCGGGTGGACGTGGATGTCGACCCGGTGTCGTTTCTATGAGCGCGGCACGCCCTCTTTGCTTCCTCTCCCTCTGGGAGAGGGCTTCTGGTGTTTGGGCGGGAGAATGGTGGGCTTACGGCTGCTGTTGATACGGCCGGTATTCAACCACGTTGTGGGCGATGCCGGTGCTGAGTTCGGCGAACACGCCGCCGATCGACACACCCACCGGTTGCAGCGCAGCGGTAAGGGCGAGACCGGTGATCGCAGCAATGAGCGCGTAGTCGAATGTCGTGGTGGCGCGGCGGTCTGTCCGGACAGAGTGCAAGGGTGAAGCCATGGTGGAACCAGCTCGACAGGTGAATGGAGCCAACCTGCGGTTTTGGCGAGGCACCGCCGGTATGAACAGCCACGTTAACCTTCGCAATCAAAAACGTTAATGGACGTTAAGAATTGAGACGCTTCACCAGATTTGTGGCATATCGGCATCGAGCAGGTCGCTCGGCGGCGCCTGCAACCGCAGCGCCGCCGGGTCGAGCACGGTCACCCGTCCGGGCTCCACGGTGACGATGCCGGCCGCCTGCCACTCGCGCAGCTTTTTGTTCACCGTCTCGCGGGCGGTGCCGATCCGCTCGCTGAGCGCGCCCTGCGTAATGTCCACGCGGTAACCCGGCTGCGCGTGCCCCAGCATCAGCAAGGTCAGGGCCAATCGGCCGCCGGCGTCATGGAACAGCATCGCCTCGAGCAGCCAATTGGTGGCGCGCAGCCGCTCGCTCAGCAGGGTGAGCACCGCCAGCGCCAGGTCGGGGTGGCTGCGCAGGACGTCCAGCAGGTCGCGCCGGTCGATGGTGAGCAGGCGGCCATTGGTCTCGGCGATGGCGTCCGCGGTGCGGCTGCGGCCGTCCAGCAGCGCCAGCTCCCCCAGCACGTCGCCGGATTGCAGCACCCGGAGCACCTGCTCCTTGCCGTCGCGGCTGGGCAGCACGATGCGCACCCGCCCGGTGAGGATGACCAGCATGCTGCTGCCCTTCTCGCCGCGGCGGAACAGCACCTCGCCCACGCGCATCTGGCGGTCGCGAGTACGGGCGGCGAGCGCGCGCAGGTCCGGCCGCGCGATGTTGCGGAACATCGGCGTGCGGGCGAGCAGCCGCTCGTATTCGGTCGTGCGGTCGAGCGAGTCAGCGTCCATCATGAAAGTCCACGTGGTAGCCGCATTTAGGTCACTATCACGAATTAATTGCGGAAGCGACAACAGGCCGGTCATCCAGTGTGACGTAGGTCAAAGGGGCTAGCTCCCGGGTTCAGCTAGCACGGGCGCCGAAGAAGGGAGCCGGCCCATGAGCACGAATGTCATAACGTTCCCGCGTCCGCCCAGCCGTCCGGTCGTGGCACGGCCGACCTGTTTCAAGCTGACCGCGGCCGATAAGATCGGACTCTGCCGCTGGGAAGCCGCAGGCGCGTCGCCCGCGGTGGCACGCATCGCCATTCACGAGGGCAGCGGCCTCTGCGAGGAAGAGGCCGACGTGGCGCTGCTGTACGCGCCCGGCGGCGTCTGGGCGCGGTGGGGCCTCGCACGGCGCGAGCACGACATCCTGGTGTGGCGCTGCCATGACGGGCAGGATGTCGGACGGTTCGGCAGCGTCCATGCGGCGTTGCAGGCGCTCTCGTTTTGCGCACCAAGCGAAACGCCGTCGGCCAGTCTGCAGCGGGCGACGGCCTGCCCCCCGACCCGCCGCTTGATCGGCTGAGCTAGACCGAGAAATACTTCGCCCGGGGATTGAGCACCACGATCGCGCTGGTGCTCTGTTCCGGGTGAAGCTGCCACTCGTCGCTGAGCGACACCCCGATGCGGTCGGCGCCCAGCAAGCGCAACAGCGGCACCTGGTCTTCGAGCTGCGGGCAGGCCGGATAGCCGAAGCTGTAGCGGCTGCCGCGATAGCCCTGGGACAGCATGCGGTCCATGTCGCGGTCGTCCTCGCCGGCGAAGCCGCACTCGGCGCGGATGCGCTTGTGGGTGTATTCCGCCATCGCCTCGGCCAGCTCCACGCTCAGGCCGTGCAGATAGAGATAGTCCTGGTAGCGGTTGTCCTCGAACCAGAGCCGGGCCGTGTCGCTGGCCTTCTGCCCCACGGTGACCACCTGCAGCCCGATCACGTCGCGCTCGGCGTCGTCCACGTCGTGGAAGAAGTCGGCGATGCACTCGCCGTCGTCGCGCGGTTGGCGCGGCAGGGTGAAGCGGGTGAGTTCGGTGGTGCCGTCCTGGTCGAACACGATGAGGTCGTTGCCCTGCCCGGCGGCCTTCCAGTAGCCGTAGATGGCTTGCGGCGAGAGGATCGCCTGGTCCTCGCAGATGGCGAACATGCGCTTCATCACCGGGCGCAGTTCCTGCTTGGCCCAGCCGAGGAAGTCGTCCAGCGTGCGGCCCTGCTTGCGGAAGCCCCACTGGAATTGGTACAGGCTGCGCTCGTTGAGGAACGGCAGCACGGCCTTGGCAGTGCTCTGCAGCACCCGCGGCCCCCAGAATGGCGGCTGCAGCACGGGCACATCGTGGGTGAGGCGCTGCCTGCGCTCCCGCACCGCCGCCACGTCCACCGGGCGGAACGCGGCGCGGTCGGCCTCGCCCAGGGTCCGCTTGGTGTTGCGCGCCTTGCCCACCCGCTTGGCCTGGGTGGCGGCGAGGAAGTCGTCGAAGCCGTTGCCGGTGATGCGGTCCATCAGGTGCAGGCCGTCGAACGCGTCCCGCGCATAGGCGACCCGGCCGCACGCATAGGACTGCACGCAATCCGACTCGACGTAGTTGCGGGTGAGCGCCGCGCCGCCGAGCATGACGGGGATGTCGAGCCCTTGGCGGCTCATCTCCTCGAGGTTCTCGCGCATCACGACGGTGGATTTCACCAGCAGGCCCGACATGCCGATGGCGTGCGCATGGTGCTCGCGCGCGGCGGCGACCATGTCGGCGAGCGGAACCTTGATGCCGAGATTGACCACGCGATAGCCATTGTTGGTGAGGATGATGTCGACCAGGTTCTTGCCGATGTCGTGCACGTCCCCCTTCACGGTGGCGAGCACGACGGTGCCTTTCTCCTGCCCGGCGACGCGCTCCATGTGCGGCTCGAGATGGGCGACGGCGGCCTTCATGGTCTCGGCCGACTGCAGCACGAACGGGAGCTGCATCTTGCCGGCGCCGAACAGCTCGCCCACCACCTTCATGCCGTCGAGCAGGACCTCGTTGATGATGGCCAGCGGCGGCAGGGTCGTCAGCGCCTCGTCCAGCTCTTCGGCCAGGCCCTTGCGGTCGCCGTCGATGATGCGGTCCTTTAGCCGGCCCTCGATCGTGGCGGCGCGCTGCTTCTTGGTGGCGTCGGCGGCCTTGCGGTCGGCGAATAGCTCGAGCAGGCGTTGCAAGGGGTCGTAGTCCTCGCGGCGGCGGTCGAAGATGAGGTCTTCGCAGACCTGCACCTCTTCGGCGGCGATCAGGTGCAGCGGGCGGATTTTCGACACGTGCACGATGGCGCCGGTCATGCCGGCGCGCACCGCGTGGTCGAGGAACACGCTGTTGAGCACAGCGCGCGCCGCCGGGTTCAGGCCGAACGAGACGTTGGACAGGCCGAGGATGATCTGGATGTCGGGGAATTCGGCGCGGATGGCGGCGATGCCCTCCAAGGTCCAGGCGGCCAGCTTGCGGTCGTCCTCGCTGCCGGTGGCGACGGTGAAGGTGAGCGGGTCGATCAGCAGGTCGCTTTGTGGCAGCCCGTGCTGGCCGCAGGCGAACTCGACCAGGCGGCGGGCGACGGCGAGCTTGGCGTCCGGCGTTTTCGCCATGCCGGTCTCGTCGATGGTGAGCGCGATGATGGCGGCGCCGAACTTGCGCGCCAGCAGCAGGCGGGCATGCGCGGCGTCCTCGCCATCCTCGAAGTTGATCGAGTTGATGATCGGCTTGCCGCCATGCAGCTTCAGCGCGACCTCGAGCACGTTGGTCTCGGTGCTGTCGATCACCAGGGGGGCGTTCACGCTTGACGTGAAGCGGGTGATCACCTGGGTCATCTCCGCCACCTCGTCGCGGCCGACGAAGGCGGTGCAGACGTCCAGGCTGTTGGAGCCCTCGCCCACCTGCTCGCGGCCGACCGCGACGCAGCCGTCCCAGTCGGCCCGCTCCTGCAGCTCGCGCCATTTCTTGGAGCCGTTGGCGTTGCAGCGCTCGCCGATGGAGAAGTAGCTGTTTTCCTGGCGCAGCGGCGTCTGGCCGTACAAGCTCGCCACCGAGGGCACCCAATGATGCGTGCGCGCCACCGGGGCCGGCCGCGGCTCTCCCCCTGTCTCAGCAGCGAGGCGCCGCAGCATCGCGTCCAGCGCCTCGATATGCGGGATGCTGGTGCCGCAGCAGCCGCCCACCAGGTTCAGCCCGTCCTCGCGCACGAAGCGCTCCACCCAGCTCGCCATTTCCGCGGCGCCGAGCGGATAGTGCGTCTCGCCATTGACCAGTTCGGGCAGGCCGGCATTGGGCTGGATGGAGAGCAGGCCGGGCCAGTTGGTGGCCAGCCAGCGCACGTGCTCGGCCATCTCCTGCGGCCCGGTGGCGCAGTTCAGCCCGATCAATGGCACGTCCAGCGCGTGGATCACGGTGGCGGCGGCGGCGATGTCGGGGCCGACCAGCAAGGTTCCGGTGGTCTCCACCGTCACCTGGACGAAGATCGGCGTGTCCGACCCGGCGGCCGCCCGCGCGATCTTGGCGCCGTTCACCGCCGCCTTGATCTGCAGTGTGTCCTGGCAGGTCTCGATCAGGATGGCGTCCACCCCGCCCGCGATCAGCCCGGCGGATTGCTGCGCCAGCGCGGCCTCGAGCGGGTCGTAGGCGATGTTGCCGAGGCTGGGCAGCTTGGTGCCGGGCCCGATCGAGCCCAGCACCCAGCGGTCCCGCCCGTCGGCGAAGCTGTCGGCGGCCTCGCGGGCCAGCTCGCCGGCGAGCTTGTTGATTTCGTGGGTGCGGTCTTGCAGGTCGAACTCGGCCAGGGTGATCGGGCTGCCGCCGAAGCTGTTGGTCTCCACTATGTCGGCGCCGGCGGCGAAGTAGCCGCGATGGATGTCCCGCACCAGGTCGGGGCGCGAGAGGTTCAGCACCTCGGTGCAGTTCTCCCGGTCCCAGTAATCCTTCTCGACGTCCAGGGTGAGCGCCTGCACGCGGCTGCCCATGCCGCCGTCGCACAGCAGCACACGGTCACGCAGGGCGTCGAGCAGGGCGGGTCGGGTCATGCCAATTCCTTTGCCGGCGAGAGCGCGGCGGTCGCAAACGTGGGGGTGGCGCGCCAGACCTGGATGGGCAGCGCGCCCGGGATGGTGACGTGCGTGGCCGCGGTGAGCCCGGCGTGCGTCAACATGGTGGCGAGGGCCGCCGGGTCAAAGCCAGGCCAGCGATGGGCGAACTTGGCGAGCAGGTCGGCGCGCTCGTGCTGCAGGAGGTCCACCACCACCACCTTGCCGCCGGGCCGCAACACGCGGCGGGCCTCGGCGAGCACGGCTGCCGGGTCCTCGGCATGGTGCAGCACCATTTGCAGCACCACGCTGTCGAACGCGGCGTTGGCGAGCGGGAGGCGGTACATGTCGGCCTGCCGCACGGCGCAGCGGGCGAACCGCGGATGCGACATGCGGGCGCGGGCCAGCGCGAGCATCGCACGGCTGGCGTCCACCCCGAGCGCGAACTCGACCTCGTCGGCGACCAGTTCGAGCAACTGGCCGGTGCCGGTGCCGATGTCGAGCAGCCTGCCCACATGGGGGCCAAGCGCGTGACCAAGCGCCGCGGCGATGGCCTCGGTGGGCAAGGCGAGCGCGGTCGCTTCGTCCCAGTTGGCGCCTTGGCCGCGGAAGCTTTCGGAGGCGATGCGCGCCCGCTCGGCCAGCACCCGGGCGGCCTGGCGGCGGTCGGCTTCCAGCACCGGGTCGTCGGGGGGGAGCTTTGCCACCAGGTCGCGCGCCAAGCCGGGGCCGGGCGGCACGGCGAACCAGGTGTTGGCGCCCTCGCGCGCCCGCTCCATCACGCCGGCCTCCACCAGCAGGCGGAGATGGCGCGACAGGCGGGGCTGCGACTGGCCGAGAACCTCGGTGAGTTCCACCACGCAAAACGCGCCCCGGCAGGCGAGCGCCAGCAGGCGCAGGCGGGTGGGTTCGGCGCAGGCGCGCAGGGCGAGCAAGAGAGAGTCCATGGCGCTTGATATCACATAAAGACATCTTTATGTCTAGCCGATGTTCATCGATGCTCGCATTCCAGTCGTGTTCGGCGTGCTGCCCGGCGAAAGCGACGCCCTGCTGGTGCCGGACGGCAGCGCGCCGGGTCATTCCGCTGGCTGCGCCTGCTGCCTCGCCCGCGGGCCCGCCGCCCCCGCGTTCGACCGCCTGTTCCTTGACCGGGTGCGCGGCGCCGTGCCGTGGTTCACCCGCGTGGTGGTGGCGCAGGACGACCCGGCGGTGCGCGCGACTGTCGCCAACGACCCGGTGGTCTCCACCCGGTTTCGCCTCGCGTGAGCCCGTCGCTTTGGACCATCGGCTATGAGAAGGCGAGCTGGGCAGGCGTGCGCGACGCCTTGCTCGAGGCCGGCATCCGCCGCGTGATCGACGTGCGGGACCTGCCGCTCTCCCGCCGCCCCGGCTTTTCCAAGCGGCAATTGGCGGCCGGTTTGGCGGAGGCCGGCATCGCCTATACGCATTTGCGCGCGCTCGGCACGCCGGCGGAGGGGCGGGCAGCGCATCGGCGGCGGGACTGGCCGGTGTTCTGGGCCAGCGTGGAGCAGCGGCTCGCCACGGGAGAGGCGGCATTGGCGCTGGTGCAGGCGAGCCAATTGGCGGCCGAGGCGCCCAGTTGCCTGCTGTGCTACGAGGCCGACCCGGCGATCTGCCATCGCTGCCGGGTCGCCGAGCGCATGGGCGGGCGCGTGTGCAACCTGGTCGCGCATGCGCCCGCGTTCCAAGAGCCCTCTCGCTCTGGGAGAGGGTCGGGGTGAGGAGCGCGGTCACACATCTTCCAACCGGAGAATATCTCCCTCTCCCGCGGGCGGGAGAGGGTCGGGGTGAGGGTGCGAGGGCCGCGATCCGTCGGAGCAGTGGATTGATTTAGCTGGATTGTGCACGACCAAGGAGCCCTCACCCCGACCCTCTCCCGTGTAGGACGGGAGAGGGAGAAGGAGGTGACGACCCACATGCGATTGCCCTGCCTTGTAAGAGAGCAGCCGCTTTCACCCCCGGACATAAAATGTTATGCGGCCGCATGGCGGACACGAACGGCAGCGTCATGCTGCGCGGCTTCTGGTACATCGCGTGCCCATCCCGCGCGGTGAGCCTCTCCTCGACCAAAGCGGTCACGTTGTTGGGCGAGGCCATCCTCGTCGGACGAGACAAGACCGGCGCCGTCTTTGCCTATGGCGACCGCTGTCCGCATCGCGGCATGCCGCTGCGGCATGGCAGCTTTGACGGCGAGCACCTGCGCTGCTGCTACCACGGCTGGGCGTTCGCCGCGGCCAATGGCGTCTGCACCGAAATCCCAGCCCTGGCGGATGGCGACCGTCGCGACGTCGGCCGCATGCGCTTGCGGCCGTTCCCGTGCCGCGAAGTCCAGGGCAACCTGTGGGTGTTCATGCCCGACGGCGCCAAGCTGCCCGACACGCTGCCAGACGTGCCGCGCGTGCCGCAGTTCGACGGGGTCGCGCCCCAGGTGAGCGCCACCATGCGCTTTCCCAGCAATGCCGACATCGCCGCGTTCGGCTTCTGCGACCCGGCGCACCCCGCCTTCGTGCACACCTCGCGCTGGTGGAAGTCCAAATCGGCGCTGAAGCTGCGGCCGAAACAGAAATCCTTCGAGCCGACCCAGTTGGGCTTCCGCATGGCGCAGCATCACCTCACCCACGGCGCCAACCCCTACCGCCTGCTCGGCCGCGATGTGCGGGTGGAGATCGGCGTGTCGCTGCCGGGCATCCGCACCGAGTTCATCTCGGGCAGCCGGCATTGCGCGGCGGTGCTGGCGGCCGTCACCCCGATCAGCCCGACCGAAACCGACGTGCATTATTGCGTCTACTGGACCGTGCCGTGGCTGTGGCCGTTGCGACCGTTCGCCGCCTGGATGGCGCGCGATTTCCTGCGCCAGGACCGCGACATGGCAGCCTATTTGGCGAAGGATGACGCCACGCCACCCATGCTGTTCGTGGGCGACCCGGATACCCAAATTGCGTGGCTGATGCGGCTGAAGCGCGAATATCTTTCCAGCCAAACCGAGCACCGCGCCTTCAACAATCCACTGGCGCCCCAAACTCTGCAATGGAAAAGCTGACCGGAACCCCATAGCGCTTGGGCCGTTCTTGGCGGCCATGGAGAAGCGCATGCAACTGACGCCAGCCCCGACGGACGCCCGTTCGGCCAGCGCCTTCGTTTCGGTTCGTAACCATACCGAGCGGCTCTGCAGGCATCTCTCCGCTGAGGACCAATGTATTCAGTCGATGCCCGACGCCAGCCCGGCGAAGTGGCACCGCGCGCATACCACGTGGTTCTTCGAGCAGTTCATACTCTCGCCGCATGGCCGCGATTACCGGCCGTTCAGCGCCGAGTTCGCCTACTTGTTCAACTCCTATTACGAGTCGGTCGGCGACCGGCAGCCGCGCTTCGCCCGCGGCATGATCACGCGCCCCGGGGCCGACGAGGTCACGGCCTATCGCGCCCATGTCGACGCCGCGATGAACCAGTTGCTGGCCGACCCGTCGAGGGAGATCGTAGCGCTCGTCACCCTCGGCTTGCAGCATGAGCAGCAGCACCAGGAATTGTTGGTGACCGACATGCTGCATGCGTTCAGCCAGAACCCGCTGCGCCCGGCGATCGACCCGGCGTGGCGCGACCCCGCAGCCGCAGATGTCGCCGAGCGGTTCGTGCCGTTCGACGGCGGTCTGGCCCGGTTTGGCCATGACGGCGTAGGATTTGCCTTCGACAACGAAGGCCCGGCGCATACCGGCTATCTGCAGCCGTTCCGCATCGCCACCACGCTGGTGCGCAACAGCGCCTGGCTCGACTTCATGGCGGACGGAGGCTACCGGACACCGTCGCTATGGATGTCGGAAGGCTGGGCGCAGGTGCAGGAAAGCGGATGGCAGGCGCCGATGTATTGGCGTTTGCGCGACGGCGCCTGGCACATCTTCACGCCCCGTGGCGAGATGGTGGTCGACCCGGAACAGCCACTGCGCCATGTGAGCTGGTACGAGGCGGACGCGTTCGCTCGCTGGGCCGGGGCACGGTTGCCGACCGAGTTCGAGTGGGAGGCAGCGAGCCAGCATCCCGACATCGCCGAACTCGACAGCCATGTCTGGCAATGGACCGGCAGCGCCTACCTGTCCTATCCCGGCTTTCGGCCGCCGCCGGGCGCGATCGGCGAATACAATGGCAAGTTCATGATCAACCAGATGGTGCTGCGTGGTGGCTCGATGGCGACGCCGCCGGGCCACACGCGGCGCAGCTACCGCAACTTCTTTCACCCTGATCGCCGCTGGCAGTTTGCCGGCGTGCGGCTCGCCATGGATGCATGATGGACTATTCCAATGAGACGAAGCCGGAACCCTGGCGCGACGGGGAGAACTCGGCTGACCTGCAAGAGGTGTTGGCAGGGCTGAGCCAGAAGCAGAAGACGCTGCCGGCCAAGTTCTTCTACGATGCCGAGGGGTGTCGCTTGTTCGGCGAGATCACGCGCTTGCCGGAATATTACCTGACCCGGACCGAGCACGCGCTGTTGCGTGATGTTGGCCCGGAGTTGCCCCGCCGGCCCGGCTGCGCGCTGGTGGAATACGGCGCCAGCGACGAGGCGAAGGCGCTGCTCATCCTCGATGCGATCGGCGCAGGCGTTTATGTGCCGGTGGATGTGGCGGCTGCAGCACTGGTCGAGTTGCAGGCGCGTTTGGCCCGGCGCCGGCCGGAACTGCTGGTCTATCCTGTGGCCGCCGACTTCCTGCGTCCGCTCGATTTGCCGCCTGCGCTGGGAGAGCGGTCCGCGTTTGGGTTCTTCCCTGGCTCGACGATCGGCAACCTCACCCCCGCGACCGCGGCCGGCTTCCTCTCGCAAGCGCGGGTCACGCTGGGGCCGGATGCGGCGATGCTCGTGGGAGTCGACCTGCAAAAGCCCCTCGACACCTTGCTGCCGGCCTATGACGACGCGCAAGGCGTGACCGCCGCGTTCAACCGCAACATTTTGGCGCACCTGAACCATGCCTTCGGCGCCGAGTTCGACGTCGCCCAGTTCGACCACGTGGCGCGCTGGAACGGGGCGGAGGGCCGGATCGAAATGCACCTGCGCAGCCGCCGCAATCAGCGCCTGCAGGTGGCTGGCATGGATGTGACGTTCGCCGAGGGCGAGACCATCCACACCGAGAACAGCTACAAGCACACCGTGGCCGGGTTCCAACGGCTAGCCAGTCGTGCCGGCTGGCAGGCGGAGCGCGTATGGACGGACCCTGCCGCGCTGTTCTCGCTTCACCTGCTGACCGCTTAGGCCCGCTCCTACCTCGTCGTCCACGGGCTGGCTTGCGCTGCACGACCGCTGCGGCGGGATGAAGTAGGATGGGTTAAGCGCAGCGCCACCCATCACGGGCATTTGCGCCGCATTTACACCCGATTTGTACCGTCTCGCCACCCGTTTTCATCAGCTTGGTCATCCGGCTTGCACGGCGCGGCGATATCGCTAAAGGCAACTGCCACCGAGCTGGAGCAGTGCCCAATGATAACCGCCATGCGCCCGCAGATCGCCGCCGCCGTCATCCTGGTTGCTGCCTTGATCTCCCCCGCGCTCGCCGAGCCGGCTGTGCCCACCGTCACCACGCAAGCCGCCGGGGCCAACGCCCGCGCCTGCCTCGACTTCGGACGGCCGCTCGACAGCAACGCCAACGCCCATCCTGGCGACTTCATCAGCATCGTCCCCGCCGTGACCCCAACCGTGACGGCGCAAGGCAATCAGCTCTGCCTGGACGGCCTCGCCTACGGCACGCGATACGGCATCACCGTGCATCCCGGGCTCGCCTTCGATGACCGCACCCGGCTCGCAAACGACACCCTCTCCGTCACCGCCGCCACGCCCGACGAGGACCCGATGGTGGCGGTGAGCGGCCGTGGCTGGATCCTGCCGCGGCAGGGCTCCACCGGCGTCACCATCCAGACCGTCAACGTGCCGCAAGTGCGCATCCGGGTGCTACGCATGGCCGCCCGCATGCTGGTGACCAACGGCAGCGGCCAGGCCGGCTATAACAACACCATCGACCCCACGAAGCAGACCTGGTCGCTGTACGACCTGCGTGCGGCGGTGCAGGGCGGATTGACCCAAATCTGGTCCGGCACGATGCAGGCCGGAGCCGGCCGCAACCGCACGGTGGAGACGGCGTTTCCGCTGGCCGGCATCATCGATCCCGCCAAGCCGGGCGCTTACCTGATCATTGCCGAGGACGCGGCCAAGCCGACGACGAATTTCACCTCGGACCCGGACGATCGATACAGTTCGGCCGAAGCAGACGCCACCATCGCCGGCCATTGGGTGCTGAGCAGCGACCTGGCCGTCACCTCGTTGCAGGGCCAAGACGGCCTTCACGTCACAATCCGCTCCCTGGGTAGCGCGGCGCCGCTGCCCGGCGTGCACGTGCAGCTCATCGCCAAGTCCGAGGACACGCTGGCCGAGGCGGTCACCGACGCGGACGGCGCCATCCTGTTCGCCCCCGGCCTGCTGCGCGGCAAGCTCGCAGCCGCCCCTGCCTTGCTCACCGCCAGCACCGATGCGGGCGATTTCATCACCCAGAGCCTCACCGCGCCCGCCTTCGACCTGTCGGACCGCGGCGCCGAGGGCCGCGTCTCGCCGGGCCCGATCGAGGCGTTCGTCTACACCGACCGCGGCATCTACCGGCCCGGCGACACGGTGAACGTCACCGCGCTGCTGCGCACCCATGGCCTCTCCGCGGTGGACAATGCCGGGCTCACCCTGGTGCTGCGCCGGCCGGACGGGGTGGAGGCCAGCCGCACCAGCCTGCCCGCGGCGCCGGACGCCGGGTTCGAGCAAGCCCTGCCGCTCAGCGCCACCGCCGCCCAAGGCACCTGGACGGTGGAGGCGTTCGTCGACCCCAGCCTGCCGCCGGTCGGCCGCGTCTCTGTCTCGGTGATGGATTTCGTGCCGCAACAGCTCAAGGTGGGGCTGACCAGCCCGGCGGCGGCGCTGGGGCCGGACGCGCAGCTCACCGCCAGCATCGACGGCCGCTTCCTCTACGGCGCCCCCGCCGCCGGGCTGCATGCGGAAGGCGACGTCCGCCTGGTGCGCGACGAGCACCCGGTGGCGAGCGCGCCGCAATACAGCTTCGGCAACCCGGACGAGACCATCCCCGACGCGCTGCAAACCCTCACCCTGGACGACGCGGATGCGGCCGGGCACGTCGCCATCGACGCGGCGCTGAAAATCCCCGACGGCATCGGCTCGCCGCTGCGCGCGGTGCTGAACGCCGGGCTGGTGGAGCCCACCGGGCGGGCGGTGAAGGAGACGCTGTCGCTGCCGATCCACAACCATCCGCTGCTGATCGGCATCCGCAAGGAATTCGGCGACCAGGTGAATGACGGCAGCGCCGCGCAGTTCGCCGTCCGCAGCTTCGACGCCGCGGGCGCTCCCGTGGCCAAGCCGGGCCTGCATTGGCGGCTGCTTTCCGTCAACCGCCGCTGGAATTGGTGGCGGGACCCGGACAACGGCAACGGCTGGAGCTTCCACTACTATACCACCGAGGACACCGTCGCGCAGGGCACGCTCGACGTCCCGGCCGACAAGCCCGCCGAGCTGTCCCGCACCACGAGCTGGGGCGACTATCGCCTGGTGGTGAGCGACGACGCGACCGGCGCCTCCAGCAGCGTGCGCTTCTCCACCGGCTGGACCAGCTCGGCCGACGCCGACGTGCCGGACCGGCTGGAGGTCGCCACCGACAAGCCCGTGATCGGCGTGGGCGAGACCGCGCATATCCACGTCCGCGGCCCGTTCGCCGGCCCGGCGCAGGTGATCGTGGAAAGCGCCGGCCGCGTGCTCGAGACCCGGCGGCTGGACCTGCCGGCCGACGGCGCCACGCTCGACGTCACCGCGACCACCGACTGGGGCGCCGGCGTGCACGTGCTGGCGGAGGCGTTCCGTCCGCTCGCCGGGCCGGCCAAGGCGCATGACCCGGTGCGCGCGGTGGGGCTCGCCTGGGTGGCGACCGACCCGGCGCCGCACACCCTGGCGGTGAGCGTCAGCACCCCCGCCATCGTGACGCCGCGGCAGACCATCGCCGTGCCCGTGCATGTCACGGGTGCGCATGGCCGCGCCTTCGTCACCCTGGCGGCGGTGGACGAGGGCATCCTGCAACTCACCCACTTCGCCACGCCCGACCCGGTCGCCACCCTGCTCGGCCGCGCCCGCTTCGCCATGGACCTGCGCGACGATTACGGGCGCCTGCTCGAGGGCAACGCCGATGTCGGCGCGCTGCACGAGGGCGGTGACGAGGGCGAGTCGCTGGGCGGCGCCGGGCTGCCGGTGACCACGACCAAGGTGGTGTCCTTGTTCCACGGCCCGGTGGAGCTGGACGCGGGCGGCAACGCCAGCATCCCGCTCGACCTGCCGGATTTCGCCGGCCAGTTGCGGCTGATGGCGGTGGCGTATGACCACGACGCCGCCGGGCACGCCGAAGCCGCGCTCACCGTGCGCGACCCGGTAGTGAGCGAACTGGCGCTGCCCCGCTTTCTCGCCCCCGGGGATTTGGCCAGCGTGAACGTGTCGCTGCAGGACACCGATGGGCCGGCCGGCGACTACCACCTGGCGGTGACCGCCACTGGCGCCGCCGGGCTGCGTGGCGCAAGCGAGATCACGCTCCATCTCGACGCCGGGCAACGCCGGGAGGCGAAGCTCGAGCTGGCTGGCACGACCGTTGGCATCGGCCATATCGTCGCCGTGCTGACCGGCCCGGCGGGGCTCAGCATCCCCCATAGCTGGGACATCGCCGTCCGCTCGCCGCATCCCGACCTCGTGGTGAGCCAGGCCGCCATCCAACAACCCGGCGAAACCTACACCGCCGGGCCGGAGCTGCTGCGCCCGTTCGCGCCCGGCAGCGTGCAGATGACGATCGGCTACTCCGCGACGGGCGCCATCGACGTGCCCGGCCTGCTGCAGTCGCTCTACACCTATCCGTTCGGCTGCACCGAGCAGCTCTCCTCCGCCGCGCTGCCGCTGCTGTACTATAATGATGCCCGGTTGGTCGGCCGACCGGCAGGCGACCCCGGCGTGCACAACCGCGTCCAGACCGCCATTGCCACCATCATCGACCGGCAGGACGCCGCGGGCGAGTTCGGGCTGTGGCACGTGGGGGACGGCGCGGCCTCGGTGTGGCTGAACGTCTACACGCTGGACTTCCTGCTGCGGGCGCGCGAGGCCGGCTACACCGTGCCGGACAGCGTGACCGCCAACGCCATACGCTGGATTCAGCGCAACCTGCAGAGCACCGACGAGAAGGACGGCGCCTACGCCCAGCCGTCGCAGCCCACGCAAGCCTACGCGTCCTACGTGCTGGCGCGCACCAGCCGCGTCGACCCTTCGGTGTTGCGCCGCCTCGCCGCCTCGCTGAGCGATGCACCGGCCGATGTGTCCTGGGGCAACGGCGGCGGGTTGGCGGGGCCGCTGTCCCTGGCGCAACTTGCCGGCGCGCAATCGCTGATGGGCGAGCGCTCAGCGGCGGCTTTGACCCTGAGGCTGGCGATTGCCAACCTCGACGCGCCCGACGTTCCCGCCTGGTGGTACAACGCCTATTTCTGGAGCCGCCTGCGCGACGAAGCGGGCGTGCTCGCGGTGGCGGCGGAAACCGGGCAGGACGCGGCGGTCGCAACGCTGATGACGCGGTTGCAGGACGAACATCTCGACCCCAACCGACTGAACACGCAGGAAAAAGCCTGGCTGCTGATGGCCGCCCACGCTTTGTCCAAGGGCGGCGTCGTGCGCACCCTGGCATTGGATGGCCATGACGCGCAGACCGTGTCGTTGCCGTACGCCGTCTCGCCCACGCCGGAGCAGCTTGCCCAGGGCACCAGCGTGCGCAATGCGGACGCCGCCGCCCTGTTCCGCACCGTGACCCTGCGCGGCTCCCCGATGACGGCGCCGCCCGCCATGCACAACGGCTTCGTGCTGAGGCGGGCCACCTACAGGTTGACGGGCGAGGTTCTGAACGAGACCAAGCTGCGGCAGACCGACCGCTTCATCGTCGTGCTGTCCGGGCGGGTGAGTGGGGACGACTACCGCCGCGCCATGCTGATCGACCCGTTGCCGGCCGGGATCGAGATCGAGGCGCCGGTGCTGCGGGCGGACAGCTATCCCTTCATCGGCCAATTGACCCGGCTGCGCGCCCACGAGGAGCGGGATGACCGCTTTCTCGCCGCCTTCGACATCGGCAGCAAGGACGATGGCAGCGGGTCCGACGCGGACGACGACGACTCGGACGACAAGCAAGTCGCCGCGTTGGATGAGGACGAGTTCCGCATCGCGTATGTGGTTCGCGCGGTGACGCCGGGCCGGTTCACGCAGCCCGAGACGGTGGTGCAGGACATGTATCATCCGGAGGTGATGGCCCGCACCGCCGGCGGGCAGACCAGCGTGGCGCCGCGCTGATGCGGCGGTGGGGCGCATGGCTGTTGGCCGGGTTGCTGGTGGTGGCGGGGATGGATCGCGCCTTCCCGCCCGACCTCAGCCGCGCGCAGATGCTCTCGGCGGAGTTGCGCGATGCGTCAGGCCGGGTGCTGAACCTGCGCCCGGCGGCCGATGGGGCGATCCGTTTGGCGGCGGGGCCTGGCGATGTCGGGCGGGATATCGTGCCGCTGTTGCTGGCGCGGGAGGACCGGCGGTTCTGGCGCATGCCGGGCGTCGACCCGCTCGCGCTAGTGCGGGCGGCGGAGCAGTTGGTGGTGTACGGCCGCATCATCTCCGGCGGCTCGACCATCGCGATGCAGGTCGCGCGTTTGCTGGAGCCGCATCCGCGCAGCCTGTGGGGCAAGCTGCATGACATCGTGCGCGGCTTGCAGCTTCAGGCGCATCTCGGGCGGGACGAGATACTGAGGCTGTACCTAACCCTGGCGCCGATGGGCGGCAACGTGGAGGGGGTGCGCGCGGCGTCGTTGCTGTATTTCGGTTGTGAGCCGGCGGCGCTGACGCGGTCTCAGGCCGCGCTGCTGGTGTCGCTGCCGCAAAGCCCCGCGCGCCGCCGGCCGGATCTGCATCCGGACGCGGCCTGGCTGGGCGCCGCGCGGGTGCTGGCCGCCGCCGGCGACACGGCACCGCCGGTTCGCACGCCGGTTGCGGGCGCCGCGCTGCCGAGGCTGGCGCGCCACCTGGCCGCGCATGACACGGGCATCACGACGACGACGCTCGATGGTGAATTGCAGGCGTCTGTGGAGGCGCTGGCGACGCGGGAACTGCGTTGGCTTGGCGACGACGCCGATGTTGCCGCCTTGGTCGTGCGCAATCGGGACCGTGCCGTGCTGGCGTATCTGGGCGGGGCGAAGGCGACGGGGCCGGGCAGCATGGTGGACATGGTGCGCGCGCGCCGCTCGCCGGGCTCGGCGTTGAAGCCGTTCATCTACGCCATGGCGTTCGACGCCGGGCTCGCCACGCCGGGCACCATCTTGCCGGATGCCGCGTTCCGCCTCGGCGGCTACGCCCCGCGCGATTTCGACCGCACCGAGCACGGCTCGGTCACGGCGGCGGAGGCGTTGCGGCAGTCCTTGAACCGCCCGGCCGTGCGTTTGCTGGCCCGCGTCGGCGCGGCGCGGTTCGCCAGCGGGCTGGAGCGGGCGGGGGCCACGCTGCGTCTGCCGCGGGGCGCCAGCGAGTCGGCCGCGCTGGCGCTGGGCGGCGCCGGGATCAGCCTGTTCGACCTGGCCGGGCTCTACACCGACCTGGCCGATGGCGGCGCCGTCTGTAGGCTGCGCCTAAGCGGGGCGCAGGCTTGCGACGGCCCGGCGCTGTTCAGCCCGCAGGCTGCCGCGGAGATCGCCACCATCCTGCGGGCGCAATCCGCACCGCCCGGCGTGTCGCCCGACCCGGTGCATCCGATCGGCTATAAAACAGGAACGTCCTACGGCTTTCGCGACACCTGGGCGGCGGGGTTCACGCCGGGCTACACGGTGGTGGTGTGGGTCGGCCGGCCCGACAACACGCCGCAGCCCGGCGCCACCGGGCGGGACGTCGCGGCGCCGATTTTGTTCCATCTGTTCGGCCTGCTGCCTGCCGAAGCGCCGATTGAGGCGGCTGCGCCAGTGCGTTCGCCGCCGCTGGCCCCCGCCTTGGCGCGCATGGCCCGGCAGCCGCCGCTGCGCGTGCTGTTTCCGCCCGGCAACGTGGAGGTGGCGTATGACCCGGCGGCCCCGATGGACCTGCGCGCAGCCGGTGGCCAGCCGCCGTACCGCTGGCTGGCCGACGGCGTGCCGCTTGCCTACGCGCCGCAGACGCTGTGGTCGCCCGATGGGCCGGGCTTCGCGCATCTGACCGTGTTGGACCAGGCGGGCCATTCAGCATCGGCGGATGTGCATCTGCTGGTGGAGTGAAACCCGTCATGCCAGGGTCAAGCCCTGGCATGACGGTACGGGAGGACACCGCCCGACCCAACTACCCCAAATACGCCTCTTTCACCGCCTCCGAGTCCATCAACTCCGGACCCGGCCCCGCGAGCACCACCTCGCCGGATTGCAGCACATACGCCATCTGCGCGATCTCCAGCGCCATGAACGCGTTCTGCTCCACCAGCAGCACCGTCACGCCCAGCCGGTTGATCGCCACGATGGTGTCGAACAACTGGTCGACGAACCGCGGCGCCAGGCCCATCGAGGGCTCGTCCATCAGCAGCACGCGCGGCTTGGACATCATCGCCCGCCCCATCGCCAGCATCTGCTGCTCGCCGCCCGATAGCGTACCGGCGAGCTGCGTCATGCGCTCCTGCAGCCGCGGAAAGATCGCCAGCACCTGGTCGAGGTCGGCGGCCAGTTCGCTGCGCCCGGCGGTGCGGCGGAAGGCGCCCATGCTTAGGTTCTCCCTCACCGTCAGCCGCGCGAACACGCGCCGCCCCTCCGGCACCTGCACCAGGCCGAGCGGCACCAGGTCATGCGCCGCCACCCCCGTCACGTCGCGCCCGTCCAGCGTCACCCGCCCGCGCACCAGCGTGCGCAGCCCGCAGATCGCGTTCAGCGTCGTCGTCTTGCCGGCGCCGTTCGCCCCCACCATGGCGCAGATCGTGCCGGATGCAACCGCCAGCGACACGCCGCGCAGCGCCCGCACGTTGCCATAACTCACATGCAGGTCATCGACCGCGAGCGACGTCACGGATGGGCAGCCAATGCGTCCATGCCGTGCTTGGCCGCGCGCGCACCGAGATAGGCGGAAAGCACCGCCGGGTCGTTGCGGATTTCGGTGGGCGTGCCCTCCGCGATGCAGGCGCCGTGGTCCAGCACGGTGATGCGCTCGGAAATGCCCATCACCACGCGCATCTGGTGCTCGATCAGCAGCACCGTCAGGCCGTGCACGTCGCGCAGGCTGCGGATCAGCTCCATCATGGCGTGGCTTTCCACCGGGTTCATGCCCGCGGCCGGCTCGTCCAGCAGCAGCAGCACCGGGTCGATCGCCATCGCGCGGGCAATCTCGAGCCGCCGCTGGTCGCCATAGGGCAGGTGCCGCGCGAGCCGGTCGCCGCGCCCGCTCAGGCCCAGCGCGTGCAGCAATTCGTTGGCCCGCGCCACCGTCGCGCGCACCGAGGCGCGGTGGCCCGGCGTGCCCAGCAGCGCCGCCCACAGCTTCTCCGGCCGCTTCGCGTCGAGCCCCACCATGATGTTCTCGAGCGCGGTGAGGTCGGGGAACAGGCGGATGTTCTGGTAGGTGCGGGCGATGCCGTGCGCCGCCACCAGGTCGGGGCGCAATCCGTCGATGCGCGCGCCGTCGAGCCAGATTTCGCCAGCACTCGGGGTGACGAACGAGGTCAGGCAGTTGAACAGCGTCGTCTTGCCCGCGCCGTTCGGGCCGATGATGCTGTAGATGCACGCCTTGGGGATGCGCAGCGTGACGGTGTCGATCGCGAGCAGGCCGCCGAAGCGCTTGCTGATGCCGATGGCCTCGAGCAGCGCCGTCATAGCGCTTCCCGGTTGCGGATCGCCTTCGGGCTCAGCCCGTCCGGTTTCAGCCGCACGACGGCGATGATCACCAGGCCGTAGATCAGGTAGCGGTACTCGCCCAAGTCCCGCAGCACCTCGGGCACGCCGATCAGCGCGGCGGCGCCGATGACGACGCCGGGCAGGCTGCCGATGCCGCCCACGACCAGGATCGCCAGCACGTTGATGGAGACGAGGAGCTGGTAGCTCTGCGGAAACACCGCGCCCACCATGGCGGCGAAGATGCCGCCCGCCAGCCCGGCGAACCCGGCGCCCATGGTGTAGGCGGACAGCTTCACCCGCACCAGCTTGATGCCGAGCGCCTGCGCCACGTCCTCGTCCTCGCGCACGGCGAGCCAGCGGCGGCCCAAGCCCGAATGCTGCAGCCGCCAGGCGACATAGCCGGCGCAGGCGGTGAACACGGCGGTGAGGTAGAACATCGCCGTGGGCGTGCCGAGCACCAGGCCGAACACCACGGGCTTCGGAATGTTCACGATGCCCTCGGGGCCGCCGAGCAACGGCTTCAGCATGTCCGACAGCACGAGCACGCGGATGATCTCGCCCAGGCCCAAGGTGGCGATGGCCAGGTAGTCGCCCCGCACCCGCAGCACGGGGAGGCCGAACAGGAACCCGGCGGTGCAGGCGAACAGCACGGAGAACGGCAGCGCGGCGAAGAACGTGAGGTGTGCGGGGGCGGCCGACGTGCCGGTGGTGAGCAGCGCCACGGTGTAGGCACCCACGGCGAAGAAGGCGACGAAGCCGAGATCGACCAGGCCCGCCAGCCCCAACTCGATGTTCAGCCCGAACCCCATCAGCGTGTAGAGGCAGACCAGCATCATCACTTGCGCCACGAAGTCGTTGGTGAGCGCGGGCAACGCGAGCAGCAGCAGCAGCCCAGCAAGCTTGGCCGCTAGCCGCAGCCGGGCCGGGAGGGCGGCGAACTGTCGGCTGCCGGGCCGCACGCCTAGCACCGCGCCGATCACCGCCGAGCAAGCGGCACCGGCCGGCAGCAGGCCGTCATAGCTGATCGCCCATTCCTCCACATTGCCCGCGTCGGACAGCATGCTGCGGAACAGCTCCTTCAGCAGCCCGGCCGCCACCACGCCCAGCAGGGCGCCCAACACGGCCCGGCGCAGCACCGGGGGAACCAGCACCAACACAGCGCCGAGCAAAGCGGCAGCACCCGCCACCGCGCCCAACAGCGCCGCCGCCTCGCCGTCCGGCAGCCCGAACGCCACGCGGTTGAGCGCCACCGGGGTGAGCGACACCAGCATCCAGCGCAGATTGGCCGCCCGCGCCAGGCTCACCAGCACGGCCAACGCCACGCCCGCGCCGATCCCCGCGAGGGCCGCCGCCACTGCGCCGCTCCAGCCGCGATGCTGACGCGCCAGCATCGCGCCCCCCGCCATCGCCACCGCCAGCAGCAAAGCGTGCCCGATATCGAGCACATCCACCACCAGCGCCCGGTTGGCGAATTGCCCGAACAGCCCCACCAGCACGGTGAAGGCGCAGGTGGCGGCGACGCCCCCGGCCGTGGTCAGCATCGGGCGCAGCGGCAGGGCAAACGGCAACGCCCGGGCGCCGAGGGCCACCTCGCTCATGCTAGGCGCGCGCGGCGGACAGCCGCTCCCCCAGCAGGCCGCGCGGGCGGAAGATCAGCACCATCACGAGCATGGTGTAGGCGATCGCGTCGCGCAGTTGGTACGGCGCGGCGACGCCCAAACCCTCGAGGAACAGCGCCGGGCCCAAGCTCTCCACCAGGCCGAGCGCGAACCCGCCCAGCATGGCGCCGGGGATGTTGCCGATCCCGCCCAGGATGGCGGCGCCGAACCCCTTCACGCCGAGGAAGAAGCCCATGAAGAACGAAATCTGCTTGAACACCAGCCCGTAGAGCAGCCCCGCAATCCCCGCCATCGCGCCGCCGAGCGCGAAGGTGAACACGATCACCCGATCGACGTTGATGCCCATCAGCGTGGCGGCGTCGCGGTCCTCCGCCACCGCGCGCATCGCCGTGCCGATCTTGGTGCGCATCACGATCAAGGTTAGCGCCATCATGGTGAGCAGCGCGGCCAGCACGACGACCACTTGCGATCGCGGCACCGACAACCCGGCGAACGCCACTTCGCCGTCGATCAGCGGGATGGAGGGGAACGCCTTATTCTGCGCACCGAACATGCCGCGCGCGGAATATTCCAGCACGAAGGACAGCCCTAACGTGCTGATCAGCGGCGCCAGCGTGCGGCCGCGGCGGAACGGCCGGTAGGCGACGCGCTCGGCCAGGATGGCGATGGCGCCCGAGACGGCGATGCACGCGGCCAGCGCCAGCACGAAGCACAGCGCCGGGTCGGCAGCCAGCAGCCCGCCGCGGTTGCAGGCGATCAGCGTGAAGCAGCCGGCATAGGCGCCGAACATGAACACGTCGCCATGCGCGAAATTCACCATGCGCAGGATGCCATAGACCATGGTGTAGCCCAGCGCGATCAGCGCGTAGATCGCCCCCATGGTCAGCCCGAAGGCCAGGAACGAGAACCACTCGTCGCGATTGTAGCGCGGATGGATGAGGCCGGCGACGAAGCCGGTGCCCACCACCACCACGACCACGATGCGCAACGCCAGCAGGAACCACTCGACCGCGGTGGCCCGCCGCAGCCACTCGGCCAGCGAAAACTGCAGCACGCGTTACGGCCCGGCGTTAGGGATAGACGCGCTTGGGATTGGTGCCGAGCTTGAACGTGCTGGGATCGCCCGACGTGTATTCGAACACGGCGAAATGCGAGGCAACGCAGTCGCCATCGGGGTTGCAGGTCAGCTTGCCGGTCATCCCGGTCAGGTCCTTGGTGTGCATCAGCGCGTCACGCACGGCTTGGCGGCCGATATAGGTGGTGCCTTCGCTGTCGGTCTTTGCCACCGCCTCGATGGCGGCCATGATCGCGACCGCGCAGTCATAGCCATTGGCGTGATAGCCGGCGATCGGGTCCTCGCCGAACTTGGCCTTGTACTTCTTCACCAGGTCGTTGTAGCCGGCGCCCATCAGCTTCGGGTCGTTGTCGACGCCGGTTAGGCGGTAGCCGATGGCGGCGTCGCCGGCGGCTTCCAGAAAGGAGGGGGAGAGCACGGCATCCGTGCCCAAAACCTGCACCTTCTCCATGCCGGGCACCTCCTTCACCTGACGCACCAGGTAGGCGCTGGCCGCGGTGAAGATGGGCGCGAACAGCAAGTCGGGCTTGGAGGTGCCGATCTGCGTCAGCACCGGGCGCAGGTCGGTGTCCGAGGGCGAGATCGCCTCCGCGTCCACCAACTGGCCGCCGCTGTCCTTGAAGTCCTTGCCGAACGCGTCGGCCAGCGATTCGGCGTAGAGGCTGCCGTCATGCAGGGTCGCCACCTTCTTGACGCCCTGGCTCTGCGCGTAGTCCTTGGCGGCCACGGCCGCGTTGGCGTCGTTGTAGATGAAGCGGGCGATGCCCTGCAGCCCTTCCGGCCGGTCGGGCGCGGTGAGGGCGGGTGCGGTGGCGCTCGGGTCCGCCAGCGCCATGCCGGCGTTCCACAGGATGGGCGCCCCGCCGCGCGCCTCGGACGAGCAGGACGTGCCGATCACGCTGACGATCTGCTTGTTGGCGGCGAGCCGGGTGGCGCCGGTCTGCCCGCCCTCCACGCTGCAGCCGCCGTCTTCCGGCACGAAGCGGATCGGGTGGCCGAGCAAGGTGTTCTTATGGTCGTCGAACGCGATCTGCGCCCCGCGCGAGGCATCGACGCCGAGCGACAGGTCGGGGCCGGACAGCACCAGCAGCCCGCCGATCAGGATCGGCTGGCCCTTGGGGATGCGCACCACGCCCTTGGCGTCGGTGACCGGCCCCACGGTTTCGGCGTGCGCGATGGGTGCGGCAAACGCCGCCGCGGTGGCCAGCGCAAGCAGCGCCCGTCTTGCCGTGCTGTATGACTGCTGCGCCATCTGCGATCTCCCGATACCTTTGCCAGAACAAAGCAAGCGATGTGCCAGCCAGCGTCGCGAGGGTGCATTGCCCAAGCGCATTGCACCCTCCGGTTCTACGTCGTGGCGTGAGCGTCCGCGCGGTAGGAGAAGGTCGCGTCGAGACGAGACATCAGGTAGTCGCCGGCCACCACATCGGGGTATTTCGGCGTCTCGCCGGGTGCGAGGCAGGTGGCAAGGCAGCTTATCACCGCGTCGTAGTTCGGGTCGAAGAAGAACGGGATGGAGTAGCGTTCGCGGCCCGACAGGTTGATCACCCGGTGCGGCGTGGCGGCGAACTGGTCGTTGGTCCAGCGCGCCATTTGGTCGCCTAGGTTCACGATGAACGCGCCCGGCATCGGCGGCGCCATCACCCAGTCCCCGTCGGCGTTGCGCACCTGCAGCCCGCCCACGCCGTCTTGCGCCAGGATGGTGAGGCATCCGTAGTCGGTGTGCGCGCCGCAGCCGACGGCGTTGGGCATCGGCGCCCCAGCCTGCGGCGGGTAGTGCAGCAGGCGCAGGCCCGCCAGCGGCTGATCGATCATCGGGCGGAAGTAATCCGGCTCCAGGCCCAGGCTCAACGCCATCGCTTCCATCAGCCGGTCGGCCAGGGTCAGCATTGCGGCGTAGTAGGCCTCGACCGTGTCGCGGAAGCCCGGCACCGCGTCCGGCCACTGGTTGGCGCCGTGCAGCGGCTTGGCGCGCTGGCTCTGCGGCGCGTCCGGCGGCAGGTCGAGCCCGATGTCGAAGCCTTCCTTGAGGTCGGCGTGCTGGGTCGGGTCGGTGTTTTCGGCGAAGGTCGGGAAGTAGCCGCGATGGCAGGGCGAGTGGGCGATGTGGATCGCCATCTTCTGCTCGTCCGGCAGGGCGAAGAAACGCTGTGCCTCCGCCATCACCGCCTCGACGAGGGCGGCCGGCACGCCGTGGTTGCGCAGATACAGGAAGCCGCTGCCACGGCAGGCAGCGCCGATCTGCCGCGCCACGCCTGCTTTGTCGCTGCCATCGAGGAACGGTCCGAGATCGATCGCGGGGATGGCTTCGGAGGCGATCGCATTGGCGCTGCGCCAGGTGGCGAGATCGGGTTCTGCGAGCATGAGTGTCTCTCCTGTTTGCGAAAGCCGCGGCAGCTTGGGCCGGGTTGGCGGATTATTCCATGCTAATCTGGTGTGTCCGCGCTGCCTTTCTGCTCCCTCTCCCTCTGGGAGAGGGTCGGGGTGAGGGTCGCGCACCGCTCTTCAAGGGCGAGTGGGTCGCCACCCGGTCCCTCACCCAGCCCTCTCCCAGAGGGAGAGGGCTTGAAGCAGGGTGCGGCTTAGCTGTCCCGTAAATTGTCCCGCAGCGTCTGGTAGCCGTAGTCCGTGCGGAACCGCCCGCGGCGCTGCAACTCGGGCACCAGCAGGTCCACGATCGCCACCAGGTCGCTCGGCAACGTGACGATGTGCCCAAACATGAACCCGCCGCGGCTGCCGGTCGCCTCGAAACGCGTCTCCAGCAGGTCCGCCAACTGCTGCGGCGTGCCCGCGATGGTGGTGTCGTAGCTCATCGCCTCGCGCACGCCCTCCTCGAAGAAGGCGTCCCGGGTGATCACCGTGTCCGCGCCCAGCCGCTCGGCCAGGTGATGCACGAAGCCCACCGGCGAGGCGTGCGAGGCCACGATCTCCGCCTGCAACTCCGCCAACGAGAACTGGGCCGGCAAGGTCGAGAAGTCGTAGCCCGAATTGTACGACAGGTACACGCCCACCGCCTCGGCCGGCACCGCGGTCAGCAATAGGTCCTTCTGCGCCTGCGCCTCCCGCGCCGTCTCGCGCACCACGATGGGGGTCTGCCACAGGATGCCGACCCCGGCCGGGTCCCGCCCCAGCTCGGCCAGGGCGCGGTCCAGCGCCTCGCGCTGCTTGATCTGCGGCGCCAGGTCCATATCCGCGCCGAACACGTGGTCGGCCACGTAGGCGGAGGCGCGGATGCCCCGCGGCGAACCGCCGGCCTGTATCAGCACGGGGCGGCCTTGCGGCGACGGCGGCGTGTTGAGCGGCCCCTCGACCTTGAAGAAGCGGCCTTGGTGCGACATGGCGTGCACCTTCGCCGGGTCCCCCACATGCCCAGTGGCGTGGTCCCACAGCATGGCGTCCGCTTCGGTCGCGTCCCACAGCTTGCGGCAGACGTCGGTGAACTCCTCCATCCGGTCGTAGCGCGCGCCATGCTCCATCAGCGCGTCGAAGCCGAAATTGGCCGCGTCCGAGCGCCGGGTCGATGTGACCAGGTTCATGGCGATGCGCCCGCCGGTCACGTGGTCCAGCGCGTTCATCAGCCGCGCGGTGTAGTAGGGGTGCATGAAGGTGGAGGAATAGGTCAGGCCGAAGCCGATGCGCCGCGCGACGCGGGACATCGCGACCATGATCGGGTTGAGGTCCTGCCGCGGCCAGTTGATCCCCCACTGCACGGCGGCGTCGCGCGAGCCACGCCAGGTGTCGGGCACGCCGGTGCCGTCGCCGGAAAAGATCAGGTCGAGCCGGCCGCGCTCGGCGATGCGCGCCAGGTCCTCGAACGTCTCGATGTCGGGGAAGCGGCGCCCCGGCCAGCCGCCGGGCAGGCGCCAGCGGCCGCCCAGATGCGTGTAGGAGAAGTCAAAGCCCAGATGCATCTTCGTCTTCGGCATGCGGCGCGCGCTCCCCCGGTGAAGTCAGTCCCGCAAATGCTCCCGCAGCGTGGATCCGCGATAGGCCCGGCGGAACAAGCCCCGTTGCTGCAGGATCGGCACCACGGAGCGGCAGAACTGCTCGTACATGCCGGGCATGGTGGTGGGCGTCAGCACGAAGCCGTCGCAGGCATGATCCTCGAACAGGTCGCTCAGGTGGTCGGCGATGGTCTCGGGCGTGCCGACCAATTGGGGGCAGAGTTCGCTGGTGGCGAAGCGCCGGGCGGCCTCGCCCAGGGTGAGGCCCTCGGCCTTGGTGCCCTGCAGGATGACGTCGAACGAGCCGCGCGAGCCCTCCTCCAAGGCGATGTCCGCCAAGGGCTGGTCCGGGTCGAAGCGCGATAGGTCCACGCCGATATGGCCGGAGATCTGCGCCATGCCCAATTCGGTGTCGACCAGGCTGTTCAGGTACGCCGCGCGCTCCTGGGCGATCGCGTCGGTCTCGCCGATCACCACGTCGATGGAGGGCAGCACCACGCATTCTTCCGGCGCTCGCCCGTGGGCCACCATGCGGCGCTTGAAGTCGGTGTAGAACGCCTGCATGTCGCTTTTGTGGTGCTGCAGGGTGAAGATGATCTCGCCCCAGCGCGCGCCGAACTCGCGCCCGCGCTCGGAACTGCCGGCCTGCATGATCACGGGGCGGCCTTGCGGGCTGCGCGGCGTGGTCAGCGGGCCGCGGGTCTTGATCCAGCGCCCGGCATAGTTGGCGTAATGGACCTTCGCCGGGTCGGCGAACACGCCGCGGGCCCGGTCCAGCACCAGCGCGCCGTCCTCCCAACTGTCCCACAACGCGAAACAGGCCTCGAGCACCTCGTCCGCCCGGTCGTAGCGCTGGGCGCGGCCCGGCATTTCGTCCAACCCGAAGTTGCGCGCCTCGAGCGTCGAGGTGGAGGCGACCACGTTCCAGGCCGCGCGGCCGCCGCTCACATGGTCCAGCGAGGCGAGCATGCGGGCGATCTGGTAGGGGTGGTTGAACGTGGAGGAGTAGGTCAGCCCCAGGCCGATCCGGCGGGTGACCCGCGCCATGATCGGCAGCAGCACGGCTGGGTCGAGCAGGCAGAGTTGGCCGCCGCGGCGCACCATGGTGGCGAAGCTGCTGCCGTAGAGATCATACAGGCCGAGGATGTCGGCGAAGAACAGGCTGTCGAAGCAGCCCGCTTCCAGCACGCGAGCGATGTGCTCGTAGCGCGCCGGGTCGAGCATGTCCTCGACGTCGGATTCGGGGTGACGCCAGGCGCCATGGTGGTGGCAGGTCGGCCCCGTCATCAGGAACGCGACCAGGTGCATCGTGCGTTTCGATCCCATCGGACCCCTGCAACCGGCTGAGCCCATTGCGAAGCAAGATCAGTGCCGGGTCCTAGTCGTCGAGTGGGGCGCCCATCGACTTGATCAGCTCGAACATGCGCTTGCGCACGGTCGGGTCCGCGATGCGGTAGTAGGCGCGGACCAGCTCGAGCGTCTCGCGCTTGTTCATGATCTCGTCCGAGGCGCCGCCATACGCCTCCTGGCCTTCGGCGAACCCGGTGGCGGCCGACCCCCCCGACAAGGACGAGCTACCCTGCGCGCCGGGCATGTTGTCGTAGAAAAAGCTGATCGGGACGTCGAGGATGCGGGAGAGGTCGAACAGGCGGGAGGCGCCCACCCGGTTAACGCCGCGCTCGTACTTCTGGACCTGCTGGAAGGTCAGCCCGAGGGCGTCGCCAAGACGTTCTTGTGACATGCCCAGCAGCGTACGGCGCAGCCGAATGCGCGCTCCGACGTGCACGTCCACCGGGCTGGGCCGGCTTTCGGGCGAAATGGCCATCAAGCAAACGTCTCCTTTCAGCGGCTGTGATTAAACCGACGCTACAGCCATTGGTAAAGGAATTATTAAGTCCACAACTTGAAATGGAGGAAAGAGTTGCGTCCGCTCGCGTAGCGAGACGTGTGTCGGCGAGCCAGTTTACAGCGGATCGTCCACCAGGCGGCTGCGGCCGCGGCGGTCGATGATGCGCAACCCGGCCACGCAGGCGGCCAGCGAGAGCAGCAGCGGCGTGGTCAGCCCCTGGCGCGAGAACGGCGTCGGGCCGCGCGCGGCGGGCAGGGACACCACCATCTCGGCGGCGGTGCGCAGCGGCAAGCGGGCCAACTCGCGCCCATCCGCATCGAAGGCGGCGGTGATCCCGGTGTTGGCCGCGCGCATCATCGGCAGGCCCTCCTCGACGGCGCGCATCCGCACGGCGGCGAGGTGTTGCCGCGGCCCGGTGGAGTTGCCGAACCAGGCGTCGTTGGTGATGTTGACCAGCCATTGCGGCCGGTCCGCCTCGTCGACCAACTGGCCGGGATAGATCGCCTCGTAGCAGATCAGGGCGCCGAACGCGGGCAGCCCCGGCACGTGGAACGTCTTGGGGCCGCTGCCAAAGCCGAAGCTGCGGCCCGGCACCACCTGCACAGCGAACGGCACCCAGGAGGGGGCGAACTCGCCGAACGGCACCAGGTGCCACTTGTCGTAGATGCCGGCGATAGTGTCCGGGCCGGTGAGCACGAACATGCTGTTATAGGGCAGGTCGCCCTCGATGCGCACGCTGCCGGCCAGCACGGCGGTGGCCGGCCGCGAGACTTGCCAGATCGCCTCCCGCGCGCCCGCGTCCTGGCCCAGCCAGAACGGACTGGCGGTCTCCGGCCAGACCACGACGATCGGCTGGCCCGGTGCCACCGCCTGCGCGTGCGCGACGCCCTCGCGCGTGAGCGTCAGATACCGCTCGAAAATGGCGTCCGCGGCGGCTTGGTCGAATTTCTGCCCTTGCGCGACGTTGCCCTGCACCAGCACCACGCTCACGCCCGGCGCGGCGGGCAGCGTTTCGGACAGCCGCCAGACGCCGAACACCATCCAGACGCCGAGGAACGCCGCCGCCCCCGCGCAAAAGCGCCAGCCCAGCGCCGGCGCGGCGGCGAGCAATACGGTCAGCAAGGTCAGCCCCGGAGCGCCCAACCAGGCCGCCGGCTGCAGCATCACGTTGCCGATCGGCCCGGCGACCGCCCAGACGCTGCCCCACGGGTTCCACGGAAAGCCGGTGCCGATGAACTGGCGCGCCAGGTCCAGCAAGGTCCATAGCCCGGCCAGCAGCAGCACGCGCCGCCAGCCCGGCGCCGCCATGCGAGCCCCGGCGCAGGCCACCGCGATGAACACGGCGAGCAGCGCAGACAGCGCCGGCACTGCCAGCGGCACCAGCCACCAATAGCGCGCGGACTCGATCAGGATCGCCTCGGTGATCCAGTACAGGCCGAGGATGTGGTGGGCGAGGCCGAAGCAGAAGCCGCGGCGCAGCGCCACCCGCCAGGTGCGCGCGCCGTCGATCAGCGCGAGCAGGCCAGGCACGGCGATCAGCAGCACCGGGATGGCGTTCACCGGTGGCAACGCGGCGGCGGCCAATGCCCCGAAGCCGGCGGCCGCCAAGTCCGCCCGCCAGCCGGTGAGGCCTGCGATCCGGTGCATCATGCCCCTCCAGCCGGACCGGCTGCGGCCAGGAGCCGCAATCCTGCCCAAGGCGCTAATCTTGGAGCTGGCGCTTGTAGTGGTCGATGTATTTGTCGGTTACCAGGTCGGTCTTCACCACCACGGCCACGTCGATGGTGTTGAATTGGCGGTCCACCACGGCGCCGCCGCCCACCATGGCGCCGAGCCGCAGGTAGCCCTTGATCAAGGGCGGCAAGCTCATCAGCACGCGCCGCGGGTCCACCGTCCCCGGCGGCACGCGGTCCATGTCGACATAGCGGCTGGCCACCGCGACCGGGCGCAGCGCCGGCGGGGCGAGATGGTTGTGGTGCAGGTAGGTGAGTTCGGCGGCAACGCTGTCCGGGTCGGTGCCGGCGAGGCTGGCGCAGCCGAACAGCAGGTCGATGTCGTAGGCGAAGACATAGGCGGCGATGCCGCGCCACAGCAGTTGCATCACGGCGCGGCCGCGATAGCGCGAGTCCACGCAGGAGCGGCCGAGCTCGAGCAGGCGGCCGGGGAAGCTCAGCAGCGGCGCGATGTCGTATTCGCCCGCCGTGTAGAAGCCGCCCGCCGCCGCCGCGCCCTCGCTCTGCAGCATGCGGTAGGTGCCGACGACGGATTGCGGGCCGTCGCCCAAGGCGTGATCCACCACGATCAGGTGGTCGGCGAAGTGGTCGAAGCGGTCGGCGTCGCGCCCGGAGGCGGCGGTCGCGCTGTCGGGCACGGCGCCCATTTCCTGGTAGAACACGCGGTAGCGCAGGGCCTGCAGCGCTTCGATCTCGGCCGGGGTGGTGGCCAGGCGCAGGCCGAGATGGCCGGCCCGCAGCTCCCCGAACGGCGCCCGGCCCGAGGCTCGGCGGGACGGCAGCAGGGTCGTGGTGGTGCGCTCGACGTTCAACGATGCGGCCTTGCGGCTGCGTGCGCGGCGAGCTCGGTGTCTTTCGGGCCCGGCCGTTCGACCCGGCTTGCCTCGCGTTTGGCGGGCTTGCGGCTGCCGAACAGCTCGAGGCGATAGGACACCAGGTCGAACCCGAGGCGAAGGGCGATCGCCTCCATCAGCTTCTCATGCTCGGCATCGGCAAACTCGATCACCTTCCCCGTATCGACGTCAATCAAATGGTAGTGTCTGCCATGGGCTGTGGGCTCGTAGCGGGCGCGGCCACCGCCGAAGTCGCGCCGGGCCAGGATGCCCTTCTCCTCCAGCAGCCGGACCGTGCGGTAGACGGTGGCGATCGAGATGCGGCCATCCAGTGCGGTGGCGCGACGGTACAGCTCCTCCACGTCGGGGTGGTCTTCAGCCTCCGACAGAACCCGAGCGATCACGCGGCGCTGCCCCGTCATCTTCAAGCCACGCTCGACGCACAGGCGCTCGATACGCGATTCCATTGCCTGGTCTGGGTCCCTTGGCGGTCCTTGAACGGTTATCTGCCACACTCTGCCGTGAGTGGGGTAGCCGATACCAGGGTGGCCTGTCGAATCGGGGAAGTCGAGCGGTGGGTCAGCCGCCGGATCGGCCGCCGGTGCCCAGGCCGATCTTCTTGGCCAGGGTAGAGCGGTGCTGCGCGTAGTTGGGCGCCACCATCGGGTAGTCCGGCCCGAGGCCCCAGCGCTCGCGATACTGGTCCGGTGTCATGTTGTAGGCGCTCATCAGGTGCCGCTTGAGCATCTTGAGCTTCTTGCCGTCCTCGAGGCAGACGATGTAGTCGGGGAAGACGGATTTCTTGATCGGCACCGCCGGCTGCGGTCGTTCGACGGGGGGCGGGGCGGCTTGGCCCAGGCTCGAGACGGCCCGGTGCACGTCGCGGATCAGGTCCGGCAACAGGTCCGCCGAGACCGAGTTGGCGCCGACATGGGCCGAAACAATCTGTGCCGTGAGCGCGAGGATATCCGGCGGGGCCAGATCGTCAGACATCGTGTTCTCTCCAAAATCAAGTCAGTATGCCATATACGAGGTTGTGGCATTGATTCGCAACGGCTGGCGCAAGTAACCATCTGTTCAATTGGTGGGGGACATGACGACTTACCTCGACATCACTCGCGACGTTTGCCCGATGACCTTCGTGCGCACCCGTTTGGCGCTGGATCGGCTGCAGGCTGGAGACCGGCTCGAGATCCGCCTGCGTGGCGCCGAGCCGCGCCGCAACGTGCCGCAGACCGCGTCCGAGCAGGGCCATACGGTGGTGGCGGTGGCCGACGAGGCGGACGGGACGAGCACGGTGGTGATCGTCAAGGGTGGGTAGCTGGCAGGTTGTCTTCTCCCTCTCCCGTCCTTCACGGGAGAGGGTCGGGGTGAGGGTTCTAGGCCACCGCAAGGCATTGTCGGGCAGCTCTCGCACCCTCACCCCTCCCTCTCCCGCCCGCGGGAGAGGGAGACGAATGCCGCGACGCGCTGGCCTCACTCGCGCCGCAGCAACAGCGCATCCCCGCCGCCCGGATAATACTTCGGCCGCGACCCGCACGGGATGAAGCCGGCGGCGGCGTAGAGGGCGAGCGCGCCGGAGTTGTCCGCCGCCACCTCCAAGAACCAGGGCAGCGGCGGGACGGTGGCAATGGCGCGGTCGAGCAGGGCCCGGCCGACGCCCACCCGGCGGATACCGGGCGCCACGGCCAGGGTGAGCACCTCCGCTTCGCCCGCGATGGCGCGCGCCAGGATCAGCCCGCCGCGCGGGTCGAGCCAGCCGAACGCGCCCGGCATGGCCAGCACCTCGGCCACCGCCCGCTCGGCCCAGGCCGCGCGCGGCGGGAAGGCGGCGGCATGGATGGCCGCCAAAGCCGGCGCATGCGCTGCAGTGGCGGCGATCACGCCGGGGCGGGGCGCAAGCCGGTTGCCACCCGGGCTTGCGGCGCTTCGGCGTAGAGCGGCTGGGCGGGGCAGGGCGGCAGTTCGCCAGCCAAGCGGCGCAGCCCGACTCGCCCGACTTGCAGGACCGAGACCGCCTCCGGGCCGAGTGAGACGGCGGTGCACCCCATGCTGCCCAGCCGCTCGAGCGTAGCGACGGCCGCATCCCCCGCCACCACCAGGGCGCGGTCTGGGCGGGGCAGTTCGCCAAGGCCGATCACGCTCAAACCGCCATGGCGGACGAGGAAAATCCGGCCGCGCCGCGTGTCCAGCGTGACCCACAGCTCGCTGCCCGCCGGCAGGAACACGCCTTCGGCGAGCGCCTCGGCGACGGTGACGCCCACCACGGGGATGCCACGCCCGAGTGCGACGCCTTGCGCCAGCGCGATGGCGGTGCGCAGCCCGGTGAAGCTGCCGGGCCCGACCGTGACGGCCACCGCATCGAGCGACCCGGCGCCCACCAGGGCCTGCGTGATGGCAGGGAGTTGCTTCAGGCCGTCGCGTCCGTCGCCGTGCTGTTCGGCAAGGCAGGTCTGCCCATCGAGCAGGGCCACGGAGCACGGTCCAAGGGCTGCGTCCAAAGCAAGGACGCGCACGGCTAGATCACCGATCCGCGACGCTGTGGGCTCAGCGGATCAAGCCGGCGGCATGCAAAACCGTGATGACGCCGCCAATGAGGCCGACGATGGCAAGCCAAGGGGCCAGCCAGCTATCCAGACGATACTTCGACCGCTCGGCTTCCAACTTGGCGCTCTCGGCCATGAGCTTGCGCTGCTCGGCGACGAACTTATCGCTCTCTGCCAGCATGCGCTGGATGCGGATGTCGAGAGGGATATCGCTGCTGGAGGTGCTCATGCGGGTATCTTTGCGGCATGCCTGGAACGCGGTTCAGTGTGGGAACGGCTGCACCCATTCGCAAGCAATTTGCCACCGCGCGATGAGGAGCCCCGCACAAACTACAGCAGCAGGCAGGCTTCGTCGAACTCCAGCCGGGGCGAGCGCGGGTGCAGGTGCGCCGGGTCGCCGTAGCCGATGTTGACCAGGAAATTGGACTTCCAGCCGCTGCTGGCGAAGAAGATCTCGTCAACCCGGCGATTGTCGAAGCCGCTCATCGGGCCGCAATCCAGTCCCTTCATCCGGGCCGCCAGGATCAGGTAGCCGCCTTGCAAGGTGCCGTTGCGGAAGGCGGTCTCGCTCGCCAGCGCCTCGTTGCCGGCGAACCAGGCGCGGGCGTCGGTGTGCGGAAACAGCTTGGGCAGCAACTCGAAAAACTGCGGGTCATGCGCCACCACCGCGACCACGGGGGCGGACATGGTCTTGTCCACATTGCCGGCCGACAGTGCGGGCTTCAGCCGCTCCTTGGCGTCCTGGCTGCGCAGGAACAGGAAGCGCGCCGGCGAGCAGTTGGCCGAGGTCGGCCCCTTGCTGAGCAGGTCGTACAAATCCCGCAACTGGTCGTCGTTTACCAAGTTGGGCAGCCAGTGATAGTGCGTGCGCGCCGCCAGGAACAGCGCCTCCCGCGCGGCTGCGTCGAGCGGCGTCGTGCTCTCCACTGCCGCCTACAGGCCGACTTGCTGCACCGAGATCACTTCCGGCACGTAGTGGCGCAGCATGTTCTCGATGCCGTGCTTGAGCGTGGCCGACGAAGACGGGCAGCCGGAGCAGGCGCCCTGCATGTGCAGCATCACCACGCCCTCGCGATAGCCGCGGAACACGATGTCGCCGCCGTCGCTGGCCACTGCCGGGCGCACCCGGGTGTCGAGCAGTTCCTTGATCTGCTCCACGATCTCGCGATCCTCGGGCGCCACGTCCTCGTCAAGGATGTCGCTGGCCTGGTTCATCACCGGGCGGCCGGAGACGAAATGCTCCATGATGGCGCCCAGCACCTCGGGGCGCAGCTCGGCCCAATCCGCCAGGTCGGACTTGGTGACGGTGATGAAGTCGCCGCCCAGGAACACGCGCGCCACGCCCGGGAGCTGGAACAGGGAGCCGGCGAGCGGGGAATGCTCGGCGGCGCTGGCGGTGGCGAAATCGGCGGTGGCGGCCCCCATCACGTCGCAGCCAGGCAGGAACTTCAGCGTGGCGGGGTTGGGCGTGCCTTCGGTCTCGATGAACATGGGTGGCAAACCTTCTGTATGCGGGGCGACGGAAAGCGTACCGCCGCGGTCCAGGATGCCCTAATTTGGCGCAATCGGTTGGGGAAGCAAGGGCTGCCGAGCTTGTGTTGGACGCGGCCACCCTCACCCCAGCCCTCTCCCGCCGGCGGGAGAGGGAGCAAAGCACGCTAACCCGCCTTCTTGAACGTCACCACCAGCACGTCGCGGAACGCGGGGCGGCCCGCCTCGCGGGGTTCCACGGGCGTGACGCCATGATAGACCCGGTGGTCATCCACCCAGGCTGCGTCCATCGGGCGGGTGAGCGTGAAGGAACCGAGCAGGCCGCGGTCGTCGTCGTGGATGGTGGTCTCGCCGCTGGCCACGTTCTCCCGCCGCACCATCAGCACCAGCACCCAGTCCACGCCGTCCCGGTGCATGCCCTCGGGGGTCGGGCGGCCGGCCAGGCCGGGTTGCGCCTCGATGCGGAACTGGTGCACCTCCACCTCCCAGTCCGGCACGCCGGGGGAGAGCGCGCCGAACACGCGCTGGCAGGTGCGCAGGATGGCGGTGAAGGCGGGCATCCGCTCCACCGCCTCCGTCACCGGCTCGAACCAGCGCTCCACGCCGCCATTGAGCAGGTTGTAGTCGCGGCTCTGATAATGCGGCCGCGCCGGCAGCCGCGTGATGCCGCCGGGCCGCGCGGCGAAGGTGGCGTGGCGGCGCCGGCGGTAGCGGCCGCCATCGGCCATGTAGGTGTCGAGCCCGAGATCGTCCCAGCTCGCGGCAAACTCCTCCCAGTCGGCGAGCCCCGCCGACTCCAGCACGCCGCGCATCTCGGCATCGTGCACGAAGGCGAACCCGTCGCGTGCGATCAGGGCGGGGATGGTGGGGCGGGCGGCAACCGGGTCGGTCATTGGGCAGCGTCCTGCAGGGGAGTTTGACGCGGTAGCGGGCGGGCTTCCACCGGCGGAAGCGGCGGCTCTGGCTTCGGGATCGGGCGTTCCGAGCCCGGCGGCAGCCAGCCCTGCACTCTATAGGAGGTGATCGGACTCTGCACCGCGTTTTGGTCAAAGCAGTATTTCACCCGGCGATTGAACTCGCGGTTCACCGCCCAGCGCTGCGACGGCAGGGTGCGGATGCGCACCCGCATCGTCCAGTTGGTGTCGGTGAAGGCATAGACGCCCATCACCTCGAGGTCGGCCGTGATCGAATCCTGCCAACGCGGCTCGCTGCGCATGCTGCGCACCAGGTCGCTCAGCAGCTTGCCCACCCGGTCGGGCTCCTCGTCCAGCCCGATCGGCAGGTCCACCAGCGCATAGGCGAAATCGCGCGTCTGGTTGGTCACGGTGGTGACGGAGGAGAACGGGATGATGTGCATCGAGCCGTCCAGCGCGCGCAGCCGGATGGTGCGGATGGAGAGGTATTCCACCGTGCCGGTGAGCCCGGCGAGAGTGACCACGTCGCCCACCTGCATGGTGTTCTCGAGCAGCAGGAACAGGCCCGTGATCAGGTCCTGCACCAGTTTCTGGCTGCCGAAGCCGATCGCCACGCCCAGCACGCCGGCGCCGGCGAGCAGCGGCGCGATGTTCACGCCGATCTGGCTCAGCACGATCAGCCCGGCGATGATCACCAGCGTCACCAGCAGGGTGGTGCGCAGCATCGGCAGCAGGGTGCGCAGCCGGGCGGCGCGGGCGGTTTGCGCCGCACGCGCCAGCGACGCGACCTTGCCCTCCACCGCGGCGTTGGCGGTTTCCCACACGATGATGGCCACCACCACCGTCACCACCGAGGTGAGCAGCGCGCTCACCAGGCGGGCGCCCAACTGGCCCACGCTGAACCAGGTGACCGGGCTGAACCCCCAGGCTTCCAGCAGCATCACGCCGGTGGCGGCGAAGATCAGCCCGAGCAACGAGGCGCGGATGATGGGATAGTACTGGCTGATGCGCTGCTCGATGGCGGAGTATTGGCTGACCGTCCCGGCGTCGGCACGCAGGCTGCGGTCGAGCGTGCCGAGCACGACGATGCCGGCCAGCCGCGCCATGATCAGCGTGCTGGAGGTCACGACGAAGAAATGCAGCAGGCGGGTATAGCCGTCGCGGATTTCCAACGCCGCAACCAGCCAGAGCGCCACGATGTAGAAGATCGCGATGATGTGCCAGCGTTGCGCCAGGTGGTTCTGCATGCTGGCGATCACGCCGGTGGCATTGTGCCGGGCCCGCAGCCGCTTCGCCACGCCGTGGCGGATTTGCAGCACGATGATCACCAGCATGATGTGCACGACCAAGGCCACCAGCTTGATCAGCACGTCATGCGCCGCCTGGGAGAGGCCGAACAAGAGCGCCACCTCGGCCGCCGCATAGCCGCCGACCGCCACCGTGCTGACCCGGCGCACCCAATGCATGATGTAGCGGGCAGTGTTGTCGCTGCAGCGCACCAGCCGCATGCTCGGCAGCCCAGGCGCCACGATGGCACGGGTGAGGCATAGGATGATGCGGCAGATTACGTAGGCGTCCACCACGGCGCCCACGACCAAGCGGTCGTTGCCGGTGATGTCGAGCGGCAAGGCGAGCAGCGTGTTGCCCACGGTGGCGAACACGGCGACCGGGACCAGGTCGATCAGCAGCGCGAGCAGCACGAACGGCAACCGTCGCAGCAGGCGCCACGCGAAGCTGAGCCGGTGACGGTGGCCGCTCGTGGCGTCCTCGGGGCTGGGCTCGGCCCCGGGGCCAGGCTCCGGCGGATCGTCTGCTTCGTCAGCCGCCGACGTGTCCAGAGGCACGCGCGTCTCCAGTAGGCGGCGGGTGCCGGCGAGCAGGCGTTGGGTGACCCATTCCGCGGCCAGCGCTCCGGCCACCACCAAGGCGAGCTTCCACAGCGCGTCGGCCAATTCGGCCAGGGCGGCCGGGCTTCGCACCGTCTCGGAGACCCAGCCCCAGATTTGCGGCAGCCCGGCGATGGCGATGATGCCCGCGCGGAGCTGGTTGGCGCTGCGGGTGGCCCAGGTCTCGCCCTCGACCAGCAATTGGGCGCCCACGCTGTTGGCGGCCAGCGGAAGCGCGGAGCGCGGCGCCACGGCAGGGACGGCATGGATCATGCTCTGCAGCACGCCCACGAACTGGGCGCGTTTCTTGTCGTCCTGCAGCACGTCCAGCACGGCCTGCGCCTGGGCTGGGGTGAGGGTAGTGGCTGGTGTGGCGGCAGACGGCGCCGCTGCTTGGGCCGCTGCTTGGCCTTGGGCGCCAGCCGGAGAGGCGCAGCACAGTGCGAGCAGGGCCGCCAGGATGAGGCATATCGATCGCATAGCCGTGTCGTCCCGCCCAGGCACCCGCCTGTCAACCAAAGCCGCTACGGGGGAGGCTGCACATTTTGTCGACTTCGCCTAGATTGGCGGGATGAAGATCGTTCTGATCGTGCTTGTGGTCGGGTTGATGCTGGCGACCGTGGGCGTGCTGTTCGCCGGGCTCATTGGGCTGGTGCGGGGCGGTGGAGACCCGCGGCGCTCCAACAAGCTCATGCAATGGCGGGTGTTGCTGCAGGCGGGCACGCTGCTGCTGTTCGTGCTGTTGCTGCATCTGCTGCGGAGCTGAGCTGGTTTGACCTGCGACAACCCCGCTCCTAAGGTCTGGCCGCGTCTCGAGTCCGCGGCAATATGGCGTGCTTCTGCGGCATCTTTCGGCTTGCCTGCTGCGTTCTCACCGTCGCCCGCGTCAACGCCGTAGCAACAGCAGAGCGACCATGAAGGTTCTTGTCCCAGTCAAGCGAGTGGTCGACTACAACGCCAAGATCCGGGTGAAATCGGACGGGTCGGGCGTGGACATCGCCGGGCTGAAGCTCTCGATGAACCCGTTCGACGAGATCGCGGTGGAAGAGGCGATCCGGCTGAAGGAAAAAGGCGTCGCGACCGAGACGATCGCGGTGTCGATGGGGGTGACCGGCTGCACCGACACCATCCGCACCGCCCTGGCGATGGGGATCGACCGCGGCATCCTGGTGGAGACCGATGTCGAGCTGCAGCCGCTCGCGGTGGCCAAGCTGCTGAAGGCGCTGGTGGACAAGGAGCAGCCCGGCCTGGTGGTGATGGGCAAGCAGGCGATCGACGACGACATGAACGCGACCGGGCAGATGCTGGCGGCCCTGCTCGGCTGGCCGCAGGGCACTTTCGCTTCCAAGATCGAGGTGAGCGGCGAGAGCGTCACCGTCACCCGCGAGGTGGATGGCGGGCTCGAGACGCTGGAGCTGCGCCTGCCGGCGGTGATCACGGCGGATTTGCGCCTGAACGAGCCGCGCTACGCCTCGCTGCCGAACATCATGAAGGCGCGCAAGAAGCCAATCGAGACCATCAAGCCGGACGCGCTCGGCGTCGACCCGGCGCCGCGGCTGCAGCTTGTGAGCGTGGCCGAGCCGCCGAAGCGGCAGGCCGGGCAAAAGGTCGGGTCGGTCGGCGAGCTGGTGGCCAAACTCAAGCTGGAAGCCAAGGTAATCTGAATGACGACGCTGGTTCTGCTGGATTTCGACGGCGGTGAGATCAAGCAGCCCTCGCGCAGCGCGGTGGCGGCCGCCCGCAAGCTGGGCGAGGTGCACGTGCTGGTCGCCGGGTCGGACGTGGACGCGGCCTGCGCCGCGGCGGCCAAGCTGGACGGCGTGGCCAAGGTGCTGCGCGCCGACTCGCCCGCCTACCTGCACAGCCTGGCCGAGCCGCTGGCGGACCTGCTGGTGGCGCTCGCCCCGAGCTACGACCACCTGCTCGCCGCCTCCACCGCCACGGGCAAGAACGTGATGCCCCGCGTGGCCGCGTTCCTGGACGTGCAGCCCATCAGCGACATCTCTGGCGTGGTGGATGCCGACACCTTCATCCGGCCGATCTATGCCGGCAACGCGATGGCGACGGTGAAGTCCTCCGACGCGCGCAAGGTGATCACGGTGCGCGGCGCCTCGTTCGACCCGGTGGCCATCGAGGGCGGCGCCGCGGCGATCGAGGACGTGGCGGTGACGGCGGAGTCGGTCACGTCCAAGTTCGTCTCGGCCGAGCTGTCCAAGTCCGAGCGGCCCGAGCTCACGGCGGCGCGGGTCGTGGTCTCGGGCGGGCGCGGCATGCAGAGCGGCGACAACTTCAAGCTGCTCGAGCCGATCGCCGACAAGCTGGGCGCGGCCGTGGGCGCCTCGCGCGCCGCCGTGGACGCCGGGTTCGTTCCCAACGACTACCAGGTGGGGCAGACCGGCAAGATCGTGGCACCGGATCTCTACCTTGCCATCGGCATTTCCGGCGCCATCCAGCACCTAGCCGGCATGAAGGACAGCAAGGTGATCGTCGCCATCAACAAGGATGAAGAGGCGCCGATCTTCCAGGTGGCCGATTACGGCCTGGTGGCGGACCTGTTCAAGGCCTTGCCGGAGCTGCAGGCGGAGTTGGAGCGGGCCTGATGTCTGTCCCGGAAGCAGTTCCGGCGATCAACTCCATCGGCGTGATCGGCGCCGGGCAGATGGGCAACGGCATCGCCCATGTCTGCGCGCTGGCCGGGCTCTCGGTGCGGCTGATGGACGCCAAGCCGGAAGCGTTGGCTAAGGCGATGGCGACCTTGGAGAAGAACCTCGATCGCCAAGTGGCCAAAGGCGCGGTGACGGCGGCGGACAAGGCGGCGGCGCTCCAGCGCGTGACGGCGGTGGGGGATTTCACCGGGTTCGGCGCTTGCGACATGGTGGTCGAGGCGGCGACGGAAAAAGAGGAGACCAAGCGCGCGATCTTCCGCGGCCTGACGCCGCATCTGGCGCCCGGCTGCTTGGTGGCGAGCAATACCTCCTCGATTTCGATCACCCGCCTGGCCGCCGCCACCGACCGGCCCGACCGGTTCATCGGCATGCACTTCATGAACCCGGTTCCGGTGATGAACCTGGTGGAGATCATCCGCGGCATCGCCACCACCGAGCCGACCTTCCAGGCCGTGCAAGGGTTGGCGCAGCGCCTGGGCAAGACCATTGCGGTGTCGGAGGATTATCCGGGCTTCATCGTCAACCGCATCCTGGTGCCGATGATCAACGAGGCGGTGTATGCGCTATATGAGGGCGTGGGCACCATCGCCGGCATCGACTGCGCCTTGAAGCTCGGCGCCAACCACAAGATGGGCCCGCTGGAGCTGGGCGACCTGATCGGCTTGGACACGTGTTTGTCGATCATGCAGGTGCTGTACGAGGGGCTGTCGGACAGCAAGTATCGCCCGTGCCCGCTGCTGGTGAAGTATGTCGAGGCGGGTTGGCTGGGGCGCAAGACCGGGCGCGGGTTCTACGACTACACGGGCGAAGTTCCAATCCCGACGCGGTGACCTTGCGACCGCCCCGTCATTGCGAGGAGCCCTTGCGACGAAGCAATCCAGTGCGTCCCCCCAGCCCTCGCCCGTGAGACGCCAATGCGCCAACCTGCCGTCTACATCATGGCAAGCGCTCGCAACGGCACGATATACGTAGGCGTCACGTCCGACCTCGTCAGACGCGTCTATGAACACCGGACAAATGCCATTGCCGGCTTCACCAGCCGATACGGCTGCAAGCACCTCGTCTATTTCGAGCTGGCTAACGACATGACCGCGGCGATCACGCGCGAAAAACAGCTCAAGGCCGGGTCGAGGGCTCGCAAGCTGGCACTCATCGAGTCGGATAACCCGACTTGGAGGGACCTCTACGACACATTGCTGTAGCGGCAACTCGGGCAGACGCCGGTCGCGCGACCCTGGATTGCCGCGCCGCCAAGCGGCGGCTCGCAATGACGGCCAGGGCGCAGTGCGGCGCTTTTAACCACCCCGCCGGAAGTGGCACGCGACCCAGTGTCCATCCTCCGCCTGCTCCAGCGCCGGGACCTCCTGCCGGCACAGCTCCTGCGCGATCGGGCAGCGCGTGTGGAAATGGCAGCCCGGCGGCGGGCGGATCGGGTTCGGCACGTCACCCTGCAACACCACGCGCCGGCGCTTGACCGCCGGGTCGGGGATCGGCACGGCCGAGAGCAGCGCCTCGGTATACGGGTGGCGCGGATTGTCGTAGAGCGCCCGCGCGCTCGCCACCTCCACCACCCGGCCGAGATACATCACCGCCACCCGGTTGCTGATATGCTCCACCACGGAGAGGTCATGCGCGATGAACAGATAGGCCAGGCCTAAGCGCTCCTGCAGGTCCTCCAGCAGGTTGATCACCTGCGCCTGCACCGACACGTCCAGCGCGCTCACCGGCTCGTCGCACACGATCAGCTTCGGCTCGACGGCAAGCGCCCGCGCGATGCCGATGCGTTGGCGCTGGCCGCCGGAGAACTCGTGCGCGAACCGCGGCAGGTGCTCGGCGCCGAGCCCGACCAGTTCCAGCAGCCGCACCACCTGGTCCTCCAAGTCTTGCCGGTTACGCGCCATCTTGTGGATGATGAGCGCCTCGCCCACGATGGCGCGCACCGTGTGGCGCGGGTTGAGCGAGGCGAACGGGTCCTGGAAGATGATCTGCATCTCCCGCCGCATCGCCCGCAGCCCGTCGCCAGCCAGCTCCGTCACGTCCCGCCCGGCAAAGTGGATCGTGCCTTCGCTCGGCTGCGTCAGGCGCATGATGCAGCGCCCGGTGGTGGACTTGCCGCAGCCGGATTCGCCCACCAGGCCAAGCGTTTCGCCGGGCATGATGTCGAGGCTCACGTCGTTCACGGCATGGATGCGGCCCATCTCGCGCGCGAGCAGCCCGCCCTTCAGCGGGAAGTATTTCTTCAGGCCGCGAACCGAGAGCAGCGGTTCAGGCACGGATGCAGGCCGCGAAATGCCCCGGCCCCACCGCGCGCAAGGCCGGTTCGGCCGCGCTGCATTCGGGGATGGCGGCGGGGCAGCGCGGCGAGAAGCGGCAGCCCGGCGGCAAGGCACGCAGCGACGGCACCGTGCCGCGGATTTGCTCCAGCCGGGTGCGGCCGTGCGCCTGCGCGTCGACCCGCGGGATGGAGCGGATCAGCCCCTGCGTGTAGGGGTGGCGCGGGTTGGCGAACAACTCGGCGACCGGCGCCTGCTCCACCACCACGCCGGCATACATCACCGCCACGCGCCCGGCGTTTTCCGCCACTACGCCCATGGCATGGGTGATGAGCATGATGGCCATGCCGAGCCGCGCCTTCATGTCGGCCAGCAGGTCGAGGATTTGTGCCTGGATGGTAACGTCGAGCGCGGTGGTGGGCTCGTCGGCGATCAGCAATTGCGGCTTGCAGGCCAGCGCCATGGCGATCATCACGCGCTGTCGCATGCCGCCGGAGAACTGGTGCGGGTAGTCGTGCAGGCGGCGCGCCGGGTCGGGGATTTGCACCAGCCGCAGCATCTCGGCGGCTTCGGCCAGAGCCGCCTTGCGCGAGAGGCGTTCGTGCGTGCGCAGCGACTCCGCAATCTGTTCGCCCACGGTGTAGACCGGGTTGAGCGAGGTCATCGGCTCCTGGAACACCATGGCGATTTCGCGCGCGCGGATGCGGTCCATCTCGCTTGCGCTGAGCGGCAGCAAATCCCGCCCGCGCCACAGGATTTGCCCGGCGACGAAGCGCCCCGGCGGGCGGTCGATCAATTGCAGCACGCTGCGCGCCGTCACCGTCTTGCCGCAGCCGGATTCGCCCACCACGGCCAATGTCTCGCCCGCCGCCACCGACAAGCTCACGCCATCCACCGCGCGCACCGCGTCCGTGCCGGCACCGAACCAGGTTTTGAGGCCGCGTATTTCGAGGAGCGGCTCGCTCAAGCGCGGACACCCGTCATCGCGAGGAGCGCTTGCGACGTGGCGATCCAGGGCAGCACGCACGGTGCGGCGCGCCTGGATTGCCGCGCCGCCAAGCGGGCGGCTCGCAATGACGGTATCAAGCGACCACGCGCCGTGCGTCCAGCGCGTCGCGCAGACCGTCGCCGATGAAGTTGATCGACAGCACCGCCAGGAAGATCGCCGCCCCCGGGAACAGCGCCCAATGCGGCGCGATGTCGAGGTAGTCCTTCGCGTCGAACAGCGTGCGGCCCCAAGTCGGGATGTCGGGCGGGAAGCCCAGGCCGAGGAAGGACAGCGTCGATTCCGCGATGATCGCGTTGGCCACCTCCACCGTGCCCGCGACGATCACCGGGCCCAAGGCGTTGGGCAGGATGTGGTGCATCACCAGGCGCGAACGCGAGGCGCCCAATGCTTCGGCGGCCTCGACGAACTCCTTTTCCCGCAGTGAGAGGAACTGGCCGCGCACCAACCGCGCCACCGGCATCCAGCGCAAGCCGCCGATCACCAGCACGATCAGCACGAACAAGCCGCCCTTGAGACCGAGTGCCGCGGCCAAGGCGTTGCGGAACAGGTAGATCACCAGCAGCAATAGCGGCAGTTGCGGCAGCGAGAGGAACAGGTCGGTCAGCCACATCAGCCCGGCATCGACGCGCCCGCTCGCCATGCCGGAAACCGCACCCACCAGCACGCCGACGAACACGGCAACCGCCATCGCGGTCAGCCCCACCGCAAGCGAGATTTGCCCGCCATGGATGAGGCGGGAGAGCAGGTCCTGCCCAAGATCGTCGGTGCCGAACGGGTGCGCCCAGCTCGGGCCGGCGAGTTGGGCCGCGAAGTCGATGTCGTCGACCGGCACGCGCCACAGGAACGGGCCGAAGGCCACGCCTAAGACCAGCAGGCTCAGCACGGCCAGGCTCGCCACCGCCAGCCGATGCCGCCGGAACCGCCGCCATGCCTCGCGGCTCGGCGACAGCACGGGGCCGCGGCGCGCCGGCTCGGCGACGGCCGGCAAGAGCGCCGGGTCAGCGGAAAGCAATGCGGGGGTCGAGCCAGCCATAGAGCAGGTCTGCCAGGAGGTTGAACAAGATCACCAGAGCCGCGAACACGAAGGTGACGCCCATCACCACGGGCGTGTCGTTGGTGAGGATGGAGTCGATCAGCAGCGAGCCAATGCCGGGAATGCGAAAGATCTGCTCGGTCACGATCGCGCCGCCGAACACGATGGGCATCTGCAGCGCCAGCAGGGTCACCACCGGGATCAGCGCATTGCGCACAACGTGCCGCAGAATGACCCGGCGTTCGCCAATCCCCTTTGCCCGCGCCGTGGTGACGTAGTCGAGCTTGATCACGTCCAGCACCGCGGAGCGGACGAAGCGCACCAGCGACGCACCCTGGAACAAGCCCAGCACGACGATGGGCATGATGGCCTGTTGAAACTCCTCCCACCACCATCGCAGCCCCGTGGATTGCAGGTCGGACCGGAACACGAAGGGCAGCCAGCCGAGCTGGATGCTGAACAGCAGGATGAGTAGCAGCCCGGTGAAGAAGGTGGGTAAGGAGAAGCCTATGAAGGCGGCGGTGCTGGCCACCTGGTCGAACACCGAGTACGGCCTGGCCGCCGCCAGCACGCCGACCGGGATGGCCACCACCACGGCGAGCAGTTGCGACAGGCCGATCACCGCGATGGTCACCGGCAGGCGCTGCAGGATGAGGCTGCTCACGTTGATGCGGCTGCCGAAGGAGTAGCCCCAGTCGCCCTGCAGCATGGCGGCGAGCCAGTGCAGATAGCGCGTCCAGACCGGGTCATCGAGCCCGAACTTGGCCCGCAGCGCCGCCGCCACCTCCGGCGGCACGTTGGGGTTGCTCACCAGTTGCCCGAACGGGTCGCCCGGCGCCAACGCGAGCACGCTGTAGAGCACGACGCTGATGCCGAGCAGGCTCGGAATGGTCAGCAGCAAGCGGCGGAGCAGGTGGGCGCCGGACATAGGCCGCGCCTAAGCGTTGCCGTCCATGTACCAGTTGGCTACATCCTGGACCTGGCTATCGAAGCCGCTCAAGTCCCCTTGCAGCCGCTTGTTCATCGCGGCGACATAGGGCCGCTCCACCACAGGCACCACGACCACGTCGTGGATCACCAGGTCGTTCATCTGGATGATGAGGGCGGCCCGCTTGATCGGGTCCATTTCCACAGCGGCCTTTGCATAAATCGCGTCGAATTGGGGGTTGCGCCAGCGGGTGATGTTGCGGCCCTGCCACTTGTTGGATTTCTGCGCCGCCTGAGTGGACAGGAACATCTGCAGCCAAAGTTGCGGGTCCGGCAGCACGGGCCCCGTCGTGTACATCTGCAGATCGGCATAGAAGTGCGGGTAGGTGTCGGGGTTGCCGACATCGGAGGAGAAGAACACCGACGCGATCACCGACTTCAGGTCGACATCGATCCCGGCTTTCTTGAACGCCTGCTTGACGATTTGCTGCGTCTTCTGGCGCGGGCCATTGGTGGAGGTTTGGAACAGGTATTTGAGCGTCTTGCCGTCCTTGGCGCGGATGCCATCAGCGCCGGGCTTCCAACCCGCGCCGTCGAGCAGTGCGACCGCCTTGTCGACGTTGAACTCATGGCTGGTGTTGGTAGATTTGAACTGCGCCGGGTTGTATACGATGTTGTTGGCCACCGGCCCAGTGCGCCCGTAGATGTATTGGTGCACCGAGTCGCGGTCGATCAGCAGCGCGATGGCCTGGCGCACCGACGGGTCGGACAGCGACGGATGCACCGTCTTGATGCTGGAGCGCTCGCCATCCACCTCGACATTGGGGTCGGTGTTGTTGAGCTGGATCATCTCGATCTGGCCCGTCGCTGTGATGTGGATGCTGCCCTTGCCGCCCGCCTCCATGCGGGACAGCACTTCGTCTTCCACCTGGAGATTCCAGGCCATGTCATACTCGCCGGTCTGCAGCACGGCGCGCGCGGCCGAGGCAGCGTCGCCGCCGCCCTTCATCTCCACGGCGTCGAAATACGGCCGGTTCGGCAAGTGATAGTTCGGGTTGCGGTCGCCCGCGACCAGGTCGCCGGGGCGGAACTCGCGGAACACGTACGGGCCGGTGCCGACCGGCTTGAGGTTGGTCGGCGCGTCGCGGGACTTGTCGCCGATATAGGCCTCGAACAGGTGCTTCGGGATGATCATGCCGTTCACGCCGCACAGCGCGTCGGCCCAGAACACCATCGGCACCTCCGATGCCACGCGCACCGTGAAGTCGTCGACCTTCTCAACGGTCACGGTGTTGTAGCTGCCGATGGTGACGGCCGCGGTGGCCGGGTCGCGCACGTATTTCCAGGTGAACACCGCGTCGTCGGCGGTGAACGGCTGGCCGTCATGCCACTTCACGCCTTGCTTCAGCTTCCAGGTGACGGATTTGCCATCGGCGGCCAGCCCGCCATTCTGCCGCGTCGGCAGCTCGGCGGCGAGCACCGGGCGGAGCTGCGCGTTGGAATCCCAGGAGGCCAGCGGCTCGTAGAACAGCCGCGAGCCGTCCTGGTCCTTGGTGCCGACGGCGAAATGCGGGTTGAGCAGGGTCGGCCCCTGCCACCACAGCAGCTTCAGCGTGCCGCCGCCGCCGGCCTTGGTGGGCTTGTAGACGGGGGCGGCGGTCTGCGCCTGCGCAACGCCGCCCAGCGCCAGGATTTGCGTGGCCATCGGCGCGGTGAGCCCGGCGGCCAGCATGCGGCCGACAAAGGCCCGGCGCGAGAGGCGGCCAGCGCCCACGGCCTTGATCATCGCGCGCAGCGTGCTTGCATCCATGTGCGGGCCTCCGTGACGAGAGCGTGTCGGTTTGACGACTCTCACCTGTCACCAAGGCGCGTGCAACTCCCGTACCGCGCTGCCCGGGAGCCGCTTCTGGCGTCTGCATCCACGACCGTGACCACGCGGTAATGAGTGCGACGGAGGCGATCGTCGTCCGTGCCAGACACACATGAGGAATCAATACTATGCGTATCATGAAGATGGCTCTGGCGCTGGCCTTGGCCGGATCATTGGGCGCCTGTGCCATGGAGTCGGCGACACCCCCGGCCACCGCCACGGCGGCTCCCGCCGCGATGGACCCGAGCCCGGTGATGGTTGGCGGCCAGCCCATGCTGCCGAGCCGCGACATCGTCGACAACGCGGTGAACTCGGCTGACAACACCACGCTGGTCGCAGCCGTGAAGGCGGCCGGGCTGGTGGATGCGCTGAAGGGCGCCGGGCCGTTCACCGTGTTCGCGCCGACCAACGAGGCGTTCAGCGCCCTGCCGCCCGGCACGGTGAAAACGCTGCTGCTGCCGAAGAACAAGGCAAAGTTGACGGCGATCCTGACCTACCACGTGGTGCCCGGAAAGCTCGACTTTGCCGCGCTCAGCAACATGATCATGCAGGGCGGCGGCACGGCGCAGCTCAAGACGCTGAACGGCGCCGCGCTGACGGTGAGCATGAACGGCCCGCACAACATCCAGGTGACGGACGGCAAGGGCGGCGTGGCGCAGATCGAGATTTACGACGTGTATCAGTCCAACGGCGTGATCCAGGTGATCGACCACGTGCTGCTGCCGGGCTGAGGCAGACAACTTACCTCTCCGGTGAGATCAAGCCCGCTCCCTTAAAGCCCTCTCCCTCTGGGAGAGAGTTGGGTGAGGGGGTCCCACGCACAAGGCCGGAGCCGTCGCCCCCTCACCCCGACCCTCTCCCAAAGGGAGAGGGAGCTTTCTTTTGGTGGAAGGGGGCGCTGGTTTACGTCCGGGCTAAGCCACCCCGTATTTCTTGAACCACGCCTGCATCTTCGCCCAAGCGTCCTCGGCGGCGTCGCGGACGTATGTGGGGCGGTAGTCGGCGTGGAAGCCGTGCCCGGCATCGGGGTAGATCACGATTTCGACCGTCTTGCCGGCCAAACGGGCCTTCTCGGCGGCGGCCTGCACGTCCGCCGGTGAAATGCCCGGGTCCTTGGCGCCATACAGGCCGAGCAACGGCGCATGCAGTTCGGTCGCGACGTCGGCCGCCGTTTGCGGCTGGATGGCGGTGCGGCTGCCAGCCACTGGGCCGTAGAACGCCACCGCCGCCTTGAGCTGCGTGCTGTGCGCGTCATACAGCCAGACGTCCCGCCCGCCGCGGCAGAAGCCGACCACGCCGAGCCGCGCCGGGTCGCCACCGTTGGCAAACGCCCACTTGGCCACGCTGTCGAGGTCGGTCATCAGCGTGGCGTCGGGCGCCTTGCTGATCACGTCGCGGACGATCGCGTTGGCGTCCGTCATTTTGGACAGGTCGCCGATGCGGGCGTAGAGTTCGGCGGTCGCGGCCATGTAGCCGAGCTTGGCCAGCCGGCGGCAGGTGTCCTTGATATACTCGTGGATGCCGAAGATTTCCTCGATCACCACGATGGTCGGAAACGGCCCGGCGCCTTCTGGCCGCGCGTAGTAGCCAGGCAACTGCCCGTCCGCCACCGGCACTTGGATCTCGCCATCCACCAGCCCGCTGGAGTCGGTGTGGATCGCCTGCGCCTCGACCCGCTCGGTGGCCAAGGTGAAGCCGGTGATCAGGCTGGTCATGACGAAGCCGCGGCGAGCCAGCGGCGGCGTGAGCAATCCCTGCAGGCCTTCCATGGCGCGCCTCCCGGCCGGTTTGGGTTCAGCCCATCGCCGCTTGGAGGTTCTCGTCCAGCTTGGACAGGAAATCCTGCGTGTTGAGATAGGGCTGCTTGGGGCCGATCAGCAACGCCAGGTCCTTGGTCATGAAGCCGGCCTCGACCGTCTGCACGCACACGCGCTCGAGCGTCTCGGCGAAGGTGGTCACGTCCGGCGTGGCGTCGAAGCGGCCGCGATACGCCAGCCCGCGGGTCCAGGCGAAGATGGAGGCGATCGGGTTGGTGCTGGTCTCGCGGCCCTTCTGGTGCTCGCGATAGTGGCGGGTGACGGTGCCGTGCGCGGCCTCGCTTTCGATGGTGCGGCCGTCGGGGCTCATCAGCACGCTGGTCATCAGCCCGAGGCTGCCGAAGCCTTGCGCCACGATGTCGCTCTGCACGTCGCCATCGTAGTTCTTGCAGGCCCAGACATAGCCGCCGTTCCACTTCAGCGCGCAGGCCACCATGTCGTCGATTAGGCGGTGCTCGTAGGTCAGCTTGCGCTCGGCGAAGCGGTCCTTGAACTCGGCATTGAACACGCGCTCGAAGATGTCCTTGAACTCGCCGTCATAAGCTTTGAGGATGGTGTTCTTGGTCGAGAGATAGACCGGGTAGTTGCGCGCCAGCCCATAGTTGAACGAGGCGCGGGCGAAGCCTTCGATGGATTTGTCGGTATTGTGCATGCCCATGGCGACGCCGGGCCCCTTGAAGTCGAACACCTCCATCTCGACCGGGGTGCCGCCCTCGGGGTGATAGACCAGGGTGACCTTGCCGGGCCCGGGGATCTTGGTCTCGGTGGCGCGGTAGATGTCGCCATAGGCGTGGCGGCCGATCACGATCGGCTCCGACCAGTGCGGCACCAGGCGCGGCACGTTGGAGCAGATGATCGGCTCGCGGAAGATGGTGCCGTCGAGGATGTTGCGGATGGTGCCGTTGGGGCTGCGCCACATCTTCTTGAGCTTGAACTCGGTGACGCGCGTTTCGTCGGGCGTGATGGTCGCGCATTTGACGCCGACGCCGAACTCCCGGGTGGCATTGGCGGCGTCGATGGTGACCTGGTCGTCGGTCTGGTCGCGGTATTCCATGCCGAGGTCGTAATAGCGCAGGTCGATATCGAGGTAGGGCAGGATCAGTTTTTCTTTGATGAAGCCCCAGATGATGCGGGTCATCTCGTCACCGTCCATTTCGACGACGGGGGTCTTCACCTTGATTTTCGCCATCTCTGATCCTTTGAACGCTGCGCTCGTCGGTCGTCACGACCGAGGGGCGACCATCGCACCCGCGCTAGGTGGCGGCAACCCTCGGCGCCCGCCCGCAAAGCGCGCCTGCCTCAGCGCCGGGGCAATCCTCGGTGGTCGACGTCCCAGAATGGCCGGCCCGCCTCGAACCGGGCCTGCGCGCGCGAGATGCCAAGGTCCTGCAGCGCCCGATCATCGAGCTGGGCGAGAGCTGCGCGGGTGGTGTAGGCCCGCCACGCCTGCAGCAGCCAGCGGCCGAACCGGCGGCCCGCGCCATCCAGGATGTTGCGCCGCGGCTGGACCACGACGAATGGCTTGATGGTGCTCGACATCGACGTTTCTCCTTGCTGGAGCAAGACCATGCGGCTCGCGCGGCGATAAGAAAAACGAATTGCCCTCATCATAGGAATGAACAATACTCATGCATGAGCCAACCGCACACCATCGACCCGGCGCTGTTGCGCGCCTTCAGCTACATTGCCGAGGAAGGCAGCTTCACCCGCGCCGCCGAGCGGATCGGCCGCACCCAGTCCGCCGTCTCGCTCCAGGTGCAGCGGCTCGAGGCCTTGCTCGGCCGCACGCTGCTGCTGCGGGGAAAAGGCGGCGCGGTGCACCTCACGTCGCACGGCCAATACCTGCTCGACCAGTCGCGGGAGCTGCTGGACCTCAATGACCGCATTTGGACGGCGTTTCGCGAGCCGGCCTTGCACGGGATCGTTCGGCTGGGATGCCCCGACGACTACGTGCTGCGGTTCCTGCCCGCGGTGCTGCGGCGGTTCGCGGCCTCGCACCCGGCGGTGGACGTCAACGTGCTGTGCCTGCCCTCGAGCGACCTGGTGAGCCACCTGCGCGACGGCGATCTGGACCTGATGATCTGCTGCCGCAGCCACGTGCCGCCCGGCTGGCCGAGCACGCCGCTATGGCAGGGGCCGCTGATGTGGATCACCTCGAGCCAATACACCCCGCATCGGCTGGACCCGCTTTCGCTGGCGCTTGCGGTGGAGTCGCCCACCTGCGAGTGGCGGCGCATGGCCATTGCCGCGCTGGAGAAGGCGGGGCGAGCCTATCGCATAGCCTATAACAGCGCGTCGCTCGCGGGGACCTACGCGCCGGTGCTGGCAGGGCTTGCGGTCACGGTGTCCAACATCGCCGACGTGCCGCCGGGCCTGCGCGTGCTGCCCAACGATGGCACGCTGCCGCCGCTGGGGATGTCGGGGATCAGCCTGATGAAGGCCCGGCATGCGGTTCAGCCGGTGACGGATGTGTTGGCGGCGCATATCGCGGAGACGTTCCGGGCCGAGACCAAGCAGCCGAGCGAGGCTGTTTGACGTTGGGGGAACGGGCGCTGCTTGATCGCGGAAACGATTTGAGTTAGGTGGATTGTGTTAAAAGGCCGGAAATGCCGGGCTGCCGCTTTCTCGCCTCAAATCCCCAACAACTTGCCCGGACATCTCAGTGGCTCATCCGTTCCGGCACCATACTTGTTGCAGTCCGATGCGCGTTGGTGGACTTTTTCAACACAATCGGGTAGAAACCTGAAATAGCCGAGATTGCCAAAGTCGTGTAATTTGACCGGATCAAGACCAATCGCTCTAACCAGCCAAATTGCCCGCAGCAGACATTCGCATCGGACTTCTGCACCAGCTAAGCCACTGACCAAGCCGCCTCTGTGACATGATGCATGAATCTCGAATTTTGCACGGCTGTCGGGGCTAGGAAGCCATTTGGTCCAGTCTTGCACTCATCTGCGGTGGCGCATGCTGGGTGAAACTGAGGTGGAACAGGGAAACGGAGGGTTTTTATCCTCGGGAGCGACCATGCACGCCGATTGCCTGAACGCTGGCAAGACTGGCCGATGTCAGAAGCGTTCTCTCACCATCTCTTCGCTTTTAACCCACAAGGCACGGGCATTCTCAGAACTCAAGGCATAGGAGCGGACGCCGGCACTGTGGTTGGGGTCATCGTCAATCTGGGCAAACTGGCAGTTGTCGCAATATCGCCCTCCGACATTGCCTTCGGCAGCGACCACCCCGGCCCAAACGGCTGTCGCCGCACCTTGCTGAACTGTTTTCCAGTCGAAAGCGGCGACAGCCGCATTCTTCGCGTCACCGAGTTCCTCGATCATCACCTGAACGGTTTCGGTCATGATTGCGCCCGGATGGACGGCCGCGGCTCTCACACCGTGCGGATTGTAACGCCGGTCGAACTCGGCCGCGAGACTGCTGGAGCAGCTACAGCCCCGCTTCCGCTGCACCCGCTGCCAGGGCCGCAATGTGCGCCTTGGCCTGGCAGTGCCAGACTTGGCGGAAAAGCGGCTCGGTCAAACCCAGTGGTTCGGCGGCGTCTATGAAAAATATGAGGATTGAAGCGCAGCCTCGGCGTATAACACTGGTTTGCCACCCCAATGCGGGTAACTTGTATGCCGATTATCAAATCCGCGGGCGTCACAGATACTGAACGGCTCCTTGCCGACCTGTGCGAGCGGTCATTTCTAAGGCTTTGGAGTTGGCCAAACCCGTTCAAGGACGACGGGCACGAGTTCTGCGATCTGTTTGCAGTTTTTGAAAACCATGCATTCATATTTTTTGATCGGGGAAAAGAGCTTGTCGATCTCTCTGAAGGCGATCCCGCAGTACTGTGGAATCGCTGGAAGCGCAATGTTATCGAAGCGCAGATAAAAACGGCTCATGGTGCTGAGCGTTATCTCCGAAGCGGGCGACCTATTTTTCTCGATAGCAAGAGGGAGGTGCCGTTTCCTCTCAACTTGAACCTATCCAGCCTGGTCGTGCATAAAATAATTGTTGGGCATGGCGCTGCTGAGGCGTGCAAGAAATTTTCCGCCAACAACGCTAACGGTGGCCTTGCCGTTATTTACGGCGAAAGCCAAAGAAAATCAGATTCGCCTTTCGTAATTATCCTAGATCGCTTTGATCCGGTTCATGTTCTGGACAGTCACACATTGCCCATTGTTATGGGCCAACTCGACACTTTTAGTGATTTTTCCGGCTACATGGATGCAAAGGTTGACGCTCTTAAAATTCTTACGACGCTGTCCTACAGTAGCGAGGAAGACTTGCTCGCACATTATTTCTTTAATCTAAATCCCCAAACAAAAACGCACTTTATTGGGTCAGGCGATCATACCGCCGACAACATTTTTATTGCAGAAGGTCACTGGGCTGATTTTGTAGCACGCCCCGAATATATCGAGACAAAGCGGCGCAATCAGCAGTCTTACCTATGGGATCATCTGATACAGAAAACCGCCGCGAACAGCTTAAACGGGACACTCGGCGGCAATGCGGATCCGTTACAGGGAAGAAGCGCTATTCATGAAATGGCCAGGGAACCAAGGTTCATGCGCCGAGATTTAGCAGCAAAAATGCATGAAGCCATTGAACGCTTTCCCTATAATCCGACCAACATGACCCGTATGGTAAATCTAATGCCATCTTACCATCAGGAAACAAAATATGTATTTTTACAAGTTTGGGATCCGAGGGCGATCCATAGTGATCAATACTTCGAAAAACGGCGTTTCCTATTGGAGATAGCTTGTGGTGCTGCCAAGAATACTTACAAGAACCTCCGAAATATCGTTGGCATCGGTGTAGAAGCACCTAAACTTACAAAAGTCATTGCGGAGGATTTTATATTAATGGATTGCACAAACTGGCCAGCCGATCGTGCCGAATATTATCGACAACTAAATAAGAATTGGGAGTTTTTTGAAACTTCTAGCCTCATTACCACAGAACACACCAGCACAGAGTTCGTTCAGCCGCCGAAACACCCATAGGTGTCCGAACTCACGGCGTCATGCTCCGGCACAATCAATAGCCTTGAATTACGCACCATGCTGGTTGTCCGCTTTCCGGCACGCCCGCGCAGTCAGCTTATGACCGACTTGGGGTCGATTGTGTTGAAAAAGGCCGAATAGCTGGTTTCACGGCCTCCTTAGCGCATCTACGAAACGAATAATTTGAGCTTGAACAACAGTTTAGACATTACGCTATCCCACTTGTTGCGGAGCCAGCGCGCGGCATCGGCCTTTTTCAACACAATCGGTCGACAGCGGACCCGATTGAAATTCAGCCTTAAACCCGCAAAAGCCCATCCGCATAGCGGACCCTTATGGCTGCCACGAGCCGCTCGAACACGTCGAGGTCGGCATAGGCCCGGTCCGTTCCATCCCCGGGCGTGAACACGGACAGCCCGCCGCGGGCCAGCGCCGCATGCGGCAGCATCAGGTTGCACGGGAGCGCGAACGACTCGATGGCGAACGGGGCCGGGTCGGGCATGGCGGCCAGGAAATGGCGGGTGCGCGCGGCCAGGTCGCCTGCCACGTTGCTATAGGCGAACGCCGGGCGCCCCAAGGCGTCGAAGAAACCGACCTCGAACGCCGTGCCGTCATCGGCGGAGGGGCCGCGGAAGGGCGTCAGGTTGGCGATGATGATGTCGCAGGACAGCATCATCGCCCGGTTCGCACGATAGATCTGCAACGCAGCATCCGGCGCGGAAAGGTCGACCGCGCTCTCCAGCGGGCTGCGGCCGATGATCCCATAGCGGCTGCAGATCGCCACCTTCCGCCGCGCATGCGCGAGCGCGTCGGGGAAGAACACGTCAGGTCCGGCGAGATACGCTGTCAGGGTCGGCGCCGCCGGGTCGCTCACCCGGCGTGGCCCATGTCGTTCACGCACACCACCCGCCACCCCTCTGGCAACCGCTCCAGCCGGGTGAGCGACAGGTTCTGCACCGAAAGGTGCAGCGCGTTGTCCGCCGCGACCCCGATGGCATGGGCCACCGCCGCCCGGATGGCGCCGCCATGGCTCACCACCACCACGTCCTGCCCGGCATAGTCGCGGGCCAGCCGCTCCATCGCCTCGCCCACGCGATCGATCACCTGCGCCATGCTCTCGCCCCCCGGCGGCACTTCGAGGCCGCCCAAGGGCCAGAACGGATGCGCCGGCAACGTCAGCCGGGCCGGCAGCGCGGCGTGCTCCAAGCCGTGCCACTCGCCCAAATCCTGCTCGATCAGTCCAGGCTCCTCCACCAGCGGCCGGGCCGGGTAGCCGGCGCGGAACAAGCCCTCCGCCGTCAGCCGGGTGCGGGAGAGCGGGCTGCACACCCATTGCGCCGGCCGCGGCAGGCGGGCGGCCAGGGCTCGGTAGGTCGGCACGTCCGACACCAGCGCTTCGGGGCAGAGCGGCACGTCCGTGGTGCCATACAGAAAGGCGCGGGCATTTTCCTCCACCAGCGCATGGCGGATCAACCAGAAATGGGTCTCGCTCATTCTATTCCCCGATGTTGAGCAGCGCCCCGCCCTGCCGCGCGCGGCGGAACTGCCCGGCGAAGACCAGAATGGCCCCCGTCATCCAGACGATGTTGAGGCCGAACGCCCAAGCCAGGTGGTCCCACCGGATCACCCCCGTGGCGAGGGCGGCGCGCATGCCCTCGAACACATGCGACGAGGGCAGAGCGAGCGCGATCGGGCGCACCACGGCCGGCAGCACGGCCACCGGGTAGAACACGGCGGAAAACGGCGTCAGCCCGAACAGCACCGACCAGGCCAGCGCCTCCGCCCCCGCGCCGTGCCGCAGGATCAGCGAAAGCACGCCCAACGACACCCACCAGCCCATGATCATCAGGTTGGCGAAGAACAGCACGATCACCGGGCCGACGGAAAACAGGTTGAACGCGTACAGCAGCCACGCGAGCAGGATCGCCGGCAGCACGCCCGTGACCATCCGCAGCACGGACATCCCCACCAGCGCCGCCAGCATCTCCCACGGGCGGATCGGGCTCACGAACACATGGGCCAGGTTGCGCGACCACACCTCCTCGAGGAAGGAGATCGCCACCCCCATCTGGCTGCGCAGCGCCACCTCCCACAGCAGCACGCCGCCCAGCAGCGCCGCCGCAGCCACCGTGCCGCCGTTGGACAGGTTGGCGCGGGTGGCGATGAAGGAGGCGGTGAAGCCCCAGATCAGCATCTGCAGGGTGGGCCAATAGGCCAGCTCCAGCAGGCGCGGCCAGGACCGGCGATACAGCGCCAGGTGGCGGTACATCAGCCCCCAGATACGGCGCGCACTGCCGCTCATGCCGCCTGCCGCCGGTTGCGGGCGATGTCGAGGAACACCGCCTCGAGGTCGCCGCGGTCGTAGCGGGCGAGCAATTCGGCGGGGCTGCCCTGGTCCACCACGCGGCCCTGCTTGAGCATTAGCACGGTGGAGCACAGCCGCTCCACCTCCGCCATGTTGTGGCTGGCGAGCAGGATGCTGCAACGGCTGGTGGCCCGGTAGCGCTCGAGCCAGGACCGCACCCAGTCGCCAGTATCCGGGTCGAGGCTGGCGGTCGGCTCGTCCAGCAGCAGCACGTCGGGGCGGTTGATCAGCGCTTTCGCCAGCGTCACGCGGGTCTTCTGCCCGGCGGAGAGCGCGCTGGCGGTGCGGTGCAGGAACGGCCCCAGCTCCAGCTCCTCCGCCAGCTCGGCGATGCGCCGCTCGAGCTTGGGAACGCCGTAGAGATGGCCGTAGACGCGCAGGTTCTCCGCCACGCTCAACCGACCCGGCAGTGCCACATAGGGGCTGGAGAAGTTCATCCGGGCCAGGGCGGCGAAACGCTGCCGGGCCATGTCGCAGCCCAGCACCTCGATGCTGCCGGCGGTCGGGATCAGCAGGCCGAGCAGCATGGAGATGGTGGTGGTCTTGCCGGCGCCATTGCCGCCCAGCAGGCCGAGCGTCTCCCCCGCGCCGAGGCGGAAGGACAGGCCGTCCACCGCCGTCACCGCGCCATACCGCTTGGTGAGCCCCGCCACACGAATTGCGTCCATGGGCGTGGCATTAGGCCGCTGCCGCCGGTTCGCCAAGGCCCACGCGATCGGCCATCGAACCGCTGAAGTGGCGCAGGCCCAGCCCGCGGCCCCAGGCGATGCCGTGGCGAGTGGTGCAGCCGGTCAGCACCATCTGCTCCGGGTTGGCGAAATTGCCGAGCTTGGCCATGCGTTCGGCGAGACCCTCGTCCCACGGGAGCTGCAGCAGGTCGAACACCCGCGCGGCCGGAGCCAGCACGGCCAGCAGCTCGGGCGTCGCGTTGCGCAGCAGCAGGCGATAGCCCAGCGAGCGGACGAAGGCGCTGGCGAAGGCGAAGGCGCGCGGATCGGCGATCACATCGGCTGGCGGCAGGCTGAGGGTGACGTTGCCCCGCAAGCCAGGGGGGAGATTGGCGTCGAAGCGCAGGAACTCCGAGCTCATCAGGGAGGCGACGTTGAGTTCGATGGCGAACGGCCCGGCCTCCCGCAGCTCGCCCGGGCTGGCGAGCAGGGCCAGCATGCGACGGTCCAGCGTGCGGGTGAGGCGGCGGAACAGCCAAGGCTCCGCCGTGAGGTCGTGGCCGGGGACCAGGCCGTCCGCCAGTTCGCGCACCGACAAAGTCCGCTCCTCCCAGGCCAGGACCGGCGCCTCCCGGCCGAGCTGCCAGATGGAGCGGCGGCGGGCGAAGCGGGTCACGTCGGCCTGGGCGAGGCTGGCCTCGAGCAGGGTGAGCAACGCCGGGTCGAGCGGGTGATAGCCGGGGTTGGGCTCGGGGTCCGGCATGGCGGGGCCGTCGCCGCCGAGCGCCTCGAGCAGCAGGTCCGCCTGGTCGGGCAGTTCGTAGAGGACGGCCAGCTCCGGTAGGGTGATGCCGCTGCCTTGCAGGAGGTGGTCCAGCGTGTCGACCGCCTCGAGCAGCGCGTCCTCCGCGTCGCCGCGCCAGGCCACCACCCAGCGCGGCCCGGGCAGGTGGAACAGCTCGGCGCGGGAGGCGCGCAGCAGCGGCTTGAGCGCGGTATCGGCCAGGCGGAGGTGATGCGGGCGGCTGAGCGAGACGGGCAAGCGGTCGATCCGCAGCACCAGGACCTGCCGCGGCGCACCGGAGGAGACGCAGTTCCGGACCAGGGAACTCAGCCGCTCCAGCGCGCCTGCCGTCATGCGGGGGCGCCGGGCCGGAGCGGGGCGTCCAGCAAGGCCGGATTGAAGCAGCCGGCCTGGCCCGCGAGGTCGGTGGCGGCGGCGCGGTCGGTGCATTGGCGCAGGGTGCAGGCGGCGGCGTGCGGGCAGGTCTTCAGCCGCTCGGCCGCGAGCATGGTGTCGACGTAGCGGCCCTGGAAGCAGCGTATGCCGGCGCCGAGCCCCCAAGCCAGCGCTGCTTCGGTCTCGGCGCGCTGCAGGATGACGCGGTCGAGCCCGATCCGGCTCATGGCGCCCGACACGGCGCTGCGCTGCGGGCCCGGCAGGCGGCTGAGGCGCGGCGACCAGTCCAGCTTGACCCAATCCGGCTCCAGCCGCTCCAAGGCGGCCAGCAGCAAGGTGTCATGATCGACGCCGGCCAGCACCAGGCTGCAGCCGGCCGCGCGGAGCTGGTCGCGGGCTTTGGCGAAACCGGCCAAATCCGCCACGACTTCCATGAACTGGAGCTCGATCCCGAGCGTCATGCCGCTGCGTGAGGCTGCCGGCAGCAGGCGGCTCCACCCTGCGGAGGCGAAGCTGGGCAACGTCAGGTTCAGGTGCACGGATTGACCGACCAGCAACCGGTCCCGGGCGAGGGCGGTGAGCATCTGCTCGTCCAACTCGCGGGCGAGATGGCGGAACAGGTAGGGGTCGGCCCCCGCGGGCAGCCGCAGCCCGATCCTGGCCTCGAGGGCCGCGAGCGAGAAGCCCATCTCCTGGTAGAGCAAGGCCATGCCCCCGTTGGCGACCCGCACGCCCGCCTGCCGCCGGATCAGCTCGCCGCCGGGCGCGGAGGCCAGCAGGGCGCCGACCGCGGCGATGGCGCCGATCGGGGCGGGTGGCTCCTCCACCATGGTCGGCGGCGGCCCAGTCAGTTCGGCGAGCTGGGTTTGGACCGCCGCCTCCTCGCCCGGCACGGCCCAGCACTGCAGCAAGGGGCCGCTGCCGGCCGCCTCGGCCTGCAGCATGTCCGCCAGCGTGGCCATCACCTGCGCCGCCACCTCGGGCACGGCGAGCAGCACCATGTCCCCGTTCGGGCAGGTGAACACCTGGCCGGAATGCGCGCGCACGGCCTGGTCGATCACCGCGCGGCAAGCCCGATAGTGGTGGGGGCGCGGACCCGGCGGATGCATGCGCGACAGGGCGGCCACCAGCAGCGTCAGCGGCCGGCCGGCCCGCGCTGCCCGCCCGAGCGCCTGCTGCAGCGGCGATTCCATCGCGCCGCTGGCTAGGAAAATCCGGCTGCCGACGGCGTGCTTTCCCGCGGCGAGACTTGCGAGCATCTTAACCTTCGCTCCACTCCATTGCGGCATTATCGGGGGAAATGGTTATTTCTGGTTTAACGATGCCCGCTCCTGGATGGCTCAGTCCTGGCCGCCGGGTCTATGCCATTGGCGACGTTCATGGCTGTGCCGACCAGCTCGTGGCGCTGCACGGGCAGATCGAGCGGGATGCGGCTACGTCGCCGGTGGAGCATGGGCTGGTGGTCCACCTGGGTGATTACGTCGATCGCGGCCTGGACTCGGCCGCCGTCGTCCGGCGCCTGCTTGGGCTCACGTCCCTGGCTGGGATGGCGGTGGTGAACCTACGCGGCAACCATGAGCAGATGATGCTGGACGCGCTGCACGAGGGCGGCACGGCAGCGCTGCATTGGCTCGGCAATGGCGGGGTCGCGACGCTGGCGAGCTGGGGTGTCTCGCCCGACGACCCGGCCGCCACCTGGCCCGCCGCTCTCTCCCCCGCCGAACTCGCATTCCTGCAGGGCTTGCCTCTGTGTCATCCGGTGGACGGCTACGTCTTCGTCCATGCCGGCTTGCGCCCCGGCCGGCCGCTGGCGGCGCAATCGGCTGAGGACATGCTGTGGATCCGCGGCGGGTTCCTGGACCATCGCGGCCCGATCCTGCCCGAGGCGCCCGAGACGGGCGTGGTGCATGGCCACACGCCTGCGCCCCGCCCGGATCGTGCCGGCCAGCGCCTGGGCATCGACACGGGGGCAGCGATGGGCGGCGTGCTGACCTGCGCCGTGCTGGAAGGGCGAGGCGTGCGGTTCTTGGCGGCTTAGGGCACCACGCCCAGTGAGCTGCGTGTTACTATGACGCCAACAAGAATGCTCGGGGGGCAATGGTGGACGGGAAGGTCCTAGACAGCAAAACCGTCGGCCACGATTGGTATCGCTGGGTCGTCTTGGTCACGGTGTGGTTCGGCTTCCTGGTATCGTTCGTCGACCGATTGATCTGGACCAACGTGAGTGGGTCGGCGGCGCCGGACTTCGGCCTCTCGGTCGCGGCGCTCGGGTCCTTCGTGACCAGCTTCTACGTCGGCTATGTGATCTCGCAGGTGATAACCGGCTACCTGACGGACCGGATCGGTGCCAGGCTGCTGCTCCCCTTGGCGCTCGTGCCGCTCGGCGTCTTCACCTTCCTATTCGGCTCCGCGACGTCCATCGCCGGGGCTATGGCGTTGCAGGCCCTGATGGGGTTGACCGCCGGGGCGGATCTCGCCGCTGGCTACAAGCTGATCCTGGCCTGGTTCAGCCGCCGCGACCGTGGCCTCGCCGTCGGGCTGTTCATGACCTCCACGTCCCTGGGCGTCGTCGCCACCAACTTCCTGGTGCCGCAGATGCTTCGGTTCATGCCGTGGACCATGATCTACGAGGCCGCGGGCGTCATCACCTCGATGTTCGGCGTCGTTTGCTTCCTGGTGCTGCGCGACAATCCGGGGCGGACGCCGAACACCCCGATCGCCGGTTCGGATCTGCGCCGGCTGATCACCGACCGGCAGTTCATCCTCATCGCGCTTGCGGGTTTCGGCGGTGTCTGGGGCACGTGGGGGTTCGCGATCTGGGCCACGGCGCTGATGACCCGTGGCTTGCACTTCAGCACGATCGAGGCCGGCGCGATCGTCGGCACCTTTGGGATCGTGGCCGTGGTGGGCAAGCCAGCGATCGGCTTCCTGTCGGATTGGCTCGGTGGCAAGCGCAAGATACTGGTGATGCTCGACTTGTTCGCCTTTGCCGGCCTCCTGCTGCTGACCGGCGAGCTGTCGACGCGCACGCAGCTCTGGATTGCGGCGCCGTTGCTGGGGCTCACGGCGTTCATGTACAGCCCGCTGCAGAACGCGATGGCAGCAGAGGCAGGCGGCCGGGCCGCGGGCTCCGGCGCCGGCTTTTCGGCGGCGTTCGGCTCGATTGGAACGTCGCTCGTCCCGCTGGTCATCGGTTTCGCGTTCCAGGCCACCCAGTCGTTCGAGGTCGCCTTCGCGGTTCTTGCGGCCGGGCCGCTGCTGGGCGCCCTCTGCATGATCCCGGTGCGGGACCAAACCTCAGACGCGGAGCCGGCCGCGGTGGCTCCCGCGCTCGCTGGCGGGGTACGCAGCAACGCATAAGACGCGGAGCGGCGTGTTATACCAACGGCAATGAACCTGCACCCGTCATCGCGAGCCGAAGGCGTGGCGATCGAGGGCCACGCACGCGGCATTTCCCCTGTGGCTCTGGATTGCTTCGTCGCAAAGGCTTCTCGCAATGACAGCTTGGTACGAGTCAGAACCAAGTGACGGTGGTATTAGAGCCGGCCTGGGATGTCCGCCTGGTCCCACAACACGGCAGTGATGGTCGCGGGAGAGGTAGGGCGGAAGGCAAACCAGTAGCGACCGGATTTCACCCAAAGTGTGCCCGGCCGGGCCAATTCGGGGTAGGGGCGTGGTGCCGGCAAAGCGCGGCCGCTGGCGAGTTGGCCAGGAAGCGCACGCAAGGCTGCCGCCAGGTTGCGAATGGCTTCCGGGCGCTGCTTGGTGCGGTAGTGCTGGCGAAGCGCGGCGATGTCCGCTCGCGCTTCCGGGGAGAAGACTACTCGGCGGATGGTGCGCCTGGCCGCCGCTGCGCCGCCTCCATTGCGTCCGCCTCCGCCTCCAACTCGTCGCAAAGGGCGTCTATGTCGATTTCCACGACCCGGCCGGCGGCAATGTCCGCATCCGACCGGGCGAGGGAGGCGAGCACATCCGCCGCCGTGCGGGTGGGCGGAGCGTCTGCGTCGCTACGGGTGTTGCGATCGGGGTTCATGGACAAACGATAGGGCCGACAAAGCCATTTCCCAAGTTGTCGCGACTCGGGCAGCCAAACTTCGCGTAGAAGCCTTACTCCTGTGGACCGCAGTAGCTGATTGGCCCCCGTTGCAGCACGGTTGACCTTCCGTTCTGGCCTATTTCGACAGTGGCCTCATAGCCGATCTCGCTCGGATCTTTCGGATCAACGGGCTGGCCAGTCGCGCGGCCTGACGCGGCATAGGCGGCGCGACACAAGGCCGTGGGAGCGGGTTGGGACGCGATTGCGGCCGGCAGGTGCGCCGCCCGGATCGTTTGAGGCCAGCAAGACGCATCGCCGCTCGCCAGTGAGCAGGCCGCTGCGACCCGCCGCAGGTAGCGCAGAGTGAGCTTGTCGGCGGTGGCGGAGAGCGCTTTTACCCCGTCATCTCCCATCCGTTCGTCCTGGTAGAGACGCTTGCTGGTCGTGGCACTGTAGATCGAGAACGCATATCCCTCTGGAGATATGAGGTAGAGGAACTCCCCCTTTGCCCCGATGAAGACTGAGCCGCGCGCATCCGGCAGAAGCGTCTCGCCTGGGTCATCCTGTTCGCCGCACGGGGGCCGCGCCGGGCCGTTTGCGGGCGTGACCGAAATGGCTTCAGCACCCTCGTCGCCGTTCTCGATGTATTTGACGGTGAACGTTGGATAATAGACGCAGGTCGTCGTCGAGAAGGCGTCTCCCTTTTCCGGATACTTGTGGGAGGCAGTATTGTCGGGTGCATCGAGCAACCTTTGCTCGGGAACAAGCGCCGGAGCGGACGGCTGCGCTTCTGCGCCATGCGTGGTCACAATGATCGCGGCAGCGACGGCGAACCCGATGAGCAGCGTTTTCGTCACCGTCTGTCGTCTCTCGATCGTGGTCTCGTTGCAGGCTGCGTCCTGGCGGGAGCAGCCCGGTCAGCGGATGCCCAGCACATCGGCCATATCATACAGGCCTGCCGGTCGCCCCGCCAACCACCCCGCCGCTTGCACCGCGCCCACGGCAAACGCCCGCCGGTCGAACGCCCGGTGCGTCAGGGCGATGTGCTCGTCCCCCGCCGCGAACAGCAGCGTATGCTCCCCAACCACCTGGCCGCCGCGGAGCGAGGCAAACCCGATCGCGCCCGGCTTGCGCGGGCCGGTATGGCCGGAGCGCCCGCTCTCGGACACCGCCTCCAACGCCACGCCGCGCCCTTTCGCCACCGCCCGGCCCAGAGCGACCGCGGTGCCGGAGGGCGCGTCCACCTTCTGGCGGTGATGCATCTCGACGATCTCGGCATCGTAGCGCTCCGCCGGCAGCGCTGCGGCCATTCGTTCGGCCAGCGCCAGAACGAGGGTGACGCCCGGGGCAAAATTCGCGGCATACACCACCGGGATCACCTCGGCGGCGGCTTGCACACAGGCTTCGTCCGCCGCGCTCAACCCAGACGTGCCAAGCACCCAAGCAACCCGGCGCTGCAGGAGCACCTCCGCATGGGCGGCCACCGTGCTCGCGTTGGTGAAGTCGATCACGACGTCGGCCGCTTCGGCCACCGACGCCAAGGCATCGCCGGAGCGCGAGCTTCCCCCCACCAGAACCAGCCCGGCGGCGGCGACTTCCTGCTCTAGCAGCCGGCCCATCCGCCCGGTAATCCCGGCGATGGCAACCCGCAAAACCACCGCCGCTAGGTCCGCCCCTCGAAAAACGCAGCAACCTTGGCGAAGAAGCCGTCGCTCTCGGGGCTGCCGTCCTTATGGCGCTCGGACTCGGCCTCGAACTCCTCGAGCAACTCGCGCTGCCGCCGGGTCAATTGCTGCGGCGTCTCCACCGCCACCTGGACATACATGTTGCCGCGGGCGGCGCTGCGCAGCACGGAGAACCCCTTGCCGCGGATGGGGAATTGGTCGCCAGTCTGGGTGCCCGGCGGGATCTTCACCTTGGTGCGGCTGCCGTCGATCACCGGAACCTCGACGTCTCCGCCAAGCGCCGCCTGCGTCATGCGCAACGGCACGCGGCAGTATATGTTGGCGCCGTCGCGCTGGAATATGTCGTGCGGGCGGATGGCGACATGCACGTAGAGGTCGCCCGGGGGCGCACCCGCGGCGCCTGCCTCGCCCTCCGCGGCCAGGCGGATGCGCACGCCGTCCTCCACGCCGGGCGGGATGGTGATGGCCAGGGTGCGCTCGCGCGGCACGGTGCCGGCGCCGCTGCACACGCGGCAGGGGTTGCGCAGGATGCGGCCGGTGCCGCCGCAGGTAGGGCAGCTCCGCTCCACCAGGAAGAAGCCTTGCTGCGCCCGCACCTTGCCCGCGCCGTTGCAGGTGCTGCAGGTGTCGCGCTCCGCCTGCCTGTTCGCCGAGCCGGTGCCGCTGCAGGCGTCGCACTGGACGCGGGTGGGGACGCGCAGGTCCACCTTGGTGCCGGTGAATGCGTCCGCAAGGTCGATCTCGACTTGCGCCCGCAGGTCGGCGCCGGCGCGGCTGCGTTGGCCGGCGTTGCGACGGCCGCCCATGAACTCGCCGAACATCTGGTCGAAGATGTCGCCGAGCCCGCCTTCCTGGAAGCCGAAGCCGCCGGCCGAATTCCCGCCGCCCTGCTCGAAGGCGGCATGGCCGAAGCGATCGTACGCCGCGCGCTTGGTGTCGTCGCGCAGCACCTCGTAGGCCTCGCTGATTTCCTTGAACTTGGCCTCGGCCGCCTTGTCGCCCGGATTGCGATCCGGATGGAACTTCATCGCCAGCTTGCGATAGGACCGCTTCATGTCGTCAGCGGTGGCCTCGCGGGTCACCTCCAAGAGCGCGTAATAATCTTGCTTGGCCACGTGTTAACCCGCCATCACGGGGCAACAGCCCCTCCGAAATCCCTTATCACACAGAGTTCGGGGGGAACCACAGTTCTGTGACCATGATCCCCCCGGCTCTCGTCAGGCGGACTTCTTGCGGTCGTCCACTTCCTCGAACTCGGCGTCCACCACCTTCTCGCCAGGCTTGCCAGCAGAGGCCGCGTCCTCGCCCGGGCCGCCACTCGGCTCGTTCTGGGCCTTGTAGACGGCTTCGCCGATCTTCATCGCCGCCGCCGTCAGCCGATCCGCCGCCGACTTGAGCGCCGACGCATCCGACCCGGCGAGTGCCGACTTGGCTGCTGCCAAGGCCTGCTCGGCCTCGGTCTTGTCCGCCGCGGCCAGCCGGTCGCCATGCTCGGACATGTTCTTTTCGACCGAGTGCACCGTCGCCTCGAGCTGGTTGCGCGCCTCCACCTGCTCGCGCCGGGCCTTGTCGGCTTCGGCATTGGACTCGGCCTCGCGCACCATCTGCTTGATGTCGGCCTCCGACAAACCGCCGCTGGCCTGGATGCGGATCTGCTGCTCCTTGCCGGTGGCCTTGTCGCGCGCCTGGACCGATACGATGCCATTGGCGTCGATGTCGAAGGTGACCTCGATCTGCGGCACGCCGCGCGGCGCGGGCGGAATGCCGGCCAGGTCGAAGTTGCCGAGCAGCTTGTTGTCCGCCGCCATCTCCCGTTCGCCCTGATAGACCTTGATCGTCACCGCGCTCTGGTTGTCGTCGGCGGTGGAGAAGGTCTGGCTCTTCTTGGTCGGGATCGTGGTGTTGCGGTCGATCAGCCGGGTGAACACGCCGCCCAGCGTCTCGATGCCGAGCGACAGCGGCGTCACGTCCAGCAGCAGGACGTCCTTCACATCGCCCTTCAGCACCGCGCCCTGAACTGCGGCACCGATCGCCACCACCTCGTCGGGGTTCACGTTGCGGGCGGGCTCGCGGCCGAAGAACTGCTTCACTGCCTCGATCACCTTGGGCATGCGGGTCATGCCGCCGACCAGGATCACGTCGTCGATCTCGGAGGCGGACACGCCAGCGTCCTTCAGCGCGGCGCGGCATGGGCCGAGCGTGCGCTGGATCAGGTCGTCCACCAGGCTCTCGAGCTTGGCGCGGGTGAGCTTCATCACGAGGTGCTTCGGCCCGGTGGCGTCCGCCGTGATGAACGGCAGGTTGATCTCGGTCTCCTTGGAGGAGGACAGCTCGATCTTGGCCTTCTCCGCCGCTTCCTTCAGCCGCTGCAGCGCGAGCTTGTCGGTGCGCAGGTTGATCCCCTGGTCGCGCTTGAACTCGTCCGCCAGGTAGTCGATCACCCGGCTGTCGAAGTCCTCGCCGCCCAAGAAGGTGTCGCCGTTGGTGGACTTCACCTCGAACACGCCGTCGCCGATCTCGAGCACGGAGATGTCGAACGTGCCGCCGCCGAGGTCGTACACGGCGATGGTGCCGTGGTTCTTCTTGTCCATGCCATAGGCGAGGGCGGCCGCGGTCGGCTCGTTGATGATGCGCAGCACATCGAGCCCGGCGATGCGGCCGGCGTCCTTGGTGGCCTGGCGCTGAGCGTCGTTGAAATACGCGGGCACGGTGATGACGGCCTGGTCGACCTTCTCGCCGAGATAGCTCTCCGCCGTCTCCTTCATCTTGCCGAGGATGAAGGCGCTGATCTGGCCCGGCGCATACTTCTCGCCGCGCCCCTCGACCCAGGCGTCGCCATTGTCGCCCTTGACGATGGCGTATGGAACCAAGCCCTTGTCCTTGCCGACCAAGGGGTCGTCGAAGCGGCGGCCGATCAGGCGCTTGACGGCGAACAGCGTGTTGGTGGGGTTGGTGACGGCCTGGCGCTTGGCGCTTTGGCCCACCAGCCGCTCGCCGCTGTCGCTGAAGGCGACCATCGAGGGCGTGGTGCGCGCGCCTTCGCTGTTTTCGATCACGCGGACATCCTTGCCCTCCATGATCGCGACGCAGGAATTAGTGGTGCCCAGGTCGATGCCGATGACCTTGCTCATGGTGATCTCCGTTTCAGCGGTCTGGCGTGGCCCGAAGCACCGCGGCAGACCCTAGGGATAATGTCAGTGGCGGATGTATTGAGCGTGGGGTAGGAGGGCAAGGGGTTGTCGGGTTTTTCGCGGTTCGTTCCGGTGCCGCCCGCCCGTCTCTCTTCCTGAAAGCCCTCTCCCTCTGGGAGAGGGTTGGGTGAGGGGCCAATGCGCACATGCATGAGGTCGGAGCGTCGGCAGCCCCCCCTCACCCTAACCCTCTCCCAAAGGGAGATGGCACTCTTCTGGCTTGGTCTAGCCGGCGGACGCTGGCCCCGGGTCGGCTCCCTTCGCCACCACCACCATCGCCGGGCGCAGCAACCGCCCGTTCAGCGTCCAACCCGCAGTCCAAGCCTGGATCACCGTCCCCGGCGGGTACTCGGTGGAGGGCTGCTCGGCCATCGCCTGGTGCAGGTTGGCGTCGAACGGCTTGCCGGTGGCGTCCACCTTGGCGATGCCGTTGCGCTCCAGCAGGCTCAGGAACGAACGCTCCACCCCCTCGAACCCGTCCCGCAGCTTGCCCACGATCTCGGGCTCGCCGGGTTGCGCGGGAGGCAGTTGGTCCAGGCCGCGGCGCAGGTTGTCCGCCGCCTCCACCACGTCGCGGGCGAACTTCTGGATGGCATATTGGCGCGCGTCGTCGGCGTCCCGCTTGGCGCGGGCGCGGACATTGGCCATCTCGGCCTCCGACCGCAGCCACTTGTCGCGCATCTCCTGCGCCTCCGCCTCGAGCGCCGCGATGCGCGCGGTCGCGGCGGCCATGAGCTGGTCAGGTGCGTCGGTCGGGTTGGGAGTCGGCTCGGCCATGTCGGGCGAGACCTCCGAAGGGGGGCTGTCGCTATTCATGGGCGCAGAAGTAGGACGACGCTGGAACGGGAACAAGTGCGCCTACCCCAGCAGCCGCCCGATCACGCGCGCGGTGTAGTCCACCACGGGGATGATGCGGCCGTAATTGATCCGGGTCGGCCCGATCACGCCGATGGCGCCGACGATGCGGTCCGCCTCGCCGCGGGCCGGCGCCACCACCATCGAGACCCCGGCGGCGCCGAACAGCCCGCTCTCGGCACCGATATAGATGCGCACGCCGTCGGACTGCTCCGCCAGCTCGAGCAGGCGCAGCATGGTCTCCTGCGTCTCCAGCCGGTCGAACAGCACCTGGATGGCGCTGATCCGCTCGATCTGGGTCACGTCCGAGAGCAGCCGGCCCTGGCCGCGGATGATGAGGTTGCCGCCCCGCCCGCCCGCCCAGGTGGCCAGGCCGGCTGCCACCACCTGGGCGGAGAGCTGGTCCAACTGGCTGCGGTCGGCGGCCATTTCCGTGCCCACGATGCTGCGCAACTCGGCCAGCGAGCGGCCGGAGAGGCGGCTGTTGAGGTAATTCGCGGCCTGGATCAGCGAGGACGGCGGCAGGCCCGGCGGGATCTCGATCACCCGGTTTTCCACCTGGCCGTCGGCGCCCACCAGGATCACCAGGGCGCGGCCGGAGCCGAGCGAGACGAAGTCGATATGTTTCACCGCGCCCTCGCTCTTCGGCGCCAGCACCAGCCCGGCGGCGGCGGACAGGCCGGAGAGCATCGAGGAAACGTCGGTCAGCGTGTCCTGCAGCGAGCGCCCGCGCGCCTCCAGCGCCTGGCCGATCTGGTCCCGCTCCTCGTCCGACACGTCGCCGAACTGCAGCAGCCCGTCCACGAACAGGCGCAGGCCGCGCTCCGTGGGCAGCCGGCCAGCCGAGGTGTGCGGCGAGAACAGCAGCCCCGCCTCGGTGAGGTCCGCCATCACGTTGCGGATGGTGGCGGGGGAGAGCGGGATGGCCAGGCGGCGGGAGAGGGTGCGGCTGCCGACCGGCTCGCCGGTCTCGACGTATTGTTCGACGATTTCGCGCAACACGGCGGCGCTGCGGGGGTCGAGCGCGGCGGGCGTTTGCGGGCGCGGCGGAAACCGGGGCGTGTCCATCAGGCAAGTATACGCCAGGACGCAGGATTGCGCCGGGTCAAAGGGGCAAATTTGCTGGCCGGCCCGCATAGCGGCGGTTGCACGTGGCTCCAGGCTGGCTCAGCGCCTCCCTTGAGGGCCAGTCCCCGCGGCTCGGAGGGGCGGCGTTACCCAGAGTGGCCTGGCCGGCTAGGCTACGACGCTGATGTTGGCGCTGGCTCTGGGCGGACTTCGTAGAAACCGACGCCCCAACAATAGCCGGTGATGTCTGGATCGATGACGTAGACGGTGAAGGTCCGCGCGGGATAGATCTGGCCGAGCCGGGCACGCCATGCATCGGCGATGATGTGCGCAAGTTTGATCTCCATCGTCTCTGAACCGGCTGTGTCGCTGAAGAGGTTAACCGGCTCGATCCAATTGAAAGAGTCCTCCAATTTTGCGAGTGGCCAATCACCCTCCGCCTTGGCTTTCTTAAAGATCGCTGCTTTTTCGGTATCGCCCATTTTGAGCAGAATGCTTCCTTCAACTTCGATAAACTCTGGAAAGAATATTGTTGCGTGGAGCAGGGCGGTGCTCATAGTGCAGTAGTTCCAGACCAACTGCTGGGCGTCTTCCGTGAACGAGGCATCTTCTGCAATCAAGGTCAATAGATCGGGTAGCGGCATATTAGGGAGACCTTGTGGCTTCTTACGGTATGAAGATATCGGGCACTGGCAGATCCGGCAATTCCGGCGCGGCCGGCGTTGGGGTGTCTGGCGCCAGAAGACCGGGCGAAGATGGGGGTTCGGTGGTATCGGGTATCGAGGATGTTGGATTAACAGGCCTGGGAATTTCGGAAGGTTTTGCTGGCCTTATTTGGGTCGGGCTAGTGCCAGGGCCTTCCCCTGGCACCGGTCGCATCCGGGTGGGACCTCATCCGGTTCTTTGTTCCAGCCGCTTTTGCTGATCCGATGGGATTGAGTGCGTCGATGACCCGTTAGTCAGAGTGGGAGCCTCTGCGCCTTGCGCTGCGACGGCGGTCTTTGCGGCGCTTGCCTTTGCAGCCGCTACGTCGGCCAAAACCGCATGGCTGCCCGCAGTCTGCAAGGTAGGGAACCACTTGTCCGCACCAACCGTGGCGAACGCGCTTGCCAAATCATCACCGCGGAGATCAAGACCGGGCAACGATCCTTCATTTCATACCTCCTGTCGCCGCTCGCTCAATACGAACACGAAAGCTTAAGAGAACGTTAGGAACAAAATACGGCTCGAAAATGCCTTCAGCTAACCTGACGATGTGAGAAACACCATCCCTAAATCAAATTAATTGGAGCAAGAACATGTTGCATACTTTTTTATCTATCCGAGGGCAGTATACGATGAACGTTGACGACCACTTTGACTTTGAGCAATTTGAAAAACTCAAATACGATCAATGGCAGGCGGCACGGAATTTTCTTCTACAGCGTTACCCAGTCGGTTCAGATGCAAAGTCTGCCGTTAACTATGTCACTGCAGGTGGAGCGAAATGCGTATTCGCCAACGATCGCGGTGAGGCGATGTATTATTGCACATATACAAGGCCAGGGCGCGGTTTTATGGCATTAGTCTCATCCATAGAATGGAAAGTCATAATCCTTACTGATTCAGGTGGAATTAAAATCAAGAACATCGGAGTGGGACGCGATATTGTCGGTCCTTAAACAAGTTTAATAATGTAAAGGATGCCCTTATCGCATTTTAATGGAGCTACTAACGATGGCACAGATTGAAGTGTTTTATAAACCCGCAATAATTGCTGGTATAGAGACGCCGTTCTATCATGAATACCTTGTATACACTAACGATAATGGAGACTCGTTTATAGCACGCGGTGGACTCGCCGCGAACCAGAACTTTGGATTGGACTCAGGAGGTGGCAGCGGCAGTGGCGCGTTGTAGCCCGGCATAGTCGTTGGCATGCACGAGCGCCGACACGGCGCGCTGCACGCTCCACACCGTCAGTGGGTTGGCACCCGTGCCGAAAAACGTCTGCCGGAAGTCGTTTGCCGGGCGGCTCACGTCCTGCGCGAGGCGCGGCGGAAACCGGGGCGTGTCCATCAGGCAAGTATACGCCAGGACGCAGGATTGCGCCGGGTCAAAGGGGCAAATTTGCTGGCCGGCCCGCATAGCGGCGGTTGCACGTGGCTACAGGCTGGCTCAGCGCCTCCCTTGAGGGCCAGTCCCCGCGGCTCGGAGGGGCGGCGTTACCAGAATGGCATGGCCAGCTAGGCTACGACGCTGATGTTGGCGCTGGCTCTGGGCGGACTTCGTGGAAGCCGACGCCCCAACAATAGCCGGTCGTGTCTGGATCGATGACGTAGACGTCGAAGGTCCGGGCGGGATAGAGCTGGCCGAGCCGGGCACGCCATGCATCGGCGATGATGTGGGCAAGTTTGATCTGCATCGTCTCTGAACCGGCTGTGTCGCTGAAGAGGTTAACCGGCTCGATCCAATTGAAATTCCCCTCCAGTTCGGCAAGCGTTATCTCACGCGTTGCTTTGGCAGCAATGAATCGTGAGGGGTCACCGCGATCGTCCACGTTAAGCAGAATACTTCCGTCAACTTCAATAAACTCTGGAAAGAAAATCGTCGCGTGAAGCAGGGCGGTGCTCATAGTGCAGTAGTTCCGGACCAACTGCACGGTGTCTTCCGTGAACGAGGCGTCTTCTGAAATCAAGGTCAACAGATCGGGTAACGGCATGTAAGGAAGACCTTGTGGGTGCTTACGGCATGAAAATGTTTTCCGTTATATGAGTTTTTGTCGCCGGCAATGCTATGGTGCTGATGGTGGCTCCGGCGCTGGCTCGAGGCGGACTTCATAAAAACCGACGCCCCAACTATAGCCGGTGATGTCTGGATCGATGACGTAGACGGTGAAGGTCCGGGCGGGATAGAGCTGGCCGAGCCGGGCACGCCATGAATCGGCGATGATGTGGGCAAGTTTGATCTCCATTGCCTCCGAGCCGGCCGAGTCAGCGAAAAGTCTGTCGGGCTCAATCCAGTTGAAAGAGTCCTCCAATTTTGCGAGCGGCCAATCACCCTGCGCCTTGGCTTTTATAAAGATCGCTGCTTTTTCGGTATCGCCCATTTTGAGCAGAATGCTTCCTTCGACTTCGATAAACTCCGGAAAGAATATTGTTGCATGGAGCAGGGCGGTGCTCATGGTGCAGTAGTTCCAGACCAACTGCTGGGTGTCCTCCGTGAACGAGGCGTCTTCTGCAATCAAGGTCAATAGATCGGGTAACGGCATGGTAGGGAGACCTTGTGGCTTCTCACGGTATGAAGATATCGGGCACTGGCAAATCAGGCAATTCCGGCGCGGCCGGCGCCGGGGTGTTCGGCGCCAGGAGACCGGGCGAGGATGGGGGTTCGGTGCTATCGGGTATCGAGGGTGTTGGATTGGCAGGTCTCGGAATTTCGGAAGGCTTTGCTGGCCTTGTTTGGGTCGGGTTAGTGCCGGGGCCTTGTCCTGGCTCTCGCTCATGGATGTGCGGAGGTGGGACTCCGGCATGAGGTCTGCCCTCTCCGCGAAAGCGCAACTTTGGTCGATACTGTCCGGTGTACGGGTTTTTGTCGTAGGTCTCATAATGTTGGATCGTGCCATCGCTTCCGCGGCGGAAGGCAGAGTGATCACCGGCTGCCTCCGGGTGAGACCTCATCCTGTTCTTCGTTCCAGCGGCTTTCGCTGATCCGATGGGATTGAGTGCGCCGATCACCCGATCAGTCAGAGTGGGAGCCTCTGCGCCTTGCGCTGCGACGGCGGCCTTTGCGGCGCTTGCCTTTGCCGCCGCTACGTCGGCCAAAACCGCATGGCGGCCCGCAGTCTGCAAGGTAGGGAACCACTTGTCCGCACCAACCGTGGCGAACGCGCTTGCCAAATCATCACCGGCGCGTTGTAGCCCGGCATAGTCGTTGGCATGCACGACCGCCGACACGGCGCGCTGCACGCTCCACACCGTCAGTGGGTTGGCACCCGCGCCGAAAAATGTCTGCCGGAAGTCGTTTGCCGGGCGGCTCACGTCCTGCGCGAGCCGCGGCACCACCACCTTCAGCAGTTCCAGGGATTTGCGTAGCTGCGCACCCGAGTGGCCTCGAGCGGCCAGCGCGGCAGCAGCCAGTTCGACTGTAGCGGCCAAACGAGACCGGAGCATGGATCGGGCGGCATCGCGCGGCCGTGCGCAGGGTGGCCCTTCCCCCCACGCCGCTTTAGAAACGCTGCGTCTGCCAAGGATCAACCATCATGCGCCCATCCGGCCGCGCGCCCGACACCCTGCGCGACGTCAGTTTTTCGACCGGCTTCGCCCGCCATGCCGAGGGCTCCTGCGTCATCCGCATGGGCGGCACCGAGGTGCTGTGCGCGGCCAGCGTGGAGGGGCGGGTGCCGCCGTTCCTGCGCGGCAAGGGCGAGGGATGGGTGACCGCGGAATACGGCATGCTGCCCCGCGCCACCCACACCCGCGGCGACCGCGAGGCGGCACGCGGCAAGCAATCCGGCCGCACCCAGGAAATCCAACGCCTGATCGGCCGTTCGCTGCGCGCCGTGGTGGACCGCAAGGCGCTGGGCGAGATGACCATCACGCTCGATTGCGACGTGCTGAACGCCGATGGCGGCACCCGCTGCGCCGCCATCACCGGCGCCTGGGTGGCGCTGAACCTGGCGGTGCGCACGCTGCTGGCCAACAACGTGCTGGCGGCCTCGCCCGTGACCGGCCAGGTGGCGGCGGTGTCCTGCGGGCTGGTGGCGGGGCAGGCGGTGCTGGACCTGGACTATGCCGAGGACAGCGACGCCGAGGCGGACGCCAACTTCGTGCTGACCGAAGGCGGCATCGTGGAAATCCAGGGCACGGCGGAGAAGGCGCCGTTCAGCGACGCGCAATTCGCCGAGCTGATGCGCCTGGCCCGGCTCGGCACCGGGCAGCTTTACGCCCTGCAGCGGGCGGCGCTCGAATGACCGGCCGGCTGCGGCAAGGCGCGCGGCTGGTGCTGGCCAGCCACAACCCCGGCAAGCTGCGCGAGCTGGACGCGATGATGCAGCCGTTTGGGATTGCGGTGGTGTCGGCCGCCGAGCTGTCGCTGCCCGAGCCGGAGGAGACCGAGCCCGATTTCGCCGGCAATGCCCGGCTGAAGGCGGTCGCGGCGGCGACGGCGAGCCGCTTGCCGGCGCTGGCGGACGATTCCGGCTTCTGCGTGGCGGCCTTGGGCGGCGCGCCGGGCCCGCTCTCGGCCCGCTGGGCCGGGCCGGGCAAGGACTTCGCCGCCGCCATGCAGCGGGTGCACGACGAGGGCGGCGTGCCGAGCCATGCTTGGTTCGTCTGCGCGCTCTGCCTGGCCTGGCCCAGCGGCGACACCGCGACCTTCCTCGGCCGGGTGGACGGGCAGACCTGCTGGCCGCCACGGGGCAGCCATGGCTTCGGCTACGACCCCATGTTCGTGCCCGGCGGCCGCGCGCAGAGCTTCGGCGAGATGACGCCCGACGCCAAACATGCCTACAACCATCGCGCGCGGGCCTTTGCGGCATTCCGGGCCGCCTGCCTGCCGGATTAGGCGGTGAAGCCGCTCTCTGTCTCGCGCGCCCGATCGGCCAGGAAGTCGTCGACCGATACCCCAAGCTTGCGTCCTACTTGTCGACCAACCAAGCGGACAAAATCTCCCTCTCCCGCGGGCGGAACTGCTCAAGGTTCCGCGGGCGCAGCCCGTGGAATAGCAGTGGAGGGGGGAGAGGGTTGGGGTGAGGGTGCGAGGGCCGCGATTACTTGCAGCAGTGCATTGATGTCGCGGGATTGTGCATGCCCGGAGAGGCCCTCACCCCGACCCTCTCCCGTGTAGGACAGGAGAGGGAGAAGAGTCTGGCCGCGACGATCCAACGAGGATCGCGCTCGGCCGCGGCTGGGAACGCGCGGTGCACGATCGAGGTTGCCGCTCGACAACGGCCGGGTTCGGGCGCGATCGCGGCGGTCCCGCGTCAAAACCCGGCCGCCCCGGGCTATCGGCTCGCGGCGGCAAACATCTGGGCGAGGCACTCGGGCGGGGGCAGTTCGTCCGTGCCGACCAGGACGAGCGCGGCGGCCCCGGCGCCGGGCCAGGGCGTGAGCGACCAGCGGCGGCCCACGAGCTGCAGCAGAGTGGGCTCGTTGTCCGGCCCGAGCCGGCAGAAGCCCTTCGCCCGCAGCACCGAGCCCGGTAGCCCATCCAGCACGGCGGCAAGCCGCTCCCGGTCGAGCGGCGCAGGCGGGCGCCAGTGCCAGGTGCGGAAGCCCGGCGCGTCCGGCTCGGCCAGGAAGCGCTCGGCCAGGAAGCGCTCGGCCAGGAAGCGGCTGCCCGGCCCGCCAGGCTGCGCACCCGTGTGCACGGCAGGGCCGAGCAGGAACTCAGGCAGCGCGCCGCCCGCCATCTCGAAGATGCGCGCGTCCGGGCGCAGGCGGCGCACCGCATCGGCCGTGGCGCGGCGGCGCGGCGCGGCAGCCAGGTCGCACTTCGACAGCGCGATCACGTCCGCCCGGGCCAGTTGGCGCGCCAGGGTGTCGGCCAGCCAGGGGTCGGCGAGCTGTTCGAGGAAGCCGGTCGCGTCGACCAGCACCGGCACCGCCTCCAGCACCACGCCGGGTTCGAGCTTGGCGAGCTGCGCCACGCGCCACGGGTCGGACACGCCGCTCGCCTCCACCACGATGCGGGCGGGCTGGCGCGCGAGCAGGCGGGCCAGGCTGTCGCCGAGATCGGGACCGATCGAGCAGCAGATGCAGCCGTTGCTGAGCGCCACCAAGTCGCCCTCCTGCGCCTCGATCAGCGCGGCGTCGATGTTGACGGCGCCGAAATCGTTCACCAGCACGCCGGTTCGCGCGCTGGCCCGGCGCAGCAGGTGGTTGAGCGCGGTGGTCTTCCCCGCACCCAGGAAACCGCCCAAAATCGTGACCGGAACCGTCACCCCATGGGCGCTTCGAACACCACCCCGCCGCGCGCCGTGGCCAGCACCTTGAGGTCGCGCAGGCGGGCTGGCTCGGCCTCCAGCGGGTCCTCCTCGAGCACGGCGAAGTCGGCGAACTTGCCCACCTCGATGCTGCCGACCAGGTGGTCCATCTTGAGCGTGTAGGCCGCGCCCAGGGTGATCGCCCGCAGCGCGTCGGCCACCGGGATGCGCTCGCCCTCGCCCAGCACCCGGCCCGACGCCGTCTGCCGCATCACCGCGCACCAGGCGGTGAACAGCGGCGCCAGCGGCGTGACCGGCGCGTCGGAATGGATGGCGAACGGGATGCCGAGCCGCAGCGCGGTGCCGCAGGCGTCCATCCGCATGGCGCGCGACAGCCCCATGGTCTGCGCCACGTGCTCGTCGCCCCAATAGAAGATGTGGTTGGCGAACAGGTTGACGCACAGGCCGAGTGCCTTGATGCGGCGGAACAGCGCCGGGTCGGGCATTTGGCAGTGCTGCAGCGTGTGGCGGTGGTCGGGGCGGGGATGCGCGGTGAGCGCCCGCTCGAGCATCTCCACCGCGGCCTCGCTGGCTTCGTCGCCATTGGTATGGATGTGCAACTGGGCGCCGGCGCGGTGATACGCCTCGATGATGGTGCCGAGCTCGCTGGGCGCCACGTACCAGAGGCCGTTCGGCGCGCCGTTGTGGTAGCCGGGCCAGCGCAGCCGGGCGGTGAAGCCCTGGATCGAGCCGTCCACCACCAGCTTGACCATGCCGAAGCGCAGCGCCTCCGTGCTCTGGCCGCGCAGCGCCTGCCAGCGCGCCACGCCCTCCTCCAGCCCGAACAGCCGCGCCGCCATCGCCGGCGCGACCCGCAGCGGGAACTCCGACCCGGCGCAGGCCGCCTGGTAGGTGGCCACCGTATCGTCGGACATGTCGCTCACCAGGTCGGTGGCGGTGGTGACGCCGGCGAGCTGCGCCACCTGGCCGAACCGCGCCAGCGCGTCCGCGTCCAGCCGGCGGGAGAACATGTCCGGGATCACGGTGCGGCGCACGCGGCCCATCAGGTCGGGGCCGAGCAGCTCGCCGGTGAGCCGGCCGGCCTCGTCGCGGACCAGCCCGTCGAGGTCGGTGTCGTCCGCGAACCCGGCCAGGCGCAGCGCGACGGAGTTCACGTTCATGATGTGGCCGGACGCATGGGTGATGACGATCGGGCGCTCGAGCGAGACGGCATCGAGGTCGCCGCGGACCATGCGGCGGCCGCGGAAATAGATCGGGTCGAACCCCCATGCGGTCAGAGGGGCCGTGCCGGCGGCGGCCAGCGCGGTCAGCCGCTCCACCACGGCCTCGATGCTGCGCAAGCCCGGCGCGGTCTTGCCGTCGGGGGCGCGGCGGTCGAAGTAGCCGAGATAGGGGTCGCGCCAGGCCGCCCCCTCGTGCAGGTGGCTGTGGCCCTCGACGAAGCCGGGCAGGATCACGCAGTCGGCGAAGCGGCCGTCGGTTTCGGCGAGCCCGATGCCCTCCATCTCGTCGGCGCCGCCCACCGCCAGGATGCGGCCCTCGCGCACGGCGACGTGGGTGGCGACCGGTTGCGCCGGGTTCATCGTGAGGATGCGCCTGGCGCGAAACACTCGTGTGTGGGCCGCCATTGCCGATCCCGCTCCTCTGCCGCACCAAGACGCATTGCCAGCCCAGCCCGTTGGCAGCGATGATGCGGACGAGCGTCCGGCCCAGGATGGCCGAGGGAGAGCACGATGCCAAGCGATGAAGCGACGCCGGCCGGCCTGGCGCTGCTCGGCGAGCTGGAGCGCAAGCTGCTCTGGCTGGCCACCTGGACGATCCACCACGCCAACCACCTGCGTCCCAGCGACGACGGGTTGAAGGTCGGCGGCCACCAGGCGTCCTCCGCCTCCATCGCCACCATCATGACCGCGCTCTACTTCGCCGTGCTGCGCCCGGAGGACCGGGTGGCGGTGAAGCCGCATGCCAGCCCGGTGTTCCACGCCATCCAGTATCTGCTCGGCAACCAGGCGCTGGACCGGCTGCAGCGCTTCCGCGGCTTCGGCGGCGCGCAATCCTATCCCTCGCGCACCAAGGACGCCGACGACGTGGACTTCTCCACCGGGTCGGTCGGCCTGGGGGTGGCGCAGACGCTGTTCTCCTCGCTGGTGCAGGACTACCTGCGCGCGCAAGGCTGGGACGGCGGCGGCCGGCCGGAAGGCAAGATGGTGGCCCTGGTCGGCGACGCGGAGATGGACGAAGGCAACATCTTCGAGGCGCTGCTGGAGGGCTGGAAGCAGGGGCTGCGCAACACCTGGTGGGTGGTGGACTACAACCGCCAGAGCCTGGACGCGGTGGTGCGCGAGGGGCTGTGGGCCAAGTTCGAGGCCATGTTCCGCAACTTCGGCTGGGACGTGATCGTGCTGCGTCACGGCCGGTTGCAGCAGGCGGCGTTCGCCGAGCCGGGCGGCGCGAAGCTGCGGGACTGGATCGAGGCCTGCCCGAACCAGCTCTACTCCGCGCTGACCTTCAGCGGCGGCCCGGCCTGGCGCCGCCGCCTGCTGGACGAGCTGGGCGACCAAGGCGCCGTGACCGCGCTGATCGAGCGCCGCTCCGACGACGAGCTGGCCGCGCTGATGGGCAATCTGGGCGGGCACGACCTGCCTTCCCTGCTCGAAGCGTTCCACCAGGCGCGCCAGCACGACCGTCCCGTCTGTTTCATCTGCTACACCATCAAGGGCTTCGGGCTGCCGCTCGCCGGGCACAAGGACAACCATGCCGGGCTGATGAACCCGGCGCAGGTGGAGACCCTGCGGGCCGCCCTGCGCATCCGCCCCGGCCATGAGTGGGACCGGTTCGAGGGGCTGGACACGGCGCCCGCACAGCTCGAGGCGTTCCTGGCCGCCGTGCCGTTCAACGCCAAGGGCACCCGCCGCACCCAGGCGCCCGCGCTGCCCGTGCCGGAGGCGCTGCCGATCCCGCCGGGCGCCGAACTCTCCACCCAGCACGGCTTCGGCGTGCTGATGCACGACCTGGCCAAGGGCGACACCGCACTGGCCCGCCGCATCGTGACCACCTCGCCCGACGTGACGGTCTCGACCAATCTCGGCGCCTGGGTGAACCGCCGCGGCCTGTTCGCGCGCGAGGAGCTGGCCGACACCTTCCGCACCGAGCGCATCCCCTCCACCTTCCACTGGCGCTTCTCGCCCCAGGGCCAGCATATCGAGCTGGGCATCGCGGAGATGAACCTCTTCATCATGCTGTCCGCGCTCGGCCTGTCGCACAGCCTCAATGGCGAGCGCCTGCTGCCGGTCGGCACGCTGTATGACCCGTTCATCGAGCGGGGATTGGATGCGCTGAACTACGCCTGCTACCAGGACGCCCGCTTCATCCTGGTGGCGACCCCGTCGGGGATCAGCCTGGCCGGCGAGGGCGGCGCGCACCAGTCGATCGCCACCCCGCTGATCGGCATGGCGCAGGACGGGCTGACCAGTTTCGAGCCAGCCTATGTCGACGAGCTGGCTGTGCTGCTGCGCTGGGCGTTCGAGCACATGCAGCGTCCGGCGCCGGAGGGTGGCGCCGTCTATCTGCGGCTTTCGACCCGGCAGATCGCGCAGCCGCAGCGCAAGCTGCGCCAGGCCGAGACGCAGGATATCACCGCCGGGGCCTATTGGGTGCGGCGCCCCGGTCCGAATGCGGAGGTGGTGATCGCCTATTCCGGCGTGGTGGCGCCCGAGGCGATGGCGGCGGTCGGGCTGATCGCCGAGGACCGCCGGGACGTGGGGTTGCTCGCGGTGACCTCGGCCGACCGGCTGCATCGCGAGTGGACGGCGCAGGCGGGCGGCAGCCACATTGCCCGGCTGCTGGGCGGCATGAGCCGGGATTGCGGGCTGGTGACGGTGCTGGACGGGCACCCGGCGACGCTCGGCTGGCTAGGCTCGGTGCATGGCCACCGCACCCGCGCCTTGGGGGTGACCCGTTTTGGTCAAACCGGGACGATCGCGGACCTGTATCGCGCCGCCGGCATCGATGCGCAGGCCATCGCGGCGGCGGCCGAGGCGGTGGCGCCGGGACGGCCGATCCGCCACCTGCGGGCGATTTGAGCGGCTTACCCCGGCTGCATTAGCCATGCATTAACCGGCCCTGCGTCATAACGGCTCGGGTTGTTGCGAGCAGGGGTGAGCATGGGTCTGGTGTGGCAGCTTGGCTGCATGTCGGTGATCCCGGCGTGACGCGGGTTTGGGCCCGCGTGAAGGCGCAGGGCGGCCCGCCGCGGTGCGCCGCCCTGCGCCTGCTGTCGATCCCGGGGCGCAGTCACGAGAACAAGTATTTCGGCTATTTGCTTGCGGAAATGGAGCGCCGCGGGGTGGAAGTGGTCCCGCCGAAGCGGCGCCCGCTGGCCTTGTTCCGCTATGACGTGCTCCAACTCAACTTCCCCACCCATCAGATCACCGAGAACGGGTTCTTCAAAGCCTGCCTGCTCTCGATCTTGCTCGCGTTCTATCTGCTGGCGGCCCGGGTGTTGGGTCGTACCATCATCTACACCGTCCATGACGTGATCCCGCTGCGGGCGCGGCATGCGTGGCTGCTGCGTGTGTTCCTGGGCTTCGTACATGGGCTGGTGAATGGCTACGTGTTCCTCAGCCACTCGTCGCGGGACGTCTTTGCCGGCCAGCATCCGAGCCAGCGCGGCAAGCCCTGGGTGCTGGCGCCGCACGGCCCCTACCAAGTGGAGTTGCTGACCGCCGAGCAGCGAGCGGCGCAGCGGAACCGCCTGGGCCTCGGTCGGACGACCGGCGGGCGGGACGCCTTCCTGGTGGGGTTCCTGGGCGCCATCAAGCCGTACAAGAACATCGACGCGCTGCGGGATTTGCCGGCGCAACTCGCCGATGGGCGCCCCGTCCATGTCGTGGTCGCCGGCCGGGTGGAGGCAGGCCACGAGGACACGGCAGCACGAGCCCTGGCAACCTTGCCGGCCGAGCGGCAGACCCGTCTCGAGCATCGGCTGAGTGATGCCGAGCTGGACTGCCTGATCCAGGCGGTGGACGTCGTGCTGCTGCCCTATGCGCGCGGCTCCAACTCGGGAGCGGCGCTGCTGGTGCTCAGCAATCACGGTCGCGTGGTTGGGTCAGGGCTCGGCATTTTCCAGGAATTGGCCGGCCAGGTCGGACGTCCTTGGGCCTATGCCATCGATCCCGCGTTGACCGATTGCGGCGGCTACGCCGGGCTCGTTGGCCAGGCGGCAGCCGAGCAGCCATCCGCGGCGGATCGGCAGGAGCTGCAATCCTTCCTGGGCAGCATCGATTGGTCGGTCGCGGCGCACGCGGTGGACCGGCTGTGTCGAAGCTTGCGCTCCCGGACGCTCATCTCCGAGGCACCGCCCCCCGTTCTTGCGTCCACGATCCACGCCGAGGATGTGGCTGCGCCGGGTGGCTCGCCCGCAGGCTAGAGCCTGATCGCATCAGGTTGAAACAACCTGATGCGTGAATCAGTCTCTCAAACAAAGCGTCTAGTAAGCGCTCTTGCTGTGAAGCTCCCGAAGCGCAGTGAGCACCATGATCTTGATGTCGAGCAGGAACGACCAGTTGTCGATGTAGAACAGGTCGTGCGCCACCCGCTGCTCGATCTGCTCGACCGTTCGGGTCTCGCCGCGCCAGCCATTGACCTGCGCCCAGCCGGTAATCCCGGGCTTCACCCGGTGGCGCAGGGCGTAGTCGGCGACAGCGTCATGGAACAGCTGATTGCCGGCCTTGGTGTTCGGCGCATGCGGACGCGGCCCGACCAGGGACATCTCGCCACGCAGCACGTTCAGCAGTTGCGGCACTTCGTCCAGGCTGGTCTTGCGCAGGATGCGGCCGATCCGGGTCACGCGCACGTCGTTCTTGGTGGTTTGCCGATCCGCCTTCAGGTCGGTCATGTGGTGATACATGGTCCTGAATTTGAAGACGTTGAACATGGTGTTGTTGAAGCCCAGGCGCGGCTGCCGGAACAACACTGGCCCCGGGCTGCCGAGGCGGATGGCGAGCGCGATGACACCGAGGAACGGCAGCGCGGCCACCAGCAGCACCGCGGCGACGGCCCAGTCGAACACGCTCTTCTGCAGCGACTCCCACTCGGTAAGCGGCCGGCTGCCGATCTTGATCACGGCATTGCGGCCGACGCGATCGAGCTGGCTGCTCTTGCAGGCATGTTCCAGCAGTTCGCCTGCCATGTAGATGTCCGCCGTCACCGACCGCAGGGCTGCGCGCGCCTGCTTGATCCGCGCCTCGTCCGACAACGGCAGGGAGAGCACGATGGCATCGACCCGGTCCCGCCGGCTTCTTGCCACCAAGTCCACGATATTGCCGAGCACGGGCACGTCCGAGATCGGCGTCACCGTGTCTTGGCCATCGTTGTAGAGGCCGACGAAGGTGGATGCCTTGCTGGGATCGTCCACCATCGTGGCGATGAACGACATGCTGTATTCACTGACGCCGACCACGGCGACCCGACGCGCCAGCGACTCGGCGTTGGACACCGCGCGAGCCGCACGCGCGGTCAGGCCGGCGGCGATGGCCGTGACGCAGCCGGCCGATGCCATCCAGAACAGCGGCCACCACCGGGTCGCTTGCCCCGACAGCGGCATAAGGGCAAAGCAGAGCATGGCGATGGCGCCACCCGCCACAATGGCACCACAGAGCACCCGCAGGCGCCGGGACGCGTTGCGCAGGCGGGATGGAGCATAAGCGTCCAACCGATTGAGGATCGACAGCGTCATCGCGGTCGCGCCCAGCGTGGCGAGGATCGGCTCGCCGGTAAAACCACCCGCGCCGATGGCTTTGCAGAGCACGGTCGCCAGCCAGCCGCTCAGCACCAGCAGCACCACGTCGGCCGCGCGGGTCAGCAACACGAAGACATGGGCAGGGATGCCAGCCTGGCGGACCGGCTGCGGCTCGACCCGGAAGGATCCCGCCGCCGGCCGTCCGACCCGGCCCACGCCCGGCCGCGACATGTCTCCTGTCAGTCGGTTCGCATTGGCTGGCGCCGCCGAACCAGTGACTGCGAAATCGCCTGGAACCCTCGCAGCGGATAAACCACGCTGGCTGATCAGAGACACGGCGTGCTCCTTAGAAAAATGCTGCACTGCACTTTAGCTGGTTGTTAACCATAGGCGAACAAAAATCTAACGTCTCGCAAAAAGTGATATTTTCGAAAAATTGCTCAGCGATGACCATGCATCCGCATCGGGTGTTACCGAGTAGGCCAAATTGCCGCACCCGGCGCATCGCGGCAGCCCCAGGGCTATCGCATAGGCCTCGTCATGGCCGGGCTTGATCCGACCGAATGCACGTCTTCCAGCCTGAAAATATCTCCCTCTCCCGCGGGCGGGAGAGGGCCGGGGTGAGGGTGCGAAGGCCGCGATGCCTGGAGTAATAGATTGATGTCGCTAGATTGTGCGTGCCCCAAGACCCCCTCACCCCGACCCTCTCCCATGAAGGACGGGAGAGGGAGAAAAGGTGTGTCTAGCGCATGCGCGGATGCAAACGATGTGTGAACCCGGAACGACTTCATCGGGCCATCCACGGCGACCCAGCGAAAGAGGTCGAGCCATAGGGGAAGCCCAGAGCGCCTCTCGACGTTCCATTGTATGAACGCGGACATTGATTTTTATACAGTCGCCGCCCTGGCATCCTGCGTGACCCACGTCACAACCGCGAGACCCGGCGCCATGAAGACCGACTCAGTGACGTGCTCAGCCACCGTCCTGCCGTCTGATCGTGAGCGGCCCTGGGGCTTGGCAGGTCGGCATCATCTGGATGCGATTGACGTTCACGTGTTCTGGCAGGCTGGCCAGCCAACCGACTGTCTCCGCGATGTCATCCGCCGACAGCGGCGTGGTCCCCTTGTAGGCGTCGGCGGCCTTCTGGGTGTCGCCGCCAAAACGAACCACGCTGAACTCCGTGCCACCCACCAAGCCCGGCTCGAGGCAGGTGACGCGGACGTTCGTGCCCACCAGGTCTGCCTTCAGATTGAGCGTGAATTGCGCCACGAACGCCTTGCTCGCCCCATAAACATGCCCGCCCGGATACGGGAATATCCCCGCGGTGCTACCGAGATTGATCACCAGACCGCGATTCCTCGCCACCATGCCGGGCAAGATCGCGTGCGTGACATGGATCAACCCGCTGACGTTGGTGGCCACCATGCGGTCCCAATCCGCAGCGTCGGCTTTGAAAGCCGGGTCTTGGCCAATGGCGAGGCCGGCATTGTTCACCAGCAGGTCGATGTCCTGCCAGCCGCTGGGCAGCGCGCCGGGCAGGCTCGCGACCGCGGCCGTGTCGGTCACGTCGAGGCCAAACGGCAGCACGGCGCTGCCCAGGTCCTGCGCGAGCGCGTCGAGCCGGTCCTGGCGCCGCCCGGTCGCAACCACGCGATAGCCATCGCGCACCAGCCGGCGGGCGATGGCATCGCCGAACCCGGCAGACGCGCCAGTTACCAGGGCGAGGGGCATGGGCATGGAACTCCGGACCGTGAAACAGGCGGCTTGGCTGGCAATTCCGCCAGCCAGCGGCCGTCGATAGCCGCTATACGCTCAACCGGGCAGATGGACGCGGGCGGACACTGGGCAGTGATCGGATAGGTGCTCTTTCTGGTCGACGCCTTCACGATACGTCAGCACACGCAAGCTCGCCGGGTCGAGCCAGGCGCGAGCGGCGCCGCCAGCCAGGATGTGGTCGATAAAGTGCTCGCCACCCCAGCAGGAGCTGTCCCGCCCCTCGTCGGCCTGGGTCAGCGGGGCGGCGTCGCGCAAGGCGGCCAGCAGGTCATCAGACCCGAGCATCCATCGATTGAAGTCGCCGAACACGATGAAGGGAGCGCCTTCGGCCCGGCGTTGCGCGATCCAGCCCTGCAACACCGGGACCTGGCCGCGCAGCGTGGCACACTGGCGGCGGCTGCTGCCCAACGGGTCGCGCTGGCAGCCCGTCTTGAGATGGATCGCCAGCAGCCGCAGCGGGCCGCTTGGCAGGTCGAGCGTGATGTCCGCCCCGCTGCGCAGGTGGAACTTGGCGTTGGCATACAGGTCGAGTGCGGTGAGGTCGGGGTTGCGATGGGCCGGGATGCCGCGGCGCACCGCGATGCCGACCCGCTGCACCACGTCGTCAGCCGTGAAATAGAGCGTGTAGCGATCGGGCGGGAACAGTGCGGCGGCAATGCCGGGGCCATCCACCTCCTGCAGCGCCACCACGTCGGCGTCCAACTGGTCGGCGTAGCGGCGCAGCCGGGCGATGTCGGCGGCGGTCTTCGGGTGCACGTCCTCCGGCAAGGCCGGGTCGCCGTCCGGCCGGGCGGTGAGCCACTCCAGGTTCCAGGTGGCGATCTTGAGGTCGCGCGCCGCGGCCGGGGTGGCCCATACCAGGACGGCGGCCAGGCACACCAAGATGCGGCGCATGGCTAGACGCCGCGGCCAAGCGGGTGGGCGCCACACGCGAGCAGGTAGTCGGCAATGGCGTCCAGCGTCCCCGGGTCTCGCGTCGGGTCGGCCGCGTCGCCGCGCGGCACCCAGATCACGGTCTCATAGCGGGCGCGGGTGAGCAGCACGCGGTAGGCGTTGAGCTTGTTCTGCATGGTCTCGGCTCCACGCGGCCGGGTCCAGCTTGTGCCGCGGAATGCTCTTGTATGCCAAGCTCCGTGCTCCCGCACCAGGTCTGCGTCCCAGCACAGCCCGGCGGCGTCCAGCTCGAGGCCCTGGGCGAAGAACTCGGTGGCGGCGACTTCCAAGGCGTCGGAGGCGCGCACGTCGGGGAAGCGGTCGAGGAACCAGCGGGCGACGGCGCCCGGGTCGTCGTGCGGCAGGGTGCTGCCGAGCCCTTCGGCGCGCAGGCGGCGGGCGCCGGAGGAGCACAGCAGCCCGGCGCGCCGTGTGCCGCGGCAGGCGCGCCGCAGCCGCGCACGCAGCGTCGCCAGGTCGCGCGTGAGGCTGAACGGCAGGCCCTGGCCGGCCAGCGCGCGGGCCGTGGCCGGGTCGTTGGCCAGCACGGCGTCGACCCAGGCGGGGGCGACCGCCGAGCGCAGCGAACGCACCGGCACGCTCAGGTGCAGCGCGGGGGATGCCACCACGTTCGCCAGCCCGGGCAGACGCTGGCGGGGCGCGCCTGCCATGGCGGACGCGGCGGCGTGGATCCGCCAGGCCGGGCGGCTGGCCAGGGCGGCGCCCCATTCGGCGAGCCCGCCCTCGCCGCTATGGATCTCCTGCCCCGTGCCGATCAGGCAGACGATGACCGGGCCGTCGTCGCGCCGGGCCATGATGTCGAGCAGGAGCGCCGGCTCGCTGGCTTGCAGGCGCCCGGCGGTCTTGGCCAGCGCATACGCGGCCGACCAGCAGCGCTGCGCCTCGTCGATCACCACCACGCGCTCCGGCGGCACGCCGGCTGGGGCATAATGGTCGCGGAAATGCGGCAGCGCCTGGATCACGCTCTCCATGCGCTGCCGCGCCGCCCGCAGCGACACCTCCGCGTCGCGCGCCAAGGCCTCCCTCAGCACGTGGACCAAAGCGGGATTGCCGGTGAGGAAGGCGGCCTGGCCGGCGAACGCCGTGTCGAGCCCGCACAGCGTCTTGCCGGCGCCGGGAATGCCGGTGACGAACAGGATGGTGGGGCGGCGCGCGGCGGCGGCCTCGGCCACGGCGCTGCTGATGGTCTCCCGCGTGGCGCGCAGGTTGACGGCGTCGGCATGGGCGCTGGCGATCTCGGCCACGCCATGGCGGGCGTAGAGCATGCGCGCCGCCTCGATCAGCGACGGCACCGGCCGGTACGGCGCGCTCTGCCACGCGGCTGGGTCGAGCGGTGGGCACAGCGGCGCGGCGGCGGCGATCTCGGCCAGGGTGGCGTCGAGCGTGGCGGCGCTGGCCTCCATCGGCGGCGTGACCCCGGGGAGCAGCAACGGGCGCACCGGGCTGTTGCGCGCGGCGTCCAGCGTGATCAGCAGCGGGATCACCGGGTGGGCGCGGCTGCCGGCGTGGAAGTCATGCAGGTCGAGCGCCGCATCCTCCGCGTCGGCCCGGTCCCGCGCAGTGTGGCGCCGGCCCGGGCGCACGGTGCAGGCGACGATGGCGCGCGGCATCAAGACAACAGCGTCCAGACGGCGGCGCAGGCGGGGCAAGCGCCAGTTCTCCAGGACTGGCCAGCATGTTGGCGGGAACACGACACCGAACATAGGCAAACAAGGTTAACAAAGAGTTAGGCTCCGCCGGGAAGGGGACAGTCGTCCCCTTCACCCCTTTTTGGGCGAGGCAACCGGGAGGCAGCGCACGTGTTCACCCGGGCATGGATGGCATCGAGCGCCTGCGCGGCGCAGACCCGATCAACGACGAACTGGAAGTCGGTTTCGACGAGCCTTTCGAGGCAAGCTGGCTGCGCGCCGAACGGGTCGGGCGCATCGTCATGGCCCTGTTCATCGCCGCCGGGCTCGCCGGGCTGCTCGGGCGCGGGCCGTTCAGCCATCGAACAGAGAAGTCCCCCCAGTCGGCACTGGCGGTGGACTTCGAGCCGATCGCGCGCGCCAACGCCGCCACCCAGGTCACCTTCCATCTGGACAACCCGACCGATCGGAAGACGATGAACCTGTTCATCAGCACGAACGTGATCGAGCCGATGGGGCTGCAACGCGTCCTGCCCGCCCCGGTGAGCACCAAGGTCGTGCAGAACGGCATCGTGCTCACCGTCGGCGTGCCGTCCGGAACCGTCGACGCGGAATTGCGCCTGGTGATGATGCCAAGCTCGCTCGGGCCGAACCAACTCGAAGCGCGGCTGGACGATCACGCCCCAATCAAATGGACGCAGTTCATCGTGCCATGAGCGTCATCATCCGAGCCGCAGCGGCTTATTTCATCCTCCTGTTCGCCGTCCGGCTGATCGGGCGCCGCACCGCCAGCATGATGGCGCCGTTCGACCTCACGGTGCTGTTCCTGTTCGGCGGCGCGCTGATGGGCGCCGTCCTGGCCGACGACCACTCGATGGTCGCCGCCATCAGCGCCGTGTTCGTCATCGGCCTGATGCACGTCACCGTGTCGTTCCTCAAATCGCATTCGGCCTATTTCGGCCGGCTGGTGGACGGCACCCCCGTGGTGATCTACGAGCGCGGACACTGGCATGGCGACCGCATGCGGGGCCTGCGCATGCTGGAAAGCGACGTGATGGCCGCGGTGCGTCAGAACGGCCTGATGCGTTTGGAACAGGTTCGCTACGCCGTGGTGGAGCGGGACGGCAAAGTCTCCATCGTGCCGGAACCCGCGCCGCCGGACGATGGCGCGTGAGCTCGAAGGTGCACCAGTGAGCGAGGCGATCCAGACCGACATCCCCGCGCGCTTGGACCGGCTGCCCTGGAGCGGGTTCCACCTGCTGGTGGTGCTGGCGCTCGGCGTCACCTGGGTGCTGGATGGCCTCGAAGTCACCATCGTGGGCTCGCTCGGCCCGGTGCTGCAGGACCACCGGACCTTGGGCCTGTCCGCACAGGATGTCGGCACGGTGGCGTCGGTCTACGTGCTGGGGGCGGTGGCTGGGGCGCTGTTCTTCGGCTGGCTCACGGATCGGGTCGGCCGCAAGGTCATCTTCAGCGTGACGTTGGGGGTCTACGTGCTGGGCGTGCTGCTCTCGGCCACCGCCTGGAACTTCGTGAGCTTCGCGATCTTCCGCGCCATCACCGGCTTCGGCATCGGCGGCGAGTATGCGGCCATCAACTCCGCCATCGACGAACTGATGCCGGCCCGGCTGCGCGGGCGCATCGACCTGATGGTGAATGGCAGCTACTGGGGCGGCGCTGCATTGGGCGCGGCGGCGTCCATCCCGCTGCTCTCGGGCACGCTCGTCCCGCTGGATTGGGGCTGGCGGCTCGGCTTCGGCATCGGCGGCGTGCTCGGCCTGGGCGTGCTGTTCCTGCGCCGGGCGGTGCCGGAGAGCCCGCGCTGGCTGGTCACCCATGGCCAAAATGAGCGCGCCAAGTCGGACATGGTGGAGCTGGAACGCCGGGTCCGCGAGTCGGGCGGCGGCGAGTTGGCGCCGACCGACCGCACGCTGACCATCCATCCGCGCAAGACCTTCGGTTTCGCCATGGTGTTCGGCGCCATGCTGGGCAAGCATCGCGGCCGGTCCGCCCTGGCGCTGACGCTGATGGTGGCGCAGGCCTTCCTGTTCAACGCCGTGTATTTCACCTACGGGCTGGTGCTGCAGAAATTCGCAGGCGTGGCTGCGGCCAATGTCGGGCTCTACATCCTGCCGCTGACGGTTGGCAGCTTGTTGGGCCCGTTCGCCCTCGGCCACTTGTTCGACACCGTGGGGCGGCGCGTGATGGTGACGGCCACCTACGCCGGCACCGGGCTGTTGCTGATCGCGACCGCCGTCCTGTTCGGTTTCGGCGAGCTGACCGCCGTCACCCAGACGGCGTGCTGGATGGCCGTGTTCTTCTTCGCCTCCGCCGCCGCGTCCTCCGCCTACCTGACGGCGAGCGAAATCTTCCCGCTCGAGACGCGCGCCCTGGCCATCGCGGTGTTCTACGCGCTGGGCACGCTGATCGGGGGAGCGGCCGCGCCCTGGCTGTTCGGCCGCCTCATCGCCACTGGCTCGACCTGGGCGATGGCCGCCGGGTTTTGCGTTTCGGCCGCCTTGATGCTGGTCGGCGCCGGCATGGAGCTGATCTTTGGCGTGGCCGCCGAGGGCAAGTCGCTGGAGGACATCGCCGCGCCGCTATCGGCCTGATTGCACCGAGTGCTGACCAAGCAGCGGGTCGTGGGTCAGTTTGAATTTGGCTTGGCTACTTCTTCCTTCGCCGAAACAAAAGGCCAATTCCCGCAATTACAAGGCCGGCAAGCAACCCAGTGGTAACTACCTGTATGATGTTTACGAACAGTCCCTCTCCGCGCCATGGATATTGAACGTTCGTAGCCGAAACGGCCGCACCAAGGATGAAGCCCGGCACCAGTCGTAAGAGGAAGTTCATGCCGCCTTCGCTGCCCGCGGCTTATACTCCCCACGCCTCTTAGCCGGCTCGGCCTGGGCATCGATGAGAGCCACTACATCCTCCATGCTCCAAGCGTCTTCGACAAGCCAGCAGCCATCGCCGGGGTAACCCGCAGCGTCTTGTGCTGGCGGACGAAGTTATACCAGGTGATGTAGAGCGCAACCATGTGGCCGTGGTTCTCGGCCTTCTTGCTGCAGGCATTCGTGAGTCGCGTGAACCGGCGCATGTGCATCCGCATCGCCAGGTTCTGGCGCTCGGCGTAGCTGGTGCTGACGTGTGATTTCTCCGGACGCCCTTAACCCGAACCTTCGTCGCGCCCGTGCATACGCCGGGGCTGTAGCGGCCAGCCCCAGGCACGTCGCCATAGTGCTTCACCAGCATGGCGTAATCGATGTCCGCACCGAACGCGCCCTCGACGGCCTCCAGGTAGGGCTTGTGACCATCCGTGGTCAGTTGGATACCAACGCCCAGTGGGCGCTAAACTGCACGTAGACAACACGGTCCGTCTCTTTCACGAGATCACCGGCAGCATCGCGTAGCTGAACCGACGCGGCGCGCCCATCGTCATCTAGTTGCACAACGTGTGCAAAAAGGTTTGGGTCGCTTTTTGATGCGTATTTCTCACCGAGCACAAATCTCACGGTTATCGTCCCCATGCTTAGCGGAAAGCATATAGCAGGCCGGGGCAGGATGCGCGCGAGTCGGCTAACCCGCTCCGATTTCAAACTGAGACACTACCAAGCAGCGGCGTTCGTTGCGGTCGCCGCACCCCTTTGCTAAGCCTGCCCGTCATGCGCCGCGGTCTCCTCGAATCCTCCTGGAGGAAAGCGCGATGAGCCGGATCGCCCCTGCGCTGGCCCTGGCGGCGGCGGCATTCGGGCTGTGGACCAGCTTCCGCTACACCCTCACAAGCTGGTTCGTCGACGCGGACGCCGCCAACTTGGCCATGCTGTGGCAAGGCCTGCATCAATACGGCTGGGGCTTTCTGCGCAGCTTTGCCTACACGCAGGACAACTGGCTGCTATCCCTCGTCCTGCCGCAATTCGCGGTGTTTTCCATCATCGGCCCCAGCCCGACCTGGGTGGTGGCCTCCGGCTGGCTGATCTTCGTCGGCTGCGCCGGCCTCTGCGCCTTGCTGGCCTATCGCCTCGCCGGGTTGCGAGCGGCCGCCATCGTTCTGCCCGTGGTGCTGCTCTGCACCCAGACCGCCATCGGCCAGACCGGCGCGAGCTACACCCAGCCGGCCACGCATAACAGCTCGATGCTCTGGGGCTTGCTGGCCCTGTCGCTCGCAGCGCGCTGGCTGGATCGCGGTGGCTGGCTGGCGCTGGCCGCTACCGCCGCCGCCGTCTTCATCCCCTCCGTGTCGGACCCTTGGGCCGACGCCGCCTTCGCGCTGCCCATCCTGCTGGCGGCGCTCGGCACGGCAGCCTTCACCCGGAATGCGCGCTGGCGCAGCGCCGCACTGGCTGCGCTGGCGGCCGCAGCGCTTGGGCTGGCCATGACCCGCGCGCTCGGCATGCTGGCGTTTCTGCCCGCCAGCGACCCATCGTGGCGCAGCCTCGCCGCCATCCCGGACGGCGTGCGGCTGTTTTTTGCGCTGCTGCCTGCTCTCTTCACCATAGCGCCGCTCGATCCTGCGACCGGGGCGGCTGAACTGGCAACGGCAACCCTTGTGGCGCTGGCTCTGGCAGCCGGCCTCTGGTCGTGGGGCCGCTCGGCCCGCACGCTGTCGGCGGCACAGCGTTTCATCGTGGCGGCCGGATATCTCTCGCTCGCCGGCACCGCCGCCACGTTCTGCCTCAGCGCGTTCGCGGTCGGGCCGACCGTCGGGCGATTTATCATGAACTGGGGGCTGCTCCTCCCCATGCTCACCGCGTCGGCTTGCCTGCTTGGCGGGCTCGGACGCATCCTGCCCGGCGCCCTGGCGGCCGGAGCCGTCGCCATGGTGGCGGCGGGGGTCACCAGTGCCCCCGCAGCCTGGCAGGTGGCCAGCGTGCGTCCGCCGCTCGACGGGTTCCGCCACGTCGCGGCCCTGCTGGCGGACCATGGCCTCCGCTACGGCTATGGCGACTACTGGGGCAGCATGCCGACGGCAATCACCTGGGTGAGCGGGGGCGCGGTGCGGGTTCGTCCGCTCCGCATCGACACCGACACCGGCGCTGCATCCCCTTGGCCGTTCCAGAGTTCACCGCTCTGGTTCCAGGCGCCCGACCGGCAGCCCGGCGAGCGGCGAACCTTCATCATCTTGTGGAATGATTGCCGAGCGCGCGCGGCCTGTGTCCAGGGGTTGACGCAACAATTCGGACCGCCTGCCGATACCATCACCGATGGCACCATCACGGTGTTGGTCTGGTCTGCACCGCTCTCCTTGGCCCCTCCGAACTCGTAGCACGCTTGGATCAGGCCCGGCTGGAGCCGCAGGCCCATTCCCGCCACAGCAGGATCAGCGCGGCCATGATCGCCGGGCCGAGGAACAGACCGATCAGCCCCCACGCTTCCACCCCGCCCAAGATGCCCAGAAGCACCCAGATGAACGGCAGCCGGGTGGCACCGCCGATCAGCACCGGGCGGACGAAATGGTCGGCGACGAACGTGGTCGCCATGCCGATGCAGAACACCGCGATCGCCCGGATCAGCGTGCCTTTGGCGAGCAGGATCAGCGACGCGAGCGCGAACACCAGCGGCGCGGCAAACGGGATCATCGCCGCGACGGCGGTGAAAGCGCCGAACACGGTGGCGTGCGGAACGCCGGCGATGGCGTAGACGAACCCGAGCAGCAGCCCCTCGCCGAGCCCGACCAGCACCAAGCCGTCGACGGTGCCATGCACGGAGGCGACGATCTGGCGGCCGATCCGCTCGCCGCCGGGCCCGAACGCGCGGGCGGCGGCGCGGCGCATCTGCAGGGTGAGCACGTGGCCTTCCTTGAACAGGAAGAACACCGTCAGCAGGGTGAACACGAATAGCGTCAGCCGCCGTGCCACCTGGGTGCCGACTTCCCGGCTGAAATTCGCCATGTGCCCGGCGGTGGTGCGTTGCACAAGGTCTTTCGCGCTGCCTGGGTCGGCCAGGTTCTGCTGCCACCAGCTATCGACGTCGGTCTGGCCGAACGGCAGGTGCCGCAGGAAATCCGGCTCGGGGATGCCATGGTCCTGTGCGTCCCGGATCCAATGCGCGGCGCCGTGAGCCTCGTTGGCGAGCTGAACGCCAACCAGCCCCAGCGGCACGATGAAGATCAGGGCGACGGCGAGCGTGAACACCGTGGGAAGCAGGACGTTGTGCTTGCCGGTGCCGAAGCGCCGCACGGCCCGGCGATACAGCGGCCAAAGCGCGATCGCGAAAATCCCGGCCCAGGCGAGGGCGCTGATGAAGTTCCACAGCGTGTAGGCGCCGAGCACCACCAGCACGACCGCCAGGACCGCGATGGCAGCATGCTGGGCGCGCGTTCCAGCGGGGGTGCGGGCGGGTGGGGGAAGAGTGTCCATCATGCGCCGGTCAAAGGGTTGCGGGCGATAAGAGAGCGCACTCCGCGCGGTTTCCCGTCGGCTTGCAAGACGCTTTTAGCACGGACTTCGTTTGCAAACCGTTAGCCTCTTGCTGGGAGAATGGACTCAGGGCGAGTGCTTGGGGGGGGCTGGGTGGCGAGCAGAGGACTGCAGGGGCGGCGGGAGGCCGGTGTGCTGACCTATCTGCCCTATTTCGGGCTCGCCTGCCTCGTCGCGACGCTGGTCCGCTTCCAGGCGGTTGCGCCGGTGCTGCACGGCGCCTTGCAGGACCCGGACAGCTACATGCGTCTGGTCCGCATCCAAGACGCGCTGGACGCAGGCCATTGGTTCGGCCACGCCGTCGCGCGGGACGCTTCGGGCGCGGGTTTCATCCTGACCTGGTCGCACGCTCTGGACGGGGTGATCCTGCTGCTGCGCGCGCCGTTGCGCCTGGTGTTGGCGCCGGGTCCCGCCTTGTTCTGGGCTGGCGTCGGGACCGGGCCGCTGTCCCTTGGGGCGTTGGGCGCGGCCACGGCTTGGGCGGCGGCACCTCTGGCTGGGCGAGCGTGGCTGTGGATGGCCCCCGTGGCCGTCGCCGTCTCGCCAGCCATCCTGAACTACGGCGAACTCGGCTTCGTGACCCACCATATCGCATTGGTCGCCCTTGCGGTGGCGGCTTGGGGCGCGGCCGGGCGTGCCGCCTTTGGCGGTCTGCGTGCGGGCTTATGGGCGGGGGCGCTGGCAGGGCTGGGCATTTGGCTGAGCCCCGAGGCGATGCCGTTCGGCCTGATGGGATTGGGCGCGGTGTTCGTAGGCTGGGCAGTCCGGCCGGCGCGGCCGGTGGCTGGCGCCTGCCTCGGCTGCGGGCTCGGGCTTTTGGCCGTGGTCGCGGTGACTTTGGTGGTGGACCCCCCAGCGGGGGGGCTCGGCGCGGTGGCGCTGGATCGGTTGTCGTTGCCGTTCTTGGTCTTGGCCGGTTTTGTGGCGCTGCTGGGCGCCGTGCCGCGCTTGCTTGGCCGCTGCGGAATCTGGGCTCGCTTTGCCGGGCTCGGCGGCGCGGGCTTGGGCATGATGGCGGCCTGGCTGGCGCTGTTCCCTGGCTTTTCGCACGGCTTGGCGGGATTGATGACGGCGGAGCAAGCGCAGGCCTTCTTCGGCCACATCCAGGAAATGGCGCCTTTGGACACGCCGGGCATGTTCGTCCTGTTTGCGCTGGCCGGGGCGCTGGCGGCCGTTGCGACCCTTGGATTGGCGGCGGCGCCGGGTCAGCCGCCGGTGGTTCGGGCGATCTGGCTCTACGCCGGGCTCTGCGCAGCCGCCTGCGTCGGCTTGGCGGTGATGCACTTGCGCTTTTCGCCCTACCCGGCGGCGGCGGCGGCGGCCATGCTGCCGGTTCTGTTCCGCCGCCTCTCGGCGCCCAGGCTGCTGTCTTGGCGCCCGCTGTTGCGGCCTGGTTTGCTGGTGCTGTTTCTCTGCACGCCGGGCTTGCTCGGCCGGCTGTTGATCCGGCCTGTGCAGGCGGAGGAGGGCAAGCAGTTTGCCGCCTACCAGTCGGATTGCTCCGTGGCGGCGGCGGCAGGGTTGCTGGCGCCCTATGCCGGGTCGGTGGTTCTGGCGCAGGTCGGGGACGGGCCAGAGCTGCTCTATCGCACCCGGGTGGCCATCGTGGGCTCGCTGTATCATCCCGACATTGCCGGCTTCATGCGGCTGCGGGCAGCCTGGCGGGCGCGGGACCTGCGTCGCCCGCCGCCCGAGCTGCTGGCCACTGGCGCCACGGCGTTGCTGATCTGCCCACACCATGCGCGCATGGCGCTGGTGGATGGCCCGGCGACCACGCTGTTCGACCGGCTCAACCAAGCCGACCCACCCACTTGGCTGCATGCCGAAGCCGGCGCGCAGACTTCGCCTTGGGTGCTATATCGCGTGCTGCAGGACGGGAGCGGCGGCTAACCGGCGACGTCGGCCCGTTCGGCAGGCCACCAAGGAGGCGATGCAGCGTGGAGCAGGAACCGGGCACCGAGCCAAACTGGCTGACTTGGTCGCGTGAGTTGCAGGCCATCGCGCAGACCGGCCTCGCCTTCACCAAGGACCCCTATGACACGGAGCGCTACGAGATGCTGCGTGCGCTCGCCTCGCGCGTGATGGCGGCGCATACCGCGGCGCCGGCGCGCGTGATCGAAGCGCTGTTCGCCGGCGAAACCGGTTATGCCACGCCGAAGATCGACGTTCGTGGGGCGGCGTTCGACGCGCAGCGGCGCATCCTGATGGTGCGCGAAGTGATGGATGCTGGCCGCTGGACCCTGCCCGGCGGCTGGGCCGACGTGAACCTGACCCCGGCGGAAAACGTGATCAAGGAAATGCGCGAGGAAAGCGGGCTCGACGTGCGGGTGCGCAAGCTGGCCGCGGTGTGGGATCGTTCGCGGCAGGGGCATCCGGCGGCCGTGTTTTCCTGCGCCAAGCTGTTCTTCATCTGCGAGGTGGTCGGTGGCGAGGCAGCGACCAGCCTGGAGACGTCCGAGGTCGGGTGGTTCGCCGAGCCGGACCTGCCGGCGGACTTGTCGTTCGGGCGGGTGTTGCCCCGCCAACTCCGTCGCATGTTCGCCCACGCCCGCGAACCCGCCTTGCCGACCGACTACGAGTGATCTCCCGCAGCAGAACGCTGGACCGTCCTCTCCCTCTCTCCCGTGAAGGACGGGAGAGGAAGAGGAGGTTTGTCTACCGCGTGCCCCGATGGAGACGATGTTGTGCATCGCGAAGGATCAAGTCCGGGCACGACCATGCCTATGCGATGGCCCTGCCCTTTGGGAGCGGTGAGGGAGGTTGCACGCAGGCACTGAGTTGGCTTGCGGTCCCCTCACCCAACCCTCTCCCAGCGGGAGAGGGCTTAAAGGCCAGATCCTGACGAAAGCCGCCTACCGCCGCCCCCGCCGCATGCCGCGTCCCGCCTTGCGCTTGTCCGGATCATACCCGCCGCCGCCGGGCCCGAGCGGTTCGGGCGTGCGGTCCCGCTTCGACGCGCCAATGCGTTGCGGCGCGGGCGGCGGCTCCAAGCCAAGCTGCAACGCCTCCAGCCGCTTGATCTCGTCGCGCAGACGGGCCGCCTGCTCGAACTCCAGGTCCGCCGCGGCGCCGCGCATGCGCTTCTCGAGCTCGGCGATCGAGTGGGCCAGGTCGCGGCCCACCAGGTCCGTCACCCCGGCGTCCTTGACCGGCGCCACCGTCACGTAATCCTGCTCGAACACGCTGTTCAGCGCGCGGCCGATATGCTTGCGCACGCTCACGGGGGTGATGCCGTGCGCCTCGTTCCAGGCCTGCTGCTTCGCCCGGCGCCGCCCGGTTTCCTCCAAAGCACGCCGCAGGCTCTCGGTCATCACGTCGGCATACAGGATCACGCGGCCGTCCACGTTGCGGGCGGCGCGGCCGATAGTCTGCGTGAGGCTGGTTTCGGAGCGCAGGAAGCCCTCCTTGTCCGCATCCAAAATCGCCACCAGGGCGCATTCCGGAATGTCCAGCCCCTCCCGCAGCAGGTTGATGCCGATCAGCGCGTCGAACACGCCCAAGCGCAGGTCGCGGATGATCTCGATGCGCTCCAGCGTGTCCACGTCGCTGTGCAGGTAGCGCACCTTGACGCCGTGTTCGGTCAGGTAGTCGGACAGGTCCTCGGCCATGCGCTTGGTGAGCGTGGTCACCAGGGTGCGGGCGCCGGCAGCGGAGGTGGCGCGGATTTCCGCCAGCAAGTCATCCACCTGGTGCTCCACCGGGCGGATTTCGGTCACCGGGTCGATCAGCCCGGTGGGGCGGATCACCTGCTCGGCGAACACGCCCTGCACCCGCTCCAACTCCCACGGGCCCGGCGTCGCCGACACGAACAGCGTCTGCGGCCGGAACGCCTCCCACTCCTCGAACTTCAGCGGCCGGTTGTCGATGCAGGAGGGCAGGCGGAAGCCGAACTCGGCCAGGATGGACTTGCGCGCGTGGTCGCCCCGCTCCATGCCGCCGATCTGCGGCACCGTCACATGGCTCTCGTCCACGATCAGCATGGCGTTCTCGGGCAGGTATTCGAACAGCGTCGGCGGCGGCTCCCCCGGTTTGCGCCCGGACAGGAAGCGGCTGTAGTTCTCGATCGACTTGCAGGACCCGGTGGTCTCGATCATCTCGATATCGAACGTGGTGCGCTGCTGCAGCCGCTCGGCCTCCAGCAGCTTGCCCTCGCGGTTGAACGTCTCCAGCCGATCCTTCAGCTCGATCTTGATGTCGGCGATCGCCTGGGTGAGCGTCGGCCGCGGCGTCACGTAGTGGCTGTTGGCGTAGATATGCACCTCGTTCAGCGTGCCGGTGACCTCGCCGGTCAACGGGTCGAACTCGCTGATCGCCTCGATCTCGTCGCCGAACAGGCTGATGCGCCAGGCGCGGTCCTCGTAGTGCGAGGGGAACAGGTCCACCGTCTCGCCGCGCAGGCGGAACGTGCCGCGCTGGAACGCGGCGTCGTTGCGGCGGTATTGCAGCTCGGCCAGGGCGCGGGCCAGCTTGTCGCGCTCGATCTGGCCGCCGACCTCGAGCTTGACCACCATGCGCGAGTAGGTCTCGACCGAGCCGATGCCGTAGATGCAGGACACCGAGGCCACGATCACCACGTCGTTGCGCTCGAGCAGGCTCTGGGTGGCGGCGTGGCGCATCCGGTCGATGGCCTCGTTGATCTGGCTGTCTTTCTCGATGTAGGTGTCGGTGCGCGGGACGTATGCTTCCGGCTGGTAGTAGTCATAGTAGCTGACGAAGTATTCGACCGCGTTGTCGGGGAAGAACTGCTTCATCTCGCCGTAGAGCTGCGCCGCCAGGGTCTTGTTCGGCGCCAGGATCAGGGTCGGCCGCTGCGCCTTCTCGATCAGCTTGGCCATGGTGAAGGTCTTGCCCGAGCCGGTGACGCCGAGCAGCACCTGGTCGCGCTCCGGCGCCTGGATGCCGGCCCACAGGTCGCGGATGGCGGTGGGCTGGTCGCCCGCCGGCTCGTAGTCGCTGACCACGCGCAGCGGCTTGCCCGGCGGCTTGGCCGGCTGGCGCTGCGGCTTGAAGGTGACGGTGCCGACCAGGTCGCGATTGATCTGCCCGCGGGTGCGCGCCGGGGGTTTGGCGGTCTTGGCCGGCTTGGCCAACACGTCGGACATGGAACTCTCCTCTTCCGCGGGCGCGTCCACAGACATGGCCCTGCTAAACCGGCGCGTCGAGTCCGCTGAAGCGCCCCTTGGCGCCCCCGGGCGGTTCCCCTTTTCCGCGAACCGCTCTAAGCCGCGCGCCATGCTGTTCTACGAGCCGTTGTTCCTGCTGCTGTTCTTCCCGGTGGTGTTCGCCCTGTTCCTGCTGGTGCGCCGCCAGGCCGAGCCGCGCGCGGCCGTGCTGCTGGTGGCCAGCCTGTGCTTCTATCTCTGGGCCGAACCGCTGTTCGTGCCCGTGGTGCTGCTCACCTGCGTCGTGGACTACGCGCTCGGGCCACTCGCGGCCAAGCGCGGACGGGCAGGCAAATGGGCGGTGGCCGTGGGCGTGGCGACCAACCTCGCCATGCTGGGCTATTATAAATACGCCGGGTTCGCAGCCGCCAACCTGAACGACCTGCTGGTCCCGCTCGGCGGCCCGGCGCTGCCCATCCTGCGCGTGGCGCTGCCGATCGGCGTCTCCTTCATCGTGTTCGAGAAGATCACCTACCTGGTGGACCTCGAGCGCGGCCTGAGCCAGCCGGCGCCGCGCTTCACCACCTACCTGCTCTACGTGTTCCTGTTCCCCAAGCTGCTCGCCGGCCCGATCATCAAATACCACGAGTTGGAAGGCCAACTGCTGGCACACGGGCGGCACCGCGCCGGCGACCTGGCCACAGGCTTCCGCCGCTTCATGCTCGGCGTGGTGAAGAAGCTGCTGCTGGCCGACACCCTCGCCACCGGCGCCGACATGAGCTTCAACGCCGACCCGGCGACCCTCAGCGGCCTGGACGCCTGGTGGGGCGTGCTCTGCTTCACCTTCCAGATCTACCTCGATTTCAGCGCCTATTCCGACATGGCGATCGGCCTGGCCCGCATGCTCGGCTTCCGGCTGAACGAGAACTTCGACAGGCCCTACATCTCGCTCAGCATCACCGAGTTCTGGCGGCGCTGGCACATCTCGCTCTCCACCTGGATCCGCGAGTACCTCTACATCCCGCTCGGCGGCAACCGGGTGCCGACAGCCCGGCGCTACACCAACCTATGGACGTGCTTCCTGCTCAGCGGCCTATGGCATGGCGCCGCGTGGACCTACGTCGTCTGGGGCGCCTATAACGGGCTGTTCCTGGTGCTGGACCGGCTGTTCCTGCTGCGCTGGCTCGGCGCAATGCCCGCAGCGGCAGCAAACCTATTGACCTTCCTGGTGACGATGGTGGGCTGGACGGTGTTCCGCGCCGGCTCCCTGCCGCAGGCCGGGAACATCATCGCCGCCATGTTGGACCCAGCGCGTCACGGCTCTGCCCCCGGCCTATGGTTCACGCCCGAGCTGCTGGCAGCGGCGGGGCTGGCGGCGGCGATCTCCTTCCTGCCCCGGGTCCGCGGCTTCGACCGGCTCAGCCAGGCCGTCGTGCTGGCCCCGGCCGGGCGCGCGGCGACCGACCTGGCGCTCTCGATGCTGTTCCTGCTCGCCCTGGGGTTTGCCCTGGCCGCCCCGTTCCGCCCGTTCCTCTACTTCCGGTTTTGAAGCCGATGCGGCGTTGCCTTGGTTGGATACCGCTTGGCCTCGGCGCCCTCGTCGTCGCGACGGGCTCGCTGTTGCTGCTCGCCAATCTGCTGATGCTCGGCATGGGGCTCAGCCCGATGAAACTGTCCCCCCGGCTGGATGGGGTGACGAACAAGCAGACGATCCCCTGGTCGGAAACGGCGATGCTGCAAGGCCAGACACAATCGGCCGTCGCCCACACCATCGGCCAATCCATGCCGCTGTACCAGGACGCGGTCCGGCTGCGGAACCAGTTTTTCTACTCGGTGTTGGGCGCCTCTCCCGTCTCGGGCGTGCTGCTGGGGCGCGGCCACGAGTTGTTGGAGCTGCCCTACGCCGAAGACTGGTGCAGCCGTGATATCGCCGCCTGGCGACCCGGCGCCTTGCAATGGGCCGCCAGCATCCGGCGCATGCAGGACCTGGTGGAGGCGCGTGGCCATAGCTTCGTCTATATGCTGACCCCGTCCAAGGTGGCGCAGAACCCGGGGTTCCTGCCGAGCGACTACGTCTGCCCCGTCCACGCCGCCGACCAGACCGGCTTGGTTCCCGCGTGGGTTGCCATGCTGCGGGAGAACGGCGTTCATGTCGTCGACACCACGGCAACCTTGGCAGCGGCGCGGCCGGCCTACCCGTTCGCCCTGTTTCCGCCGGGAGGCACGCATTGGAACGCGGTTGGCGCCGCTTTGGCCGCGCAGAGCGTGCTGACGGAGCTCGACCGGTTGCGCCCGCACCAAGGCTACGCCCCGTTCCACTTCACCTGGCACATGGCCCCGCGTGCCACCGGTCAGGACGTCGACCTGGCCCGCTTGACCAACCTGTTCAACCATCCCTGGGCCGTGCCGGTGCCGGCCGTCACCGTCCAGCCGGCACCGCCGCCGCCGGTATGCCGGCCGGAGCGGGTGGTGCTGGCGGGGGGCAGCTTCGGCCATGCGATGGTGAGTGCGCAGGCCGCGCTGCCATGCGCGATCAGCGTCACCGAGTTCGAGTATTGGCACAGCGAGATGGTGACTTGGGAGGATGACGATTACCGGTTGCACGATGTGGTCCCGGAGCAGCGGGACGCCGCGGTGCGGGGAGCCGATGTGCTCATCTACGAGGAGAACGAGGAGATCCTGCGCCATCCGGACACGGGGCACGCACTGCTGGCATTGCTCGATGGGTCGGCTTGAGCAATGGCCGGACTTGATCCTACCGAATGCACACATCTTCCAGCCGAAGAATATCTCCCTCTCCCGCTTGCGGGAGAGGGTCGGGGTGAGGGTAAGCATCCGCCGAGCACCGCCGTGTTGATTGCAGCCAATTGGCGAGGTGCTTAGGCGGCCTGATGAACCGGAGGGGCGGCGGTTTTGGCCCAATTCCAGGGCAGCAGGTCATCGAGGCGCTTGGCTGGATGCCCGGCGATGCGAGCCAACACATCCGCCAGCCAGGCTTGCGGGTCGACATCGTTCATCTTGGCCGTGACGATCAGGCTGTACATCACTGCGGCGCGCTGCCCGCCACGATCCGACCCGCAGAACAGCCACGACTTGCGCCCGAGGGCTATCCCCCTCAGCGCGCGTTCGGCGGCGTTGTTGCTGATGCAGATCCGCCCATCGTCGAGGAACCGCGTGAAAGCAGGCCAGCGTTTCAGTAGGTAATCGATGGCGCGGGCGACGTCGTTGCCGCGCGCCAGCTTGCCTCGTTGCTCGCTGAGCCACCGATGCAGGTCGGCGACCAGTGGTGCCGATAGGGCCTGCCGGGTTGTTTGGCGCGCTTCAGCGGCGTGGCCGTTGATGTCACGCTCGATGTCGAACAAGGCGTCGATGCGCTGCACGGTCTCCAGGCAGATCGGCGACAGCACTGCCGGAGCCTTGCCCTGCGCCGCCCGGCGCGCGCTGCCTGCGATGTCGGCCAGCACGAAGAACTTTCGCCGGGCATGGGCCCAACATGCGGCTTCCAGGATCGGTCCGGGCTTGCGTCCGGGCTCGTAGAGCTTGCCGTAGCCGCCATAGGCGTCGGCCTGCAGCAGCCCGGCATATCCTGCCAGGTGGCTTTGCGGATGCTCGCCACCGCGGTCGCGCGAGTAGTAGAACACCGCCCCTGGCGGTGCCGGTCCGCCGAACGGCCGGTCATCGCGCACGTAGGTCCAGAGCCGGGCAATATCGGTCTTGCCACGCGCCAGCACGGGCACGGTGGTGTCGTCGCCGTGCAGCCGCTCGGCGGCCATGACATGGGCCTCCAAACGAAGAAACAACGGCATCAGCACCGTCGTGCAGGCGCCGACCTGGTCGGCCAACGTCGATAGGCTAAGCGGCACGCCCTCGCGAGCATAGCGCTCGGCCTGGCGGTTGAGAGGCTGATGCTGTCCGAACTTCTCGAACAGGATCATGGCCAGCAGGTTCGGGCCAGCCCAACCCCGCGGGATCACGTGGAACGGCGCCGGGGGCTGGCTGATGCGCTCGCAATCCCGGCAGGAGAACTTCTCGCGCACGTACTGGACGACCTTCCAGGTGCGGGGAATGGTCTCAAGGCTCTCGGTGACGTCCTCGCCCAACTTGGACAGGCGGGCGCTTCCGCAGCAGGCGCAGGCCACTGGACCGGGAACGACGACGCGCTCGCGCGGTAGGTGCTCGGGGAACGGGCGCCGGGCCGGACGCGCGCGGGTGAAGCCCGCCACGGTGGTGGTCTTGGCGGCAGCGGTTTCCGCGGCCAGTTCGTCCTCGATGGCTGCGGTCTCAAGCTCCTCGAGCTGCAGCTCCATCTGGTCCAACAGGCGGGCGGTACGCTCGGAGCGCGGGCCGAAGCGGTCCCGGTTAAGCTTCTCGATCTGCAGCTTGAGATGGGCGATCAGCGCCCGATTGCTGGACTGCTCCGCCAGGGCGATAGCGGTTTCGGCGCGGGCGGCCAGCAGGGCCGCCTTGAGCGCATCGACATCATCCGGCAGGGCGGCAAGCTCGGCGTCCATGCTGGTATTGAATCACGAACCAGGTCGCCGTGGTACTGTTTTCAGCAGCTCGTGGCGGCTATCCTGCCGATTGCGGACGCCAGGTCTGCTGCGGGTTGCGCCAGTCGATCCCCTCGAGCAGATAGCTCATCTGACCGGCTGTCAGCGCCACCACGCCATCCACTGTTTGTGGCCACACGAAGCGTCCGCGGTCCAGACGCTTGGCATAAAGCGACAGGCCGAGGCCATCGTGCCAAACCGCCTTCAACAGCGATCCGCTGCGACCCCGAAAGACGAAGACATCACCCGCGAACGGATCCCGGCCGAGCCCCTCCTGCACGAGCAGCGCGAGACCCGGCATACCGCGGCGCATGTCCGTGTGGCCCGTCGCCAGCCATATCCGCACGCTGCTGGCAATCGGGATCACTCGCGCAACGCCGCCAGCACGCGCCGCAGGGCGGCCAGGTTCACATCGCTGCCGACGCGGACCTGACGCCCGTTGCCAAGCTCAATCTCGATCAGACCAGGCGCACCCACGGACCGCGATGCCGATGCCGGGCGCGATCTCTCATCAAGCGGTGCGACCGCCGTGCTTGCCGACGTGAGAGCCTGCACCGGCACGAACACGGGGCTCTCCGCAGCCGGCCCCAGCAGGCCCTCACGCGCCTGGCGACGCCACGTGAACAACAGGCTCTCGCAGACGCCATGCCGGGCGGCTACGGCACGGATCATCGAACCCGGCTCGTTGGTCTCAGCAACGATCCGCACCATGTCCTGCAGGCTCCAGCGCCGCCGACGCTCTCGCCCGGTGATGATCTCCACCACGCCATCCATCCGCATACCTCAACGGCCGCCTTAAGGAACTCCTTACGGCGGCAGGAGGCTCAAACCCAGACGGCCCACGGCAGAGGGATACGGGTGAGGGTGCGAGGCCCGCGATCCGTCGGCGCAGTGGACTGAACCTGCACCCGTCATGGTCGCCCGAAGAGCCCTCACCCCGACCCTCTCCCGTGTAGGACGGGAGAGGGAGAAGGAGAGGCTATCTACCCGCATTCGGATGAGAGACGATGTGGATGCCGTGCCCGCGCTTGCGGTCAGGCGGCCACCGCAGCCGCGGGCGGGAGAGAGTAGCGCAGCGTCACCGCCGGGCCGGCTGTGGCGCCGACCCGATGCGTGTACAGGGCGGGCTGCGCGCCCGGTTGCTGCGCCAGCCAGCCGTCATACAACCCCGGCAGCAACCCGGCCAGCCAGTGACCCGGCGGCGTGCCCATCGAGCCGATCCGCGGCAGCCCGGTATGCAGCAGGGTGAGCGCCGGGTCGGTCTCGTCCACGCCCAACTGCACCGCGCCCCAGCCCATGGCGGCGAGCGCGTCGTTCATCTCCATCTGCAGCGCCTCCAGCGTGCCGACGCCCGGCAGCGGCATCAGCGCGGACATCCGCCGGCCCACCCCGCGCAACAGCGCGTCGCGGCCGTCCCCGCCCCGGCTCTCCACCTCCTCCGCGATGGCGCGCAGGAACAGCCGCCAGCGTGACGGCTCCCAAGCTGTGGATTGGGGCGGGTCCATGCTCACCAGCCGCTGAACACGTAGCGCGCATAGACCAGCCCGGTGCCCTCGGTGAAGTTGCCCGAGCGGTCGAAGCCGGCCTTGGCGCCAATATGCAGTTGCTGCAGCGCACGGTAGTCGATCTCGGCATGCGCCCCGCCGGACAAGCCAGTGGTCTGCGTGCCGGACAGCGTCGTGGTGGTGCCCGGCTGCAGCGCGGCCAGGCCGAGCAGGGATTGCTGCAGCCCGCCTTCCTGGAACACCGGCGTGCTCTTCTCGCTGAAGCTCTGCACGCCCAGCGATCCGCCGACGCTGAAGCTGAGGTCGGGGGAAACGGTCTGGCGATAGGTGATCGGGATCAGCCCGGCGACGAAGTTCTGCGGGCTGAAATAACCGCCGCTGCCGAAGGTGAAGTTCTGCAGGTTGCGGTCGTAGCTGAAGTAGACCAGGTCGAGCCCGGTGCGGATTTCCTGGCTGCCCGTGCTCCACACCGGCACGCCGAAGCCGGCGCCCGCATCGATCTCCGTGTTGGTGCGCACGTTCTGCCCCGTGAGCAGGCCGCCACCGGCGCCGGCATAGTAGGTCGTGCCGCCCTTCGCGCCCTCGAGCTGCAGGTGCGCGTGGTCGCGGGTAACGCCGCCCCAGCTCGCGCCGGTCCGCGCGTCGGTCTCGCCGCCGTAGGAGAGCAGGCTGTCGGTGACGGCCCGCCGGTCCAGCGTGGCGCGCAGGGTCAGCCCGTCCGTCAGGTGCGGCGCCAGTTCGACCCCGCCGACCACGTTGGTGAGCTGAAACCCGAGCGGCGTGGTGCCGATGTCGGCGCTGGCGTCGCCGTAGCTGTAGCCGAGCGCCAGGGCGACGCCGGCGGCGCTGGACGCACCATGCCGCAGCGCCGTGCCGGCCGGAGCCAACGGGTTGGTGCCGAACTGCGCCAGGTTGTTTGCCGCGGTGTTGCCCGCGTCGAGGTACTCCGGGGTGACGGCCAGCTTGAGCCGCCCGTAGCCGCCGGGCGAGTAGGTGGCTTCGAGCGGTGCGGTGAGGTCGTACAGCGAGGCCAACCCGCTGGGGCCGGAGCGGCCGCGCAGGCTGAGCGAGGCGCTGGCGGTGGGCGCCACGTCGCTGGACACCTCGTTGATGCTGCTGTCGATCTCGGCGGTGATGGCGTCGGGCGGCTGCTTGGCCTGCACCTCGCCGGGCAGGGTGGGCAGGCTGTCCGGCTCGTCCGGCGTCGCCTGCGGGGCGGTGCGGAACGGGTTGGACCCGAGGCCATCCTGCACCGTCGTCACCGGGCGCGTGCCGCGGGGAACGCTCGCGGCGGGCGGGTTGATGAAGGCGTCGAGCGCCGGGTCGGGCGTGCTCTGGGCGACGCGCTCGTAGCTGCGGGTGACGGGTTCGCCGGCGACCGCTTGCGGCAGCGGGCTGGCGTCGCTGGCGATGCCGGGGGCTTGGTAGGCGGCGTAGCGCGCGGCGCCTGGCTCCGCCTGCGCTGTGGGAGAGCCACCGGGCGCGCCGGAGAGTTGCTGCACGCGCAGGCGGCGGGCGGTGCGCAAGTCGGCCAGGGCGCCGCCGTTGTCGCCACGGCCGCGCGCCACCTGGGCGGCGGCCATCCAGGCGCCCGGCTCGTCCGGGAACAGCCGCTTGGTGTCCTGGGCAAGCTGGCTGGCGTGGCCCAGCTCGCCCGCGCTGAGGGCGGCGGAAATGGCGGCGACGTGCACGGAAAGGTCGTCTGGGTTGGTCTTGAGCAGCGATTCGTCGATCTGCACGGCGGTGCGGGGGCGCTGGCGTGCCTGGTACAGCCGGGCGAGCGCCATGTTCAGGTCGGGGTTCTGCGGATCCTGCGCCAGCCGGGGCGCCAACTGGTCGTAGGCGGCCGCGGCGTCCCCAGCGTCGTTGAGCTGGTCGGCGCGCTCCACGGCGGCGGCGGTCTGCACCGAGGCCAGCGTGCTGCGCTGGAGCGGGTTGAGCTCCGTGGGCGCCAGCGCGGCGGTGATGGCCTCGGCGTCCTTCGGGAAGCCGGCCGCGACCAGGGCGCCGGCGTAGGCGATGCGCTGCTCGGCCGTTGGGCTGGCATCACCCGTCAGCGCGGCGCGGATGACGGCGCGCGCGCCCGGCTTGTCGCCGCGCCGGGTCAGTTCCTGCGCGAAGGCGGCGGCGCGCGCCCCGGTTGGGTCGGGGTTGGCGGCCAGGTCGAGCATGCGGTCGCGCATGGCGGCCAGGCTGGGCTGGCTGCGTGCGTCCCGCAAATCCTGCGCCACTTCGGCCCGGCGCACGATGCCGGCGAGCTCCGGCGTGCGGTCGCGCGGCGGCAGGTGGGCGGCGAGGGTGAGCACCAGCGCGTCGTCCCCCGCGCTGTCGGCGTAATAGAGCGCGGCGCGGGCGGTGTCGGCGCTCGGGTGGGCCGCGTCCAGCACCGGCGCCATCACCGCGCGCGCCTCGCCGGGCTGCCGAGCGGCGAGCAGGGCGCGGGCGAAGTCCAGCCGCAGCCAGGGGTTGGCCGGGTCCTGCGCGATGGCGAGGCGGTAGAGGCGTGCCTTCTCGTCTGGCGATTCGGCGCGATGGGCCTGGTCGCGCAGCCCGTCCGCCTGGGCTTGCTGCAGGCCGCGCAGGGCGGCGAGCCCGGCTTGCGCCGCCGCGTTCTGCCGCCCGCCCAACGCCTGGCGGAAGCTGGCCTCGGCGCTCGCCAGGTCCCCCGCGCGAAGCTGGATGTAGCCGAGCTGCACCAGCGAGCCCGGCGCCGGGCGCGGGCCCATCAGCTTGCGCAGCGCGGCCTCGGCAGCGGGGTAGTCGCCCGCGTCCGCGAGCTGGTTCACCTGGGCATAGGCACCGCGGATGGCGGTGGCGCTCGGGCCGGGATGGGCCGGCACGCTGGTGGCGGCGAGCAGCTCGTTGCGGCGGTCCGGCGCCAAGGCCAGCGCGCGGTCCAGCAGCGCCTGCGCCTCCCGGCCGCGGCCCTGCTCCCGGCGCAGGATCGCGAGCATGGCCAGCGCGTCCACATCGTCCGGATTCTGCGCCAGCGCGTCGGCGAAGACGCGCTCGGCGTCGGCGTTGCGGTGCTCCTGCATGGCCTGGTAGCCGGTGGCGCGCAGCTTGGCCGCCGGGTCGGGCGCGGCAGCGGCGAGAATGGCCCGGCGCCGCGCCATGTCCGCGTCGGCCGGGAAGCGGTCGAGATAGGCGTCGATCTGGCCCATGATCTGCGGGCTGTTGCCGGACCACAGCAGCGCCTCGCGCCAGGCGTCCTGCGCCGGCTGGGTGAGCTCGGGGGTGCGGGACAGCGCGGCCAAGCGCTCGAGGCCGGCGGCGCGGGTGGTGTCGCGGATGGTCAGCGTCTGCGCGTAGGCCAATTGGGCGTGCAGGTCGTCCGGGTTGCTGCGCAGCGCCGCGGCGAGCCCCGCCAGCGCCGCGGCCTGGCCGTTCGGCGTGCCGGACAGCGTCTGGTAGTATTCGGTGGCGAGCGCCGGCGGCGGCGCGCTGCCCTTGAACAGGCGCTGATAGGCCGCCACCGCCTCGGCCGCCTTGCCGGACAATGCCAACGCGCGCGCCTGTGCCAACGCCGACGGGTTGAGCGCCGCGCCATTCAGGCTCTGCTCGAGCATGGCCACGCGCGGGTCGTCGGGCTGGGCGGATTTCAGCTTGGCCAGCGCGGCGCGCGCGGCGGCGAGGTCGCCGCGGTCGGCTGCGTCCTGCGCCTGTTGCGCCAGGGCGTCCGCGTTGGCCGGGTCGAGTTCCAGCGCGCGGCGCAAGGCGGCGGCGGCCTGGTCCGGCTGGCCGTGCGCGCGCCAATAGGCCGCTTGGCCGAGCAGCACGGTGAGCGCCGGGTTGGCGGCTTGCGCATGCGCGGCGAGCGGCAGCGCGGTGGCGGCAGCCAGCAGCCAGGCGCGGGTCATGTTCAGGGCCGGCGGCTGCGTTGGGCGGCCCGGCGGCGCAGGGCCACGAAGCCGGCCGCCGCGACCAGCAGGCAGCCCGCCAGCATGGTCAGAACCACGCCGAACGGCTGGTCGCGCAGCAGCCAGGACGGATACAGCCACAGCGGCAGGCTGCCGACCGTGTAGGTGGCGCCCACCCGGTACGACGAGACGCGGTCCCCCGTCAGCAGCGCCAGGTCGCCGGTGATGGCGGGCGCCTGCTCCGGATCGTGCAGGGCGGCGACCAGGGTGCCCACGGCAGCGGCCGAGCCGCCGAGCAGGGCGACCAGGCTATGCCCGCCGCCGAACGGGCTCGCCGCGCCGACCATGGCGCCCGAGTCCGGCCCCGCCATGGCGCCGAGTGCAGCCACCGCGCTCTCCCGCGCCGCGCGCCGCGGGTCCCCGAACAGGCGCGCCACGCTGGCCAGCCCGCTCGGCAGGCTCACCTGCAGGCGGTTGCCCGCGAAGTGATACGGCGAGCGGTCGAGCAGGGCGGCCGCACCGCCGAGATGGCCGACCGCCCCCAGCAGCAGCAGGTTGCGCCCGGACACGCTGCCCACCGCATCCGGCCGCACCACCGCCACGCGGGTGACGGGATAGCCGGTCAGCATCCCGAACCGGCCCATCAGGTCGAGAAAGCCGCTGAGTTCGTCCGCACCAGGCTGGGCGGGCAGCACCACCGCGGTGTCGGCCAGGTCGGCGAGCCGGGTGAACGGGAAGCCCGAGCTGGTGAAATACGCGAGGTTGGGCAGCTCGGTGAAGCGATACGCCCGGCTGAGGTCGATCGTGCTGTCCGGATCGACCGCCTCGTGCAAGTCCTCCGGAATGGCGATGCAATCGCCGCGGTGCATCGGCCGTGTATCGAAGAAGAACTGCAGGTCATTCTGACCGAACACGTTATAGGGCGGAACCTCCACGCGCGAGACCGGCGTCGTGAGCCCGAAGTTAAAAAGCCGCGATAACCATGACTGCCTGTCCGCATCGCCGTCCGACAGCTTCAGGCTGGTGAGAAACAGGTCGTTGATGCTGACATCGAGGCGGGACACCGCGAGGTCCGCCACCGGCGCAGGCGGGGCGCGGAACCGCACCTGCAGCGCGAACGGATGGTCGCGCCAGGTGTAGAGGTCGGGCGCGGTGCGGAACGGCACACGCATGGTGCCGGGCACGTAGCCGACCCCCTCGAGCGACCCGGCGTCCACCAGTTCGCCGAGCTTCACCGGGCGGGTGGTCGGCAGCCAGGCGGGCGCGTCGTACGGCTTGCGATAGGGTGCGTCCGGCGCGGCGACGGTGGCGATGTTGCCCCCAAGCAGGCGGCTGCCGAGCGCCAGCGCGGTGGCGGCGGTGACGGCCTCGGCGCCGGTCCGCCCGCCCACCAGCAGGATGGAGGCCGCCGCGTCGTTCGGGTTGGGGATCACGGCCAAGGTGGGCCCGTTCATCGGCGGCAGCGGGATGCCGGCCGGCCGGTCCAGCCCCGTCACCACCAGCACGGCGTTGCCCTCCGCGGGCGCCGCGCTGGCAACCGGGAAATGGGCGCCGCGCTCGCCCGCCAAGCCGCCCAGCCAGGAGGCCACGATGGCGGACGCGGTCAGCGACTCGTTGCTGGCGGACGCCGGCAGCACGAACGGCAGGCTGAGCGCCACGTTGTCACGCGGGTCGAAGAACGGCAGCGGCAGCCGCGCCAGGTCCCGCTGCGGCGGCAGGCGCTCGAGGGTGAGGCTCAGGGTCGAGGTGTCGGAGATGGTGGACCACAGCAGGCCGGACAGCGGATCGTTGCACTCGGGCGTGTAGCGGCCGGTGAAGCGGATGTTCAGCCGGTTGGCGTCGGTGAACAACACCGGGTCGATCGGGAAGCGGAGATTGTCGAAGCGCGGCTGGTCCGGCTTGGTCGGAATGGTGCCGACATACTGTTCGTTCAGCGTGATGGTGTCGTTGCTGAACGCCGGAATCATCGCCGGGGACATCGCGCCCGACAGGCTGAGCGTGGCAGCGACCACCACCTCGTCCGCCCGCACGCCGAATTGCACGCCCTGCAGCGCGCTGGTGCCGCGCAGGTTGAGCGGCCCGGCGGCCCCCAGTTGGTGCAGGGTGAGCACCACCGTGCGGGTCGGCCCGGCGGCCACGGTCGGCGCGGGCGTGAAGCTGGCGGGGGCGGCCGGTTCCGGCTCGGCGGCAGCGGCCGGCGGCGTCGGCAGCGGCGGCATCTCGGCGGGCGGGCGCGGCGGCTGGGCGGTCACCAGCGAAACCGGCGGGGTTGCGGCAGTGTCCGTCGGCACGCCCAACAGGCCGGGCAGGCTCGGCCGCACGGCGGTGTCGCCGGTCTGGGTGGTGCGCTCGCGACGGGCGGGCGCAGACTGGGCGCCGGCCGGGAGCAGCACCAGCAGCGCCACCGCCGCCGCCCGGCTGGCGAATTGGCGGCGGCGACGCGGCGCCATCGGCCCCACAGTGGGTGGCCGGCTGAACGAGCGCTCGGGCGGCCGGAACAGGCCGCGGATGCTCACCAGAACGCGGTAGAGGCTCGCCAACGGCTGGTCCGGCGGGTAGGCGCTCCACTCCGTCCAGGCGTCGGCGCGGCCGAACACCGCTTGCACCACGGCGGCTTCGTCGGCCAGGTCCTGCGGCTGGAAGCTCGCCAGCAGCACGCCGTCATCCCAGCCCAGCAGTTGCGCCGGGATCACCACCGGCTCGTGCCCCACGGTGATGGCGAGCTGCGCCGCCGCCCCGTCCAGCACCCCCGCGGGGCGCTCGGCGGTGATCGAGCCGCCCGCTTGCGACAGGTCCTGCGTGGCGCCGGCGATCACCCGCCCGTCCGCGAGGTGGATTTGCACCGGCATCGCGGCAGCCACCCGGGCGCGGCTGGTGCTGTGCCGGGTCTCGCGCCCGACGGCCAGCGCCGCCATCACGGTGAGCAGGCTGAACGAGCCCCACATCGTGTTCAGCAGCAGCGCCTGGAACGTGATCTGCCCGGGCGCGCCCAGCACCATCCCCGTCACCCCGCGGACCACGCCCGCGACCAGCAGCGCCGCCAGGATGAGGTTCGGGTAGACCGCCGCCAAGTCGAAATAGCCGTTCTCCAGCAGGCCGCCTTTCGCCGTCACGTTGAAGCGTCCCTTGCGCGGCCGCAGCAGCGTCTCCGCCGTCACCCGCAGCAGGAACAGCGCGAGCACCGTCTCGTAGATCTCGGACCAGAACGAGTGCCGGTGGTTGCGCTGCAGCCGCGAGTTGGTGGCCACCGAGTGCGCGATGTGCGGCAGCGCATAGGACACGATGGCCAGCGGCGAGGCGGCGATCACGTTCATGCCCAGCAACAGGAAGGCGAGCGGCGCGGTGAGGAACACCACCCGGGGCAGGGCGAAGAAGAAGTGCCCCATCGCCTGCAGGTAGCAGAGCCGCTGCCCAAGCGTCAGGCCCGGGCCCAGCAGCGGGTTGTCGATGCGGAAGATCTGGATCATGCCGCGCGCCCAGCGCATGCGTTGGCCGATATGCGACATCAGCCGGTCGGTGGCGAGCCCGGCGGCCAAGGGCAGCCGCAGGTAGCAGCTCTGCCAGCCGCGCCGGTGCAGCTTGAGCATGGTGTGCGCGTCTTCGGTGACGGTCTCGACCGCGAAGCCGCCCACCTCGTAAAGCGCCGCCCGCCGCAGCACCGCGCAGGAGCCGCAGAACAGGGTCGCGTTCCAGAAGTCGTTGCCGTCCTGCACCAGGCCGTAGAACATGTTGCCCTCGGCCGGCACGCGGTAGCCGGCGGCGAGGTTCCGCTGGAACGGGTCGGGCGAGTAGAAATGGTGCGGCGTCTGCACCATGGCGCAGCGCGGCTCGGCCACCAGCCAACCCATCGTCATCTGCAGGAAGGCGCGGGTCGGGATGTGGTCGCAGTCGAACACGGCGACGAACGCGCCGTCGGTTTGCGCCAGCGCGTGGTTGAGGTTCCCCGCCTTGGCGTGGCAATGGTCGGTGCGCGCGATGTAGCCGACGCCGCACGCCTGCGCGAAGGCCTCGAACTCCGGCCGGTTGCCGTCGTCGAGCAAGTGGATGCGCAGCTTGCCGGGCGGCCAGTCCATCGCGGCGGCGCCGAGCACGCTGGCGCGCACCACCTTGAGCGGCTCGTTGTAGGTGGGAATGAACACGTCCACCGTCGGCCAGCGCGCCGGGTCGTCGGGCAGCGCGATGGGCTTGCGGTCCAGCGGCCACAGCGTCTGCACATACCCCAGCACCAGCACGGTGACCGCGTAGCACTCCGCCAGCGCCAGCCCGGCGCCGAGCACCAGGTCCCCCACGGTGTCGAAGTCGAGCGTGTCGGTGAGGCGCCAGACGATGTAGCGCAGCGACACCGCCAGGCTGAGCACCACGAGAAACACCGATACGGCCCGACCGGGCACCCGGTTGGCCAGCAGGAAGATCAGCCCGGAGGCGATGCCCAGAATGGCTTGCTGCCGCGGCTGCAGCCCCACCGTGGCCACAGCCAGCAACACGGCCATACCGAACGCCCCGCAAGCAAGGGTGAGCCCCTTGTCGGCCAGGCGTGCCCGCCGGGTTTGCTGTGAATGAGGCATCGGCAGATGTCCGGTCCCCAGGTTGCCGAGATCAACAATCTGCGATCCTAACGGCAACCGACGACATGCGGATGCATGATCTGAGACCTGGGCCGGTGCCGCAGCCGCTTGGGACGCGCCCTGTTACCCGAAAGCAACAGTGCGGCAGCAATGCAACGCTTTGTTCACGGGCGAATTATGATGATGATGGGCCAGGCCGCTGGGCCAAGAAGGCAAACAGCTCCGGCAGCGTGCAGGGAGCGCTGGTCGCGGCTGGGCCGGGTGGCTGAGGCGGTTGCAGTTGGGTCGCCTGCGCCGGCGCCGGCGGTGCCCGAGGCGGAGCCGGCGGTGGCCGCGGCGCGACGGGCGGGATCACCGGCGGGGGCGTGGCTTGGGGCGCCGTCTCAGCCGGCTGCGTGAGCCCGCGGGAGAGCGCCCGGCGCGGCTGCACCGTGCCGGAGGGACGCGGCGCGGCTTGGTCGAAGCTGTGGTACCGCAGCTTCGGGATGCCAAACGCGGCCATCGCCTTCGACACGTCATCCGCCTCGTCGCTCACGCTTGCTCCCTTTTCGCTCTCGCCGCCCCCTCCTCCGCGGCCATGCGCGACAGCAGGATCAGCCCGGCGCTGTAGTAGTCGGATGCTGTCATAACAGAAGGCAACGTGTTTGGTATGCTGCCGATCGGCGCGCTGGCGGTCAGCGAGGCCACCGCGCGCAACCCGGCGGCGGCGGGATACGGCGCCTCCTCCCCGGTCCGCAGGTCGGTCCAGGCGGGCGGCGCTGGGCGCGCTGCCGTCCAGTAGGCGCGGAACGACTGCAGCACGGGGTCCGCCGCCACATTACCCCAGACCAGATGCAGCGGGATGCGGATGGCGTCGTAGGAGAACCGGGCCGGCCAGCCGGGGGCGATGCCAAGCGCACCGTCCCGCCGGTCCACCCGCAGCCAGTCGGGCGGCAGCATCCAGCGGCCGAACCGCGCCTGCAGCAGCATGTCCCGGCCGTCTTGCTGCAGCGCGGCCCAGTGCGGCGAGGGTGCGACGGCGGCCAGGTCGGGAAACAGGCCGAAGGCATAGTAGGAGGGGTTGACGACGAAGCTGTCCGCCTTCTCGAACCCGGCGGCGCCCGGCAGCAGCACGGTGCGGCCGCCGGCCACGCGCACCAGGCCCAGGATGTCGCGTGCGATCCGGCTGGCCTGGGCGGCGTAATCCTCGCGGTTCCAGCGGGCGGCGGCGCGGGCCAGCGCGGCGGCGATGAAGAGGTCGCCGTCGGTGGCGTTGTTGAGGTCGGCCACCGGCTCGGGCGCGCCGGGTCTGAACCGCCAGGCGTGCAGCGAGTCGGAGCCGCGGCATTGCAGGGTCTGCGTCGTCCAGGCGAGCAGGCGGGCGAAGGTCTGCGGGTCGTTCGCTGCCTGCGCCGCCATCAGGCCCCACCCCTGGCCCTCGCTATGCGACACGCCGCCATTGCCGGTGTCCACCACGCGCCCGTCCGGCGTGATGGTGCGCTGGCGGAACGCAGCCCAATCCCGGCCAAACGCGGCCGAGTAGACATGCGGCGGCGCTGGCGGCAGCGGTGCGGCTTGCGGTTCGGCGGGTGCTGCCGCGGCAACGCTGCCCCAGCGTGCCCCCACCGTGCTGACGCCCGCCGCAAGACTGCCGGCAACCACGCACACACCACCGAGGAAATGACGGCGACCAAGCTCGCTGTTTTTGCGGTCGCCAGCCGAGAGAGTGACGCGCAAACGCGCTCTCCTGCCGGATCTGCAGCGCGTGCGGCAACCGCCCTGGCGCAGACTGTGAGACGAAGCGGAGTTTTGTCGCGCGTTCCGAGGCCAGTCTCATACAAAGAGATTAACGTAAACTTTCCCGCCCGGCAATTTTTACCGCCAAGCCACCATCTCTTCGTAAGCCCTCTCCCTCTGGGAGAGGGTTGGGTGAGGGTGGTGCGCAAGCTCCCTGCAGCTCTGGTACCCATCGGCGCCCTCACCCCGGCCCTCTCCCCGAAGGAGAGGGAGCAGACTACGTGTCAGTACTGAAACTGATACGTCAGCCCGACGCTGTTGCCGCCGGCGCCGCTGCCGACGTCGGTCTCCACCTTCAGCCCCTTGTAGATGTCGATCTGCACCACAGCCTGGGTCTGCGAGCCCGACGTGCCTTGCTTGGCGCCGACATAGACCCCGTTGGCCACGTATTTCCCGGCCTCGATGGTGGCGGAGCTGTTGTTCGAGCTGCCGTTGGCGTTGGTGGCGCCGCCGACGCTCAGCCGGTCCAGCCCCAATCCACTGCGAACCGCGTCCAGCGGATTGCCGCCGCCCCCGGTCGCCCCGGAAATCTGCGCCAGCGCCGCCGCGATCGAGGCGTATTGGAACGGGCTGATGCTGGAGGCGGGACGGCCGAACAGCAGCTCGGACAGCACCTCGTCCTGCGGCAAGGGCGGCGACGAGGACAAGCTGATCTTGGGCGCGCTGGCATAACCGGTGACGATCAAGGACGCCGTTCCCACCGCGGTCGGCGAATCCGCCTGGAAGTCCAACGTCGGGTCGATCGCGTTGGTCACGCCCGCGCCGGCGAAACCCACCGTCCCGCGGCTGAAGGTCAGCGTCGTGCCGGCCAGGCTGAACGTGCCATTGCGCATGCTGAACGCGCCGGCGACCTTCGGCGCGGTGGTGGTGCCAGTGATGTGCAGGCTGCCGCCCATCACCGCGTTCAGCCCCCGGCCGCGCACGAAGATCTGGCCCGGCGCGTCCAACTGCAGGTCCAGCCCGATGGTCGGCCCCGGCTTGGCCGGCGGCGGCGGCGGCTGGCCCGCAATGCGCACCGGCAGCACCGCCACCGAGCTCGGCAGGTGCTCGGGGATGTTGATGGTGGCGTCGTCGATGGTGATCTTGCCCGACGCCGCCAGCGCCCCCGCCACCGTGCCGCGAACCGCCAAATCGGCGTCCAGCGTGGCGGTCAGCTTGTCGCTGGCGAGCGGGCGGGCCTTGCGCATCGTCAGCGCCAGGTCCACCGGCATGGCGCCGCCGATCCCCACCGTGCCGCTGGCGCTGATCGTGCCGGGGCCGGCCTTGCCGCTGAAACTGGCGATGCGGATGGTCTGCCCGCTGGCCTGGATGGTGGCGTTGATGGCGCTGACCCGCACGCCCTGGCCGAAATCCTGCAACTCGCCGCCCGCCAAGGTCACGCTGCCGTTCACCTGTGGCGTCGCGGTGGTGCCGCCAATGGCAGCGTTGATCGCCAATCGTCCAAGCACCCGGCGGCCTTCGGGCGCCAGAATCGGGTCGAGCATGGCCAGGTCCAACGCGCCGGTGGCCCGCAGCGCCAGGTCCCCCGCGCCCACCGGGGCACGCCCGGTCACCGCCAAATTGGCCGACCCGGCGGCCAGCCGCACGTCCAGGTTGGCCGCCTTGCCCGCGAGCTGGGCCGACGCGGTGATGCTGGCGGGGGGCAGCCCACGCCCCGGGCCGCTGCGCAGGTGCAGGTTGCTGGCGAGCAGGCGCACGCTGCCCTGCGGCGCGGCCGTCGTGCCGGTCAGCTTGGCCTCGGCGCTGATCTGCCCGGTGGCGTCCACGCTGGGGGCGAACGGCTTGGCCAGGTCGGGCGTGACACCCTGCAGCGACGCGGTGAGGTTCAGCGTGGGCGACACCCGGCCCGCCAAGTCCAGCACCGCCTGCTGCAGCCCGATGCGCAGCCGGTCCACCGCCACACCATCGCCGAAGCTCACCTTGGCGGGGGCGAGCAGCCGCACCGCCTCGCCCTTCCAATCCGCCGTCAGCGCCGCCAGGCGAACGGTCTTGCCGGGCACGTCCACCGTGGCGGCGCTGGCCACCGTGGCGTCCGCGCCCGCCAGGTTGGTGAGCGCCGCGGACAGCCGCAGGCCGAGCGCCGATTGCGGCCCATCCACGCTGAGCTTGGCCGCGCCGCCGACCGCGCCGGCCTTGATGCCGTCGACGGTCAGCGTGGCGGCGACCACCGGGTCCTTGGTCGGGTTGCTGACGCGCGCGGCCAGCACCGCCCGGCCGACCGAGTTGGCGCCCATGCCCACGCCCGTGGCCTGCAAGTCGAGCTTGGCCGCATCCCCCGCGAGCGACGCCGTGGCGGTGATCCCGCCCGAGAGCGCCTGGCCGACGAACGGCCGCAGGTCGTCCAGCCGGGTCAGGCGCAGGGCCACTTGGCCGCTCGGCAAGGTGGCGCCGCTCGCCAGGGTCGCGGCGCCCTCCGCGTGCAGGCTCTTCCAGTCGGCGCGGTCGATCGTGGCGTGCAGCGTGCCATCCGCGCCCCGGTCGGCGTGCAAAGCCAGGTCGATCGGGGCACCCTCGAGCGCGCCCTCCGCCATCACGCTCCCAGCCGGCTGGCCCGGCAGCCCGGTGGCGTCGAGCGAAACCGTGAGCGGCCCGGACGGCACCCCCTTGGCGCCCACCTGGCCGGTGAGCTTGGCCGCAACCGCCAGGTCCGTCGTGGCGCCCTTGGCCGTGCCGTCGAGCGTGACGGCGCCGTCCAGGCTCGGCGACAGGTCGGCCAAACGCGACAGCGCCACGTTGTAGGCGACATCCAGCGTGTCGTTGGCGTCCGTCCCGCTGGCCTTGAGGCTGAGGCTGCGCCCGTCGATCTCGGCGCGGCTCAGCGTGATCGCCCCGCCGTCCAGCGCCGCGGTCACGCCGACCTTGGCGTCATCCCCGAGCAGCGCCGGCGCAGGCGCCTGGCCGCCGGTGAGCCCCACCGTGCCATCCACCGTCACGTCCGTGCGCGGCCCGGCGACGCTGGCCTGCACCGTCAAATGGCTCTGCCCCTGCAGGTCCACCCCGCCCACGGCGGCGAGCGGCTGCAGGTCGGGCGCGGTCAGCTCCACCGTGGCGGCGATGGCCCCCCCCGTGGTGGCGCGGCCGCTCGCCTGCAGCAGCGGGTGCGACAGCGTGAACGTCACCGGCCGGTCCGGCGTGTCGAGCCGCGCGGACGCCTTCAGCACCACCGGGGCGTCGGCCAGCAGGTCCGGCTTGGGGCCGGGAATGCGCACGCCCGTGGCAGTGGCGGTGAGCTGCGCCGCGCCCTTGTTGCCCGCGAGGTCGGCGGAGAGGCTCGCCACCGCCGCCCCCGCCGCCGCCAGCCCCTCCAGCCGCAGCGTGCCCGTGGCGTCGGGCGCGGTGAACGGACCCGTCACATGCGCCTGCAACGCGACCGACTGCCAGGACACGCCAGGCGCCGGGCTCATCGCCGGCGCATTGGCGGCCACATCCAGCGTGGCGGATTGGCCCTGCAGATCGACCGTGCCATTGGCCGACGCCGTCAGCGGCCCGGCGGAGAGCTGCAGCTTGGTCGCCTCCGCCGTGCGCGGCCCGTCCACGCTGGCGACGGCGGTGATGGCGCCGAGATCGGGCAGCTTGGCGACCTGGGCGATCAAGCCCTGCGCCGGTTCCGACACGGCGAGCCGCGCGGCGAGGTGCGCCGGGTCGATCGTGCCATGCACCTCGTAGCGGCCCGGCGAGTCCAGCCGGCGCAGCACGACGTCGGCGCTGCCATCCTGCAGCGAGGCGAGCCGGCCGCGGCCATCCAGCGACAGCACCGCGGCCACCCCGGCCACCGCCGCCCCAATGGACGCGCGCTTCACCTGCAGCGACCCCAGCGTCACCCGCACCGGCAGGCTGAACGAGCCGCTGCTGGCCGGCTGCGGCTTGGCGGCCGCCGCGCTGACCGGCAGCCGCGGCAGGTCGATCGACCCGGCGCTCACCACATCCACCCGCGCCTCGCCATGCAGCAGCGCGAGCGGCGACCAATCCAGCCTCACGTTGTCGAGATACAGCCAGGCGCCTTGTGCGTCGTGCACCTCGGCATGGCGCAGGGTGAGCGCGTCGGGGAAGCGGCCGCCGAGCCCGGCAAGCACCACCTGCCCGCCCGTGAGCTGCTGCGCCAGGGTCTCCACCAGGCGGCGGCCGGGCTCGATGTTGAGCAGCACGAGAGCGGCCACGATCGCCAGCACCGGGATCAGCACCAGCACGCCGACAAGCCAGACCGCGATGCGGCGGAGGAGTCTCATGGTGTTACGAGTGCGCCTGAGTCAGTGCGTCACAGCCGTCAAATGTCCGCCCAACCATGCGCCCAAAGCCAGCAAAGCCCCCGCAACGGCGACGGCTGTGCCGAACACGGTGCTCATCGCTTTGGTGCGCTCCCACTTGGTCTGCTCGGTCTTCAGCATGGTGTCTGCCTCCTTGTTCTCGATCTCAGCTTTTAGCAGCTCGATCTTGAGGGCGCGCTCTTCAATCTCAAGGCGGTTCGGGTCTGGATCGTTCGGTTCACCTGCCGGGCTGACCTCCGAACGCATCGCGTCTTGCCCTGACGACCAGACTCGACGGCCATCAAAACGCCTGCCCCAGCCCGATATACGCCTGCACGATCTGGTCCTTCCGCCGCTTCTTCAGCGGCACGCCGATGTCGAACCGGATCGGCCCGATCGACGTGTAGTAGCGCGCCCCCGCGCCCACGCCCTCGAACAGAGTGCCGGTGAACGGCGACGACGTCTCCCCCACCTGGCCAGCGTCGATGAACGCCACCGCGCCGAAGCTCTGGCCGAAGCGCTGGCGGAACTCGATCGTGCCCGCCGTCACCGAGGTGCCGCCGATCGGCCGGTAATCGGCGAATTGCGGCCCCACCGCCTGGAACGCATAGCCCCGCACCGTCCCGCTGCCGCCCGCATAGAAGCGCTGGTCCGCCGGGATCGCGAAGCGGGCCGCCCCCAGCGCCGAGCCCACCAGCCCGCGCACCGCGATCACGCTGCGGCCCTCGGCGGCCGACAGGTTGACGTAGGTCGACCCGCTGAGCTGCACCAGGGTGAAGAACGAGCTGTTGCCCGTCACCGGCTCGGTCGGCGTCACCAGCAGCTTGGCCTTGACGCCGTGGCTCGGGTTGAACAGCCCGTCCGGCCCCGTCGTGTCGTAGATCAGCCCCAGCGGCACCTGCAGCAGCGTGTAGTCGCGGCCGACGTCCTCCTGGATCACCCGTTCCTCCACCGCCGAAAGCCCCACCGAGGCGCTCAGATCCGGCGACAGCTTGCGGCTGAGCGCCACCCCGGCCAGCACGGCGCGGCGGCTATAGGCGTACAGGTTCTCGTCCACGTATCCGGCGTTGGTGACCAGCGTCTGGTCGCGCCGGTGCCAGTCCGGCTGGGTGAAGCTGGCGGTCACGTTGTAGCCCGGCCGCTGGATCAGCGCATTGGTCTCCGCCTGCGTGATGGCCGCGCCCAGCACCAGCGTCTCGGCGTTGCCGAACACGTTGCGATAGGTGAACGTCGTCCCGGCGGTCGGCCCCAGGTCGGTCGAGTAGGCCAGGTTGATCGACACCTGGTGGCGCGGCCGCTCCGCCACCGTGTAGGTCAGCGGGATCGTGCCCTCCGAGTCGAGATGGTCGGGGATGGCCGCGTTCACCGACGAAAAAATGCCGATATTGGCGAGGTCCTGCCGCGCGGCGTCGATCGTCGCCGGGTCGTAGGGCTCGCCGCTATGGACCGTCAGCCGGTTGCGCACATAGCCCGGGTTGGTGACCTTGAGCCCCTCGATGGTGATCGGGCCGATATCGGCGTGCGGCCCGGGATCGGCATGGAAGGTGACGTCGATCACCTGGTCCGCCGGCGTCTCCACCGCGTCGGGCGGGCTGACCTTGGCCAGCGGGTGCCCGTCCGAGCGCAGGGCCGCCAGCAGGGTGTTCTGCGCCGCGAGCACCTGGCTGGCGACCGCCGGGTCACCGGGCGCGATGCCGAGCTTGGCCCGTTCCGCCGCCGTCACCGTCCCCACGACGGCGACATGGCGCAGGTGGAACAGCGGCCCGCGCTCCACCGAGATGGCGATCGCGGCCTTGCTGCCGCTCGGCTTGGCGGCCAGCTCGTCCGGCAGGCCCGGGTCGTCGAGCGCGTGGTCGTCGATGCGCACCGCCACGCGCGCGTCGTAGTAGCCGAAGCTGTGCAGCGCCGTGGCCAGCCGCCCGGCGTCGTCCTGCGCCCGGGTCACCAGTGCGAACGGCCCGACCGGCGCGCTCTTCTGCAGCGCGATGAGGCTGGAACTGTCCTTCAGCGCGCCGTCGATGGTTTTGTCGCCGGTGGTCGCGATGCTCACGTCGTACGGCTGCGGGTCCGCCGCGCGGGCGATCGGGTCGAGCCACGCCACACAGGTCGCGAGCACCGCCAAGGTCGAAAGCACCGCCAGGCGTCGGAAAAGGCGGTTGCGCAGCATCGCCCGCGCTATACAGGGCAACGCAGGGGAGCACGAGACGCGAGCGCGTGAAGAAGAAGCCGCCCTGGAACCGTCATGCGGCGGTCATTGTGACGCCACTTTAAGGCGCCTATGTGGCTCCTGATGTCCGCCCTGCGCCCGATCCCGATCCCGAGCCTGTCGTCGCGCCGCCCCGCCCTGCCACGGTTCGGCGCCGAGTGGAGCGATCCGCGCCACGGTCTGTGGACCGGCCGGGTGACGCCGGGGCGGCGGCTGCTGGACGGGCTGCGGGCGGTGCGCCGGGGTGTGCTGGCGCTGGGCTGGACGGTGGCGGGCATTGTCATCCAGTCCGTTCTGCTCACGCGCCGGGGCCGCGGCAAGGTACGGTTCGCCCGGCTTTACTGGGCCGTGTTCGCCCGCCTGGTCGGGCTGCACGTGCGGCGCATCGGGGCGCCGCCGGCGGGCGGCCCGGGGCGGCGGGTGGTGTATGTGGCCAACCACTGCTCCTGGCTCGACATCACCGTGTTGGGCGGCCAGTTGGAGGCCTGTTTCGTCTCCAAGGACGAGGTCGCGCGCTGGCCCGGCGTGAGCCTGATCGCCCGCCTCGGCCGCACCGTCTTCGTCACCCGGCAGCGCCGCGCCACCGGGCGGGAGCGCGACGAGTTGCGCGCCCGCTTGCTGGCCGGCGACGACCTGCTGCTGTTCCCCGAGGGCACCAGCTCGGACGGCAGCCGCGTGCTGCCGTTCCGCTCCGCGTTCTTCTCCGTGGCGGAAGGCGACGACCCGCCGCTGATCCAGCCGGTGTCCGTCGCCTATGACCGCCTGGCCTGCCTTCCGACCCGGCGCAGCACCCGCGCCGTATTCGCCTGGTATGGCGACATGGACCTGGCGAGCCACTTCTGGCGCCTGGGCCGCTGGCGCGGCATGCGGGCGACCGTGCTGCTGCACCCGCCGCTGGACCCGCGCGAGTTCCCCAGCCGCAAGGCTTTGTCGCAGGCGACGTGGGAGTGCGTGGCGGGCGGCGCCGCCGAGCTGCGCCAGAACCGCGAGCACCGCGCCCTCCGCCCGGCCGCCTCCCCCGTGCCCCCGCAAACGCCGACCTTCTAAAAAGCCCTCTCCCTCTGGGAGAGGGAGGGGTGAGGGTGGCTGCCGCCAAAGCCCAAGCCAGCCCAGTGAGCACGATCCCCCAGCCGCTCTACCCCTTCCTTCTCCCTCTCCCGCTGGCGGGAGAGGGTCGGGGTGAGGGTGGCTGCCGCCAAACCCCAAGCCAGCCCAGTGAGCACGATCCCCCAGCCGCTCTACCCTTCCTTCTCCCTCTCCCGCTGGCGGGAGACGGTCGGGGTGAGGGTGGCTGCCGCCAAATCCCAAGGCAGCCCAGCTAGCACGATCCCCCAGCCGCTCCACCCCTTCCTTCTCCCTCTCCCGCTGGCGGGAGAGGGTCGGGGTGAGGGTGGGCTGCCCCAAAAGCCCAAGCCAGCCAGTTAGCACCACCCTCCAAACCCCTTGAAACTCCCCCGCCGCATATGTTCCCTATCCGTTCATGTCCTCGCCGCCCTCCACCCCCGAGCCCACCCACGCCGCCCAACGCGCCCGCCAGCTCCGCCTGCTCGACCGCGCCTTGGACATCGGCGCCGCCCGCCTAGAACGCCTCGACCCCACCAAGCCCGACGCCCCCGACCTCCCCGACGCCGAAGCCGCCGTCATCTACGACAAGCTCACCCGTTCGATGCGCCACAGCATCCTGCTATCCGACAAGCTCGCCGCCCCCATTCCCGAGCCCAAGAAGCTCGACCCGGCCGCCCGCACCGCAGCCCGCAAGCGCATCATCCGCGACGTCGAAGACGTCATCCACGAGCGCGCCGGCACCCCCGAGCGCGTCGAGAACCTCGAACGCGAGCTGCTCGAGCGCCTCGACGCCCCCGACATGGAAGTCGAACTCGCCACCTGCTCCGTCGACGCCATCGTCCTCGACCTGTGCCGCGACCTCGGCCTGCGCGCCTCCGACTACAAGCGCCGCATCCCCCCCGAGATCGACCTCCTCGCCGAGTTCGCCGCCGCCCCGCCCGAGTCTTTGGGTGAAAACAACACCCGCCTCGGCCGAGACAACCCCTTCCTCCAAGGCAAGCACGACCCCTAACCCACTTACTTCTCCCTCTCCCGCTGGCGGGAGAGGGTAGGGGTGAGGGTCGCGGCGACAAGCCCGCCGTGGATGGCCGGATCAAGGCTTCCTCCGGATCTATCGCAGAGCTTACCCGCGCGCGGCCCGGGCGATGGCCAGGAACTCCGCCGCGACCAGGCTGGCGCCACCAATCAGCGCCCCACCCACATCCGGCAGCGCAAGCAACCCGGCGGCGTTGGCGGGCTTCACCGAACCACCATACAGAACCCTCACGCTCGCACCGAGCTGCGGCAAGCGCCGGGCCAATTCGGCGCGGATGAAGCCGTGCATCGCCTCGACGTCCGCTTCGGTGGCGCTCGCGCCGGTGCCGATCGCCCACAGCGGCTCGTACGCCACCACGCCCGCAAACCCCGCGGGCAAGCTCCCAGCCAATTGGCCGCCCACCACCGCCATCTGCTGGCCGGCGCTGCGTTGCGCCTCCGTCTCGCCGACGCAGACGATGGGGGTGAGGCCGGCCGCCACCGCCGCGAGCACCTTGTCGTGCACCAGGGCGTCGGTCTCGGCATGGTCGGTGCGGCGCTCGGAATGGCCGAGAATGACCCAGCGCGCCCCGGCGTCGTGCAGCATCGCGGCAGACAGGTCCCCGGTATGCGCGCCATGCGGTTCAGCGTGGCAGTCCTGGCCGCCGACCGCGACGGCCGTGCCCTGCAACGCCGCCGCCACCGTGGTCAGCGCGGTGGCCGGGGGGCAAACCAGCAGGTCGCACTGGCCGGCCAGCTCGGGCGCGGCCCCGGCCACGGCGTGCGACAGCGCCAAGGCCTCCGCGATCAGCCCGTTCATCTTCCAGTTGCCGGCAATCAGTTGACGCATCGTCACGAGTCTCCTCACCGGGCTCTAGCCAAGCCGGGCGGGGCTGGCAATGCGGCATCGGGCTCCGTATGGTTCGCGCCCTCCCGCCCCCTTAGGTCCCGCCATGCTTTCATCGCTCCGCCGCTTCGCCGGCACCTGGCCCGCACGGGTGTTGTTCGTCGTCCTGGTGGGCGCGTTCGGCTTGTGGGGCGTCTCCGGCGTCGTGCTGAACAACTTCGGCAGCGACGACCCCAACGTGGTGGCAACCGTGGGCGGCAAGCCGGTCGCCGCCAGCGAGCTGCAGGACGGGGAGCGCCGCATGCTGGCCCAATACATGCGCAGCACCGGCAGCACGACGCCGCCGGGCCCGGAAATCCGCCGTGCCGTGGCGCAGCAGGCGCTGCAGGAGCTGACCATCCAGGCCGCCATCCAGGGCGAAGTGGCCCGGCTGCACCTCGCCGTGACGGACGACGCGATGCGCCAGGCCACGTTCGACACGCCGGCGTTCCATGGCGCGAACGGCACCTTCGACCGTGCCACCTTCACCGCCGTGCTGCGCAACAACAACCTCACCGAGCAGCGCTACCTCGATCTGATGCGCAGCGACCTGGGCCAGCGCCAGCTCATGGAGGCGGTGCGCGCCGGCGGCTATGCGTCGGACTTGCTGACCCGCATGGTCTACGCCTTCCAGGGCGAGACCCGCACCGCCGACCTGGTGAGCCTGCCGTTCGCCGCCGCCCCCGAGCCGCCGGCGCCGACCGACGAGCAGATCCAGCGCGAATACGACGACAACACCACCGCCTACACCCTGCCGGAGGAGCGGCGCATCAAGGCCGTGCTGCTGACACCCGAGGGGGTGGCGCGTGACATCACCGTCAGCGACGCCGACGCGCGGGCGTATTACGACAGCCATCCGGAGGAGTTCGGCCAGCCGGAGACCCGCTCGGTGCAGATCGTGGTGGCGCCGACCGAAGCGGCGGGGCGCACCCTGGCCACGGACTGGATCAGCGGCGCGGACTGGGACGCGATGCAGAAGGCGGCCAGCACCGCCGGCGGCTCGGCGATCGAGTTCGACGGCCAGACCATCAGCAGCTTCCCGTCCGAGACGCTGGCCAAGGCGGTGTTTGCGGCGCCGGCCGACATCGTCACCGGCCCCGTCGCCAACGAGGGCGCGTGGTCGGTGTTCCGCACCACCAAGCTGTCCCCTGCCAGCGAGCAGCCGTTCGAGAGCGTGGCAGCCGGCATCAAGCAGAAGGTGGCGCTGCAACAGGCGACCGACGCCGTGTTCGACCGCGCCAACAAGGTGGAGGACGCGCTGGCCGGCGGAGCGAAGCTGGACGAACTGCCCACCACCCTGGGCCTGCTCGCCGTCACCGGCACCTTGGACGCGCAGGGCGACACGCCCGAGGGCACGCCAGCACCCATCCCCGGCCCACCCGATCTCCGCAAGGCCCTGATCGACAAGGCCTTCGCCACGTCGCCTGGCGACCAGCCGACCTTGGAGAACGGGCCCGACAACACGTTCTACGCCGTCTCGGTCGACAGCATCACGCCGCCCAAGCAGCAGCCGCTCGATGCGGTGCGGGACCGGGTGCGGGAGGATTGGCTGCGCGACACGAGGCGCCATGAGCAGGACGTGGTGGCGGCGGGGCTGCTCGCCACGGTGAACGGCGGCAAGAGCCTGGCCGACGCCGCAGCCGCCGCGCATCTCGCGGTGACGCACAGCCCCCCGCTCGGCCGCGCCGCGCCGCCCCCCGGCATTCCCAGCCAATTGGTGCAGCCGCTGTTCGCCACCGATATCGGCCACGCCACGATGGTCGAGTCGCCCACCGGCTTCGTGGTGGCGGTGCCGACGGCGGACACCAAGCCCGACCCCGCGTCCGACCCGGCGGCGGTCGACCGTGTGCGCACCCAATTGGCTGCGGCCGCGAGCAACGACCTCGAGATCACCTACGCGACCGCATTGCGCGAGCGGGCGAAAGTGACCGTGAACAGCAAAGTGCTCAGCGAGCTCAGCCAATGACGCCGGAGTTCGCCGCGGCCTACGCGGCGGGGCAGGGCAGCCTGGTCGCCGCTTCCGACGTGGCCGACCTGCAGACGCCGGTGGCCGCCTTCCTCAAGCTCGCCCATGGCCAGCCCTATTCCTTCCTGCTCGAGAGCGTCGAGGGCGGCGCCACGCGGGGGCGCTACTCCATCATCGGCATGGCGCCCGACCTGGTATGGCGCTGCCGCGACGGCCAGGCCGAGCTGAACCGCAACGCACTCGCCGCGCCGCATGCCTTTGCGCCCGAGGACGGCGGCGCGTTGGACAGCTTGCGCCGGGTCATTGCCGAGTCGCGCATGGCGGTGCCCCCGGGCGTGCCGCCAATGTGCGGCGGGCTGTTCGGCTACCTGGGCTACGACATGGTGCGCCTGATGGAGCGGCTGCCGGCCAAGAACGCCGACGTGCTGGGCCTGCCGGAGGCGATCATGAGCCGTCCCACCCTGTTTGCCGTGTTCGACACGGTGCGCGACGAGCTGACCCTGGCGACGCCGGTGCGCCCGCTGCCGGGGGTTGCGGCCGAGCAGGCCTGGGAGTTGGCGCAAGGCCGGATCGCCGATGCGCAGGCCGCCTTGGCGCGACCGCTGCCGCGCGCCGCCCCGCCGGTGGCGCTGCCGCCGCCCAACCCCGTGTCCAACATGCCGCGCGACCAATTCGAGGCGATGGTGGTGCGGATGAAGGAGTATATCGTCGCCGGCGACATCTTCCAGGCGGTGCCGTCGCAGCGGTTTTCCGCGCCGTTCGGGCTGCCGCCGTTCTCGCTATATCGCGCGCTGCGGCGGATCAACCCGGCGCCGTTCCTGTTCTTCCTCGACATGGGCGGGTTCTGCATCGTGGGCAGCAGCCCGGAAATCCTGGTGCGCCTGCGCGACGACACCGTCACCATCCGCCCGCTCGCCGGCACCCGCAAGCGGGGCGACACGCCGGAGGAGGACGCGGCGCTCGAGGCCGACCTGCTGGCGGACCCGAAGGAGCGGGCGGAGCACCTGATGCTGCTGGACCTGGGGCGCAACGACGTCGGCCGCGTGTCGCAAATCGGCACGGTGCGAGTGACGGAGAGCTTCGTCATCGAACGCTTCAGCCACGTGATGCACATCTGCTCCAACGTGCAGGGCCGCCTGGCCGAGGGGCTGGACGCGGTGGACGCACTGGTGGGCGGCTTCCCGGCCGGCACGCTGACCGGGGCGCCGAAAATCCGCGCGATGGAGATCATCGAGGAGCTGGAGCCGGTGCGGCGCGGGCTGTATGGCGGCTGCATCGGCTATTTCGCCGCCGACGGCACCATGGACACCTGCATCGGCCTGCGCACCGCCGTGGTGAAGGACGGCGTGATGCACGTCCAGGCCGGCGGCGGCGTGGTGGCGGACAGCACGCCGGAGGCCGAGTTCGAGGAAAGCCGCCAAAAGGCCCGCGCGCTGTTCCGCGCCGCGGAAGAGGCGGTACGCTTCGCCGCAGTGGCACGTTAGCAGCGACGGCTATCTCCCTCTCCCGCGGGCGGGAGAGGGTCGGGGTGAGGGTGCCTAAGGCAGCAGCCAACGCAGCGAGCGGCGCAGCGCGGCGGGGGCGTCCTGGTCGAACGGGCGCCCATGCGCGAACAGTACCAGGCGCGGCGCCAACGCCACCAAGGCCGCCGCCTGCTGCGCGCCTTCCTGGCGGTAGCGCTTGATCATCGCCCGCACATAGGGCGGCGGCATGCCGTCGGGCGCGGTGACGCCGAAGCCACGCGCCAGCGGGCGGAACCAGCCGGGCAGTTTCTCGGGCTCGAGGTTCAGCACCAGGTCGGTCAACACCAGCGTGGCGGACGGGCGATGGAACAGCGCCGCCTCGTGGAAGCCGAACGCGCCGCGGATGGTGGTGAGCCCGATCGCGTCGCCCCACTCGGCGGGCGCGGTGTCGCCCAATTCGTGGTCCAGCCGCACGCCGCTGCGCTGCACCGGGCGGCGCTGGCGTAGCCCTCGGGCGGCCCAGGTGGTGACGCCGGGGAGGGCGCGCTGCCATTCCTGCAGGAACATCCAGTGCGCGAAGTTGGGCGCCACCAAGTGGCGGACCGAACCCAAAGCTGCGAGTTCGGCCCCCAGCGCCGGGCTGTAGCGGGTGGGCGAGTGCAGCAGGAGGTCGCCGCCCGGCAGGCGCAGCGCGGTCATGCGCACGGGCAATAGCCGGCCCATCCGGCCCGGCAGTTGGCTGTCGATCACGAACACGCCCTCAGCGGCGGGCTTTGGCGTGTCGAGCGGCGGATAGCCGTAGGGCGCGCCTATTTGGGCTGTCCTATGTCGGTCATCAGGCCCTCCGTCCGTCTCTACTTATATAGTCTGCCATGCCGTGGATTTCTTATCCAGAGGCTGAACAATCGGCCTCGTCTTTCTCCCTCTCCCTCTGGGAGAGGGTCGGGGTGAGGGGCCTGCGCGGCAGTTCCGCAGCATCGGGCCCTCACCCAATCCTCTCCCAGAGGGAGAGGAGTTGCTGCGCAGTCAGAGCAGCAAGTGACGCCTGCGTTGACGGCTGGCTCACGCGCCCGCTTAATCCCTCCGCCCTCACAGCACGAGACCACCATGATCCCCCGCACCGCCCTCGCCCTGCTTCTCGCCACCGCCGGGTTCGCCCAGGCGGCGCCAGCGCATGACACGCTCACCATCGGCATCGCCCAGTTCCCCTCCTCGCTGCACCCCGACATCGATGCCGAGGTGGTCAAGGCCTATGCCGACGGCTTCGTGGTGCGCCAGATCACCGCCTTCGACGCGAGCTGGAAGAACACCTGCCTGCTCTGCACCGAGCTGCCCACTCTGGAAAACGGGCTGGCCAAGATCGAGGACCGCCCCGACGGAACCAAGGGCATGGCCGTCACCATCAAGCTCAAGCCGGACCTGCAATGGGGCGACGGCCAGCCCGTCACCGCAAAGGACATCGCGTTCACCTGGAAGCTCGGCGCCGACCCGGGCAGCGGCTTCTCCAACAACAACCCCTGGAACCGCGCAACCGCCGTGGACGTGGTGGACGACCACACCGCCGTGCTGCACCTCGCCACCATCCGTGCCGACTACAACCAGTGGGACCAGATCCTGCCCGAGCACATCGAGGGCGCCGTGGTGGCCAAGGACAGCAGCCCCGGCGCCTACCTCAACGGCACCAACTACAACCGCGCCCCGATCAACCCCGGGCTGTACGACGGCCCCTACATGATCACCGGCTATGACAGCGGCAACCAGATCATCCTGGAGCCAAACCCGCATTGGGCCGGCACCAAGCCCGGCTTCAAGCGCATCGTGCTGCGCCACATCGAGAACACCGCCGCACTGCTGGCCAACCTGCTCTCCGGCGACGTGGACATGGTGGCGGGCGAAAGCATCGGGCTCACCATCGACCAGGCGCTGGCGCTACAGAAGTCCCACCCCGACGAGTTCCACTACGAGTTCAAGCCCAGCCTCACCTACGAGCATATCGACCTCAAGCGCGAGAACCCGCTGCTGGCCGACGTGCGGGTGCGCCGGGCGCTGCTGATGGCGATGGACCGCCAGACCATGGTGGACCGGCTGTTCCAGGGCAAGCAGCCGGTGGCCGCAACCTGGGTGAACCCGCTCAACCCCTATTTCGACCCGGCGATCCCGGTGGTGAAGTATGACCTGCCCGGCGCCAAGGCGCTCCTGGCGCAGGCGGGATGGACGCCGGCCCCGGACGGCATTTGCCGCAACGCCGCGGGGGACCGGCTGTCGTTCGAGATCAGCACCACCGCCGGCAACCGCCTGCGCGAGTTGCAGGAGCAGGTGCTGCAGTCGAACTGGAAGAACGCCTGCGTGGAGGTGACGATCAAGAACGAGCCGGCGCGCACCCTGTTCGGCGACACCATGAAGCACCGCACCTATACGGGCATGGTGATGTATGGCTGGAGCAGCAACGTGACGGAGACGCCGTTCCGCACGCTGGACACCAGCCAAATCCCGACCGAGGCCAACAACTATGGCGGCTCCAACACGCCGGGCTTCAGCGACCCGAAGATGGACGCCGACATCGCCGCCGCGCAGAGCGAGTTGGACCCGGGCAAGCAGAAGGCGATCTGGGCCGACATGCAGCAGATCTATGCGGACAAGGTGCCGGTGCTGCCGCTGTTCTTCCGCGCCGAGCCGCACGTGACGCCCACCTGGCTGCGCGGCTACGTGCCGACCGGCCAGGGCGACATGGCCTGCGAATGGTCCGAGAACTGGCACCCGGCGTGATGCTCCGCCGCTCCCACCTTTCTTCTCCCTCTCCCCCTGGGAGAGGGCCGGGGTGAGGGTGGCCGCCCGGCTGCAATGGCCCACGCTGATGACGCGCTGGCCCCTCACCCTCACCCTCTCCCAGATTGAGAGGGCACTTCTTGGCGCCGCGCTGATCCTTTGCCTGTTCACCCTCCCCGCCCAGGCCGACCCGCACCACACCCTCACCATCGGCGTGTCCTCGTTCCCCTCCACCCTCCACCCGGCGGTCGACCCCGAACTGGTCAAAGTCTACGCGCTCGGTTTCGCCGACCGCCCCGTCACCACCTACGACGCCAACCACCAGCTCATCTGCCTGCTCTGCACCGAGATCCCCACCCTGGAAAACGGCGGCGCCAAGCTCGAGGGCGCCGGCATGGCGGTCACGTTCCACTTCAAGCCCGGCCTCACCTGGGCGGACGGCGCACCGCTCGGCGCCGCGGACCTCGCCTTCACCGCCCAAGTCGGCCGCGACCCCAACAGCGGTTTCGCCGAAACCAAGTTCTGGACCCGCATCAGCCGCGTCGACGTCCCCGACCCGCAAACCGCCGTGCTGCACTTCACCGAGCCCTACTACCAATACAATGCCCTGGGCGAGGTGCTGCCGGCGCATCTGGAACAACCGGTCTACGCGGCAGCGCACGGCCCGGCGGGCTATATCGACGCCAGCCGCTACAATCGCGACCCGACCAATCCCGGCCTCTACAACGGCCCCTACCGCATCACCCGCGTCGACACCGGCAGCGACCTGGTGCTCGACCGCAACGAGCATTGGTCCGGCCAGCGCCCGTATTTCGACCAGATCGTCATCAAGACCATCGGCAACACCGCCGCGCTCCAGGCCAACCTGCTGTCCGGCGACGTGGACATGGCGCCGGGCGAGGGCGTGGCGCTCACGCTGGACCAGGTGCTCGAGCTGCAGCGGCAATATGCCAAGCGCTTCCAATACCGCTTCCAGCCCAACCTCTCGTACACCCATATCGACCTGCAGCTCGACAACCCCATCCTCGCCGACCTGCGCGTGCGGCGCGCGCTGCTGCTGGGCATCGACCGCAAGACCATCGTGGACAAGCTGATGGGCGGCCAGGTGCCGGTGGCCAACAGCTTCGTCAGCCCGCAGGAGCCGCAATACACGCCCGACGTCGCCACCTACCCCTACGACCCGGCGCGCGCCCGGGCGCTGCTGGCCGACGCCGGCTGGCGCCCGGGGCCGGACGGCATCTGCCGCAACGCCGCCGGGCAGCGCCTGAGCCTGGAGTTCACCACCAGCACCGGCGTGCGGGCACGGGAATTGCAGCAGCAGGTCATGCAGAGCGAGTGGCGCGACATCGGCATCGAGGTCACCATCCACAACGAGCCGCCGCGCACCCTGTTCGGGCAGACGCTGAAGCACCGCGCGTTCACCGGGCTGGCCATGTTCGGCTGGAGCGGCGCGGTGGAGAGTTCGCCGCGCCAGGTGCTCTCCAGCGGGCAAATCCCGACCGCCGCCAACAACTGGGGCGGCACCAACTACACCGATTGGCACGACGCCAAGATGGACGCCGACATCGACGCCATGGAGCGTGCGCTGGATTTCGCCGCCCGCAAGCCGCTGTGGGCAGAGATGCAGCGCATCTACGCCGACCAGCTCCCTGTGCTGCCGCTGTTCTTCGGCGCCGATGCGGCCGTGCTGCCGCTGTGGCTGCAGGGCGTGACACCCACCGGCACCAACGCACCCTCCAGCCTCTGGGCCGAGACGTGGTCTGCTCATGACTGACGTTTTGGCGGTCGAAGGCCTGTCGGTTGCCTTCCCTGTCGCCGGTGGCATGCGCGAGGTGGTGTCCGGCGTGGGCTTTGCGGTGGCGCCGGGCCGCACTTTGGGCGTGGTGGGCGAGAGCGGCTGCGGCAAGTCGATGACGGCGTTGGCCGTGATGGGGCTGGTGCCGGGGCCGGGCCGGGCCAGCGGCTCGGTGCGGCTGGAGGGGCGCGAGATGCTGGGGCAGCCCGCTTCCGTGTGGCGCAAGCTGCGCGGCGAGCGGGTGGCGATGGTGTTCCAGGAGCCGATGACCGCGCTCAACCCGGTGATGACGGTGGGCCGCCAGATCGCCGAGGTGATGGTGCTGCACCGCGGGCTGAGCTGGAAGCAGGCGGGCGCGCGCGCGGTGGAGCTGCTGGCCGACGTGGGCATCACCTCCCCGCGGGAGCGCGCCGCCGCCTATCCGCACCAATTGTCGGGCGGCATGCGGCAGCGCGCGATGATCGCCATGGCGCTGGCCTGCCGCCCGGCGTTGCTGATCGCCGACGAGCCCACGACGGCGCTGGACGTCACGATCCAGGCGCAGATCCTGGACCTGATGTTGGGCCTGCAGGAGGAGATCGGCACCGCGATCCAGTTCATCAGCCACAACCTGGCCGCGGTGAGCGAGATCGCGCACGAGATCATCGTGATGTATGCCGGCCGAGTGGTGGAGCGGGCCTCGGCGGAGGCGTTGTTCGGCAATCCGCTGCATCCCTACACGCTGGGCCTGATCGCGACCCTGCCCGACCCGGCGCGCCGCGAGGCGGAGCTGCCGGTGATCCCGGGCGGCGTGCCGAACCTGGACGCCGGCTTCGTCGGCTGCCGCTTCGCGGACCGCTGCGAGCGGGGGGACGCGGGCTGCCGCAGTGCGGAACCGCCGCTGGAAGCGGCGGCAGCGGGGCATTGGGTGGCGTGCTTCAAGGTGGGGCTGTGAGCCCCAGTGCCGGAAAGAAGTGCCCTCTCCCTCTGGGAGAGGGTCAGGGTGAGGGGGCTACCCGCACCTATCATGACGCTGAGTGTGAGACCCTCACCCAACCCTCTCCCAGAGGGAGAGGGCTTTTCGGGGGCGGTGCATGAACCCCCTCGTCTCCCTCGACCACATCCGCGTCCACTTCCCCATCCGCCGCCAAACACTCCGCGCGGTGGAGGACGTCTCGCTCGACATCGCCGAAGGCGAAACCCTCGCGCTGGTCGGCGAAAGCGGCAGCGGCAAGAGCACGCTGGGCAACGTCGTCGCCGGGCTGCAGACGGCCACCAGCGGCGCCATGCGCTTCCGCGGCCGCCCCGTGGACCGCCGCGAAACCGCCCGCGCCATCCAGATCGTCTTCCAAGACCCGTTCGGCGCGCTCGACCCGCGCATGCCCGTCTCCACCATCATCGCCGAGCCGCTGCGCATCGCCCGCATCGGCACCCCAACCGAGCGCCGGCAGCGCGCGGCGGACCTGGTGGAGCAAGTGGGCCTCCCGCGCGACGCCTTGAACCGCTACCCGCACGAGTTCTCCGGCGGACAGCGCCAGCGCATCGCCATCGCCCGCGCCCTCGCGCCGCAGCCGACCCTGATCGTGGCCGACGAGCCGCTCTCCGCCCTGGACGTGTCGATCCAGAGCCAAATCCTCAACCTGATGCGCGCCCTGCAGCAGCAGCGCAGCCTGGCCTACCTGTTCATCAGCCACGACCTCGCGGTGGTGAACCACCTCGCCGACCGCGTGGCGGTGCTCTACCTCGGCCGCCTGGTGGAGCTGGCGCCCCGGCAGGCGCTGTTCGCCACGCCGTCCCACCCCTACACCGAGGCGCTGCTCGAGGCGGTGCCGCGCATCGGCCGGCGGCGGCACCGCGGGGCGGCGATCCGCGGCGAGATGCCGAGCCCGCTGGCGCCGCCCCCCGGCTGCGTGTTCCACCCGCGCTGCCCGAAGGTGCAGGCGGTGTGCCGCGAGCTGGCGCCGGCGCTCGAGCCGTCACCAGGGAGGGCAGGGCAGATGGCCGCTTGCCACTTCCGGGCATGATGCCGCGGCGCATTACCCGACGCACGCCATGACCCGCTTCATCCTCCAGCGCAGCCTGCAGGCCGTGATCGTGCTGCTGGTGATGTCCTTCGTCATCTACAGCCTGATCGGCCTCATGCCCGGCGACCCGATCGACGTCATGATCGCCTCCGATCCCGGCGCCACGCCCGAAGTGGTCGCCCATCTGCGCGCCATCTACGGGCTCGATCAGCCGATCACCCTGCGCTACTGGCACTGGCTGCTCGCCGCGCTGCAGGGCGACTTCGGCTTCTCCCGCACCCATGCGCAGCCGGTGATGGAGGTGCTGCTGCCCGCCCTGCTGCAAACCTGCAAGCTGATGCTGGCCGCCTTCGTGCTCTCCGTCGTGCTCGCCTTCCTGCTCGGCGTCGTCGCGGCGCTCAAACCCGGCGGCATCGTCGACAGCGTCGTCAGCCTGTTCGCCTTCGCCGGCATCTCCGTGCCGGTGTTCTGGCTCGCCCTGGTGATGATCCTGGTGTTCGCCGTGCAGCTCCATTGGCTGCCCGCCAGCGGCATCAGCACCGTGGGCAATGGCGACATCACCGACCAGGTGCGCCACCTGATCATGCCCGTCACCACGCTGGCGCTGGCCAGCACCGGCCAGTTCACCCGCTTCGTGCGCGCCGCCATGATCGAGACCCTGCGCATGGACCACGTCCGCACCGCCCGAGCCAAGGGCGCCGGCGAGGGCCGCGTGGTGACCGTGCACGCCCTGCGCAACGCGCTGATCCCGGTGATCACGGTGATGGGCCTGAGCTTCGGCACCCTGTTCAGCGGCGCGCTGATCACCGAGACCATGTTCGCCCAACCCGGCATGGGCAAGATGATCTACGACGCCATCCTCGGCAACGACTTCAACCTCGCACTCACCGGCCTGCTGTTCGCCACCTTGGTCACCCTGCTGAGCAACCTGGTGACCGACCTCGCCTACGCCTGGCTCGACCCGAGGATCAGCCTGTGAGCCCGGAAGGCAGCTTCACCCCCGCCCGCCAAGCGACCGCCAGCCCCGCGACAGACCGCCCCGCGACAGACCAGGCCGTCTCGCCCTGGACCTTGCGCTGGCGGCGGTTCCGGCGGCACCGCACCGGCATGGCGAGCCTGGTGCTGCTCGTGCTGCTGCTGCTGTTCGCGGCGGCGGCCTGGCCGGTGGCGCATTGGCTGGGCGTCGACCCCTACCAGACCGACCTGCTCTCCCAATACGGCCCGCCCTCGCCCGGCCACCCGCTCGGCACCGACGACGCAGGGCGCGACGAGCTGGTGCGGCTGATGCTAGGCGGGCAGATTTCACTGCTGGTGGGTGTTCTGGCCACGGGGGTGGGCAGCCTGATCGGCCTGTTCATCGGCGTGGTGGCCGGCTATTTCGGCGGCCGCATCGACGGGCTGCTGATGCGCTTCACCGACGGCATGATCGCGCTGCCCTTGCTGCCGCTGCTGATCGTGCTCGGCGCCTTGGACCTCACCAAGCTCGGGTTTTCCGCCGAGTTCGCCCATTCTGGCGCCGCCGGGTTCTGGCGCGTGGTGGTGATCATCGCGCTGGTGGACTGGACCAGCATCGCCCGCCTCACCCGCGCCGCGACGATGGCGCTGCGCGAGCGGGACTATGTGCGCGCCGCCCGGGCCAGCGGCGGCGGCGCGGCCTACGTGATGGGCGCCCACATCCTGCCCAACGTGGCGACCCCGCTGATCGTGGCGGTGACGCTCACGGTGGGCCGTGTCATCCTGTTCGAGAGCGTGCTGTCGTTCCTGGGCTTCGGCATCGTGGCGCCGACGCCCTCCTGGGGCAACATGCTGAACAACGCGCAGGACCTGGTCACCACCGACCCGGCGATTGCGATCTATCCGGGGCTGCTGATCTTTTTCACCGTCATCGCGGTGAATTTCCTGGGAGATGGGCTGCAGCACGCGTTTGATCCTCGCAGCGAGCGCTGATGGCCGGCTCGCCAGGAGACGGGAGATGCGGGAGGGGAGATTGCGCCGCCGAACGCTGCTCGTGGCTGCCACCGCGCTGGTGGCCGCGCCGGCCCGGCCGCCAGGCAATGGGGCGCAAATCGGCTGGCATGCCGGGCCGGCCGGCGGCCGTACCGATCCGTTCGTGACTTGGGCATGCGAGACGGTGCAACTCCGGACCGGCCTTCGCGTCAGGCGGGTCGATCGCCTGGACTGGGCGGACGTGGTGTGTTTCGCCCATGCCAGTGCCGGGCTGACCGGGATGCGGCCGATCGCCTGGCGCAATGGCCTCGTCGGGGTGACCCGGCGCGGCGCCGGCCGGGCGGAGGCGGACCACTTCGCGGCGTTCCTGGCCAGCGAGGCGGCAACCGCGCATGCGCTGGCGCTGGCGGCACGCGCCTGACCCTCAGCCCGCCGGGGCGAGGGCGGGCGCCGGGTCGTCCATCGAGGCGCGGCCGGTGCGAAACCGCCAATGATGCCACAGCAGGCGCGCCGCCAGGGCACGATACGGCGCCCAGGCAGCGGCGATGGCGCGCAGGTCGGCCGGTTTCGGGCGGCTGGCAAGCCCCTTGAGGTCGGCCACGGCGGCAGCCAGCGCCAGGTCTCCGGTGGGGAACACGTCTTCCCGCTGCAGCGCGAACAGCAGGTAGATTTCCGCCGTCCAGCGCCCCATGCCGCGGATGGCGCACAGCGCGGCGATGGCTTCTTCGTCCGCCATCGCGGCCAGGGCGGGCGCGCTGAGGCGGCCATCGGCGAAGGCGGCGGCCAGGGCCCGGGCGTGTGCCACTTTGGGGCGGGACAGCCCGGCGGTGCGCAGCGTCTCGTCCGGCAGCGCGAGCAGGCCCGCCGGGTCGAGCGCGCCGGGCACGGCGGCCAGCCGCCGCCAAATGGCCGCGGCGGCGCCGTTGCTGATCTGCTGGCCGACGATGGCCTGCAGCAGCCCGGGAAAGCCGGCGGCGCGGGTGCGCCAGGGCAGCAGCCCGGCGGCCAATTCGATGCGGCGCAGGTCAGGGTCGAGCAGGTGCAGCCGGTCGAGCGCGGCGCGGGCGGCGGGCGGCATCATGCCCCGGAGTGTAGCGCAGACCGTCTCATCAATCTCCCTCTCCCGCGGGCGGGAGAGGGAGTTAGAGCCTGATCGCATCAGGTTGAAACAACCTGATGCGTGAATCAGCCTCTCAAACAAAGAGTAGAGCATGATTGCTTCGCCTATCAGAAGCAATCATGCTCTAAAGGGCGGGAACGCTACGAAATCCGCTCCGGCCGCGCCGTGTGGCGGTCCATCGAAAAATGCGCGATGGCAGTGCCGTCCGGAACGGCCACGGCGAACGTCACCGTGTCGGGCTGCTCGGTGACCTCGGTGATCTTCCAGGTGTGATTGCCGTTGATCAGCAGGAACGCCTCGGCGATCTTCTGCACGTCGGGCCCGCTCAGCGCCTTGTCGCGCGCCGGGTAGATCAGCGAGAACTCGCGAAACCGCTGCATCCAGCCGCCGTGACGCATGTCGCCCTCGCGGTGCATCATCGGGCCGCCCATAGGGTCCATCGGGCGGTCCATACCATCCATCGCGCGCTCTGGCCTTGGGCCGCCATCGCCGGGGGCGGGCGGCGGCGCCGGGGGCGCGGTTTGCGCCCACGCCGCGACACCACCCGACAAGGCCGCCGCCGCGACCATACCAACAATGACCTTCTTATCCATGCTTCGCCTCCACAGCAGTCTCGCGCCGGCGGCTTCTAGCTAGGGCGGGGCCTCGCGTCTGGCGTGCGGCAAAGTGCAACCAATTGCAACGTGGGAGTCCGAAACTCTCCCGGCGCCCGGGCCACGAGGCTACAATCCGCCCATGGAGACCATGCCGCACATCCTGGTGGTGGATGACGACCGGGAGATCCGGGACCTGCTGGCGCGGTTCCTGGAGCGCCATCGCTTCCGCGTCACCGCCGTGCGCGACGCGCGCGAGGCCCGCCGGGTGTGGCCCACCGGGCATTTCCAGCTCGTCGTGCTCGACCTGATGCTGCCCGGCGAGGGCGGGCTCGACCTGTCCCGCTGGATGCGCTCGCAAGGCGACGTGCCGATCATCATGCTCACCGCGATGGGCGAGGAGACCGACCGCATCATCGGCCTCGAATTGGGCGCCGACGACTATGTGCCCAAGCCGTTCAACCCGCGCGAGCTGCTGGCCCGCATGCGCGCCGTGTTGCGCCGCACCGCCGACCGCCCCGGCCGCCGCAGCGACGACACCACAGCGCTGCGCTTCGCCGGCTGGACCTTGGAGCCGCATCGCCGCCGCCTGCTCAACCCCGAGCAGGTCGAGGTGCCGCTCACCGGCGGGGAATACGACCTGCTGCTCGCCTTGGTGGAACGCGCCAACCGGGTGCTGACGCGCGACATGCTGCTCGACCTGCTGCGCGGCCGCCAAGCCGGGCCGTTCGACCGCGCCATCGACGTCGCCATCAGCCGGCTGCGGCGCAAGCTCGAGGATGACGGGCGGCAGGCCCAGCTCATCAAGACGGTGCGGGGCGGCGGCTACGTGCTGGCGGCGGACGTCCAGCGCGCTTGACCGGTCCACCTCGATGAGTGGGAAGCGCTCGCGGGCCTGGCCGCGCAGCCTGGCCAACCGCACCGCCGTCATTCTGCTGGTCGGCCTGGTGCTGATCCAAGCGGTGGGCCTCTTGCTTCACACTTTCAACCAGTTCGACCTGGTGCGGCTCGCCCGCATGCAGGAGATCGGCGTGCGGGTGAGCAGCTTCTACCGCTCCGTGGCGTTGGCGCCGCCGGAGGACCGCCAGGGCGCCATTCGGGAGGTCGACCCGCTTTCCCGCCTGACCGCAACGCTGGACGAGACGCCCGCGCCGAGCGACCTGGCGCCAGCGCCCCCCCCGATCCAGCGAGACTTGCGGCTCAGCCTCCAGTTCAACGGCATTCCGCCCACCGCGCGCTGGAAGCTGCTGCTCATCCGCGGCTCCTTTTCCGACCGCCGCTTGCTGATCAGCATGCAGCTCCCGTCCGGCCAGTGGCTCAACATCCCGGTGGCCATCGCGCCGTTCATGCCGCTGTCCACCGCCACCTTCCTGGTGCCGCTGGCGATCATGGCGCTGGCGACGGCAGGCCTGGTGGCCTGGGCGCTGCGGCAGTTCTCCGCGCCGATGCGGCATCTGGCCGAGGCGGCGCAGCGGCTCGGCACCGACGTGAACGCGCCGCCGATGCCGGAGCAGGGGCCGACCGAAGTCGTCAAGGCCGCGCACGCCTTCAACACCATGGCCGACCGCATCCGCCGCTTCGTGCGCGACCGCACCTTCCTGCTCACCGCCATCGGGCATGACCTGCGCACCCCCATCACGCGGCTGAAGCTGCGGGCGGAGTGGATGGACGACGAGGAGCAGCGCGGCAAGATGCTGGCGGACTTGGACGAGCTGGAGGGCATGGTCGCGGCCACGCTGGCGTTCGGGCGGGACGACGCGGCCGCCGAGTCGATGCGGCCGGTCGACCTGGCGGAGCTGTTGCGCACCGTGCTGGACGAGGCGGCCGATGCCCGCACCGGGGGCTGCGACCTCACCTCCTACGAGGGCCCCGACCACCAGCCGGTGCGGGCGCGCCCGGTGGCGATCAAGCGCGCGCTGTCGAACCTGGTGAACAACGCGCTGAACTACGGCGGCAGCGCCCGCGTCTGCCTGCTCGAGCCCAAGGACGGCACGGTGACGGTGCTGGTGGAGGATGCCGGCCCCGGCATCCCTCCCGGCGAGCTCGAGCGGGTGTTCGAGCCGTTCCACCGCCTGGAGTCGAGCCGCAACCGCGAGACGGGAGGCACCGGGCTGGGCCTGCCGATCGCGCGCAACATCCTGCGCGCGCATGGCGGGGACGTGGTGCTCAGCAACCGGCCAAGCGGCGGCGTGAAGGCGGCGGTGACGCTACCGGCGTAACGTTCAGCCTCCCTGCAGCGCGGCAGCAAGGCGTTGTTCCACCTGGGTCAGCAGCGCGGCGATGGCGGCTTGAGCAGACTGCGTGAGCTGGTCCGGTGCCACTCCACTCAACGGCGCCTCGGCGGTGAACTCCGTCTGCAGCAGCACGCGGACCGGGGCCGGGCGCAGGTCGATCAGGGTCAGCCCGATCGTGGCGCGGGTCACGGAGCGGCTCGGCACCGCGACCAGGGTCTGCAGCTCGCCCTCGAGCGCCAGGTCGGCCGTGGCGCGGGTGCCGGGGGCGAGCACGGCGGCAAACAGCCCCGCCGCCTCGAGCCAGCGGCGCAGGTCGTCCTCCACGGCTTCGGCCGGCGGCACGTTCCATTGCTCATAGAACGCGGTGTGGATGCTGCCGTCGGGGTCCAGCGTCTGCTGGCCGCGGGTTTCCATGCCCGGGGCGGCACGCAGGGTGCGGACCAGCAAGGCCGGCCCGGACGGCAGCGGCGGCAGCGCAACCGGGCGGCGCACCACCAGCGGCCACTCGCGCTGGTCCAGGTAGGGGCGGCTGGGCAGGATGCTGCAGCCCGCGAGACACGCGGAGGCGGCCAGCAGCCAGCGGCGCCTCATCGCTCGCTGCGGCGGGGCGGCGGCGCGCCGAGCAGGACCTGCCCCGGGTCGCGGCGCAACGCCTCGCTGGTCTCGCGCAAGGCGGCCACCGTGGTGCGCGCGTCCTGCAGCAGCGGCACCAGCCCCGCCTCGAGATCGGCCGACCCGGCGTTGGCGCGCCGGGCCACCGCGTCCAAGCTGGCGAGCAAAGGCGGCAGCGCGGCGGCGGCCTGCGACAGGCGCTGCGTGGCCTCGGTGGCGGAGCGCAGCAGCTCGCGGGTTTGCGGCCCTTGCTCGAGCGAACGGGTCGCGGCCAGGGTCTGCCGCAGTTCGGCGGCGGCGGCGGGCAGGTCGGCGGCGTCCAATTGCGACTGCACGTCGTGCAAGGTGCTGGTGGCCTGCGTGATCAGGGCGTGCGCGTCGCCAGTGGGGCCGAGTTCGCCGCGCAACTCGGCGATCAGCCCCAGGGTGGTGTTGGCCAGCCCGGCCACGTCCACCTGCTTCAGCTTTTCCAGCAGCGAGGTGGCGGAGCTTTGCACCTCCGCCAGCGTCGAGGGCATGCCGGGGATGTATTCGTAACGCGGCGTCCAGGAGATATCGAGCGGCGGATACCGGGCGGCGTCGGTAAAGTCGAGCTCGACGTAGCTGACGCCGGTGAGGCCTTGCGGCGCGGTGCGGGCGCGCAGGCCGCGGCTGACGCTGTCCGCGCTCGGCAGCTCGCCGACGCGGGCGGTGTCGACCTCGAACCGCACCAGCACGGTGCGGAATGTGGCCCGGCGCAGCGCGTCCGGCAGGTTGCGGCCATAGACCGCGCTGGTGAGCGCGATCTGGGTGACGGCGCCGACGGTCACGCCGCGGTATTTCACCGGGGCGCCGACGTCGAGCCCCTGCACGCTGTCGCGGAAGTAGGTCTCGTAGGTGCGGCCGTGCTGGATGCTGTTGCCGCCAAGCAGGATGATGGCGCCGACCAGCATGGCCACCCCGATCACGACCAGCCCGCCCACCCGCAGATAGGTGCCGCGCATCAGGCCGCTTCCCGCCGGAAGAACCGCCGCACCAAGGGGTTGGGGCTGTCGCGGGCGAGCACGCGCGGGTCGCCCTCAGCCACGATGCCGGCGGCGCCCGCGTCCAGCATGATGCAGCGGTCGGCAATGGCCAGGATGGAGGCGAGTTCGTGAGACACCACGACGAAGGTGGTGCCCAAGGTTTCCCGCAGGCGCAACACCAGGCGGTCGATTTCGGCCGAGATCACCGGGTCGAGCCCGGCCGAGGGCTCGTCGAGGAACAGCAGCGGCGGGTCGAGCGCGAGGGCCCGCGCAATGCCGGCGCGCTTGGCCATGCCGCCGGAGATTTCGCCAGGCAGCGCGGCCTCTGCCTGCGCCAGCCCCACCTGGGCGAGCTTGGCCCGCGCGATGGCGGCGCAGGCGGCGGGCGGCAGGGTGGTGAGCGAGCGCAGCGGCAGCATCACGTTGTCCAGCAGGGTGAGCGAGCCGAACAGGGCGCCGGACTGGAACAGCACCCCGATGCGGGCCCGCACGGCATCGGGCTCGCGGCCGATGTCGTGGCCCAGGATGCGCGCCTCGCCCGCGCTGGGCGGCAGCAGGCCGATGAGCTGGCGCAACAGGGTGGATTTGCCGCAGCCGGAGCCGCCCAGGATGGTGAACACCTCGCCCCGCGCGACGCTGAAGCTCACGTTGCGGAAGATGGTGCGGTCGCCAAAGCGCTGACTCAGCCCCACGGCCTCGACGGCGGCGGCAGGGCGGTCGGATCGGGCCTCTAGCGCTCCCACTGTCGTCATGGCCTAACCAAAGAATATCGCCCTCTCCCGTGAAGGACGGGAGAGGGAGAAGAAGCATCGTCTACCGCATGCGCGCATGGAGACGATGTCTACAGTCCGAAGGATCAAGTCCGGCCATGACGGTGGAGAGAGTTCAGCCCTCACCGCCGGCTCACAGGCCGATGCGGTAGAACAGGATGGCGAACAGCCCGTCGAGCAGGATGGCGGCCACGATGCCGCCCACCACGGCCCCGGTGGCCGAGCGGCCGACCGCGCGCGGCCCGGCGCCAGTGGCCAGCCCCGCGCGGCAGCCGACCCCAGCCACCACGGCGCCGAAGCACAACGCCTTGAACAGCCCGCCGAACAGGTCCCGCCCATGCACGGCGTGCAGGAGCTGGGTATAGACCGCCGCCGGGGTGAAGCCGAACGCCATCATCACGGTGAGCATCCCGCACAGCCCGGCGGCCTCGAGCAGCAGGGTGAGGATGGGCATCACCAGGGTAGCCGCGGCCAGGCGGGGCAGCACCAGCATGGTGGTGACGCTGACGCCCATGGTGGCGAGCGCGGCCAGCTCCTCGTTCACCTTCATGGTGCCCAGTTCGGCGGCGAAGGCCGAGCCGGTGCGGCCCGACAGGATCACGGCGGCCAGCAGCGGGCCGAGTTCGCGGGTGAGCGAGAGCGCGACCAGGTTCACCACATAGAGGTCGGCGCCAAACCGCCGCAGCGGGATGGAGGATTGGAACGAGAGGATCAGCCCCATCAGGTAGCCGAGCAGGAGTACGAGCGGGATCGCCTGCACGCCTGCCTCGTCGGCGACGCGGGCGAAGTCGGACAAGCGGGTTTGCCGGCGGCGGCGGCGCAGCAGGAGGATGGCAACGAGGCTTTCGCCCAGGAAGGCGATGGCGTCGGCAGCGCGCCGCAGCAGGGCGCCCAGCGCGCTGCCATAGGTCCAGGGCGAGGCGGCAGCGCGGGCATGGCCGGGGCCGCGGGCGAGCTCCGCCACGCTTGCGGCCAGGGCGGCGGGGGCGCCGGCCAGGCTGGCCGCGCCATGTTCGGCTATGGCCGCGGCGAGCAGGGCGGCACCGGCGGTGGTGACCTCGGTGGCGGCGGCCACATCGAGCACGAGCGGGCGCGAGCGGGCGGCGTGCGCGGCGCGGAGCACGCCGGGCCAGAGCCGGGCGGCGGCCTCGGTGTCGAGCGCGCCACGGAACACGAGGCTGCCGGGCTGGATGGTGACGGCCGCGGGAGCGGTCATGGCGAGCGACATCGAGGGCGATCGCTCCTGAGCATTGCGCTGCTACGGGCGGAGATAAGCAGCTCGCTGCGGCCAGCCAAGAGCCAAGCTCAACCTTCCAGTAAAGCGCTGCCCGGCCTAGTGTCCCCGGGTGCAAGAGGACCTCGGAGTGCGAGAATGGCCTGGCGCACGGGCTTGCCGCATCGGTCTGGGTCGACAACTTGAGGAATCACCCCCGATCGACCACCCGGGTGCAAAAGGGGACGAACAGGATGTATCACGCCTAGCATGCCAAGAGAGTGGGACATTCCGCCCGAGCTTCAGCCCGACCCCGCGGATTACAGCTTCGACCTGGACCGGGCGCTGAGCGCAGTGGTCAGCCTGCGCGCCAACGCCCCGGCCGACGCCTTCACCGCCAACGCCCTCGGCACCGAGCGTGAGGGCTCGGCCGTGGTGATCGGCGCCGATGGGCTGCTGCTCACCATGGGCTACCTCATCACCGAGGCCGAGGGCGTCTGGCTCACCACCTCCGAGGGCCGCGTGGTGCCGGGTCATGCCTTGGCGTTCGATGGGGAGACTGGCTTCGGGCTGGTGCAGCCCTTGGGCAAGCTGGGGCTGCCGAAGCTCGATCTGGGTGACAGCGCCAGCCTCGCCGTGGGCGAGCCCGTGCTGTTCGCCTCCGCCGGCGGCCGCCGCCGCGCGATCGAAACCCGCATAGTCGGGCGGCAGGAATTCGCCGGCTACTGGGAATACCTGCTGGACGACGCGATCTTCACCGCCCCCGCGCATCCGTTCTGGGGCGGCGGGGCGCTGCTCGGCAAGGATGGCCGGCTGCTCGGCGTGGGCTCGCTGATCCTGCAGCAGGGCGACAACAAGGGCCGCCGCCACGACATGAACATGGTGGTGCCGATCGAGGAGCTGTCGCCGATCCTGGACGACCTGCTGAAGTTCGGCCAGGTCAACCGGCCGGCGCGGCCGTGGCTGGGTGTCTACGCCATGGAGGAGGAGGACACGGTGGTGATCGGCGGCTTGGCCGACGGCGGCCCGGCGGACCGTGCCGGCCTGCGCACCGGCGACCAGGTCATTGCCGTGGAGGACGAGGAGGTGAGCGACTTGGCGACGCTCTGGCGCGGCGTCTGGGCGTGCGGCTCGGCCGGCGCCCGGGTGACGCTGACGGTGGAGCGCGACAAGCGCCGCTTGCCCGTCAGCATCGCGACGGTGGACCGCCGCACCCTGCTGAAGTCCCCCCGGATGCACTAGCCCAGCGCGCTCGCTAATCTATCTCCCTCTCCCTCTGGGAGAGGGTGGGGGTGAGGGCCACGCGAAATCGCTGGTGAGATCGTGCCTGCGCCCCTCACCCAACCGTTTCCCAGAGCGATCGGGCTTTCATCCTTGAAACCCGCCCCCCGGCCGTGTTCATGCTTCGTTCATGCCTCCGGAACGTCCCTCCGCCGAACTCCACTCCCTCGCCGCCCGGCGCGCCGAGGATGCGCGCTACTACCGCGACATCCTGCGTGACCTGAACGACGTCGGCAGCGAACTGGCCCGCGTGGTCCATCAGCACGTCACCGCCGTGTCCCAAACCAAGCCTCGCGATGGCGCCTGGGAGGCCATGGCGCTCGCCTATGAGCGGGTCTCCCGCGCCATTTGCCACGGCATCATCCTGGACCAGAGTATCGGCCACCCCGCGCCCAGCCGCACCGAACGCCACCGCGCCGGCGCCCGCAGACGCATCATCCGCGAGGTCGAGACAGCAATCTGGCGCCAAGCGCGGGATGACGCGGCCGAAGCGCTCTACCAGGAAGTGGCCGATCGCCGCGATGAACTCGCGCTCGAACTCGACTTCGACCTGCGCGAGCGTCCCATCCCCGAGGTCATCGCCGACATCTGCCGCGACCTCGGCTTGGCCGCACCCCTGGGCGACGGCGTGTGGAAGCGCAGCGTGCCGCAGGACATCGCCGCACTCTGCGCCCTTGCCGCCCAGCCGCGCCAGATCTTGATCGACATCCTACCGCCCAAGCCGGGGCCGCCCATCTTCCTGCATATCGCCCGCCTCCGCGCCTGCAAGCGGCCAGCCGGCGCGCGGCCTTCCGGCTACGTGCTGCTGCAGAGCCCGCCGAACCCGCGCCGGACCTGAGAGGAGAGCACAGCAGGCGTGATCCGGCCGTGGTGTGAATTGCCGCGCAACAGCCCCTTATCAATCGCGCTGCCCCGCTGACCGGAACCCCCGAGCCATGCCCCGCGTCCGCGTGACCCATTCGACCGAATACCGTTACGAAGCGCCCGTGCACCTGCTCGAGCACCGCCTCATGCTCCGCCCGCGCGACAGCCACGACCTGCGCCTGCTGGAAACCCGGCTGTCCGTCTCGCCCCCCGCGCGCTCCACCCGCTGGGCGCATGACGTGTTCGGCAACTCCGTGTGCTACCTCAGCTTCGCCCAGGCGCCCCCCGCCACCGCCCTACGCATCACCTCGCGCCTAGACCTGCACCATTACCCTACCCGTGCCGACCTCCCGCTCGACCCGGCGGCCGAGCTGTTCCCGTTCAGCTACACCTCCGCCGAAGTGCCCGACCTGGCCCGCTCGATCGAGCGCCACTACCCGGATCCGGAGCGCCGGGTCGATGCCTGGGCGCACCGCTTCCTCGCCCGCGGCCAGCCGACCGCGACCATGGCCATGCTGACCGCCATGACGGAGGCGATCCGCGGCGAGTTCCGCTACGCGAGCCGCCAGGCCGAGGGCACCAACGACCCGCTGATGACCTTGGCCAGCGGCGCCGGCGCCTGCCGCGATTTCGCCTTGCTGATGATGGAGGCGGTGCGATCGCTGGGGCTCGCCGCCCGCTTCGTCAGCGGCTACCTCTACGACGAGCGGCTCACCCCCGGCGCCGCGCCGGCGGTGGGCGGCGGCGCCACCCATGCCTGGGTGGAGGTCTACCTGCCCGGCGCCGGCTGGGTCGAGTTCGACCCCACCAATGGCTGGATCGCCGGCCGCAACCTCATCCGCGTGAGCGTCGCCCGCACACCGCAGCAGGCGGTCCCGGTCGCCGGCAGCTTCCTCGGCCCGCCCGGCGCCTTCGGCAGCATGGACGTGGCAGTCGACGTCGAAGTCGGCTGATCCCTCTCCCAGAGGGAGAGCGCTACTGCGCCCGCACGTCCTTGATGTCGCGGAACGTCAGCCCCTCGTTGGCGTCCGCCACCCGCTTCATGCTGAATTGCGACGAGGCGAGGAACACCGGGTCGCCATCCACGTCGTCGGCCATCGCGGTGCGCTGCACCTGGGCGAACCGCTCCACCGCGTTCTTCTCGCCGCTCACCCAGCGGGCCAGCGCATAGGGCACGCCCTCGAACCCGATCCCCACGCCGTATTCCCCCTGCAGCCGCGCGATCAGCACGTCGAGCTGCAAGGTGCCCACCACGCCCACGATCGGCGGGCTGCCATCCTGCGGCCGGAACAACTGCACCACGCCTTCCTCGGCCAGCTCCTGCAGCGCCTGGCGCAGCTTCTTGGCCTTCATCGCGTCGTCCAGCCGCACCCGGCGCAGGATTTCCGGCGCGAAATACGGCACGCCGACGAAGTTGATGTCCTCCTCCTCCGACAGGGTGTCGCCGATCCTGAGCGTGCCGTGATTGGGGATGCCCACCACGTCGCCGGCGAAGGCTTCCTCGGCGATCTGCCGGTCCCGCGCGAAGAAGAATTGCGGCGCGTGCAGCGGGATCAGCTTGCCCGTGCGCACCTGCCGCAGCCGCATGCCGCGCTCGAGCCGCCCCGAGCACACCCGGGCGAAGGCGATGCGGTCGCGATGGTTCGGGTCCATGTTGGCCTGGATCTTGAACACCAGCGCCGTCAGCTTGTCCTCGCTGGCCTGCACGACGCGCGTGTCGGCCGGCTGCGCGCGCGGCGGCGGGCCGAACGCGGCCAGGCTGTCCAGCAGGTCGGTGACGCCGATCTCCTTGATCGCGCTGCCGAAGAACACCGGCGTCAGGTGCCCGGCGTTGAAGCTTGCGAGCTCGAACTCCGGCAGCGCCGCCCGCGCCAGGTCGATCTCGTCGGCCATGGCAACCATCCGCTCGTCCGACTGCGCCAGCGGTTCGGCGGTGTGCACCTCGCGGGTGCGCAGGTCGTAGGTTCCGGCGAAGCTGGCGGCGCGCCCGATCGGCCACGTCACGGGCGCCGTGTCCAACGCCAGCGTGTTGCCCACCTCGTCGAGCAACTCGAACGGGTCCCGCGCCTCGCGGTCCATCTTGTTGACGAAGGTGAGGATGGGGATGTCGCGCAGCCGGCAGATTTCGAACAGCTTGCGGGTGCGCGCCTCGATCCCCTTGGCGGCGTCGATCACCATGACCGCGGAGTCCACCGCCGTCAGCGTGCGGTAGGTGTCCTCCGAGAAGTCCTCGTGGCCCGGCGTGTCGAGCAGGTTGAACACGCAGCCGCCGTATTCGAACGTCATCACCGAGGTGACGACGGAGATGCCGCGCTCCCGCTCGATGCCCATCCAGTCCGACCGGGTGCGCCGCCGCTCCCCCTTGGCCCGCACGTTGCCGGCGAGCTGGATGGCCCCGCCCGCGCGCAGCAGCCGCTCGGTGAGCGTGGTCTTGCCCGCGTCGGGATGCGAGATGATGGCGAAGGTGCGTCGCCGGGCGATTTCTTCGGCTGGGGTCATGATTGCCTTTGGAAGCCGTGCACAGGCATATTGGGGTGTGTGGGATCCTGATGACGTCTCGTTCGAGCTCGATACGGATGGGACGGAACACCCCGTTTGAACGGTTTTTGCCCGTACGCCCGTGGGGCGGCTCACAATCATGGTCGAGCCGCAATATCATCATGGCGTCCTTTTCTTGCGTGGGCTGGATATTCAGGGCGCCTCCGCCAACATGGTCGGCTTATCCAACCTGCGGGTTCTCGCTCAAGCCGTGCTCAGGGAGCTGTTGTTAGATGAAATTGTCGTTGAGGGAGCAGTTCGAACAACTGGCGCAACGCCCGGCCGAACCCCGCATCCTATCCGGTTCACCCGTCGATCTTGATCTAACCGTTCCGCGCGGTGTCCGGATGAGCCGCCCGATCGACTCCATCAAAGCTTTGCGGGACGGCGGTATCAGCCTTTTCGAAGCTAAATCCGCTTACGAGGCTCTCGTGCGTAACTGCGAGCTTCGTGTCCATCTTCCCAGCGTTGCCAATGTAACCAAGCTAAAGCAGTTTCTAGCCGAATGCGGTATCACCGCCAAAGAGAGCGAGCACGTCGATCTCTGAGGCGCCAGTCCTACGAACCCTCAGCGCGAGTAGAACTCCACCACCAGGTTCGGCTCCATCTGCACCGGATACGGCACGTCCGTCAGCTTCGGCGCCCGGTTGAACTTGCCCTTCATCGCCCGGTGGTCCACGTCCAGATACTCCGGCACGTCCCGCTCGGTGCTCTGCGTGCTGTCCAGCACCACGGCGAGCTGCTTGGACTTCTCCCGCACCTCGATCTCGTCGCCATCGCGCACCAGGAACGACGGGATGTTCACCCGCTTGCCGTTCACATGCACATGGCCGTGGTTGATGAACTGGCGCGCGGCAAACGGGGTGAGCGCGAACTTCAGCCGATACACCACCGCATCCAGCCGGCGCTCGAGCAGCTCGATCAGGTTCTCCGACGTATCGCCCTTCCGCCGCACCGCCTCGTCATAGTATTTGCGGAACTGCTTCTCGCCGATATTGCCGTAGTAGCCCTTCAGCTTCTGCTTGGCCATGAGCTGGATGCCGAAGTCGGTCGGCTTCTGCTTGCGCCGCTGGCCGTGCTGGCCGGGGCCGTAATCGTGCTTGTTGATCGGGGACTTCGCCCGCCCCCACAAGTTCACGCCCAGGCGGCGATTGATCTTGAACTTGCTCTCGGTCCGCTTCGTCATACGACAGGCAATCCATTCTATGTCGCCCGCATTGGAGCGTTGTTGCACCGGTAGTCCCTTGGCAAACGCCAAAGGCGGGCGCAGAGCCCGAAGCTCCGTCCACGTTCCCGGCAGTGGGCACGGGGGCTACTCCGGGCCGCCCTCCTTGTCAAACCCGCGCCGCAGCGGCATGACCCGGCGCATGATCAACCGCGGCGACATCCTCTGGCTCGGCATCGCTTCCGGCGTGACCGGGGGCATGATCGGCGGCCTCATGCTCGGCATCGGCATCGCCATGATGATCGACGGCGTGTATGCCGGGCTGCTGCTGATCTGCATCGGCGCACCCTGTTCCGGCATCATCGGCTGGCTGCTGGCCCGCCGCCTCGCCCGGCAACTGTCGTAGCAGGCGCCAGGAGAGCCACGCCGCCGCCGCCTCGCCCACCTCGTAGGCTGGGGTGCGCTTTGGCACCCCGCCACCAGGGCACAGGGTGAGCTGCGCTAGGTCGCTCCCGTCCGCAGCGCCGCCACCCGCACCCGCTCCAGTTGCACGATATAGATGCCGCTGCTGGCGATGATGAGCCCGCCTATGATCGTCCACTGGTCTGGCACCGCCCCGAACACCACCAGGCCGAGCAGCGACGACCAGATCAGTTGCGCATAGCTGAGCGGCGCCAGTGCGGAGGCGGAGGCATGGCGGAACGCCAGCACCGCGCACCATTGGGCGGAAGACGCCACCACGCCCACCGCCACGCAGAGGCCCGCCGATGGCCAGGTGAGCGGCGCCAGGAAGGCGGGCAGGGCGGCCAGCATCATGACCAGCCCGGTCCCGGCCGTCCAAACCAGCGTCACGCCCGGCTGGTCTGCGCCGACCAGCCGCCGGGTCACCAACATGGCGACGCACCAGCAAAGCGACGACAGCAGCACCAGCAGGGACGCGGCATGCAGCCCGCCTACGCCCGGGCGCACCACCACGAGCGTGCCCAGGAACCCCACCAGCACCGCGGCCCACCCCTGCGGCCGCACCACCTCGCCCAGCACGGGAATGGCCAGCATGGTAATCAGCAGGGGCGTGATGAAGTTGATCGCAGTTGCCTCCGCAATCGGCAGCAGGCCTAGCGCCAGAATGAACGAGATCGCGCTGCCCGCGACGCCCACGCCCCGCAGCACCTGCAACGCCGGCCTGCGGCTGCGCAGCGACCGCCGCCCGCTCAGCCGCGGCAGCAGCGCCATAACGACGAAAACGCCATAGCGGATGGCCGCTAGCTCGACCGCAGGAACGCTTTGGGTAACGTATTTGGCCATTGCGTCGGAGACAGAGAATAATAGGGTTGCCGCGAGCATGAAGGCGGCGCCGCGCATGAAATTGTCTGGCATTTCCGGCTACAGCGAAAAGAGTACGAATGAAGTCGGACACCGAGCGAGCGATGTGCTCGTAGCGAACCGCCCGACGCTGCTTACATACAATCTGCCAAGGCTTGCCGCCACGATGATTAACGACACTACAAACATTTATTTTCGTCGCAAGTTTGTGTGCCAACGGCTATCGCCAATTGCGCTTCGATAGCGCATTGATTGCGTCCGGCGACCACCTCCGATCGTTCAACAAGCAGGGCCTTGGAGCCTGGCCTATGCGCAAATCTCTAGGTTGATGAAGATGAGCCAGTCGAACACGTTGCAGGCTGAACGGGAGCCGTCCGCTGAGCTCCAGGCCGACGAGATGGATGATGTATTCAGCCCGGGCATGCTGGGCCGCGCCAACGTTGCGGCGCTGCGCCGCAAATTCGCCGAGGCGGTGCCATTCCCCCACGTCGTGATCGATGGCTTGTTTCGGCCCCAGTTCCTGGATCGCGTGTTGGACGACTACACCGCCGGGTTTCACGACTGGGTCCATTACGACTCGGCCAACGAGATCAAGACCGGCACGCGGCCCAACGCCAAGCTCGGCCGCGGCAGCCAACGTTACTTCGACGTCATCCATCGCGGCCAATTCATCCAGTTCCTGAGTGCCGTGACCGGGATTGAAGGGTTGCTGCCCGATCCAAGCCTGTTCGGCGGTGGATTGCACAAGATCGAACATGGCGGCCATTTCAGCCCGCATATCGACTTCAACAAGCACCCAGTCACCATGCTGGACAATCGTCTGGTCTTCATCACCTACCTGAATAAAGGTTGGGAGGCGTCCTACGGTGGTCGGCTGGAACTCTGGGACATGAAGACCAAGGCATGTATCGAGGAAGTCGTACCGGTCTTTGGCCGCTCCATCTTGTTTGCCCATTCCGAGATTAGCTTGCACGGTCATCCCAATCCGGTTGCCGCGCCGGATCGCCGCCCGCGCCGTTCTGTTGCTGCGTATTTCTATACAAACAGCTCCAGCGTAGCCGACGCCGAGGCCGTCCGGACCACCCAGTTCCTGGAGCCCGTGCAGCGGTCCGAAGTTCGCACCAAGCTGGCCAAGGCGGGGCGCTACGTCTCGCCCTTGCTGATGGATAGCGCCCATTTTGCCACTCGCACGGCCAAGACGGTGATCCAGAGGCTTCGCCGCTAATCCTCATCGGACCACGGGAGCGCTGTTAACGCCCGTGTAAGATTTCTCGGCTAATCTTCTCCCGCTGCAGTGTAACCGGCGGGGTTGGCGATGAGTGAAGTGGCCGAGGTGGTCCGTACGGCGGGTGAGGCAAGCTCTCATTCGGCCGATGAGAGCGATACTGTATTTTCTTCTGGCATACTGTCGCGTGCGAGTGTGGCAGCGCTCAACAAGCGCTTCGTCGAGGCCATGCCGTTTCCGCATGTCGTGATTGACGGTCTGTTTCAGCCCGCCTTCCTCGAGGACGTCCTGCTGGATTACTCGGCCGGCTTCCGGGACTGGGTGCACTACGACTCGGCCAACGAGGTGAAAACCGGCACCCGGCCGAACGCCAAGCTTGGCCGCGGCGCCCAGCGCTATTTCGACATGGTGCATCGCGGCGCTTTTATCCAGTTCCTCGGCGGTGTTACCGGGATTGCCGGCCTCCTGCCGGATCCGAGCCTGTTCGGCGGCGGGCTGCACAAGATCGAGGTGGGCGGCCGCTTTGCCACCCATATCGACTTCAACAAGCACCCGGTGACCCGGCTCGACAACCGGTTGGTGTTCATCACCTATCTGAACAAAGGCTGGCAACCCGAGTGGGGCGGCGCGCTCGAGCTATGGGATGCGCAGACCAAGCAATGCCTGGAGAAGGTGGTGCCGGTGTTCGGCCGCTCGATCCTGTTTGCCCACTCGCAGACCAGCCTGCACGGCCATCCCGACCCGGTCGCCTCGCCGGACAAGCGCCCGCGCCGCTCCGTGGCGGCCTACTACTACACAAACGGCGCGCCGGAAGCGCCCAACGATCCGGTCGCCGGCACCCAATTCCTGGCTCCGGTCGCCAAGTCCGATCTGCATGTCAAGCTTGCCAAAACGGGGAACTACGTCTCGCCGATGCTGATGGACGGTGTGCGCCTTGCCTTCCACACCACGAAGCATCTCGCCCGCCGGTTCCGCGCGTAACATCGTCGCTCACGCTCCCTCCTTCCGCCAACTTTTTTAGGCTCTCCTTACCTCCCTCTCCCTCTCCCTCTGGGAGAGGGTCGGGGGTGAGGGGCCCGATGGCACGAAACAGGCGGCTCTCTCCATGTTGGTAGCAGCCCTCACCCCTCCCTCTCCCAGAGGGAGAGGGCTTGTAACGGCTGCCAACTATCAGCTCCCACCCCCGTCGTCCGGCCGGCCGCGCCGCATGCGTCCGCGTGAAAGCTCCGCCACGATGCCATGCAGCGTGCGGATTTCCTGCGCCGTCACCTCGCCGCGCTCGAACAGGTGCCGGATGTTGCGCACCATGCCGGGCCGCTTCGGCGCATTGCGCAGGAAGCCGCACGCGTCCAGCTCGGCCACCAGATGGTCCAGCAAGCCGTCCAGCGCGGCCTTGGTGGCCACCTCGGTCTCATGCGTCATCAGCACGCGGCCCGGCGTCGCCTCGGTCGCGGTCCACCATTCGTAGGCCATCACCATCACCGCCTGGGCCAGGTTCAGCGACATGAAGGCCGGGTTGAGCGGGTAGCGCACCAGGGTGTCGGCGGCTGCGATGTCGTCGTTGTCCAACCCGGCGCGCTCCGGGCCGAACAACACGCCGCAGCGCAGCCTGCGGGCGGCCGCCTCGTGCAGCGCTCCCGCCGCCGCGCGTGCCGTCATCACTGGCTTGATGATATGCCGAGGCCTGGGACAGGTGGCGAACACGCGATGCAGGTCGCCCACCGCGTCAGCCACGGTCTCATGCAAGCTAAGCTGGTCGAGGATCCGGTCGGCGCCGGAGGCCATGCGCCAGGCGCGTTCTTGCGGCCAGCCGTCGCGCGGCGCCACCAGCCGCAGGTGGAACAGTCCCCCATTGGCCATGGCGCGGGCGACGGCGCCGATATTGTCGGCCAACTGCGGCCGCACCAGGATGACGACGGGGCTGCCCGGGATCGGCTCGAGGTCCGCGCCGCCGTCCCGACCGGTCACCGCGCCGGATGCCGCGACAGCCACTGCCGCATCAGGCCTTCCTCGCGGGTCTGCGAAGCGATGATCTGGCGCGCGAGCTGCTTCATCACGGGGTCGTGCCCGTAGGTGAGCTCCACCTCGGCCATGTCGATGGCGCCTTGATGGTGCGGCAGCATGCCCCGGGCGAAATCGACGTCCGGGTTGCCAGTGAGAGGCTGGTTCATCGCCATCATCATGCTGTGCATGGCCTGCTGATAGGCGGCATCGGCCGGCGTCTGCGCCGCAACCGGCCCGGCGCACAGGCCGAGCAGCAGCAGCCAACCAAATCTGCGCGTCATCATTGCCGCTCCCTCAAACGCTGCGCCAGGTGGTGCCGCCGGGTCCATCCTCCAGCACGACGCCCTGGGCGGCCAATTCGGCGCGGATGGCGTCCGCGCGGGCGAAATCGCGGGCCTTGCGCGCCGCCAGACGCTCGGCAATCGCCTGCTCCACCGCGGCGGCGTCCACGCCCTGGGCAAACCAGGCCGCCGGGCCAGTGCCCAGCAGGCCGAGCATGGCCCCACCAGCGCGCAGTCCGGCCGCCGCCGCGGCGTCCCCCGCCAGCGCCGCGTCCGCCAAGCCGTGCAGATGGGCGAGGGCCAGCGGCGTGTTGAGGTCATCGCACAGTGCGCTCAGCACCGTCTCCGGGATGGGCCCCGGTTCGGCGCCCGCACCCAATGCGCGATAGAAGCGGTCGAGTTCGCGGCGGCTCTCGTCCAGCGCAGCGGCGGTGAAATCCAGCGGCGCGCGGTACTGCGTGCGCAGCAGCAGCAGCCGCACGGCCTCGCCCGGCGCCCGATCAAGCACGTCCCGCACCGTGGTGAAGTTGCCGAGCGACTTGGACATCTTCTGCCCTTCCACCCGCAGCATGCCGTTGTGGATCCAAATCCGCGCGAAGCTGCTGCCGGGGAAGGCGCAGCAGGATTGCGCGCGTTCGTTCTCGTGGTGAGGGAACAGCAGGTCCGTGCCCCCGGCATGGATGTCGAAGCTCTCGCCGAGATAGGTGTAGGCCATGGCGCTGCATTCGATGTGCCAGCCCGGCCGGCCGCGGCCCCAAGGGCTCTCCCAGCCCGGCAGCTCGGGCGCGGAGGGCTTCCACAGCACGAAATCGCCCGGGTCGCGCTTGTAAGGGGCCACGTCCACCCGGGCGCCGGCCAGCAGCTCGTCCGGGCTGCGGCCCGAGAGGCGGCCGTATTCGGCATAGCTCGCCACCGCGAACAGCACGTGCCCCTCCGCTTCATAGGCATGGCCGCCGGCGATCAGCCGCTCGATCAATGCCACCATCTGCGTGATGTGCCCGGTGGCCCGCGGCTCCACGTCCGGCGGCTGCACGCCCAACGCCGCCATGTCGGCATGGAAATCGGCCAGGGTGCGCTCCGTCACCGTGGCGATTGGCACCCCGTCGGCGGCGGCCCTCGTGTTGATCTTGTCGTCGACGTCCGTGATGTTGCGGACATAGGTCACGCGCGGATAGAGCTGCCGCAGCAGCCGCACCAGCACGTCGTTCACCACTTCCGGGCGCGCATTGCCGATATGCGCGCGGTCGTAGACGGTCGGGCCGCAGGCGTACAGCCGGACATGCGCCGGGTCGATCGGGACGAGCGCCTCGCGGCGGCGGGTCAGGCTGTTATGGAGCGTGAGCGTGGCCATGGACTGCCGTTTTGGTGCAGGCGGCCGCGGCTGACAATGTTTCTCGTGCCGCCACGTTCCTCGCGCGATTGACCGCGGGCGTTGTTGCGAGTAAGTCGCAACTACAACTCGACCCGGGAATGGACGATGGATCACGTGCAAAGCGTCGCCACCAAGCCGCGCGGCCCCCGCCTGGGCGGCTGGCTGGCCGTGTTCGGCCCCGGCATCGTCGTCATGCTGGCCGACACCGACGTCGGCAGCCTGGTCACGGCGGGGCAGAGCGGCGCGCAATGGGGCTACCGGCTGCTGTTGATCCAGGTCCTGCTGATGCCGATCCTCTACATCACGCAGGAGCTCACGGTGCGGCTGGGCGTGTATACCGGGCGTGGCCATGGCGAGCTGATCTGTCAGACCTTCGGCCGCTTCTGGGGCTGGGTCTCGGCGTGCGGCCTGGCGGTGGCGACGGCGGGAGCGCTGCTGTCGGAATTCTCCGGCGTGGCCGCGGTGGGCGACCTGTATGGGGTGTCGCGCTTCGTCAGCCTGCCACTGGCCGCCGCGGCGCTGATCGCAGTGGTGCTCACCGGGTCGTATCGCCGGGTCGAGCGGGCAGCGATCGCCATCGGCCTGTTCGAATTCGCCTTCTTCATCGTCGCCTACACCGCGCATCCCGCGATCGGCACCATGGCGCGCGAGGCGGTCCGCATCCCGTTTGCCGACACCGACTACCTGTTCCTGGTCGCGGCCAATATCGGCGCGGTGATCATGCCCTGGATGGTGTTCTACCAGCAGTCCGCGATCGCCGATAAAGGCTTGCGGCCGGAGCATCTCACCGCAGCGCGCTGGGATACCGCGATCGGCGCGATCGTCACTCAATTGGTGATGGCGGCGGCGTTGATCGCCTGCGCGGCCGTGCTCGGCACCCCGAACAAGCAAGCCTCGCTCAACACCATCGGCGACATGGCCGCGACGCTGACCCCGCTGCTGGGCGCCGCGACCGCCAAGCTGGTGTTCAGCCTGGGCGTGCTCGGGGCGGGGATGGTGGCGGCGATCGTGGCGTCCCTGGCGCTGGCTTGGGGCGTCGGCGAGGTGACCGGCTACCAGCGTTCGCTCGAGCTGCCGCCGCGCCGGGCCACCTGGTTCTACGGGGTCTATTCGCTCTGCATCATCGCCGGGGCGGTGCTGATCGGCGTGTCGCCGGACCTGGTCGCCTTGAACGTGGACGTCCAGGTGATGAACGCATTCCTGCTGCCGCTGGTGCTGTTCTTCCTGGTGGCGCTGGCGCTGCACGCGCTGCCGCCGGCGGTCCGGCTGCAGGGCGCTTACAAGTGGGTGGTGATCGTCGTGCTGACGATCACGACGCTGTTCGGCGTGTATGGCGGGTTGGCGGGCGCTGGGGCTTTCTAGGGCCGCCCGCGCAAGCCACTCACGAGACTAAAAAGCGCTTGTGTGCCTCTGCAGTTGCGGTTTACGGCAGTCCCGCGAACTGCGAGTAGGAGCAACCTTGCGACGCGGTCATCTTTGTCAGTTGGCGTGGCGCGGTTGGTTCGCGCTCTTGCCTGTGCTGCTTGCCTGCTTCGTTGTCCCCGCCAACGCATCTGCCGCCGACTTCGACCCGGCGGCCGTGATACCCGGCGTGACATGGGGCGATGCGAGCAGTCCGAACCCAGTTCGACCTCGAGAGATCAGGCCCACCGATTTGGACTTTCGGCGGGATCTGCGCGACGGTGCCTGGTCGCAGGCCTATCAGGACGAGCTGATTGCGGCACCGCTTTCGCTCGACGCTGCGATCCGCTTGCGTTTCTTCGCACCCTCCAACTCGGTCGGCAATGGCGTCAACGCGGCGCTGTTCTCGCCAGCGGCCCAGCAAGCCCGGGCGGACAAGCGTGCACAGGCGCTGCCGATCCTGCTCGCGGAACTGGATGCCCGTTTCAACACGCTGACGGCCGCACTCGACAAAGCGGATCGTGTCGTCCTGCCGCCACGCCAGGTGTATTACTGCGCCTGGATCACGAACGCGCAAACCTCACTGCCAATCCCTGACTTGGCCAGCAAATTGGCGCAACGCTGCGTCCAGGACCGCACTGCATTCCTGTCTGCGATGGCGGCGCGCCTGGCCGATCAGCAACCGCGGGCCGATCTGCCGCTGACGGATCCGCTGCAGCCGCCCGGAGGCGCCACAGATTCGCAGCCTCCGGCCGATGCCGCCCGCGCGTTGGCCATGCTGTACCCCGCCGACCAGGATGCAAACGCCAGCATCGCACCCATGGAGGCGGCTTTCTCTGCGCGACTGCGTCAGCGATTTGACGCGGCAGGCGACCGCATGGAGCGCAGCCTAGACGAGGCCGTCGCACGATACGCCGCGTCCGAGACCATTACGGCGCCTGACCGGGAATGCTTCGGTCTGCTCGGCCCGTATGCCAGAGTGTGGCCGAGCGATGAGCGCTTCGACCTGTCCAAGCGCTTGGTGACGGCCTGCCGCCGGGCCGTTCAAGCGACGCTGGAGCCGCGGTTGCAACGACTTATTGCCGGCGTTCATCAGACGATCATGGAACAACCAATCGCCACGGCGGCTGTGCAACAAAGCTGGCCGGCTTGCTTCGCAATGTGGCGGCCTTACTTCAACGCGCCTTCGGGCGATACGCTCAACCCGCTCGAGTTCGGCCTCAGCCAGGACCAAATGCACGAGTTGGCGAATTCTTGCCCAGCCGATCTGGACAGCCGCAACCAGGTCATCTTTCAGCAGCACCTCGCCACGGTGGTCGCACGGGTCAGAGCTTATCCGTTGACACGCAGCGGGCTGGAACTCGGCCACTGGTTTGAACTGACGGACGCCGATCTTGCTTGGGCGCCGAAACCGCAGAACCCGTTCGACGGGGGGCAAGCCGCGTTTCACGACAAAGCCGTCAAGGCCTTTAGCGCCGAGTTCGAGACGGTCGCCGCACCGCTGCGGCACGCTGCCACGGCGGCGGGGCTGCAGGAGATCGACGCTGCTTTTGCTGGTGACAGCGTCAGTGCGCCGCGCGGGATCGCTCTGTGCGAACCCTATGTCTCACCTTATGATACCGCCCAGCCGCTGGCGCCCAGTTTCGCGGCTGACAGCCCGCGCTCGCAGTTTGTGCAAGCCTGTGCAAACCATATGCAGGCGATCTCGGCCGCGCGCTTGCAAAAAGCCCTTGCGGAGGCGGAGCTGCGGTCTTTGGATGGGCTCGCGCTGGCAGTCAAGGACGATGATGGCAACCTGGTTCCTGAAAACCCCGAGACGCTGGTCAAGGCCGCGGCGACCGACGGGGTGCAGATTGTTTTCACTTCGACCTCCATCGTCATTCGCTCTTTCAATCCTGGCCGGCCGACTCTGAAGGGAGCGCTCGTGAAAGCGAAGCGCCCGAACGACGTGCAGGTCATGCGGGTGGATGATCTTGCAATGTTCCCCGGCTTCAACGGGCCATTGGAGACGGTCTCCTGTCTCGCCACCCCGCGTGAGGATGGACAGTTGCACGGCCTCTCCCAGGGGTTGGCGGGTATGGCACTATTGAGTTTCAGCGATGGGGCCGCAGGAGCAGGCTACCGGGCGCTTGGCGAGAGTGTCCGCGCCAAAGTGAGTTCGCATGAATGCAGCGTTGCCAAGCACTGGCTCACCGGCGAATGGCCGGCCAGTGCGCTGACGCTCCGCGCGGCCGATCCCGTCCCCGCAGCAGCCGCGGATCGCTAGAACCGCGGGTTGGCGAAGGAGGCAGCCTTCATGGCCCGAGCAATCTCATCGGACCTTCGCCGGCGTATATGTGCCGCCGTCCGGGTCAGACCCGGACGGCGGCCGACTGTCGCTAAAGCGCGCCCGCCTGCGAGGCCACCAGCGCAAGCACCGGCTCCCAGAAATAACATTTATGCTCGGTGCTAAAGTTGGAGATTGGCGACGGTGTTGTGGGGACAAGCTGGTTGACGAGCTTAGATCCAAGTTCAAACCGGGGCCACTCAGTCACAGTCGGACCATTCGGATTGCCTGCTTTGGCGAAGTTGGTCCAAGCGGCCAGCATCTGCGCGGAAAGCTGCTGCTCCGCCGTCGTCAGCGTGGCTCCCTTTGGAATGCCGGTCCCAATTAGGTTAGCCCAAAGAAACGGCAACTCGGTGCCGTGCGTCGCGGCGAGCGGCAGGAATGGATCGGTCGGCAGCGACAGCCGAGCCGCGTTCTCGTCGGCAAACTCGTAAGCGTAGGTGGGAACGTGCAGTGACAGCAACTGATCGAAGGTGAAAGCGGAACAGGAAAACGTCGCATCGGTGAACAGCGACGCAAAGGCAAGATCGAGGCTGGTGTAGGCGCTCGCGGGATACTGCGCGGCAGCGGCAAAGACGAACTTGGAGCTGACCACGCTGGCGATCGCGGTGTCATACCCAGAGGCTTGCAGCGGTCCGCCTTGGAAGTCGAAGTCGATCGCCGTAAACAGGCGCCCCTCGTCGTGGTTGGTTCCCTGCAGCACCGGAACGCGGTTCAGCGCGCCGAAAGCGATGCCTAGCAGCGGTTGGTACGGCAGGATGGCCGTGCCGACATTGGGTTGGAACTGGCTGCCCAAGGGACTCGCCACAGACGAGCTGGGGCTTTCCTGCCCAATAATGGTCGAAACCGACAGCCCACGCAGGCAGGTGGCGTCGTTACCGCAGCCGACAGCGTCGGCGAAGGCGGTGCCTTTGGCGTCGTTGCTCGCAAGCGATGGCAGCGTGAACGCGTAAGAGCCGCTTTCTATGATCGCGCGCTGAAACAGGCCTTCCGCACTGGGCGACACCAGTTGGTCCAGCACCGACTGCCCGCCGGCCGACTGACCGAACACGGTGATCCGGTCCGGGTCGCCGCCGAACGAGGCGGCGTTGGCCTTAACCCACCGCAGCGCCGCCTGCTGATCCATCAGGCCGTAATCACCCGAGCCGCCGGCTGGGCTCTCCGCGTCCAAGGCGGGATTGGCGAGGAAGCCGAGGTAACCCAGCCGATAGTTGAGCGTGACAACGATCACGCCGTTCTGGACCAGGGCCGAGCCGTCATACGTGTCGCCAGTGCCGGTCTTGAAGGCGCCGCCGTGGATCCAAACCATGACCGGAAGCCGGGTGCCGCCCACGCTCGGGGTGAAGACGTTGAGGAACAAACAATTCTCAGTCAGGCTTGCGCCACCAAGCGGCCCGGCGGGTTGCGGACAGAGTGGCGGCAGCGTGTTGGCCTGCAGCACGCCGGGCCACGTCGTAGGCTGTGGCGCTTTCCACCGAAGCGAGCCGATGGGCGGGGCTGCGTAGGGGATACCAAGATACTCGTTCGTGGTCGATGTCGAGATGCCCTGGACCGCGCCACCCGTGGTGTTGATCAGCGGACCGGCGGCTTGCGCATGGCTGCCCGATCCAGCCAAGAGCATCGCCGCCACGGCGGAACCGGCATACTTACTGCGTCTCATCCTGCGTTTCATCATGGTGTTTCCTCCACAATCGTATAGTTGTCGTTTCTTGTTGTGCAAAAGATTTACTTGGCGACGTCTTTTAACGTGTTCAAACACCGCGCTCAAGCCCGGTTCCGGGATAATTGCAGGCCAATAACCGCATCCGCCGTCAATAGCGCCGCCTCAGGCTCGAGATACTTCCGAAATCAAGCGCTCGTTGCTGGCGCCGCCGCGCGCTCACTGTCCAACATCTTCATCAGTCGCTCATCGTAGCGTGTGCCTGCCACGGCATCGGCCGGGATAGCTTGCGAAATCGCTGCCAGGTCATCCGCCGACAATTTGATGTCTATTGCGTCGAGCAACTCGCTTATTTGCATACGTTTGCGAGCGCCAACGACCGGAACAATCGTTTCGCCCTGTGCTATCACCCAGGCCAAGGCGAGCTGGGATGGTGTTACGCCCTTTTCTTTCGCGATCAATGCAAGCGCCTGAACCAGCTTTTGGTTACGTTCGAAGTTGCCTTCCCTAAACCAAGGCAGATGGTGACGGGGATCGCCCGCACCAGCCGGCTTCGCTTTGCCGCTCAGCAGGCCGTGAGCCAGCACGCCGTATGCCGTGACGGCAATGCCAAGCTGTTCTAGCAGGGGAAAGATCGCCCGCTCAGGACCCCGCGCCATGAGCGAATATTCGATCTGCAGGTCGCAGATCGGATGTACCGAGTGAGCCCGGCGGATCGTCTCCGGTCCCATCTCGGAGAGACCGATCTGCCGCACGTAACCCGCCTTGATCAGGTCGGCAATCGCCCCGATGGTGTCTTCGATTGGAACCTGAGGATCCAGCCGGGCAGGGCGGTAGATGTCGATGTGGTCCACGCCGAGGCGTGTGAGGGTGTAAGTCAAAAAGTTCTTTACTGACGCCGGGCGAGAATCAAGACCGATGAACGTCCCGTTCGGCAAACGCAAGCCGCCGAACTTGACCGAGAGAATGACCTTGTCGCGCCGGCCCTGGATGGCTTTGCCGACGAGCAGCTCATTGTGCCCCCCGCCGTAGAAGTCGGCAGTGTCGATCAGGTTCACTCCCCGTTCGATCGCCTGCTGGATCGTCGCGATGCTCTCGGCGTCGTCCGTCGCTTGGCCGATAGCGCCTGACATCGCCGCACACCCCAGAGCGATGGGATAGACAGCCGGCCCCTGCGAACCCAACTTCGTGACATCGGCGCTCATGCATGAACTCCCAAGTTTTACGTGTGACGAAAGCCGCAGCCCGTAACGACCAGCGCCACCGGCTATTGAGTCGGCGAGAATGATGTCGGATCCATGATCTTATTGGTCATGGTATTGGTCATGATCATGGGGCGAAGCTTCGCCAGGCAAGCCAGCCATCGAGGGTTCGCCGCCAACTCCCGGCGCCGACGATGCACCCCTTCGTTCCGAGCGCCAAACTCTGTGGTGCAGTAGCCGATTAAACCGCCGAACATCGGTGTTTGCATCACCACCCCTCCGTTTCGAGGATACGCAGATACTCCACCATGCTCGCATGCGTGTGGAGGACGTAGGTGCGTTGCTCAATAATGATGGTTTTTACCCCGATAGACTTCATGCCACATAGAAACGATTGCGGCTTTAATCAACATGCTCACGGTGCGGTATTGCTCAAAGCAAAAAAGCCTCTCAGGCTGCCATCACCCCAGAGTGCAACCAATCCAAAATCTTGTCGTACAGGGCGTTGGTGCGTTCCGGCTGGTCGTCGCCCAGCAGGTCGTCGCGTACTGGCGCGCCGCGAAGGCTGATGTGATAGGCGAGGCAACGGTATGACGGACGGAAGCGGGTGAACTGCGCCGAATCGACGTCGAGCGTAGTGCCGGGAATCGCCGGTGCCAGTGTGTCGCGCTCGTAGATCGCGGTCAGGCTCGATATCTTCCAAGACAGCTCACGACGTTCGACTCGGTAGATCAGCCGCGAGTAGGAGATGAGGTCCGCCTCGACGCCGCCGATCGGGAACCGGACCTCGATGGCAGCGGGCAGCTCCACAAAGCCGCGGCTGCCCGCGACGTGCACCACAGGCGCCGCCACCCGATGCAATGGCCGCAGGCCGGCTTCGCTCATGGCGCGCGAGCGTGTCACGAAGTCGGCGCCGGTGCCGTCGAACCAGCTCAAGCTGACCGATGAATCCGGATGGAAGCACGCGGCCATTTGCTCCCACCAGCCACGGTCCCGTCCTTGCCGCTCATGCAGAACAAGCTGCGTGATCTCATCAATGTCGCTCATTGAGGCAACTCTCCTTCTGCGCGGCCACACGATTCAGGCAACGATCAAACGCCACGCAAGGTGCTTGCGCAAACGCACGCCCTTTGCGGCCGCCACCTGTCCTGGCATCGCGTACGCACAGCAGGCTCATGCTTGCTCCAGCCAAGCCTGCTCGCCGGCCCGCAACGCCACGACCGTTTCGGGCCGGTCGTCGCCGGGCAAGTCATCACGGGGTGATAGGCCAAGGTCCGTCAGCATGTATGCGGTGTAGCGATAAGACAGGCGATAGCTGTTGAGCCTGGTGTCATCGAGCACGGGGGTTTGCCCTGGCTGGCAGGTATACAGTAAATCGCGCACGTAGACGCAGCGCAACCCCGCAATCAGCCAGCCTCCATCAAGCGGCTGGGCACGCCACAGCAACCGGACGAAACTATCACGGCTGACTTCCACACCACCAAGCTTCATGAAGCTGCGCAGAGAACAGGGCGTCTCGGCAATCGCGCGGTCGTGGCGCACCGTCACCACCGCGGGCGACATGATGTGGAAGTTGATCGCATTGCTGGTCGCGACGCGCTTGTCCGCCTGCCACTTGGATTGGGCCACGAACTCGGCGCCGCTGCCTTTGAACCAAGATACATCGACCATCGAGTCCGGATGGTAGTAGCTCGCCATTTCCGACCATTTGGCATTGTCGCGGGCGAGACGTTCCCGCATGATTACGTCCGCGACGGCGACCTGGTCCAAGAGGGTTTGAGAGCTGTTGGTCATCTGCTTCCGGTCGGCCTCCGAAGTGCTGTGCTATAATTCTTAAACTGGGTCCGGCGCATGGGCCTGCCTGCGATGGGTCATCACAGGGGAGGCTCTTGGGCTAGGAGCCGGCGATCACCCGGCTGGATTCCACCTATACCGCTCCCCTGCTTTGCGAACGGATCCGAGGTTCGGCCACGGGAAATGCGGCGAAAAGCTGTGCCAGCCAGGTTGGCACAGCTTTTCGAGGAGTGTCTTGCGCGTCCTAATGCCAAGCTCGGGATCGAGATCGATCGGGTTCTGGCGATCCGGCGCCTCGATCGACATCTCGGGTGTGGTGAGTGCGTCGGCGGTATAAAGCAGATGGTCGCCGCGGCTGGACATGATGAAGCCGACTTGACCCGGCGTGTGCCCGGGTAGCAGCATCGTTTCGATGCCTGGCATGGCCGGCTGTCCCGCATGGAACGTTTGGAGCGTGTTGCCTGCGAAGCCGAGCAGCCGCTTTGCTGTCGCAAGCATCTCTGCCTTGAAGGGCGGGGGCGACGGAGACCAGCTCAGATCGAGCTCCTGCTGGCTCCAAAATGCCAACTCCTCGGCCCCAACCCGATAGGTGGCGTTCGGGTAGGTCGCAACTCCGTCATCGTCATACAGACCATCCACATGGTCCGGATGGATGTGGGAGATGAGAACGGTGCCAATATCCTCTGCGGCGATCCCGGCGGCTGAAAGTGAGGCCAACAGGCGACCGGCTGTGGGGAGCGGCAAGCCCGCCCGCTTAGCAGCCGGCCCGAACCCTGCATCGATCAGCACGAGCCCGCCCTCACTCGGCAGGCGGATCAACAAGCAGGCGAGCGCACGCAAAACGAAGTCCGCAGTTCCTCGTGTTCCGGGAGGGCGTGGCACGGGGATCCCGCCGTCGCTCAGCGCCACGACCTCGAGGTCGCCGATACGATGCTGGTAAAATCTTGCCTCCGTACCCGCAAACGCGGGAGTGGAGGCTGGTGTTGGCGAGAGCGCCGGGTCGGTCATGATAGCCTGGTGGAGAAGGGTTGCGCCATGCTCGTCACGAGGGTGGCGATTGCGGGTGCAGATCCGGCGAGAGCATTCTGCGTCGTCGCTGTTGCAGCCCGAGGACGGCGAGAGCGGCTCCGACGAGGATAACTCCCAGGACCAAGAACACGGCGCTGTAACCAAACCCGGCACTCAAGATGGCGCTGACGGCAAGCGGCATGCTGACCTGGCCAAACCGCGCCGATCCCATCGCGCTCCCGACGCCGGTGGACCGCATTGCCGTGGGATAGATCACGGCAGCAAACGCAAGCAGCCCGGCGCCGCCGATGCCACCCACGAACAGGCCGACCAACGCCATGATGCCGGCGGTCGTTCCGAGCGAGCCTGGCGCATATCCCAAAAAGGCCGTTGCGATGCCGCCAAGCGCAAACGCCGCCGTCAGCACGATGGTGGGCCCGATCTTTTCGATCAGCAGGCCCGCAATCGCGGAGCCGATGAGCGATCCGATGCCAGCGAGGCCCAGCGCCACGGCGGCACGGGACAGCGCAATGCCGTGATCACGCATGATCGTCGGCGCGAAGGAAAACACGGCCACCATCGTCCCGAAGGCGGTCCAAAAGGCAAACCAGAGCAGTAGGGTTTCCGGTGCTTTGCCGCCCGTCAACAGGCCGTGGACGCCGGGCTCATTGGTGCCATGTCCGGTCTCGCCCGGTCTCCGATCCCGCAGCCGCAGGAACTGCCTCGACTCAGGCAGCCAGATGACCAGGGCAAACAGGACGACAACCGGAGCGGCGCCGCCAACAAGGAAGATCGACTGCCATCCGGAAATCGACACCAAGTAGGCGCTGATGAACGTGCCGATCACTGTGCCAAGCGCAAAGGCGGTCCAGATGAACGCTGCAACCCGTTCGCGGTAAGCGCTGGGTGCAAATTCGGACGCCAGCGCTATGAAGCAGGGCGAGGCACCACCGAGACCGATGCCAGCGCAGAAGCGCAGCGCAAGCAAGCCGCCCAACGAGGTCGCCAAGGCCGTCCCGAGGGTAAACAGGCCGAAAATAAACGTTGAAATGAGCAGCATCCGCTTGCGGCCGAAGCGATCCGCAAGACGCCCGAACGTTATCGCGCCCAGCGTTGCTCCGAACAGTGCTGAGGAGAACACCAACCCGAGTTGCGCAGGCAAGATGTGCAGTTGCTGGACCAAGAGCGGTGCAGCAATGCTAATGGACGTGCTGTCAAAGCCATCAAGAAAGGCGACGGCTGAGCAGAGCACTGCAACGCGGACGGCCAACCCGGAGTCAGCTTCCTGATCGGCCGCTTTGACATTGGCGGCGGATTGATTTGCGTCGGTCACGACAGCCTCGGCCGGCATCGGTGATATTCGGGCCATGGTGTCAATCCCGCCAGTGCCGCGTGATCAAGAATCCAGCACGGAGTTTGCCGGGCAGAAGACGCCGACGAGACCCTCTGCGTAAGTTTGCATCGCAACAAGGCGCATGATCGGAATGCGGCCTGGCAATCCGAGGCCTCTCAGCACGCATGATCTCTCCCAGGACGATAACGCCGTTCGGCCGATTTATCAGTAACGTATAGGCTCAGCAACAACTGTCAACAGTTATTGGGAAGCTGGATTGCCGTAGCGGCGACTTCACCGCCAAACCAGGGCGCTGCCTCGCCGCCCGGCAGGAGACTTTGCTGCAGCGCAATGCCTTTCTGCCCGAACCGCAAATAGGAGGCGGCGAGTAGAGTGATGACACTTTTGAATTTGAATTGACGGCCATTGTGGATGCGTGGGAGCTATCCGCCACGAGCGTCACAGCAGTTCGGTCGGCGAGCGCGAGGAGGACACGGTGTTCTATGCAGCGTCTGCGAGAGGCGGGGCTTGCGCGGTCGGCAGCTCTGGACACCGGAGATAGCTATGCAAACACGTCGCCTCGGGCGCCATGGTCCAAGCAGTTCCGCATTAGGCCTTGGCTGCATGGGCATGTCCGGATCGTACGGCCCGGCTGACCGCGCCGAAAGTCTCGCGACGCTGCGCGCTGCAGCGGAGGCCGGCGTCACGCTGCTCGACACCGGCGATTTTTATGGCATGGGCCATAATGAGGTTCTGATCGGCGAAGCACTGAGGCAACTTCCACGCGAGCGATTGCTGCTCAGCGTGAAGTTCGGTGCGCTGCGCGATCCGGCTGGCGACATGCTTGGGTTCGACACGCGGCCGAGCCTGGTGAAAAATGCGCTGGCGCAAACACTCAGCAAGCTCGGGACTGACTACGTCGACATCTACCGGCCGGCGCGGCTTGATCCCGCCGTTCCGATCGAGGACACGGTCGGCGCGATTTCCGAGATGGTACGGGCGGGCTATGTCCGGCATATCGGATTATCGGAGGTTGGGTCCGCGACCATCGCGCGTGCCAACGCAGTGCATGACATCTGCGATGTGCAGATTGAATATTCTCTGTTCAGCCGCGGCATCGAGGACACGATCCTGCCCACCTGCCGCTCGCTCGGCATCGGCGTCACGGCCTACGGCGTGCTGTCGCGGGGTCTGCTCAGCGGCCATTGGCCCTCTGCGTTGGCGCCGGGCGACGGACGTGCCCGGATACCGCGTTTGCAGCCGGGCAATGTCGAAAGCAATCTCCGGCTTAGCGACGCGCTCCGTCCCATCGCCGCGGCGCGAGGCGCCACCGTTGCCCAGCTCGCAATCGCCTGGGTAATGGCTCAGGGTGGCGACATCGTGCCGCTCATCGGCGCGCGCCGTCCGGACCGCTTGGCCGAGGCGTTGGGTGCGGTCGAACTCTCGCTCGATGCCGACAGCCTGTCGGAGATCGAACAGGCAGTACCGAAAGGAGCCGCCGCCGGCCCCCGTCTCGCGCCGGCCCAGATGAAAGACCTGGATAGCGAGAAGGGCTAACGAGGCCCGACCGTTTCCACCCCACCAGCAAGGCCGCGGTTGCGCGGTGGATCACCTTGTTCAGAGGGTTTCCAACACCGCGGTGCCAGGCACGAGCCCGTTCCAGCCGTTCGCAGCCAGAGCGTTGGCAAGATCATCCAGGAGTGCGGGCAAATCTTCTATCGTCCGCACGGAGCCGAAGATGTAATGGTCTGGACGCTGGAGGAACGCCTTCCTGCCGGTTTTACGGTACCATAAGTCATATTCGCCGTCGATGTCGCTATACTGAGCACCGGCGCCCCGCGAGACGTGAGCGAACTGGACGTTGAGCCCGGACAGCAGTTTATGCTGGCGATCATTGAACAGAGAGTCCGGAACCGGATGTCGAGAAACGATCCGCCAGCCAGGCCTTACAAACTCGTCGATCCGATCAACGCGCCGGCCGAAAGCGACCCGCGCCTGCATGGATGGCCGGCCATCCGTTGCATGCGCGTCCGGCGAGGCGGACGGACGCACGATGCCCTCGCCCAATCGTGGAAACACCGGCGCCTCCGGTACCTTGCCAGCACGCAGCATATCGTCGCGGTGCCGCGCCTGCTCCGGATCAGTCATGAGCACCATGTCGCCGACCGCAATCGACATATGGACGACCTCCGTCACGTGCGGCATACGCTCGAGTTCATAGCTGTCGAGCAAGTGGTGGTCCGCTTCGCCGGCAGAAACGGCGGCGATCTTCCAAGCAAGGTTGAGTGCGTCGCGTATTCCGGAACACAAACCCTGGCCCATGAAGGGCGGCATGGTATGGGCAGCGTCTCCGATCAGGAAGACGCGTCCGTGGCGCCAGCTTTCAGCGAGATAGCTCTCGAACGCATAAACCGAATGGCGGACGATCTTGCCGTCGCTGGGATAAATCCCCCACTTGGTAAGCAGTGCCCAGCAAGTTTCCTCGCTCTCGAGGTAGTCCCGGGTCTCGCCTTCCATCGCGTGGAACTCGAAACGCGACCAGCGGCTGCCACTCCAACGCCCCGCCAATTGCGGACGATTGCTGTCGAGCACCTGATAAACTTCAGGGAGCTGCGGCAAGTCCCGATCAGGATCGTTGTGCTCGAAGTCGATGACCAGTTGGTCGTTCGCCTTGAACCCGAGATTGCGGCGTTCGACGCCGATCGCACCGCGCACAAAGCTGCGGGCGCCATCCGCCCCGATCAGGAAAGACGACTCGATCACGCACGGGTCTGACGTGGAGTCGTCCGTGGCGCGCACGGCAAGCCGCACGCCATGAGGCTCCTGTTCGATGCTGAGTGCGCTGACACCCATGAAGGTGCGCACACCCAGCTCCTTGGCCCGCGCATCAAAGATTTCTTCGAACTCCGGCTGGAAGGTCAGGTAGCTTTCCTTCCAGCCTGCGCCACCCAAGCCAAGCTTGATCTTGGCAAGCACCTCCATCTCGGCCGTCACCAACTCCCACTCCAGCATCGGCCGGGCGATGAGTTCCATCGCTTCCGCAATCCCCATCTGCTGAAAGGTTCGGAACGTCTCGCTGTCGAAGTGCCCGGCGCGCGGAAGCTTGTAGCGCTCTGGAAACCGCTCCACGACGATCACGGACAGGCCGCGTTGCGCAAGCAGGATCGACATCACCATCCCGACCGGACCATAGCCAACGATGGCAACGTCGCAAGACATCCTCGGCTGAAGCCGTTCCACATTGCCATTCACAGAAGCTAAGTCCATGCGTCTCGTCCTTTGCAATGCTTGGCCGAACACCGCCGCTGCCGCGGAGTCTGGCTGCGTGGAATTACTGGGTTGTCGGCGCGTCTACGCCATATGGAGCACCGGTTTAATCGCCTCTCCGTTGAGCGAGGCTTCGGCGGCATCGTTGATGCTTTCGAAGCTGTAATCAGTCACCACCTTTTCGATCGGCAGGCGGCCGCTGCGATACAGCGCGATCAGGTGCGGAATGAACACCCGCGGAATAGCATCGCCCTGGTTGGTGCCAACGATCCTTAGACCGCGCGCAACGAGATTGATCACGTCCACGGCGACCGTCTCGCCGAAGTTCGGCACGCCGACCACCACACAAGTACTCGCTGCCGCCAGCGATGTAATCGCCGTGTGAAGCGCGCGAAGATTGCCGCTCGTCTCGATCACCCCATCCAGGCCGGCGCCGCCGGTCAAGTCCGCGATCTGTTCGGCCACGTCCCCCGACGCGGCATTGATCGTGTCGGTCGCGCCAAGCTCGCGGGCGAGCGCGAGACGACCCGGATGTACATCGATTGCGATGATTTGGGCGGCGCCGGTCAGACCAAGCCCCATGATCGCGGACAAGCCCACCGCGCCAGCGCCGGACACCGCCACCCGGGCGCCCGCAGCGGGACGCAACACTGCGGTTGCGGCGCTGACGCCGGTCTGCACGCCGCAACCGAGCGGCGCCAACACCGAGGCTGGAATGTCGTCCGGCACCTTCACCACGGCGCGCGCCGTGGTCACGACCAGGCGTGAGAATGAGGACTGGCCAAAGAAGTGACCATGCAGCGTGGCGTCATCGCAGCGAAGCGTGGTCGAACCGTCTGCCCGGCTGCCGCCCACCAGGTTCAGAGTGGGCCAGCTTCGGCAATACACCGGGGCAGCGCGCAGACAGGCGGGGCAGTGTCCGCACCAACTGAAGCTGATCACGACCCGGTCACCCGGGGTAACCTCTTGCACGGCGGAGCCCACCTCGACCACGCGACCCACCCCCTCGTGGCCGAGCACCGCAGGCAGCGGAAATGGCACGCTGCCCGACCGCGCCGACAGATCGGCGTGGCACATGCCGCTGGCTTCCATCTTGACGATGACCTCGTCCGGGCGGGGAGCCGACACTTCCACATCACGGAGCACGAACCGTCCGTTCCGCTCGGACACGACGGCAGCCTGCGTGGTGCCGTACGAGGGTGATGGGGATGACATACGATTACGCTCCGGTTCAGTGGCCGCCGTCGTAGTTCTGCGTGATCTGCTTGTATTCGAGGAAGTCCTCGAGCGAGGCCAGTCCGCCCAGGCGGCCAAGGCCGCTCGATTTGAAACCACCTTCCTCGAACTCGACAGCCAAGTTGGCCCAGCTATTGATCGAGATCAGTCCCGCCTCGAGCCGCCGCGCGACCCGCATCGGCCGGTCGACATCACGGCTCCAGATGCAGGCGCTCAAACCGTATTCACTGTCGTTCGCCAGTGCGACCGCCTCGTCCTCGGTGTCGAACACTTGCAGCGTCTGCACCGGGCCAAAGGTCTCCGTCTGCACGATTGGCAACGAAGCGTCGGTCACTTCCAGCAACGATGGATGGTAGAACGCGCCGCCGGCCAGTTCGGGGTTCCTGGACGGTCCGCCGCGGACGATCGGCTTGGCACCGGCCCGGATCGCGCCCTCGACGGCCGCGTCCACACGCGCAACAGACGCAAGGTCGATGAGCGGCCCCATCTCGCTGGCGGCGTCTGCGGCCGGTCCTGGGCGAACCCGTTCCAGCCGCTCTGCCAAGCCGGACTTGACCTGGTCGGCAATGCCCCGTTGCACCAGGATGCGGCTGCCGGTCATGCAGAACTGGCCTGCGAACACCGTGGACGACTTCTCGATGGTTGGCAGCACCGCGTTCAAGTCGGCATCGTCGAACACCAGGTGGGGCGTCTTGCCGCCGAGCTCGAGGCCAACGCGCTTGAGATGGCGCGCCGCCGCTTGCGCGATCGCCCGGCCGGTGGCCGTGCTGCCGGTGAAGCTGATGACCGGAACCAGCGGCGAATCCACCAGCAAGCGTGCGCCGTCTGCGCCCGTCTCGGTGAACACGTTGACGACACCGCGCGGTATCTCGCCAACGCTGGCGACGATTTCGCTCGTCAGGGCGCCGCTTTGTGCCGCCTGGGCCGGCATTTTCACCACGGTCGTGCAGCCTGCGGCCAGGGCCGGCGCCAGGGCCCGGATGCAGAGATAGGCGGGGGAGTTCCAAGGAATGATCAGCCCTGCGACACCGACCGGCTGGCGGATCGACATCGATTGCAAGCCTGGCCGCGGATCAACCACGCGGCCAAAGTTCTGCACCGCCAGCCCGGCGGCGAAGCGCAGGCCGCGGATGATGAAATTGGCTTCGAAGCTCGCCTCGTAGCGCAGCTTGCCGTTCTCCAAACACAACGTGTCGACCACATCGTTCAGGCGAGCCGCGTAGGCATCCGCCAGATGGCTGAGCGCCGTGGCTCGCAGCATCGGATCGAACGCCCAGGCGCTCTGGCGAAACGCTGCGGCGGCGGCGGCTATGGCCGCTTGAGCAGCGTCAGCGCCGCCGTCGTGAAATGTGCCGATCACCCGGCCCGTGGCGGGATTGATGCTGTGCTTTTCGACGCCGGTGCTCACCCACTCGCCGCCGATCCAGTGTCTGGCCTTGCGCTCGCTCATCGACAACCTCTCTGATTACTGAATTGCGCCCGCTGCCTGGCGCAGGGCCGGGAGCGACTCCCTGTCTCTACCAAGGCGAAGTGCTGTGCGACTGCGGTCCTGCCGTTCATAGTCTTGGTTGCCCCGGCTGATGTCACGTCACAGCTCGCCAGCGCTTGCGAATGGGTTGATGGCCCGCAGACGCCGAGACGGCGCGTGTGGCGCTCGGTCCATCGTCAGCCCCATACTCGGGAATAGGTCTCGTGCAGCAGGAATGGCGGGCAAGCAATCTGCCAGCGGCCGGGCCGTTTGGATCGATGTCAACGCAACTATCGGCGAAGCGCGATGCCAGCACGACATTCGTTCCAACCCCTCAAACCGGCGTTCAGACCATGCACCGTTCGCCAAAGCAACGCATTTCCTGAACAAACTGTCAACAGTTTTGTGGTGTGAGTCCGTTTCTGCGCCGTTCGGAAAGCGCCCGCATGGCGCATTGAGTGAGGCGCGCGCTCAGAGGAAGTCCTCGGCGCAAAACGACTGTTGACACATATCCGACCTGCGTGGTCTCGTCCCGATCACGATGAAGTCAACATCGAAGTGCCCTGGGGAGGGACGAATTGGACACACAACGACTGCATGCAATGATGCCGCGGTGGCGGCTTCAGGTATCGCTGCAAATTCAAGATCTGATCCGCAGACCTGGTGAGCGGGACAAGACGTCTACGTCTTCGATACCGAACATTGGCCGTGCACTACCATGCCTCGCGGCGCTCGTTTCAGTCGCGATACCGTGCGGTGCGCGAGCTGCGGACCCGGCGCCAGCAGCGACCGACCCGGCCGTCGTTATCGAAGCGCAAGCGCTGCCACTCACCGCGGTTCCGCCCAACGCCGGGTCGCCCACGGCAAGCCCGGGAAACAGCAGCAGTCCCCTCGGAGTGGCGCCGACTTCCGGCCAGAACACGACCGGGAACTCATCACAAGCAACCGGCGGTCCGCCGGCGCCAATCTCGTCCGTGCCCCGGGTCGGCCTGTTTCCCGGACTCGGCAGCACGCTTCTCAGTGAGGGCATCGACGTTCATGGCCTTGGTTTCGACAAGGTGTCGACGAACACGTCGGCCGGCGTCCGAACCCACGAGTTCAACAACCTGGTGGCGATCGCGCCGAGTGTCGACGTCGATCTTGGCAAGCTGGCTGGGATCACCGGCGGTAATCTCCATGCCTCGATCACCTTCAACACGCTGAGGGCCAACGAGCCTAACTACGTGATCGACGGCGGCGGCGAACTGGTCAGCAATCTCCAAGGCACACCCGCCCTGTCCGGCCATTTCGCCTATCTTTCAGAACTCACCTACGAGCAACGGCTCCTCAACGATCGCTTCTCGGTCGAATTCGGCCAGACCAGCGTGTATCGCTACTTCTTTCTGGCCAATTCGCTCGACCCCATCACGGCCTACTCCACCACCGTCACGGTGGATGGCGACTTCCCAACACTGCCATTCCCGACCTGGGGCGGCCGAGCCACCTACAAGCTCACTCCGCTCTGGTATGTTCAGGCCGGGGCGTTTGAAGACAACTACCTCAATTCCACCGGTTATCCGCTGGCATTCGGCGCTCGCACTGCGTCTGGAACCCAGATCCTGGGGGAAGTCGGCTACCGCTCTGAGTTCTCGAATGCCGCATACCCGGCCAATCTTGAAGCCGGCGTGGAATACGATACGCGCAAAGGATACTTCAACGCCAAAGGGTCGCCGGCACCGGCGTCAAGGTTCACCACTGCCGCCGACTATCCCGGCGGCGCCGTTCTATACGCACAGGGTCTGCAGACGATCTGGCGCGGCGCGGCCCATCCCGGAGGTCCGCCTGCGAACATCGCCGTCTATGGCAACTTCAGCGTATCCGCGGACAAGCCGCAGCCCATCGACCTCGACGCGATCGCCGGCTTGAACTTCACGGGGTTGATCCCTGGGCGCCCGTTCGATGCACTCGGTCTGCAGGCGCACTATCAACGATTGAGCGCCGTCGAAGCCGCATTCGAGACCGAAGCCCATAACTTCTACGACGGCCGTGGCCCAAGCCAGAAGCGCGACGGCTTCGCCTTCGAGGCGGTCGGCAGCATACAATTGACCCCCGCGATTGCCTTCCGGCCGCTCGCCGAATACTTCATAGATCCGGACCAGATCGGCGACCCGAGGCTCGGCCGGGCTAAAAGCGGAGCAGAGTTTAGCCTGTTCACCATCGTGTCACTTGGCCGCTTGCTCGGAACCAGCGCCAAGCCGTTTTGATTGTTTACGAACTATGAGCTGCCGGCTCGGCCGCGCAGGGCTTTAAGGCGCCTGCGTAGCCGACGGTGAGCATGTTTATCCGACGGCTGATCGCGTTCGGTCTGGATGCTGCGCCAGCAAGCTCTCGCGGTGCCAAGCCTCAGGGAAGATAGGAACGGGGAAACCCGCTGCAGTTGTCGACAAAGGTCTGACCGTTGGCACAGTCTTGATAATAGCTATTGACGGGGCCTTGGGCGACGGGGCCTCGCGCGACCACGGGACCGGCCACTTGGTAAGGCGTGTCGGATGCAGCCGTGAAATCAGACCCATTCGCACAGCCGCCAAGGCTCACAGCCATGACAAGGGCGGCCGCCGTGACGGCCCGACCGAGCCAACGGCCCTGAGGTGCCAGGCTCGCGCGACGTGTGTTCAGCATAGCAAATCTCCTAATCTTTTGCTGCACAGCACATAAGCCGATCGCGGCGGCGCCTGTAGGGGCCGCCGCCTGGACAGCCTGTTCCAGCTTTGGAACGCTGCACTCGAGGCCCTCAATCCGCCATGGGCCGCGCTCTAACCGAACAGATCATGAACGAAGTCGCCAAGCAGACGCCGCGCTAGGCCTATCGCAATGGTGGAACTCTGCAGCTGGCAGGCCCGGTCCCGATCACACGCGCGGCAGGTGGTACCGGCGGACGCACGAGCGTCGTGGTGGATAGCCGCGTTGCCTTCGCCCCTGCAACATAGCTATGACGACTGTGACGCCGGGCCGGCAAAGTGCCAGGCGCATCCGAATGCGGTGCCTCTTGTATGGCCATGACAATCCAGGCGGAAGCCTAACGGACCAAGTAGGATAGAATGTTGGAGATCGATGCACCGAAGGTTAGAAGGCGTCCTGGAAATACGGCATCGCTCATCTACGATCAACTCCGCAGCGACATACTGAATGGAGAACTTGCGCCGGGTATGCCGCTGTCTCAATTGGTGATAGCGAAGGCCAGGGGCACGAGCCGCGGCCCTGTGCGGGAAGCACTGCGGCGCTTGCAGCAGGACCAGCTTGTCGTTGCGACTCCAAACCAGCGTTTTAGCGTCGCCGCTTTCGATCTTCCCGACTTGGAGGCAGTTCTAAGTCTGCATCTCACTATTGTGACCCTCTCGATGCGGGTTGCCGTTCCATTCTTGACCGGTGATGAACTCCAAAACCTGAGCCGCTGTGCCGGCCTAATGGAAGAAACCCTTCGCCGCGATGACGGCATCGGGTGGGAAGCCGCCTACCGCGAGTTCATCCTCACGATCATGAAGCACACGGGCGAGAGGACGACACTGCTGTCGTTGCACCTCCATGATGATATCCAACGCTACCGGGCCAACCTGCCCCATAAGGTGCCGCGAGCGTGGTATGCTGGAGGACGTGAGTTTTGGCAGATCGCCGAGGCTGCGACCGCTCGTGACGGCAAGCGCGCCGCGGCGCTGTATGCGGATTACATGGGCCGCTTATCGTCACTCGTGCTTGCGAGCGCTTCACCGTCCTACGATGCTTCACGGCTGCGCGGCTTTATCTCTGCGCTGCTGCCCGCAACGAGCGCGAAATAGCAGGTATCATGCCCGCTTCAGCAACCGGACGATTGCCAACCAGTCGCCGCGCTATCGTCCCCCGTCGCAGACGCTGCCAAAGACCTTGGCCGTGCCTCCGCCGGGTCAATCCAGGCGCCTGAGCCCGGCGCCAAAGCGACGCGCATTCGCCACATATTTGGCCGCGGACGCGCGCAGGCCCTCGAGTGCGGAGGCGCTCAGCGCGCGCACCGCCTTGGCAGGGGCGCCCAGGATCAGGGATCCGTCCGGGAACGCCTTGCCCTCGGTCACGAGCGCGTTCGCGCCCACCAGGCACCCCGCGCCGACGCGGGGCCGTTGAGGATGGTGGCGCCCATGCCGATCAGAGAACCGTCTCCCACGTGGCATCCGTGCAGGATCGCGTGGTGGCCGACGGTCACCCCCGCGCCCACCAGCAGCGGGAAGCCGACATCGGTGTGCAGTATGGCGCCATCCTGGATGTTGCTGCCGGCCCCGACATCGATGAACTCGTTGTCGCCACGCAACACGGCGCCGAACCAGATGCTAACGTCCTGGCCAAGCCGCACGCGGCCGATCACATGGGCGTCCGGCGCCACCCAGTAAAAGCCATGGTCCGGCAGTTCCGGTGCGTGACCGTCAAGTTCGTAGATCGCCATTGCTCGCCTCCCGTCTCGTGCAGGTCTCTAGCCAAAGGCTGACGGGCGGCACCGGTGCCTTGTGCAGCCGGCCCCCCTGCATGACGAGCCGGACATCGCCGAGGCGCCCGAGGTCGTCGAGCGGGTTGCCAGCCACGGCGATCACATCGGCCACCATGCCGGGCCGCAGCGTACCCAGGTCCTCGAGCCCGAGCGCGCGGGCGCACTCGCCGGTTGCCGCCGCCACTGCGGCCAGCGCGGGCATTCCGGCCTGGTTCATCAGCGCGATCTCCATCGGCAGCGCCTCGATGGCGGTGAAGCGCCAGCCAGCGTCGGTGCCAGCAACGAAGCGGACGCCGGTGCGCAACAGCCGGCCGAAATGATCGAGGTTCACCTCCAGCATGCGGCGCCAACGGTCGAGAAACGCCTGCTGGGCCGGCGTTCGATGCTCGAGCTGCTCCATCGCCGCCACGGCGCAGCCGGCCACCGCCAGGGTGCCGCTCACCGGAATGCCGGAACGGGCGAGCCGATCCGCGGTCTCCGGCACGTAGTCCTGGCGGCCGGTCGCGTCCGCGATGAAGTTGGCGTGCTCGATGTGGTCGGCGCCCGCGGCGATGGCGGCGTCGATGGACCCGGCGCAGAGGCAATGCATGGCCACTTTGCGCTCCATCCGATGCGCCTCGGACGTGATCGCGGCCAGTTCCTCAGCGCGGTAGGACGGCAGCCAAGACTGGGTGCCGATCGTGCCGCCGCCGCTCGCCATCACCTTGATGAAGTCGGCGCCGAGCTTGCATATCTCGCGCACTTTGCGGCGCAGCGCGTCCTCGCCATCTGCCTCGCCGCCGAGGTACCAGGTATGCCCGCCCGTGATGGTGATGGGCTGGCCGCAAGCCAGGATCCGCGCGCCATGGCCGTGGCCCATGGTTTGGGCCCGCCGCACGTCGAACACCGTCCGGCGCGCGGCGCCCATGTCCCGGACCGTGGTGATGCCGGCGGCCAGCGCGCGGGCGGCGGCGAAGCTGGCGGTGGCGACCAGCACGCCGTCGGTCTCGCGCACCACCTCCTCCAGCGTGCTGCCATCGCCGGGCAGGTTGAGATGCACATGGGCGTCGATGAGACCCGGCAGCAAGCTGCAGCCGGAGCAATCCAGCCACTCCGGTTCGCCCGGGATGGCGCCGTCGGGAACCTGGCCCTGGAACACGGCCGTGATGCGGCCGGCATCGATGGCGAGGATGGGGTCTGCCAGCGGTTGCGAACCGGTGCCGTCGATAAGGCGGTCGGCTTTGAGCAGGGTCGTCATGCGACGACCTCCACCACGGCAGGAGCAGCGCTGGCAGAGAGCGCGATCAGCGACACGCTGGCGATGACGGCGGCGGCCCTGCTGTCCATGGTTCCCTCCGGTGTGTCTCTCCCACCGTCATGGATGGGCACGGTACGGCGTTGCAATGGTCATGCCGGGGCGGACCAATCGCGGCGCGGGAGACCCGTCACCCGGCAGCGGTGGCACAATACTTGAAGGCCCAGCACGCCAAGCAGGGTGGAGCGACAAGCTTGAACCAGGACCTTACCACCACCAGGCCAACGCCGTCGCGACGCATCATCGCCGGCGGCGCCGCCGGCAACCTGATCGAGTGGTACGATTGGACCATCTACGGGCTGCTCGCCCCGGTGTTCGCCGCCCAGATCGTGCCTGCCAGCAATCCCGCCACCTCCCTGATTGGCGTGTTGCTTGCCTATGCCGTCGGCTTCCTGATGCGCCCGCTCGGCGCGATCGTCCTGTCGCCGCTCGCCGACAAATATGGGCGCCGACAGATGCTGGCGGCGACCATCGTCATGATGGGCATCGGCAGCCTGATGGTGGCGCTCACCCCGCCTTTCACCACCGCCGGGCTGGCCGCGCCGGTGCTGCTGCTGGCCGCGCGCATGCTGCAGGGTTTCTCGACCGGCGGCGAGTTCCAGGGCTCGTCCGTCTACCTGGTGGAGCACGCGCCGCCGGGTCGCCGCGCGTTCGCCTCGTCGGCGCAGATGGTCTCCATCGGGCTGGCGATCCTGATCGCGACCGGCGTTGCCGCGGCGACCACGAGCCTGATCCCGCAGCCGGCGCTCGCCTCCTGAGGCTGGCGTGTGCCGTTCCTGCTCGGCGCGCTGGGCGCGGTCTATGGCCTCTACCTGCGCTGGCGCCTGCCGGAGACGCCCAGCTTCGAGCGGGTGGCCGCCACGCACCGGACCGTGCGCCAACCGCTGATCGAGGCGGTGCGGCGGTATCCGCGCGAGACCTGGTACGTGTTCGTCATCCAGGCCGGCACAGTGCAATTCTACCTCTGGACGGTGTTCCTGCCCGCCTATGCGGCTCTGGCGGGCGGCGTGCCACTGCGGCTAGGCCTGCTCGGCAGCACCATCGCGCTCGCCGTCTATACCGCGGCGATTCCACTGCTGGCGGCGCTGTCGGACCGCGTGGGGCGCAAGCCGCTGCTCTATGTCGCGGTCGGCGGGTTCCTGCTGCTCGCCTACCCGCTGCTGAGGCTGCTGCAGGGCGCCGGGTTCGCCACCTACCTGTTCGTGCACGTCGCCGGCATCCTGCTCATCGCCTGCAGCAACTCCGTCCTGGCGCCTTTGCTCTGCGAGCTGTTTCCGGCCGCCGTGCGCACCTCGGGCATAGGCCTGCCCTACGCCCTCTGCAGCGCCATCTTCGGCGGCACCGCGCCGCTGATCATCACGGCGCTGCAGCGCGCCGGGGCGAGTTGGGCGATCGCCGGCTACGTCATGCTGATCTGCCTCGTGTCGATCCTGGTGTTTCGCGGCATGCCAGAGACGCGCGGCCGGGCGCTCGACTGAGCATGCGGCGCGTCGGCATCGACATCGGCGGCAGTTTCACCGACTTTGCGGTCTGGAACGGGGAGAGCGGCTGGAACACGATTAGGTCAGGCAGGCTGCAAGTGTTGACGCGGTGCAACGCGCCCTGGAAGGGTGTCGGCTGGCAACGCCGCCTCTGCGGTGCGCCGGGCGAAGGACCGTATGATGGCTGAAACCACGCTGGCCGCGGCCAACGTCAAGATCGTCCACGACAAGGCGCGCAACCTCGCGCGGTTCTCTGAGCTGGTCGACGAGGCGGCCGGGCAGGGGGCCGACATTCTCGTCCTGCCCGAGGCCGGGCTGCAAGGCTACGCCGACTTCGCGCTGCCCTCCGGATCGAAGGCCGCCGCCGAACAGAAGCAGTATTACCACCGCGAGGCCGAACCGATCCCCGGCCCCGCCACCGAGCACATCGCCCTGCTCGCCCGCCGCCACGGCATGCTGATCCAGCTTGGCCTGGCCGAACGCGCCCTGCATGGCAACGCCATCTACAACGCGACCGCCCTGATCGGGCCGGACGGCGTGCTCGGCGTGTATCGCAAGCTGCACAACACGTTCGAGTTTCCCTACTTCTCGCCCGGCGAGGAGACCCCGGTTTTCGCCACCTCGCACGGCACCCTGGCGAGCCTGATCTGCTACGACCTCTGCTTCCCCGAGCTGCTCCGCACCTACGCCGTGCAGGGCGCCGAACTCGTGCTGATGTCGACCGCCTGGCCGATGAAGGGCCATCACCGCAGCGACGATTATCACGGCTGGGCCATGGACCTGGCGGCGCAGAGCAACGCGTTCTTCAACCAGTTTTGGATCGTCATCTCCAATCACTGCGAAATCGGCGCTTACTCGCAAGGCGTGGACTACTACGGCGGCTCGCAGATCGTGGACCCGCGCGGCAAGGTGGTCGCCTCGCTCGGCGCCGAGGAGGGGCTGGTGGTCCACCGCGCCGACCTGCACGAAGAAGTGCTGAAATCGCGCACCGAAGCGTTCTTCGGCCTCAACCTGCTGCAGGACCGCCGGCCCGAGCGCTACGCCGCGGTGCTCGACCAGAGCCATCGCTATCCCAGCCAGTCGTTGGCGAGCGCCAAGGAGACGGCACGGGGTGGCTGAGCCGCCGGGCCTGGTGAGCATCGAGAGCATCGAAGCGGCCGAAGCGCTGTTCGGCGTAAGCTACACGGCGGCCGAACGCGCCCAGATGGTGGACAACCTGCACGGCCAGATTGCCTCGGCACTCGCCCGCCGCCGGGCGCCGCTCGCCAACGACATGCCGATGGCCAGCCGGTTCGACCCGCGCTTGCCCACCACGCGTCTGCCCGAGGCGCAGGCCCCGCTGCGCTACGCCGTCGTGGACGCGCGGTGCCCGGCCGACGCGGAATCGATCGCGTTCGCACCGCTCAGCCATCTTTCGGCCTGGCTCCGCAGCGGCGCGCTCAGCAGCCGGCAGCTCACCGAGATCTATCTGGCGCGCATCGCGGCGCACAATCCGCGGCTGCAATGCTTCGCCACCGTCGCCACCGAGCTCGCTCTCGCCCAAGCCGACGCCGCGGATGCGCTCACCGCGGCGGGCGTCTGGCGCGGGCCGCTGCACGGCGTGCCCTACGGCCTGAAGGACCTGTTCGACACCGCTGGGTTGGTGACCGGCTGGGGCGCCGAGCCGTTCCAGCATCGTGTGCCCGACCGGGACGCCGCCATCGTCACCCGCCTGCGCGACGCCGGCGCCGTGCTGCTCGGCAAGACCACGGTGGGCGCGCTGGCCTATGGCGACATCTGGTATGGCGGGCGCACCCGCAACCCGTGGAACCTCAACGAGGGCTCCAGCGGCTCGAGCGCCGGGTCCGCCTCGGCCACCGCCGCCGGGCTGTGCGGCTTCGCCATCGGCACCGAGACGCTCGGCTCCATCACCTCGCCCAGCCAGCGCTGCGGCACCACGGGGCTGCGGCCCAGCTTCGGCCGCGTGCCGCGCGCGGGCGGGATGGCGCTGTGCAACTCGCTCGACAAAGTGGGCCCGATCTGCCGCGCCGTCGAGGACACCGCCATGGTGCTCGAGGCGCTGAACGGATTCGACCCGGCGGACCGCTCCTCGATCGGCCTGCCCTTCAACTACGACACGACGGCGCCGCTGGCCGGCATGCGCCTCGGCTATCTCCCCGTCGCCTTTGCCGAGGGCGCCACCGCGGTCGACCACGCCGCCTTGGCCGCGGCGCGCACGCTCGGCATCGACGTGGTCGAGGCGGCGCTGCCGGACCTGCCCTACGGCGCGCTGATGAACGTGCTCTACGCCGAGGCCGCCGCCATGTTCGAGCCGCTCACGCTGTCGGGCGAGGACGACAGCCTGACCTGGCAGGACGCGGGCGCTTGGCCCAACACCTTCCGCAAGGCCCGCTTCCTTTCCGCCGTCGACCACGTGCAGCTCGACCGCCTGCGCTACCAGGTCATGCTGGCGCTGGACGGCCTGTTCCACCAGGTCGATGCGCTGATCGGCCCGTACGCCACCGGGCCGATGCTGGTCGCGAGCAACTTCACCGGGCACCCCTGCCTGCACCTGCGCGCCGGGTTCCTCGAGCTGGCCACCCGCAGCCAGGCCTCGCTCGGCAGCGGCAAGCTCACCACGGGGGAGCCGCAAGGAGGCAGCCCCAGGTTCCGCGTGCCGCAGGGCATCTCGCTTTGGGGGCGCCTGTTCGACGAGGGCCGCCTGCTCAATCTCGGCACCGCCCTCGAACGCACCCTCGCCGTCGCCGCCGAACGCCCGACTTTCGCCGCCTGAGCCCCCGCCCGTAGGAGACCCCGATCATGCTTCGCCGCGATTTCCTCACCTCCACGGCCGCAATCACAGGCGCAGGCCTCCTCGGCGTGCCAGCCGCGGCGCAACCGGCGCCGACCCGCGGCGGCACCTTGATCTGGGGCCATTCCGAGACCGCGCAGAGTCTCGACATCCAGCAGGCGGGTGCGGCCGCGAGCACGCGCGTGCTGCAGAACATCCACTGCAGCCTCGTCCAGCCCACGGCGAGCTTCGAGATCGTCCCATGGCTGGCGGAAAAGTTCAGCACCAGCCCGGACCTGCTGACCTACACCTTCACCCTGCGGCAAGGCGTGAAGTTCCACAACGGCAAGGTGATGGACTCGGGCGACGTCAAATACTCCTTCGATCGCTGCCGGGACCCGAAGACCGGCGCGGTCAACTTCGAGGTGTTCAATGACGTCGACACGATCGAAACGCCCGACGCCAACACCGTCGTCATCAAGATGAAGCGCCTCAATGCGCCGTTCCTAAGCCGCATCTCGGAACTCGGCGCCGGCGCCATCCTGCCGGCCGGCTCCGGCGACATCCAGGGGCAAACGCCAACAGGCGCCGGGCCGTTCAAGTTCGTTCGCCGCGAGTTCGGCCACGAGACCGAGATGGCCCGCTTCGACGATTACTTCGAAGGGCCAGCCTATCTCGACCGATTGATCGAGCGCGAGGTCACCGAACCCACCGTCCGCCTCACCGGGCTGCAAACCGGCGAGCTGCACGTGATCAACGACATCCCGGCCGAACGTGTGGCCGCGGTCAGCAAGGACACCAAGCTGCAGACCTTCGACTGGTTTCCGCTCAACTTCGACTTCCTCAACATGAACCACAAGTTCGAGCCGTTCGCCAACCCGAACGTGCGCCTCGCGTTCGACCTCATGATCGACAAAGCCGCCCTGCTGCAGGGCGCGCTGTGGAACCTCGGCAAGCTGACCGCCTCGCCCAGCTTCCCGACCTCCGCCACGTACGACACCGCGCTGAAGAACCGCCCGCAGGACCTGGCCAAAGCACGCTCCTTGCTGGCGGAGGCCGGCTACGGGCCGGGCAAGCTCAACCTGGTGTTCAAGGTGACCACCAACTACCCCTACCACGTCGACTCGGCGCAGATCATGGCCGAGTGGTTCGGCGCAGCCGGCGTCAACATCAAGATCGAACAGCTCACCTGGGCCGACTGGCTCAGCCAATGCTGGACCAACCGGGACTTCCAGATCACCATGATGAACTTCTTCGGCTTGTGGGAGCCGGACTTCCTCTACTACAGCCTGTGGAACTCCAAGGGCGTCTTCAACTACCGCAACGTGAACGACCCCGACATCGACCACATGACCCAGCAAGCCCGCGAGACCGCCGACGTGGCCGCCCGCGATGCGCTCTACAAGCAGGTGCAGCAGCGCATCTTCGACCAGACCCACGACGTGATCCTCTGGTTCCGCAACGGCACCCTCGGCGCGCAAAAGAGCGTGGGTGGGATCGACACCATCGTCCAGCCCAACGGCTCGGGCATGAACTTCCGCAAGGTCTGGCTGGGCGCGTGACCGGTTTCGCTGGCGTTCCCGTGACGCGCCGATGAAGTTTGTCCTAAGTCGCCTGCTCTCCATCGTCGTCACGCTGGTCGTCATCTCCATCGTGACCTTCACCGTGGTGAACATCCTGCCCGGCGATGTGGCGATGATGGTGCTGGGCACCCAGAGCAACCCGGCAGCGCTCGAAGGCCTGCGCCAGAGCTTGGGCCTGCACGACCCGCTATGGGTGCAGTACCTGCGCTGGATGAGCGGCCTGCTCACCCTGCATCTCGGCCAATCGCTGATGTTCAAGGTCGCGATCGGCCCGTTGTTGCTGCAGAAAATGACCGCCAGCGCCCTCATCGTCGCGCTCTCCATGGCCATCGCGCTGGCCGGCGCCGTGCCGCTCGGCGTCTGGTCCGCCGTCTACCGCAACCGCTGGCAGGACACCGCCGCCTCCACCGGCGCGCTGCTCGGCATCAGCCTGCCGGATTTCTTCTGGGGCATCCTGCTGATCCTGCTGTTCGCCCGCACGCTCGATTGGCTGCCCTCGAGCGGCTTCGTCGACCCTGGCGCCCACCCGCTCGGCGCGCTGTCCCACGCGCTGCTTCCCTCGCTCGCCCTCGGGCTCGGGCTGATGGCCCATCTCACCCGCGTCACGCGCTCGACCATGACGGGCGTGCTCAACCAGGAGTTCATCCGCGTCGCCCGCGCCAAGGGCCTGGCCGAGCGCGCGGTGGTTTGGCGGTACGCGCTGGCCAACGCGGTGGGGCCCATCGCCACCGTCGCCGGCCTGCAGATCGGCTACCTGTTCGGCTCCATCATCGTGGTCGAGAGCCTGTTCAACTACACCGGGATGGGCTGGCTCACCTACCAGGCGCTGCTGAACCGCGACGTGCCGCTGATCGAGAGCGCCGTGTTCGTCATCGCCACCGTCGTGCTGCTGATCAACTTCGCCGTCGACCTGCTCTACTTCGCCGTCGACCCGCGCATCCGCACGAGCTGACCCCAATGCTCCGCCTGCTTTCCGCCAAGGGCGCGATCGCGCTCAGCATTGTCGTGGCCGTCGTCGCCATCGCGATCGTGGCGCCCATCGTGGTGCCGCCCGACCTGGCCACCCAGATGCACATGGCCGTGCGGCTGCGTCCGCCGAGCCCCGAGCACTGGCTCGGCACCGACGTGCTCGGCCGCGACCTGTTCTACCGCGTGCTGCTCGGCGCCCGCACGTCGCTTTCCATCGCCGCCGTCGCGGTCGGCATCAGCGTCGCGTTCGGCCTGCCGCTCGGCATCGTCTCCGGCTACCTGGGCGGCTGGGTCGACCTCGTGCTGATGCGCCTGGTCGACGCCCTGCTGAGCTTCCCGGCCTTGCTGCTGGCGCTCACCATCAGCGCCATGCTGGGCCCGAGCGCCACCAACACGATGATCGCGATCGGCGTCGCGTTCACCCCGTTCCTGGCCCGCATCGTTCGCGGCGAGGCGTTGCGGGTCGTAGGAATGCCCTATGTCGAGGCCGCCCGCTCCGGCGGCACCGGCGACCTCGCCATGATCGTCCGCCACATCCTGCCCAACGTGCTCCCCCTCGTCATCGTGCAGGGCACCATCAGCCTCGCCTTCGCCATCCTTGCCGAGGCCGCGCTGTCGTTCCTGGGCCTCGGCACCCAGCCGCCGCAATCCTCCTGGGGCCTGATGATCCAGGCCTCGCGCGACTACCTGGACATCGCGCCCTGGACCGCGCTGGTGCCCGGCGCCGCCGTGGCGCTCACCGTGCTCGCCTTCAACATGGCCGGCGACGTGCTGCGCGACGTGCTCGACCCGAGGGCGCGATGACGCACCCGAACGCCCCGATCCTCGCCGTCTCCAACCTGCGCGTCGAGTTCCAGACAGACGCCGGCCCCGTGATCGCGGCCGCCGATGTCAGCTTCGAAGTCCGGCCCGGCGAGACCCTGTGCGTCGTCGGCGAGAGCGGCTCGGGCAAGTCGGTCACCGCGCTCGCCATCATGCGCCTGGTGGATTTCGGCGGCGGCCGCATCACCGGGGGTCGCATCGCCTTCACCCGCGCCGACGGCAGCGTGACCGACCTGGCCGCCGCCGCCGCCGCCACCATGCGGGGGATCCGCGGCAACGAGATCGGCATGATCTTCCAGGAGCCGATGACCTCGCTCAACCCCGTCTTCACCGTCGGCCGCCAACTGATCGACGGCCTGCAGGCGCATCGCGGACTGCCCGCCAGCGCCGCCCGGGCCCGCGCGCTCGAGCTGATGCAGGAGGTGCGCATCCCGCAGCCGGAACGCCGCCTGCGCCAATACCCGCACGAGCTTTCGGGCGGCATGCGCCAGCGCGTCGTCATCGCCATGGCCATGGCCTGCCGCCCCCGCCTGCTCATCGCCGACGAACCGACCACGGCGCTCGACGTCACCATCCAGGCCGAAATCCTGGCCCTGATCGACCGGCTCAAGCGCGAAACCGGGATGGCGGTGCTGTTCATCACCCACGACATGGCCGTGGTGGCGCAAATGGCCGACCGGGTGGCCGTGATGTATCGCGGCGCCTTGGTCGAGCAGGCGAGCGTCCGTGAGATCTTTGCCGCCCCCCGCGAGCTCTACACCCAAACCTTGCTCGCCGCCGTGCCGCGGTTGGGCGAGATGCGCGACCAGCCGGGGCCGATCCCCATGCGCACCCTGGGCGGCAGCGTCACGCCCACGCCGGCCGCGGCGCCGCCCAACGGGTCGCGCCGGGCGCTGCTGGAAGTGAAGCACCTCACCACCCGCTTCCCCGTCCGCAGCGCCGTGCTGCGCCGCCGCATCGCCAACGTCCACGCCGTGGAAGACGTGAGCTTCAGCATCGCCAGGGGGGAAACCCTGTCCCTGGTCGGCGAATCCGGCTGTGGCAAATCCTCCTGCGGCCGCTCGATCCTGCGCCTGGTGGAGGCCGACCGCGGCGAAATCCAGCTCGACGGCGAAGCCATCCACGGCCTCGGCCGCCTCGAGCTGCGTCGCGCCCGCCGCCACATGCAGATGATCTTCCAGGACCCGTTCGCCTCGCTCAATCCATATCGGCGGCTCGGCGACCAGGTGGGCGAGCCGCTGACCAACTTCGCCATCGCCTCCGGCAGCGAGGCCGCCGACCGCGTGGCCCACCTGTTCGACCGCGTGCAACTGCCGCGCGACTTTATCCGCCGCTTCCCGCACGAGCTCTCTGGCGGCCAGCGCCAGCGCGTGGCCATCGCGCGCGCCCTGGCGCCGGGCCCGAAACTGCTGGTCGCCGACGAGTCCGTCTCCGCGCTGGACGTCTCGGTGCAGGCCCAGGTGCTGAACCTGCTCATGCAGATCCAGGCCGAGTTGGGCCTGTCGTTCCTGTTCATCAGTCACGACATGGCCGTGGTCGAACGCGTCTCGCACCAGGTCGCGGTGATGTATCTCGGCCGCATCGTCGAGATCGGGCCGCGCGCTGCCGTGTTCGAGGACCCGCGCCATGCCTACACGAAGTCGCTGCTCGCCGCCGTGCCCGTCGCCGACCCGGCGCAGCGCCGCACCCTGGACGACCGCGCCTATCGCCCCTTGCCGTCCCCCATCTTGCCCATCACCGCCCGTCCGCCCCCCTCGGTCTACAACGAGGTCTCGCCGGGCCATTTCGTCCTGCAATCTGACCCGGCGGGATAGCAGGCCGCACACCGCAAAGCTGGCATCGCGCTTGCAGCGTCTCCGCCATGCCCAATGGGCCAATCGGAGGCCGACTTGCTCCAATCCAGCTTGACCGTCACTGCGAACGCACCGCCGCCCCCACCCGCACCCCCCGCCCCAGCGGCGGCGCGGCCGCACGGCTTCTTCGACAACTTCTTGTCGGAGCTGAACCCGCTGCAATATGTGCCCGTGGTCGGCACGATTTACCGGGCTATTACGGGCGACACCATCTCGGAGGAAGCGCGCTTTGCCGGGTCGCTGGTGGTGAGCGGGTTGACGGGGGGGCCGATCGGGATCGGGCTCAATGTCGGCACCGCGGCGCTGGAGCACCTGCTGGGCATCGACCCCGAGAAGATCGGCGATCAGCTCCTGGCCGAGTTGGGCATCGGCGGCGGAGCAAAGGCGGCGGCACCGGCCCCCGCCACAACGGCCTCAGCGGCTGCCCCCACCCCCACCCTCAGCACACCCATCGCCAGCACACCCATCCCCAGCACCCCGGCCGCAACCGTTGCGAGCGCCGGCGGCTGGTCTCCGGCCCAACTGGCGGCCTACGGGGTCAAGCAGAGCGCTCAAGGCGGGCTGGCCCGGGGCAATGAGAGCGGGGCTGACGTGCTGAATGGGCTGGAGCTTGCTGAGCTGCGGGCCCCGGCGGCGGCCTGATCGGGGGCAGAGCGGTCGCCGGCCGGCCGCTTGCAACATCGCCGGGGCAGCCATAGCTTGGCAGCCCCCTGCATATCCGATAGGGGAGCCTCCCGGAAACCGGTCTTGCGCTCCGTCTTCGGTGATGGATGCTAGCCCCCCTGTTCGGACCCCTCCAGCGCCCGGCTTACGAAGGACCCTTTCTGATGAGCTTTACCTCCAAGGTGTTCGAAACCCGCGTGGTCAAGATGGCCGATCGCGAAGAGACCATCGTCAAGGGCGGCCGGCAGTTGTTCCCACTGCTGCCGAAGGCGTTCGACGGGGTGAAGCAGATCGGGGTGATCGGCTGGTCCTCGCAAGGCCCGGCGCAGGCGCAGAATCTGCGTGAGTCACTCGAGGGCTCCGGCATCCGGGTGAAAGTCGGGCTGCGCGAGGGCTCGGCGTCCATGCGGGAGGCCGCCGCCGTCGGCTTCACCAAGGAAAACGGCACGCTTGGCGAAATGTACGCGGTGATCCGCGAGAGCGACATGTCGCTGCTGCTGATCTCCGACGCCGCCTTCGCCGAGAACTATCAGCAGATATTCGCCGCGTTCCGGCCCGGCACCACGCTCGGGCTCAGCCACGGCTTCCTGCTCTCCCACCTGCAGGCGCAGGGCGAGACCTTCCCCAAGGACATCAACGTGGTTGCCGTGTGCCCCAAGGGAATGGGGCCGTCGGTGCGGCGGCTGTATGAGCAGGGGCGCGAGGTGAACGGCGCCGGCATCAACGCTAGCTTCGCCGTGCATCAGGACGTGAACGGCCGCGCCACCGACTACGCGTTGGCCTGGTCGGTGGCGCTCGGCTCCCCCTACACCTTCGAGACGACGCTGGAATCCGAATACAAGTCCGACATCTTCGGCGAGCGCGGCATACTGCTCGGCGCCGTGCATGGCATCGCCGAGAGCCTGTATGCCCGCCAGGTCGGCCAGGGCGTGGCGAAGGACGACGCCTACCTCAACACCGCGGAGTCGATCACCGGCCCGATCAGCAAGGCGATTTCACGCTCGGGACTGAAGGCGGTCTACGAACAGCTCGACGACGCGGAGAAGGCCACGTTCCGCCGCGCCTACAACGCCGCCTACCATCCCTGCCGCGAAATCCTCGAGGAAATCTATGACGACGTGGCCTCGGGCAACGAGGTCCGCAGCGTCATCCAAGCGACCCGGCGCCACGACACCTACCCGATGGGCAAGATCGACGGCACCGACATGTGGACCGTGGGCGAGACCGTGCGCGCCGACACCCAGCGCAACTACGCGCCGATCAATCCCGAGACCGCGGGCGTCTATCTAGCCTGCATGATGGCCCAGGTCGACGTGCTGCGCGACCATGGCCATCCGTATTCGGAGATCGCCAACGAGTCGATCATCGAGGCGGTGGATTCGCTCAACCCCTACATGGAATACAAAGGCGTTTCCTACATGGTCGACAACTGCTCGACCACGGCGCGGTTGGGCGCGCGCAAATGGGCGTCCCGCTTCGACTACATCCTCAAGCAGCAGGCCTTCCCCGCCGTGGACGCGAATACCGCCGGGGCGGACACCCCGTTCGACAAGTTCATGACCAACGACATCCATGACGTGCTCACCGTCTGCGCCGGCTTGCGCCCGTCGGTGGACATCTCGGTGGTGCCGACCCGCCGCGGTTGAGGCTCAGGCTTGTCCTGTTCCCTCTCCCTCTGGGAGAGGGCGGGGTGAGGGCCACGCCACGCCGCGCCCCTAGGTCTTCGCAGCCACGCCTTCCAGCGCGCTGACTGCATCCGCCGGCAACTCGAGTTCGGCCGCAGCCAGGTTCTCCCGCAAATGCGCTACGGAGGATGTCCCCGGGATCAGCAGGATGTTGCGCGCCCGGCGCAGCAGCCAAGCGAGCGCCACCTGCATCGGCGTGGCATCGAGGCTGGCCGCAATGTCCGACAGGACCGACGACTGCAGCGGATTGAAACCACCCAGCGGGAAGTAGGGCACGTAGGCGACGCCGGCCGCGGCCAACTCGTCGACCAGCGCGTCGTCGTCACGATGCGCCAGGTTGTACAGGTTCTGCACGCAGACGATCTCGCAAATGCGGCGCCCTTCCGCAACCTGGGTGGGCGTCACGTGGCTCAGCCCGATATGGCGGACCAGGCCCTGCCGCTGCAGATCGGCCAAAACCGTGAGCGGCGCCTCGATCGAGCCCTCGGCGGGATGATGCCGGCTGAACATGGCCCGCAGGTTGACCACGTCGATCACGTCCACGCCCAGGTTGCGCAGGTTGTCGTGCACCGCCTGGGTGAGCTCCTCGGCCGAGAACGCCGGGTTCCAGGACTTGTCCGCCCCGCGCCGGGCGCCGATCTTGGTGACGATGACCAGACCCGCCGGATAGGGCGCGAGCGCCTCGCGGATCAACTCGTTGGTGACATGCGGGCCGTAGAAATCGCTGGTGTCGATATGGTCGACGCCGCTGGCGACGGCTTCGCGCAGCACCGCCAAGGCTGCGGCGTGATCCTTCGGTGGCCCGAACACCCCAGGCCCCGCCAGTTGCATGGCGCCGTAGCCAAGCCGCTTCACCGTGTGATCGCCGAGCGCGAACGTGCCGGCCTTCTCGATGCTGGACATGACGCTTCCTTCGCAGACTGCGACTCTATGTAGCGCGGCGCTGGCGGGCGGCAACGGGGGGCGGCGCGGTGACGATCTTGCGTCGCAGCAAACGCAGCGCGGAGACGCCGGCAAGTCGTTGCTGCCAAGGAACCACTGGATTGTGCGTTCCTGCCGGGCTAGCCTGTATGCGGATCCCACGGCCAACCAAGAAGGCGAGCGAATGAGTAGGATGGCGGCGATCGATGCTGCAGTGCGGCTGCAGTTGGCCGAAGACGGCCGGCGCATCGATTATCATCTCACCATGGCGCATCTGGTCGCGGCGGGCACCGTCGATACCGCCAAGGGTTACGATACGACGACGATCCGCCAGTTCCTGCGCCGGGTCGCCGAGCGGCTGCGCCTGGATGACCCGGCGCTGCCGCTCAATTGGGTCAGCCTCGACCCCGCCCAATGCCTCGATGCCAAGATCGACATGCTGGTCGCCACGATCAGCACCGCAGTCCCGTGGGCCAAGCCTGAGCCAGCCGCGTCATAGGCCAACACTTATCCCACGCCCCTGTTCGCGAAAGGACAACTCGCATGAGCACGCCGAAGACCGCCATTGCCGTCCCGCTCGCCGTCGCAAGCGAACCAGCGGGTCGCGTGCTCGACAGGATGGATCGGCAAGGGGCCAGCGCCGTGCTGTTGGACTCAGGCTTCGGTGATGTGGCATATCGGGTGCACCGCATCGAGCAGCTCCGCGCCGCGCACGAGGACGACCCGGCGGCCATCGCCGGCCATGCCAAAGGCGGGACGGACGTGACGCGCCTGCCCACCAAGGACGCCAGCGACATGGGGCTGGATTTCTCCAACCTCAAGCCCTCCTGGGTCGAGCAAGCGTTCCGCACCATGGACCATCCCGGCGTGGTCGCGGCAATCGCTCCTACGGCGGCCGGCCCACGCATGGCGACGCTGCTGCTGAACCCGTTGCTGCACGAGACCGACCAACGTGCGCTCACCTTCTTAGGCTATGCCTACCGCTGCAAAGTGGACAAACGAATCTACAGCGCGCCCGGCAAGTGCCCGGTTCACCGGGTCGAACTGCAGCGGGTCGAAATCGACCCCTAGAGCATCACCGGATCAGGTGTGCTCACCTGACCGGTCAAGATGCTCACTAAAACAACAACGAGACCATGACCGGCGACTCTACCTGAGCCGGTCATGGTCTAGCCGGCGGGAGAGCCACTGCAGCAATGTTCGGCCAAGTCCTCGACAAGTTTGACGCCTGGTTCGGGCGCAGCTTCCTCATTGCGTCCTACTTCCCGTCGCTGATCTTCACGCTGGTGAACGGCGCGCTGCTCTACCTCACGGTTCCGGCCACGCGGCCGCCGCTGCAGCAATTCTGGAGCAACGCCGCGGCCGAAAAGAGCATCGACCTGCTGATCGCGCTCGCTCTGGTCGCGGTGTTTGCCTATGCCGTCACGCCGCTGATCCAGATCGTGACCGATCTGTTGGAAGGGGCCTACCTACCGCAATGGCTGGCCGAAATCGTGGTCATCGACGAGTCGCTGCGGCAAGAGAAAGACGCTGAACAGCAGCAAGAGTCGATGGGCCGTTACGAGCGCTTGCCAGAAGCCGACAAAATCCTGGACCGGCTCGCGGCGGCCCGGCGCGCTGGCGCTGAGCTCCAGGCCGTGTGGGATGCGGCGGCCATCAGAGCGGCAGCGGAGCTGATGGAAGAGCTGCATGTGCGCTTCTACCAACGCAAGCCGATCCCCGAAACCGATCTGCAGAGAGCGGCCGATCTGTTGCAGCATGCCCTCCGGCACAATTGCGCCGAAAACGACCAGTTATTCAAACAGACCTCCACGTCGGACCGCGAGGCGAGCAAGCAGCTCGGCGGATTGCACGACTGGTTTGCCAATGTGCTCGTGCCCTACACCCGCACCATCGTGGTCGACCGTTGGGAGCACGCGATCCGCGATCCCTACGAGCGCGCCGTCCAAGCGAGCCTGGCCCCGACCTACCTCGGCAATAAAGCAGCGGCGCTCCAGCGTTATTGCAAGCTTCGCTATGGCATCCACTTCAACTCGTTCTGGCCGCGGTTCCAGCTCGCCATCAAGGACGCCAACCTGAAGACCGCCATCGCCACCTCCAAGACCCAGTTGGACTTCACCGTGTTGATGTTCGCGCTGGCCTGCGTCACCACGGTCGGCTGGACGCTGCTGATCGGCGCCGTGGGCACCGACATTCGGGTGTTTGCCGGCGTCGTCTGCATCGGCGGTTTTGCCTGCGCCTTCGCCATCCGCTCCGTGCGATGGAGCTACGCCGCGTTCGCCTCCGTGGTGCGCGCCAGCATCGACATGGCGCGATTCGACGTGCTGGACGCGCTGCGCATCGCGCTGCCCGACAGCATCCGCAAGGAGGGCCCACTCTGGAAGCAAGTCAGCACGCTGCTGGTGGAGCATGATAGCACCGTCGATATCGCCTTGAAGCACCTGTCGAAGTCGTGACGTTCACCGTCAAGCAGATCGCCACTGCCCTCGTCTTGTCGCGGGCAGCCGTCAAGCTGGCGGTCGCCGCCGTCGTGATCGTGCTGGGGATGCTGGTGGTCCAGCGTGAGTACTGCGCCGTGGCGCCGCATGCCCGCTGGCCGCTGGCCGCCAATCACCAACTCACGGCGGACGACCTGGTGTCGGACCCGGTCGACGAGCTGAAAGGCCGCTATCTCGGCCGCGAGGTTCGCGCCGGCGACCCGATCACGCTGGCCATGACGACTGGCCGCCGCATCGCGCCCTGGCCCGGCAACACGCTGGCGGTGATCCTGACCATTCCCGCCGCCACGCCCAGCCAGCCGCTCACCATCGCCAACCACATGGCGGTGGACATCCGCGACGGCGACAAGACGCTGGCGAGCGGGGAGGTGCTGGACTTGGATTGTGGCGAGCACACCTGCTCGGTGGTGGTCGGCATCGACAAACACACCGACGTCGACACGCGCGCGCTGCAAAGCGCCACCTTGCGGCCGGCGCCGGTGCCAACCGCCCAGTAGGTCAGCTCACGACCCGGCGTCGCCGAGATGGGCGCGCAGTTGGCTCGAGAGCACGCGCAACTCCTCGAGTTTCTGCTCGATCACGTCGAGCGCCGCATGCGCCTTGACCGCGTCGAGCACGGCGCCTGGCGGCAAGGAGCCCGGCTTCGGCAGGTCGAGCGGCGGCTCGATATGGGCCACATCGCCCGCCTCGGCGGCGACATGATGCGGCACCAGGCCGAGCACGGCGCCATGCGGTAGGCTCTTCGGCCCGGGTAGATCGAGCGGGTCATCGGCCATCGTTAGGTTTCTCCTCAGTTCGACTCGATCGTGGCCAGCGTCTCGTCAGCATCGAACACGATCGGTTGCCCCACGCCGAACGCGAGCGGCCGGTCGAAGCTCTGTTTCAGGGCGAGCCCGCCTTGCGAGCCGATCTCGAGCGACGCGGCGCCCCCCGGGGTGCTGCTGCTGGTGAGGCTCTTGACCGAGTTGGCGGCGGCGTCGGCGGCCGCTCGGGCCGCGTTGGCCGACGCGGTGGGCGCGGCGGTCCCGGCCGGGGTTGCCGTTTGTGCCGCCGTCGCGGTTGCGGCCGCGAGCGCCACGCGCAGGCTGGCCGCCGTGGCGTCCGACTGGGAGAACTGGTAATCGAACGTGCGGGCGTAGAACACGCGCGTGATGAACACGACGTAGGCGGGCTTGGAGGAGTGTTGCGCCGGGCCGGTGCAGCCGAGGTCGGAGATCATCTTGCTCGTAGAGCGCCTTGAGAAAGCCGACCGTGCTGCGGTTCAACACGTCGGACCGGTGCGGACCGTGCAGGTAATCGTTCACCAGGTGCAGCATGACGGGCAGGGGCAGCATTGCCTCTTCGACTTGGCTGACCGAGACATTGCCCTGCCGGCTATTTTGCTTGCTGGCCCCGGCGCTGATCTTGGCGCCTTGCACGGGAATGGTGGCGCCGATCCCGCCGGAGGTGAAATCCGAGTAGGAGAAGTCGGGAAACGCCACCATTCGCAGCCGCGTGACCGGGGAGGGGCGTGGTCACGCCGGAAAGATCGGATTCTTCGCGTCCGCGGTGGGTTCGGGCGGCACGGCGTTCGCCCCGGCTGCCGCGGCCGCCGCGCTGCCTACGGGCGCGTTGGCGCCGATGCTGATCGTGGCCGCTCCCGGCGTGCTGAGCGTCACCTTAGACTGTGCCGCTGCCGGCGCTCCTTTGGCGGGTATGGTGGTCGTGCTGACGCTCGGGGGTTTGGAAGTGGAGGGCAATTGGGGGCGTTCGCTGTAATAGGCTTCCATCGCCGCCTGGATGTCCGCCAGTGGAATGCCCCCATCAGGATCGCTTGCGGCTGCTTCGACGCGGCGCCCGTGTCGCACGGGTTTTGCACGTAGAGTTGGATGTCGCCGACGAACACGTCTTCCCGCGGCGGATAGATGGGCGTGATGCCGAGTTCGCTGAGGTTCTTGCCCCACGTCGCCTGCACGTTCACGTCCGAGGCCCTGGGGCCGCAGGCCGCGAGGGCGAGGCAGCCGACGAGCATAAGGCGAAACCGAAGCGGCATGCTGCGAGAACTCTCCCCCCATCCCAGGCCTCGGGACTTCAGGGCATTGATTACACTCGCAACGGCTGCGCAACAAGGTTGTTTGCCGGGGTCAGATGCCCTTGACCCGGATCGCCTGCATCCCTCACCCTGCTCCTCTCCCAATGCGAGGGCATGCACGCTCAAACGAAGACATTACGGCCGCAGGCACGTTGTGGGGCCGAGTGGCGCATCCGCATCGAATGTGAGGCTGTGTCTTGGGCCGACCCAATTGGCATCGGCATGCGCCGTCATCATGCCACGTCGCTGATGACAGTTGTTGATTGTCACCGGAACCGTGACGGTCCCGGCGTGACGACGGCATCTTGCCAGCTTGGGATAAGAGGTCCTCTGTTGTCGAGCTGCGTGCATGCGAGCAGGCCAACATGCTTGTGCGCATTACTGGCGTGTCCGAAATCATCTAGCCGCTATTATTCACCAGCGTGTCGGCGGTTGGTAGCGCCATGACGGTCGCTCAACTTTAGGCTGTAACTTCATAGCTCACCGCGGGTCCCATTTGGGTCCGTTAGTTTTGGTTTGGGTAGCTGGTGGGCATTGGGGTTGATCGGCATCGGGTGAGGTATGGAGCATCCGCCCGATGGATTAGATGCTGAGGCGAGGCATGCGCGTCAGGAGCAACGCGAACAGCGCCTGATCCGGCGTTGCCCGCGGCAGGTGCAGGCGCACCTTCGTTTTCAAGACCTCGATGCGCACCGCCAGCTTGATCAGCCGCAGCCGTAGGGTATCGAACTGAGCGACCCGCCAGCGCGACCGGCGCGGCATCAGCGTGCGCAGGCTCCACATGAGCCAGTAGGCGCCGACATGCAGGAACAGGCGGAACTGGTTGGCGCTTGCCCGGCAGCACGAGGTCCGGTCGGCGGCCAAATGCGTCTTCCATGCCTTGATGTGGTTCTCCGCCTGCCCGCGTGCGCAGTAGATATCCTGATAGACGGTTCGGCCGGACGGGCCGATGAGGCTGGTGACGACGAAGCGTGTGTCGGTGCCCTGCGGTCCGGCTTCCACGCGAGCAACAATGCGCTCCACGCGGTCCCAACTCGCCGCGCCGTCGTAGAATTCCTTGAACCGGCGCAGCTTCGTGCCGTCCGCAGCCGTGGCAGCACGGGCGGCGGTGCTCTGCTCGAGGCTGAGGACGTGTTTGCGCAGCGTCGAGGTGGGCGCCATGCCGAGCGTGTAATCCAGCCCTCTGACCCGGCAGAACCGCAGCACCTCCGGCATGCAGTAATGGCTGTCGGCGCGAAGCATGATCTCCACAAGCGGCCAGTGGCCGCGGATCGCGGTGATCAGGCGATGCAACCAGCGCACGATCTGCTTGCCCGAAGGCCTGCTGGCCGGGCGCAGCACGGCAGCGATCATACGGCCGTCGCCGTCGAACACCACGATCGGCTGGAAGCCGTATTCGTCATGATGCGCGTTGAACAGCCGCAACTGCTGGCCGCCATGCACGGCGTCGAACGTGTCGTCGATGTCGAGCACGATGCGGCGGGGCACCTGGCGGAAGCTGTGGCAGTAATGCTCGACCATGGCTCGCCCCATGCGCAACAGAGCACGCGCATCCGGCAGGTTCTCCAGGCGCGAGATGGTCGGCTGCGAGCAAAGGTCGCCATCATCCGGCAGCCGTCCCATCGCCAGCTTGAACATCGGGTCACGGCGCAGGGCATCGGCGTCGTTGCCGTCCTCGTAGCCCGCCGCAATCATCAGCATGCGCGTGCGGATGATCTCGTCCAGGCCATGGACCACCCGACTGGGATCACGCGGGTCTCGGATGCAGCTCGCCAGGCGCGAGGCGATGGCAAGCCGCTGCTCGACCTCGCGCAGCGCCAGCAGCCCACCATCGGAAGACATGCAGGAACCGTCGAAACGCGCCTCAATCGTCTTGCTGCCGACCGGTGACAAACCAGGCAGCATCGGGGTAGATTCAACTTTGACGGGCATGCGCTCCGGGATCCGATGGGAATGGTGTCACGACCAAATCCTACATCGTATCAGCGGCTTGTCCCATGCCCGTCACCCCTGGCGAATAATCCGGGCTAGGAGCTGGTCGTCCGGCTTGATGGGCATGAATAACGCGATAAATTCTTCCGCCGTATTTCCGCCTCCCACGCCTTCGACGAGAAAGGGAACGATCGCGCCATTTGATCGGTAGATACTCCCATCCATCGTCGTATTCGTAAGCGGAACCTCGATAATGTTGTCTCCGTCGACGGTGACCTGCTCGCCGTCAGGATAAAGCGTAGCATAGGTTCGATGTATATAGATCCTCAGCTTAGGCACATTAAAACAGCAGACCGGAGGTATACCGCAGGCGCATCTTTACCCATCATAGCTTTCCAGCAGCTTCCAATGCGCGCAGCGCGCTTTTGACATTGCCGGTGATCTGCTGAATCGATCCTGCGTTTCTCTCATGACCCTCGACCATAAGGTCTTGCTCAACCACATTGGCACCACAGTGTTTCCAAAGGCGGCAGACTGACCTCCGAATGGTAAGCGTCTTGCGTTCTCCGGTAAGGTAATGGTCGGACGACCAAGCCTCCAAGGTCATGCTGAAATCAGCATAAAGCGTTCTGACGGTGCTAAGCGTCTTTGCGTCGTCCTGCAACGCTTGGGGAAGAACTGCAAGTATTATGTCTTCCCTGCTCGCGTTGGCATGCCTAGGGTCCGTTCGCATTTCGGTGCTTACCGAAGCAGGCCCTTGATCCAGTCCAGTGATGCGGCAATTGCAACGCCGGCGGCGTAGGATGTCGCGGTCTTGTCGTATCGGGTTGCGATGGCGCGCCGCTTCCTTCAACCGCGACCAGCAGCGTTCGATCAGGTTGCGATGCCGATAGATGTAGTCGGGACACGGCTCCGGTTGCTTGGTCCCGCGGCGCGATGGCACCACAGGAATGGCGCCCATGGCACGCACATCCGAGCGGAAGGCCCGAGCGTCGCAAGCCATGTCGGCCAGCACCCACGAGGGCGCCTCCGGCAACCGGTGCAGGAGTGTCAGGGACGGTGCCAGTTCATGGGCCTGGCCGGGTGCCAGCAGGAAGTCTACCAGCCGTCCGGCCGCATCGCAGACACCGACGATCTTGGTGCCAAGCCCACCCCGCGATCGGCCCAGCGCCTCGCCTTTGTCGGCTACATCGCGAGTGAGTCGCAGACTCAATCCCGGTCTTTGCCCAAGGCTTTGCCGGGTCGCGCACCGGAGGCCTTCTGATGAGCGCGAGCGATCGTGCCGTCGATGCAGGCAAACGCCAACTTCGGCTCTCCCTGCGCCACCAAGTGAGCCATGATCTTGTCCCACACGCCACGCACAGCCCACCGGCGGAAGCGGAGGTAGGCATGATGCCAGTCGCCCAGCTCGGCTGGGATCGAACGCCATTTTGCCCCGTTGTCGAGCCGCCAGATGATCGCCTCGATCGTGCGGCGATCTTCGGTCCGCGGACGGGCTCCACGAATTTCAGCCGCCGCAATAGCTGCTTCGAACTTCGCCCATTGGGCATCCGTCAGGACTTGCATCGTCTCTCCGCTCAGACGACCAACCAAACCAGGCTTCCCGTGACCGACTCAAGTCGCGAAATGCGAACGAACCCTAGACAGAATGACGTCGAACTCGCCGTGGAGTAGGGAGGGGATTAGGCTTGGAAAGTTCGGGTGTCGGACGAACGTGCAGGTGACGTTCATGCGCTTGCAGAGTTCAGTTGCGTAATCAATCTCCCATCCAAAATTCCCGCCTGTCGGACCCTGGTTTAAGAATGGCGGGTAGATACCTGCAATACCGATCCGCACGTACCGCCATTTGTGATCCTCGGTGGCGGTGTCGGTCGAGCACGCAGTCAGCCCGAGCAGTGACAGGCCTATTATCAAAAGAAGTTTCGCAGTGTTCATAAGGTTCCCTCGACGAAGCCTGCGTGATAGCCGCCGGAACCCTAGTGGATTTGGAATTCGCAGCAAATATCGTATCGAGTACATGGTAGAAACCGTTGGGGTCGTCCATTTTTTGGCTTTAATGCATGACCACTACTGAATACCCTCTACCCGATTCTGGCCTCGGCCGGCCAGAACGGGGCGGCCCCATAGCGACCTGCCAGGTAGCGTAGAATGGCGCCCGTCTCCCACAGCGCCTCCCCATCGCCGTCGCAGAGGACGGGAACGGTGCCGTTGCGCTTACCCGCCAGCCACTTACCTGCCGCACGGGTGCTTTCGGGCGTGCTTGATCTTTCCATGACCATCCATATCCGGCGGAAAGCGGAACAATGGCCCTTCACCGCCTGACCCTGCCGCCTTACCCCGGCGGAAGCTTCACCTTGAATATCGTGAACGCCCCCGACCGCGGCAAATCGTTCTTGAACGCCACCTCATTCAAATGCGAGTCGCTAATATACAACTCCCCACCACTGATCGCGAACCCATCCGCCCACGCCAACTGACCCGGCGCCCGCACGAACACCCGCGAGACCATGTGCCTGCCGTGGATCGTCAGCGCCACCACCGTCGCGTGCTCGACGTCGCCCGCGAACAGCGTGCCCGCGCGGTCCATGATCAGCCCGCCGCTCATCGCCCCGGTGCCGAGAAACTGCACCTTGCGCGACAAATCCGCCGCGCTCAGCCCCGCATCCCGCAGCGCCGCCGTAGGCACGCGCCAGTAGTTGTGGTCGTTCAGCGGCCGGTAATACAGCCAGTCCGCATTCGGCGAGAGCGCAATCCCATCGGTGTCGATCACCACCGGCGAGCCATCCGGCTTCAGCGCCTGCTGGTTGCCGATCATCAGGTGCTGCTTCGGGTCGGGGACGGCGGAACGATCCCCCGCCAGCACCAGGCGGGAGTGGCCGGACTTCAAGTCCAACACCACGACCCCGCCCTTGTTGCCCGCCGCCGTCAGATACGCCGTCCGATGCGGCACGTCGACGCGCACGTCGTTCAGCGCGTCCTTGATCGTGACGCTGTCCTCGAACGTGTAGACGCGGATCGGCTGGTTGGTCTTGAGGTCGAACTCCACCAGCTTGGGCGGGATCGGCGTCTGCCCGCGCGCAATCCCGGTGTCCAGCGCCCAGAGATGGTCATCGGCGTCGTCCCATAGCGCCTGCACCAGGCCCCATTCCGGCTTGCCGTCCGCCTCCGGGCGGATGGTGTTCCAGGCCGCGTCCGGATATGGCGTGACTTGGCCGGTCTTGGTGTCCACCTCGACCATGCTCAGCCCGTTGCGGGCGCGGGCGGTGGGCTGGGTGGCGAACACCCGCCCGGTCTTGGACACGCCGATCCCCACCAGATGGAAGTCGTCGCCGAACTGGTGCACCACGGTGAGCGCCGGGCCGATGGCGCCGGGGTGCCTCGCCGTCGTCGGCGCCGCCGCGGCGCTCCCTGCCATGCCGAGCGTCGCCGTGGCCGCGAGCAGCCAACGCACCCAATCCCGTGCCGAGTTCATCCCTGTTGTCCCGTTGCCGACGTTGCGTCCCGCGGACAGCTTGGGCCGCTGCGCCGAGCCGTCAAGCGCCGCCGAACTGACGCAGCAGCGCTGCCATGTGCGGCGGGGCCGGCGCGGTGGCAGCGAGCGGCGGGCTCAGCGGCAGCCGGATGGCGCGCGCCAGGAGCTGCAGCGGCCCGGCGGCGTCGCCATAGACCGGGTCGCCCAGCACCGGGCAGCCGAGGGCCGCACAGTGGGCGCGAACTTGGTGGGTGCGGCCGGTCAGCGGGCGGAGTTGGAGCCAGCTCTGGCCGCCGTGTTCGCCGCGGACCTCCCACTCGGTGACCGCGGGCGGCGCCGCCGGGTCGGGGACCATGCGCCAGCCCGCCTGGGTGCTGCGCTTGGCGAGCGGCAGGGCGAGGCGGCCGGTTTGCGTCGCGGGGCGGCCTTGCACGATCGCCCAATAGGTCTTTTCCGCCTGGCCGCTGGCGAAGAGTTGCTGCGCGGCCAGCAGGGCGGCGCGGCGCAGGGCGATGACGAGGCAGCCGGCGGTGTCGGCGTCCAGCCGGTGCGCGAGCCACGGCCCGGCGCGGCGGCGCGAGAGCAGGGGGAACCAGTCCTCCACGCTGGCGCCGCCGCGCGGCCCAGCATGCACGGGCAGGCCGGCGGGCTTGTTCAGCACCACGAACCGGTCGTCCTGGTGGAGGATTGGCAGCACGGGCTGGACGTTGACAGGCGGCGGGCGCGGGCGGAAGGGCAGACGATGGAGGAGAATCGCATCAGCGGCGCCAACGCCGTCAACGCCGTGTTCGCCCGGCGGCCGGAGGCGGTCAAACGGCTGTTCTACACGGCCGACATGCGGGACCGCGCCGGGCCGCTTTGCACGGTGATGGCGCAGATGCGGCGTCCCTACCGCATGCTGCCGGACGAGGAGATCGCGCGGGCGGCCGGCTCGGTGCATCACGGCGGCTTGGTGGCGGTGGCCGAAGCGCGGCGGGTGACCGTGCTGGATTACGCCAAGTTGCCGCGCATGCCGCTCCTGCTGGTGCTGGACGGGGTGAGCAACCCGCACAACCTGGGCGCCATCGCCCGCAGCGCGGCCTTTTTCGGCGCCGGCGGGCTGCTGTTTCACGAGGTGCCGCAGCAGGCCGGGCTGTCGGACGCGGCGTATCGCACGGCGGAGGGTGGGCTCGAGCACCTGGAGCTGTTCAAGACGCGAACCTTGCGCCCGGCGTTGCTGGCGCTCGGCGTGCACTACCGCACCGTGGCGGCCACCTTGGCGCCCGACGCGGCGCCGCTGCAGAGCCTGCCGCGGGACCGCCCCGTGGCGCTGGTGCTGGGCAATGAGGAACAGGGAATTTCCGCCGCGGCACTCGAGGCCTGCCGCCGCCGGGTGCGGATTTTGGGCGCGGGCAGGGTGCAGAGCCTGAACGTGGCGCAGGCGGCCGCGGTGCTGCTCGCCGCGCTGACCGACTCGGTCGCCTAGACTAGTCACGCCCTGGTAGTGTCTCAATTTGAATTTTCGGCACCCTCGGCGGCAACCCGCGCCTTGGTCAGGTAAGCTCCGCGCTTCTTCGTTGGCTCAGCCTTAGAGCGGGATCATTTTAAGCCGGTCCATACCCTGAGTTTCTGAAGTAGTTGGCGCATTCTTCGGGCGTATAGGAGTTGAGCAGTTCGGCAATGGCGTCGGAGACGGCCTCGCGGCTGCGCGCGGCGGCCTTGCGGAGCAGGTGCTTGAGCTTGGCAAACACCTGCTCGATCGGGTTGAGATCGGGTGAGTATTTCGGCAGCAGGATCAGGCGGGCGCCAGCTTGCCGGATGGCGCTGCGCACCGCGGGGCTTTTGTGGCTGCCGAGATTGCCGGCGACCACGATGTCGCCCGCAGACAGCGTCGGCGCGAGTTCGTGAGTGACGTAGGCCAGGAAAGCCTCGCCGTCGATCGGGCCGTCCAGGATCCAGGGCGCGTCGACCCGGTCGACCCGCAGGGCGGCGATGAAGGTCGTCGTGTTCCAGTGGCCCCAGGGCACCTTCGACCGCACCTTCGATCGCAACCGCGCGCCGCGCGGTGCCCAGCCGCGCAGCGGTGCCATGTTGGTCTTGGTCCAGGTCTCATCGATGAACACCAGTCGTGCCGGATCAACCCGATGCTGGTAGTGGCGCCATTGATCCCGCCGGCGGGCGATGTCGGGCCGGTCCTGTTCGGCGGCGACGAGCGTTTTTTTTGAAGCTGAGGCCCTCGGCATGCACGAACGCCCACACCGAATGGTAATCGACTTTGAGCCCGCGTTCGGCCAGTTCGCTCACCAGGCCACGCAAGGTGAAATCGCGCGCCTGGCAGCGCTCGATCAGCCAGTCACGGTGCGCACCGATCAGCTTTTTCGGCTTGTGGCCACCCATCTGACCAGGTGCCGCACTTCCGGTCGTTCGAAAGCGAGCAAGCCACCGGATCGCCGTACTCATACCAGCGGCCTTAAGTTTTGACCTGTGCCCAATCGCGGCTGCCGATTGAGTGGATTACGTCTGGTGTGGCGATGAGCTTGTTCCAGGCGTTGCAGCAGGCGTCCAGAACGGCGCTGTAGGTGTCCCATACCTGATGGGCGAATGCGTTGGCGCGGAGATACTCCCAGATGAGTTCGACCGGGTTCAGCTCGGGCGCGTAGGGCGGCAGGATCAGCAGTGCGATATTGGCTGGCACGATCAACTTTGGCGAGCGGTGCCAGCCGGCACCGTCGATCACCAGCAAGGCGATGGCGCCAGCGCTCACGCACACACTGACTTCGGCGAGATACTTGTTCATGACGTCAACGTTGACGGTTGGCATGACCAAGGCAGCGCCGGTGGCGCGCGCCGGGCAAATGGCGCCAAACACATAGGCCCAATTAAAGCGACGGTCGCGCAACGCGCGCGGGCGGCTGCCCCGCTTGGCCCAGATGCGGGTTAGCGTTCCCTGTTGGCCAACCCTTGCCTCGTCGCCGAACCAGACTTCGACCGGCTTGCCAACGGCGCGTTTGCCTAACGCCGCTGCCGCGAGCGCGGCAAAGTTTTTTTAAAAGCCTCCTGTGCCGCCAAATCGGTTTGCGGGTGCAAAGGCCGCACCGACAGGCGACGGTAGCCGAGTTCGCCAAGCAGCTTACCCACGCTGCGTTCGTGCAAATAGACGGCAAAGTTCGCGGCAATCCGGTCGCGCAGATCGACCCGCCGGAAGCGCACAACGCCATCCGTCGCCAGGTCCGCGCCCTGCTCCACCCAGCCCGCCACTTCGGCACGTTCAGCCGCGGTCAGGCTGGCGGGCCGGCCGCTGCGTGGACGATCGCCAAGCCCAGCGAGCCCCGCCTCGTTGTAGCGATGCACCCAGTCACGCAGCGTCTGGCGATCCATGCCGCAGGCCCGCGCCGCGTCCTCGCGGCTGTAGCCATCCAACACCATCGCGATGGCAAGAATACGTCGCGCCTGCTTGGTGTCCACCGCGCGCTTGGCCGCCGCGCGCAAGTCTGACAGGCTGAGGTCTGTCCGGGTAACCGCAATAGCAACCACACCACACTCCGCGAATCGATGCAGATCACATCGACTCACATCCACGCGCACGTGGGAACCCCCCACGAGTCAGGACTTTTCAACCCCTGGTATCACACCCACGCCGTAATGCGCCGCGGCTTGATGGCAGGACATGCCCCCCGCACTGACCGCCGACACAAGGCGTTCCCGTAAATCCATCGAGTAAGGTCGAGCCATGCATGCTGGCCCCCAACCAGCGCGCATCTTGAATCAGATCACAGCCGATTCGGGAATCCCTGCCCGAGTCGGACTGAAGCCATCCCGCTCTAGCGTCACTCAGCGCCACGATGTTCTCCATGCTTCAAAGCGTCTCGCTTAAACCCGCCGCCATAGCCGGGCTGCACCGCAACGTCTTATGCACCCGCACGAAGTTGTAGAGCGTGAAGTAGAGCGCTGGTCTAGTGAGTGAACATAAAGCTTTGTGCTCCGTTAGCGGTGAGCGTCAGTGCGCTGCTGGCGATGGGGCTGCCATCAATCGCGGCGCTACCCACGTAGAGCGCGCCGGCCGCGCCGCCATTTGTGGCCGAGTTCAGCAGGTTGATCGAGACGCTGTGGGCGCCGGAGAACGACCCGGCGATGTCGAAAAGCTGGGATTGTCCGTTGCCTTCGATCGCGGCCGCGGTTTGGACGCCGCTCACCTGCTGGCCGTCGACGCTGACGGTGAAGTTGGTGTTGGCGCGCAGGTAATCCTCCGACACGCTTATGGCCAGCACGTCGGATCCTGGCCCGGCGATGAGCGCGGTCGGTGCCGGTGCGCTCGGAGTGATGAAGCTGAACGACGACGAGCCATTATTGCTCAGCGTTTCCGGCGCGCCGGCGATGGTGGCGCCGTTGATGGTGGCGCTGTCGAGACTGAGCAGGCTGTTGTTGGCGTTCAGGTAATCGAGCGCCACGGTTTGCGGGCCGGGCGCGAAAGTGCCCCGCACATCCAACTCCTGAGCTTGCCCGGCGGTGCTGTCGGCGGTGACGGTCTGCACGCCGCCGACCTGGGCGCCGTCCACGCTGACGGTGAATTGGGCGCCCGCCGGCTCGGCACGCTGCGACAGCTGCAGCGCCAGGTCGTCCGGCCCGGCGCCAATCGTGGCGGGCGCGTTTGGCCCGAGCGCGGTGAAGCTGAACGAGCCGGTGCCGATGTTGCTCAGCACCAGGGCGCTGTTGGCCACCGGCGCGCCGTCAATCGACGCCCCGTCCACCAGAAGCAGGCTGTTGCTGGCGTCGAGATAGTCGATCGTCGCAGTATGGGAGCCGGCGGCAAAGCTGCCCTCAACGTCGAAGGCTTCGGTCTGGCCTAAGAGGGTGCTGGCAGAGACAGTCTGGGTGCCGCCGATCTGCTTGCCGTCCACGCTGACGGTAAACTCCGATCCGGGTAGCGCACGCTCGCTGAGCGTCAGGACCAGCGTGTCAGGGCCGCTGCCGACCGCCACGGGCGCCAGCGCCCCCGTGGCCACGAAGCTGAACTTGGCGGCGCCGTCGTTGCTGAGCGTGACCGCGCTGTTTGGAAGGGGGGAGCCGTTCAGCGCCGCGCTGTCCACGAACAGCAGGCTGTTGGCGGCATTGAGGTAATCGATCGACACCGTGTTGACGCCGGGCATGAAATTGCCCAGCACGTCGTATTGCTGCATTCGGCCGGCGAGGCTGTTGGCGGTGGTGGTCTGCACGCCGCCGACCTGCGCGCCGTCGACGCTGATGGTGAATTGGGCGCCCGCCGGGGCAGCCCGTTCGGCGACGAACAGGGCGAGCGTGCTCGAGCCGGAGCCGAGCGTGACCTGCGGCACGGGCGCGAACTCGATATCGAGTGCGCTGAGCGAGACCTGCGGAATGCCCTCATCATCAAGCGTGAGTGTGCCGCCGCCTGGCAAGTCGATCACGCCCGAGCTGGTCTGGTCGGCTTCAAGCTGGGCCAGTGAGTCGAGCGACGCGCCAAAGGCGGTGAGATCGAGCACCAGGTTGCTTGCGGTTGGCCCACTCCCGCCGGCGTGGGGATCGCCGGTCAGGGTGAGATTGCCGGATGATGGGGTGAGGGCTGCGGTTATCACGCCGTCGCCGATGTCGACTTCGTAGGTCCCCGGGCCAGTCTCGAAGGTGGCGCTGCGAGTGACCTGGAATACGTCAAATCCGCTGATTTTGTTCCCCGGAGAGCCGTCGATGGAAAGCGTGCCTGCCACGGTGTTGATGTCGGCGCTACCTTGGGGGTTCTCGAGATCCAGCGTCGAATTGCCGTCTCCGGTGAGCACGTTGCCTATAAAGACGAGGTTGCCGCCAGGTTTTCCGGAGAGTGGGAGGTTGCCGTCACTGACGGAAAACACAAGTGTCAGGAGGCTGTCCGGGCCAACCGCTTGGCTGGTGTGCTGGGCGCCCGGGAGCACGTCGATCGTATTGTCAGCGATGACCAGCAAGGCGGCGCCGGCGTCGCCAGGGGGACCACTCTGATACGGCTCGCCGGAGTTGATCCCCGACGACGCTCCGCCTGGAGCGCCCGCACCCGCGTTGACGAATGTAGTTATCTCAATCGAGCCAGCGCTGAGTATGTTGCCAGTGACCGCGACGCTGGCGTTGCCGCCGGCACCGCCGGGACCGCCATTTCCTGCGCGAGCCGCCGCGCCGGCGCCGCCATTACCTCCGTAAGCGTCGACGCCAATGACCAGCGCATTCTGAACAGAATAGGGATGACCCTCGACTGAAAGGCTGCTGTTGCTCAGTGTGGCATTGGCGTCCGACCCACTACCGCCGGCGCCGCCTGGCTCGCCGGAGCCGCCATAACCGCCGCTGCCGCCGTAAGCAGCGACAACCATCTGGACTACATTGCCAAGGGTGCCACTAAGCTGATCGACGTCGGTCTCGGCCGCGCCGCCGTCACCGCCGATTGCGCCGGCCCCGGGACCCTGGCTGAACTCGTTGGCGCCCATACCGCCCGTCGCCGTCGGAGTCAGTCCCACGCCATAACTGACGAACTCGCCTAGGTTGTCGCCGGTAAGCAGGAGGGTGGCGCCGCCGCCGCTGCCGCCATTGCCGCCTTCCCCCGTGCCGCCGGCGCCGCCGGTGACGCTGGGGCTGATGCCGCCAGGAGAAGGGCTGAATGAATTGACGTTCAAGGACTCATCGGTGGAGGTCTCGGACACGGTTTGCCCGGGCCCTCCAGAGAAGCCGGTCGTGCCTTGCCCGCCAACGATTGGGGTATTTGTCAGCATGTTCAATGCTCTCCATAGCAAATGCCGGTTTGCGTCACCAAATACTGCTGTCGGCCGGTCGCACGCCCCTGCGCCCGACGCTCGCTGACACCGCACCTGTCAAACACCCAAGTGCTTCCTTTGTGGTGATCGCGTTTTCCACGATTTCGGTGTCGAGGCATCCTCCATTTGGACGGGCAGGCCCCACGCTCGCCGCATAGCCACCCGAAGATGACTTTGCTGCTTGGATCTGGCGCACAATCAGTTGTGATGCTCAGCCCAACCCGGACGCGCGGAATGTATTGAAGCCGTCGCTCAATACGAGGCAGAACTGATGTCGCGCTGCCACGGAGTTGCTGCAATGGACCAACGCACAAGGCGGGCGACAGACAGGCTTGAGGATGACGCTCTCACGCGCGAAGCGATCGCGTTCGATGCGGTACGAGACGCTCTTTCCGCCTCCTATTGCTTGCTGTTTGCTGAGCGCGTAGCCGACCGGCAGGTCGTGGCGCCGATGGTCGAAGGCGTAGACCGGGCCTACGGCGATCGGCTGCAATTGGCGGCCGGCGAAAATCTATTGCCCAAATGGCTACGCGGGTTGCGCGAGGGCATCGTCGTCGATCGGGCGGCTCTGAGCCGCGATCACGACTTCGCGCGTTCCGACTTCTACAACTATGTCATTCGCCCGGAAGGCCGCTTCCACTGCCTCATCGCCACGCCTTACGTCACTCCGGCCCGGCGCTACCACCTGATCGTCGGGCGACCGTCCCACAATTCTGACTTCACGCCGGCCGAGGTCGCCATACTGCGCGCTCTGCTACCGCACGTGGGCCGCCTTATCGCGCTAGTCAACGACGCCGCGTTTGCCGCCGAGCGCTGCTATGGGCTTATGGCCGCGTTCGACTGCCTAGCCGAGAACATTGCAATCGTGTCCGGGAATGGCGATTTGGAGTTCGCCAATATCGGCGCGCGTCGAGTGCTCACGCTTGGCGATGGGCTGTCGGTTGCGGGTGCGAAGCTGAAGGCCATGAACGCCGAAGCTACGGCCGGGCTGCTGAGCGCCATCGCCCAAGTTACCGTCATTCGCGGCCCCGATGAAGTCGAAATGCATCTCCCCCGCCTCTCTGGAAGCCCGCCATACCGAATGAAGCTGCGGCGAGTTCTTGCGGACAACCAGCTTAGCGGGCCTAAGGCTATGCTAGTGATCGAACCGACGCTGTCGCTGCCGCATGGCAATGTGCAATCGCTTTCTCGGCTTTATGGCCTGACGTCGAGGGAGATCGAACTTGCACTACTTCTGTCACAAGGCATTGGGCTGCGGGCGGCCGCCGCTCGTCTCGGCATCACATACCAGACAGCTCGCTTCCATCTGCGGAACGCGTTCAGCAAAATGGACGTGCATCGCCAGAGCGATTTGGTGCGCCGAGTTATCTACGCCCCTTCTCACGAAAGCGTTACGGTTCACCAATAGATGAGTGGAGCAAAGTGGAGTTCGGGGCAACGCCCCGGCGCTGGCGCTAGACTAAATAGAAACCTCCTCTGTAGCCGTGGGGGCGAGGGTGCAGGTGAAGCCGAGCTTCGCGATTTGGCGGGCGAGCCGGTTGACCTGCAGCTCGGGTGTGGTGCGATTGAAGTGATCTGGCCCGAGGTCCTGATAGTAGGTTCCGTCCCGTAGCATGTGGTAGGCGGCGGTGAGGATGGAGGCGGCCACAGCGCAGACGGCTTTCTTCGGCCCACGGCGTTGGCGCAGGCGTTGGAACTGGGCTTGCAGATAGCTGGCCTTCTTTCGGGTGGCCGCCCAGGCGCACTGCACCAGGGTTGTCTTGAGCCAGGCCGCTCCCTTGCGCAGCCGGTTGGACCGTCGTTTGCCCGCGCTCTCGTCGTTGCGGGGGCATAGTCCTGCCAACGAGATCAGGTGCCCGGCGGTGGGGAAGCGGCCCATGTCGGTGCCGATCTCGGAGACGATCACCTGCGCGGTTAGCTCACTGACGCCTGGGATGGTCCGCAGCAACCTGACTGCCTGGCGGAAAGGGTCGAGGTCGCGGTCCACCTCTGCGTCGATCTGCGCCAATGCGTCGGCGAGAGCGTCGAACTGGCGCAAGTGCAGGCCAAGCAGGAAGCAGTGACGGTCGGTGACGCGGCCTTGCAGGGCGGCCCGCAGCGTCTCTGGCGATGCCTTGACGCCGCGCCGGATCAGGGCGAGCAGCACGTCCGGATCGCACTCGCCGCCAACCAGTGCGTCCAGGATGGCGCGGCCGCTGACGCCCATGATCTGGGTGAGCACCGAACTGAGCTTGAGGTTGGCGTCCTCCAGCGTCTGCTGGATGCGCTGAACGTCGCTTGCCTGTTCGCGGACCAACTGCTTGCGGGTGCGCAGCAGAGCCCGCAGTTCCTGGGTCGGTGCCTCGGGCACGAAGCTGGGGCGGATCAGGCCGTGGGCCAACAGGTCGGCCAGCCAGACCGCGTCGGCGACATCGGTCTTGCGGCCGGGCACGTTCTTGACATGGGCTGCGTTGGCCAGGATCAGCGTGAGGTCGCCATCCGACAAGATGTGCCAGACGGGCTTCCAGTAGACACCGGTCGCCTCCATGGCGACGTGGGTGCAAGCGCTCTCGGCCAGCCAGGCGGACAACGTCATCAAACCCGGGGTGGTCGTCTCGAAGGTCTGCACCTCGGTCTTGGCCGCACCGTCAACCGCCAGGCGGACGGCGGCGACCACCGTATCCTTTATGCACGTCCAGGCCGGCGCAGCGCTGATGGCAAACGTCCACGGCTCCCTCCCTGTGATGCGCCGTCGACGCAGGGCACCCCTGGATCAGAGTCTAAACAGCGCGGTCCCGGACCTTGCGGCCCCTGGCGCAATCGGGGGTGCTTCGGGTGCCCCAGGTCCAACTAATACGCGGGCTCGCTCACACTATAGAAAAAGCCGACCTCTCCGCCGACGACCCGGCGACCATGCCACATGTTTCATACACGGTGGGTCGATGTTCCGGTGTCGAACTAGATGTCGCTGCTCTGGAGGTTGTCCCTGTTGAGCCTGGAGATGGGAGGTTTTCCGCCGAGGGCTGAGTGTGGTCGTGCGGTGTTGTAGTCGTGCAGCCATGGGTGCATGGCCTGCTGGCGTTCGGCTGAGGTGTTGAACGGGGTGGCATAGGCCCATTCTCGGATGCTGCTTTGGATGAAGCGTTCGGCTTTGCCATTGGTGTTTGGCGTGTAGGGCCGGGTGCGTTTGTGGGCCACGCCATGGTTGTCCAGCGCGGCGGCGAACAGCTTGCTTTTGTAGGCTGACCCGTTGTCGGTCATCACGCGCTGGACCGTGACGCCGTGCTGCTTGAACCAAGCAAGGCTGCTTTCCAGGAAGGCGATGGCGTCTTCCTTGCGTTCGCTGGGCAGCAGCTGCGTGAAGGCCAGGCGCGATCGGTCATCGATGGCGACATGCAGGTATTCCCATCCGAGGCCGCGGCCAGCAGCGCGGCGGTTGCTTTGGCCGGTGCGGTCGCCGGTGATGCGGTGGCCGATGCCGTCGATGCGGCCGAGCTTCTTGATGTCGATGTAGATCAGCTCGCCGGGCTGTTCGCGTTCGTAGCGGATGATGGGCGGCCGGGGATCGAGCGTGGCCAGGCGGCCGAGGCCGGGGCGCCGCAGCACGTGGCCGATGGTGGAGATGGGGCGGCCGAGCCTACGGGCGATGGCCGGGCCGGACAGGCGCTGGCGTCGCAATGCCTCGATCGCGTCCTCGTCGGCCGCGTCCAGGCGGGCTGGGCTGCGATGCGGGCGGGAGGAGCGGTTGGCGAGGCCGGTGTGGCCCTCTGCGGCGTGGCGGTCGCGCCATTTGCGCACGGTTTTGGGTGTGACGCCCTGGGCCTGGGCGACGGCTGCCACGGACCATCCGCTCGCGAGACGTTGCACGATCAGCATTCGACCATGGCAGGTGGTTCTGGCCTTGTTATGGGTGTCCATCCGGGGCTCCGGGCTTGGGGTTGCAGGCCTCACACCCACAACCTCCTCCCTCAGCCCCGGAGGGACAACCTCCATAGCAACGACATCTAGGCATGTGCTCGGCGATCGTGGTGTGCCGGTGCTGCCGGGGATTGCGGACGTGGCAAGCGACGCGGTTGCCCTGGTGGAACAGCTCGATGGTTTGGTCGGTGATGCGGGCCTCAATCACCTCGCGCATCAGGCGGTAAGGCACCGAGTAGAAATGCCCGTGCACCTCGACGTGGTAGTCCAAACCCGCCCGGCAGCGCCGCCATTCGGCGTAGGCATATGGCTCCGCCGGCATCGGCAGCAGTGCGGCACGCTCGATCGCGTCGAACAGCGCCCGCCGGGTCGTACCCAGATGGCGCATGGGGCGGTCGTTGAGGTCGGCAATCAGCTCGCTGATCGCGCCGTTCAGCTCGGCCAAGGAGAAGAACCGGCGATGCCGCAGCCGGGCAAGCACCCAGCGCTGCACCACCTGGACGGCAACCTCGACCTTGGCCTTGTCGCGCGGCCGCCGCACTCGCGCTGGCAGGACCGCCGTGCCGTAATGGCTCGCCATATCCTGATAGGTGCGGCTGATCCCCGGCTCATAGCGGCTGGCCGCGGTGACGCCCGCCTTAAGGTTGTCGCAGACAAGCTGCCGGGCGACACCAGCCAAAGCTGGCGAACGCCCCCACATGGCAGCCAACCCAGTCCGGCAGCGACTGCGTCCAGCGCGCTTCGGCGTAGGTGAGGTTGGACGCGCCGAGCACTGCGACAAACACCTGCGCCCGCCGCACCTCGCCCGTGGCGCCGTCGATCACCTCCACCGTTTGCCCGGCATAGTCGACAAACATCCGCTCACCGGCCGGGTGGGTCTGACGCATCGTCGGCGACAACCGTCCGCGCCAGTCGGCGTGCAGGTTACAGAAGCGGCTGTAGCCATATCCCTCCGGTTGCCCGCTCCGATACTCCTCCCACAACAGCAGCAGGGTGACACCGGGCTTACGTAGCTCGGCATGGATACGAGGCCAGTCCGGCTGCGGGCGCGCTGGCTCGGACATGAACGGTGGCGTGAACAGCTTGCGCTCCAGCGCCACGTCGTCCAGCGCCGCTGGCACCGGCCAGGTGATGCCAACCACGGCGGCACGGCGCAGATACTCGGCCACGGTGTAGCGGCTGACGCCGACCATGGCCGCGATCTGGTGGCCGCTATGGCCGCAGACGTGTTTGAGACGAAGGACTTCTCGAACCTGACGCATGAACAGTCTCTGGCCTGGCATGGCACTCCCCGGGATCAATAGGGAGCAACCATGCCGTCGGTGAATGACTGCTCGCGAACCATGCCACCCCAGCCCTCTCAGGGGTGGCTGGAATGCGTCGGAATCACCGGCTGGCTTGCGTCGGAATCACCGGCTGGAATGGATCGGAATCGCCGGCTGGTTTGCGTCGGAATACGCATGCCCAGCGCACCTGACGAGTGACGGCGTGCTCCTGGTCGAGGGAAGGGCCGCGAGTCCCGGTTCCGTACTCGCCTTCGTCGATAACTGCTGGGTCCGGCTCGGCGCACCTGGAGACGATGTGTGTTGGAGTATGAGTTTTCCACCCTGGGCCGCTTGCGGCTTTGTGCCATCTTGTCCGTGGTCGCCGCCAGTCTCGCCTGGTTTACGCTTGGCAGCGCCGGGCTGACGGCGTTCGGCTTTCTCGCGCCCTTGTTGTGGCTCTACGGAGCGAACCGGCTGCTGACAGGCATCAGGGCACCGGCCTTGCTGGAACGTCTGTGCCACTCCGCGCCGAACTGGCCTGGTGCGATCGACGCAGACCTGAGCCGAGACGACCGAGAGTGAACCTCGGAACCCGTTTCGTGTAATCATCACTTACCCAGGCTACCTACGCCTGCAATCTTCCTGCGTCGGAAATATTGGTGAGACGCCCTGCTCACCGGGCCAGAGTTGGTCGACTCGCATGGCATGCAGGCCGTGCGGCTAGTGGATGCCGCCATGACGTCGGATCCGACACTCGGGGGCGGATGCTCAACGTCGTTTTCAACGAGCGGCGCGTCGGTGAAGCAGTCAATTGCCTATGACAAACGCTGACCCTGGCGGATGCAGAGTCCGGCTGCGGGAATGGTGCCTTCCTCCAACTCTTTCTAACCGTCTGGCAACGGCCGCCGGTAACTGTTCAGGCTTTGGTGGAGCCTCTGGAGTCCAAGCCCGGACCGTCGGCTCTCACCCGGGATTTCACTCAGCAAAACCTTGTCTACGAATGGACGACCGGCGCGGGTGCCAAGGTCGGTGTCGTCGAGTTCATCGACGACACAGAACGAGATCTTATCATACAGTTTCGCGTAACTGACCGGTATGCGCTATCGCACCCCCATCCGGCGCAGGTTGTTGGCGGCGTCGCCGCTGCCCTGGGCGGGCGGCCAGACGCCACATGCGTGCGGCCTCCCGGTTGTCGCGCGGCAGTCCGCCACGGCCTTCCGCGTACATCTTGCCCAGGTTATTCTGCGCTTGCGCATCCTCGGTATCGGCGGCCAGCATCCACAGGCGAACCGCCTCGCGATCGTCGTGCTTCAGGCCACCATGGCCTGACGCGTACAGCGAGCCAAGATTGCTCTCGGCGCCGGGAAAGCCCTGATCGGCTGCAAGTTGGTAGAGCCGCGCCGCCTCGCGGTCGTTGCGCGGCAGCGGGCCCTCGCCGGCCTCGTACATAGCGCCCAGGTTATTCTGCGCCAGCGCATTGCCCTTGTCCGCCGCCAACCGGTAGAGGCGCACCGCCTCACGCTGTTCGCCTGCCTTGTCGGCGGCGCGTGCGGCGTACACGACGAAGCGCACTTCGCCGGGCTGCTCGGTCATTGCGCGTGTGCACGCCTCGCGGGCCGCGTTGCCGCGAAGGCTGCTGTAGGGGATGCCTTCCGAGAGTGCGGGCAGTTTTCCCATGTGTTACGCGGCGGTTGGGCCATCCGGTCGCAGTTGTTCGTTCTGAATGCCGTAACGCGCCGCACCAGGATCTCCGCGCAGGCCATTATGGCGTTGTCGCAGCACGGCCCAGTGGGCGCCATCCTTCATCAGCGAACGGATTACGCCGCCAAGGAGCCTCTGACATGGCAACGTCTCGGACCGATGCTGCCGCGCGACTTAGACCCGGGTGTCGTGTTCTCCGCCTTGGAACGTCACTGTGCCGGGCGCGGCGTGGTCCTGGCGAGGGCATGGGAGGGCTGGACCTTTCGGACGGCGGCTGACCTCGGCGCGCAGGTCAGGAGCCTGATGGTCGAGGCGCGCCGGCTGCTGCGGGCGGCCATGGAGACGCTGGTTCTGATCGCGCTGCACCAGCCCGTCATCCGCGCCGAGATCGAGGACATTCGCGGCGTGGCGCTTGCGCAGACCACCATGGACCTGCTGCTGGAGAGTGGGTTGGTGAAGCCATGGGGTCGCAAGGAGGCGCCGGGCCGGCCGACGCTCTGGGTGACGACGCCGCGGTTCTTGTCCCAGTTTGGGCTGCGCTGTCGATTTCCCTTCCGGATTGCAGCTTGGCCTTGACCGCTTCAGTGCCGAGGTGGGTGTCCGCCCGACAGCGTGAGCCGGGCTTCTTCATAGGCAGCATTGACCCGGACCATCGGCTCCGGTCGACAGCCAATATCGGGATGGTAGCGCCGGGCGAGGGCAGTCCACGCCCGGCGGATCGTGGCGGTGTCGGCTGCGGCTGCCGAGCCGGCGTCGCTGGCCTGGATGCAGCAACATTGGGGCATCAGCGATGGGCTGCGTCAGGTCACCCAACTCCCCGACCCGCGTCCGGGTCGCCGGCTGCCCAAGGGTCACGCCGTGCTCGGCTACGGCTTCTTCACCGCGGCAGAGACGCCGCTCGCCGCGGTCGAGACATTGGCGCAGCGCTGGCCGTCGCTTCGGCTTGCGCTGCAACCCCGGCCGGACTGATCGAGCGCTTGGACGGTATCACCGCCGACCCGGCGACGTATTCGGACGGGTACGGGCGTTCGCCGCTGCTGCAACTCGGCGGTTATACCGGCCGGCTCGAGCGGCTGCTGACGCTCGCTCGTGCACAGCAGATCGACCTGGCGAGCCTGTCGCTGCTGCAGCTCGTCGAGCAGTTGACCGCGGCGCTGCAGCAGGCCGGCGGCCGGATGCCGCTCGGTCTGCAGGGCGACTGGGTGGTGATGGCGGCTTGGCTGGTGCTGCTGCGCTCGCGGCTGCTGCTGCCGCCCGACCCGGTGACGCGCGAAGCCGCCGAAGCGGACGGCGCGCAATTGCGCCAGGAGCTGGTCAAACTGGGAGAGGTGCAGGCGGCGGCGCGCTGGCTGCAGGCGCAGCCGCAGCTCGGTCACGACGTGTTTGCCCGCGGGCAGCCGGAGATCCTCGGTGCGTCTTTTGCGGACAAGGCCGAACTCGACGTCGTCGAATTCCTCTGGGCGGCAATGGCGCTGTTCGACGATGACCTGCCGCAGGCCGACACCGCCGCGCCATACCGGCCGCGCTGGCTGGATCTGTATTCCGCCCCGGAAGCCCGGTTGCGGATCGTGCGACTGCTGACGGAGGCGCCCGACGGGCAGCCACTCGACCAGCTGCTGCCAGAGCGGGCAGGGGAGGGTGTAATCGAGACCGAAACCGTGCTGAAACGGCGCTCGGCCTGGACCAGCACCTTCGTCGCCAGCCTCGAATTGGCCAAGCAAGGCGACATCGTGCTCGACCAGGAAACGCTTTTCAGTCCGATCCAGGTCAGCCGGCCGCCGGCTGCCTTTCCGGCTTAACCGGAAGGAGCGCTGCCCGTGGGCTGCCGGGATGGTTTCGTCCTGACCGCTGGCTTGGCCTCTTTGGACAGCTTGCCGGCGGCGATCTTGATCTTTCGCGCTGTTCGCCGTGCCGCCAAAGCCGCTTGCGATTGCAGGTGTGCCGGGTTGATCGGACCACGGCGAAGCTCCCAAGCCTCGAGCATGACGGCGGTGTGGCGGTCAGCGGCATTGGTCGGGTTGGTGCCGCGCAGGTCGCCAGCGGAAAGCCTCCGGATGGTCTCGTATAGCCTGAACTCGGCAAAGCCAGCCGCGGCGTCAGATAAACGGCGGTGGATGTCGTCGTAGAGTTTGGCCTGATCCGTGAGGGTCTCGCTAAACCTGATCGAAGGAGCTCGGGCGAGCGGCGCACTGCACTTGCAGCAGAGGAACTCAGTGCACGGCACCGCAAGGGCGAGCGGGTCCAGCACGGCGCCGCACTTCCAGCAGGCGTCAAGCAGGAAGCATCCGTCGTCGGAGCAGACCACCTCCAGAGAAAACCGCCAGCCGCGGCGCAGATAGCGGGTCGGCTCACCACCCAGGCAGACAGGACAGTATTGGGTGATCGGTATGGCGCGGCCCCGGCCACCGCGGAACCGGTTGAGCACGAGATCGCCGTGCTTGATCAGCGCCTGCTGGACCTGCTGCCGTCGGTCGCGTGGGTCGGTGTCCGCATCGGGGCGCATCGTCCCGCGCAGCAGATGCTCACGCGTCTGACCGGACAGGAAAGCGAGCCGGTCGATCGCGGTGTCGTCGATGTCGCGGTCGACGTCGGCCAGACGGCTCCCGATCGCGTCGACCACGAAGCGCCGTGGCGGTGCCCCGAGGCCACGCGCAACCCGCCAGAGCCAACTCGACAGAAGCTCGTCAGGAAGGCGGTGAGGCCGATACGCCCACAAGGTCGTCCGCTGCCGTTCCGGCAGGATGTCCACCTCCAGTCCTGGACCGGCGGCGCAGCACGAAGTCGGGGCCGGGTCGCAGCAGGCCGTAGCGCAGCCCGAGCGCGTTGCTCTCCAGCGGCACGATGCCGTCCTCGCGTTCAGCCGCGGCAAGTTCGTCCAGCAGCCAGTCGGGCAGGGCGGATTTTGCTCGCGCCTTGACCCGCTTGGCCACCGTGCCCTGCTCGGTCTCGATGCTGTGCCGAAAGCGGGCAAACAGCGGGTCGTCCGGATGGAACACCAGGGCGCGCTGCTCCGCATACGAGCCGCCATGCGGGTCCACACGGGTGGCGCGCGCGATCATCTGCTCCAGCCAGGCGCGCGAGCGGATGTGGGTCAGCGCCGCCACCACCGCCACCTCGGGGGCGTCCATCCCCTCATAGGCCATGGCCACGGTGACGAGCACGCTCGGCTCGGCCGTCAGCCGGAACCGCGCCAGCGTCTCGTGCGCGTCCCGCTCCTCGCAGGTCGCCGACTGCACCGTACCGGCCTGGGCGGCCGGGACCCATGTCCGGAGGATGTCGACGTAGCGGCGGGCGGTCGCCTGGTCGGGTGCCACCACGAGCAGCTTGCCCAGCCCGCGTGCGGTCTGCCCGGCGGCCAAGTCGCGCCGGCGGCGACGGTCTGCCCGGAGTGTGCGGATGGCGGTGAACGCTTCGCGTAGCAGATGCTCGGCGAAGCCGGTGCGCAGGGCGGTGAACAGGGCCGGGCGGGTGGTCTCGGTCGGCCAGGGCGAAAACAGCCGGTGCGGACCAACCGGCGTGCGGTTCTCGTCCAGCCAGCTCGCCTCGCCGTCCACGGCGCCGAACAGCACGGGCAGCACGGCGCGTTCGGTCAGAGCCTGCGCGCGGGAGTAGCCCACCACCGCCCAGCCCGGCGCGGCCAGGTCGACCTCCCGCGTTTTGGCGCGCGGGCCGGTGCGGTAGGGCAGCCACAGGATACTGCGACCGTCGGCGCGTTGCAGGGCGCCGGAAAGCAGCAGGCGCAAGCGGGCGCTTTCCAGCAGCGGCAGCAGGGCCCGGCTCCATCCCAGGGCGGCGTCGGTGTTCGCCGGGTCGGCGATCGGGTCGGGCGCCATGTCGGACAGCGCGGGCAGGTGGTGCACCTCGTCCAGCACCAGCAGCGTGCGGTGGCGGCGGAACTCGGCCAAGTGCAGGTCGGGTGCGGCGGCCACCGACTGGTAGGTGGTGATGTAGCCTTGCAGGCTGCGGCACGGGTCGGGGCTGTTGTCCGCCGCCCGGACGCTGACGGCGTGGTTCAGCGTGTGGCGCCAAAGCGGGTCGGCGAAGGCTTCCTCGGCCTGCAAGCGCAGGCTGTCGCGCGGCACCACCCAGCAGATACGGTCGATGATGTCAGCCGCCAGCAAGGCCGCCGCTGCGATCACGGGCAGCAGCGACTTGCCGCCACCGGGCGTGACCGCGGCCAGGATGTCGGTGATCTCGTCTGCTTGTCCGCTGGCGATGGCGTGCACGATCGCGGCGGTCTGAGCCTGGTGCGTGCGCAAACGGCGATGAGATGAGGACAAGGAACAGCACGGCCTTCCAGGGAGAGCTGGAGTCTGAGTCCTTCGGGCTTGGCTGTGAATCCCCGAAATGCTGACGGTCGGCGTGCTAAGCTTGACCGGCGCCGGGCCGCTTCGTCAGACAGCGATGCTGGCCCGTGTGTTCCGGCGTGCAAAGGAGACGAGAATGGCGCGATTCACCAAGATGACGCCGGCGAAACCGACCGCGGCTGCCACTGCGCCGGTGCGCGCAAAGCGCCGGTCTGCTGCCCCGGACCCGGCGCCGACCGCAACGCCGCGCGCCAAGACCAAGGTCGCCCGATTTGTTGCTGCGCAAGCCGCTTCGAAGGTCACCGCTGCCCGCGGGAAGCAGGCAGCCGGCGCGGTCCCGGCCGCTGCCACGACCCGGGTGCCGCCGCCGAGCAAGGGTGAGTTGCGAGCGCAGATCGAGAAACTTGAGACCGCCAATGCCGCGCTGAAGGCAAAGGGCCGCGAGGTGAACCGCACTGCCAAGGCCGCCGCACGTCGCATTGCCGAACTGGAAGAGCAGGTGGCCCAACTTCAGGCCGAGGCCGCCCAGCCGACAGCTCCGCCCGCGCCGCCTGTAGTCGAAACGAAGATCGTCCGGCGCGGCCGGCCACCCGGACGCCGCAAAGGCATCGACCCGGGTGACGCAGTGCCGCCCGGTGTTGCCGTGCAGGATCCGGAGCCGTTGGACGAGGAAGCGATCGGGGCCCGGGAGGCGCTGCAGAAGAACCTTTCAGGGCGGTAGCGACGCGGCGAGCGCGCGCGTTTCTGATTGCTTACCTCGGCCAAAGATCGAGCATGGCGTATGGCCGCCAACCTGGTAATTGGGTCAGCTCCTATCGCCTAGCGATGTCGGCTTTACGCCGCATCTCGGACGTCAAATGCTCCCAGCGACGTGCTCCGAACCGGACATAGCCGAACCGACCGCCTATGTTCATCGCGAACCGTCAGGCGTGTCGGCCCTATCTTCTGCCGGGAATAAAACGCGCTCCTCCGTGATCACTCCATTCATAACTCAATGGGTGAACGTTGCCGACATCACGGAGTCGCTCGGGACGACAGTGGTCTGTACCAACCACGACGACATGCGCCACACCGTCGCCGCCGATAATCAGCCGCGCCTGTTCGCGTCGGAGGCACTCGACGCGACCGATGCGTTCTTCTACCGATACAACCGAATTGGCCTATTGGGCTATTTTTATCTCCTGCATCCCCCCGAATGCAGGGCAGCGTGACCGTGAGGTGACGGATGACGTCTTGGTCGCCCGCACTTGGTCGAGAGGAGGCGCGTGGCTTCAGAGTTCGAGCGGCAGGTACTGCCGCACCTGGACGCCGCCTACAACGTTGCGCGTTGGCTGGTCCGCGAGCCGGGTGCCGCGGACGACGTTGTGCAGGAGGCGCTACTGCGGGCGTTGCGCTACCATGCCGGGCTGCGCGGCGAGGCGAAGCCGTGGCTGCTGCAGATCGTTCGCAACGTCGCTTATGCCCATATCGCCGCGCGCCGCAAGTTGGCCGATCTGCCGGCGCTGATCGATGATCCCGGCGCCCCTGGCGACATGCCGTGCGATCCTGAAACGGCGCTCGACCGCAAGCAGGGCTTGGCCGAACTGGACCGCCGGCTGGCCACTCTGCCGGCGGAGTTGCGCGAGTGTCTGGTGCTGCGGGAGCTTGAGGACTTGAGCTACAAGGAGATTGCGCAGGTGACGGGGGTGGCAATCGGCACAGTGATGTCGCGGCTGTGGCGCGCCCGCCGTGCGGTCATGGAGACACCCTTGGCGGAGCGGCCGCAATAACCGAGGACCGATGCGGGACAATGCACCTGCTGATCCAAGCCGAGCTGGATGGGGAGCTGGACGCGGCAGGCGTTGCCAAGTTGTTCAGCCATCTGGGCAGCTGCTCGGACTGCACCGCCCTGCACGAGGAGTTGGGCCTTGTGTCGGCACGGCTTCGCCAAGGTGGTTTGACCCGTTACTCGGCTCCGGCCACCTTACGCGCTGCCGTGGCGGCAAAGCTTCCCAACCCCACGCAGCGCGAACGACGCACACCGGTCAGGCGAAGCTGGGGCCAAGGCGGAACTCATGCCGCGTCGTTCGGGACGGGGCTGGCGGTCGCGGCGGCCGTATCATGGCTGATCGTGGTGCCCGGCCGTCCCGGTGCCGTCCCGAACATCGTCGCGGCTCATCTTCGTGCCTTGCAGCCGGGTCACCTGCTGGATGTGCCGTCGTCCGACCAGCACACGGTCAAGCCTTGGTTCAACGGGCGGCTTGATTTCTCGCCGAGCGCCCCGAACCTGGCCGGCGCCGGCTTCCCGCTGCTCGGCGGCCGGTTGGACTATCTGGACGGTCGCCCGGTCGCGGTATTGGTGTATGGCCGGGACAAGCACCTGATCGACGTGTTTGTCCGGCCGAGTGGCCCGGCTGACCCCGCCGGTGCCGTCCAAGGCTACAACGTCCAGGGCTGGATGCGGGATGGCATGCGCTATACCGCCATCTCCGACCTCAATCCGGCGGAGCTCGCGGCCTTCGCGCGGATGATGGTGGAGGCCGGCACTGCGCGGTGAAGCCGCACCACCGATCAGGCTAACCATCCGGGAATAAATCGTTGCGTCACCCGATCTAATATTCGCGGCGATGCAGATCACGGCACGACGCCGCATGACACTGCATCGATTGCCGGATGAAAGATCGGAGTACGAATGCCCTTAGTTGAACCGGCACGAATTACCAGTCCCGCACCGTGGCCACGCTCGGAGCCGGCATGCTTACGGCCCTGATCGCCGGCGTGACGCTCGGCCTGTCGGTTGCGCTTCCATTCGGGCCGGTCTCGCTCGTCTGCGTGCAGCGTAGCATCGCCGCGGGCTACCGTCAGGGCCTGGCCGTGGGGGCGGGCGCGGCATCGGCGCAGGGCATCTACGCCGTTGCCGCCCTGGCGGGTCGCAGTGTGATCTCCGCCGAGCTCGCGATGTCGGCGGGGCCGCTGCGCTTGGCGTCTGCGGCAATGCTGGTCTGGCTCGGGCTGCGCACGGTGCGGCGGCGCGCCACGTCAGGGACCGCGGCGCCTCCGGCCAGGGCGCATGTCGCCTACGGGTCGAGCTTGGCCTTGGCGCTGTCCAACCCAATGACCGTGCTGCCCTACCTCGCGGTCGCGTCGGCTGCCGGGCCCATTGGGGCCGGCGAGGAGATGTTCTCGTTCTGGTCGGTGCCGGGCGTGATAGCCGGTGCGGCGGCCTGGTATGGCGTGCTCGCGGCAGGCGCGTCACTGTTGCGCGCCGGGATGCCCGGTCAGGTCGGCCGCCAGCTTAACCTCGTGTCCGGCAGCATGCTGATGGTGGTTGGCCTCTGGATCGCGCTACGGTGACTCAACCGTAACGATCCATTACAATACGAGGTGTGGCCTGGCGAGTGCGCGTGCTCGGGGCGGCCCTTTGCCCCGCGTTTCGCACCGCAGATAGGTAAGCACGCCGTGGACAAGCCGGACTACACCACCGACCAGATCATAACCCAACTCCAGACGTCGTGGGGCAACGGCGATACCGATGACCGCACCTGGGACAAGACCTCGCTCACCTACTTCATCGGCAGCAGCACGGTGGTGGGCGACGGCAAGACGGGGGAAAGCGCAGGCTGGACCGCCATGCAACAGAACCAGACAGACGCCGCGACGGAGGCGTTCGCCATCTGGAACGATCTGGTATCCGGCCTCACGCTCACCGCGGTGGCCAGCCAATCGGCCGCCGATATCACGTTCGCCTATTCCAGCACGACCACCAAGGGCAACACCTATACGATCCCGACCCTCGATGCGGCCGATGAGACGGACACGAAGCCGATCGACCACCAGGCAATCTGGATATCCACCAGCAATGCCAGCACCGGCACCGGCTTGCTCGGCTACAGCTTCTTTGGCTTCAACACGTTCCTGCACGAGATCGGCCATGCGCTCGGCCTGTCCCATCCCGGGCCGTACGACGTCAGTGACAAGACGGCGCCGACCTACGACGCCAGCGCGGTGTTCGCACAGGACAGTCGCACATTTGCTGCAAATGTGAGACTGGGACGTCGCCTCGATCGTGCGCACGTTGCGGGTTGAGGACCCGTGCCGAGTGCTGGGGCAGATGGTCTAGCCATCGCTCGACGGCTTTGCGTCTTGACCAGACGAGCGCATCGATTGTTCGGCTGTAGGCAGCCCCTGGCTCGGCCAAGACGTTCGCCATGGCGGCGTATAGAATCGTCTTGGCGCTCACGAGACGCACTGGACGCCGCTCAGTCCAGAGCGCCGGGAGAAGCGGATCATGCTGCAGACGTTCACGGAGGCCCGGAAGGAAGAGCTCGGCGATGCAGTGGTCGCCGCCGGAGTATTGAGGGGTCGCCCAGGCTGGCTCTGGCTCGCTTGAGACGGAGGGTCCGAGACGCATCGAAAGCAGCCGGAGTATCGCGACCGGCGAAACTGATGCGCCGTGTCGCATTCGCACGAACGCCTTCACCTGAGCCGCTCCTCGCCGAGCGAGAGGCATGATCTGGCCGAACCACTCCGGTTCCTCGCGAGCCGGGTTGGACCTGTTGAGGTTCGGGCCGCCGGCATCCGAGAAGGGCAGGGCGCATCGCTGGCATTCGATCTGCCAGTATTCGAACCAAGCTTGATGGCGACCGGTGCTCGGCGCGGCACCGCGTGCAGACCTGGACGGGCGAGTGTCTCTCGCGCAGACGGCGAACCGGCTTCTTGAGAGGGCGATGGACCATTTCCCGGATCTCGGCGGCCGCGACCGAGACAGCGGCGGCGGCCCGCTTGATGTCGTCGCTTGTCGAGGCGTGATCGATCTCCGTTGGTCTTGCCGCCGACAAGCCAAGATGGCGCGTCAGGTGCTCCAGACTGACCCCATATTCGGCGGCAATACGACGCAGCCACGACGACAGCATTTCGCCTGGGAACGGCTGTGGGACGAACGGCAGCCTGCCGCACGCCGGCACGAGCCGCGTCACGCAAACGCCGCCGCTGCGCGACTGGTCGGCTGCCACGCCGCGATGCTGGCGTCGCTGATGCATTCGACGCCGGAGACGACGGCCTCGATCGCCAGGGCGTTGAACAGGCTGAAGATGCTCGCCGTCAGGCCATCCGTCAGCTGAAGCACCTGACGCAGTGCGCGTGCCGAGACCTGGTTCTTCTCCTTGAGCGGAAGATTGCGGACGATGGCGACTATGAGTTCCTGGAACTCTTCGTCACGCTGCCAGCGCGGCAGCAGCAGTTCATCAAGGCGGCGTACAAGTTGGACGTCGCCGCCTACGGCTTGCCTGGCCTCGGCGACGCCGAGGCAGACCAGCGAGATCTGCAGCTCATTGCTCAGGTAGCGGAGCAGGTTCAGCATGATCCGCTGCTCCTTCGCGCTGCCCGCAAGGATGTTATGGACCTCGTCGAGCATGAGCAGCTTGACCTCCATGCGCCGGAGATTGCGCAGCGCCTGGGTCTCGAGATCCAGGACCGTGGCACGCGGAGCGAACGGCACGCCGATCGTCGTGAGCAGCTGCCCATAGAAGCGCCGCTCGGTCGGGTGGCTCGACATCTGGAGCGCGAGCACGGGTGTCACGAGCCGACGTTCGGCGCTGTCGAACGATGCCGGATGGGCGCGCCGGAAGCGCTCCATCAGCATCGTCTTGCCCATCCCGCTGTCCGCGTAGATGGCGAACCCCGGCATTCGGGTGGTCCTGGGCCTGGCGAGCAGGTCGTTGAGCAGTTCGAGCGCGCGGCGGGCGCGGGGATAGGTGATCCAGCGTTCCTCCCGCATCGTGGCGATCCTTTCCGCGTCGCTGCATTGCAGAAGGGCTGCAGTGGCGGGCGCAAGGTGGCTTGGATCAGGGCTCATCCCAAACACCTCCATCCTTCAGTGAGGGGTCGGGGGCACCCGTGTCGATGTCGCGCAGCCGAGCCGGAGCCGCACCCGAGGCGTGCGCGGGAGGCCGTCGGTCGCGGTTGCGTCTTGGCGGACTTTTGCCGAGCATCGTCCTCGATCGCGCGCTGCTCCGCGATTGAGGCGAAGATCATGGCCTCGTTGACCTCGCGTCGGCCTCTCTCCCGCAGTCGCCGGTCGGCCGCGTTGCGCTCCCAGAGAGAGACCGGCGGGTATCCGAGATGGCGGTAGCGAGCCTCCACGAATGCGCCGTTGGGACGGCGCACGAACACGCGCGAGATGTCCCGAGGGTCATAGCGCACGGCGAGGGGCTGGCTGGCGCGGCCAACATCCTGTGCCAGAGCGGGCGTCCAGTAACGGATGCCGAACAGATGGATGCCGTCTCGGCGGAGCGTCCGACGCTCCTCGGGCAGGAACGCTACCCAGAACTTCAGCCGGTCGGGCGGAAGCCGCAGCGGGATGTCCCCGGTCAGCTCGCGCCACAGCGCGATGGGCGGCCGTTGCAGGGCGGCGTGGACCTTGTGGTGGTATTTGCCCGCGATCTCCAGAACCAGCCAGCGTTCGAGCTCTCGCATCGTCATGGACGCGCGCGCCTGGGCGTCCCTGCCTTGCCGGTCGCCGACGGAGCTGCCGGTGCTGCCGTCGACGACGTGCAGCGCGTTCATGTGGGTGCCGATCAGCCGCTCGATGTGGCCGCCGTAGCGAGGGGTCCCAGGCGGCCGGAAGTCGACCGAGACACCGTGCTCCTCGCAGCCGCGCAAGAAGGCCTTGCCCCGGAAATCGGGACCGTTGTCGACCAGGATGGCCAGCGGCAGCCCCATCGTCGGCCATGTCAGGTCAAGCCCCATGTCTGCCATCTGCGCCGTCTTGTCGAAGATCGCATTCAGCAGGCAGAGCCCAACCGAGATGACGGAGGGCTCGTTGAGCGACAGGTGGTAGCCGATCACCATGCGGGTGTGGACGTCGATCGCGAGCGTGAGCCAGGGCCGCTTCATCGCCTGACGGGTTTCGGCGTCGACCACGATGGCGTCCACCGGCGTATGGTCGGTTTGGACGATGTCGAGCGGACGGGGAGCGACGAGTTCGCCCGGAGTAGCCGACAGGTCTTTGAGCATCATGACGTCGTGGCGCTTCGCCGCAGCGAGCTTGGCGTCGAGCGCGCCGACCCGCGCGTGGACGGTTCCACGGGCCGGCCGGGACATGGAAGCGCGTGATCAACTCGCCAGGCCGCAGCGTGGTCTCGATATGCGGCGTATCGCCAGGCAGGCGGTGCAGATCCTCGAACGCGATGGTCCGGGCGGTGCCGTCGGTCGCGAGCAGGTCCACCCGGGCGCCCAGCGCGACCAATGCCATGGCGAAGTCCCCGGGATAGTGCGCAATGCAGTTGCCGCTAACGCCGAGCACCGCCAGCAGCCGGTTGTTGCCGCCGATTGCGGCGCAGCCGGAGCCGGGGGCCCGCTCGTTGCACGCGGCCCAACTCGGGTCGCGGAAGTAGTTGCAGCGCGTCCGTTGCAGCACGTTGCCGCCGAGCGTGGCTATGTTGCGCATCTGCGGGCTCGCCGCCTGCCATAGTGCGTCGGTCAAGGCGGGGTAGTCCCGGCGGAGCGCCCTGACGGGGCTCAGTCTTCGGTCTGTCCAACGTCACATCCCAATGTCGGAGGCAGCTGAGGTCAGGGCTGGGTCGTCACGCCATGACGCCGAGTTCGCGTGCCTTGCGTTCGAACTCTTCGCGGACATCGCCGATCACTGGCAAATTCAGTCGTTTAAGATCGGAGTACAGGCTCGTCGCGGAGCCCGATCTGAGGTCACGTTCGAAGTTGGCGATCAATTCAGCGGCGGACCCATAGCTGCGGAACCGCTCGATCTCCTTGTGCGTGGCATTTTGCACGTGCTCGATCATCGCCTTGTTGGGCCCCGTACGCTCCGCCATCAGCACGGGATAAAAAGCTCGGTGAACGAGGAAGGTCACGAGCTCGCTGGTGGCGTCCTTCGCCACAAGATCGCTATGATTATCCATGGTCATGGCACTGCCGCGTGGCTGGTCGTGCTGCTCAGCGGCAGGCAGATGTGGCATTCCAGGCCCTCGGGTTGGAAATCCAGCTTGACCGTTCCACCAGACGGCATGCCTTTCTCCAATAGCTGAGAACCGAAGCCGCGCCGTTGCGGCGGCGTGACGGGGGGGCCACCCCGCTCGCGCCAGACGATATCGACTCTGCAATCGCCCTTGCGGGCCGGGGTGGTGCGCCACGACACGTCCACCCGGCCCTCCGCGACTGACAACGCGCCATACTTCACGGCGTTGGTGACAAGCTCATGAAAGCACAGGCTGGCCGTCACGGCCAAGCTTACGGCCAACAACACGGGCGGACCGTCGATGGTGATGCGGCCGGGTTCACCGCCATAGGCGTCCAGCGCGCTGCCGATCACCTCCCGCAGCGGAGCGTCGTGCCACTCGCCGCGAGTCAGTATATCGTTGGAGCGCGCCAGGACGGTCAATCGTGCGGCGAACGCCGCCTGGAATTCGCCGACCGTCTCGGTATGGCGACGGGTTTGCGTGGCCACACCCTGCACCATGGCGAAGGTGTTCTTGATGCGGTGGTTCATCTCGGCCATCAGCAGCTCGCGGCGTTCTGCCGCCGCCTTAACCTCCGTGCGATCCCGCAGGATGTTCAGGAAGCCGCACGGGTACCCGTCGCCGTCCAGCAGCGGCATCATCAGCCCGCTTGCCCAGAAGCGGGTGCCGTCCCGGCGCAGGTGCCAGCGCTCGTTGCTGGCCCGGCCGGTCTCGAGCGCGCGGCGCAACTCGGTGGCGAACCTGCCGCTGGCACGGTCCTCGGAGGTGAAGACGGCTTCGCCCGACCGTCCGACGATCTCGGCCTCCGTATAACCCATGATGGCACGGGCGCCCGCATTCCAGCTGGTGACGCAACCGTTGGTGTCCATGGTGATGATGGCGTAGTCGGTCGCGCTGTCCAGGATCAGGCGTGCCCGCGCATCCTGCTCGCGCAAAGCGCGAAGTTGAGCTTCCAACTCCGCGATGCGGGCCTCGCTGGCCTGGTCGGAATTGGATAGCACGTGGTCGTCCAAGTGTCTTGTTGACAAGGCAGTGACCCGGTCGAGCGAGGAGGGCCGGAGTGTCGGCTGTTCAGGGCGTGAGCGGATCCGTGCTTCGGCCATGCCTGAAATTAATGCTCCTCTCCCCTGACGGCCGGTAGGATATCGGACATCCTGCGCACTAAATTCGTGTAAGACGAGATTATTGCCCGCTGACGGTCCAGGCGCGGGTGCCAGAGAGAGGATCGTGCTCCCGCCGCCAGTCGTCACGGGAGCCATTTATGGCCGCCTCCCTGTCTTCCGCCTTCACGCCACGCAATCGTCTGCTCGTGGCGCTGCCGCCCGAGGACCTGGCACGGCTGCGACCCCGCCTAGAACCCGTCGAACTTGAACTACGCAAGATCATCTACGCGGCGGACGAGCCGATCACCGCCGTCTACTTCCCGGAAAGCGGCTGGATCTCGATGATCGCGGTTCTCGTGGATGGGAACTCGGCGGAGGTCGGCATCGTCGGCTTCGAGGGGTTGATCGGGCTGCCCGTCCTGCTCGGCAGCGATCGCAGCGCGACCGAAGCCATAGTCCAGGCCCCCGGCATATTTCTCCGCCTCGGCGTGGACGCATTCCGAGAGGAGCTGGACCGCAGTTCTGCCTTCCGGACGCTGCTGCTGCGCTACGCGCTGGCTTTTCAGTTACAGGTGACCCAGACCGCGGCGTGCAACGGGCATCATGCGCTGGAGCAGCGCCTTGCCCGCTGGTTGCTGGCAGCACACGACCGGGCCGAGGATGACGGATTCCCGATGACGCAGGAGTTCCTGGCGATGATGCTTTGCGTCCATCGCCCTGGCGTGACCGTCGCGGCTCGCCTGCTCCAGCAGGCGGGCCTCATCCGCTACGGCAGCGGCCATATCACGGTGATAGACCGGGCCGGCCTGGAGGCGGTGGCATGCGAATGCTACGGCGCCGTTACACGCGAGTTCGAGCGCCTGTTTGGCCCCATGCGGCAATAGGCGGGGATGCGTTGTCTGCTCCGCCTGGAGTGCTTGCGATGACATCTCCTCCGACGTCACGTCGATCCTGTGCACTTGATAAGATTTCACTTGTCGATCCGGCAGGCGGCCACTGCGGAACAGGGAAGACCGCGGCCGCAAGGCTAGCTGATCGAGCAACCGGCAGCACAGAGACAGCGTGGCCTTGAACACCGGCTTGCCCCCGCCATCGCGAATAGTGACTTGGAACACCCGCTCACCGCCATCCGGCAACTCGTCCCTTGCAATGTTGGGAAGCACGGCCACCGCCTGATCCCTTGCCGCCAAAAAGTCGGGAAGGTCCGTGCCGACTTCATCTGTCATCAGTCCACCATCCAGAACGTCGAAGAAAAACTTGGGCACAGCGCATCCCAGTCAGATTGCAATCCGACGCTACGTCTGCCGCGCGCCGCCACACATTAACGAAAATGGTTTGGCAGTGTCATTCGGGTCGAATGACAGCGATTTCTTTGGCTGCGCCTCGTGGTGGCACAAAGGTTTTGTGTAGGTTTGATCAACGATCGAGGCGCTTACCAAAAAGTACTTACTTTGCGCCTATAGGCATCCGACTTTGGGGGCAGCCGGCAAACCATTCGGCTGCCCTGCCATACCTCGGCCCCGACTTCGGGGGTGGTCATCGCGGCCACCTTGCACAAGGCTTCTGGATCGCCCTCAGCGGATAAGTTGGTTGTTTGCCCAGTCGTCTGAGTCGAAAGCCCCGTGAAGTTCACACGATATGTCAGCATGAACGGTCCGATCATTGTCCCATGTTATTGACGAGCTTTGAACATCATGCTGCTAGCGGAGCGACCCAATCAGCTACTCTGCGCATGACGTCCAGTTGATGGATGACCATCCGGCCACCGCGCATGTCCAGCAGCTTGTCCCGGCGGACTTGTTGCAGAGTACGGTTGATGTGCACGACGCTCAGACCGAGCGCGTCGGCAAGCATCTCCTGCGTCAACGGGACGGAAAAGCTGTCGTCGTCCACCATGTCGATTGCCGTGAACCGGCCGTGCAGCTCAAGTATCAAATGGACCAGACGCTCATAGGCCGTCTGGCGGCCGAGGCGGACCACGTGGTCGCGCAGGTTAATCTCGTCGGCATAGGACATCATCGCGATCGCCTGTGCCAAACCCGGCAACGGCGCACCACCGTCGTCCAGCGTCGATAGCAGCGGCCGGGCATCCGCCACCACCACGGCTGTCAGCGCCGTTGCGGTGCTCGAGGCGGGAAGGCTTGGCCGCGCGAGCGACCCAACTTGGTCTCCGGGAAGAACGAACCGCAGGATCTGCCGCCGGCCGTCGCCCAGGATCCGCTGGTAGCAAGCCCAGCCCGACAGCAGCACAAGTGGCGATTGGACCCGCTGCTCCAAACACAGATCGAATTGAGCGGGGTAGTGACGGGCTTGCTGCGGTAATGCCTGAAGTATCTCTGTCTCAACCGAGGAAAGCGCCGTGAGGCGCCCCATCCGCAAGCTGATTGCGTTTGATGACTGGATATCATACCAGCGGCCTTAAGTTTTGACCTGTGCCCAATCGCGGCTGCCGATTGATTGGATCACCTCTGGGGTGGCGATGAGCTTGTTCCAGGCGTTGCAGCAGGCGTCCAGAACGGCGCTGTAGGTGTCCCAGACCTGATGGGCGAATGCGTTGGCGCGGAGATACTCCCAGATGAGTTCGACCGGGTTCAGTTCGGGCGCGTAGGGCGGCAGGATCAGCAGTGCGATATTGGCTGGCACGATCAACTTTGGCGAGCGGTGCCAGCCGGCACCGTCGATCACCAGCAAGGCGATGGCGCCAGCGCTCACGCACACACTGACTTCGGCGAGATACTTGTTCATAACGTCAACGTTGACGGTTGGCATGACCAAGGCAGCGCCGGTGCCGCGCGCCGGGCAAATGGCGCCAAACACATAGGCCCAATTAAAGCGACGGTCGCGCAACGCGCGCGGGCGGCTGCCCCGCTTGGCCCAGATGCGGGTTAGCGTTCCCTGTTGGCCAACCCTTGCCTCGTCGCCGAACCAGACTTCGACCGGCTTGCCAACGGCGCGTTTGCCTAACGCCGCTGCCGCGAGCGCGGCAAAGTTTTTTTAAAAGCCTCCTGTGCCGCCAAATCGGTTTGCGGGTGCAAAGGCCGCACCGACAGGCGACGGTAGCCGAGTTCGCCAAGCAGCTTGCCCACGCTGCGTTCGTGCAAATAGACGGCAAAGTTCGCGGCAATCCGGTCGCGCAGATCGACCCGCCGGAAGCGCACAACGCCATCCGTTGCCAGGTCCGCGCCCTGCTCCACCCAGCCCGCCACTTCGGCACGTTCAGCCGCGGTCAGGCTGGCGGGCCGGCCGCTGCGTGGACGATCGCCAAGCCCAGCGAGCCCCGCCTCGTTGTAGCGATGCACCCAGTCACGCAGCGTCTGGCGATCCATGCCGCAGGCCCGCGCCGCGTCCTCGCGGCTGTAGCCATCCAACACCATCGCGATGGCAAGAATACGTCGCGCCTGCTTGGTGTCCACCGCGCGCTTGGCCGCCGCGCGCAAGTCTGACAGGCTGAGGTCTGTCCGGGTAACCGCAATAGCAACCACACCACACTCCGCGAATCGATGCAGATCATATCGACTCACATCCACGCGCACGTGGGAATCCCCCTACGGGTCAGGACTTTCGACCGCTGGTATCAGTTCTGAAAGCGGTGCGGATCACGGGTCAACCTCCCATCGTTCGCTGACGCCCACCCTGTTGCGGCGGCCGCGTGATGAAGCGGCCTAGCGTTCGATGGGCTATGGACTATCCTTCGATAGTTGGGCTGGCTGTAAGATTCCGTACACTTTTCGATTGCGACAGCTGGCCCCCCTTTGTCAGCCGGCCATGGTCCGGCAGTGCGCCGCGCAACTCCGGCACGCGGCGACACAGGTATCCATGTCGCCGACCTGCGCACAACTGGCGGCACACGCGTCGCAGATGTCAGCGCACAGGCTGCACGTACGTTTATGAAGCGCCGTGCCGATCAGCATGAAGTTGGCCGATGCTTGGCACATCTCGGCGCATGCCATCATCAGCCTGAAGTGCCCGGGCTCCAGATGCTTGCCGCCCATCGGCAGGCAGTGGTTCATCGCCATAAAGAGGCAGGTGCTGTGGCACTTTAGGCAGGCCTCGATGCAGGCGCGCGTGTCGTCGGGCAAATGGTCCATTGTGCGTCTCCTTCAATAGACGGCCATTCCGCCGTGAACTGGCAGCAGAGCGCCGGTCGTGTAGCTAGCATCGTCGGACGCCAGGTAGACGTAGGCCGCCGCCAACTCCGCCGGCTGGCCCGGGCGGCCCATTGGCGACTGGCTGCCGAACTGCACAACCTGCTCGGGTTCCATTCCGGTGGGGATGAACGGCGTCCAGATCGGCCCGGGCAGCACCGCGTTCACCCGGATGCCCTGGTCCACCAGCATCTGCGCCAACCCAATGGTGAAATTGGCGATGGCCGCCTTGGTCGCGGAGTAGGCGAGCAAGCCGGGCATGGGGTGCTTGGAGTTGACCGAGGATGTGTTGATGATCGACGAGCCCGGTCTCAAGTGTGGCAACGCTGCCTTGCAGAGATAGAATTGCGAGTGCACGTTGGTGCGGAAGGTCGCCTCCCATTCCTCGTCGCTGATCTCCTCGAGTTTGGTCCGCGTCGTCTGGGTTGCGCCGTTGTTTACAAGGATGTCGACCCGGCCGAACCGGTCGATTGCGGCTTGCACCAGGGCGCGGCAATGCGCCGGGTCACCGATGTCGCCGGGCAGCTTCACCGCCTGGCGGCCAGCCTCCTGGATAGAGCGTGCCGCGGCCTCGGCATCCTCCTCCTCGTTTAGGTAGGACAGCAGAACGTCCGCGCCTTCCTTGGCGAATGCCAGGGCTACGGCACGGCCGATGCCGGAATCAGCACCGGTCACCAGGGCGACGCGGCCTTCGAGCTTGCCTGACCCCTTGTAGGTGTCCTCGCCGTAGAACGGCTCCGGCTGCATACGGGCGGACAGGCCGGGAGCGCTTTGCGGCTGCGGTACGAAGGGCGGGCGGGGGTAGCGGGTGCGGGGATCTATTGCCATCGGCATCTCCTGTCTTCGTGGCAATGCTAGCGTTGCGCGCGACCCGGCGTTCCCGGCCGCCGCTTCACGCCAGGGTGCAGCGGCGCGGCACTCCTCGCTCGCCGGGTCGCAGGCGGAGCAGCGCGCCCGCTAACGGTTCTTCCCTCCGCTGTGCCGGGGTCAATTTGTCGGTCGCGCTGGTGACGTAGAGTTCGTCCAGGTCGCTGCCTGCGAACGTGCACATGGTTGGCTGGCTGACGGGCAGGGCGATGTCGCGATCGACCGTGCCGTCCGGATGGAAGCGGCGCAGCCGCCCGCCGCCATGCAGCGCGCACCAATAGCCGCCTTGGGTATCGAGCGCGGCGCCGTCGGGAACGCCATCGGCTCCGGGAATCGTGGCGAACAGTGTCTTGGGACCGAGCGTCCCGTCACGGTAGCCGAAACTATGAATCTCGCGCCGATTGCTGTGGGACAGGAACATGCGGCCACCGTCCGCGGACCATGCCATGCCGTTGTACAACTCGGCAGCATCCGACGCGGGCTGCAGCCCCTCCGCCGTCGTGTAGCTGTGCAAACTGCCGCGGCGGGGCGGGCTCGCCGGGTCGGCGGGGTCGAACATCACGCCTACCCAGAAACGGCCCGCGGCATCGCAGCCGCCTTCGTTGAAGCGAAACAGGGCCGGATCGAACGGGGCAGACGCGACGGGAACAAGGGTGCCGGTGGTAAAGTTCAACCGCTCCAGGCCCGACCGTAGCGCAACAAGGGCGCCGGAGAAATCGGGCAGGAGCGTGAAGGCTCCAAGGTCGGAAGTGACGTTCCAGCGGTTGCATCGCTCGCTCGGCACGTGCAGCCGAAACAGCGCTGGGGCCTTCACGTCGATGAAGTAGAGCGCCGCCTCGTCGGGTGACCAGAGTGGCGACTCGCCAATGACCGCCGCGGCATCCAACACGACTTCAACCTGGCTCATGGATTGCTGATCCTTTCCTGCCCGCCCGTGATCGCCTTGTTGGCAACTATCGGTCTCCCCGAAACGCCTTAAGGGCCCGCACGTAAAGCTATGGCTGGTTTCGAGCCGGCGGCATGGTACATATGGCCGGAGAACCACCATGAGCATGACAATCAGCGAGTTCGTATGGCACCGGTTGAGCGAGTGGGGCATCAAGCGCGTGTTCGGCTATCCCGGTGACGGGGTGGGTGGTCTGGACGTCGCGTTGGAGAAGGCGCAGGCCAAGGACGGCATCGAATATGTCCAGGTGCGGCACGAGGAGATGGCCGCGTTCATGGCGTCGGCTCACGCCAAGTTCACCGGCGGTGTGGGCGTGTGTTATGCGACGTCCGGTCCGGGCGCCACGCACCTGATCACGGGCCTGTACGACGCGAAGATGGATCACGTTCCCGTCGTGGCCATCGTGGGCCAGCAGGCACGCACCGCGATCGGCGCGCATTATCAGCAGGAGGTAGACCTGCAATCCGCGCTCAAGGATGTGGCCAGCGAGTTCATCGCGACCGCCATGGTGCCGGAGCAGATCCGCCATTTGATTGACCGCGCCGTGCGGATCGCCGCCGCAACCCGCAGCGTGACGGCCGTGATCATACCGAACGACTTGCAATTGTTGGACTACGTGGATCCGCCGCTGGCTCGCGGCACAACCCATACCGGCGTGGGCTATCCCGCGATGGCCAAGACGCCGGACGAGGCCGGGCTGCGACAGGCCGCTGCCGTGCTGAACGCCGGTAAGAAAGTCGCGATGCTGGTGGGCGCCGGCGCGCTGAACGCGACGGAGGAGGTCATCGCCATTGCTGACCGCCTGCAGGCCGGCTGCGCCAAGGCGCTGCTGGGCAAGGCGGTGCTGCCGGACGACCTGCCCTGGGTGACCGGGGGCATCGGCTTGCTCGGCACAGCGCCGTCTTGGAACCTGATGCAGGAGTGCGACACGTTGCTGGTCGTAGGATCGTCTTTTCCCTACAGCGAGTTCCTGCCCAAGCCCGGCACGGCCCGCGCCGTGCAGGTCGACGTGGATCCGACGCGGCTGTCGCTGCGCTACCCCATGGAGGTCAACCTCATGGGCGACAGTGCCGCGACGTTGCGGTTGCTGCTGCCTATGCTTGAGCAAAAAGAGCCCGGCGGCTGGCGTCAGGACATCGCCAAGGATGTGGCCAAATGGTGGGACACGCTCGAAGACCGGGCGATGGTCCCCGCGAACCCGATCAACCCCCAGCGCATTTTCTGGGAGTGCTCCAAGCGCCTGCCCGAAAACGTTATCATGACCGGGGATAGCGGCTCGGTCGCCAACTGGTACGGCCGCGACATCAAGATGCGCCGCGGCATGATGGGTTCGCTTTCCGGTAGCCTGGCCTCGCTGGGAGCTGCCACGCCCTACGCGGTCGCCGCCAAGTTCGCCTTCCCAGAACGTGTCGTGCTGGGCTTCATCGGCGACGGCGCGATGCAGATGAATGGCCTCAACGTCATGATCACAGTCTCCAAATATTGGCGCCGGTGGTCCAACCCGAAATTCATCATCATGGTGCTGAACAACCAAGATCTGAACCAGGTCACTTGGGAGGAGCGCGTGCAACTCGGCACCGGCAAGACGGAATCCACCCAGGCGATCCCCGATTTCGCGTATCACGCCTACGCCGAGTTGCTCGGCCTAAAGGGCATCGTGGTCCGCGATCCGGAGAAGCTAGGGGAGGCGTGGGACGAGGCGTTCAACGCGGATCGTCCCGTGATCATGAATGTCTATGCCGATGCGAATGTACCGCCATTGCCGCCACATATCACCTTCAAGGATGCCAAGAACTTCATCACCATGATCGGCTCCGAGCCGGAGCTGGGTAGCGTGGTCAAAAATAGCGTTAAGCAGATTATCGCCAGCGTGCTGCCCGGCAAGGATTGACTATGTCTCAGGACCTGGTGGTGCGCGCGGTGCGGGCACGGGCTTACACCGTTCCCACTGACGCGCCCGAAGCGGACGGCACTGCCGCGTGGGACAAGACGACGCTGGTGCTCGCGACAGTCGACGCTGGGGACGTGCAAGGCATAGGCTACACCTACGCCGATCCGTCTGCGGTGACTGTGGTCTCGGGGGTGCTGGCAAAGGCGGTCCACGGCCACACAGCGATGGACCCGCCGGGCGCCTGGCAGGCGATGCAGCGCGCGGTGCGCAATCTCGGGCGAGCGGGGCTGTCCGCCACGGCCATCTCCGCCGTAGACACGGCGCTGTGGGACCTGAAGGCCAAGCTGCTGGGAGTGCCGCTGGCGACACTACTGGGGCGCTATCGCGATTCGGTCGAGATCTACGGCAGCGGCGGCTTCACAAGCTATGATGACGGCCAGCTGTGCCGCCAATTGGCCGGCTGGGTCGAGCGGGATGGCTGCCGCTCGGTCAAGATGAAGATCGGCACGCAGCCGGACCGTGACACGGCGCGTGTCGCGGCCGCCAAGCAGGCGATCGGCGACGCCACCCTGTTCGTCGACGCCAACGGCGCCTACGGGGTGAAGCAGGCCATCGCCTTGGCGCGGGAGTTCGGCGAGTACGGGGTGCGTTGGTTCGAGGAGCCAGTCTCCTCCGACGACCTGGACAGGTTGCGCCGGGTGCGGGACCACGTTTCGGCGCCGATGGAGGTGGCCGCCGGGGAGTACGGCTATGAACCCGACTATTTCCGCCGCATGCTGGCGGCTGGTGCCGTGGACGTGCAGCAGGCCGATGCCACGCGTTGCGGCGGCGTCACCGGGTTCATGCACGCGGCCTCGTTGTGCGAGGCGTTCCACACCGACCTGTCGGCGCATTGTGCCCCGGCGCTGCACCGTCACCTGGGCTGTGCCGCGTCGCGCTTTCGCAATTTGGAGTGGTTCCACGACCACGCCCGTATCGAGGCAATGCTGTTCGACGGCGCACCGGTGCCGAGGGGTGGACTGATCGCGCCCGACCCCGACCGCCCCGGGCTGGGGCTGGAGTTCAAGGAGGCGGATGCCGAGCGCTTCGCGGTGGGCGAGAGAGGATGAGCATGCCACGCATTACGACCGCCGTTGCCACCTCCGGCGCCGCTCTGCTCGGGCTTGCCACGCTGGCGCTGACCCGGCGGCCACTTTCGGTCCGGCCGGCGGTGCCTGGCCTGTTGGCGCAATCGCCGCCGCGGCTCGACCCGACCGCGAGCGTGCGGGCAGCACGGCGACTGAACCAGGCCGCTGGCGTGTTGGCCGCCTCGGTGCTGGCCGATAGTGCGGTCGAGCATTACCGCGGCGCGTTCCAGAACAAGGCGATGTTCACGCCCCTGGTCACGGCGGGGCTGTCGCTGGCGGTGAGCGCGCACGGCAATGCCGATTCCCGGCCAGTGGCCCACCGGATGCGCGACGCGGTTTACTTGCTGGCCGCGGCGACGGGGGCGGTGGGCACGGCATTCCACGCCTACAACATCGGCAAGCGGCCCGGCGGGCTGCGCTGGGAAACGCTGTTCTATGCGGCACCGATCGGCGCTCCGGCCGCGCTCAGCTTGTCCGGCGCGATGGGTTTCCTGGCCGAGCGGGTGCGCGACACCACGCCGGGCGCCTCGCCCACGATCGGCGGGTTGTCGGCGGGGCGGGTGGTGGCGGCGACGACGGCCGTGGGCCTGCTGGGCACGATGGGGGAGGCTGGGCTGCTGCACTTCCGCGGCGCCTTCAATAACCCGTTCATGTACGCGCCCATCGCCATCCCCCCGGTTGCTGCGTCCCTGCTCGGCAACGCTGCGCTGGGGCGAACCGGGCAGCGGCGCCATTTGCTGGGATGGTGGCTGCGGCTGACCGCGGCGATGGGTCTCGTCGGCGCCGCCTTCCATATTCGGGGCGTAGCGCGGCAGATGGGCGGCTGGCGCAACTGGACGCAGAACCTGCTGAACGGGCCGCCCATCCCGGCCCCGCCCAGCTTTACCGGCCTTGCTCTCGCCGGGCTTGCCGCACTCGGCCTGCTGGAGGATCACCCCGATGACTGACCGCTACCCGGCTACGACGTGATGGCAAAGCAGGACACGCCCTCGTGGGACGAGGTGACGCGGCAGGTGGTCGAACGTCGGCTGGCCGTTTCCCGTGAGCCGCGTTTCTTCACCGCCGTCGAGTGGGAGACGCTGTCCGCCTTGTGCGACCGCATCATGCCGCAGCCAGCGGACAGACCGGCCGTGCCGCTGCCCGCCTATGTGGACGCCAAGATCACCGACAAGCACCTCGACGGCTACCGCTACGCCACGCTGCCGCACCAGGGCGAGGCTTGGCAGCGTGGGCTCGCCGCCATGGATGCGGAGGCGCAGGCGGCGAATGGCGGGCGCTTCCACACGCTGCCACCCGATCTGCAGGACGGATTGATCAAGTGCATGCAGGAAGGCGAGCTGAAGCACGAAGCCTGGGCCGGCATGCCGTGCAAAACGTTCTTCGAGCATCGGGTGATCGCCGACATCACCCACGCGTATTACGCGCATCCTACGGCGTGGAACGAATTGGGCTTCGGCGGCCCGGCCAGTCCGCGCGGCTATGTTCGCATGCAGTTGGACCGGCGCGACCCGTGGGAAGCGGCTGAGGCCAAACCCGGCGAAGAAGAGCGCGCCCGGCGGGAGAACCAGCGTGCCGTCTAACCCGTCCCTCGATCCATTCGCCAAACCCCGCGCCGCGGGCGGACGCGCCCCGGACGTGTTCAAGGTTGGCGGCTGGGTTCCGATGCGCCAGTTCAGCGATAGCGAGGAGGTGGATTTCGTCGTCATCGGCACCGGGGCAGGGGGCGGCCCGATGATCGCCGGGCTGGCGGAGGGCGGGTTCTCCGCCGTGGGCATGGATGCCGGCCCGTATTTCCGCCCGCTCGAAGACTTCGCCTCCGACGAGACCGAGCAAAACAAGCTTTACTGGACCGACGAACGCGTGGTCGACGGCGCCAATCCCATGGTGATGGGCGGCAAGAACAGCGGCAAGGCCGTCGGCGGCAGCACGGTCCATTTCGCCATGGTGTCGCTGCGCTTCCGGCCGGAATGGTTCAAGTCGCGCACGATGCTCGGCTACGGTGCCGATTGGCCGATCGATTGGCGGGAGATGTGGGACTATTACGGCCGGGCGGAGCAGGCACTGAAGATCTCCGGCCCTGTGAGCTATCCCTGGGGGCCAAAACGCCCGCGTTATCCGTATCGCGCTCACGAGCTGAACGGCGCCGCTGAGTTGCTGGGCCGGGGTGCGGAAGCGATGGGCTACAAGTGGAGCCCACCCCGCTTGCCACCGTCTCCGCCCCGCGAGGCGATTCCCCGCCCTGCGTGTATCGCGGGTTTTGCCGCTTCGGCTGCTCCACCAACGCGAAGCAGAGCCAGTTGGTGACGTTCATCCCGCGCGCGCTGAAGGCGGGGGCAGAGATCCGCGACCTGGCAATGGTCGGCCGCATCGAAGTGGGCCCGGACGGCCGCGCCACCGGCGTGCACTACCACCGCGAGGGCCGGTGGCGGTTCCAGCGCGCCCGCAACGTCGTGGTGTCGGGGTATGCTATCGAGACGCCGCGGCTGCTGCTTGCCTCTGCCACCGACCGCTTCCCGGACGGGCTGGCGAACAGCTCGGGCCTAGTTGGCAAGAACCTGATGACGCAGTCCAACCAGGCGGTGTTCGGCACCATGGAACAGGAGGTGCGGTGGAACAAAGGCCCTCCCTCGCTGTCGATCACCGAGCATTGGAATTACGAGGACAACAAGGACTTTCACGGCGGCTATTGCTGGATGGCACAGGGCCCGCTGCCGATCGAGTGGGCGACGATCCAAACGGGATCGCGTGGCCTGTGGGGCCAGGCGTTGCGCGACGAGATGGAGAAATACAACCACAGCGTCGGTCTCAAGATGGTCGGCGAGATGCTGCCCGACGAACGCAACCGCGTGACGCTGGCGGACGACCTCGACCAGTACGGCCTGCGCGTGGCCCGCGTGACCTATAGCTGGGGCGACAACGACAAGGCGCTGATCCAGCACGCGCTCGGACAGATGCAGACCAGCCTGGAAGCGGTCGGCGCGCGCGACGTGTTCCGCCAGGAGAATGACACCAACCATTTGGGCGGTACCGCCCGTATGGGCGACAACCCGGCGAACAGCGTGGTCGATGCGGATTGCCGCAGTTGGGATATCCCGAACCTGTGGATCGCCGACGGATCGGTGTTCCCGACCGTCGGCGGGGTGAACCCCCATCTGACGATCACCGCCATAGCGATGCGCACCGCCGAGCGTATTCGTGCAATGGCGACCGGCGGCACCCTGACCCGCAAAGCTGCGTAGACCCAGCCGGCCTAGCCTGCCGCCCAGCGAAGTGAAGAATTGCTGCCGGAACTGCCTCAAAGCAAGTGATGGCTCACAAACGCCCATCAGCACGTTGTTACTCGTAAGCCTATCTACGGCGGCACGGATGAATTCGACCTGCCTCCACGCAGAGACGCTAGCGTAAAAGATCTACCCCTTCAGGAGACGATTTATGGCCGTTTACAACGCGAGAACTATTCCCGAGAGGGTGACCAGCGGGACCAAGGATCCTGAGATCGCCGAGTGGCTGAAGACAGGGCCAGTACTCGGCGCGCACACGCCGATCCACGTTCAGCGTCGGGAGCACGACGCGTTCATCGACGCGAACCCGCCTTCGGTCGGCAGGGTCGAGTTTCTCGGCCTGAAAGGACCGCATGGCACCGTGATGGTCCGTGTCTACCATCCATCCAAGGCGTCCTCCGGGCCGACCGGGGCACTGATCTATCTGCACGGCGGCGGCTTCGTGGTCGGTTCGCTCGACCAGTTCGACACAGCGATGCGGCGCCTGTGCGAGGGGGCTGGCGTCCAGGTCTATGCCGTCGATTACAAGCTGGCCCCCGAGTACCAGTGGCCTGTGCAGATCGAAGAAGGCGAGTTTGTAGTGCGCTGGCTTCATGCCAAAGCATCCGAGCGAAGCGTCGATCCAGACCGCATCGCGCTCGGCGGCGACTCCGCCGGCGGCAACATGACATGTACAATCTCGCTGAAGCTGCGTGATGAAGGCGGTCCGCGCCTCGCTTTGCAGATGCCGCTCTATCCGGAAGCGGCAATGCCGTTCGAAACACCGGCCGGGGTCGAGAACATCACCGGCGGCTACGTCGATACCGCCGGCGTGTTGCTGTTTGTCTGGAACCTGCTGCCGCAAGGCACGGACTATACGCAGCCCTACGTGACGCCGATGAACGCCAAAAGCCACGCGGACCTGCCGCCCGCGCTGCTGGTGACGTGCGGGTTCGACATGCTGCGCGACGTAGGCCACTCCTACGCCCGCAAGCTTGCCGCCTCCGGCAACGACCTCACCTACATTCACTATCCAGACTTACCGCACGGCATCATCCAGATGACGATGCATTCCGAAGCGTGCCTGGCCGCAACGGAGCAGATCGCCACCCTGTTGGGCGAGCGGCTGGCGCCCCGGCCCTAGCCAAGCCCCAAATCCGCTTATTCGAGCCAGGAGCCCAAGCATGAGGCTACCTCCATTTGGCGACGAACTTCATGACGCCAGACCGGCGCGCGCTTCACGAAGCCGTGCCACCCGCGGTCGCCGAGTACCTGTAGGTTTCGTGTCCAAGCGCAGTGACGGCGCCTTGGTGGAGCGTTGCCGCCGATGTCGTACTTTCTGCAGTTTGGGCAGCCGGTTTGGGAATACACCGTGCGCTGATCGAGCAGGCCAAGCTGCCCAAGCCCGCGCGAGAAGTGGTGATCCTCGTCACGGGCGCCTGCTTCAGCTCGCGTTACGAGCTAAACGCCCACGAGCACATCGCCGAACGCACGGGGCTCTCGCCGGCCAAGATCGCGACCATTGCCGCCGGGCAGCGTCTGGCCGACCTCAGCGTGGAAGAGGCAGCCGCTTACAATGTGGCCACGATGCTGGCGGGCGACAAGCAACTGGCTGGGTCGACCTACCAGGCAGCGATCGACGCCTTCGGCCAGGACGGTGTGGGCAAACTGGTCTATATCTTTGGCGGCTATTGCCTCGTGTCAATGCTACTGAACGCGTTCGACATGTCCGTGGCCGGCAGCGAAGAGGGGCTGGGCTGATGCCGGACGCGATGGCGCAACCGAACGAGGGGGCCGCGACCCGCAACGGCACGATCACTGCCAAGGGACAGGAGATCGATGCGCAGCCAGTGCAGACGCAACTGCGCGGCGGCGGCGCGGACTCGAAGCATCTGCACTTGTTCCATCTTGCCAGCACGCCGGAAGCGCCTATCCCGGCGGCAGCCTGCGAGGGCCAGCGCGGCCACTTGGAGCATCCTCTCGGGCCAGCAAGGCTCCGTCTATCTCGCCCGCCTCAAGCCCGGCGGCGTGGGTGAGCCGCATTGGCACCCGAGTGCGTGGGAGCTGAACTTCGTCATCTCCGGTAAGGTGCGCTGGAGCCTGGTCGGCCCGAACGGAACGCACGACACGTTCGATGGCGGGGCCCAGGCGGTGCAGACGGCCGGCAACCAGCCGACAGGTGTGCGACGCGACTGGCATTGGCCGATGCAGACGCACCTTGGGAGCGTGAAGTCTTGCCGTTTTGGGAAACGTATCACGTCGGCGAACTGAGCGAACTTGCGGGTGTGCTAGCGTTTCTTGCGAGCTTGTTTGCCGAATACATCACCGGGGCCAACTTATACCAGCGGTCGAAAGTCCTGACTCGTAGGGCGATTCCCACGTGCGCGTGGATGTGAGTCGATGTCAACTGCATCGGTTCGCGGAGTGTGGCGTGTTTGCTATTGCGGTTACCCGGACAGACCTCAGCCTGTCAGACTTGCGCGCGGCGGCCAAGCGCGCGGTGGACACCAAGCAGGCGCGACGTATTCTTGCCATCGCGATGGTGTTGGATGGCTACAGCCGCGAGGACGCGGCGCGGGCCTGCGGCATGGATCGCCAGACGCTGCGTGACTGGGTGCATCGCTACAACGAGGCGGGGCTCGCTGGGCTTGGCGATCGTCCACGCAGCGGCCGGCCCGCCAGCCTGACCGCGGCTGAACGTGCCGAAGTGGCGGGCTGGGTGGAGCAGGGCGCGGACCTGGCAACGGATGGCGTTGTGCGCTTCCGGCGGGTCGATCTGCGCGACCGGATTGCCGCGAACTTTGCCGTCTATTTGCACGAACGCAGCGTGGGCAAGCTGCTTGGCGAACTCGGCTACCGTCGCCTGTCGGTGCGGCCTTTGCACCCGCAAACCGATTTGGCGGCACAGGAGGCTTTTAAAAAAACTTTGCCGCGCTCGCGGCAGCGGCGTTAGGCAAACGCGCCGTTGGCAAGCCGGTCGAAGTCTGGTTCGGCGACGAGGCAAGGGTTGGCCAACAGGGAACGCTAACCCGCATCTGGGCCAAGCGGGGCAGCCGCCCGCGCGCGTTGCGCGACCGTCGCTTTAATTGGGCCTATGTGTTTGGCGCCATTTGCCCGGCGCGCGGCACCGGCGCTGCCTTGGTCATGCCAACCGTCAACGTTGACGTTATGAACAAGTATCTCGCCGAAGTCAGTGTGTGCGTGAGCGCTGGCGCCATCGCCTTGCTGGTGATCGACGGTGCCGGCTGGCACCGCTCGCCAAAGTTGATCGTGCCAGCCAATATCGCACTGCTGATCCTGCCGCCCTACGCGCCCGAACTGAACCCGGTCGAACTCATCTGGGAGTATCTCCGCGCCAACGCATTCGCCCATCAGGTCTGGGACACCTACAGCGCCGTTCTGGACGCCTGCTGCAACGCCTGGAACAAGCTCATCGCCACACCAGACGTAATCCACTCAATCGGCAGACGCGATTGGGCACAGGTCAAAACTTAAGGCCGCTGGTATTACATGTCGATGCGTGCTTCTCGTCAATCCCCTGATGCGACTGACCTCACGGTCGTAATCCGCCTTCGCTGTGATGACTTTGCTTCTAACGCTTCGGATGTCCCCTGTGGATGACTCCCGCGCTCCAAGTGCGATTAGTCCGTGGGCTGCCCTGATTCGACGCGAGCGGATAGTGACCAAGGAGGTTGATTTCGATCCAGGATCAAGGGGCACGCACGTCTGTTGAACCCACGAAACTTTGGGGAATAGCGCCGCCTGCGTATGGTGTATGACATTGTGTCAAACCGAGGCGTTAGAAGCATGGCCGTTCGCGAAACCATTACCGTTTCCGTCACGCCTGAACTGCGAACCTCCCGATCGAGGGGCCGATACCGCTGCCGCGCTCAGGGTGCTGCGTTCCAATGCCCGTATCGACCTGCTGATCACCGATGTCGGACTTCCAGGAGGGATGAACGGCCGTCAGATGGCGGATGCCGCACGCGAAGTCCGACCCGAGCTGAAGGTTTTGTTCATCACCGGGTATGCCGAGAACGCGGCGATCGGCAACGGGCTGCTGGCGGCAGGCATGGCCGTTCTGACCAAACCGTTCGCGCTCGATGCCCTGGGTAGCCGCATCAAGGACATGATTGCGAAGTAACCATTCCGGGCAAACGCAACATAGCGTTCCTAATATCGCACGACGTGGCAGCCCCTGAATGCACCGTCCCGGGGTTGGCGACAAATGGACGGTGATGGTCGTCGGGCACTTGTCCGAGCGTGGCATCACGCGCTTCAACGCGTTGATGCGCGCCATACCGGGATGCCGGGGCTGGAGCGTGAGGGCCTGGTCAAGCGGACACCCTACGCGACCGTCCCGCTTCAGCAACGTCGCCGAGGACGTGCGGCAGGCCGTGCAATTGCTTGGCTTCACCAGCATCTACCTGGTCGGCACCGATACCCCTGCCGGGTGGCGGTGGCGGGGACTTTCCTGGCAGGGCTGGAGCTCACGCGGGATGGAACGGCCGAGTTCACCCAAGTCGTCGATTGGCGGTCGATTCGGGTTGGCAAGCCCAAGTTGCCTCGAGCCGTCGCGCACTAGACCTTTGCCACCGTAACGACGCGACCCGGTGGAAGCAGCCAAGGTTCAACGGACAACCACCCTGACCCGCGATCTGCTCGCGTGGCGTCCGTCCATGCCGCGTGGCGGAACGGATCGTCGGCGTTAGGCTCAGTCGCCCGCGTCAACCGGGACTTGATGATGTAAAGCACCAGGATGACGATGAAACCCGAGATCGACTACCTGGAGAAGCTGTTCGGCGAGGCATACCGCAAGGAAATCGACCAAGAGGAGAATGTCTGGCGCAGCCTGCCATTCTTCGCGGCAACGCTCGCGCTGCAGCTTGCGGGTCTTGCACAAATCCGGGACTGGGTCGGCGGTGCGGCGGGCTGGCCGTTCTGGCTGTCCCTGGCCCTGTTGGCTGCCGCCGCCCTTGCGACGTTGGCCGCCCTTGTCTTTTTGGCGCAATCGATCTGGCCGGCCAGGTTCCGTTATGTCACCAGCGAACTGGAACTCCAGACATACCTGGAGACCGTCCAGACGACCGCCGCTGCAAGGGGCAGCTCGGTGGACCAAGCCACCCAAGCTGCCGTGCTGGCGGCTAGGACGGTCATGGTGCAGCAGTATGCGATCGGCACCTCCAGCAACCGTCTGATCAACCAGGGCCGTGCCAACCGCCGAACCAGGGCAGGGCTCGCCACGCTCGCATCCGTGTTCGCCGTGCTGGTTCTTGTGGGTCTGGTTGTGGTATCCAACCTGTATGGACATGGAACAGCCAGGAGCGCGCGACTGGACGGGGCCGGATCGCGAGACGCTGTCGAGTTTGGACCCGCGTCGCCTGAGCCCGGTGCCGCCCCCGCCCATGCGGGTAGTGTACAAGGGTTGGTGGAACGACCACACGACGATGCGCCAAGCGGCAGACCTGGAGCGGGAAGACCGTGAGCAGCGCCGCCGCTCCTAAACCGGGCGTTGGCGCCACAGCGCCTTCAACGCCGGCCAAGCCGCCGCCCGCAACGGCTGCTGCCTCTGTCCCGTTGTCGCCGATGCAGGTCTTCATCAAGGACTGCCTGCCCGGGGCTAGCAGGTTGCTGAAAAGCTGACCGCGCGGCCGGAGCATCGGCTTCATTTGGCTATTTTGGAGCGTCGATGTGTCGGCGCTGTGGTGAGCAGCGGTGTCAGAATGGACTTCCAGGTCAGCTTGTGGAAGTTCCGGCCTCAGGCTGGTTGGAGCAGCTTGGGTAGCCGGACGAGGTTGTAGGCGGCCATCGCGAAGGTGAACTGTCAGTCGATCTTCGGCAGCCCGCTGTGACGAGCCTTGCGTAATCCGGCGACGGTCTTGGCCAGCCGAATGCCTCCTCGATCCGTTTCCTGATGCGAAGGCTGACGGCATAGCCCGTGTGGTGGGTGGTCCGGCCGTCGATAGCTGAGCGTCGGCCGCTGATATTCTGCGCCACGTGCGGGGTGACGTTGACCTCACGCAACTCGGCGACGAAATCCTGGGCGTCGTAGTCCTTGTCGGCGCCCAATGTGACCGGGCCCGTCCGGTCGGCATGTGGCGCCAACAGGTGCATCGCCGCCAAGCGTTCGGCATGGCCCGAGGCGCGGGTGGCGACTGCGCCCACGATCAGTCCGCATACCGTGTCGCTGCCCCGCATGATCCCGCTACCCCCAACCGCAGCCAGAGGGAACCACACCAGCCAACGTGCCGCTAGCTTTTCAGCAGCCTGTTAGATGCAACTAGCCTCACCCCAAACAGTCGTGTCACTCACCAGCGCTTGATCGAGAACCCCGCTGGGCTCAGCATTATTGTTTGTGTCCGTCTACCCGTCCGGCCATCAATCTGTCCGTCTTCTCATTCACCTTCAGCGTTTCCGGACAGCTAGCTAGAGTGTGACCGCTCAATAATCAAGACTGTTGAAAAACTCAGGCCAAAACCGGGCGAGTAGGAAGTTTGCTAAAAGCCCCTCAAAACCCTCCAGAGGAAAATCGATCTTTCTGTTCACTCAGCCTACCGGAAAACGGGTACGACGGGTGCCGGTACATAGTCGAATGCCTGCTGCGATTTTCTCGGCCATCATCAACACGGGTATGTTCAGGTTGGCCCGCGGGATGGTGGGCATCAGCGACGCGTCGCAGACCCGCAAGCCGTCGACACCCAGCACGCGGCCTTCGGAGTCGCAGACCGCCTGAGGGTCGTCTTCGGCACCGATCCGGCAGGTCCCGCAGGGGTGCCAGACGCCGCCGACGTGCCGGTTGAGGTGGGCGTGCAGCAGTGCCTCGTCGGCGCATAGGGACGCCATTCCTGGGCTGCCTTCCTGCGCGACCTTGATGACAGCGTTCCGGATAAGCTTGGACTGATCCATCATCGGTCCAGCAACGGCCATCAGCACGCCATTGCGCCGGCTCGGCCGCAGCCACTTGCGGACGCTGGCGGAATAGGTAGTGGGGAAAACCTCGAGGCAGCGCCCCTGCTGCTGCAGGCTGTGCAGCACGGTTCCGGCAAGCCTGAACGCCTCGGCCAGGCGAAGGAGATCGCGCCGGTCGGAGAGCAAGCGGAAGTCCACAAGGGGCGATATTGCCGGGTCAGGCGACGCAAGCTCGACCGAGCCGACCGAGTGGGATTTGTTGACCCAGTTGAACAGGGTGCCCAAGCGGTGACCGACGGCGTGCCAGCCCGACCGGGTGTTGACCGCCATGTGCATGTCCCCGGCAGCCCCCTCCGCCATGCCCGACGACCAGCGCACGACGGATTGGATGTGATAGTGGTCGCCCTTCACCAGCCTGGCCGCCTTAGGCAGGAACGCCGACACGCCGATGGACGGGTGTTCTTGCAAGTTCCGCCCAACGCCGGGCCGCGCGGCCACGACGCCGATGCCGAGCCGCGACAGCGCCGCTCCCGGTCCCACTCCGCTGCGCATCAGAATCGCAGGGGAATGCAGCGCCCCGGCGCATACGATGACCAGCGATGCTGCCACCGTCGCCGCCCCACCTGGCCCGCGAAGCTGCGCGCCCGTCGCCCGGCCCTCGGCGATGACGACGTGTTCGGCAACGGTATTGGCCCAGATCGCCAGGTTCGGGCGCCGCCGTACCGAGTGGGTCAGGTAAGCGGTCGCGGTGGACGCGCGCCGACCCGACTCATCCAGGTTCACGGTGATCGGGTAGCTGCCGTCCTGCCAATCTCCATTCTGGTCGTTACGGCTGGCGTAGCCGCGCGCCTGGAACTGAGCCTCGACGTCTTTTGCGAACGCCGTATGCATCTGGCGCGGCACCCGCTGGATCGGCACGGGACCGTCATCGTTGTGCAGGCGTGTGTCCCCGCCGAAATCGAGATCCCGTTCTAGCTTCCTGAAATAGGGCAACACGTCGGTCCAGCCCCAACCGGTGGCGCCAAGCGCCGCCCACTCGTCATAGTCGCCCGGTGCACCGCGGTTCGCGCCGATGCCGTTGATGGCCGACCCGCCGCCCACCAAACGCGCCTGCTCGTACGGCCGGGTGGTTGCCTCCTCGATGTTCGATTGCGGCCGGCCCATGGCCGCTTGCAGGCCGGGCCAGGTCCAGCTTGGATTGAAGTAGGCCCGGCCAGGGTAAGGCGACGAAATCGCCGCCGGCATGCGATCGAGCGGTAGGTCCGGCCCGGCCTCCACCAGCAGCACCGTGGTGCCGGGATCGGTCGACAGCCTGGCTGCCAAAACGCAACCGGCCGAGCCGCCGCCCAGGATGACCACGTCGAACCGGTGCGGCGTATCGCCTAAATGGCCGCGCCCTAACGCGGTCACGCCTTGCTGACGTTCCAGAACCAGCAGACCGAACCTTCCCGAACGCCCTTGACCCCGTCCCGGTAGGCTGTCCTGACAAAGAACTCACCGAGCGGCAGCATGGCAACCTCGTCAAGCGCGCGGCTTTGCACGGCTGTGAACGCGGCATCCTGTTGCGCTTGGTCGGGCGCCGTGAGCCATTGTGCGACCAAGCGTTCCGTTTGGTCGTCCACGAACCAGCCGGGATAAACGCCGTCGCCGCGAATGTTCGGGTTGGTCGCTGGGTTGGCGATCGAAACGCTGGGCCAGTTGGTGTGATAGATGCTCCAGCCACCTTTGTCGGCCGGCTCTTTCGACAGGCGCCGTTGCAGCACGGTGCCCCAATCCATTTCTTGCAGATCCACATTAAAGCCTAGGGAGCGCAGCAACTCGGCCGTGATTTCCCCGTGCGGCGTGATCGTCGGGTAATCCGCCGGGTTGATGATGACCGTCTTTTCGCCGTTGTAGCCGGCTGCCTTCACGGCGGCGCGCAGCTCCTCAAGCTTTGGCGCCGATTGCGGCTTCGACGACGCGGCGTTCACGCCGGGCATGCCGCAGGGGAACATCGAGTGGCATTCGGCGTAGGCACCTTTCTCGCTGCCCACAATTGATTGCATGTAGTCGTTCTGGTTGATCGCGGACAGGACGATCTGGCGAAGCTTGATGTTGTTGAACGGTGGCTGGCTGCTGTTGAAGCGTGCCAGGGCGATAAAGCCGTAAGGATCCTGTTGCTGGATATGGACGTCTGGCGATTTCTGCAGCAGCGGAATCAGGTCTGGCAGCACCTGCTCCCACCAGTCGATCTCTCCGGCCTGCAGGGCGGCAGCGGCGGTCGCAGGATCGGGCATGACCTCCCACTCCAACCTGTCCAACTGCGCAACCTTGCCGCCGGCTGTCCACTCGGTCGCGCCCTCTCGCGGCGTGTAGCCGTCGAACCGCTGGTAGACGGCGCGGGAGCCGGAGACGTATTCGGACGCCAAGAAACGGAACGGCCCCGAACCCACCATTTCGGTGATCGGCGTGGTCGCATCCGTGCGCGCCAGTCGTTCCGGCATGATGAAGGCAGGAGAGGAATGCGGCTTGCCGATCGCTTCGAGCAGGCGCGGGAATGGCCGTTTCAGCTTGATTCGAATCGTGTGGTCATCGGCCGCCTCGAAGCTGTCCACGGCCGCACCGAGCGCCTGGCCGAACGTGTCCCGCTTGCTCCATCGCAGCAGGCTTGCCGCGCAATCCTGCGCGCGCACCGGCGTGTTGTCGTGGAAGGTCAGTCCCGGCCGCAGGCTGATCAGCCAGGTCCGCCCGTCATCGGACACGGTTGCCCCCGCCGCCATTTGGGGCTGCGGCTTCAGCTTCGCATCGACGCCGTACAACGTGTCGAACACGCAGTATCCGTGCTCGATCGTGACGGCAGCGGTCGTGAACACCGGGTCCAGGACCGAGAGGTTAGCCTGCGGAACGAAGCGCAGCACCCGCGCATCGGCCGCCCGACCGATCGACGGCGTCGCGAGGGAGGCCGCAGCGGCCGTGCTAGCTTGGATAAGGGTACGGCGGGAGAGCATGTCGGGACGTCCTTTCGAAATCAATCGCGGTCTAGGCCGCCAGGTCATCCCTGAACGAGGCCTCCGCCGCCTGATACAGGGCCATTTCATCCAGCGTCGGCCTGCCGAGCGCGATCTCGAAGCTGAGCCTACTGCTCTGCGCACCGTAGCTTCCTTGCCCGCCCTCGCCGAGATTGGACTGGAAGATCCCGGCAGCGCTCACCGGCAAGAAATCTTCGTAGGTGATCGGCTCGAGTTGTTTGGCGCCTGGCCGCCGACGGAAGAAGGCCAAGCCTTCCCGGTGCATTGTGCCGTAGTCATCCGGAAAGGTAGTGAAAACCTCCGCCAGAACCCGGCCATAGGCTGTCGGGCCTTGTCCCTGGGCTTTCGCCTGGGTGTCCGCCAAAAGCTGGTCGTAGAGGGCGCGTCCCTTCGGCGTCAGCGCGACGCCGCGTTGCTCGATCTCGCCGAATCGGGCGGTGTGGGATCCGTCTGTGCTCCGTCCGCTCCCGTCCACGAACCGGATCGGTTCTTCCAACGCCTTGAAGCTGGTTTGGCGTAGCAGGATCGGGCAAGCGCGGCGCGGCGGCCCCTCGATCGTGGCCTTCGCCGACATGCCCCGGTCCACCATGGCGCGCTGCACGTAGTCGATGTCCAACGTGCGGGGGGTCAGATGATTGACGTGGGGACCGCGGAAGCACACCACGTCGGCGACCAGGCGGTGGGCGTCGTGCATGGCATGGTACGTCTCGGTGCTCACCGTCGCGGTGTCGTGCCAGCGGAAGGTTTCCAGCGCCTCGGTGACCAGTTGGTGCGACTCGGCCGGCGTCAGCTCGCCAGCCTGGTCGTACCGGTCCAGTAACTCCAGCAGGGGCGCAGTGAAGATGCGCCGGCGTTCGAGCACGGCCTCTGCCTGGCGTCGCAGCTCTGGGTCCTGCACCAACTCCAGCCGCAACAGGGAGGTAAACACGCGGAACGGGTTACGCCGCAGCGCCTCGTCGCTGACCGGGCGGAATGCCGTGGAGTGGACCGGCACGCCGGCCACGCTGAGGTCGTAGTAGCCGACCGGATGCATGCCCATTATGGCGAACAAGCGGGCAATGGTATGCAGCTCCTGGGCCGTGCCCAGCCGGATGGCGCCATGGCGCTCCTCGCTGATCCGTTCGGCCTCCCCGCTCTGGCGCAGAATAGCCGCCAACGGCGGATCGGCGGCGAGAGCTTCGGCGTTGGACGCCGCTACAAGGTCGAGCAGCGTGCCGTATTGCGGAACCTCGGCCCGATACATGTCCGACAAGGCCCTGGAGAACAGGGTGCGGACGGTATCCGGGTCAGCGAGGTCGGTTGAGGCCATTCCCGGTCTGCTTCCTGCGCGTAGATCTGCAAACAAACAGCGGACGCTTGGGCGCCACAAGCGACGTTTAGTTGCCACTGCACGAACGTTTGGAATACGTTCGATGCAGGAAGCGTTCGCGACTAGTGCGGGGCCGCTTCGTCCCGCAGCCACGCGGTAAAACGGGTGACCAGCGGGTGGTTGCGCTTCGAAAGCGGCACCGCCCCATGGTACGCCCCCTGGCCCGGCATTGCCGGGTCGCAAAGCACGACGAGCTTGCCCGTCGCCAACTCCTCCTCGACCAGGAAGGTCGGCACAAGTGCGACCCCCAGGCCCGCCGTTGCGGCCGCCGCCTTGAAGGAGAACTGATCGAACAAGGCCCCTCTCACCGGGTGTTCGGGCGTGATGCCGGCGCGCTCGAACCAGTCGTCCCATAGCCAGGGGCGGGTGGTGAGTTGGAGCAGGTCTGCACGCATGAGGTCCGCGGGGCTATCGAGCGCCAAGCGGCGCTGGTACTCGGGACTCGCCACCGGGACCACGACCTCGTCGAACAATGGGAATGTCTCCGCACCGGGCCAGGCGGAACTGCCGTAATGGATCGCGACGTCGACCCCGGCATCCTCCAGGTCGAAGGGCTCCAACCGGGTTCGCAGGTTGACCAGCAGGCCAGGTGCATACGCGCGGAAGCGCGGCAGGCGTGGGATCAGCCAGCGGACGGCGAAGGTGGGTAGGACGGCCACCGTCAAGACGCCTTCTGACCCGGCGGAGGCCATGACCTCGTGCGTGGCCGTCGTCAGGCGTTCCAGTAAATCCCGTGCCTGAGGCAGAAATATGCGTCCTATGCCGGTCAACAGCACCCGGCGGTGCTCCCGCTCGAACAGCAGGACGCCGAGCGTGGCCTCCAAGTGCTGAACCTGCTTGCTGACCGCACTTTGCGTCAGTGCGAGTTCCACCGCCGCGCGGCTGAAACTGCCATGCCGAGCCGCCGCCTCGAACGCCGCGAGCTCCCCCATGGACGGCATCAACCGACGTGGCCAGAGCACGGTGCCTCCTCTGTTTCCAGGTTGGTATTCCATCCCGGACTAAGACGGGGACAATCGATCCTAGCATCACCGATTGCCTCAGGCCCATGGGGGTTGCGAAGTGCCCGCTGGGCTATTTGCCCGCGGAGTGTTCTCAATGTCCGCCATCTTCGTCCGCCTATGAGCGACGCCCAAACCAGCGGTTTCCGTCCGGCAAGCCGCCTTGCCGGAAGCGAAACCTCCGAAATCCTGCAGATCACCTTCCGCGCGGCCGCCATGGCACGGTCCGGCGTTGATGTAATTACGCTGGGTGCGGGCGAACCCGACTTCGACACGCCTGACCATGTGAAGGACGCAGCCGCCCGGGCCATGCGGGACGGCCACACCAAGTATACGCCGCTGGACGGCACACCGGCGCTAAAGCAGGCGATCATTGCCAAGTTCGAGCGCGACAACGCCTTGAGTTACGCCACCGACGAGGTGACGTCCGCTGCGGGTGGAGGCCGTGTGGAAACGTGCCTCTGACCTGCATGCATGTGACCAAGCCGTGTCCGTCGAAGGCTGCTGAGCGCCGAGCCGAGCCTTTCAGGCCCGGATGGCTTCCATCAAGGGCCTGACACCCAGGATCGCGATGAACCGCTTCATGTTGTAGGCCAGAACCTGCAAGCTCATCTCGGTACTGACCCGTTTGAGCGTCCTGGTCAGGAAGTGGGTCGAGCCCATCCAGGCCTTGATGGTGCCGAATGGGTGCTCGACTGTCTGCCGCCGCAGGATCATGGCTTGCGGCACTTGGTCGAGCCGCTTCTGCATGCGGTCCAACACGGCCTCGTGCTCCCAGCGCTTGATGCGCCGCTCCTTGCCTATCGTGCAGCGTGATTTGATGGCGCACGTCCCGCAGCCGTTCGTCCAGTAGCTCTGCAGCGTCATGCCGTTCTCGATGCTGTTGAACCGCCAGGTCAGCCGTTCGCCAGCCGGACAACGATAGGCATCGTCCTTGGGCAAGTAGACGAAATCCTGCTTGCCAAACCGATCGTCGGCCTTGGCACCCGAGGTGAAAGGCTTGGGCACGTAGGGCGCCATACCAGCATCCGTGCACTCCAGCACTTGGCGTCCGGAGTAGTAGCCGCGGTCGGCCAGCAACGTCAGCGCCGTCCGGCCAGTCGCCTCCTGAGCCTGCTTGCCCATCGGCGCGAGCTGCGCACGGTCGTTGCCGATGTTGGTGACCTCGTGCGCCACGATCAGGTGGTGCGTCGTGTCCACGGCGGCTTGGACGTTGTATCCGACAACAGTGGTGCCCCGGCCGGCCGATGTCATGGCCCGGGCGTCCGGATCGGTCAACGAAACCTGCTCGTCCGGTGATGCCGCCACGACACTCTCCATCTTGCGCAGGTCCCGCATCTGCCCGCGCAACCTGTCCAGCTTTTCCTGTAGACGCTGGACCTTGGCCGTGGGCACGCCGGGGTCATGCCTGTCGGCGGTGTCGAGCGCTGCCAAGTAGCGGGCGACGCTGGCCTCGACCTGCTCCATCCGTCGCTGGATCACGGACTGGCTGTAGGTCTTGTCGCGCGCGTTCACCGCCTTTAACTTGGTGCCGTCGATGGCGACCAGGCTGTCGGCGAACAGGTCGAGCTTGCGGCATAGCAGGATGAATTTACGGCAGGTTGACTTGATGGCGGGACCGTTGTCGCGGCGGAAATCGGCGATAGTCTTGGAGTCCGGCACGAGGCGGCCGGTGAGCCACAGCACTTCGAGGTTGCGCTGCGCCTCGCGCTCCAGGCGGCGGCTGGAAGGCACGCGGTTCAGGTAGCCGTAAAGGTAGAGCTTGAGCAGCGTGGCCGGATGGTAGGCAGGGCGGCCTGTGTCGGCGGGCGTGGCACGGCTGAAACCCAGCTCGGCGAGATCCAGCTCGTCCACGAACGCGTCGACCACACGGACCGGGTTGTCCTCGCCGACATAGTCATCCACGCACTCGGGCAGCAGGAAGCTCTGGCGACGGTCCCAACCCTCAATGTGGTGCTTCATGGTTGCCCCTCGTGCATCAGCCGGTTATTCGCGGCCTATCGAATCATGCGTATTCCGACGCAAACCAGCCGGCGATTCCGATCCATTCCAGCCGGTGATTCCGACGCAAGCCAGCCGGTGATTCCGACGCATTCCAGCCACCCCTGAGAGGGCTGGGGTGGCATGGTTCGCGAGCAGTCATTCACCGACGGCATGGTTGCTCCCTATTGATCCCGGGGAGTGCCATGCCAGGCCAGAGACTGTTCATGCGTCAGGTTCGAGAAGTCCTTCGTCTCAAACACGTCTGCGGCCATAGCGGCCACCAGATCGCGGCCATGGTCGGCGTCAGCCGCTACACCGTGGCCGAGTATCTGCGCCGTGCCGCCGTGGTTGGCATCACCTGGCCGGTGCCAGCGGCGCTGGACGACGTGGCGCTGGAGCGCAAGCTGTTCACGCCACCGTTCATGTCCGAGCCAGCGCGCCCGCAGCCGGACTGGCCTCGTATCCATGCCGAGCTACGTAAGCCCGGTGTCACCCTGCTGCTGTTGTGGGAGGAGTATCGGAGCGGGCAACCGGAGGGATATGGCTACAGCCGCTTCTGTAACCTGCACGCCGACTGGCGCGGACGGTTGTCGCCGACGATGCGTCAGACCCACCCGGCCGGTGAGCGGATGTTTGTCGACTATGCCGGGCAAACGGTGGAGGTGATCGACGGCGCCACGGGCGAGGTGCGGCGGGCGCAGGTGTTTGTCGCAGTGCTCGGCGCGTCCAACCTCACCTACGCCGAAGCGCGCTGGACGCAGTCGCTGCCGGACTGGGTTGGCTGCCATGTGGGGGCGTTCGCCAGCTTTGGCTGGTGTCGCCCGGCAGCTTGTCTGCGACAACCTTAAGGCGGGCGTCACCGCGGCCAGCCGCTATGAGCCGGGGATCAGCCGCACCTATCAGGATATGGCGAGCCATTACGGCACGGCGGTCCTGCCAGCGCGAGTGCGGCGGCCGCGCGACAAGGCCAAGGTCGAGGTTGCCGTCCAGGTGGTGCAGCGCTGGGTGCTTGCCCGGCTGCGGCATCGCCGGTTCTTCTCCTTGGCCGAGCTGAACGGCGCGATCAGCGAGCTGATTGCCGACCTCAACGACCGCCCCATGCGCCATCTGGGTACGACCCGGCGGGCGCTGTTCGACGCGATCGAGCGTGCCGCACTGCTGCCGATGCCGGCGGAGCCATATGCCTACGCCGAATGGCGGCGCTGCCGGGCGGGTTTGGACTACCACGTCGAGGTGCACGGGCATTTCTACTCGGTGCCTTACCGCCTGATGCGCGAGGTGATCGAGGCCCGCATCACCGACCAGACCATCGAGCTGTTCCACCAGGGCAACCGCGTCGCTTGCCACGTCCGCAATCCGCGGCAGCACCGGCACACCACGATCGCCGAGCACATGCCTAGCGCGCATCGCCGCCACGCTGAATGGACGCCGACCCGGCTGCTGCGCGAGGCCGAGGCGATCGGGCCGTCCACCATCGCCCTGGTGGAGCGTATCCTGGCCGCCAAGCCGCATCCGGAGCAGGGCTTCCGGGCATGCCTGGGTATCCTGCGGCTGGTGCGCAGCTATGGCCCCGAGCGGCTGGAAGCAGCCTGCCAGCGCGGCATGGACATCGGTGCGCGGACCTACGGCTCCGTGCAGTCGATCCTGCGCAACGGACTGGACCGGGCCTACCGCCCCGAACCCGTGCCGGACGAGCTGCCCGTCCAGCACGAGAACATCCGCGGCAGCGGCTACTATCATTGAGGAGAGCACCATGCTGACCCATCCCACCACGGACCGCCTGCGCGAACTCGGTCTCGCCGGCATGGCCAAGGCACTCGAGGAACAACGGCGTCACGCCGACGCCGCCGATCTCGGCTTTGAGGACCGCTTGGCCATGCTGGTCGAGCGTGAAGCGCTCGAACGCGACAGCAAGCGATGGGCCACCCGGTTGCGGTTCGCCGGGCTCCGCCAGCAGGCGACGCCGGAGGACGTTGATCACCGCGCCGTCCGCGGCCTCGATCGCACCCTGTTCCAGAAGCTGACAGGCGGTGAGTGGATTGAACGCCATCAGGATTTACTCGTCACCGGGCCGACCGGCACCGGCAAAACGTGGCTGTCCTGCGCCCTCGGACACCGAGCCTGTCGCGACAATCGCTCCGTGCTGTATCAGCGCGTGCCTCGGCTCCTCGAAGGTCTCGGTGTAGCCCGCGGCGATGGACGCTACGGCCGCATGCTGAAGAACTTGGCGCGGGTGCAGCTGCTGATCCTGGACGACTGGGCCATTACGCCGCTGACGGCCGAACAGCGGCGCGACCTGATGGAGATCGTCGACGATCGGCACGACCGCGCCTCCACCATCGTCACCAGCCAGGTGCCGGTGGAGCGCTGGCACGAGCATATCGGCAATCCCACCATCGCCGACGCGGTGCTGGACCGGCTGGTGCACGGGGCACACCGCCTCGAACTGAAAGGAGAGAGCATGCGAAAGCTGCGCGCCGCCAAAGCCAGGCTTGACGAAGCCGCCGTTCCCGATGGCTGCAATCGTCGGAATGCGCACTGGGCAGCCGCGACTCTGGAGGTCGGCCAGCACGTGCGGCAGCAAACTCGCCGTATCGCAGTCGGGTGGCACGGCAATGGTGCCCTGGAAGCGATAGATCCACGAGAGCGGCTGCGTTCGCTGGGGGACGCCGTGGTGTCCGTCATCACCTCGAAGCTCCTGCTGCCCGGCGTCAGGCCCAAAGGTCGCGGCCGAGTGCCTGCACCAGCCGCCCGTGGATAGTGGTCAGGCGGTCAAGCGCCGCACCCGCCTGCCTAGCGACCATTGCCGAGTCGACGACGTAGCCCCCCTCGGCAGGCGGCGAGCCCTCGGCATCCCACTCGATGAAGCACGTCGCCGCGCCGGTTGTGGCAACCAGGATGTGCCAGCCCTGATCCTGGTCGTCGTGGAGCATGCGCGGCGGGCCAGCCGCGGCTTGGACCAGCATTTCGAGCACGGCTCGGGTCTCGTGTAGGTCGTCCGTCCAGGAGAACTCCGTCAGCACGTGCCCATCGGCAATGATGGCCGGCTGTATGCGAAAATAGGGGAACGGCCGTAGTGAAGGCGCCTTGCCGTGCGCCGCGGCACTCTCGACGATCTGGCGGTAATAGCGGACCAACGCCTCCTCGTGACCCAGCAGCTCCGCCGTGGTTACCCGGTCGGCGAACTGGCGCGGTAGCTCGAGCGGGGACAATCGAACGTTTGCCGTCTCCCAGTCCAAAGCTGTCATCCCGTTATCGGGACCGATGTAGAAACTCGGCTCGATCCGGAACACGGCATCGCATGCGGAGGTGGCAAGCCGCCGGGCTTGGGCAATCCAGGCTTCGTGCTCATCCGTTGGCAATGGGAAGACACGGTTTGCATCGCCAGCGCCCACGATTGCGTATCCTTCCCAGATGCAGACAGCATGCTGCGTAGCGGAGCGCGATCGACTTAGTCCATGCAGCCACACCCATATCGTGCTAATTGGAGGCACGATGTCGGCCGCCCCTTACCAGCCGCTCAGTCCCTGGTCACCGGACCTCTGCGCGCTGCGGGGGCGGATCGAGGCCCATGCCTTCGATGGCGAGGATCCGTTGAGCTTCACCCGGCGCCTGGCGCGCGACCACCGCTGGGCCCTGCCGTTCGCCAAGGGCGCTGTGCGAGAATATGGCCGGTTCTGCTTCCTGGCGGTCGCCCATATCGGGCCCATGACGCCGAGCGAAGAGGTGGACGAGGTCTGGCATCTTCATCTCACCTATTCGCGCGACTACTGGTCCGTGTGGTGCCGCGACGTGCTCCGGGCCGAGCTGCACCACGATCCCACCAAGGGCGGCCCGGCTGAACAGAGCCGATTCCGAGACCAGTACGCCCGCACGCTCGCTGCCTACGACACGTTCTTCGGGCCGCCGCCCGCGACATTCTGGCCTGCAACGCACCGCCGCTTCGCCGGCCGCCCACGCTTCCGCGTGTTGGACACCCATCGGTCGATGACCCTGCCCCGGCCCACTCGGCGACAGAGCTGACGAATGGACGGATTGAACCCGCTCGATTGGACGGCCGAACCGTTCCTGCTGCTATACGTTGTCTGCGCCGGTTGCTTGCTGTGGCTGCTGCAAACCTGGCGCAACCGGCTCGGCACCGCTGCACCTGCGGGCTCTGCAGACGGGCTCAACGTGCTGCACCTGGCCTACCTGTCCGGCGGGGCCGAGCGGGCAGCCGGGGTCGCCCTGGTCGGCTTGCTGGAAGCCGGAGCCGCGGTGCCCGACCGTAAACGCCGCCTGTTGCGCTTCGATCCGTCCGTGCCGGTGGCGAGGGAGTTGCAGCCGTTCCGTAACGTTAGCGGGGGTGAAACGGAGCGGACAGCATTCCAGACGGAGTTCTCGCCGCGGTGGACGCGCCTGCATCTCGAGCTGGCGGAGCGTGGCTTGGTACCGAGCGACGCCGAGGTAGCCCAGTTCCGATGGCGAGGCGGCCTGCTGCTGTGCGCTCCCCTGCTGCTGGGCATTTGCAAAGTGCTGGTCGGCGCATCGCGGGATCGCCCCGTGGGCATCCTCGTGTTGCTCTTGCTCCTGACGTGCATCTTCGGCGCCATGCTGCTGACGCGGCCCCCGCACCGCAACCGCGCGGGGGAAGCGGCAATCGCATCGGCGCGGAAGGCCCATGCCCGCGCCGCCCGTGCGCCGCTGCCGGAGGAGATGGCGCTGGCTTTTGCCCTATCAGGTGCGGCCGTGCTGGCCGGGCGCGACTATCGTTGGGCCCTGTCGTCCGGCAGTTCGTCATCCAGCGAGGGTGGCAGCAGCTCGGATGGTGGTGGCGATGGTGGGGGTGGCTGCGGCGGCTGCAGCGCGTGATCGTGGACCCAACGGGCCCAACACGTTGACCTACTGACGTCATCCCGGGGCGGCAAACCGTGTCAGCAGCAGGTATGCCAACCAGGACAAACCGAGCAATGCCGGCAGCCACCAGCGCACGTGTCGCTGGCGACGCCCCTGCCGTGCCGCCGGTTTCAGCATCGGTTTCGGCGAGGCTACCACACGCGCGGCCGGTGGGGCGGGTGGCGCGCGGCGGCGGACCGGCGCGGGCGGCGGCGAGGGTGCTGTGCCCGCCACGAAGCGCAACTGCCGGTCGCTCACCGACACACGCAGCGTGCGGCCCCAGGCGAAATCCAGCCGATCGCCTTCCATGCCATCCGCGAACACCACCCCGCCCTCGTTCATGCGGGACACCACCAGCAGCACGTCGCCCCGGCCGAGCTTGCCGGACGTGAGCGCGGCGCCCGTGGCAACGCTCGGCCAGGGCTCGCGCACCAGGAACATCGCCGCCGGGTCGGATGGCGCCACATCAACTGCAACCCCGGTCGCGCGGCTGATCGACATTGCCCACCCAGTGGCACCGGTTCCGCTGGCCACTATCAGGCCGGAGGAGGACTGTGCCTCCTCCCGACCCGCGTAGCTGAGGTTGTATCGGGCGGATTGGTGGCTGGCGTGGCCGACGAACACCTCGTTCAGGGCCAGCAATGCCTGGCCGTCGTCCAGCTCCGCCCGCACCATCGTGCGCCCCTGCGTCGGCAAGGCACCGGCTGCGGCGTGCTGCAGCAATGCGGCTGCCGCGGCGGCGGTATGCGGCACCAAGATGCCGGGATTGCGGGACGGATCGGCGTTCACGCCGATCACGGGCTGCCCGTTCAGGTATTTGGCCAGATTGGCGACCAACCCGTCCTGGCCTACAGCGACCACCACGTCCTCTGGCCCGAACAGAAAGCGGTCCAGTTCGGCCCGGCGCACGGCGGCCGTGCGCCATCCCTTGGGAATGGCTGCGCGGATCACGGCCAGGCTCTCTTGCAACCTGTCGCGTTGCGCATCCAGCCCGTCCAGCGACTGTGCCCGCCGCCGTAGGAAAGCGGCCGCCTGGCCCCGCGTGGCGTGCCGGGCCATCAGCCCGTCGTACTCCGTCTCCCGAGTGACCAGCACCACGCGCGGAGCGAGGGCGCCAGTCACGGTATGGCGCTCATGCCACCCGGGCGGCCCCGGGGTCCGGCGCCGGATGGCGCAGCAGCCCGCCCAAAGCCGCGGTCAGGTCCGGCGTGATGTTGAGCGTGTCGATCTTGGTCAGCTTCTCGGCAAAGGCCCGCAGCGTCAGCGACTGCAGCACCGCCGGGTCGATCCCACGCAATAGAGCCAGCCGCTCGCCCTCAGCCGCGTTGCGGGCGGCTTCGACCACTTGGATGCGGACGGCCTCGGCCTCGGCGGCGATGCGCCCGGCTTCTGCACGACCCTCGGCGACACGCCTGGCATTGGCGTCCTCCTGCTCGATCAGGGCGGCCTGGCGGCGGGCGAGTTCCACTTTGGTGGACAGCTCGTTCTCGGCGATGGCGCGCTCCTTCTCCACCGCCTCGGCCCGGCGGGCGAAAGATGCCTGGTCCGCCAGGCCTTGCACCCGCTCGAAGGTCGGCGTTTCCAGCGCACGGGCGAGTTCGGCGCTGGGGCTGACGCCGGCGACCCGCACGGTCACGACCGATAGGCCCATCTCGGCCAGGCGCGGGTCCGCACTCAAAGCGGCGGCGATGCGGTCCTGGATCGGCGCCGCCCCCTCCGCCAGCAGCTCGCTGACGGTGAGGTGTTCCACGTAGCGGGCGGCCTGGTATTGGGCCAGGCCGATCAGCAGGTTGGCGATCCGGTCCAGCGGGTCCGTCCGCAGCCGCCCGGTGCGCAGGTCGATGGTGAAATTCACCCTGGTGGCCAATGCGTCCGGATCGGTCGCGCGCCAGGTGATGGTGCCCTGCACGGTCACGACCTGGTAGTCGCGGGAGCGGGACTGGAACACGAAGTCAGTATCCCGGTCGTCGGCCGGGATCTCCATGATGCTGGTGCGGTCCGGGTTGAACCAGAACGCCAGGCCGCGGCCGGAGCGTACCCGGCGGCCGCGGCGGAACACCACGACGTGGCTCGCCGCTTCGCTGCGCAGGTGGCGGTAGGCGAAGAACCGGGTGATCTCAGCCAATGTTCCTCCAAAGGCGCTGCCGCGGCTAGGGCGAAGACTTCATACGCCTCCCCCCGAAGACAGTTTGCCGCATGCCGTTACCTTCCTGCTGACGCCTGTGCAATTCGTGCCGCACGAATTGCACGGCTTCCTGTTCCACCAATCTTGCCGATCGGGCTGGCCAATGTGACCGGGCTTCAGGTTCAGCTTGCAGTCTGGCCAGTTGCCTTGGCGGGTATTCAGGGCCTATCTGGCCCGGTCGGTAAACTCCCCGGGGACTCCTTGGATGCATGAATCCGCCGAAGACAAACCACTGGACCTTGCGATCTTCGACAACCTGGACCCAGTACCCGCGCAAGCGCTGACGACTGCCGTGACCGACACGCGGCTTGCCCCCGAGCCTGCACCAGCCCGTCTCGTCGAAATCGGCAGCCTTAACCCGGAAGACCGCACCACGGCCGAACAATCTGCCAGCCGGATCGATTTCCGCAAGACAGCAAGCCTCCTCTCGCATGGCGACGGCGTGCTGGCCGAAATTGCCCAGTCCTCGCGCCAATTGCTGACAGGCGTGCGCCTGGGCGATGCCGGTGAGGTGGGACGCATCGCAGCCTCCGTCATCGATGGCGTGAAGATCCTCCGCATCGAGGACCTGCAGGCCGAAGCCGCCGGTGGCCAGCCCGGCGCGCGCAAGGGCCTGCTGGGCCGGCTGATGGGGGTCGCGGCGGACGCCCATACCGCCTTCAAGGGATTTGCCGAAAGCCGCAAGAAATTCCTCGAGCTGATGGATGAGGAGCAGGCCAAAGCCCGCAAGACCAAGGCGGATCTGGCCGTGTCGATCGAGTTGCTGGATCAGCAAGCGACCGCGATCCGCCACAGCCTGCACGGGCTGAAGAACGAGATCGCCGCCGGCCAAATCGCGCTCGACCGCGGGCAGGAGGAGTTGGAGAAGCTCCGCCAGAACGCCGTCCGCACAGGGGATGCGGCCGACGCCGCCGACGTGCTCGAGTACCGCGGTGCGCTGGCCAATTTCCGTGGCAAGATCGCCGAGATGCGGGAGAACCTGGTCGGTTCCGCCATGCTGATCCCGATCATCGCGCAGAACCGCCAAGCCGCCGAGACACGGATGATGAAAATCTCGAACGGCATGCTGGTCGTTATTCCCCGCCTGATGGCAGTCGCCTCCCAGGCGGCGGTGCAGGTGGATATTCGACGGGGTGCCGAAGAGGCCGAGAAGCTGGACGACGCCGCCCGCCAGATCAGCCTGCTCGCCGCAAAGGGCGCCCACGACGCCGCCACCTCCGCCGCCCGCAGCCTGGGCGGCGACCAGCGCAATATCGACGTATTGGCGCAGGTGGCGGACGAGGCGATCCGCACCATGCACGAGGTCATCGACATCGAGCGCGAGGTCGCCAACGCGGATCGCGACCGTGAGGCCAAGCTCACGGCGATCCGCGACCGCCTCGTGACCGGCATGCAGGGTGTCAACCGCCATGCCATCGCACCATGAGCGGCAGCCTCGACTTCGACACCCAGGCCGCGTGGCTGCGCCGCTTCACCTCGGATAGCGAGAGTAATCTGCGCGCGTTCGCTTTGCGTTTGGCTGAGGCGATGCCGGATCTCGTGACACTCCACGAGAGCAAGGGGCTGTTCCAGCGCTCAGGCAAGATCACCGGAGTCGAGATCGAACTGGGCGACAATCGCTACAAGCTCGAATTGGCCGGCAACCGCTTGAAAGCCAGCGTGGCTTTGGTGGTCCGGGACATCGCGCTCAACACCCGGTCCGTCGACCCTGCGGAGTGGTTCGCCCGGCTGATGGAGGAGACCAAGAATGCTAGCGAACAGGCCCGCAGGCTGAGTCAGTCGTTGGCCGGCTTTATGGGCAGCTAGCATGAGCCTGTTCGATCTTTTCAAAGGTCCCAGCCCCGAGAGCCAGGCGCTGCAGGCCGCCAATCAACAGCGCCTGGCCGATATAGAGGCAAGTCTGCGCAGCAAGCGCGTGCCCACGGCCACGCGGGAACGATTGGAGGGGGCGCTCGCGGGGCGGCTGCCGTGGACCGCGACTCTGACGCCGGCAGAGCTGATGATCGTGCGCTCCCACGGGTTGCGCCCGGTGGCGTCCGTGTCCGCCACGTGCTGGCTGCACTACGGCTGGTCCTGGACCGAGGGGCACAGCCAAGGGTGGCACACCGCCCTGCGCCGGCTGCGCGAGGAGGCGAAGGCTGCGGGTGCCAATGCGGTGCTAGACGTGAAGATGCGGACGATCCCGCTCCAGGTGGAGGACAGCATGGATTTCACGCTTGTCGGCACCGCAATTCGGGTCGAAGGCCTGCCCGCAAGCGACGACCCTGTGGTTGCAACCGTCCCTGCACTCGAGTTTGTCAAGCTTCTGGAGGCGGACGTGGTGCCGACCGGGATTGCGATCGGTGCCAAATACGAGTGGCTGACCGATTGGCGCGATTCGGCCCGGCAGACCTGGATGGGCAACACCGAGTCGACGGTGCTGAGCCGCTTCTGGAAGAAGGTCCGCAAGGAAGCTCATGCCGAGTTGCGCAAGAACGCCAAGCCGCAGGGAAACGGGGTGCTGGCGCACCTCAACTTCAGCCAGATGTTCGAGTTTGAGCAGAACGACATCAAGCAGTATCTCGGCCGACACATCGTCGTCGCCACCACAGTGGATGCACAGCCGCGCCGAACCTTCCCACACGAGGTGAAGATGGTTGTCGACATGCACGCCGGGTCGACGCCGCTGGTAGGGCGGAGCCAGCATCATCAGTCCTATGCATCCAACGATGAAGAAGGAGCGATCTGAGATGGCCGACGCGATCCCGGTTCACGCCAAGGAGCGACTGAAGGGGCTGCGCAGCTCGGCGCATTCCAGCGGTGTGTTTACGTCGGACTTTTCGGTCAACGAATTTCTGCTGGTGCGCAAGGCGGGGTTCGAGCCGATCGGGCTCTGCGTCGGAAGCTGCGTCTATCATGTGGGCGTCCAGTATGGGTCGTGGAACCGCAACCAGGAGCTGGATGTGTTGAGCCGCGCGATGTACCACGCCCGCGAACTCGCGATGACGCGGATGCGTGCCGAGGCGTCGGCGATGAACGCAGACGGCATCGTTGGCGTGAAGCTAACCATCAAGCGGCTCGAATGGGACGACCAGCTTCTCGAGTTCATCGCCATCGGCACGGGCGTCGTGCATGGTGACGGGCACAAGGGGTTCCGCGCGCACGATGGCGGCCCGTTCACCTCGGACCTGTCGGGCCAGGATTTCTGGTCCTTGCTGCACGCCGGCTACCGTCCGGTTGAAATGGTGATGGGAAGCTGCGTCTACCATGTCGCCCATCGGGGCGTGCTGTCCGGTCTAGGCACGGTCGGCCGCAACGTCGAATTGGAAAATTTCACCTCCGCGATGTACGAGGCACGCGAGATCGCTATCGAGCGCATGCAGCTGGAGGCCTCGTCCGCAAAGGCCGAGGGCGTCGTTGGCGTCGACATTCACGAGGGAAGCCATGGCTGGCAGACCCATGTGATCGAGTTCTTTGCCATCGGAACAGCGGTATTGCCGTTGGAACAGGAGATTGCTCCTGAGCGGATCGCCGACCCTATCATGGTCTTGTCGGTCAACGATTAGATCCATTGTTATCTGGCTGATGGACTCATCGCTGTATCTATGGGTGCGGCGGGCTACCGGCTAGCGACGTAGAGGGTGGAGGCACGCTCTACCTCTTCACGGGAGTATCGGCTGGGCCCAGTGACCGCGAAGCTGTGCGATTCGGCCACCTGGCATCAAATACTCGGTCAACGTCCAGTCCGGCCAACGTCGTGCCAACTGCTCGTCTGCCCATTCAAATACTTTTGGCGCAAGGCTGTCAGCTTGATGCTCAGTTTCGATCAGGATCGTCTCGGCCATGGCCGGTGTGCGGCAGGTCCAGGCGCCTGAGGCTCGAAAGGACAGGGGAAGCTGGCTATTGTCCGGCAAATTGACGATTTCCCAAAACAGGGGAGGCGCCGCATCGATTGTCATGGGAAATTTTCGAGGGAGCCCGTCCCGGGCCGCTGGCCTACCAGCTGTGGCGGCCCGCAGCGACGATGGGAGGCACGCAGCTCGTTCACTTGGGGTTGGTGGAGCGGCTCGGGAAGGAGTTGGACACGATCAACCTTCAACTTCATCGGCCCGACCACAGTCCAGCTCGATCACCGGCCGTTGGTGATATGGCTACACAATGATGCGAATGGTGCCTTCCGCTGGTGCGCTGATACCCAACTTGTTCAGGGCGTTGCAGCGTTCGTTTTTGTCTCTCACTGGCAGCGCCAGCGGCGCGCAGGCTGCAACCCGGTCGTCCAGAGGCCGGCTGCGCCCTTTCCCGACCTGCCGCCGGGGATAGTGGACGCGGTCGTCGCCTTCCTGGAAACCATCGGGAGTGGACCGGGCGGGCGCCAATTCACGACGTTGCTGCGGGATCTGCAGATTTACCGGGCGCGTGCGAGGGACACGTCATACCGTGCCGAGGCGGGCAACACATCCCTTTTGGTGAGACACACGCTGATCGGTCGGGCGGTGGATTCGGCGTCGATCTACGCACGGTGCGAGAGGCTATTCGTCTATGCGCGCTCGATGGCTCTCACGGAGGTGGGAGACATCACGTCGGCCGACGTGGAGAAGGCCGTCCGGCTGTTGCCGGTGAACTCAATCCCCGAAGAGGAGCTCAGGCAGGAAATCGCCCGCAGGTCGGCATCCAACCACGCCGGTGGGGAGCGTTGGCCCTCGACCTGATTGGATCGGCATCGTGGCTGACACGTCGAGTACGGTCGGGCACGGTGTCCGTCAAACGAGGGTTTGCGGCGCGATAGCGGCACCCCCTGACAATACCGCTATGATGCATCCATTCTCTCCCGAGCAGACCGATCGCGCGCGTCGCGGAGATCGGTCTCGGTCGGAGGAACAATGATGGACGATCGTGGCGATCCACCTGGCAGATCTGATCTCCTCAGACCTGAAGACGTCGCCGATCAGCTTCCGAGTAGGCCCGTTCTGACCAACCCGGCGGCGGAACGGCAAGGCATGGTCCTGCAACGCTATCGTCATCCGCCAAGCACCATCGATGTTCCGGGCCTGCGTGATGCCCTCCTGGTGGCTCACCTGGCCGGGCCAGTGCTGGTCGAGGAGGCTCGGCAAGGCAGGATCGAGCGGCGTTGGACGGGTCCCGGACAGGTCACGCTCACACCGGCCGGCCAGCCGATCCGCCGTATCCTGAATGGTCGGCCGGACGTGGCCCTCCTCTATCTCGCACCGCAATTCATCCATGGTCTTGCCCAGGAGATTTATGGCGCGGATGCGGACCGGGTGGAACTCGTCCCACGCCTGGGCTCGCCGGACGAAACCGCCGAGCGGCTGGTGCGGCTGCTGCTGATGGAGGCGGAGCGGCCGGGAACTGGCACAGCGCTCATGATGCAGAGCCTGACGCGAGCCCTTGGCGTCCATCTGCTGCGCTTCCACTCCAATCTCGCTCCTGTGCCGCCGGACCCGCCGCAAAGCCTATCGGCACCGCGCCTGCAGCGCGTCATCGAGCAGATGCGGTCCAGCCTGGATGAGGACCTCCCGCTCAGCCGCCTTGCCGAGACGAGCGGGTTGAGCCCGTCCCAGTTCGTGCGGGCCTTCCGCGGCGCCACGGGTCAGCCGCCGCATCGCTACCTGGTCGGTCTGCGGGTCGAGCAGGCGCGCGCGTTGCTCGAGCAGACCGACATGCCGGTCACCTCGATCGCCCTGCGCTGCGGCTTCGAGCAACCCAGCCACTTCGCGACGAGTTTCCGCGCCACGACGGGATTCAGTCCTCGGGCATGGCGGCAGGCACGCCGATCCTGACGTCGATTACGGTGATCGGCTCGACAGCACGCCAAGAAATCGAAACCGCTGTCCGTTTCCCGAAAGTTATGCCGGGCGTTCATCCCCAGATCGCTTGCATCGAAGGAGGACACCATGACGGAATCACCGGATTTTGGCACGTTCGGACGCTACGAGGAGGTCCCGGTCGGCGAGATGCCCGCCGACATGAAGGACGCCTACGACTACACGATGGAGTTGCGCGGCCAGGTGCCGGGTCCGCACAAGATATGGTTGGCCAACCCGGCCTTGTCGCGGACAGTCGTCCCGATCGGCGCCTACTACCAAACGCGATCGACGCTGACCAAGGCCGAGATCGAGATCGCGACGAACCTCGTGAACGCACGCTGGCTGGCGGCCTATGCCAACTACGAGCACGAGATGATCGGTGAGGAGAAGGGCCGCCTGGCGCCAGAGAAGGTCGAGGCGATGATCGCCGGCTTGCCCACAAGCTTCGATAATGAACGCCAGCAAGTGGTTTACGAGCTGGCCTCGGCGCTCGTGGCGCCCCGGGTCGTGCCGAAGGGTCTCTACCGCCGGGCGAAGGCGCTGCTAGGCGACGCGGGTATCGTGGACGTGACCATGCTGCTCGGGTGGTTCACCGGCGTGTCGCTCACGCTCAACGCCTTCGACGTTCCTTCCAATGCCGTGGGATTGGGCCAGTAAAGGAGATGACGCACATGGACGCAACATATCTGGGCGGCCGCCTGCCGCTGCTCGACCCGGCCTCCCTCACGGATACCCAGAAGGCGGTGTACGACAGGCTTCGCGCCACCATGATACGGTGGGCCGATCAGTCCGGCTTCCAGGGCATGACGGACCAGGGCCGGCTGATCGGGCCGTTCAACCCGGTCATGCTCAGCCCCGGCATCGCGCCCGCCTTCCTGGACCTGCAAGACGCGGAGCAGGCCAGCACGTCGCTCAGCGAGCGGGTGCGGCAGGTCGTCATCCTTGCGGTCGGCGCCGTCTGGCGGGCCGACTACGAGCTGTACGCCCATGCCGCCGTCGCCCGCAAAGCTGGCCTGACGGATGACGTCATACGGGGCTTGGCGGCCGGCACCTTGCCGGAAGGGTTGAGCGAGCAGGAGAGCGTTGCGGGCCGTTTCGCCCGGCAGCTTGCGGCCGAGCGTCGCGTCGAAGAGGCACTCTATCGCGCCGCCGAGACGGCATTCGGCGCGCAAGGCCTTGCGGACATCACCTTCCTGGCCGGCATCTACCAGCTTGTTTGCGGTCTGCTGACTGCGTTCGCGGTCCCGGCTCCGGCGGCGGGTTTCTTGGACCCATTGCGGCCGGACCCGGTCGATGGCTTGCGCAAGGCGACGCTGACGACGGCCGCCTTGTTTCCGGCCAAGTCGTTCCTCGAAAACCTTGTCGTCCGTCACGACAACTCCGTTCTCGTGACGTGCGTCACCACGAAACAACTGTTCTATGTTCCACCGTGGTCTGGAACGGGCATGGTGGAGCCGGTCTGTCTGCACTGGTTCGAACAATTGCCAACCGGAGTGATCGAAATCGAGCCGGACCTCTTCCTGATCTGCACATCGAACCTCTACACGACCCACGAGTCGTTTTTGTACCGTCTCGACTTGCGCGATTGGCAGGCTGGATCGCCGGTCACACCCGAGTTGGTGTTCCGCTTTCCCGACAACGCCCGCGGACTGAACGGCATGTGCCTGCTGGCACCCGGCGTCGCCTTGGTCGCGGACTGCTTCGCGAGCCTGATCTGGCGCGTGGACCTGCAGCCGGGCGGCTCGGACATCCAGGCCCGGGTTTGGCTTGAACACGAGAGCATGGGATACTTCCCGGGCAAGCTGAAGCCCGAGCAGCCTGGTGTGAATGCGGTCCGCTATGCCGCCCGCACCAATCACTTGTATTACACCTCGACCGCCAAGAAGCTGCTGATGCGGGTGCCGGTCGCCCAGGGAATGCTGGACCCGGCAGGCCCGCCGGAACTGGTTGTCGCAGGGCGGATGTTCGATGATTTCTGCATCGACGAGGAGGCCGGCGTACTTTACGTGACCACCCACCGGCAGAACACCATAGACCGTGTCTCGATGGACCCGGGCGAGAACAGCGGCTTCACGCAGAGTGTTGCCGGAGACCCCTTCACCGAAGCGATGATTGGACCGTCAAGCGGAGCGTGGAGCCGCCAGTCCGTAGATTACGGGAAGGCGGCGTACTTCATCTGCGATGGCGGCACCGCGTCCCCACCACCGGGTGGTCCACAGCTCGCGAAGCTACTCTGGGTGACCTTCTAGCCTCGCCAAATACGCGGCGAACCACGGAACCGTTGAACCTGAACGTGCCGCAAACCAGGGTTTGCGGCACGTTAGCGACACCCCCCTGAATAATACCAACGGCCCTAAGTGTTGACCTGCGCCCAATCGCGTTGGCCGATTGATTGAATGAGGTCTGGCAGCTTCATAAGTAACCGTCCGGCGTGCACCGCGTCGATCAGGCTGCGGCGGCGGTGACGTCCGTCTTGCGGCAGTTCCAGGGTAGCAACTTCTCGAGCCTCGAGGCCGGCTGGTCGGCGATTGCGGATTCCGACGTAAGCCGCCCACCTATTCCGATCTGATGCCGCCCATCGTTCTGACGTGATGGCGCCCACCATTCCAATCTCAAGCCGCCCACCATTCTGACGATGCCGCCCACCCTGTTTGGGTAGCGGGCATCCGGGGAAGGGATTGTCTCGCGGGTCAGCAATGATCTGGCTTCCAGTGCCGCCATCGCAATCGATGGAGGGGCGGGATGCCGACACAGAGGCTGTCCATGCGGCGGATCAAGCAGTTGCTGACGATGCGCTTCGGCGCCGGGGCGAGCACCCGGGAGATCGCGCGCGAGTTGGGCGTGTCGCCGAGCACGGTACGCGAGTACCTGGGCCGGGCGGCCGCGGCGGGGATTGTCTGGCTGCTGGCGGCGGACGTCACCGACGAGAGCCTGATGGCGCGGCTGTTCGTCAACGCGGGCGTGCGCGCCGGGGCGAGATATCACGCCGAGCCCGACTGGTCGGCCCTGGTGCGCGAGCTCAAGCGGCCCGGCGTCAATCTGCTGGTGCTGTGGGAGGAGTATCGGGCGGTTCACCCGGAGGGGTATGCCTACAGCCGGTTCTGCCAACTGTTCCGCGAGTTCGAGCGGCGGCTGTCGCCCACCATGCGCCAGCAGCACGAGGCCGGACACAAGGCGTTCGTCGACTACTCCGGCAAGCTGGTGCCGATCACCGACCCGGTCATGGGCGTGGTGAGCACGGCGGAGATCTTCGTCGCGGTGCTGGGCGGAGCTGCCCAAGGTTCCGCGCGCATAGCGCGTGGAATGGCAGCGGAGGGGCGTCCAGCCTGACCTATGCGGAGGCGACCTGGACGCAGACGCTGCCGGACTGGATCGGCGCACACGTGCGCATGGTCCGGTTCTGGGGCGTGGTTCCGCGGCTGCTGGTGCCCGACAACCTCAAGAGCGCCATCCACAAGGCGTCATTCTACGACCCGGAGGTGAACCGCAGCTACGGTGCGATGGCGTCGCACTACGGCGTCGGCATCCTGCCCGCCCGGCCCCGGCGCCCGCGCGACAAGGCGGCGGTGGAGGCCGGGGTGCGGTTCGCCCATCCTACATCGTCGGTCGCCTGCGCAACGCGACGTTCTTCTCCCTGGCCGAGTGCAACGCCGCCATTGCCATCGCGGTGGAGCGGATGAACAGCCGTGAGATGCGCCGCCTCGGCATGAGCCGCCGCCAGCTGTTCGAGGCGATCGAGCAACCGGTGATGCGAGCGCCGCCGCAGGACGACTTCGAATATGCCGAGTGGCACCTCGCCCGTGTCGGCATCGACTACCACGTCGTGCGAAGCACGCTGCGCATGACGAGGTGCAGGGCTTCTTCTACTCGGTGCCGCACGCCTTGATCCGCGAGCAGGTCGACACCCGGGCGGATAGCGTCCGTGCTCGTGGTGGAATTTCGCTGACGTCGGCGGTGTAGGCGGAGGTGGTCATCGGATCGGCTGGCTAAGGTGGAGTTGCGAGGCTCTAACCTGAACCGACGAGGACCCGATGACCGAGGACAGACTACCGTTGGCCGAGCTGCTGGCGAAAGCCGGAGATGGCGACTTCCTGCGCAGTGTGGCGGAGGCTGTGGTGCAGTTGCTGATGGAGACGGACGTAGAGGGGCTGATCGGCGCCGGACGGCACGAGCGCACGGCCGAGCGGGCGACCTATCGCAACGGCTACCGCGACCGGACGCTGGACACGCGGCTGGGCAGCCTGCAGCTCCGCATCCCCAAGCTGCGCCAGGGCAGCTACTTCCCGCCGTTTCTGGAGCCCCGCAAGACGTCCGAGAAGGCCCTGGTGGCGGTAATCCAGGAAGCGTGGATCGGCGGCGTGTCGACGCGGCGGGTGGATGACCTGGTGCAGGCGATGGGCCTGGCAGGGATCAGCAAGAGCACGGTGAGCAAGCTGTGCAAGGACATCGACGATCGGGTGAATGCCTTTCTCGAACGCCCTCTTGTCGGCGATTGGCCTTATCTCTGGCTGGATGCCACCTACCTCAAGCAGCGTGAGGGTGGGCAGATCAGGACGGTGGCGGTGATAATCGCTGTGGCCGTGAACACCGAGGGCAAGCGCGAGATTGTTGGCCTGCACATCGGGCCTTCGGAGGCGGAGATGTTCTGGTCGACGTTCCTCAAGAGCCTGGTCAAGCGGGGCCTGCGCGGCACCAAGCTCGTCATCTCAGACGCGCACGAAGGCCTGAAGGCTGCGATCCGCCGGGTGCTGGGCTCCACGTGGCAAAGATGCCGCGTTCACTGGATGCGCAATGCACAGGCCTACGTGCCGAAAGGCCAGCAGAACATGGTATCGGCCGCTCTTCGCCAGGCATTCACCCAGTTGGACCATCAGAACGCCACCCAGACCATGCGTCACGTCGCCGACCAACTCCGCGACAAATGGCCGAAGCTCGGTGCGTTCATCGACGAGAGCGAGGCCGACGTGCTGGCCTACATGAACTTCCCCGCCCAGCACCGGGTGAAGATCCACAGCACCAACCCGATCGAACGGCTTAACAAGGAGGTCAAACGCCGGGCCGACGTCGTCGGCATCTTTCCAAACGAGGGCGCTATCATCAGGCTGATTGGCGCGGTGCTGCTGGAGGCCAACGACGAGTGGCAACTCCAGCACCGCTACATGCAGACCGAGGCCATGGCCGAACTCATACCGCCGACTATCGACGCTATACCCAATGAGATCGCCACCATAGCCGCCTGACCAATGGCCACCTCAACTACACCGGATTTTACACCAGCTTGACGGACGCAATCGATGGTGCAGCCACTATCTGGTGGAGCCCACGGCCTGCACCCCGGCCTCAGGGTGGGAGAAAGGTCAGGTTGAAAACCAGGTCGGCGTTGTACGAGGTCGCTTCTTCAAGCCGCGGCTGAAGTTCGTAAGCTTCGCCGACATGAACGGCTGGCTGCTGGAGCAATGCGTGCAGTATGCGCGTGTGCATCCGCATCCCGAGCGGCGTGACTGCCCGGTTTGGGACATGTTCGAGCAGGAGCGGTCCAGCCTGGTGCCGTATGCCGGACGCTTTGACGGGTTCAACGCCGCACCGCGGCGGTCTCCAAAACCTGTCTGGTGACCTACGACAAAAACAAATACTCGGTGATGGCGCAGGCGGTAGGACGCCCGGTCGAGGTGCACGCCTATGCCGAGCGGATCACCATTCGTCAGGACGGTCAGACGGTAGCCGACCATCCGCGGTGCTTTGGCCGCGAGCAGACGGTCTACGACCCCTGGCATTATGTGCCGGTGCTGGCGCGCAAGCCCGGCGCCTTGCGCAATGGCGCTCCGTTCAAGGACTGGGTGCTGCCTGGCGCTTTGGGGCGCGTGCAGAACCGCTTGCATGGGTCAGCCGATGGCGATCGACAGAGGGTGGCCATCCTGAACGCCGTGCTGCTGGATGGGCTGCCCGCCGTGCAGGCGGCCTGCCGCCTCTACGAGCAAACCTCGGTGCTGGTCACCACCAACCTGCTGTTTGCCGAATGGCAGACCGTGTTCAACGACGCCAAGATGACCACGGCGCGGCTCGACCGGCTCACCCACCACTGCGACATCATCGAGACTGGCAACGACAGCCGGCGGTTCACGAACCGCAACTAGCGCCTCGCACGCCGCAAAAAGGGCAACCGGAAGGGGGTCACTTTTGGAAGCCGGTGGGGGTCAATATTCGATGCTGTTTGACAGTCCTGTGCCAAGCCACATCTGCGCCATGGGGAGCTGTGGTGCGATTGATTGGCGGGGACGACGGACGCAACCAACCGCGAAATTGGCCCAACCCGCGTGGTGCCGCCATCTCGGCGAGCGCGGTTCGGTCAAGGGCGGCACGGCGACCCGGCAATACGTCCTGGGTCGGTTCAAGAAGACGGCAGGTCGAAGCTGTCCCGTCGGCCCGGGACAAGCTGGTGCGGCGGGAACATCCTCTGCACCGCGTTGCACGCTTGCGGCAGCCCGGCCCGCACGTAGACGTAGGTGCCGCCTTCGCCGCGGCCCGTGCTGGTGACGTGGAAGGTGCAGTATCCGTAGCCGCGACTGGCCAGCAGGGCGCCCAGCCCGTACTCCACACCCGCCGCGAGCGTGGCCGCGATTGGAAAAAGCAGCAACAAGCCGCAGGCCACGACGACGACCGAAAGGCGTAGCAGCAGGCCGAGGCCACCGAGCACGACCAGCAGCAAGGCGACCGCGACCGTGGTGTCGAAGCCGTCCGCGACCTGCACCACGTCGCGGCTGGAGAACACCGCGCCTAGGCCGGTGGCGACGTCGATCGGTGTGGCGACCAGGACCGTCCACGCCGCGACCAGCAGCACCGGTGAGAACAGGATGAGCAGGCCGACGCCGATATACCTTTGCCAGCTCCGTCCGTCCCCAGTTCTCATCTCGTGTCCCCTTGCCGGCCGATGCCGGACTACGCTCGCCCAGTGGTTCGGGAGCTGCCGGTAGGGGCAGCCGCGAGCGCGTGCAGGATGCGCCGTCGCCGATAGCGATAGCCGCACGAGACGGCGAGTGCGACCAGCGCGAAGGCGCCGCCGAACAAGAGGCAGAGCACGGCGCCTATGGTGTCGGCTCCCGGCACGACCCCGTCCAGCTTCCGGCGGACCAGCACGGCCGGGTCGTCCGTGATCGCGACCCCGCGACGGCGCATCTCAGCCAGCATCCAACCCGGCACCGTCCCGCGCCCGAGCGCACCCTCGACCGGGCCGGGCGGCAGCACGGCATCCGGCCCATCCTCGCCCACCACCGTTCGATCCTCCTCCAGCAACACGACAGGGTCGCCGGGGCGCCAGCCGGGCGCGGTCAGCGGCGTGAAGGCATCGCGGTGATAGGTGCGACGTTCGGAATGGTCGTGCAGCCAGGTCAGCTCGGGCTGTGGGGTGGTGCCGATCAGCCGGGCATAGGGTGGCAAGGAGGCGCTTGTGGCTTTGACGGCGGACAGCGTCAGCTCCGGCAGGGAAGCGCCGGCTCCACGGTCGCCGATGCGGGTGACTAGCTCGTAGCCCAATCCACCAGCGAGGAGGAACACGCCGGACGCGACCAGCGCTCCCCGCGCGAGCAGCAGCAGGATGCGAGCCATCCGTTCCGGCGAGGGCGCCTGCATCGGGCTTTCCGGCGACAGCCCGTTCTGCATGCCGCGGAGGAACGACCCTTCCGGAGCGCGCGGCAGCAGGCGGGGAAGGAACGCGGAAGCGACCAGGACCAGGAACCCGGGCAGGAACGACGCCACGGCATTGTCCTGTCCCCAGTGCCGGACCTCCCACGCCGCCACCCAGGCTGACGGCCCGACCTGGACCAGGGCGCCCACAAGCAGCAGGAGGAAGCCGCCCAGATACCAGATTGCGATCACCGCCTGTCCCCAGGCCACCCGTCGTCCGCCACCGGCCGGAAGCGGCGCCGCCTGCGCTGCCGGTGGAGCCATCGGGTGCGGCCCGCCTGGAGAGCCGTCTGGCGGATGCGACGTATGCCGGTGCCGCCGCATCAGTGCGCGGCGGCGCAGGACGCCATCTGCGTGCGCAGCGACGGACTGGTGGCCGAGTGGAGGTCGTCGATCCGCCAACCGGACGCGGTCTGCCGCAAGTTGAAGCGCACGCTGGCGGGGACACCCCCATTGCGAAACGACACCGTGCCGCTTGTCCGGTCCGGCGTGCCAGGCGCAGGCTCCGGCACGCTCACGTCCACGTCGCTGACCGCGTAGTCGTCTTGGGCGCCGGTGATCGGTTCCGCCCGCAGGCAAGGGGCGGCGTTGGTCCGGTCACCCGCCGCGACACGAGTGGCGTCACGCGCCACCGCGTCGGCCAGGTCCGGCACCAGGAAGGCGTGCAGCCCGGCCACGCTCGCGAACGGCAGGCTGGCGTCGGCGCCATCGGCATAGATCGCGAACATCCCGCGCAGGAACTCGGCGGGGCTCGCAGTGGCCGGTATCGGGGGCCGGCAGCGCTGGAATGTGGCCGATCGCCCCGTCTGGTCCGTCAGGCTGAGCTGGCCCGGCGACAGCACTTCGTACACCCACCGCATGCCGATCGGGTTGCCGTGGGCCGACGCGGTGGTCTGCGTCGCCACACCGGTGGCACGACGCTGCAGCACGCGCTGGGTGTCGACCTTGCCGTCCGTTCCGACCACCAGAAGCGTGTTGCCGCGCAGCTGGAAACGCACCGGCCGGTCGCACGCGCCGCTGCGCGTCCAACCGCCGCCCAGCGCCGCCGCGAGGTCCGGAGCTGGTGGCGGCGGGTTAGCCCCCTGCGCGTGTGCCTGGCCGAGCAGCCACCCGGCCGCGAGTGGGATGCAGAAACAGGATCGGAGCCACAAGGCCGAGGAGGGGCGCATCCCCGGATACTACCCAGGATCGGCGCGGCATCGCACCCCTTTTCCGGCCGTCGCGCGCGGGCCGATATCGCCGTGCGACACAAGCCGTCAGCCCCGCCGCGGCACGTCGAGGAGTGGGACGAAGCCGTTGCCATCGATCGTGTAGTAGTGCTCGCCCCAATCTCCGTCGCGCTCGTTGCGCAGGCCGTTTAGGATCAGTAGCCTACTGTCCCGGTGGTAGCGCACCGGCTCAGCATCGGGCGCCGCCGCGCCTGGTCCGGAAAGCCAGCAGCAAACCGTGTCGGGCAGCCACGTGACGTGCCCGGATTGGACGTCGATCGCGGCTCCCATGACGCACTCCATGCCGCACCCCCAGAGCGCGAGCACATAGTGCCCGGCGAAGTTCGGCGGCTGCCGGGCGGCCTCCCGCAGCCGGGTCCGGTATTGCATGTCGGCCTGTCCGAGGACGAGGCGAGGGCGGCCCGTGGCCGGTGATTGGGCGGGATAGCTTTCAAAGCGGGGCGGTGTGTTTGGCACTCTTTGCGCCGCAGCGAGCGTCGGCATCGCCAGCAATCCGAACAGCACGCCAAGAACCTGCACGCGCACGGACGTACTCCCAGGAAGCTGCGTCTGCTAGGTTAGCGAGGCATACCGGTAAAGCAAAACGGGCCGAGAGCAGACTGTCGGCGTCGGAACACAGGGTTCAAATACCCGGCCAGCCAACTGCGGAACGCGACATGCCGCAAGCACGAAACCGTGCCAATGCTATCGGTATCAGCTACGATCCCTCGCAGGCTCAATGACCGGGCTTGGTCGCAACCTGGCGGCGAGCTTGACACAGCCACATGTCTCAGCTGACGACCGGGTCCGCGTGAGCGAAACCCTGAATTCATTACCCAAGGATCCGGCTTGAGCAGCTAGATCCTTCGGGCAACTCGGTTAGGGATTTTAACGGAGCCCAAGATGAGCAGCTTCCTGATTGCAGCCGGCGAAGAGGATGTTCGGCTGCATGACAGTCCTAACGGCGACCTGACGCAAGCCGCGGAGTTCAAGGAGGGCCATCAAACGCCGAGTCGGCCGTCACCCTTGTTGCGCCGGCCTCGAAACCGCCTGGGAAATTTCGGGCGCAAGGATCGAGCGTAGGCTTGCCTGTCAATACCGGTTGAATCCTCCCCAAATGTGCCGATTGAAAATTCCCCAGTTCGTGACGGTTCAGTCGCGACCGTAGCCGCGCGGCGGAGCAATATCGGCGAGGTCGGATAAGTCGAGGTCGACGATGGCCTGGAGCGCCTAGGCGGTGGTGGTGTCGCGCAGGCCGTCCGGCAGGGCATCGGCCCAGGTGGCGGAATCGGCCTGCAAAGCGAGCAGTTCGGCGACGGCGTCGTGCCAGCGCTGTGGCCGGGTACGGCGGTCGGAAGGTCGGCGATAGCGGATGGCAGTTCCCGCCTGCTCGGCCTTTCGGGCGCGGTGTCGGGCCTGGCGTTCTGCGTTGGTGAGCGCCTGACTGCCTTCTTCTGGCAAGTCTTTGGGCATGGTCGCCTCGTTACGTAACGCTGCACAAGCGGGGTTCGGGGCCGCGGCTCAGGCAACCTGCATTGTGTCTGCGGCTGCTTTGGGCGGACGGCCGCGGCGCTTCGGCTGGGTGGCGGCGTGGGACCCAGGCGGCGGCACCGGCGGCAGAAGGTCAGCGTGCTGGCGCATGCGGTAGCTGGAACCCTCGATGTGCACGACCACCGCGTGATGGAGCAGCCGGTCCAGTAAGGCGGTGGCGATGACGGGGTCGCCGAACACCTGGCCCCACTCGGCAAAGCCGCGGTTGGAGGTCAGGATCATGGCCCCGCGCTCGTAACGCGCGTTGACCAGTTGAAAGAACAGGTTCCCCGCGGCAGCGCCCAGTGTGACGTAGCCGATCTCGTCGATAATCAGCAGCTAGGTGCGGCAGAGATAGCGAATGCGTTCGCGCAGGCGGCCCTCGCGATCGGCCTTGGCCAGGCTGTCGATGTCCGGCGAACCTCCCGAACGTAGCGGAACGGCCGTTCGACTTTGCCCTTGGTCTTCGCCCGATATGCCTTGCAGGCTTTTGGTAGATAGCCGTAGTGGCGCCCGAACTCGACCAGGGTTCGGTTGTAGACCAGGTGACCGCCCTCCGGCCCGTCTTGGGGCGCCTCCCGGTCGACCACGGTTTTCATCCGGTCGTAGAGGATCTCGGCCGGGGCGCCGCCCAGCGCCTCGAACGCCGTGGCGTGGCAGCGCAGCACCGTCTGCATGTCCTGCTGCGGCACGAACCGCCCCCACAGCATGCGGCTGTGGCCCAGCACCATCGAGAACAGCCAGACCACCCGCTCGACGCCCGGCTCGTCAGTGAACACGGTGCGGAAATGCGCGAAATCAACCTGGGCCTGACGGCCCGGCGGCGTCTCGAAGCGAACCTCGAACGAGGGTGGTGTGACCGGCCGGATCTCGCGCAACAGGTCGGTCACGGCAGTGTAGCCGCCATGGTAGCCCATCGCCGCAAGCTCACGATGCAGGCGACGGCCGGTCAGCTCGGGCACGATGTCGAGCCGCTCGCGCAGATAGCGCTCGAACGGCTGCAACTGCGTGACCTTGGGTCGTCGAGGACCATAAGCCGGCGGCTCCAGCCCGGTCGCGATCATCTTGCGCACCGTCTTGCGGTCCAACCCCGTGCGCCGGGCGATAGCCGATATGCCAGCGCCATGCCGGTGCAGATCAAGGATCATCACAACCTCTCCCAGTCGGACCACCAGCTCGCCCCCCTTGAAGAGACAAGCTGACCATCAATCGCCGACTGATCCGACCCAACCCGCAGGCCAAAGCCCGTCAGGCAAACTGGGGAATTTTCAATCGGCACTTCTGGGGAGTTTCATCCCGGCATCTACAGAGGTGCAGCTCTCCGACAAGGACAAGCCGCTGCCCGGCTGGGACGCGGCCACGGACTGGTTCGCGCTGTGATCCCGGTGACGGGCGCCCCAGCCGAAGGACAGCTATCGGCTTAGCGGTTCGGAAAGCTCCGTCTCCCTTTCGGTCCACATGGGCAAGGCAGATGGCTGCGGCGGAACGGCAGCCGGTGGGGAGACGAGGCGAGGATCGGCCTTTGTCAAGAAGTCGAGGATGAGCAAGATTGCATGTTGCCGCATCGTGCGCGCCGTGAGGGCGTGATCGAAGTCCGACTGGATCCGCATCTGCACGCCGTGAATGCTTGCCACTCCTTGTTGAAACTTTCCAAAGGCAAGCTGCATCGGCCCCAGTCCCGCATCGCCTCCAGCGAACAGCAGAAGAGTTTGCACACCGCGACACGACAGTTTCTTGAAAGAACGGTATGGCGCGGTGTAACGCGAGAGAGTGCTCGGACAAGCAGCGCAGCTTTGCAGCTTGTCCAGCACGCGGCCGAGCAACGCCCCGACGAGGCGATAGACCGGGATCTCTCCCCTCAGCAAGCATCGCCACGCATCAGCCTCGCTCATCCGCCGGAGACAGTATCTCGGCAACTCCACGAGCCGGACTGGATACCAATCGAACAGCGGCAGGTTCACCAGTATGAGCCTATCAACGCGGGCGTCCGACAAAGCGCTATGGAAGGCGTGATAGGCGCCGGAACAGAGGCCCTGAATGGCAAATCGGCGGTAACCACGGCGGCCCAGCGCTTCGATGGCCGCGCTTATGTCGGGCGATCGCGCCTCGGCAAACACGGGGCTAAGTGTGTCCCGCTGACCACCCGAGCCGAGACTGTCCCCCAGGCCTGCGAAGTCGAACCGGAAGGATGCAATGCCAGCGACAGCGAGGCTCCTGGCCAAGCCAACGGCGAAGCGCCCCACGCCGAAATGAGGGCTACGGCCTGTATTGCCGATCAGCACGATCGGAGTCGAGTCTGCGATCACCGACGCGCTGGCAGGTTCGCAGAGCAGACCAACCAATCGGCCGCCTTCGCCGAAACGCATGACAGTTTTCCCGGAAAGCGCCATGTTGCAGGTGAGCCGGCGGCAGCAAGGGTCGGGCGCGAAGCGTTCGGGTGATAGGGAGCACTGCATGCAGCCAGCGCGTCACCGTTGCGGCGTCGCAGGGGGGCGGATCCTCGTCAAGAGGTCGAAGGACGAGGGCCTCAAGGCCGCCGAACCCGGTTTGCACCACATCGACTCCGGCCTGACGCCAAAGCGCTATCGTCTGCTCGGCGCGGCGGGATGACGCTTGCAGAAAGCACGCAACAGAGAGGCCAGGGCGCAGTTTGACTTGGCGTAGATCGATATCCGAAATGCGGTCTATCGACGCACTAAATTGTAGCTCGAGGAAACTAAAGCCGCACCCCATTGGCGGGCTGCGCGGTGCGGGCTGTCGCTCGTTCTGCGCCTCGAGCATGAGCTGGCGCATGTAGGAGTGGCCGTTCAGCACGGGAGCAAGCAATATAAGCCCGGCCACGTCGTCGCGGGCTTCTGCGACGAGACTGGCAAGTGCCGCGCCCAGCCTCAGTCCAGCCAATACGATGCGGGTGGCTCCCGCGGCCGCTCGAAGCCAGTCGGCGGCCCGGTGCACGCTTTCCTGCCAAATTTCCCAAGGCTCCTGGCCCGAAGCATTAAGATCGATGGAGTCCCCAGTGCCAGGATAGTTGAAACGGAGCACCGGGCAGCCCTCCACAGCCAATGCATCGGCCATGACGCGGAGCGGATGATAAGAATGCAGGGCGTCCCAGCCCACGGGCGGGCAGATAAGCAATGCGACGTCGCAGCCGGCTTGCTGCGCCGGTTCGTGCAGCCACGCGAAACAGCCATTCAGCCAGAGTGGCGTCGCCAAAACGCCAGTTGGCAACACGGTAGAAGTTTCTTCCGGAGTTACGTCCATAGCATTATGAATAATCCCGGTTTGCTCTTGCACGACCCTCTTTCTGGAGATCGCCTGCCGCTGAACAAACAAAGTCCTGTATCTCGACGGCGCATCGTATTTGAACTCGCGGCCCAGCGGCGCGGCCCAGGTTGGAAAAGTATCTCGCTTCGCAAGGCTCGTGACACTTCGGCCTAGGCTTCCTTCAGTGCGGTGGAGAGACCGGGCTTGATGTGGATATGGATGCGGCCAAGAAGCAAGACGGTTGCCGTCGCCAGCGCGCCCGCGGACATAATCCACGGCACCGAGATGAGGCCGTACCGCGGCAGCAGGAGGATCATGAGAGGGATGCTGACTACGGTGGTCGCCGCCTCGCCGATGAGGTTGGTCTTAGAACGGTCGAGCGCCACCAGCGAAACGAGGATAGACGAACTCAGAAAGCGGCAGAACGCCAGGACGCCAAGGCCGAGCCAGAGGGCGTTCACCTCCGCATATTGATTACCGATGAGGTAGCGGGTGATAAGAGGACCGCCAAGCGTCAACGTCAGGCCCGCGGCAAAGCCGACGGCAATCATCTGTAGCCAGGCGAGCAGCTCGAGACGTAGCGTAGGCGCGCCGTTCGCCGCAGCAGCGGCTATGCTCGGCACCTGCGTATTCAACACGACTGCAGCAAACGTTACCGCGCTGGCCATGAACTTGGCACCTGCCTGGTAGATACCGGTTGCATGCAGGCCCAGCAACGGAGCTATGAACATGCTGTCGATCTGCCCGTTGATATAGCTGAGATTGCTGAGCAGGGCCCAGGACCAAGCCGATTTCACCATCGCCAACAAGCCGGGCGGCTTAACGGCGACGTTCGTGCGCGGGAACAACCCCATCGCCGACTGCATGGCGACATAGGCGTAGATGAGACGGCACGCGAGAAAGGCGGCTGAAATCGGCATGATCCCGCAGCCGCCGTAAACCACACCACCAAGCACAACGCCGTAGAGCAGCGACGTCCAACCAACAATCCAGCTCTCACGGCCAAACTGCTTGGTGGAACGGAACGCGACAAGCGCCAGGTCGCCGAACGAGGCGGTCATGACGCCAGCCGTCAGCAAGCAGCTGGCCACCCGCGCCTCGGCGCTCATCGGCAGCAGCAGCACGACGATGCAGCCCGCAGCACCGACCGCGACCGAAAGCAGGGTCTTGAGGCCGAGCGTTGCGCTCAGGATGCCGCGGCCGTCCTGCGGACGATGCGCGATGTCTCGTAAGGTTTTCAAGGACAGGCCGAAATCGGTCAGCAGGGACCCAAGCGAGGCATAGCTGAACACGAGCGAGACAAAGCCGAACTCTCTCGGGCCGAGGCCTCGTGCGATCAGCGCGAAGACGACGAGGCCTACCAGCATACGAGTGAAGATCGACAGCGTCATGAAGAATTTAGGAAGCATAGCGAACCCCCCGGTATCGACCGCCTCGCAACCGTGGGCTCAGCCGGCGCATCCATGCGTTCAAATGCCGCTCGACCCGGAGATGCAGAAGCGCACTGAATGCGATCGCCAAGACCACGCAACAAACCGCTGTGAATGCCGGGCCGATTCCGGCGAAGAGGCAAACACGAACAACGGCAGAGATAACAAACAGGTGGAAAAGATAAGTCGTATAGGATGCGTCGCCCAACAACATGGCGAGGCGGGCGGCGGCGCCCGACACGCCCGTGGTTGGAAACGGCGTGTTGGATCGCGTGCACAACCAGCAGCTAGAAGCGGCCACGGCCAAGACAGCCACGTGCATCCACCACCCAAACACGACGACATGGCCAGGCTGTGTCTCCCACACATAGAAGACCCCAGCAAACAGGCCGATGGCGAGGGTAGTGACAACGAGGGTGGGCTGCCATGGTGAGCCGCGCCCAACCTTGGAGCGGCTGTATGCTGCCAGCAGCAGTCCGGGCACGAAGTTCAGGGTGATGGGGGCGGTCAGAAAGCCGGCCACTTCCCCGAGGTCGTAGCCCGACCGATTACACAGCGCGCCAATGGCCGCCGCGATGACAAGCAAACCAGCCAGTGTCGCGGCACGGGCCCGCGAGGGCAGTAGAAGCAAAACGCCGAACAGGAGATAGAAAAAGATCTCGTTGTTGAGCGTCCATCCCTGCGTCAACACAGGCTGGACGACGTGGTGCGCGTCCGCGATGGGAATGAACAGCAGCGAGCAGATCACCACCAGCGGGTTCAGTGCGCTCGACCCGCTCGAGAGATGGCTCAGCGCGAAAAGGATGCTAAGACCGGTCGCAAGATAGTACATCGGCACGATGCGCATCAGCCGCCGAGCGAGGAATCGCACGACGGCCCTCTGTGTACGAGGCTGCGAGCGAGTCGTCGCGACCATGATGTAGCCGCTGATGGCGAAAAATATGGCAACACCCAGAAAGCCGGCCAACCAAGCGAGCTGTATGCAAAGCGGAGGCACCGGCATGTGATCAGCGATCGCGAGGCAACTGTGGTCCAGCACGACGAGCAGGACCGCGAGGGCGCGCAGCACATGGAGTTGGTAGAGCATCGGCCGGGCCGGCGTCGCTGACAGCGCCTCCTCTGGAGCTTCGGCATGCGGGCCTCCTCGAGCCGAAGCCTGGTTGGTCCAGGACTGATCGGCGGACCGGCGCCTGACGTGCCGCCAAGTGAGGCTGGAGCCGATGCCGCTCATAGCCGCCCCACGCCGCTGTCCGCGGCGCTCAGCGGCGTAACGGCAAAGCCGGGACGCGGCACGGCGCTACAGATCACAGCTTCAAGGAAATCCGCGTAGGCGTTGCCTATGTGCTCCCATGATAGGCTCGCTTTGCACTTGGCGATCTCAGCGGCGAGTTCGGGCGCGCGTGTCCTTGCCTCCAAGATGCCGGCGGCAATTCCCTCCGCGAGATCGGTCACTGGGATGAGCACGGCGCTGCGTTCGTCCACCGTCTCGGTCACGTCGCCGATCGGGGTGGCGACGACCGGTTTTTCGAACGCGATCGCGACCTTCAGCACACCGCTCGTCGTCCCTTCTAAATAGGGGATTGCGACGCAGTCGGCGCTGGCGAACAGCGCTTGTACCTCGGCGAACGGGACGTGACCTTCGCGCAGCAAGACACCGCCAGCGGCGCAGTCGGCACGAAGTTGGACCAATTCCGGCGCGGAAAGGTCGGGTTCACCCGCCATCAGCAGCTTGATCCCTTGTCCTTCTAGGTAACGCGCGGCGTTGGCGAACGCCAACGCGCCCTTGCGGCGGGTGATGTGGCCGAAGAACAAAGCAACGAAGCTCGCGTCATCGCCTTGCAGACCGGCCACGCGCTGGCGCGCAGCCGTGCGGCCGAGCGGCTCGCGATTGAACCTATCAAGCAGAGCATGCGGGATAACCGCAATCGGACGGCTGACGCCCATGGCGGCAAGCTGAGCCCGCGCAGCGTGAGAGTGGGCGACCAGGCCGTCGAAAGCGCGGTAATAGTGACGGAGCAGCATCCTGTCCCAAGGCTTGGGCTCGTGCGGCAGCACGTCGTGCACGGTTGCGACGCAGCGTATGCCCGCAAGACGGAACAACCAGATCAGCGGGCATTCCAGCAGTGGCCATTTCAACCAAGCCTGCACGAGCAGCACGTCCGGCCGCGTGGCGACCACGTGCCAGACATAGGCCCAGATATCGACCACCAGGTGGCGCGAGCGGCGAAAACAGTAAGTCGCCGGGCCAATCGCGGCTTGGTGCACGGGGTCAAGCGTGTTGCTGGTCAGAACATCCACGTCGGCCCGTGCGCGTAACGCGTGGGCCAGTCCGAGCAAGTAGTCGGCAAAGCCCGGATTGACGGCAAAGCAAGCGATAGCAGTCCGGAATGGCCGGTTTGCAAGACGTTTAGCGCCGAGCTGTCTGTTACGCGCCAAGGAGGGGTCTCCGCTACGAATTCGGGACGAGCTGGGCGTTTTTGCCGCGCATGTGGAGTTTGGATTTGCTGGTACGCGCTTGCGCTCCGTTTTCCGCAACCAGCCGCTCATACAGTTCGGACATGGCCGCGTAGTAGTTTTCCTCGCTAAAGCTGCCGGCCACATAGCGGCGGGCGGCCTGACCCATCGCCGCCAACTCGGCGTCTGGTGTATTTTCAATGATGGACAGCGTGCGGGCGAGCGCGGCCGCGTCGCCAGAGGCAAAGTGCCAGCCGGTCACGCCCGCAGTGATCAATTCGGGGATGCCGCCGATGCACGCGCCGGCCACCGGACGGCACCGTGCAAAGGCTTCCAGCACGCTCACCGGAGCATTTTCATACCATTCTGATGGCAGCACCACGGCTCGACAGCGCTCCACCTCGTCCCACAGGGATTGCCCTGACAGGAAGCCGCGGAACGTGACGGGAGCGTCGAGCGCACTTGCCAACGCGCGCAGTTTTGCCTCGTCGGGGCCGCCACCAACGATTGCCACTGGCACGCGCGATGCCGCTGCCGCGCGGATCAGCGTGGCGACGCCCTTTTCCGGGGCAAGCCGGCCGAAGAACAGCACTTGCTTGCCATACTCTAGCTGAGCGGGCTGCGGCGGGATGGCGGCGAAGTTTGGAATGTAATGCACCCGCTGCGGCGCCCAGCCCCATTCCACCAGCTTGTCGGCGTAGAAGCGGCTTGGTGTCACGACGGCAGAGAGGTTCCTGCCATAGAGGTCGAGCGACTTGTGGATGGCGGATTCGACCATAATCAGGCCGCTGCCCGGCAGCGACTCCTTAATGCAGCGATGGCGCAGCACGTTCCACACCCGGCCGCCCTTGCAGCGCTCGCATACTCCGTGCCGGTTCATCATCTTGTAGTTCGGGCAGGCAAGCTTCAGATCATGCGCCGTCAGCACGATTGGGATACCGCGGCGCTTCAACTCCACCAGCACGGAGGGCGAGAGGTGGTGGTGCACGATATGCAGATGCGCCACGTCCACCGGGTGGTTGTCGAGTAGGGCTGCCAGACGCTGCTGCGCCTGCCGCGAGTAAATAATGCGGGCTGCATGACGCAGACGGTCGATGGTGCCGGTGGCCACTTCGTAGTCCACTCGGTCCGCGAAATAGTGGTCTAGCGCATAGGGCTGGTTGTTCGGGTGGTGCATGGAAAAGAACACGTTAGACCAGCCGTTCCGCTCGAACAGTGCCGCATGATCGAGGTAGACCATGTCCGAGCCGCCGCGCCGATAGTGATAGGAGTTGATCGAGAGCAGCCGCTTTTGCGGCTTCCCCGGCATGTCAGCGGCCATAGCGAAGGTAAGAGGACCGTATTGGCCGATAGGCATCGAGATCGTGCGACACCGACTTGTACTCACTCATGTCAACCCCGTTGAGCACCGCACCGGTTACGCGGGCACCGGCGAGATCGAGTCGCCGCGCCACGCCACGCACGACGTCATGCGGCGTGCTGCACCAGCGGATGACCAACACCGTAGCGTCGCTGAGCCTGGCGATCGGCAAAGCGTCGTCCACCGCAGCCACAGGCGGCGTGTCAATGATGATGAAGTCGTAGCTTCCGCGAGCCCGGTCCACCAGTCGGGTGAAGCCCGTCGAGTTCAACAGCGTTTGAGGGTTGGCGACCGACTCGGTTGCGCTGAGCACGTCGAAGAAGCCCCGGTCAACGTGTTGCACACACTGCGACAAGGTGAGACTCTCGTCCTCGATCAGTTCCTTGAGGCCTTTCTTGCCGTTTAGCTTCAAGGTATCACGCAGCCGCGACTGGCGCATGTCGCCATCGATCAGCAGGACCTTGAAACCCGGGAACGCCAAGCTCTGCGCATAGTAGGCGGCCAACGTCGTCTTGCCTTCGCCGGGCAAGGCGGAGGTGAAAGTGACGACCTGCGGCTGGATACCACTGGAATAGATACCCAGCGAATTGCGCAGCGTCTGCAGCGACAACGCAAACACGGAACGCGGATCAGGCGAGCGCAAGAATGACCGCCGGCTGCGCAGGCCTGGCGTGGTTGGAACGGAGCTCAAGCCAGGTAGGCGGCAGATAGCTTCAATGGCAAGCAGGCTGCGTGACTGAAAGCGTCGGCGGTCGAGAAAAAGCGTAAAGCAGGCGCTGAGCATGAGCGCCACGCCCGAACAGGCCGCGAACAGCATCGTCCGGTGCGGCGACGTCGGAATATAGGAGACTGACGGGCCGGAGGCGAGCCGGGCGTCTGGCTCTTGCTGCACTTGACGCTGGATTTCGATCTGCTTGGAGCGCCGCAACAGGTCGTCGTACAATTGTCGGTCGGCGTCGGTTTCGCGCTGCAGTTGGGCCTGCGACAGGTCGCTCATCTCCGATGCGCTGGCGTTCTGGCTCAGATTAGCAACTTGATGTTCGAGTGCCGCCACATTGGCTTGCGCGGCTTCCACGTCGTGCATCGCGGCCTGGGCCATGCGCCCGGTTTCACTGGCCAAACTGACCCTGGCAGCGGCAAGCGTCGCAAGGGCGGCGCGCAACATCGGGTGGTTCGGGCTGTACTTGTTGCTGAGTTCCGCCACTTTGGCAGCCGCCTCGGCCTCAGCCTGGCGCTGCTTCTGGATCAATGGCGATTGTAGCACGGTCGAATCAGCAGCCCCGTTGTCGGCTTTGCGGATGTCATCGAGCCTGGCCTGCTTCTGGAAGAGATCACTGCGCGCTTGGCCAAGTTGAGTCACGAGACCGTTCATCTCTTGGCTCGCCATGGTCTCTCCGCCGCTGCGCAACAGGTTGTGGCTGCCGCGGAACTCCAGCAGGCGCTGGTCAGCGTCCTGCACCTTGGTGGCAAGCCTGACCAACTCTGACTCGAGCCAGTTATGAACGGAGTCGAGCGCGATCTCCTTTTCCTGCACCTGGTCGGCCAGGTAGAACTGCAAATGCCGCTCCAGCAGCCGCTTGGCAAGTTCTGGCGTTTTGGCAGAATAGGACACGAGAATGACAAAGGACTTGCCGTCGTTGAAGACGGAGAGGTGACTGCGATAGGCCTTGGTGGCCTCCTCGGTGCGAATTTCGGGCGATTGGACCACCGGCTTCGCGGGGATGCCCAGCCGGGCGCGGAGCGCCGCCACTGCCTCATGCCACAGTGAGGGCGCGGCCTGCTCTGTTGGTTGCGCGAGCGATTCCCGCTGAACCACGCGTTCGGCAAGAGTTTCACTATTGAGGATCTGCACCTCGCTGCGGATCACGTTCATCGTGTTCTCAACCGAGGGCTGAACCTGCACCGATTGAGCGCGAAGTTCATCGGTCGTGGGCGCACCGGTCCGAAGCACCAACATCGCTTGTGCGGTGTAGGACACGGGCAAGCTCATAATGACGTAGGTCACCGGAACCATTAGCACGAAGACGAAGAAAGCAATCCGCAGCTTCCGGCGCCAAACAGCGCGAGCGATGTCTTTCACCGTGAGTCCCTGCCCGAGGGACATGCGGCCTGCAGACCAGCCGACATCGGCCGCGTATCCGACGTGACCACTGGGCGGCTGGATGGCAGGCGGCAGGTACTGGGTCACGCCGGGCATTCGGTCAATCTCCTGAGCGCGGCGCGCGACGCCGGAGTTGGCTGGCTTCGCCGGGTCGAGTTGTCATGCGACGCTAGAACTCACCAGCCCGGCGGAGCGGCTTCCCCGGCGCTTGGCTTGCCCGAACCGTTCATAGTCCGACAAACGTGCAGACGCTACCTCGTCCCAGGTGAACCGCGCCGCTGTGTCGAGCGCGCCGGCCTGTAACCTGGCGTAGAGCGCGTCATCTTCAATCAGTCGCTTGATGGCTTGCTCCAGCGCCATCGCGTCGTCGACGGGGACGACGAGACCGTTGCATCCGTCGACCACATATTCCGCCGGCCCGGCGATGTTGGTGACGATTGGCACCAAGCCGCATGCCATCGCCTCGAGCGGTGCGATGCCAAACGCCTCATAGGTCGAGGGCATGATGAAGATCTGGTAGTCGGCCAGAAGCCGCGGCAGATCGGCATTGTCAAAGCGCGGCACGGCGGTGACCCGATCCCGCAGAGTGGCCGGGTAATCCCGCAGCGTGCTTTCGGGCGAACACGTCGTCCCGAGATAGGCCACGCGCAGGCTGGCCTGATCGGTCAGCAGGCGGGTGGTTGCCGCGACCGAGCTGCGGATGCCTTTGCGCTCCTCGTAGGAGCCGACTTGCACGATGGCGCGGCGGGGCGGCGGTTGCGGGCTTGAGGCTTGCAACTGCAAGGTTTTTAGCTGGACGGCACGGCAGCAGAAATGATCTGCCAAGCCGTTCCGCACCATCCTGGTGCGCTCCGCTGCTACGTGCAACCGGTCGGTCGCATACCGGCGTTCATCGGCGTTCAGCACGTAGACGAGGTCGGCCAGTTGCATCGAGGCGGCCTCCTGCCACAGCTCCAGCGAGCCGTGGAACAGCCAATAGCGCCAGGAAACGGAGGCAACGCCGCGCTGGCGGTCGCGCATCAGTCGCTCGTGCAGCGGCCGGTACAAACCTTGGCTAAACGTGACATAGAGAGTGCGCCGGTTGCGTCGCCGCAGCAGGTAGTAAATCCAGCAGTCGCCGGTGCTGCCTTCGATCACGTCCGCACTGCCATGTGCGAACAGCAGCTTGAACGCGACGACCGCCGGAAAGACGAAATTACGCAACAGCAACGGCATGCTGCCGAGCGAGTCGTGCGACACCGTCTCGACGCGGTGGCCGGCAGCCCGGAATGCGTCCGCTAGCGTTAGCAGGACACCCGCCGCTCCCGCATTGCGGTCGAGCTTGAAGTGAAGGACGAGAACGATCTTCATGTCGGGTTCACGGTTATGACCGGGAGGTCATTGTGGCACCGACCTGACAAAGCTGAGAGCGTTCGAGAACGGCATCTCGCAGTATGTCTGCAGCTCAAACCCGATCAAGCGCTCGTAGCGGGCCAAAACGTCATCGAGTTCAAACTTTGTCCGGTGCTGCAGGCGAGCGGCCGCCCGAGCCGCGTCCAGCACGGCTGGATTGTTGCTGACATGGTCGAAAATAGCCTGGCACGACGCCACGTCGCGAAAAAAGAACTGTGTCAGGCCAGCGGTCCAGCGATTGAACTTATTGTCATGTGCGATTACGGCGCAGCCGGCGCCGAGCGCCTCCACCAGGGATGGGTTGGTGCCGCCAACGGTGTGGCCATGGCAATACGCGGCGGCGTGAAACCGCAGGCTGGCCAACATCTCCTTGTCATAAATCGGGCCGGTGAAAAGCACATTCGGCCCGGCGGCTTCTCGTACCGCCCGGTGATAGGCATTGCTCGGATCAAGCTTGCCGAGCATGACGAGCGTCTGCTCCCGGGGCACTGCAGCGAACGCGCGCACCAAGTCGAGCTGCGAGTTCTCGGGCTCGATCCGTGAGATGCAGACGTAGAACGAGCGCGGAGTCAGCCCCAGACTGCGCAAGGGCGCCTCCTCGGCATTCATCACGGCCGGAGCACCGTAGGGGATCATCACCACCTTTGAGGCGGGGGCGAACCGCACGAGATGCGCCTTGATCTCCGGATGGTCAGCCACCATAGTGGTGCTGAGCTTGGCAGCAATCTTCTCGTTCATCCAGAGCCAAGCTCTGGCAATCCGTGACCATTTCGGCCGTTGCCACTCCAGCCCATCCATATTGATCGTGACCTCGCGACCTCTCATGGAGAGCAACGTTGCAAATACCGCGGTATTATAGCCAAGCAACAATATTCTGCCGGGACGACGGCTGGCATCCAACACGCAGCGCAAGTCGTAACTGATCGAGGCCAGCGAACCCCCGTCTCGGCTCGGGATCATGATCCGTTTGACACCATTCCAGGTATCTTCAGTCACGCCTTTGCCGTGGTCTAAGTTGTCTGCCTGGCAGTAAACACTCGGGTTCCAGCCATGCCGCTGCAAATAGAGCGACAGTTGCTGGGCAAAAGTCTCAAAACCGCCATGAGCGGCTGGGATGCCCCGGGTTCCGAGAATGAGCACATCGGACATGGATCGCGAGGATGACGGCGGTGGCTGCTCATACAATAGTGCTTGGTTTGGGAGCTGGAGCGCTGCGCTAAGCCGAGCTACATCCGAACCGTCAAGAAGCTCGTCTCGCTGAGGGAACTGGGCGACGAGCTCGGAAGAGGCTGCTTCTAACATCAGCACTTTACCACCTTTTTTGCAGGATCGCTCGCACAACATGGGTTTTGTGTCGGGCACAGAGGCGCAGTCAGGACATGAGACTACTCCTACGGCGGCGGATCGATGGGCTCAAGAAAAAAGTTACGTAGTTCCACAGAAATACGACTCACATGTGTCAATCCACACGACTGTATGATTGCACAGCGGGATTACAGTCGTAGTAAGGGTCGATGCGCCACGCTTTACGCTGGCATATGTAGAGTAGTACTGCTGACGCACCTGCTTAGTTGGGCGCGATTTGCTCAACGTCGAATGCGTCTGTTCAAGTTAGCGTCTGACGCGGATGGCTGACCGCAGTAACGGCATAGGTTTTGGTGATCTGCGACGGGCTATCTGCGGCTCAGTTGCGTAAGCGAGCACGCCACCAGCCCAACGGCGCAGCGGCGCATGATGGCACTCGCTATCGCGCTCGAGGGTATGACGCATGCTGCAGCGGCAACCTGGCAGGCATGGAGCGGCAGGTGTTGCGCGACGTCGTTGTGCGCTTTACCTCCGGACGTTTGACGGCCAGCACGACCTGCCCCGGCCCGGTGCCAAGCCTTGGCTCAATGACGAACAGATGGCGGACCTGCGACACATCAATGAACCGATCATGCGCTCGCACACGGACCGCACGGCACTACGAAGCGAGTTTTGCGTTCCGCGCTGCCCCGTTGACAAAGAACCTCAGGGTGGTGAACAGGTTCTTCGCTTCCTCTGCGGATAGCACACCCCCTGTGTGGATCACGGCGCAACCTGCGTGGTTCGGCGCTGACCAGGTTGCGCCAAGGCCCCCAGCGTCCGAGTGCATGAGGGCCGCTGCCGGGCCACTATAGCTGCCGTTGACGTAAAGAGCAGTGTCCGAACCGCTTGTCCCGCTCACGACAGCATGGAGGAGCGACGCATCTCCCTTGGGGTTGCCGGTGGTTGCGCCACTCGTTACGCCGCTTGCGGGATCAAGCTGTATGATTGGAGAAGCATCCCAGCCAAGCTGCATCATGCGTTCGGGCGCTTTTCCAACCACGAACAGCCCGACATGGCCAGCGGGCGATTGAGCGCCAGTCTGAAGGTCAATATGTGCAGTGGTATTCGGGCGGTTCATCACTCCACGGCCTTGCGCATACGACAGGGACGCCATGCCCTCCGGCGGGGCGCCACCGCGCTTCCACTCGGGCACGATGCCAGCGGGGCCTGCGGGGCCTGCGAACACAAACAACGCGTCGAGCTTGTCCCAAAGCCCGTGCTCCTTCATCTGGCGGATCGTCTCGCTCACGAGCGCACCGTCGCGAGCAGACGGTTGGGTGGCCGCGGTGCTGAAGAGGGCCTTTGCCTCTGGCTCGAGATCGCTACCCGGCACATGCCCCAAGGCGATCAGGAAGCCATCCATGATCCTCCAGCTTCCGTCCGGCTCCGTGATGTCCCAATAGTCCGGCGAGTTGTAGGTCCAGACCGATCGGCAGTAGCCCGCGGTCTCGTGCGCCTGGTCGACGTCCTGAGTCCAGGCGAAACGGGCAAGAAGAGGGGCGCCTGGGAAATCATGATCGTTGTGGCTGCCAAATTCGGTGATAAAGATCCGTGCGCTCGAGACTTTGTTGCGACCCTGCCAGTCGTGTATTTCGCGCACCTTCGCCGCGATGTAGTCGGGGCCTTGGGGCTGGTCGAAATAGGTGCTGAGGCGGTGGGTGCGATCTGTCTCGGTGCGAAGCTTATCGGTGGCGGAGAGGTCGCTGGCCGCAACCAGCGCCGTCATACTGTCGATGGCCGCCTGCCGCTCGCTCGGGATTGGCGGGTAATGCAGCCGCTGCACGTAACGGGTGTAGCTCGCCGCGTTCTGGTGAGTGAAGATGGTAGGGTTGTAGTTATGGACGGAAAAGCCGGTGTTCGCGTCGAACTCGCTACCCTTGAGATCACGCAACCCTTCGATGCTGGAATAGAATGAGCCGCCGACGAGAAGGGTGGTTTTGCGGTTCACCGCACGGATCGAGGTCCAGAGCGCCTGCACGCGGCTGGCCCACGCAGTGTTGCCGAAGGACTCATTGTTCGAGTTTTCGTTGTAGAGTTCAAACGCGAGCAGGGCCGCGGGATAGTCGGCGCATAGTTGCGCGAAGCGGCTTGCCACTGTGCCGTAGTGCCGCCATTTTTGCCCGCTCGGATAATCCGCCTCGATGGCGACCGTATTCCAGTCACCCTGGGTCGCGACATGGAAGTCAAAAATCACTTTGAGGCCGCAGCGCAGCGCAGCATCGATCGCGTACCGGGCAGTGGCTAAGGTCTCGTCGAACGCGGCCGCCGTATTTGCCGCCAAAGCGGGACTTGGATCGAAGGCCACGCGAATGTGGTCGAAGCCGGCCATCCGCAGGCCGCGTAACCGGGAGTCAGGAAGCGCCTTGTCCCAGGTCGCGATGGAGGCGGGCTGATAGATGTTGAAACCAAGTGGGACGACGTTCACCCCAGACCGGCCGCTGAATGCGATGCCATGCGCCATTGCGGGTTCGTCGTCCCGGGCGGGGACCACTGGACGGCCGAATGGCTTGGCAGGAAGCAACAAGCCAACTGACAGAACCGCGCGGCGCGTAGGATCTCGCATTGTCATTCTCCGACAGATCGCTAAGTGAGAGGCGCACCCTCCTGCCGTCTGCCTTAGCCTACTGCGCTGTGTGAATCGAGGCCAGCTCGCTCGATGGGTTGGCGGGCTGGCGACACGATCGCGCCTCAATGCGCGACAATGGTCTCCGTTATGCCGGACGAGCTGGTTAACGCTGCAGCCGCCACTCCGCTCAACGTCCCGGAGGCTGTCGCGCTGATCGTCGCCGTGCCATCGGTGTAGAGCGACGCTGACGTGCCGCCCAGAGTGGCGCCATTGACTGCGACCGAATTGACATAGAGGTTGCGATCCAGGCTCGGGCTGCCGCCATAAGCATCGTTCAGGAACGTCACGCCGATGGTCTGGGTGCCGATCCCGAATTGGCCGCGGAAGGTCAGTGCGTCGTAATGTCCCTGCGAGTGGATCGCGCTGATCGTCTGCACACCACCGACCTGCTGACCATCGACGGTGACGGTGCATTGAGCGTTGGTGAGGTAGTAATCCTCCGACAGATTGACGGTGACGCTGGTGACGGGCGGCCCGGCTGCAGTCGTCACGATGGAGGACTGGCCCGGCGTGACGGCGGTGCCCTCCGCCACGGTCAAAGCGATGCCGGTCGTCGCCGTACTGCCTGCCGCCGCCGTGCTGACGGTCGGCAGGAAAGACAGTTGCTGTAGCTCGCCGGTCAGGCCAGCGGGGCTGTCTGCGCCCAGCGCGTAGGTGCCGGCGCCGGTATGGCTGAGCCCTGTGCCGGACAGCACGCCATTCGCGTCCGAAGCCGCTCCCGCCACGGTCAAGGTGATGGTAGCAGATGGATCGGCGCCGACATCAGGGTCGGTGACCACGAGGCCGCTGAACGGGTGGGCTGTGGTGCTATCGATCAGCTTCGTCGTACCGTTCAAACCAGTCAGGGTGGGAGCAGTGTCAACCGCCTTGGCCAGCAGATTGCTACTGGCCATGGCGACGTTGGCGCCGGCGGCCTCGACCGTAACCGTAAGGTCCGTGGTGATGGTCGCGCCGGGAGCGACCTCGTGGCTGGTCGGCGTGAACACCAGCGAGGCCAGCTCCGAGGAGAGGGCGGCAAGCGTCGCGGCCGTCAGGCTATAGGCCCCAGCGCCGGTATGGCTCAGCCCGGTTCCAGAAAGCAGCCCGTTGGCGTCGGTGTCAGCGCTTGCCGCGGAGAGCGTCAGCAGCGCGGCGACGGTGCTCGGAATGGCGGTATCGGTAATCGTCACCCCCGCGAACGGCGTGGCGGTGGTCTGGTCGGTGAGCGCGGTCTGCGTGTCGGTGCCTGCGACCGCAAGGATGGCCGTCGGCTCGCTGGCAGCCACAGCCGTGGCTGCGGCGGCCGTGGTCGCCGTGCCGGGGGCGAATTGGTCCAGCACGGTGATCTGCGGACTGTCCACCGCGTCCACCGGCGCAACATTGAAGTAGTAGTTATAGAGAGTGCTCGCTTCCCACTCTGTCCCGCCCAGCCACACATGGCTGTTTGCCGCCATGTAGGACAGCGTGTTTTGCAGATTGGCCAGGGCCGTGCTGTCGGAGTTGGAGCCGAACTCGCCCAGGAACAAGCGGGCATTGTTCTGGTTTGCCCATTCGGTGATGGCGGCGAGGTCTTGCTCGCCGATGGTCGCAGAGACGGTGTCCCCGCCCACGCCGCTGCCGTCCGAGTCGAAATATTGGTGCACCTCGAAGGCGTAGTTGTTGTCGGGATCGACGATGGAGTTGCCGAAGGTCGCCGCATTGCCGGAGCTGATCCAGGTGCTGGCCGTGTCGTAGTCGATGCCGGAGACCAGGATGGTCTGCGTGGTGGCGCCGGCGGCGCGGATGGCGCCGATGGCGCTGTTCTGGGCCGTAAGCCAGGTGCTCGCGGGCAAGCTGGGTTCGTTCATGAGGCCGAACAACACGTTCGACCCGGCAAATTGGGTGGCAAGCTGGCCCCATACATTGACAAAGTCGCTGATCGGAACGGCGGCGCTGCTAATAGGCTGGCCGTTGTAATTGCCGTAATTATGCAGATCGAGATCCACGGCCATGCCGAGCGAGTTCGCGTAGCTGACCACGCGCGCGACCTGGCTGAGCTCGCTGGCGCTCAGCGGGCCGCCGAGTGTTGGTTGCAGCCGCTCCCACGCGATCGGCAGCCGTATGATGTTGAGACCCTTGGAGGCGTAGTATTGAATTTCGCCATCGGAAGGATAGACGTCCGGCAGCGTGAGTTGTTCTTGCCCGGAGAGATTTACGCCCACGAGATCCAAATGCCCGGTCGAGGTGGCGGGCGGGGTTGCCGTGAAGGTGAGCGATCCGTCCGACCAGAGCGCACCTGCGTTGGAGAGGACGCCATTTGTTCCTATCGCAGCGACACTGCCTTGATAGGTCTGGCCGTCAATGGTGACCGAGCCGACATAGAGGTTGCGGTCCCCGCCCCGGCCAGACGCGTCATTGATGTAGTTGACCGCAACCGTGCTGCCGCTCGTGATGCCGAAATTGCCCGACAGGGCGAATCGTTGGAACGTGCCGCTCGAATAGAGCGTGCTGACCGAGTAGGGGCCGCCCACTTGCACGCCGTTCACGTCCACCGTGAACATCGCATCGCCATCGTATTGGTCGCCGGCGGCTTCGATGACGATGGTGTCCAGCTGGGCAGCGGCGGCCGGAGATTGGCTCACAACGGCGGTCGTGGCGCTTGAATTGCCGCTGGCGTTGCCCGCGATCACTTCGAAGCCGGTCGTGACGGGAGCGCTGCCGCTCGGTTGAGCGGCCGGGGTGAACACGAGGGCAGCCATTTCTGCGCCGAGCGCAGTTGGATTGGTCGCCGAGAGCGTGTAGGTTCCATTGTCGATCTTGGCGAGACCGGCTCCGCTGAGCAGGCCGTCTGCGTCGGACACGACGCCATAGGCCGTAAGAACAATCTCCACGCTATCCTGGGGGCTGGACGCCGGGTCGCTGACGGTGACGCCGGCGAAGGGGTTCACCGCCATACCGGCGCTTGCTGCGACGGTCGCTGGCAGGCCGGCGACCACCGGAGCCGCCATGCTGTATGATAGTGACCCGTCGGTCCACAGCGCGCCGGCGTTGGTGAGGAAGCCGCTCGTGCCCACGGCGGCGACGTTGCCCAGGAACGTGAGGCCATTTGCAGTCAGGGAGCCGACATAAAGGTTACGGTCGCCTGACGGGCCGGAAAGATCGTTGATGTAGTTGATGGTGATGACGCTGTCCGTCGTTAGCGCGAAGTTACCGGTGATCGTGAACTGCTCGAACGTCCCGGCAGAGTAGGCGGCGGTTATTGTGTCAGGCTCTCCCACCTGCACGCCATCGACGTCGACGCTGAATTCCGGGTCACCAAGAGACTGGTCGCCGGCGACCGAAAGGGTGATCGTTGACATGATAGATCGGTGATCTCCAGCTCTGTAGGTTTAGCTAAAAAGCGCACGGAAGATAGTATACACGAGAGATTGGCGCCAAACCAAAGCGACAGCCAGGACAGTAGCATCCTCTTGCAACGCAACGGTCTCCAAGTCTTGTTGAAACAATCAGTAGGACTTGTCTTGGCTGACGCAGTAGCGGCGCGACGAACAGCGGTCAACACTCCCGAAAAAAGTCTCCGGTAATAGCGCGATAAAAGCCATTAATGGCCAGGTTAAATTTTCGTTATGAGAGACCTTGCCATCATCTTCATGCCGGACATCAGCACTCGTCTGGAGCCGCTTTACCTGCCGCAGCGGCAGCCTGTGAGGCGATTGTTGCGGCAATCGACAGCAGGTTGCCACCGGGCGCGTGTCACTGAACGGCCATCCCGGCACTTGCGTCGCCGGGGCTCTGCATGACCTTGCGCGGCTTGGCGAGACATCATAGTGGTCCGATGCCGACGGGCACTTCCGCCCGTCGGCTGTATCGGCCCGCCCAATCAACCGAGTGCTCTGACCCATGCCGAGCCTTGTGAATGTGTCAGAGCAATACTGCGTTGCACGATGGTTCGGCGGCACCGAATATCGGCCAAAGCGCCGCACCGGTTACCAGAGGACGACCCACATCTTGATATCGCGAAACCATTCCCGGGTTAGTTTGGAGCGGAGCTGATGGTGGAAAGCCGGTGGATTGGGCCGCCTATCGAGCTGACTGAGGGAGCCGAACTGCGCAAGCTTGACTTGGTGGTTCTGCACATTTTCCTCGCTAGCGACGTCATCGTGGTGTCAAGGTTCTACGAGTTCGTGGGATTCTTCATTCGATCGCCACTCTTTTATTTGACCGTGGCCTGCTTGCCGTTCTTTATCATACGTGCCATCCAAAAATCCTACATCACAGAGCTACTGATATTCTTGTTCGGAGCTATTGGACTGGTTGTACAAATCCTACACTTCTCGTCTATCTCACGGCAACCACCCAATTTTAACAGCGTTGCACAATATTACCCAATGTTTTCCTTCATTGTCTATCCAATATTTCTGCAACGAGAACACATATTCAAGCTTCTTAGCACTCTATACCTCTATAGCTGCATCTATGTCGCAGTCTATGTGCTGGCTGCTATGACAATTCTGCTGCACATCATGCCCGCCGGCATCGAGGAGAGCTTGACGCAGAGCGATCCCGAGCGTGGCGCACGAATACTGATCATCGCCTCGTCAACGCTGTATTGCATGTACTACTCTTATTTCAAGATGATAGAGCGCCGGTCTCGACTCCACGCGCTGATGCTGTTTTTGGCAGTGGTGGCTTTGATCATGTCCGAATCACGCCTTCTAATCGTTATTGTTGCCTGCGTGTCAATACTATCGTTGATCTTGCCTGGGCGGTCCGGAGTTTCCATTTTTTGCCTCGCTGGCTTTATCGCCCTGTCCGGCGTCGTGCTATACGGAATGGTCGATCCAGCGTGGAATCCATTCGTCATCTTCGGTGATGACACCTCCGCGCGTATCCGAACCGAAGGGTTTGATACGATCCGTCGTATCCTCCAGGCCGAGCCACTTTTGGGTGCCGGCATTTCTTCCGACGATGCGAGCATGGTGCTTTTCACCAGTAACCCAACCCTGTCGGCAGCAGACCTTGGTCCGCTTGGGATATGGTTCATCTTCGGGCTTACAGGGCTAGTTCTATATTGTTTCTCCGTTTACGTCCAATGCTTCTGCACTTACTATGGCGGTTGCGGCTCGGTTGCGAACAGCAAGGCTGTTCAATATACCGGATGTCTGATCGGACTTTTCGGTTGCCTTACCCCGACATGGTTTAATGGTTCTCTTGTGGGCTTGTTTATCGCGATTTGGTTGCGCGGGGTGACCCGGCGAGCGGAGGCAAACGACAGCCAATTTGTCCCAATAAAACAGGACGTGTTTCATCGCTAACTCGGTCACTGAGGGACATCGCCAAAATCCCGCACCGCCGCCTCATCCCTCCCGCACCGCCCTGGCGGACGGCGACCCGACCCGCCCGCCCGGCCGCGAAGACATTGCCTGCTGGTCGAGGTCTGGCATCCTCGCCGTCGCCGCTTCAGTAGGTTACGCACACAGCCACACACCCCAACGGGGCAGACCGCGATGATATTCCCTGCCGTAGCAAGCCATGCTCGGCTCATCGTGTTTCGAGCCGCTGTGGTGATACCCGTCTATGCCGTCAAGCTTTTTCGAGCAGCCGATCCTGAACTCGCCCTACGAGGTTCCGACCCGGCACCACGCCATGGATGCCGACGGCCAACCTATCGAGCAGCCCCCCGGTCGCAGGCCGTCGTCGATCGGAGCTGATCACCCCAGTTCCAAAGCCTCGCAAGAAGCCGCAGAAATCGGGGCAGCCCAGCTTTGTTCACTCAACGCGCAAGACCTCTCGACCGCGGATCGGGAGTACAGTCCGACCCCAATCATTAATGAAATCCGGAGCTACGTTGCCGCTCGGCGGGCTCTACCGAGGGACCATGAGGAAGTGTGGGGTATGCACGACGACGTAGGGCCGAGGACGGTATGTTGCCACGGTGCCCCGCCCCACGAAGCATCCTGAACCAGCAGTCTATCCTGACGCGATGCCGCCAGTGCCCGAGGTGGTTGGTGTCATGCAGGTCAAGGTGTGGCTGCTTGGGATCAGCCCGATGGTTTGGCGGCGGGTGTTGGTGCGGGACACCTGCAGCTTGCGCGAGCTGCACGGCGTGATCCAGGTCGCGATGGGGTGGGAGGGCCACCACCTTTACCAGTTCTGCCTTCGCTCCAAACGATACGGTTCCTGGGAGGTATCGGCGTCTTCCCCGACGTGACCCTGGCGGCGCTCAAGCTGCGCCGCGGTGCCCGGCTCGTGTATGAGTACGATCTGAACATTCCGTGGCGGCACGAGGTCAGGATCGAGGAGAACGGCTTGGATGGCGGAGCCGGGCAAGTCGTATCCGACCTGCACAGCTGGCGACGGCAACTGCCCGCCGGAGGACTGCGGCGGCCCGCGGGGCTATCTCGCCGGCTTGGGCAATGCCTCGTCGTGGGATGCCTTCGACGACCTGGACACGATGGCAGACATCCTACGCGAGGTGGTGCTGGAGGACCGGCCTGAAGTGCTGAAGGATCAGGAAACCCGGTGGCGGCTAGAGGACGCCGTTGAACGCAGCAAAGCCCGCGAGCGCGCCCGGGGTATTTCGTTCGTCCGGCGGACGGTGAACGCCAGGCTGCGCAAAGGCGAGCACCAGGTGGTCATGCATCAGCAGTGGTGACCTGTTCGGCTCGACGCCGGGCGAGGAGTTCGGCGGCGAGCAGCGCGGCATCATCCCCCGCTGCTGCCTGATGTTTGCGACCAGTGTATGGGCGGCCGGATCGGTCAGCTGGTCGAACCGGCGCTGCAGCGTGGCGGCAGTGGTTTCGGCGTAGAGCCGGGTGTTGCTGATGCTCTCGTGCCCGAGGAAGCGTTGCAGGTCGGTGATGTCCATCCCCAGCGCGAGCAGCCTTGTCGCCACCGTGTGCCGTAGCAGGTGCGGGTAGACACGCTTGATGATCCCGGTGGCATTGGCCACGCCGCAGACGACTTGGCCCACGCGCTGCCGGGTCAGGGTATGCGGCACGGGGCCGGAACCCTGCTGGCGGCTGGAAAACAGCGGCCCGGCTCGACGAGAGCCAATATGCAGCCGGAGCAACTGCGCCAGGTCGCGCCGGATCGGCACCTCGCGTCGCTTGCCACCTTTGCCCTGGCGGATGGTGACGACACGTTCAGCGAGGCTAGTGGGCCGAGTTGCCGATCCCAGAAGGACGCATCGTCGTTGGTCTCGATGGCGGTTACGTCCGAGACTGGGACGACAGGAAGGCCAACTTCGAGTTGATCGTCGGGCGATCCATCCCCGAAGACCGCGCGCCGCGCTACATCGGCTTGGTGCATGGCTACGATCGCAAGCCAAAACGCCGCCTGTTCGACTTGTTGCAGCAGCAAGGATTGCAGGCCAACCAGGACGTCACGTTTCTGACCGACGGCGGTGAGGAGGTGCGCTCGCTGACCGAGTTGGTCACTCCTGAGGCTGAGCATGTCCTGGACTGGTTCCACATCGCCATGCGCCTGACGGTGCTGGAGCAGTATGCGCGCGGCGTCGCCCATTATGACGAGGAACAAGGGACGCAACTGTCGAATGACCTGAAACGAACCAAGTGGCTGCTCTGGCATGGCAACTACTATCGTGCATAATAGCACGCCGACGATCTGCGCGACGATGTGAAAGGGCTGGAGATGGAATACCTTCACTTGAGCAAATTCGCCCGGTTGGCCCATGAGTTCGCGGTCTACATCAGGTCGAATGCGGGCAGCCTGATCAACTACGGCGAACGGTTCCGGTCCGGCGAGCGCATCTCATCGGCTATGGCTGAGAGCACCGTCAATGCCGTGGTCAGCAAGCGCTTCGCCAAGCGCCAACAGATGCAATCGACCCGGCGTGGTGCGCACCTGCTGCTACAGACCCGCGCCCTCGACGGTACGCTCCGGCCGCTGCTTGAGCGGTGGCATCCAGGGCTAACCAACGATAATCAGGTCAGCGCTGGTCAGACAGCAGCAACGGCGTGAATGCCCCACACTTCCTCATGGTCCCATGCGCGTCCCGCCGATCCAGACGGCTTGCATGGCCAGGCAAGCATCGAGCTGGACCATGTCGGCGCGCGCGCCCGTGGCGATCCGGCCACGCCGGTCGAGCCGGAGGAACTCGGCAGGATAACGGCTCGCCATCCGCAATCCCTCGTCCAGCGAAACCTCGAGCTGCCCCACTGCATAAAGCAAGGCCGCATGCATCGTGAGGTCTGACCCGGCGAGCGTGCCGTTATCCAACCGGAGCGCCCCATCCCGCCGGCTGACGCGGCGCCCGTTGAGCAGGAACTCGTCTTGCGCGTGGCCAGCCGCGGGCATTGCGTCGCTCACCAGGAACAGCCGGGCCGGCCCGCGTTTGCCTCGCAACGCCGCAGCCAGCGCGGCGGGATGGACATGGTGGCCATCGGCAATGACGCCGCCCCAGAGCCCGCCATGTTGCAACGCCGCGCCAACCAGCCCGGGCCCGCGCGATTGCAGTTGCGACATCGCGTTGAACAGATGCGTGACCCCCCTCGCGCCCGCGTCCGCCGCGGCCATCGCGACCTCGTAGCTGGCCGCACTGTGGCCGAGGCTGACGATCACGCCGCCCGCCACCAGTCGCCGGATCAGTCGCGGGCTCATGGTCTCCGGCGCCACCGTAATCAGCAGCGTCTCGATGCTGCTGTCGAGGAGCGTGTCCACGTCCGCGTCGGTCATGCTGCGGATCAACGCCGGGTCATGTGCGCCGGCTCGGTCGAGGGACAGGAACGGACCCTCGAGATGCAGTCCGGCGATGCCTGGCACGCTCTCAGCAATGGCGCTGCGTGCGGCGGTGATGGCGGCCTGCATGCCGGCGGGCTTATCGGTGATGAAGGTGGGCAGCAGCGCCGTGGTGCCGCCGCTGCGTGCGTGCGCCTCGGCGATCTTGGTGATCGTGGCGCGATCGGGCGTGGCGTTGAACAGGGTGCCGCCGCCGCCATTCACCTGGGCATCGACAAAGCCGGGGACGAGCATCCCGCCGGGCAAGGTCTCGCATGGGGTGTCCGCCGGGAGGTCCGCCACCGCCGGCACGCCGATCACTTCGCTGCCTTCGACCAACACGGCATGGTGCTCGAGCCACTGGTCGCCGGTGAAGATCCGGGCGCCGGCGAGCGCAAGACGGCTTCCTCCGCGCGCGCCCTCGTTCATATGTGCCGCTCCCAGAGAAGAGTCCCGCCTCCGCCATAGCAGGCCAGACCCAACCCTGGCCCGGCCGGCAGCGACAGCCGGCCGCCGGCGTATTGCAGCGAGCCGGCGGGATCGCCCACCAATCCGTCCGCGCCATAGAGTTCGCAGAGCTCCGCACGCAACGCGACCGCTGCGTGCGCGGCGGCCAGCGTGCTCACCACTCCCTCGTTCATTTGTCCGACCATGACCGCGATGCCCGCCTCGGCCAGCAGGCGCCCGGCGGCCATCAACCGGTCAAGCCCGCCCAGCTTTGCGAGCTTCAGGTGCGCCAACGGCGCCGCCCGCGACGCCGCCAATCGCTCCACCGCCGCCATCCCGTCGAGGCTTTCGTCCAGCATGATCGGCACCGGGGATCGGCAGCAGAGCCGCGCGATGGCGTCCCAATCCCCAGCCGGGATCGGCTGTTCGGCGTAGCGCAGCCCGAGTGGCGCCAGCGCGTCGAGATACGCTGCGGCGTCGGCCTCGCTCCAACTCCCGTTGGCGTCGATCGACAGCGCGAGCGCGTCGCCAAAGCGTGCGCGTAGCAGGCGCAGCCGCCGCAAGTCGTCCTCGAACGAGCCGAATCCGACCCGCAATTTCAGATCGAGGAAGCCCCGCGCGACGTAGCCCTCGGCGCGCCGAAGCAGCGCGTCGTCGTCGGCGCGGAACAGCGTCTGGTTGGTGGCAACATCGGGCTGCGCCCGGCCGCCAAGCTCCTCGCACAAGCTGCGCCCGGCCGCGTGGGCGGCAGCGGTGCGTGCCGCCATCTCGAACAGCATGCGGGCGACCGCCGGCAAGTGGGGAAAGGCCGCGTCCAGCGCCGGCACGAACTGCCCCGGCGGCAACGTCCAGTCGACGCCGGCGGCTGCGTCCAGGCAGTCTGCCACGACCGGCTCCGGCGCCAGCCCCGTCAGGTAGGCGATGTTGACCCGCGTCGCGCCCAAAGCTGTGAGCTCGCCGTCCTCCTCCACGCACAGGCGCAGCTCATCCAGTTCGGGCACCGCGCCAGATGATGCGGTGTGCAGCACGAGCCCGTCCGCGTAGCACAGGCGGACCCGCGATAGGACGATGCGCCGGCTCACCAGCCGCCCAGCATGCCAGCGGCGCGTCCGCTCTCAGAAGATCGAGCTGCTGGCCGGCAGGTTGTACTTGGCCAGCAGCCGGGCGTACGTGCCGTCCTGCACCACCGCGGCGATCGCCTTTGCCACGGCGTCGTGCATGGCCGTGTCGCCCTTGCGCACGGCAATGCCGATCTGCGTGCTCTCCTCGAACGGCTTGCCCGCGATCTGGTAGGCTTCAGGCAGTTGGTCGATCATCTCGGCCGCGCCCGGCGTGGAGTCGTAGAAGGCATCGGCACGCCCCTGGCGCAGCGACAAGGCACTGTCCTGCGCCGTCGGCAGGGTCAGGATCGTCAGCGCCGGCTTGTCCGCCTTTTGGCAGGTGTCGCTGTCCTGGTGGGCGTAGGTTTCTTCGATCCCGCCCAGCGTTACCGCCACGCGGTGGCCGCACAGGTCGCTGCGGGCGGCAATCCCTAGCGGATTGCCCTTGCGAACAACAATTTCGTCGCCGACCCGCATGTAGGGAACGAAGTCGACCTGCTCCGCCCGCGTTGGATTGATGTACATCCCGCTGTTGATCACGTCGATCCTGCGTCCCTGCAGCGCTGGGATCAGGCCGGCGAAGTCCATGTTCGTGGCGGCCGGAGCCAACCCCATCTTCGCGGCGACAGCGGCTCCGAACTCGATGTCGAAGCCGGTGTCCTGCCCATCCTTCATATACTCGAACGGGGCGAAGCTCGCGGCCGTGCCGTAGGTGAGCTTGCCCGCGGCGACCAAGGCGGGCGACTCTGCGCGGGCCGCCGGGGCGAGGCACGTCGCCGCCAGGGCGAGAAGGAGGACGAGCATTCGCTTGAGCATACGAGTCTCCGTTGCGAGGGGTTCGTCCCGTGGCTGGCGCGGGCGTGGCCATTGGGTCGCCCGTTCTCAATTGTTTAGCCTGTCACACGCCAGATAATCCGTCCACGGCTGTTTCCGGGTGGATCAGCGCCCCACCCGCGCGCCGACCCGCCACGCCGCGGCCTGGTAGACGCCCAGGATGCGCACCTCGCGGGAGAAGAACTCCAGCTCCTCGAGCGCCCCGCGCAACGCCGGCTGCTCCGGGTGGCCGTCCACGTCGCAGAGGAATTGCGTGGCGGTGAACTCGCCAGCCAGCATGTAGCTCTCCAGCTTGGTCATGTTCACGCCGTTGGTGGCGAAGCCGCCGAGCGCCTTGTAGAGCGCGGCGGGCACGTTGCGGACGTGGAAGATGAACGTCGTCATCGTGTCCGCCGCGTCGACGGGCGAGGCGGCGGCCTGCCGAGCTGTCACGTAGAAGCGGGTGACGTTGTAGGACGCGTCTTCCACATGGCTGCGCAGGATGTCGAGCCCGTAGAGTTCGGCGGCGAGGCTGGACGCGATCGCGGCGTCCGCCGGGTTGCCCCACTGGGCGACCAACTGGGCGGCGCCGGCGGTGTCGGCTTCCACCACGGCTTCCACCCCCAGCTCGCGCACGATGCGCCGCACCTGGCCGAGCGCCACGGCGTGGGAATGGACCCGGCGTATGCCGCCAATCGTGGCGCCGGGCGGAGCGAGCAGGCAGTGCTCCACCGGCTGGAAATGTTCGCCCACGATATGCAACCCGCTCCCCGGCAGCAGCGAGTGGATGTCCGGCACGCGGCCGGCGAGGCTGTTCTCGCACGGCAGCATGGCGAGATCAGCGGCCCCCATGCGAACGGCGTCGATGGTGGCCTCGAAGGTGTCGCAGGGCAGGGTGGGTTGGCCCGGCAGCGCGGCGCGGCAGGCCAGGTCGGAATAGGCGCCGGGTTTGCCTTGGAAAGCGACGGTCATGCAGGAGGCTCCATCAGCAGGGCGCGGGCAGGAGGGCGCGGGCGCGGGCCAGGTCGGCCGGCGTGTCGACCCCGAACGGGCCATGGTCCATCCGGGCGCAGCCGATGCGCATGCCGGCCTCCAAGGCGCGGAGCTGCTCGAGGCCTTCGCGCTGCTCGAGCGGGCTGGGCGGCAGGGCGACGAAGCGGGCCAAGGCGGCGCGGCGGAACGCGTAGAGGCCGATATGGTGCCAGAGCGGCCCCTCGCCGGAGGGGACCGGCGCGCGAGAGAAGTAGAGCGCTGCGGCCACCGTCTGGCCCGGCACGAAGGCGCAGACGGCCTTCACGAAGGACGGGCTAGCGGCTTCCTCGGCGCCGGCGATGGGCACGACGAGGGTGCCGATGTCGAGCGCCGGGTCGGACAGCGGTGCGAGGACGGCGCGGATCGCCGCCGGGTCGATGGTGGGGGTGTCGCCCTGCACGTTCACCACCACGTCGTATTCGGCGGCGGGGTCGAGACGCTGCAGGGCGGCGTGGACGCGGTCCGAGCCGGAGGGCAGCGCCGGGTCGGTCAGCACCGCGCGGCCGCCATGCCGCACCACCGCCTCGGCGATCTCGGGCTCGCCACAGGCGACGGCGACCGGGCCAATGCCAGCCGCTTCGGCCCGCCGCAGCACGTGAACCACCATCGGCAGTCCGGCGATGTCGGCCAGCGGCTTGCCGGGCAGCCGGGAGGAAGCCATGCGGGCGGGAATGATGACGATTGGGCGCAAGTGGGTCGGAACTCGGCTGCAGGGGACGTGTTGGCAAGCGGCGCGGCGGAGCTTAGGTTTGCAAGTGGCGCCGCGCAAACAGGGTGGAGCGCGGGCAGTATGGTTCGGAGCGGAATGGTGGCGGCGGCTGCGGGTTTGCTGCTGGTGTCGGGTGGGTTTGCGGCGCGGGCGCAGACCTCGGTGGGGCCGAGCGCGCAGGGGTCGGGCGTCGTGGCAGGCCAGCAGAACAACCAGCCGTCGATGAACCAGAACCAGACCCAGCAGCAGACCGACATGTCGCAGCAGCCGCCTGAGGCGCATGTGCTGCCGCCGACCGCCGGGTCGCAAAGCCAGCCCAACCCGCAGCCGACGTTCTCGCGATAGAGTGGCCGGCGCTCATCGCCGCGGCCCATGCGGCGGCGGACGCGGCTGGGGCGGCCATCCGGCCCTGGTTTCGTGCCGGATTGGCGGCGGAGAGCAAGGACGATGACAGCCCGGTAACCTTGGCTGATCGGGCTGCCGAACTGGCGATGCGAACTGTCCTCGAAGCGCACTGTCCCAGCCATTCCATTCTCGGCGAGGAGGCCGGCGAGGACCGGGCCGGCGCGCGCTTCCGCTGGGTGATCGACCCGATCGATGGCACGCGGGCGTTCCTGACCGGCAGGCCGAGCTTCGGCACGCTCGTGGCCCTGCTGGACGAACAGACGCCCATTCTAGGACTGATCGATCAGCCGGTCACGGGGGAGCGCTGGCTCGGTGTGGCCGGGCAGGAGACGCAGTTCAGCGGCCCATGGGCGGGCAAAGCCGGCTGCCGTCCCTGCGCCACGCTGGCCGAGGCGGAGCTGAGCTGCACCTCGCCCGCCATCTTCGGCCCGGAGCAAACGCCCCGCTGGCAGCATCTGGCCGCCGGCGCGCGCCGGGTGACCTGGGGCGGTGATTGCTATGCCTATGGGCTGCTGGCCTTGGGGCAGATCGATGTGATAGCCGAAGCCACCATGAAGCTATGGGATTGGGCGGCATTGGTTCCGGTGATCGAGGGCGCGGGCGGCTGCATCACGGACTGGCGCGGCGACCGGTTGCGCCCGGATGGCGATGGCACGGTGCTGGCGGTCGGCGACCCGGCGCTGCTGCCCTTCGCGGTGGAGCGTTTGGGGAAATGATGCGCGCTATCCTGTGCCTGCTGGTTCTGCTGCTGGCGGCGGCGCCGGTGCGGGCGGAGCCGACCTACGCGCTGTCGCTCAGCAACGGCGTGGCGCTGCCGCAGGATTTCAGCCACTTCCCGGCGGCGAACCCGGACGCACCGAAGGGCGGCAGCGTGGCGCTGGCCGCCGTGGGCAGCTTCGACAGCCTCAACCCGTTCATCGTGCGCGGATCGCCCGCGGCGGGCATCGGGCAGGTCTGGGACACGCTGATGGTGGCCAATCCGGGCGAGGCAGCCACCGCCTATGCCGAGTTGGCGCAGAGCGTGGACGTGGCGGCGGACCATCTTTCGGTCACGTATGTGCTGCGGCCGGAAGCACGGTTCAGCGACGGCACCCCGGTTCTGGCGTCGGACGTCGTGTGGTCGTTCAACACGCTGCGGGACCAGGGGCGGCCGAACTATCGCACCTACTGGGCGGACGTGTCGGAGGCGGTGGCGACGGATGCGCACACCGTGGTGTTCCACTTCAAGACGGCGGACAACCATGAACTGCCGCAAATCCTGAGCGAGATCCCGGTGCTGCCGGAGCATTGGTGGAAAGGCCGCGACTTCACCGCGCCGCTGCAGGATCCGCCGGTCGGGAGCGGGCCCTACCAAATATCCCATGTCGATTTCGGCCGCACGATCGTGTATCAGCACGTGCCGAATTGGTGGGCGGCCAATCTGCCGACGGCCCGTGGCTTGTACAATTTCGACACCCTGCGCTACGAGTATTTCCGTGACCCCACCGTGGCCTTCGAGGCGTTCAAGGCCGGGCAGATCGACTTCCGGCGCGAGAACAACTCGAAGAACTGGGCCACGGGTTATGACTTCCCCGCGGTGCAAAGCGGGTTGGTGAAGAAGGAGGCGCTGCCCGACCAGCTTCCCACCGGCATGCAGGCCTTCGCCATGAACGCGCGCCGGCCCATGTTCCAGGACCCGCGGGTGCGGCAGGCAATGGTGCAACTGTTCGACTTCCAGTGGATGAACAAGACGCTGTTCTATGGGCTCTACACCCGCACCGACAGCTATTTCAGCAACAGCGTGTTCGCGTCCTCCGGGGTGCCGCAAGGGGCGGAACTGGCGCTGCTCGAGCCGTTCCGCAGCAAGCTGCCGGCCGAGCTGTTCACCCAGCCGTTCACCCTGCCGGCGACGGATGGCTCGGGCAACAACCGCGAGGGCCTGGTTCACGCCTATGACCTGTTGAAGCAGGCCGGCTGGACGGTGAAGGATCGCAAGCTGGTCAACGCGCAAGGCCAGCAGATGAGCTTCGAGATCCTGCTGAGCGACCCGGCGTTCGAACGCGTAGGCCTGCCCTATGCGCAATGGCTCGGTCGCTTGGGAATCGACGCGCGGGTGCGCACGGTGGACGCCGCGCAGTTCCAGAAACGCATGGACGATCTGGACTTCGACATGGCGGACGTGGTGGTGGGGGAGAGCGAGTCGCTCGGCAACGAGCAGGTCGATTACTGGACGTGCCAAAGCGCCAATCAGCCCGGTACGGAGAACTATGCCGGCGTGTGCAACCCGGTGGTGGACGCGCTGGTGGCCGACCTGGTGGGGGCGAAGTCCCACGACGACTTGCTGACCGCCTCGCACGCGCTGGACCGGGTGCTGCTGTGGAACTGGTACATGGTGCCGATGTGGCATCTGCAGGAAGTCTGGGTGGCCTATTGGAACCGGTTCGGCCATCCGACCCAGCCGGTGCGCACCGGGCTGTTTTTCCCCTCTTGGTGGATCGACCCGACCCTGGCTGCCGCCACGGACGCCGCCCGGCCGCACTGATGGGGCGCTACATCCTGCGGCGGCTGTTGCTGGTGATCCCGACGCTGTTCGGCATCATCACCATCAACTTCGCCATCGTGCAGGCGGCGCCGGGCGGCCCGGTGGAGCAGATGCTGTCGGATTTGCGCTCCCAGACGCAGAGCACGAGCCGCATCACCGGGGGTGGGTCTGAGCTTCTGTCGTCCGGCAACGATTCGGGGCAGTATCGCGGCCGGCGCGGGCTCGATCCGCAGACGGTCGCGCAAATCCGCCACATGTTCGGCTTCGACAAGCCGCCGCTGACCCGGTATTTCGAGATGGTCGGGTCCTACCTGCGGTTCGACTTCGGACAATCCTTCTTCCGCGGCCAGAGCGTGATGACGTTGGTGCTGCAGCGGCTGCCGGTGAGCATCTCGATCGGGCTGTGGTCGACCTTGCTGATCTACCTGGTGTCAATCCCGCTCGGCATCGCCAAGGCGGTGCGGGACGGCACGCGGTTCGACGTGGCGACCAGCACGGCGGTTCTGGTGGGGTATGCCATTCCGGGCTTCTTGTTCGCCATCTTGCTGGTGGTGCTGTTCGCCGGCGGGTCCTTCGTGAACTGGTTCCCGCTGCGGGGGCTGACCAGCGAGGGCAGCAGCGCTTGGCCCTGGTGGCAGCGCCTGGGGGACTACGCCTGGCACATGGTGCTGCCGACGGTGGCCCTGGTGGCGGGCGGGTTTGCAAGCCTGACGATCCTGACCAAGAACTGCTTCCTCGACGAGATTGGCAAGCAGTATGTGCTGACCGCGCGGGCGAAAGGCGCGGGGGAGCAGCGCGTGCTGTATGGGCACGTGTTCCGCAACGCGATGCTGCTCATCGTGGCGGGCTTTCCCGCGGCGTTCATCGGCATTCTATTTTCGTCGGCGCTCCTGGTGGAGATCGTGTTCTCGCTCGATGGATTGGGACTGCTCGGGTTCGATGCGGCGATCCGGCGGGACTACCCGGTGATGTTCGGCACGCTGTATATGTTCACCCTGGTGGGGCTGGTGCTGCAGATCGTGGGAGATCTAATGTACACGGTGGTGGACCCGCGGATTGATTTCGAGCGGCGTGGGTGAGGTGCGGCTGGCCACCCTCACCCAACCCTCTCCCAGAGGGAGAGGGCTTTTTTCCCTCTTCTGCTCCCTCTCCCTCTGGGAGAGGGTCGGGGTGAGGGGGCGCGCCGCATGACCCCCCTCAACCAACGCCGCCTGGCCATCTTCCGCTCGCACCGCCGCGGCTACTACTCGCTTTGGATATTCCTAACCCTGTTCATCATCTGCGCCGGGGCCGAGTTCGTCGCCAACGACAAGCCGCTGCTGATCCGCTTCGACAATCGATGGTACAGCCCCGTGCTGCACGACTACAGCGAGGACGCGTTCAGCCCCAACCTGCTGCCCATCGCGGCCGACTACACCGACCCGGACCTGGTCAGCGCTATCCGCGCCCATGGCTGGATGATCTGGCCCGCCATCCCGTTCTCGTTCGACACCATCGTCAAAGGCCTGCCGACCTCGCCGCCGACGTCGCCCTCCTGGCGCAACCTGCTCGGCACCGACGACCAGTCGCGCGACGTGCTGGCCCGCGTCATCTACGGGTTCCGTATCTCGGTGCTGTTCGGCTTCACGCTGACCATCGTCTCGAGCCTGGTCGGCATTGCGGCCGGCGCGGTGCAGGGCTTCTATGGCGGGCTCACCGACCTGCTGTTCCAGCGCTTCATCGAAATCTGGTCCGGCATGCCGCAATTGTTCATGCTGATCATCCTCGCCTCCGTGATCACGCCCACGTTCTGGGTGCTGCTGATCTTCCTGCTGGCGTTTTCCTGGATGGGCCTGGTGGGCGTGGTGCGGGCCGAGTTCCTACGCGGCCGCAACCTGGACTACGTGCGGGCAGCGCGCGCGCTCGGCGTGGCGGACGGCATGATCATGGCACGCCACATCCTGCCCAACGCGCTGGTGGCGACGCTCACCTTCCTGCCGTTCATCCTGTCGGGCTCGGTGACGGTGCTGGCGAGCCTGGATTTCCTCGGCTTCGGCCTGCCGCCGGGCTCGCCCTCGCTGGGGGAGCTGGTCAACCAGGGCAAGAACAACTTGCAGGCGCCCTGGCTCGGGATGACCGCGTTCTTCGTGCTCGGCGGCATCCTGGTGCTGCTGATCTTCATCGGCGAGGCCGTGCGCGACGCGTTCGACCCACGCCGGCTGCCCAAATGAGCCTGGCCCAATGAGCCTGCTCGAGATCGACCACCTGAGCGTCCGCTTCGGCGCGGCGGCCGTGGTGGACGACGTCTCGTTCGCAGTCGACCGGGGCGAGACGGTGGCGGTGGTGGGCGAAAGCGGCTCGGGCAAGTCGCTCACCGCGCTCTCCATCCTGCGCCTGCTGCCCCCCGGCGCTGCCGCAAACGGGCGGGTGGTGCTGGACGGGACGGACATGCTGCAGGCGGCCCCCGAACGGCTGCAGGACATGCGCGGCCGGGTCGCGGGGATGGTGTTCCAGGAGCCGATGACCAGCCTCAACCCGCTGCACCGGATCGGCCGGCAGGTGGGCGAGGCGATGGCGCTGCATGGCCGCCGGGCCAGCCGGGAGGCGGTCGTCAAGCTGCTCGACTCCTGCGGCTTCCCCGACGCAGCCGGCCGGCTGGACGCGCTGCCGCACCAGCTTTCCGGCGGCCAGCGCCAGCGCGTGATGATCGCCATGGCGCTGGCCAACGACCCGGCGCTGCTCATCGCCGACGAGCCGACCACCGCGCTCGATGTGACCATCCAGGCGCAAATCCTGGACCTGCTGGCCGAGCAGAAGGCGCGGCGCGGCTTGGCGCTGATGCTGATCAGCCACGACCTGGGCGTGGTGCGGCGCTATGCCGACCGGGTCTGCGTGATGAAGGACGGGCGGGTCGTCGAGCAAGGGGCGGGCGTGTTCCGCAACCCGCAGCATCCCTACACGCGCATGCTGGTGGCGTCGGAACCCTCCGGGCGGCCCAACCCGCTGCCGCCGAACGCGCCCGTGCTGCTCGAGGCGCGCGAGATTCGGGTGGTGTTCAGCGGCCGGCGCGGGCTGTTCCGCGCGGCCAGGCCGAGCCTGGTGGCGCTGGATGGCGTGTCCCTGTCCGTGCGCGAGGGTGAGACGGTGGGGCTGGTGGGGGAGAGCGGCTCGGGCAAGTCCACGCTCGGCCTGGCGGTGTTGCGGCTGACCCCGGCAGCGGGGCGGGTGGTGTTCGCCGGGCAGGACTTGGGCGCGCTCTCCGCCAAGGCGCTGCGGCAGCGCCGGGCGGATATGCAGATCGTGTTCCAGGACCCGTATGGCGCGCTCTCGCCGCGCATGACGGTCACCGGGCTGGTGGCGGAGGGGCTGCAGGTGCATGAGCGGCTGTCCCGTGCCGAACGCGAGGCGCGGGTGGCGCGGGCGCTGGCGGAGGTGGGCCTGCCGGAGGACGCGGGCCGCCGCTACCCGCACGAGTTCAGCGGCGGGCAGCGGCAGCGCATCGCCATTGCGCGGGCGCTGGTGCTGCAGCCTCGCCTGCTGGTGCTGGACGAGCCCACCTCAGCGCTGGACCGCTCGGTGCAGGCGCAGATCGTGGCGCTGCTGCGGGACCTGCAGCATCGGCATGGCCTGGCCTACCTGTTCATCAGCCACGACCTGGCGGTGGTGCGTGCCTTGGCGCATCGCATCGTCGTGCTGCGCGCGGGCCGGATCGTGGAGCAAGGCGAGGCCGGCGCGGTGTTTGCCGCGCCGCGGGAGAGCTACACCCGGGCGCTGATGGCGGCCGCGGCGCTGCCCGCGCCCCTCACCCCGGCCCTCTCCCATTGGGAGAGGGAGCAGGAAGCAGAGCCGCCGCTTGATCCCTTGGAGCCCTCTCCCTCTGGGAGAGGGTTGGATGAGGGCTTGGGGAAGCTGCCTCCATCAACGCCGGCAGCCATACCGTGAACGTGGCGCCCTCGCCTTCGCGGCTGTCGATGGCCAGTTGGCCGCGGTGGCGGTTGACGATGTGCTTCACGATCGCCAGCCCCAGCCCCGTGCCGCCAACCGCCCGCGAGCGGCCCTTGTCCACGCGGTAGAACCGCTCCGTCAGCCGCGGGATGTGCTCGCGCGGAATGCCGCCGCCGTCATCGGCCACCGCAACGGTGACGCCGGGCCGGTTGGGCCAGCGGGTGTCGCCGCTCTCCGCCCGCCCGGCAATGACGCGGACGCTGCCGCCCTCGCGGCCATATTTCAGTGCGTTGTCCATCAGGTTTTGCACCACCTGGCCCAATTGGTCCTCGTCGCCGATCACCGGCGGCAGGTCCTCGGGCGTGACCAGCTCGAGCTGGATGCCGCGGCTGGTGACCCGGGGTTCGAAGGCGGCGGCGGTCCAGCGGATCAACTCCTGCAGGATGACGGGGTCGGTCGGCGGGCGGTGCTCGGTGAGTTCGATGCGCGAGAGGCTGAGCAGGTCGTCGATCAGGCGGTTCATGCGCGCGGCCTGCTCGGCCATGATCTGCAGGAAGCGCGCCTGCGCCGGCGGGTCGTCGGCGGCGGGGCCGCGCAGCGTGTCGATGAAGCCAGTGAGGCTGGCCAGGGGGGTGCGCAGCTCATGGCTGGCATTGGCGACGAAATCGGCCCGCATCCGCTCGAGCGCGCGCTCCCGGGTCCGGTCGGACAGCACGGCGGCGACCCGGCCCTCGGTCAACCGCACCACCGTGGCGTGCACCTCGCGGATGACGGGGATGGAGAGCTGCAGGTCGGCCGCCTCGGAGCCGCTTTTGGCCGCGGTGCGCTCGATGGCGGCGCGCAGGACGGGGTGGCGCAGGACGGAGGCTAGCTCGTTGCCGAAGGCGGCCCGGGCGCTCGCGTTGGCGCGCAGCACGGCACGATCGGCGCCCAGTACGATGAGCGGATCGGGCAGGGACTCGATGATCGCCTCCTCGGTGAGCAGGCGCTGGAGCAGCGTGTCGGACCGTTCGCCCATTTGGCGGAGCAGGCGAGCCATCTCGCGCTTGATGCGGGCGGGCGAGCCTCTTGGCGCCGTCCCGTCATCGATGAGGCTGCGCAGGGCCACGAGGATTTGAGCGTGCTCGTTGTCGCGCAGCAGGGCTGTGACGAGCCCGGCCACGAGGGAGGCCACGGCGAGGATGGCCGCCGGCCCCGTCCCGACCCAGCCGAGCGCAAGCAGGATGGCGACCGCTGCGAGAGGGAGGGCGGCAATGCCGGCCGCCACGATCATCATGGCGCGGCCCGGTGCTCTAGCTGCCGGTCGCCAAGTGGGGCGCCGGGTCGATGATGTGGGGCTTGCCGGCGTCGATCTGGAACACCGCCAGGCCGCGCAACACCGTCCCGTCCGGCCGCAGCGCGAGCGGGCCGTCGACGCCGTGGAAGCCGTCGGGGCGGGTGAGTGCGGTTGGGTCCGAGAGCGTGGCCAGCGCGATGCGGGCGGCGTCGTAGCTCAGGTCGGCGAGCGGGCTTGGCGGGACCCCATTGCGTTGCACGAACCCGGCGGCGAAGGCGGCGCGCTCCGACGGGTCAGGCGCCGCATACCAGGTGCCGTTCAGCCCGCTGATGGCGGAGGCCTCGCGCGCCCAGGTGGCCGGGCCGATCACCCGCACGTCGGGCGGGGCGACGCCATCGCCGGGCAGGGCGGCGAGCGCTTGAGCCAGGGTCGCGCCGCTGTCGGCGAGCAGCAGCGCGTCGAACGGCGGCGGCGGCAATGGCTGGTTGGCGGCGGCATTGGCTTGGGCCAGCGCGTCCGGGTCGTTGCTCTGGCGGGCGGCTTGGAGGTGGTCGTCCACCGCGCCGCGGCGGTTGGCGTAGTCGGCCACATCGCGCAAGGCGGCGTTGAGCTGCGCCGGCCGGCCGTCCGGGTAGCGGCGCACCAGCGGGTCGGTGTCGCCAGCCGCGGCGGCGGCGCGGGTGAGGCCGTCGAGCAGGGCGTCGCCGAACGCGTTGCTTGGCAGCACGGCGGCGATGCGGGTCTTGCCGGCGTTGCCGAGCGAGGCCACCAGGCGGGCCACCTGCTGCTGCGGCGTGATGCCAAGCACCCAGACGCCCGGGCGGGCCTGCTGCCGGTCGGAGGTGAAGGCGAGCAGGGGCGTGTTGCCGGCGACCGCGGCCGCCGCGGCGGTCTCGCCTGCGGTCAGCGGCCCGATGATCACCGTGTCCTGCGCGGCCACGGCGGCGGAAGCGGCGGCGGTGGCGCCGCCTGGATTGCTCGCCGTGTCATGCACGTCCAGTTGCGGGCCGCCCGGGGGCAGCGCAAGTTGGGCGGCGAGCAGCAGGCTGTGGCCCACGGCGGCGTCCGTCCCGGTCAATGGCAGCAGCGCGCCGATCTTGGCTTGGGGCGGCGGGGGCTGGTTGGCAAAGGGCAGCGGTCCAGTCACCGGGGGTGATTGCGGCGGGGGGATGCAGCCGGCGAGCCCCGCCATGGCCGCTACCGGAAGAAGGACGCGGAATGCACGGAACACGACGATCTGTTCTCCGATGAGGGTGGCCGACTGATGGTGCCAGTCTGATGGTGGCAGTCTGATGGTGGCAGATGGGGCGCCCGGGCCCGTCACCGCCGTTGCTGGCGGGGAGCTTGTGCTGGTTTCCACGCCCATCGGCAACCTCGGCGACCTGAGCGTCCGGGCCGTGGAAGCCCTGCGCACGGCAGACCTGGTGTTGTGCGAGGACACGCGGGTCACGGCGCGGCTTTTGGGGCATTTCGGCATCGCGGCCAGCGTATCACCGCTGCACGATCATAACGAGGACGAGCGCATCCCTGCCTTGCTGGATGCGCTGCGAGCGGGCCGGCGGATCGCCCTGGTGTCGGACGCGGGAACGCCCGTGGTGAGCGACCCTGGTTTCCGCCTGGTGCGGGCGGCGTTGGCGGCGGGGCTGCGGGTGGGGGCGGTGCCGGGGGCGAATGCCGCCGTTATGGCGCTGACCTTGAGCGGGCTGCCGCCGCAGCCGTTCCTCTTCCTTGGTTTTGCGCCGCCACGCTCGGCCGCGCGCCGGGCCGCCTTTGGCCGTCTTCGAGCCGCCGAGCAGGCCGGTTTGGCCGTTACGGCGATCTGGTACGAGGCGCCGCATCGGTTAGCGGCAATGCTGGAGGACTTGGCAGCGGTGTTTGGCGATCGCCCGGCGGCCGTGGCGCGGGAGCTGACCAAGCGGTTCGAAGAGGTGCGGCGCGGCAGCCTGGCGGGTCTTGCCGCGCATTACGCCGCGTCGGAGGCGCGCGGGGAGATCACCGTCGTGCTTGGGCCGGCGCCGCAGGAGTCGGCCGACGCGGCCACGCTGGATGCGGAGCTGCGGCGGGCGTTGTCTGGCGGCAGCGTGAAGGATGCAGCGGCGGCGGTCGCGGCGGCGACGGGGCTGCCCAAGCGGGTTGTCTACGCGCGGGCGTTGGCGCTGAGCGGCAACGGATAGCCCTAAGCCTTTATTTTGAGCGGCAGCTTTGTCGGCGTGCCGACGCACTTAATTGCCGACGCTGCCTTAGATCGGCGTTTGACCTGTCCAGCCATGCGGGCCGACGAGATGCTGCAGTAACTGATTGGCGTCTTCTACGGCCTGCCGGGCGCGTTCTAGTTGCGTTTTGCCCCGACCGTCCATGGGCTGCCGCTGCAATTGCTCGAGGCTGCCGAGCAATACCGTCATGACATTGTTCAGCTCGTGCACTGCGTCCGCCGCCGTCATGCCCGGGGGCAGGTATGGTAGGGAACCATCCACTCTCTCCACGCCGATCATCCAACACGGCCAAGTGATGGGTATGCAACCGGGCGGCGCACCCTAGATGACGTTTTTTTGTCCCCGCCTGATGGGAGCCGAGGCGTCCAGCGCCCGGGAAGAGCGTAGGGATTGAGTAACGTGCCTGAATCACCCGTAGGTCGCACAATGCTCGTGCATAGGATTGGGCCGTGTGCATTCTTGTCGTCGAGGACGAACCGCTGATCCGCCTGATCGTGGTGGAAGAGCTGACCGATTTGGGATATGACGTCTGTGAGGCGGAAAGCGGTGACGCCGCCGCCAGCATCATCCATGGTCATGCTCGTTCCGTTTCGATGCTGATTACCGACGTCCATATGCCCGGCAGCTTGGATGGGTTTGCGGTTGCATCGCTGGTGCGAGCGCATTACCCGGACGCGCCGATCATTTTCACGACGGGACGGCCCGACGTCGCGCGTAGCTTTGCAAAACTGCGCGACAACGATGCGCTGTTGAGCAAGCCGTTTTTGCCGTCTGAACTCATCGCCATGATTTGCCAGTTGCTTCGCCCCGATCCGGTCGAGAGTGGCTCAGCGTCATAGCGCGCAGACCATCAAGTTTCCACCATAAGCGTTACGATCCGATGTAGCACCAACATGGGTTAAAACTGCATCAGTTCGCACGCGATAATTTGGTGTCCGCGTGTTACAGCAGTAAAGCCGGTAGCAACGCGTCGAGACGCATGCGCCCAGACGGGGTGGCAATCAGCCGCTCGGCCGTGAGGCGCACGTAGTTTTCTTCGACCGCTTGCTGCAGCGTTATGACGTCGATGGCCTGCTCCAGGGCCAGCCCGCTGCGCTGCAAGAGGCGGGCGATGGATACACCTTCGGCGAGACGAAGGCCCATCAGCAGCATCTCGCGCGCACGGTCTACAGGGGCGAGGAGATCCTCCGCCGTGCTGCCATGGCCGTGCTGCTCGACGCGAGCGAGCCAGGGCTCCGGAGCACGATGACGCCGGGTCGCGACCAGCCGATGCGCTAGAGCTTTATCCGACGGCTGATCGCGTTCGGTCGGATGATGCTCTAGTGTGACCCGGCCATGCGCACCGGGGCCGATACCGGCGTAGTCGCTATAGCGCCAGTAAGCCAAGTTGTGCCGTGATGCGCTGCCCGGACGCGCGTAGTTGGAGATCTCATATTGCTCCAGGCCGTGATCGGCTGCCGCCTCGGTCGTGGCGGTGTAGAGCGCGGCTGCAGCGTCCTCCTCCGGCAGGACGAGCGCGCCGCGGCGGTGCAGCGCCTCGAACGCCGTGCCCGGCTCCATCGTGAGCTGGTAGAGCGACAGGTGGTCTGCCGCCAGCGATAGCGCCTGGTGGAGCTCATCCTGCCAGTCGGCCAAATCCTGCCCCGGGCGGGCATAGATGAGGTCGAACGAGACACGGGGGAAAATGCGGCGTGCGGTCTCGAGCGCGTGGATGGCCTCGGCCGCCGAGTGCTGACGACCCAGGAACGCCAGTTGGTCATCGCGCAGGCTTTGGATGCCGAGCGAGCAGCGGTTGACGCCGGCTTGCGCGAAGGCTTGCAGGCGGCCAGCCTCCACGCTGGTGGGATTGGCCTCGAGCGTGATTTCCAGCTCTGGGTCCTGGCGGAACAGCGCTTTGGCGTCGGCGATCAGGGCGGCGACAGTTTCGGGCGCCATCAGGCTGGGAGTGCCACCGCCGAAGAAGATCGAGGCAAGCGGGCGGCGTCCCAGCCGGGCCGCCTCCCAGGCCAGCTCCGTACGCAGCGCAGCGGCAAATCGCGCTTGCGGGATGGTCTCGCGAACGTGGCTGTTGAAGTCGCAATAGGGGCATTTGGCCAGGCAGAACGGCCAGTGGATGTAGAGCGCGAGTGGCTCATCCGCGTTGTTTCCCGCTCGCTCTGGGAGAGGACCGGGGTGAGGGCCCGGGTGCAAAGCCGCGAGACCATGCCGCATGCCCCTCACCCAACCCTCTCCCAGGGGGAGAGGGCTTGCTTGGCGGTGTGAGGGGCGGTGCGGAGCACGTATGCGCTGGCATCCCAGAGCTTGAACGGGCGGCTGTACTCCAGCGTGGCGCCATGTCGTGCAGCCCAGCGCGTGGCGTCGGCCGCGTCGTCGGCGGGCTCGCGGCCATAGGAGAGGTTGAGCACCGCCAGGGCGCCTCCCGGGGCGAGATTGGCCATGGCGGCCGCGACCACGGCGTCGGCCAAGCCGCTTTGCAGCACGTAGGGCATGCTGTCGGCCATCAGCACCAAGTCCCACGGCCCGGCGGGCAGGCTGCTCCCATCGGTCACCGCAAACGCGAGCGCCGGGTGGCGGCGGCACGCTTCGGCCACCATGCCGGGTGCGATGTCGAGCCCGAGCACGGTCCGGCAATGGGGGGCCAAGGCGGCGCAAACCCGGCCAATGCCACAACCGACATCCAGCACGGCAGCGCCCGGCGGCAGCAGCGCCTCGGCCCGCAGCCAGGTCACCAGTTCGGCCGTCGCCTCGGCCAGGATCGCCGGGTCTCCCAGTGAGTAGAGCGCAACGCCGGCCTCGGGCGAAACCGCGCAGGCCGCGTCGAAGAACGCCGCGATCTCAGCCACGTCGCCCACGCGGCTATGATCGCCCCCGGCCTGGCGGACGTGGCGGGACAGCCGGTCGAATTCGCCCCAGCGGCCCTCGGCAAGCGCCGCCAGCGCGCTCCAGTGCGGATTGGGGCAGCGCGCTTCGTCCAGCGCGGCGCGGATGTCGGCCGCATCGGCCGTCCCCAGCAGCATGCGGGACAGCGCGACGTGCGGCGAAATCTCGCCCCGCAGGCACGCTGCCACCGCGTCGTTCACAGCCAGCCGAGCCGCCGCAAGGTGTCGCCCTCGCCGGCTAGGAAGCGGGCGCCGACATCTTCCCGCCAGCGCAGCTCGGGCGCGATGACGTTGCTGGCCCGGCGGATCGCCGCCTGCTGCGCGAAGGCGACGTCATCGCCCGTGCCAGTGACGATCATGGCGTGGCCCGAGCAGTGGCGGACCAGCAACTGGCCAGCCTCCTGCCGCATGTCCACGAAGTGATAGGACGGGATTTCCGCCTCGGACGGCGGCTCGACGAAGAACACCGGCGCGTCGTCCGCCGGGGTGTCGGGCGCGGTGGCAGGGAACGGCGGCACGGTCAGTACGATGGCGACCGCCCAGCCCGGCGTGGTGCGGAAGCGCCCGCCCGCGCCATCGGCCATGCGGGTGAGCAGGTCCGCCCAGCCATCTGCCTGCATCGCCGCCAGGATGGCGTAGCCGGGATTGCTGAAGCGGCAGGTAAATTCCAGCGGCAGGGGGCCACGCTCGTTCACGATGAGGTTGAGGTTCACGTAGCCTATATGGCCCGCACTGGCGAGCAGCGGAGCCACCCGGTTGAGCGTGGCTTCGAACAGCGGGTCTGCGCCTTCATAGGAGGCGAGCGTGCCCATTTCCCCCGTCATCTCGCCGCGGTCGCCCGGGAAAAAACGCTTGTGCTCGAAGTCGATGCAGGCGGGACGGAGGAACTGGCGGCCGTCGAAATAGGCGCCGACCCCCACTTCCACCCCACGCAGCCGCTCCATCAGCAGCACGTTGCCCGTCCGGTTGCGCTGGAGGGTGAACAGCACGTCGGCTCCCGCCGGATGCTCGCCGACATAGGTGGTGTGCGTGCCGCCGTCATACTTCAGCACATACCGGCCGGGATGGGCCTCCAGCCAGGCGGCGGCTTGCGCGGCGGTCGCGAACGCACGGCTGCTGGCCATCGGCAGCCCCATCTCGGCAAGCACCGCTTGGCCGTAGGCGCGATCCGTCTCGAGCCGGTCGCCCAGAGCGCTGCCGCCGACCACGCGGTAGCCCTGGGCGCGGAGCTGGTCTTGCAAGGCGCCGGCTGCCACGCCCTCTACCATGATCAGGCCGTCCCGCCCCACCCACGGCAACTCGGCGCGCCAGTCCGCCACCGGCTCGATCAGCCCGGCGTAGGCGCGCCGCTCCGGCGGATCGAGGGCGGCGACGCGCACCTCATGGCCCTCGCGCAAGAGGCTGAGATAGATGTCGCCAAGGTAGACGCGGGGGCTGATCGCGAGGATGCGAAGCGAGGATGTCATGGCCGTGATAACGCGGGAAGCGACCGCTCGGCAGCGTTTGGCAGCAAAAACCTGCCGAAAACGCTGGGCAAGGCGTCCAAGTCACGTAAGCTCGCGGTGTCAGGAACAGGGGAAGCCGCATGCCGT
>OZ240665.1:0-442500 GCA_965198565.1 Acetobacteraceae bacterium | reverse complement strand
TAAGCCGTTAGGTGTAGGCGCAGCGAAAGCGAGTCTGAATAGGGCGCGTAGTTGCCGGCAGAAGACCCGAAACCGAGTGATCTAGCCATGGCCAGGCTGAAGGTGCGGTAACACGCACTGGAGGGCCGGACCCACGCCTGTTGAAAAAGTCGGGGATGAGCTGTGGCTAGGGGTGAAAGGCCAATCAAACTCGGAGATAGCTGGTTCTCCGCGAAATCTATTGAGGTAGATCGTCGTGCGTTTACTGCGGGGGGTAGAGCACTGGATGGGCTAGGGGTCCCCAAAGGATTACCAAACCTAACCAAACTCCGAATACCCGTAAGTATAGTGCGGCAGACAGACGGTGGGTGCTAAGGTCCATCGTCGAGAGGGAAACAGCCCAGACCACCAGCTAAGGTCCCCAAATCGTGGCTAAGTGGGAAAGGATGTGAGGATTCCAAAACAACCAGGAGGTTGGCTTAGAAGCAGCCATCCTTTAAAGAAAGCGTAATAGCTCACTGGTCTAATAGAAACCTTGCGCCGAAGATGTAACGGGGCTCAAGCCACGTACCGAAGCTGTGGGATTGGTCGTTGGTCGTTAGTCTTTAGTCGTTAGAGAACAAGGTGGGTTCGATGTCGCGCGATGTTTGGGAGCTGGACGTGTTCCGTCGGGCTTACCAGGTGTCGCTGGCGCTGCATCGGGCCAGTCAAGGGTCCCCAAGAATGAGCAATTTGGCGGCTTGGCCGACCCGTTGCGGCGGAGTTCGAAGTCGGTGTGTGCGCTCCTTGCGGAGGGCTCGGGCCGGCAATTGGCCTCCGATCCGGAGTTCCGGCGCTACGTGGTTATGGCGCTGGGCTCGCTTGAGGAAACCAAGTTGTGGCTGCGCTATGCCGCGGACCTGGCGTATGTCGATGCTGATCAGGCTAGGGCCTGGCAGCAAGACTACAGCGAGATCGGCCGCATGCTGGGCGGCCTGCACAAACATCTAAAACCCTCTAACGACTAACGACTAACGGCTAACGACTTCTCGGTAGCGGAGCGTTCGGTAAGCCTGTGAAGGGTGAGGGGTGACCCGGCCTGGAGGTATCCGAAGTGCGAATGCTGACATGAGTAGCGACAAACAGTGTGAGAAACGCTGTCGCCGAAAGTCCAAGGGTTCCTGCGCAAGGGTAATCCGCGCAGGGTGAGCCGGCCCCTAAGGCGAGGGCGAAAGCCGTAGCTGATGGGAACCAGTTGAATAGTACTGGGCCTGCTGGAAGTGACGTGTGAGAGATGTTGTCCGGGCTTACTGGATTGTTCGGGCTTTTGGATCACACCGGGAAATAGCTCCAGCGTATAGACCGTACCCGAAACCGACACAGGTGGACTGGTAGAGCATACCAAGGCGCTTGGGAGAACCATGCCGAAGGAACTAGGCAAATTGCTTGCGTAACTTCGGGATAAGCAAGACCCATTCTTGGGCAACCAGGGATGGGTGGCACAAAGCAGGGGGTAGCGACTGTTTAGTAAAAACACAGGGCTGTGCGAAGTCGAGAGACGACGTATACGGCCTGACGCCTGCCCGGTGCCGGAAGGTTAAGAGGAGGTGTGCAAGCACTGAATTGAAGCCCCGGTAAACGGCGGCCGTAACTATAACGGTCCTAAGGTAGCGAAATTCCTTGTCGGGTAAGTTCCGACCTGCACGAATGGCGTAACGACTTCCCCACTGTCTCCGGCATGGGCTCAGCGAAATTGAATTCCCCGTGAAGATGCGGGGTACCCGCGGTCAGACGGAAAGACCCTATGAACCTTTACTGCAACTTTGCAGTGGCCTCAGGGGAGAGCTGTGTAGGATAGGCGGGAGGCATTGAAGCATGGGCGCTAGCTTGTGTGGAGCCACCCTTGAAATACCGCCCTGATCTCTTCTGATGTCTAACCGCGTCCGGTCAGCCCGGACCGGGACCCTGCATGGCGGGCAGTTTGACTGGGGCGGTCGCCTCCCAAAGTGTAACGGAGGCGCGCGATGGTGGGCTCAGGCCGGTCGGACATCGGCTGCTGAGTGCAATGGCATAAGCCCGCCTGACTGCGAGAGCGACAGTTCGAGCAGAGACGAAAGTCGGCCATAGTGATCCGGTGGTCCCGCGTGGAAGGGCCATCGCTCAACGGATAAAAGGTACTCTAGGGATAACAGGCTGATCTCCCCCAAGAGTCCACATCGACGGGGAGGTTTGGCACCTCGATGTCGGCTCATCACATCCTGGGGCTGGAGCAGGTCCCAAGGGTTCGGCTGTTCGCCGATTAAAGTGGTACGTGAGCTGGGTTTAGAACGTCGTGAGACAGTTCGGTCCCTATCTGCCGTGGGTGAAGGAGACTTGAGAGGATCTGTCCCTAGTACGAGAGGACCGGGATGGACGCACCTCTGGTGCACCGGTTGTCGCGCCAGCGGCACGGCCGGGTAGCTATGTGCGGACGGGATAACCGCTGAAAGCATCTAAGCGGGAAACCCACCTCAAAACCAGGTCTCCCAGAGGGCCGTGACAGACCATCACGTCGATAGGCCAGATGTGGAAGCGCCGCGAGGCGTGCAGCTAACTGGTCCTAATCGCCCAATCGGCTCTATATCAGACGCCAGTCTTCCGTCGTCAGACCTCAGACACCAACACACACCAGAACCAACCAGACGCCGGACGCCGCATCATCCCGATGTCGGAGCGCCGACGTCTGACGCTTGATTGGACGACCTGGTGGCCATGGCGGGGAGCCTACACCCGATCCCATCCCGAACTCGGCCGTGAAACCCCCCAGCGCCTATGATACTGCGTCCCAAGACGCGGGAAAGTCGGTCGCCGCCAGGTCTTCCAATCACTCCCATCGTCCAAAACACCAAATGTCAGCCGACACCAAATGTCAGCCGACATCGGACGTCTGTCGCGGGGTGGAGCAGCCCGGTAGCTCGTCAGGCTCATAACCTGAAGGTCACAGGTTCAAATCCTGTCCCCGCAACCATCTCCATTTGCAACGCCAACAGACCAGGAACACCGCCACCACCGTGGCCCAGCGCCAGCATCGCAGCGAGCTTGCCGCGCAGTTCCACACGGCGATTGCTATCCCCCTCTGGTTCCACGGCGTGAATCGTGATGCCGTCGATCAAATCACGTATCGTCTCACGCGCGTCCATCGCGCCCTCACTGTTCAACGCCTTGGTCAACGTGGCGACCTCCTGCCGGTAGACCTCCGCTGGACGATGGCTCCCGTGACGCCACCATCCGCGATGGCGTCCACCAAGCGCTCGATCTGCCGTATCCCTCTGCCGTGGGCCGTCTGGGTTTGAGCCTCCTGCCGCCGTAAGGAGTTCCTTAAGGCGGCCGTTGAGGTATGCGGATGGATGGCGTGGTGGAGATCATCACCGGGCGAGAGCGTCGGCGGCGCTGGAGCCTGCAGGACAAGGTGCGGATCGTTGCTGAGACCAACGAGCCGGGTTCGATGATCCGTGCCGTAGCCGCCCGGCATGGCGTCTGCGAGAGCCTGTTGTTCACGTGGCGTCGCCAGGCGCGTGAGGGCCTGCTGGGGCCGGCTGCGGAGAGCCCCGTGTTCGTGCCGGTGCAGGCTCTCACGTCGGCAAGCACGGCGGTCGCACCGCTTGATGAGAGATCGCGCCCGGCATCGGCATCGCGGTCCGTGGGTGCGCCTGGTCTGATCGAGATTGAGCTTGGCAACGGGCGTCAGGTCCGCGTCGGCAGCGATGTGAACCTGGCCGCCCTGCGGCGCGTGCTGGCGGCGTTGCGCGAGTGATCCCGATTGCCAGCAGCGTGCGGATATGGCTGGCGACGGGCCACACGGACATGCGCCGCGGTATGCCGGGTCTCGCGCTGCTCGTGCAGGAGGGGCTCGGCCGGGATCCGTTCGCGGGTGATGTCTTCGTCTTTCGGGGTCGCAGCGGATCGCTGTTGAAGGCGGTTTGGCACGATGGCCTCGGCCTGTCGCTTTATGCCAAGCGTCTGGACCGCGGACGCTTCGTGTGGCCACAAACAGTGGATGGCGTGGTGGCGCTGACAGCCGGTCAGATGAGCTATCTGCTCGAGGGGATCGACTGGCGCAACCCGCAGCAGACCTGGCTGCGTATTCCGACGCAAACCAGCCGGCGATTCCGATCCATTCCAGCCGGTGATTCCGACGGAAGCCAGCCACTGATTCCGATGCATCCCAGCCACCCCTGAGGGGCGGGCGGCGGCGCGGTTCGCGAGCAGTCATCCACCGACGGCACGGTGTCTCTCCTGCAATTCGGGGAGCGCCATGCCAGGCCAGAGACTGCCAATGCGTCAGGTTCGAGAAGTCCTTCGCCTTAAACACGTCTGCGGCCACAGCGGGCACCAGATCGCGGCCATGGTCGGCGTCAGCCGCTACACGGTGGCCGAGTATCTGCGCCGTGCTGCCGTGGTGGGCATCACCTGGCCGGTGCCGCCGGCGCTCGACGACGTGGCACTGGAGCGCAAGCTGTTCACCCCGCCGTTCACGCCGACGGAGGCGCTGCGGCCGCAGCCGGACTGGCCGCGCATCCACGCGGAGCTGCGCAAGCCCGGCGTGACCCTCCTGCTGCTGTGGGAGGAGTACCGGGCCGGGCAACCGGATGGGTATGGCTACAGCCGGTTCTGCGACCTGCACGCCGCCTGGCGCGGCCGTTTGTCACCGACCATGCGGCAGACCCACCCGGCCGGTGAGCGGATGTTCGTCGACTACGCCGGGCAGACGGCGGAGGTAATCGACGGCGCCACGGGCGAGGTCAGGCGGGCGCAGGTGTTCGTGGCCGTGCTCGGCGCGTCCAACTACACCTACGCCGAGGCACGCTGGACGCAGTCGCTACCGGACTGGATCGGCTGCCACGTCGGCGCGTTCGCCAGCTTCGGCGGGGTGGCGCGGCAGATCGTGTGCGACAATCTCAAGGCCGGCGTCACCGCGTCCAGCCGCTACGAGCCGGGGATCAGCCGGACCTACCAGGACATGGCCACCCATTACGGCACGGCGATCCTGCCCGCCCGGGTGCGCAAGCCGCGTGACAAGGCCAAGGTCGAGGTCGCCGTGCAGGTCGTGCAGCGCTGGATCTTAGCCCGGCTGCGCAACCGCCGGTTCTTCTCCCTGGCGGAGCTGAACGGCGCGATCCGCGAGCTGACCATCGACCTGAACAACCGGCCGATGCGCCATCTGGGCACCACCCGCCGTGCGCTGTTCGAGGCGATCGAGCCCGGCGCCCTGCTGGACATGCCCGCCGAGCCGTATGCCTACGCGGAGTGGAAGCGCTGCCGGGCGGGGTTGGACTACCACGTCGAGGTCTACGGCCACTTCTACTCGGTGCCGTACCGGCTGATGCGCGAGGTGATCGAGGCCCGCATCACCGACCAGACCATCGATCTGTATCACCAGAACAACCGCGTCGCCTGCCACGTCCGCAATCCGCGGCAGCACCGGCACACCACGATCGCCGAGCACATGCCGAGCGCGCACCGCCGCCACGCCGAGTGGACGCCGACGCGGCTGCTGCGCGAGGCCGAGGCGATCGGGCCGTCCACCATCGCCCTGGTGGAGCGCATCCTGGCCGCCAAGCCGCATCCCGAGCAGGGCTTCCGCGCCTGCCTCGGCATCCTGCGTCTGGTGCGAGGCTACGGCCCTGAGCGGCTGGAGGCGGCCTGCCAGCGCGGCATGGACATCGGTGCGCGGACCTACGGCTCCGTGCAGTCGATCCTGCGCAACGGACTGGACCGGGCCTACCGCCCCGAACCCGTGCCGGACGAGCTGCCCGTCCAGCACGAGAACATCCGCGGCAGCGGCTACTACCATTGAGGAGCACACCATGTTGACGCATCCCACCACGGACCGCCTGCGCGAGCTCGGCCTCGCCGGCATGGCCAGGGCGCTCGAGGAGCAGCGACGGCATCCCGACGCCGCCGATCTCGGCTTCGAGGACCGCCTGGCCATGCTGGTCGAGCGTGAGGCGCTGGAGCGCGACACCAAGCGGCTGGCTACCCGGCTGCGGTTCGCCGGCCTACGCCAGCAGGCAACGCCAGAGGATGTCGACCATCGTGCCGCCCGCGGTCTCGATCGCAGCCTGTTCCAGAAGCTGACAAGCGGCGAGTGGATCGAGCGCCACCAGGACCTGCTGGTCACCGGGCCGACCGGCACCGGCAAGACCTGGTTGTCCTGCGCCCTGGGGCACCGAGCCTGCCGCGACAACCGCTCCGTGCTGTATCAGCGGGTGCCGCGACTGCTGGAAGGGCTCGGCATCGCCCGCGGCGACGGACGCTATGCCCGCACGCTGAAAAGCCTCGCCCGGGTGCAGCTGCTGATCCTGGATGATTGGGCGATCACGCCGCTCAATGCCGAGCAGCGGCGCGACCTGATGGAGATCGTCGACGACCGGCACGACCGCGCGTCCACCATCGTCACTAGCCAGGTGCCGGTCGAACTCTGGCACGAGCACATCGGAAATCCCACCATCGCCGACGCCGTGCTGGACCGGCTGGTGCACGGCGCACACCGCCTCGAGCTGAAAGGAGAGAGCATGCGCAAGCTGCGCGCCGCCAAAGCTAGACTTGACGAAGCCGCCGTCCAGTAGCCCTTCTTCACCCGCTCGCGACACGCACTGCTACCCGGCTGGGATCATCGGAAAGCCCGGCTGGCTTCGATCGGAACAGGTGGCTGGTTTCGATCGGAATCGATGGCTGCAATCGTCGGAATGCGCAGACCTGGCGTCCGCAATCGGCAGGATAGCCGCCACGAGCTGCTGAAAACAGTACCACGGCGACCTGGTTCGTGATTCAATACCAGCATGGACGCCGAGCTTGCCGCCCTGCCGGATGATGTCGATGCGCTCAAGGCGGCCCTGCTGGCCGCCCGCGCCGAAACCGCTATCGCCCTGGCGGAGCAGTCCAGCAATCGGGCGCTGATCGCCCATCTCAAGCTGCAGATCGAGAAGCTTAACCGGGACCGCTTCGGCCCGCGCTCCGAGCGTACCGCTCGCCTGTTGGACCAGATGGAGCTGCAGCTCGAGGAGCTTGAGACCGCAGCCATCGAGGACGAACTGGCCGCGGAAACCGCTGCCGCCAAGACCACCACCGTGGCGGGCTTCACCCGCGCGCGTCCGGCCCGGCGCCCGTTCCCCGAGCACCTACCGCGCGAGCGCGTCGTCGTTCCCGGTCCAGTGGCCTGCGCCTGCTGCGGAAGCGCCCGCCTGTCCAAGTTGGGCGAGGACGTCACCGAGAGCCTTGAGACCATTCCCCGCACCTGGAAGGTCGTCCAGTACGTGCGCGAGAAGTTCTCCTGCCGGAATTGCGAGCGCATCAGCCAGCCCCCGGCGCCGTTCCACGTGATCCCGCGGGGTTGGGCTGGCCCGAACCTGCTGGCCATGATCCTGTTCGAGAAGTTCGGACAGCATCAGCCTCTCAACCGCCAGGCCGAGCGCTATGCTCGCGAGGGCGTGCCGCTTAGCCTATCGACGTTGGCCGACCAGGTCGGCGCCTGCACGACGGTGCTGATGCCGTTGTTTCTTCGTTTGGAGGCCCATGTCATGGCCGCCGAGCGGCTGCACGGCGACGACACCACCGTGCCCGTGCTGGCGCGTGGCAAGACCGATATTGCCCGGCTCTGGACCTACGTGCGCGATGACCGGCCGTTCGGCGGACCGGCACCGCCAGGGGCGGTGTTCTACTACTCGCGCGACCGCGGTGGCGAGCATCCGCAAAGCCACCTGGCAGGATATGCCGGGCTGCTGCAGGCCGACGCCTATGGCGGCTACGGCAAGCTCTACGAGCCCGGACGCAAGCCCGGACCGATCCTGGAAGCCGCATGTTGGGCCCATGCCCGGCGAAAGTTCTTCGTGCTGGCCGACATCGCAGGCAGCGCGCGCCGGGCGGCGCAGGGCAAGGCTCCGGCAGTGCTGTCGCCGATCTGCCTGGAGACCGTGCAGCGCATCGACGCCTTGTTCGACATCGAGCGTGACATCAACGGCCACGCCGCTGAAGCGCGCCAAACAACCCGGCAGGCCCTATCGGCACCACTGGTCGCCGACCTGCATCGGTGGCTCAGCGAGCAACGAGGCAAGCTGGCGCGCGGCAACGACGTCGCCCGCGCCATCGATTACCTACTGAAACGCTGGCCTGCTTTCACGCGGTTCCTCGACGATGGGCGGATCTGCATCAGCAACAACGCCGCCGAACGCGCGCTGAGGGGGATAGCCCTCGGGCGCAAGTCGTGGCTGTTCTGCGGGTCGGATCGTGGCGGGCAGCGCGCCGCAGTGATGTACAGCCTGATCGTCACGGCCAAGATGAACGATGTCGACCCGCAAGCCTGGCTGGCGGATGTGTTGGCTCGCATCGCCGGGCATCCAGCCAAGCGCCTCGATGACCTGCTGCCCTGGAATTGGGCCAAAACCGCCGCCCCTCCGGTTCATCAGGCCGCCTAAGCACCTCGCCAATTGGCTGCAATCAACACGGCGGTGCTCGGCGGATGCTTACGATCTGCCCGTCTATCCGCGCAAGCTCGTTGCGAGTGTCAGCACGCTTAGCCGATTTCGCAGCCAACTGGCGGTTCCACTCCGACACGAACGCGTCGCCGAATGCCTTGTAGACCGCCGGGTCCATCATGCGGCTGTGAAGGCCCTCAAGGACTGTTGTCTCTAGCTTGTCGCAGCGGATCGTGGCGCGATTGGAGCAGACGGTCGCACCCTTGTGAGGTGGCCCCGGTCGCCTAGACAGGTTGGCGGCGAGGATAAGCTAGTCCCGGGTTCCGATTATGCCGCCATTCTCAGGTCCGCTGCTGCCGGAGCATGCTCCGGCAGCAGCGGACCTATTTCGTTGTATGCCTCGTTCGGCGTGCGTCCAGCCAGCGAAGAGTGTGGCCGCCGCGTGTTGTAGTGGTCGATCCACCGCAGCAGCCCAGCATGCAGCGCGAGGCCCGTCTCGAACGCATGCAGGTAGACGCACTCGTACTTCAACGACCGCCATAGCCGCTCGATGAAAACATTGTCCATCCAGCGACCGCGGCCATCCATACTGATCCGGATGCCCACGTCCATCAGCACTTGGGTGAACGACAGGCTGGTGAATTGGCTGCCCTGGTCGGTGTTGAAGATCCCGGGCTTGCCATGCCGGGCCAACGCCTCCTCCAATGCCTCCGTGCAGAACGTCACATCCATGGTGTTGGACAGGCGCCACGACAGTACCCGGCGGCTGTGCCAGTCCATGATCGCCACCAGATACAAGAAGCCCCTCCGCATCGGGATGTAGGTGATGTCGGAGCACCAAACCTGGTTGGGGCGCACGATCGCCAGGTCCCGCAGCAGATAGGGATATACCCGGTGCTCGGGATGCGGCGCGCTGGTATTGGGCTTCTGGTAGATTGCCCGTAGCCCCATCTTGCGCATCAGCCGGGCAACCCGGTTGCGGCCAACTTGGTGACCCAGGCGGTGCAGGTGACGCATCATCTGCCGCGAGCCGTAATACGGGCATTCGAGAAACGCCTCGTCGATCAGCCGCATCAGCGCCAGCGTCGGCTCACTCTCGCCAACCGGCTGGTAATAGCGGCCAGACCGGCTGATCTGGAGCAACGCGCACTGCCGCACGATCGAGAGATGCGGATGCGACGCTTCCACCATCTCGCGCCTGCGTGCCACGCTCATCGACCGGAGGCCTTCGCCAAAAAATCCCGTTCCACCACCAACTGGCCAATCTTGGCGTGAAGCCGGTTCAGTTCTGCCTCCCCGGTCGCCTGCACCGCCTCTGCCTTGCCAGAGAACGTCGCCGCCAATCCCTCAATCGCCTGCCGCTTCCAGGCCGCGATCATCGTTTGATGAATGCCGTGTTTGGCAGACAGCTCCGCCAATGTCTGCTCGCCTTTGATCGCCTCCAACGCCACCTTGGCCTTGAACTCGGCCCCGTAGCGCTTCCGTGTCACCTTGCCCATAAATCCCGTCTCTCACTCAAGCGGGACTAGCTTATCACCCTGTCCGAAATACCGGGGCCATCTCACTTGTTCCGTAAGCGGCGCGGCGGCGGCACATGGCGGTGCGCTGCGTCTCTGTGATGCAAGTTGGCGATGGATGACATCCTATCAGCTACTGATATCGATCAGAGCGCTCGTACGAGCAGTAATAGGAGTGCTCGTAGCGACCGCATCGAGATCGTCACGCGCAGCGAGCGTCGGCGATGGAGCCTGGAGCAGAAGCGCAAGATTGTCGGCGAGAGTCTTGGCCCGGGTCTGACGCCGACGGAGGTTGCCCGCAAATACGCGATCAGTTCCGGGCAACTCTACACTTGGCGTCGGGAGCTTCTCAGCGTGCAGACCTCGATCATCACGCGCACGGCGCCAAGGTTTGCGGAGGTGGAGACAGAGCCCGCGCCGCCGGGGCACATGGCCGCCCAACCTGCTCCGGCCGCGGCGCCTCCGCCCAGCACGTTAGCAGCTCCGCCACGTCCTGAGGGGCTGATCGAGCTAGTCTTGCCCGGCGGGGCGGTCGTGCGCATGGACGCCCATGTCGATGGCCGGGCGCTTCGCCGCATCCTCGGTGCCCTGGAAGAGCGATGATCGCGCTTGCGTCCGGCCTGCGCGTCTACCTGGCCTGCGGCGTGACCGACATGCGGAAGGGCATGACAGGCTTGGCCATGCTGGTGCAGCAGACCCTGGCCGAGGATCCGTTCGGCGGCGCCGTGTTCGCCTTCCGCGGCCGACGCGCCGGGCTTATCAAGCTGATCTGGCACGATGGCGTGGGCCTCTGCATGCTGACCAAGAGGCTGGAGCAGGGCCGGTTCGTGTGGCCATCTGCAGACACGACCGGGCGGATCACACTCTCCTCGGCGCAGCTGGCGGCGCTCCTCGACGGTTGCGAGTGGCGGGCTCCCGCGCGGCCCCGCAGGCCGGAACTCGCCGGGTAATCCGTGGTTTGCGCGGTCTAAAAAGCTGGCTCCGATGCGGCTGCCTCGTGCACCATCGCGAGGTGCAGATCGACCCTGACACGCTACCAGATGACCCCGACTGTTGCAGCAGATGCTGCGGACGATGCTGCATCAGCAATCCGAATTGCATGCCGAGAATGACAAGCTCCGCATGCTCATCCAGCGCCTTACTCGTCACCAGTTCGGCCGCCGGTCGGAGCAGTTGACCGACGAGCAGTTGCAATTCGGGCTAGAGGATATGGAGCAGACCATCGCCGAGAACCAGGCCGGGCAGGACGCGGCTGTCGCGCCGCCAGCCAAGCCCCGCGCCGAACGCGCTGCCCGCAATCATGGCGCATTGCCCGCCCACCTGCCGCGCTATGAGGTGGTGATCGATGCCGCACCGGAGGCGTGTCCCTGCTGCGGCGGCACGATGCACAGCATCGGTGAGCTGCGCACCGAACAGCTCGACATTGTGCCTGCGCAATTGCGGGTTCGTGTCACCCGCCGCCCGCGTTACGCCTGCCGGAATTGCGAGGAGGCGGTCGTCGTGGCGGAAGCACCGGCGCGGCCCATCGACGGCGGCATGCCGACAGAGGCTCTGATCACGCATGTTCTCATCAGCAAGTTCTGCGATTCCTTGCCGCTATATCGGCAGTCGCAGATGCTGGCGCGCCAGGGCATTACGCTGGACCGTTCGACGCTGAGCAACTGGGTCGGCACCGCCTGCTGGTGGTTGGCACCGCTATACGACCTGGTGGTCAGTACGGTGCTTTCGTCAGGCAAGGTATTCGCCGACGACACCACGCTGCCTGTGCTCGACCCTGGCCGCGGCCGCACCAAGACAGGGCGGCTCTGGTGTTATACCAGCGGCCTTAAGTTCTGACCTGTTCCCAATCGCGGCTGCCGATTGATTGGATCACCTCTGGGGTGGCGATGAGCTTGTTCCAGGCGTTGCAGCAGGCGTCCAGAACGGCGCTGTAGGTGTCCCAGACCTGATGTGCGAATGCGTTGGCGCGGAGATACTCCCAGATGAGTTCGACGGGGTTCAGCTCGGGCGCGTAGGGCGGCAGGATCAGCAGTGCGATATTGGCTGGCACGATCAACTTTGGCGAGCGGTGCCAGCCGGCACCGTCGATCACCAGCAAGGCGATGGCGCCAGCGCTCACGCACACACTGACTTCGGCGAGATACTTGTTCATAACGTCAACGTTGACGGTTGGCATGACCAAGGCAGCGCCGGTGCCGCGCGCCGGGCAAATGGCGCCAAACACATAGGCCCAATTAAAGCGACGGTCGCGCAACGCGCGCGGGCGGCTGCCCGCTTGGCCCAGATGCGGGTTAGCGTTCCCTGTTGGCCAACCCTTGCCTCGTCGCCGAACCAGACTTCGACCGGCTTGCCAACGGCGCGTTTGCCTAACGCCGCTGCCGCGAGCGCGGCAAAGTTTTTTTAAAAGCCTCCTGTGCCGCCAAATCGGTTTGCGGGTGCAAAGGCCGCACCGACAGGCGACGGTAGCCGAGTTCGCCAAGCAGCTTACCCACGCTGCGTTCGTGCAAATAGACGGCAAAGTTCGCGGCAATCCGGTCGCGCAGATCGACCCGCCGGAAGCGCACAACGCCATCCGTTGCCAGGTCCGCGCCCTGCTCCACCCAGCCCGCCACTTCGGCACGTTCAGCCGCGGTCAGGCTGGCGGGCCGGCCGCTGCGTGGACGATCGCCAAGCCCAGCGAGCCCCGCCTCGTTGTAGCGATGCACCCAGTCACGCAGCGTCTGGCGATCCATGCCGCAGGCCCGCGCCGCGTCCTCGCGGCTGTAGCCATCCAACACCATCGCGATGGCAAGAATACGTCGCGCCTGCTTGGTGTCCACCGCGCGCTTGGCCGCCGCGCGCAAGTCTGACAGGCTGAGGTCTGTCCGGGTAACCGCAATAGCAACCACACCACACTCCCCGAATCAATGCAGTTGACATCGACTCACATCCACGCGCACGTGGAAATCCCCCTACGAGTCAGGACTTTCGACCGCTGGTATTACGCCGTCGATGACCGGCCATGGTGTGGACCATCTCACCCCGCGGCCGCCTACGTGTACTCCGAGGACCGTAAAGGCATACGCCCGGCGGGACACCTGGCGAGCTTTCAGGGCGTGCTGCAGGTCGATGGGTATGCTGGGTTCAAGAGCCTGGCGGGCGATCGCGCCGACAGTTCCGTACAACTGGCCTTCTGCTGGGTGCACATGCGCCGTGCCTTTTACCAGTTTCACGCCTCTACCGGGTCACCAATCGCGGCCGAGCTGCTCGCCCGCGTGGCCAGCCTATATGCCATCGAGGCCGATATACGTGGCCATCCCGCCGAACACCGGCGGCTGGTGCGATGCGCACGAAGTCGGCCAATCGTCGAAGCATTGCATGATTGGCTGCACGATCAGCTGCCGCGCATCTCTGGCGCGTCCGATCTTGCAAAGGCTATGCGCTACGCAATACGGCACTGGCCGGGCCTAGTTGCCTTCCTCGACGATGACCGAGTTGAGATGGACACGAACGTTGTCGAACGCGCGATCCGTCCAATACCCTGGCACGCAAGAATGCGCTGTTCGCTGGCTCGGACGGCGGAGCCCGTCATTGGGCGATCGCGATGACGCTGATCCAGACAGCAAAGCTGAACGGCGTAGAGCCGATGGCATGGTTGGCCGACGTTCTCAAGTGCATCGTCTCGGAGCATACCAAATCCAACAAGCTGGAAACGCTGCTGCCTTGGAATTGGCGGCCCGCCACTACTCTTGATATGTCCGTAAATTTACCGGCATTTGCTGCATGATTCACCACCGATGCCGCAGCAAACCTTATGGTAGAGAAAACGACAAGCTACACCACGTCCGAAACTGCTGCGATGCATCGGAGATGAGTTAACGTGCAGAGAGACAGACACTTTTCATGTACAATGTGTGGTAAGTGCTGCAACGAATCTCCCGAGGTTGAACTCACAGAAACAATCAATTTATCGGGTGACTTCGTCTTTTGGCTTTGCTTCAGTATGTCCGAACTCCCATTGTCGATAAAGGATTGGGATACAAAGTCGGGGAAGGCTTGATGCCGATCAACGCGACATGGCGGCATTCATCGCCAAGCGGCGATTACTAGATGCGCAATCTTCAATCCAATTTACCGGCCGATCCAGTAGTTGGACCGAAGCCGAACGAGTCCGAAAGTATGTGCGAATATCGGCGATGACACTAGACTTGGAGTCTGGCCGCTGTTCCAAACTCGTGGACAAACAATGTGGTATATACGATCGACGGCCTCACACATGCAGAACAGTGCCGGTTCACTATCAACTTTCGGACCTGGAGCTGGAGCCTGCTTTTGATAGGTTCGCTAGCCTAGAAGCCTTTGAATGCGAAACTTCACAACACTCTCCGATGATACTGAAGAATGGACGGCTCTCGAACGAAGAATTCGCCCGAGAGCGAGTTGCCGGACAGACAACCTTTTATGAAGACAAAGCATGGCGAGAGGCGATCGCGCAGCGCATTCTACGTGGAGAGGACAAGACGCGTAAGCTTCCTTCCTTACAGGAGATAAAAGCAAGCTCATGTTTGAAAGTACTTTTGGTGCCGATCCATCTTGCCTGGCAGATCGGAGCCGACATCGGAGCCATTGACGAGAAGCTCTACAGGCTCTCGACCGAGAGGCAAAAATTGTTGATTGAAGCGCTATTAAGACGGGACAAGACTGGCTCCTTCAGTGGCATCGACGTGAAGCCCCGCCGACAGCTGATGGAACTTCTGGCAACTCTCACCGGTCACCTCGAAAGCGCCAAAGATCAGGTAGCTATTGGATAGGACGCTGAAAACTCGCACCTGATCGCGCCCAATACGAACGCCAACCCCCCGACCCGCACGAACCTGATTGCCAAGGGTGAAGGGTTCACCACTATTCGCCACGGCACATGGCGCCCTAAACTCAATGCAGTCACGTCTAGGCTATGGCTGCCGCGACGCTTACCTTGTTCCGCACCCCCGAGCAGCCGAAGTGCGTGGCGCTTATCTTATACCAGCGGCCTTAAGTTTTGACCTGTGCCCAATCGCGGCTGCCGATTGATTGGATCACCTCTGGGGTGGCGATGAGCTTGTTCCAGGCGTTGCAGCAGGCGTCCAGAACGGCGCTGTAGGTGTCCCAGACCTGATGGGCGAATGCGTTGGCGCGGAGATACTCCCAGATGAGTTCGACCGGGTTCAGTTCGGGCGCGTAGGGCGGCAGGATCAGCAGTGCGATATTGGCTGGCACGATCAACTTTGGCGAGCGGTGCCAGCCGGCACCGTCGATCACCAGCAAGGCGATGGCGCCAGCGCTCACGCACACACTGACTTCGGCGAGATACTTGTTCATAACGTCAACGCTGACGGTTGGCATGACCAAGGCAGCGCCGGTGGCGCGCGCCGGGCAAATGGCGCCAAACACATAGGCCCAATTAAAGCGACGGTCGCGCAACGCGCGCGGGCGGCTGCCCCGCTTGGCCCAGATGCGGGTTAGCGTTCCCTGTTGGCCAACCCTTGCCTCGTCGCCGAACCAGACTTCGACCGGCTTGCCAACGGCGCGTTTGCCTAACGCCGCTGCCGCGAGCGCGGCAAAGTTTTTTTAAAAGCCTCCTGTGCCGCCAAATCGGTTTGCGGGTGCAAAGGCCGCACCGACAGGCGACGGTAGCCGAGTTCGCCAAGCAGCTTGCCCACGCTGCGTTCGTGCAAATAGACGGCAAAGTTCGCGGCAATCCGGTCGCGCAGATCGACCCGCCGGAAGCGCACAACGCCATCCGTTGCCAGGTCCGCGCCCTGCTCCACCCAGCCCGCCACTTCGGCACGTTCAGCCGCGGTCAGGCTGGCGGGCCGGCCGCTGCGTGGACGATCGCCAAGCCCAGCGAGCCCCGCCTCGTTGTAGCGATGCACCCAGTCACGCAGCGTCTGGCGATCCATGCCGCAGGCCCGCGCCGCGTCCTCGCGGCTGTAGCCATCCAACACCATCGCGATGGCAAGAATACGTCGCGCCTGCTTGGTGTCCACCGCGCGCTTGGCCGCCGCGCGCAAGTCTGACAGGCTGAGGTCTGTCCGGGTAACCGCAATAGCAACCACACCACACTCCGCGAATCGATGCAGATCATATCGACTCACATCCACGCGCACGTGGGAATCCCCCTACGGGTCAGGACTTTCGACCGCTGGTATTAGAGAACCCGGCACCGCAGACGCCGCATCGCATCAGCCCAGAAAAGATGCTTCGAGGCCGTTGCTTGGCGTGTGCGGCTCCTCCGCTTACCTCAGCTTGCTTGTCCAGCTTGCCTTGCCGTTCACGGACACGCTGCCAGAGCTTGTCGTCGACGATCCGGAGGTGTGGAACCTTCGTTCGTTCAACATCCTCCTCGGCATTCGGCCGCGGAACACGATTGTCGGTCTCCGGATCCTTACCGTAACGCTGACGGTTCCAAACTAGCCAGCCCGCATACAGCTCGTTGTTCAAAATTCCCGTACCGCGGCGGCGATTGCCGTTGATCGTGCTTGGCGACCAGGCTCCGCCCTTAGGAGCCTTAATTCCTTCTGCATTCAGTGTCGTCGCGATCATCTTGGGCGAAACGCCATCGGCGTAATTGCAAAAGATCCGGCGGACGATGGCGGCTTGCGCTTCCACGATGCGGCGAGCGCCTCGCACGAGCTTGCCTTCGTGGTCTACGTCCAGCGCCACGGCGTAGCCGTAGGTGATACCTCCCGCCGCGAATCCGGCTACGATACGGCCGCGCAAGCCACGGCGGGTATTGCCGGCAAGCTTGCTAAGGAACAGCGCATTCATAGTGCCGTTGAGGCCGACCTGAAGTTCCGAGACCACTCCTTCCGTAATCGTAATGATCCTGACGCCGGCAAAGCTACAACCCTTATACGCGGCAGCGACGTCCTCCTGGTCGCGAGACAGCCGATCCAGCGATTCGGAGACAATCACATCGAACGTCGACCTACGCGCCGCTTCCAGCATCGCCTGATAGCCAGGCCGCCGATCGTTCGAACCGCTAACCGCCGCATCGCTGCTCCCAAGATCAACCCTAACGCAACCGCCACGTGCCAATCCAAGACCACGACGGCACCCTCTGACCGAAACCGCCGTCGTGCCGCTTGCTCACCGAGCAGTCGGGCGAGACGGAGAACGTCCTGCGTGCCTTCGCCAGCGCGGGCTGAGAGCTGTGCGTCGCCGGATCCTGGCTCTCCATGCTGCGCAGCCTCCAGGCGTGTCGGCAAGGCTCCCTTGCCGGCTGCCCGTTCAAAGATCGGCGGTGAGCCGGCGGGGGTCACGGGCCACTCGGGGAGTGGCTCCTGACCGTGATGAGGAGCTGGGACGCTACGGTGCCTGGGCATCATCAGCCTCGCTGACTTTGAATGTGCCACCATTCGCCAAGACAAGCCTCTGTACCATCAGCTTGTTCTTGACGCCCCTCCACTCGGTGCGGTAGAAATTGACACTCTCGGCAGACCGGTCGAGCTGGCTGGCCGTCGCGTCATTCGGTGGCTCCGGAAAAGGAGCTGTCCACATCGGCGATTGCTTGTCACGGGGGCGAACTGCTTCCGGCGAGGGCGACCTGATCTTCTTGGCCGGACAAGCGTCTGCGATCGATGCCTCGCTTCCTTCACCATTGCCGAACAGGTCATCACCGGGCGTCGAGGATAGGTCGCTCGAGCTATCAGTCGACGCCGCGGTCAATGCTTGAGCGGAAGCGCTCTCACTTTCATTCAGGTCTGGTGTCGCCGATGTAAATGCCGCTTCGACAGTATCGGATTGTGGCCGGTCATTCGCGTCAGAGCCAGCATCCGACATGATGGTGTCATCGGCGTCGCTGGCCTGATCGCCCTGCTGAGACGTGGCTTCACTGGCGCTGTCGGGCAATGCCGACACTGGATCGCGGGTAGCTACAGCATCGTTCGCTGACCTCTGGTCAGCGCCGGACGGTGTAAACGGAACCACACTGATGCTGCCGGTCGGAACGTCAGACTCCTCATCAGCGGAAGGATCGCCAATCACTGATGAAGGAACTCCACCGTAGTCGTTGGAAGGGCTCTTGCGCTGCGGAGAGGGATCGCTGGTGTCTGTCAACGCCGGTGCGGCATCGCCATCGGTGGCAGCATTCTTGCCGGAATGCTGGTCAGCGACGCGGAGCTCAAACGACACGCCATCCTTGCCGCATACAGGCAGACCAGCCGTGTTGATGGCCAGCGCAGTGAGACGGATCTTGACCCCGCATTCGGGGCAGGCCGCGAGGAGTTGGCGGGTATCCTGTTTGGGACCAAGACCCACAGCGGTAGCTCTGACATCCACAACGTCGTGCGGAAACGGGCCGAGCTCTGCTGCGATGGCGTTTAAACGCCGCATCATCTTGCCTTCGGCGGCGGGCTTCTTCTTGTCCCCATTCATTCCGATCTTCGTCGCGATGAGCTTGTAGGGGGCCTTGGCATCACCGGCCAACGTGATCATCAGCAACGATGTGAGAACGGTCAGGACGTCATACGGGTCCGAGATCGTGGGCATTATCCAGAGTTCGAAATACCCGCCGGCCGACTTCTCCTGCCGGAAGACCTCGCCGAACAAGTTGCTCCTTCGACCTCCGCTCGTAAATCCGATCGCCATACGGATCTTCCTATCGAGGCTGAAGCCGTGCTCCTTGAACGGCCGTCGAAGCAGAGTCAGCCCAGCATCAAGCCAGGCTTCGCGATAAACATGTCGGTTCGGCCGAGGAGTCGAACCATAATCCACCTGAATCATAAACCATTCTCCCGTGCCGAATCACTGCCGCGATCGCAGTAACAGGAAATACATACTGCATCCGGGTGGAGAGCGACCGTTATATACCTTTAAAAGTGCTTCGGCGTACTTGCGCTTTGGCTCGGTGTATTGCCTCCTGTGGTGGAGGTATTCGGAGAAGGCCAGCCATGCACGGTAAACCGTGCGGGCTGGCCAGGAGGGTTCCACCCTCCGTGGACCTCCGGAACTGCTGGGCGGAAACCGGGCGATGGAGGAGGAGGCGAGGTGGCGAGGAAAGTAGCAAGCAAGTCCGAAAAGCGGCAGCGTACCCGCTCGGTGGCAATACGCTTGACCCCGAAGGAGGGCGCCGACTTGGACGCCGCCGCGGACCGTGCCGGGTTGTCAGCCGGGGCCTACCTGCGTGCGACTGCCTTGGGCAATACCGGTCCTCGGGCTGTTCGGCGACCGCCAGCTGCCAAGGTTGAACTGGTCAAAGTGCTGGCTGCCGTGGGGTCCCTGGACGGCAATGTTAACCAGATGGCGAGAACCGCGAACAGCACCGGCATTGCTCCACAGGCTGAGCAGTTGCGCGAAATCCAGTCCGAGATCATGAGCATTCGGGGCGCTTTGTTTCTGGCACTAGGGCGACTCCCATGATCCTGAGAGGCGGCCCGCGACTGGGTTACGCCAGCTACACCAACTACCTTGCCCCTCACCTTCAACGGGTAGACACGAACGAGAGCGTGGTCATCCGCGAGATCAGGGGCACGGCGGCCAACGATGTTCGTGGTGCCCTCCGGGAAATGGCAGCCTACGGCGTTGCTTGCGGATGCAAGAAGTCGGTCTACCATTTGTCGCTCAACGCTGGGCCCGCCGAGGCGCCGCTGAGCGAAGCCCAGACACTTAGAACGGTAGACCTGTCCGAAGAGAAGCTCGGACTAGGCGGGCAGCCCCGCATCGTCGTCCAGCACATCAAGAACGGCCGAATCCACCTGCACGTGGTCTGGGGTCGGATCCATCGGGAAACCCTGAGGCCGATCTCCAGCAGCTTCAACTATCGACGCCACGAGGTAGCCGCCCGGCAGCTGGAGGAAGAGTTCGGCCATGCATGGGTTCAGGGCGCTCACGTTGGCCGAGATGGCGTAACTCGTCCCAAGCGCCGTCTGTCGGACGTAGAGCTGCGGCAGGCCGACCGGTCCGGGCTTGATCTGAACCTTATAAGGGCGGCCGTGATTGCGATCTGGCGCAGCTCTGACAATGGTCGCGCTTTCCGGACGGCAGTGGAGACGCAAGGATTTGTAAGAGGGGCAAAATCCCGGGCGGCTATGCGGCTTGACATCGAAGGCTGACGAGGCGTGGTAGGTGCGGAACTGGCTGACAATTTGGGACTGCCAGCCTGTCGCCGAGATAGTCCCAGAAGGCGATTTCGCGGGCCTCATGGGTGAAGTCCTCCTGGCCGGCGATCAGCAGGCGCATGACCTGGCGCTTGGACACGCGGGTGCCGATCGCCCGCAATTGCGCCAGCAGCCGCGCCACCGTCACCTGACCCTGATGTGCGGATTCCGACGTAAGCCGCCCACCTATTCCGATCTGATGCCGCCCATCGTTCTGACGTGATGGCGCCCACCATTCCAATCTCAAGCCGCCCACCATTCTGACGATGCCGCCCACCCTGTTTGGGTAGCGGGCATCCGGGGAAGGGATTGTCTCGCGGGTCAGCAATGATCTGGCTTCCAGTGCCGCCATCGCAATCGATGGAGGGGCGGGATGCCGACACAGAGGCTGTCCATGCGGCGGATCAAGCAGTTGCTGACGATGCGCTTCGGCGCCGGGGCGAGCACCCGGGAGATCGCGCGCGAGTTGGGCGTGTCGCCGAGCACGGTACGCGAGTACCTGGGCCGGGCGGCCGCGGCGGGGATTGTCTGGCTGCTGGCGGCGGACGTCACCGACGAGAGCCTGATGGCGCGGCTGTTCGTCAACGCGGGCGTGCGCGCCGGGGCGAGATATCACGCCGAGCCCGACTGGTCGGCCCTGGTGCGCGAGCTCAAGCGGCCCGGCGTCAATCTGCTGGTGCTGTGGGAGGAGTATCGGGCGGTTCACCCGGAGGGGTATGCCTACAGCCGGTTCTGCCAACTGTTCCGCGAGTTCGAGCGGCGGCTGTCGCCCACCATGCGCCAGCAGCACGAGGCCGGACACAAGGCGTTCGTCGACTACTCCGGCAAGCTGGTGCCGATCACCGACCCGGTCATGGGCGTGGTGAGCACGGCGGAGATCTTCGTCGCGGTGCTGGGCGGAGCTGCCCAAGGTTCCGCGCGCATAGCGCGTGGAATGGCAGCGGAGGGGCGTCCAGCCTGACCTATGCGGAGGCGACCTGGACGCAGACGCTGCCGGACTGGATCGGCGCACACGTGCGCATGGTCCGGTTCTGGGGCGTGGTTCCGCGGCTGCTGGTGCCCGACAACCTCAAGAGCGCCATCCACAAGGCGTCATTCTACGACCCGGAGGTGAACCGCAGCTACGGTGCGATGGCGTCGCACTACGGCGTCGGCATCCTGCCCGCCCGGCCCCGGCGCCCGCGCGACAAGGCGGCGGTGGAGGCCGGGGTGCGGTTCGCCCATCCTACATCGTCGGTCGCCTGCGCAACGCGACGTTCTTCTCCCTGGCCGAGTGCAACGCCGCCATTGCCATCGCGGTGGAGCGGATGAACAGCCGTGAGATGCGCCGCCTCGGCATGAGCCGCCGCCAGCTGTTCGAGGCGATCGAGCAACCGGTGATGCGAGCGCCGCCGCAGGACGACTTCGAATATGCCGAGTGGCACCTCGCCCGTGTCGGCATCGACTACCACGTCGTGCGAAGCACGCTGCGCATGACGAGGTGCAGGGCTTCTTCTACTCGGTGCCGCACGCCTTGATCCGCGAGCAGGTCGACACCCGGGCGGATAGCGTCCGTGCTCGTGGTGGAATTTCGCTGACGTCGGCGGTGTAGGCGGAGGTGGTCATCGGATCGGCTGGCTAAGGTGGAGTTGCGAGGCTCTAACCTGAACCGACGAGGACCCGATGACCGAGGACAGACTACCGTTGGCCGAGCTGCTGGCGAAAGCCGGAGATGGCGACTTCCTGCGCAGTGTGGCGGAGGCTGTGGTGCAGTTGCTGATGGAGACGGACGTAGAGGGGCTGATCGGCGCCGGACGGCACGAGCGCACGGCCGAGCGGGCGACCTATCGCAACGGCTACCGCGACCGGACGCTGGACACGCGGCTGGGCAGCCTGCAGCTCCGCATCCCCAAGCTGCGCCAGGGCAGCTACTTCCCGCCGTTTCTGGAGCCCCGCAAGACGTCCGAGAAGGCCCTGGTGGCGGTAATCCAGGAAGCGTGGATCGGCGGCGTGTCGACGCGGCGGGTGGATGACCTGGTGCAGGCGATGGGCCTGGCAGGGATCAGCAAGAGCACGGTGAGCAAGCTGTGCAAGGACATCGACGATCGGGTGAATGCCTTTCTCGAACGCCCTCTTGTCGGCGATTGGCCTTATCTCTGGCTGGATGCCACCTACCTCAAGCAGCGTGAGGGTGGGCAGATCAGGACGGTGGCGGTGATAATCGCTGTGGCCGTGAACACCGAGGGCAAGCGCGAGATTGTTGGCCTGCACATCGGGCCTTCGGAGGCGGAGATGTTCTGGTCGACGTTCCTCAAGAGCCTGGTCAAGCGGGGCCTGCGCGGCACCAAGCTCGTCATCTCAGACGCGCACGAAGGCCTGAAGGCTGCGATCCGCCGGGTGCTGGGCTCCACGTGGCAAAGATGCCGCGTTCACTGGATGCGCAATGCACAGGCCTACGTGCCGAAAGGCCAGCAGAACATGGTATCGGCCGCTCTTCGCCAGGCATTCACCCAGTTGGACCATCAGAACGCCACCCAGACCATGCGTCACGTCGCCGACCAACTCCGCGACAAATGGCCGAAGCTCGGTGCGTTCATCGACGAGAGCGAGGCCGACGTGCTGGCCTACATGAACTTCCCCGCCCAGCACCGGGTGAAGATCCACAGCACCAACCCGATCGAACGGCTTAACAAGGAGGTCAAACGCCGGGCCGACGTCGTCGGCATCTTTCCAAACGAGGGCGCTATCATCAGGCTGATTGGCGCGGTGCTGCTGGAGGCCAACGACGAGTGGCAACTCCAGCACCGCTACATGCAGACCGAGGCCATGGCCGAACTCATACCGCCGACTATCGACGCTATACCCAATGAGATCGCCACCATAGCCGCCTGACCAATGGCCACCTCAACTACACCGGATTTTACACCAGCTTGACGGACGCAATCCCCGGGGCGACACAGCGCACGATCGAGGTGTTCCACCGTGGCAAGCGTGTCGCCGCCCATGCCCGGCGCTATGGCGGCCCGCGTCACGGCACCCAGACCGAGCACATGCCGAGCGCGCACCGGCGCTATGCCGAGTGGACGCCGGAGCGCCTGCAGCGCGACGCCCGCGGCATCGGGCCTGCCACGGAGGCGCTGATCATCGCCGTGATGGCCCGCAGGCCGCATCCCGAGCAGGGCTTCCGCACCTGCCTCGGCATCCTGCGGCTGTTCCGCGGGCTGGATGCCGCCCGGGTGGAAGCAGCCAGCGCCCGCGCAATCGAGATCGGCGCGCTGTCCTACGGCTCGGTCGCCTCGATCCTCAAGCATCGGCTCGACCGAACGTCGCCGCCCACTGCGCCTGCGGAGGGAGCGCCGCTGCTGCACGACAACATCCGCGGTTCTGGCTACTACCATTAGGAGACTGATATTGCTCACCCATCCCACACTCGATCTGCTGGCCGACCTTGGCCTGCACGGCATGGCCAAAGGCTTCCGCGACCTGGCGGACAACCCGGAGGCCGCGGCCCTTGGGCACGCGGAGTGGCTCGGCATTCTGCTCGAACGCGAGAGCACGCTGCGCCAGCAGAAGCGGTTCGAGAGCCGGGCCAAGGCTGCCAAACTGCGCCACGCGGCCGCGGTCGAGGACGTCGACTACCGCGCGCCTCGCGGCTTGGACCGTGCGGTGTTCATGAGGCTGACGAGCTGTGACTGGATCCGCCAACGGCAGCATTGCCTGCTGACCGGGCCGTCTGGCGTCGGCAAGTCGTGGCTGGCCTGCGCGCTCGGCCATAAAGCGTGCCGGGAGAACCTGTCGGTGTTCTACCAGCGGGTGCCGCGGCTGTTTGCTGCACTCGCCCTGGCCCGCGGCGACGGCCGGTATGCTCGGCTACTGAAGCAGCTTGCCCGGGTGGACCTGCTGATCCTGGACGATTGGGGACCGGAGCCGCTGATCGCCGAACAGCAGCGCGACCTGCTGGAAATCGTCGAGGACCGCTACAATGCTGGGTCGCTGATCATCACCAGCCAGGTGCCAGTCGACCGCTGGCACGACATCGTCGGCAACCCGACACTGGCCGACGCCATCCTGGACCGGTTCATCCACAACGCCCACCGCATCGAGCTGAAAGGGGAAAGCCTGCGCAAGCAGCGGGCCGTTGCTTGACCTCGGCTGCACCACCATGACATGACCAAAACCGACCTGTGAGACGACACCACCCGGGCGCGATCAGATCGGAATGGTGGGCGGCATCAGATTAGAACGATGCGCGGATTAGGGTTGGAATACCCGGGCGGCATCGTCGGAATACGCACGGTAGTCAAGCGATGCCATGCCGCCCAGCCTGTTCAAGCCGGTCCCAGATCCGCTTGGCGCACGTCGGCGACTCTGCGGCGATCTCCTCGAGGATCATGCGGTGGAAGGCCTCGACCCGCTGCACGCTATGCACGGCCTCGAAGATGCGGCTAGCTGTCTCGATCCCGCGGCGGAGGTTCTCCGACGCGACCATGAGCAACTTGGCGTTGCGCACCGAGCCGTCGTCCTTTCGCGAATAGGCCATGACCTGCCGCGACGCCTCCATGTTCTGCTGCAAGGCTCGCAGTATGGCGGTGGCGTCGAGGTCCGCCTGGGCGACAATGCCCCTGGTGGCGACCGCCACGCCCGCGCCGGGTTCGTTTGGAGCCTCGACCTCAGGTGCCGAGCCACTTTCGTCCTGGGCGGCTACCGTAATCTTGGCGGCCGCTTCCTCCATCGCGTCCGTAATCCACCGATAGAGCGTAGAGCGGCCAATCCCACGTCCCGAGAAATGGGACACAATAGGCGCTTGCGAGAACTCGGGGCCGCCCACAGCCATCGCTTTCGCGACCATTTCACCGAGCTCGGAACGGACAATCTTGCGGTCTGTCAGCATGTTACGAGCATGCTGTCACGCGTCCCACGACGTCCCATGTTTTTTCGGCAGAATGGGACAAAGCTGTCAACAAGCCATCGTCTCTGAGCCGTAGCTAGGATTCCCCTGGGTGATTGAATTCCTGAATGCGACTCGCTCCTATTGGGTAGTGTGATGGAGGTGGATTTCATGATCCCGAAGTGGCAGCCAGGCTGGCGACTGAGACGTACGGCTGAGGAAGACATGAAAATGTGCAGCCAGCGGTCTCAGCATGCACTGCTCACCCATGGGTGACGCAATCCTCTACATCCGGCTCGAAGCTGGGATTTCCTCATCCTACGATTACGTCAAGGGGAAGATGTCGGCGCGGTGCAGTACCTTCGGCGCCGTGTGGAACGCCGAGGACTCCGGCCCCAGGTTCGAGGGAGCGCGCGTCCACGTGACGTTCTTGTCGGGCATCGACGGCCGGATGCAGAAATACGCTGAGGAGCACGGCCTGGAGGGCGCCTGCGGGAACATCGAGATCGCCCGCGAACTGGCCGCGGAGAGCTTTGAGGACATCGATGGGGGCGAGCTGATCACACTGCCGCAGATCGACCTATGGGTAGGAGTTAACCACGAAAGCTTTCGGCTGATCGAAGCCGGCCTGAGGTCAGGCGCCTCCGGGAACGCCCAGGCGAGCATGACGGTCCACTTCGGCCATCGGGACTTCACCAGTATAGTAATCCCGTTGGAAAGCCTGGATATGTCCAAGAAGTCCAGCTATCCAATCGTTTCGTTCCGCGTGAGCTGCCTACGACCGGCCGTCTAGCGAGGTTTGAAGTCGTCTGATACCGGCCTGCTTAGAACCTGACTTGCTTTAGGTATGGGTATCCTGTGAGGGACGCCAGGGTGGTTTTGCTAAGCTTGTTCCATGCGACGCAGAGTGCATCGACGATTTCTTGGTAGCTGTTGAGCAACCTGTGGCTGAGATATCGTTCGCGCAGATAGAGCCAAACTCGCTCAACCGGGTTCAGCTCGGGGCTGTATGACGGCAGCAACACGAGGGATACGTTCTGCGGTATGTTCAACTCGTCGGTGATGTGCCATCCGGCTTGGTCCATCACCATGACGGCATGCTCGCCCGCAGGCACAGTGGCGGCGAACCGATCTAGGAACAGCTGCATTGCCGCAGTGTTCAGCTCCGGCAGTACCAAGGCGAACGCGGCGCCAGTCTCTGGCTGCACGGCGGCGAACAAGTGCGTCCAGGTGTAGCGCTGGTCGCATAAACCCGGCGGTCGTTGACCGCGGATGAACCAGCGGTGGCACGTGCGGCCCTTTTGACCGAACCGTGCTTCATCTTCGAACCAGAGCGTCAGGCGGCAGCCTGGATGCCTCGCTGCGATGCAGTCCAGCTCGTCTTGGAGCCCCTTTTTGACCAGGCTTCTCGCGCCGCCGGGTCGGCCTTGGGGTGCGACGGTCGAGCTTTCTGCCGCGACAGCCCGAGCTTGCGCATCAGCTTGGACATGTGCGCTGCGTGATAGCCGATCCCCCAACGCCGCTTCACCTCGTCGCAGAGATCGGCCAACGTCCAGGCCGACAAGCCCGTCTTCTCTACATCCGGGCCGTCCAGCACGATCTGCCGCAGTTGCGCCATTTGCTGATCGTCCAGGCGAGGCTTGCTGCCGGGCCGCGGTCGATCGTGCAGTCCGTCCAAACCCTCGGCATTGTAGCGCACCACAGCATCGCGCAGCGCCTGCCGCTCCATGCCGGCAAGCCGCGCCGCTTCGGCCCGCGTCATACCCTCCAACGCGTTGGCGATTGCCATCATGCGCGCGGCCGCTGCACGGTCTGTCTCCTGCCGCGCGCGCTTGCGTAACTCCGCCGCAGAGAGATCATCGCGGATCACCAGTCGTATGCCGTTCATCATCAGCCCACCCAACAGGTCAGGCCAAAACCGAACCAGAGCCGCACGAGCCGCACCAAATCACACCCGAGTCAACACCGGGGATGACTGGTATGAGGGGCCGGGAGCTGCTGAAAGCAGACTGGATTGAAACGCCGCTCGGCGCGATGCTGGCTGTTGCTGACCCGCACGACCTGCACCTACTGGAGTTCTTCGACCGCAAGGCGCTACGAGGTGAACTCTCCCGTTTGCGGGAAAGAATGGGTTCATCCATCTCCTTCGGCCGGGTGGCACCGATTACCCAGATCGAGGCAGAGCTGCGCGCCTACTTCGCCGCTTGCTCAGCGGCCTTCTCGACTGTCCTTGCCCGTCCTGGGTCCCCCTTCACACAACGCGTGTGGCAGGAGCTTGTGGGTAAGTCGAATAGGGTCCGCAGCATGATTGGCTCAAGCCTCACAATACGCGAGATCGCCACTCGCCTCAAAGTTGGCAAGACTACTCTCTACAAGGCGCTCCATCGCCCAACGCAGGTGGCAACAGAGACTCCGAAGCCACGCTAAGGCACTCTGGCCAAAAGCACGGGTGAACAGCCAATCCAATTTCCGATTTTGGTTAGTGACGGACATGGCGGTCGGGCCGTCCGGTCATGGGTGGTTTAACGGATACGCATTCTTGAAGCGCGCGAACGCCCTCCCGGGTTCGGTTTCCGGAGCGCAACACGGCGCCACGCAATAAATGGCCTGCTTAGACCGGCATCGAACCTGGATCATCGGTTTTCGACCAAGATCACCTAGCCCGGATTATTCGCCAGGGGTGACGGGCATGGGACAAGCCGCTGATACGATGTAGGATTTGGTCGTGACACCATTCCCATCGGATCCCGGAGCGCATGCCCGTCAAAGTTGAATCTACCCCGATGCTGCCTGGTTTGTCACCGGTCGGCAGCAAGACGATTGAGGCGCGTTTCGACGGTTCCTGCATGTCTTCCGATGGTGGGCTGCTGGCGCTGCGCGAGGTCGAGCAGCGGCTTGCCATCGCCTCGCGCCTGGCGAGCTGCATCCGAGACCCGCGTGATCCCAGTCGGGTGGTCCATGGCCTGGACGAGATCATCCGCACGCGCATGCTGATGATTGCGGCGGGCTACGAGGACGGCAACGACGCCGATGCCCTGCGCCGTGACCCGATGTTCAAGCTGGCGATGGGACGGCTGCCGGATGATGGCGACCTTTGCTCGCAGCCGACCATCTCGCGCCTGGAGAACCTGCCGGATGCGCGTGCTCTGTTGCGCATGGGGCGAGCCATGGTCGAGCATTACTGCCACAGCTTCCGCCAGGTGCCCCGCCGCATCGTGCTCGACATCGACGACACGTTCGACGCCGTGCATGGCGGCCAGCAGTTGCGGCTGTTCAACGCGCATCATGACGAATACGGCTTCCAGCCGATCGTGGTGTTCGACGGCGACGGCCGTATGATCGCTGCCGTGCTGCGCCCGGCCAGCAGGCCTTCGGGCAAGCAGATCGTGCGCTGGTTGCATCGCCTGATCACCGCGATCCGCGGCCACTGGCCGCTTGTGCGATCCGCGGCCACTGGCCGCTTGTGGAGATCATGCTTCGCGCCGACAGCCATTACTGCATGCCGGAGGTGCTGCGGTTCTGCCGGGTCAGAGGGCTGGATTACACGCTCGGCGTGGCGCCCACCTCGACGCTGCGCAAACACGTCCTCAGCCTCGAGCAGAGCACCGCCGCCCGTGCTGCCACGGCTGCGGACGGCACGAAGCTGCGCCGGTTCAAGGAATTCTACGACGGCGCGGCGAGTTGGGACCGCGTGGAGCGCATTGTTGCTCGCGTGGAAGCCGGACCGCAGGGCACCGACACACGCTTCGTCGTCACCAGCCTCATCGGCCCGTCCGGCCGAACCGTCTATCAGGATATCTACTGCGCACGCGGGCAGGCGGAGAACCACATCAAGGCATGGAAGACGCATTTGGCCGCCGACCGGACCTCGTGCTGCCGGGCAAGCGCCAACCAGTTCCGCCTGTTCCTGCATGTCGGCGCCTACTGGCTCATGTGGAGCCTGCGCACGCTGATGCCGCGCCGGTCGCGCTGGCGGGTCGCTCAGTTCGATACCCTACGGCTGCGGCTGATCAAGCTGGCGGTGCGCATCGAGGTCTTGAAAACGAAGGTGCGCCTGCACCTGCCGCGGGCAACGCCGGATCAGGCGCTGTTCGCGTTGCTCCTGACGCGCATGCCTCGCCTCAGCATCTAATCCATCGGGCGGATGCTCCATACCTCACCCGATGCCGATCAACCCCAACGCCCACCAGCTACCCAAACCAAAACTAACGGACCCATATGGGACCGGCGGTGAGCTATGAAGTTACAGCCTCAAGTTGAGCGACCGTCATGGCGCTACCAACCGCCGACACGCTGGTGAATAATAGCGGCTAGATGTCGCTGCTCTGGAGGTTGTCCCTGTTGAGCCTGGAGATGGGAGGTTTTCCGCCGAGGGCTGAGTGTGGTCGTGCGGTGTTGTAGTCGTGCAGCCATGGGTGCATGGCCTGCTGGCGTTCGGCTGAGGTGTTGAACGGGGTGGCATAGGCCCATTCTCGGATGCTGCTTTGGATGAAGCGTTCGGCTTTGCCATTGGTGTTTGGCGTGTAGGGCCGGGTGCTTTTGTGGGCCACGCCATGGTTGTCCAGCGCGGCGGCGAACAGCTTGCTTTTGTAGGCTGACCCGTTGTCGGTCATCACGCGCTGGACCGTGACGCCGTGCTGCTTGAACCAAGCAAGGCTGCTTTCCAGGAAGGCGATGGCGTCTTCCTTGCGTTCGCTGGGCAGCAGCTGCGTGAAGGCCAGGCGCGATCGGTCATCGATGGCGACATGCAGGTATTCCCATCCGAGGCCGCGGCCAGCAGCGCGGCGGTTGCTTTGGCCGGTGCGGTCGCCGGTGATGCGGTGGCCGATGCCGTCGATGCGGCCGAGCTTCTTGATGTCGATGTGGATCAGCTCGCCGGGCTGTTCGCGTTCGTAGCGGATGATGGGCGGCCGGGGATCGAGCGTGGCCAGGCGGCCGAGGCCGGGGCGCCGCAGCACGTGGCCGATGGTGGAGATGGGGCGGCCGAGCCTACGGGCGATGGCCGGGCCGGACAGGCGCTGGCGTCGCAATGCCTCGATCGCGTCCTCGTCGGCCGCGTCCAGGCGGGCTGGGCTGCGATGCGGGCGGGAGGAGCGGTTGGCGAGGCCGGTGTGGCCCTCTGCGGCGTGGCGGTCGCGCCATTTGCGCACGGTTTTGGGTGTGACGCCCTGGGCATGGGCGACGGCTGCCACGGACCATCCGCTCGCGAGACGTTGCACGATCAGCATTCGACCATGGCAGGTGGTTCTGGCATTGTTATGGGTGTCCATCCGGGGCTCCGGGCTTGGGGTTGCAGGCCTCACACCCACAACCCCCTCCCTCAGCCCCGGAGGGACAACCTCCATAGCAACGACATCTAGCGGGCGTCGCTTGCCCCCGCCCTGCAGGTCACGCATCATTTCGGCATGCCCAGGCCCTGTGTCATTTGCGGTTCGACGGAAACGGTGCGCTCCCATCTTCTGCCCGCCGCCTTCGGGCGCGACCTACGGGGCAATGGGGCACATTTTTGGATAGTAAACGCGGAGCGGCCCGGTAAAACAATAAGCCAATCTGGCGTATTCGACGAATTTCTATGTGATACACATGAAGCACAGGTTCATGATTACGAAAATTATGCGATTGAATTCATCCGTGATTTCTCACTCTCGCAGGCTGAAATTGACGGAAGAGCTTTTCGCCGCGACGGCACCGACAACGAGTCCTTGATCCGCTTCGTTTGCTCGGTGTTATGGCGCTTTCATCATTCGGCGCGTCCAGAGGCTCAAGATGTCGATCTAGGTGAATGGGAGCCCAATATCCGGCACGTCACCTTCGGCGGAAGCGTCTATCAGGCCCCCGACGTCTTCATGTCAGCGATCCACCAGACCGTGCTTCCTAAGGATGCCTTTATGCTGACACCCGCCAGAGGCGTGCAATGGGGGCAGCAAGTGATCCAATTCTCCCTCAACGGGCTGGTGTTCAATACGAAATTGGATCACGGCGAGTGGCCTCCCGCTATCCAGGAGGCAGTGCTCAACCAGACACCGAACTGGCTCGCAAGTGGGGTCCATCACTGGGGTGAAAGGGAGTGGGAAGGATTCAAGGCGGCGGCAGCTCAGATGCAGAGGCCGAAGGGCAACCGCTAAGCTCGAAATTGAGCGCGGTGCATAAATCACGAATTACGCACCAGCGACTGAGGCGCAGGATATCAATCGTCTAGCCTGTGCAGATATCGGGTGCGAATGTCTAGTAGCCGCTCGCTTTGCTCGAAAGCTGTGAAACAGCGTGCAAAAGTTTCCAGATTCCGGGGGTAAACAGCGTCCAATAGTTTCCACCCTGGTCCGTGCGATCATCCGGCGTTTGCGCTGGAGAATTTGGGGTGTTGTTCATGGATTTGATTGCCGAGATCCGGCGCCGTCGTCTTGTCAGCAAGGAGAGCATCAGTTCGATCGCGCGTGAGCTGAGCCTATCCCGGCCGACGGTCCGCAAGCATTGTCGCAGTCTGTGCGAGCCGCTCTACCGTCGCCAGAAGCAACCGACGCCGATGCTGGGGGCGTTCGAGGCGACGCTGGAAACCTGGCTGCGGGTGGAGTGCCATCTGCCGAAAGCCCAGCGCCGGACTGCACGCCGCCTATTCGAAGGGTTGCAGGCAGAGGGCTACCGGGGGGCGTATGACAGCGTGCAGCGGTTCGTCCGGCGTTGGAAAGCCGTCAGATCCGGGCCATCTACTACGCAAGCCTTCGTGCCGCTGTCGTTCTCGCCCGGCGAGGTCTGCCAGTTCGATTGGAGCCACGAGCATGTCGAGCTCGGCGGGGTCATGCAGACCATCAAGGTGGCGCATTTCCGCCTGACGTTCAGCCGTCAGATGTTCGTCGTGGCCTACCCGCGGGAGACCCAGGAGATGGTGTTTGACGCGCATAACCGCGCGTTCGCCTTCTTTGGCGGCGTGCCGCAGCGTATGGTGTACGACAATCTCAAGGCGGTGGTGGAGACGATCTTCACCGGCAAGGAGCGGCTGTTCAACCGCCGCTTCCTGGTGCTGGCGAACCACTATGTCTTCGAGCCTGTCGCCTGCACTCCGGCGTCGGGGTGGGAGAAAGGCCAAGTCGAGAACCAGGTCGGCAACGTCCGGGAGTGGCTGTTCACGCCGCTGGCCCGGTTCGCTGACTTCGAGGCGTTGAACGAGTGGCTGGCCATGCGGTGCCGGGAGCTGGCCCAGCGCAAGCATCCGGCGACACCGGACCGGTCCATCGCAGCTTGCTTCGTTGAAGAGCAGCTTGCTTTGCGGCAGATCACCGCGACCTTCGACGGGTACGTGGAGCATATGCTGCGGGTCTCCAGCACTTGTCTCGTGGTGCTGGACCGCAATCGATACAGCGTCCCGGCAGCGTTTGCTGGCCGTGCGGTCTCGGTTCGCAGCACCGCCACACAGGTCAGCGTGGTGGCCGAGGGGGCGGTGATCGCCCAACATGCCCGGCGTTTCGGGCGCGATCAGCTGATCTGCGATCCCTGGCATTACCTGCCCATCCTGGAGCGCAAGCCCGGCGCGTTGCGCAACGGCACGCCGTTCCGCGAGTGGCACCTGCCGCAATCCATCCAGCTTGTGCGTGACCGCATCCTCAAGCAGCCCAAGGGCGATCGGGCCTTCGTCGAGCTGCTGCTGATGGCGCGAGATGTTGGGCTGGAAACGCTGGAAGTCGCCTGTGATCTGGTGCTGGACGGCAACGTCGTCACCGCGTCTGTGGTGATGAACGCGATGCAGCGGCTGATCGCGCCGATGCAGCCGGTCACGATGAACGTGCCTGATATGCTGAAGCTCGAGGTCGAACCGCTGGCCGATTGCGGCCGCTACGACCGCCTGCGCGGGGTGTCCCATGTCATCCATTGATCGCCTGGCCCAGCTCAACGCGCTGCATCTCTACGGCATGGCCACCGCCTGGAGCGAGTTGCTGGCCGAGGCGCCGCGGCGGCCAATGCAGCCCGAGGCCTGGATGGACCGGCTGATCGAGGCCGAACTTGCCGATCGCCAGGTACGCAGCCTGCGCTATCAACTCAAGGCAGCGCGCTTCCCTGTGCATCGCGATCTCACCGGCATCGATTGGGCGGAAACGCCGCTGCCAAAAGCCGACATCGAGACACTGGCAACCGCGGCCTTCATGGAAACGGCCCAGAACCTGATCCTGGTCGGTGGAACGGGCACTGGCAAAACCCACGTCGCCACGGCCTTGGGCGTCGCCGCCATCCACCAGCGCAAACGCGTCCGCTTCTACAACGCCGTCGACTTGGTGAACCAACTGGAGCGGGAAAAGCAGCAAGGCAAGGCAGGCAACATGGTCAGACAACTCGTCCAGGCCGACGCCGTAATCCTCGATGAACTGGGCTACTTGCCGTTCCCTACCTCCGGCGGCGCCCTGTTATTCCATCTGATCAGCCAACTCTATGAGAAGACCTCTCTGATTATTACCACCAACTTGTCCTTCGCCGAATGGGTCACGGTGTTCGGGGACGCTAAAATGACCACCGCCCTGCTCGATCGCATCACTCATCACTGCGACATCCTGGAGACCGGCAACGACTCCTTCCGCTTCAAACACCGCAAACAGCAGGCAAAACCCCTCTGACCAACTGGAAACTTTTGGACGCTGTTACCTGGAAACTATTGGATGCTGATTGACACGAAAGCTGTCAGTCCGCTTCCCACCGACTGTGTTGAAAAAGGCCGTCAACGCGCATCGAGCCGCAACAAGTATGATAACGGAATGAGTAGTGCGTTGATATCGCTTGCAGAATGGTTGCACGCTCGATGCAAGAAAGCGGCAATTCGGCTATTCCGGCCTTTTTCAACACAACCCACCAACAGCCGACCGAGCACTCCCACCCGCCTCTTCCCGATTATCTTGGCACTATCGCGTCCCGTCTTACTCATCCCGCGCCGTCCGCCGCACCGCGCTGCCGAACCCCCGCCCGCGCCCAATCGCTCCCTCGCCGAACCGCGCCCGCAGCGCGTCCACCGCCGCCTGCGCCGCGACCCGGCGGCTCGCGTCCGGGTCGGCCAAGTCGCCGCGATCGGCCTCCGCGCCGGGCAGCAGCGGGGCGGCGCCGATGCCGATCAGGCGGAACGCGGTGCCGTCGGTCTCGCGCAGCAGCAAGGTGCGGGCGGCGGCGAACAGCAGGTCGGGCAGCGCGGTCGGGCCCGGCAGGCGGGCGGCGCGGGTGCGCAGGGCGAAGCGGCTGGTCTTGAGCTTCAGCACCACACCACCCGCCGCCAGGTCCTGCTCGCGCAATCGCCGGGCCAGTTTTTCCGACAGGTGCCATAGCGGCCGCTCCAGCGAGGCGGCGTCCGCCAGGTCGTGCTCGAAGGTGGTCTCCGCACTCACCGACTTGGTGTCGTGCCCGGGGCTCACCACACGCGCATCCTCGCCCCGGGCGCGGCGGGCCAAGGCGGGGCCGTCGTCGCCCAGCCGCTCGCGCGCGGCCCGGTCGTCCAGCGCGGCGAGGTGGGCCAGATGGGTGATCCCGCGCGCCAGCAGGCGGCTCTCCAACGCCGGGCCGATGCCGGGCAGCTTGCGCACCGGCCAGGGCGCCAGCACCGCGGCGGCGTCGGACCCGATCACGGCAAAGCCGCGCGGCTTGTCCAGCCCGGCGGCGAGCTTGGCCAGCAGGCGGTTGGCCGCCAGCCCGACCGAGACGGTGAGCCCCACCTGCGCCTCCACCTCCCGCGCAAAGCGGGCCAGCACGGCGGCGGGCGGGGCGCCGTGCAGCGCCGCAGTGCCAGACAGGTCCAGCGCGGCCTCGTCGATCGAGAGCGGCTGCACCAGGGGGGAGAGACGGGCCATCAGCGCGCGGATCTGGCGCGAGGCGGCGGCGTATTTGGCGAAGTCGGGGCGGATCACCACCGCGTCCGGGCAGGCTTTCAGCGCCTTGAACATCGGCATGGCGGAGCGGCAGCCATACATCCGGGCCACGTAGCAAGCCGCCGTCACCACCCCGCGCGTGCCGCCGCCCACCAGCACGGGTCGGCTGGCGAGTTCGGGCCGGTCGCGCTTTTCCACGCTGGCGAAGAACGCGTCGCAGTCGATATGGGCGATGGCGAGGCGGAACAGCTCTGGGTGGCGCACCACGCGCGTGCCGGCGCAGGCGGGGCAGGCGGCCGCCTCGGTGGCGGTGAAGCAGTCGCGGCAGAGGCCGGGCACGGTTACGCCGGCCAGAGCCAGGCCGCGCCGCGCACGCCGGAACTGTCGCCATGCGCGGGGCGCAGGATCGGCGTGGTGGAGACGTCGCTGAACACATGGCGGCCGAGCAGCAGCGGCAATTGCTCATACAGATGCTCCATCTTGGACAGGCCGCCGCCCAAAACGACGGCGTCTGGGTCGAGCAGGTTCACCACCTGGGCCAGCCCGCGCGCCAGCCGGTCGGCATGGCGGGCGAGTGCAACGGCCGCGGCTGCGTCCCCGGCGGCGGCACGGGCCGGGATGGCGCTGGCGTCGCGCGCGCCGGGCCCGTCGCAGTCGCGCGCCAGGCCGGGGCCGGACACCATGGTCTCGAGGCAGCCCTCCTTGCCGCACCAGCAGATCGGCAGCGGCCGGTCCGCCGCCGTCACCCAGGGCAGCGGGTTGTGGCCCCATTCGCCGGCGATGTGGTTGCGCCCGCCGACCACCCGCCCGTCCACCACGATGCCCGCGCCGCAGCCGGTGCCGATGATGACGCCGAACACGGTGCGCAACCCGGCGGCGGCGCCGTCGGAGGCTTCGGACAGGGCGAAGCAGTTGGCGTCGTTCTCCACCCGCACCGCGCGGCCGAGCAGCCCGGCGAGGTCGCGGTCCAGCGGGTAGCCGTTCAGCCCGACCGAGTTGGCGTTCTTCACCAGCCCCGTCACCGGGCTGATCACGCCGGGGATGCCGACGCCCACGCTGACGGGGTGGGCCAGCTCGGCCTCCACGGCGCGCACGCAGTCGGCCAGGGCGCGGACCGTCGCGTCGTAGCTGGGCGGGGTTGGGATGCGGCGGCGCAGCAGCAGCGCACCCGTTTCGCCAAGCACCGCGTATTCGATCTTGGTGCCGCCCAGGTCGATCCCCATGCGCGACGTGCCGGCTGCGTTCATGGTCACCCCCAAAATCTGTGTGACAGTAGCGCAGAAGGCGCCGCCGGTCCCACCCTCGCTTCCCCGCACCGACCCTTGCCGCCGGCCTCGCACGGCACCAGGATAGCGCCATGGCAAGCGAGACCCTGCTGGATGTGAAGGGCATGAACTGCCCGCTGCCGGTGCTGCGGGCCAACCGCGCCCTGCGCAGCCTGGCGCCTGGCGAGAAACTGCGCGTGCTGGCCACCGACCGCGCATCGGTGGCGGATTTCCGCGCGTTTTGCCGCGAGACCGGCCATGCGTTGATGAGCGTGAGCGAGGAGGCCGGCGTGTTCTCCTTCACCATCCGCCGCCGCGCCGAAGGTTCAGAGAAATGAGCAGCGTCGCTCTCATCACCCACCCGGCCTGCCTCGAGCACGACCCTGGCTCGTACCACCCGGAATGCCCCGCCCGCTTGCGCGCCGTGCTGGCAGCCCTCGAGCACCCCGACTTCGGCCCCCTACAGCGCGAGCCGGCGCCGCAAGCCACGCGCGAGCAGCTCGAGCGCGCCCACCCGGCGGCCTATGTCGAGCGCCTGCTGGCCTTGGCGCCGGGCCCCGGCGAGCGGCTGGCGCTCGACCCAGACACGGTGATGAGCCCCGGCACGCATGAGGCCGTGCTGCGCGCAGCCGGCGGCGCCGTGGCCGCGGTGGACGCCGTGATGGCGGGCCGTGCCCCATCCGCCTTCGCCGCCACCCGACCGCCGGGCCACCATGCCGAGCGGCAGCGCGCGATGGGGTTCTGCTTCATCAACAACGCCGCCGTCGCCGCCCGCCACGCCCGGGCGCGCTGGGGCTTGCAGCGCGTCGCGGTGGTGGATTTCGACGTGCACCACGGCAACGGCACCGAGGACATCTTCGCCCCCGACCCGGCGCTGTTCTACGCCTCCAGCCACCAGCACCCGTGCTATCCCGGCACTGGCTGGCCGCGCGACCGCGGCGTGGCCGACAACATCCTGAACGTGCAACTCGCGCCGGGCTCGGGCAGCGCCGCCTTCCGCGCCGCCTGGGAGCGCACCCTCCTGCCCGCCGTCGCCGACTGGGGGCCGGAGTTGCTGATCATCTCCGCCGGCTTCGACGCCCACCGCGCCGACCCGCTGGCCGAACTGCAGGTGGAGACGGCGGATTTCGCCTGGCTCACCGACCAGATCCTGGCCGTGGCCGACGCGCATAGCGGGGGCCGCGTGGTGTCGCTGCTGGAGGGTGGCTATGACCTGACCGCCTTGGCCGAATCCGCCGCCGCCCATGTGCGCAGCCTGATGCGGCTGTAGCACCCCTCGGCGTACGATGGGTTTCAACCCATCACTGGAGAGAGCCGTTACGATGTTGGCACTGTCGAACTACCTGGAACGCGGGATCAGCCATGTCGACGGCTGGCTCTATCCGACCACGGCGACGATGATCGCCAGCCTGCTGCTGCTGCAGACAGATCAAGGGACAACCGCGGACGTCTGCGAGATCGGCGTGCATCACGGCCGGCTGTTCCTCATTCTTGCGAACGCCACGCAACCTGGAGAGAAAGCCGTGGCGGTCGACGTGTTCTCGGAACAAGAAAAGAACCTCGATCAATCCGGCTACGGCGACCGCGACGTGTTCGAACGTCACCTCGCAACCTACGCACCTGGCGCGGCCGTGGACGTGATCCAGTCCAGCAGTCTCGAGCTCGACCGGTTCGCATTCCTGGACCGTCGGTTCAGGTTCGTCTCGATAGACGGTGGGCACACGGCGGCCGTCACGCTGAACGACCTGACGCTTGCGGAACGCACCCTCATTCCAGAGGGCCTGGTCGCGCTGGATGACGCCATGAACACCCATTGGACCGGCGTGCTGTCGGGCCTGGTGCAATACCTCCATCAGGGTGGGACGTTGGTCCCGTTCGCGATCGTTCCAAACAAGTTGTTTCTGGCAAAGAATAAGGAATCGGCAGGACGGTGGGGCCAGCAGCTCCGCAGGCTGTTTTCGCTCGCATACGCCAAGGATGAACTCGAGTTTTTGGGCAGTCGAGTGCTCTGCTTCGATGAACATCCCTATTACAATCGAGAGGGCGCTGCCGATCTTCGCAACCAACGCGATGATCTGGAACGTGAGCGGGACGCGCTGCAGCGAAAGTTGGACGGCCTAACCCGCGAACAGGACGAAGCTAGGCGCAACCGCGAAAATCCGCCGCCAGCACGAGACGAGTTTGCGCTCGAATGCGACGCGCTGCGGCGCGATCGCGACGCCACGGCAAGCCAGCTCGACGCCATGCGCGCCAGCACCTCGTGGCGCGTGACAGCACCGTTGCGCGCCATAGCAGGGCTTGCCAAACGCGGATGACACTGGCTGGCGTAATTTCCCGACGGGCGCCGCTCATCGTTACGCCCGCTCTTGCGTCCCCTTCCCGCCTCCCGCATGGTCCGCGCCCGGAGGGCTGACGCCCGCACGAGAACAAGGAACATCGGATGCGCCTCGCGGTGCTGAAGGAAACGGCGGCGGCCGAAACCCGCGTCGCTGCCACGCCGGACACGGTCAAGAAGCTGATTGCGCTCGGAGCCACCGTCGCCGTGCAGGCCGGCGCCGGGTCGGCGGCGTCGATCCCGGACGCGGAGTTCGCCGCCGCCGGAGCCGAAATCGCCCCCGACGCCGCCGCCACGCTCGCCGGCGCGGGCGTCGTGTTCTCGGTCCAGATGCCATCTCCCGAGCTGCGCGGCCACATCCCGCGCGGCGCGCTGCTGGTCTGCGTGTCCGGCGCCGCTTCCGACCCGGCGCTCGCGCCCGCCCTCGCCGAGGCGGGGATCGACGTTGCCGCCATGGAGCTGCTGCCCCGCATCACCCGCGCCCAGGCGATGGACGTGCTGTCCTCCCAGGCCAACCTGGCCGGCTACCGCGCCGTGGTGGAAGCCGCCGGCGCGTTCGACCGCGGCTTCGCCATGATGATGACCGCGGCCGGTACGGTGCCGCCCGCGCGCGTGTTCGTGGTCGGCGCAGGTGTCGCCGGGCTGCAGGCCATCGCCACCGCCCGCCGGCTCGGCGCCATCGTCTCGGCCACCGACGTGCGCCCCGCCGCCAAGGAGGAAATCCGCTCGCTCGGCGCCACCTTCGTGGGCGTGGAGGACGAGGAGAGCGCCAAGCAGACCGGCGCCTACGCCCAGGCGATGAGCGAGGCTTTCCGCACCAAGCAGGCCGAGCTGATCACCACCACCGTCGCCAAGAACGACATCGTGGTCTGCACCGCGCTGGTGGCCGGCGGCCGCGCCCCCGTGATCATCACCAAGGAAATGGTGGCCGGCATGCGGCCCGGCAGCGTGGTGGTGGACATCGCGGCCGACGCCGGCGGCAACTGCGGCGCCACCGTGCCCGGCGAGCTCACCCACACGCCCAACGGCGTCAAGGTGCTGGGCTGGCGCAACTGGCCGGGCCGCATCCCGGCCGCCGCCACCAGCCTCTATGCCCGCAACCTGCTCACCTTCCTCGCTACTTTTTGGGACAAGGAGGCCCGCGCCCCCAAGCTCCCCGAGGACGACGCCATCGTGCAAGGCACCATGCTGACCCGCGGCGGCACCGTGGTGCATGAGCGCTACAAAGCCGTCTCCACGCCAGCCGGAGCATCCGTATGAACCCGAACACCCTGGCCGACCAGGCGGCCAACCTCTCGCAACAGGCCGCCATCCTGGCGATCGAGCTGCGCGACATGGCCGGGCACGCCGTGGCCGTCGCCGCCCCCACCGCCGCCGTGGTCGAGCCGTTCATCTACCTGCTGGCCGTGTTCCTGATGGCCTGCTTCGTCGGCTACTACGTGGTTTGGAACGTCACCCCGGCGCTGCACTCGCCGCTGATGGGCGTCACCAACGCGATCTCCTCCGTCATCATCGTGGGCGCCATGCTGGCCACCGGGCTGGGCGACACGGTGGCCGCCAAGATCTTCGGCTTCCTCGCCGTGACCTTGGCGAGCGTGAACATCTTCGGCGGCTTCACTGTGGTGCAGCGCATGCTTGCCATGTTCAAGCCGCGCACGCCGGCCAAGAAATAGGCGCGCGCCGATGTCCCCCAGCTTGACCGCCCTCGCCTACCTCATCGCGGCCGTCCTGTTCATCCTGGCCCTGCGCGGGCTGTCGAACCCCACCACGTCGCGCCAGGGCAACATGTTCGGCATCGTGGGCATGGCCATCGCCATTGTCGCCACTCTGCTGCGCGGCGGCATGGGCGGGGGCGGCTACGTGCTGATCCTGCTCGGCATCGCCATCGGCGGCGGCATCGGCGTGACCGTATCGCGCCGCATCCAGATGACGGCGCTGCCCCAATTGGTCGCGGCGTTCCACTCGCTGGTGGGCCTGGCCGCGGTGTTCGTGGCCGCCGCCGCGCTCAACGCTCCGGTGGCGTTCGGCATCGGCACGCCGGGCCACATCTACGCCGAGAGCCTGATCGAGATGTCGATCGGCCTGGCCATCGGCGCCATCACCTTCACCGGGTCGCTGATCGCGTTCGCCAAGCTGCAGGCGCTGATGAAGGGCGCGCCGATCACCTTCAAATACCAGCATCCGCTGAACGCCGCGATCGGCGCCCTGCTGCTGATCCTGATCGTCGTGTTCGTCGCCACCGCCAGCCAGTTCGTGTTCTGGCTGATCGCCCTGCTCGCCCTGGCGCTGGGCTTCCTGCTGATCATCCCGATCGGCGGGGCGGACATGCCGGTCGTGGTTTCGATGCTGAACAGCTACTCCGGCTGGGCGGCCTGCGGCATCGGCTTCACCATCCAGAACCTCGCTTTGATCATCACCGGGGCGCTGGTGGGCGCGTCGGGCGCCATCCTGTCCTACATCATGTGCAAGGGCATGAACCGCTCGATCTTCAACGTGCTGCTGGGCGGGTTCGGCGCCGAATCGGGCGGCCCGGTGGCCGTGGGCGGCGGCGAGGTGCGCCCGGTGAAGGCCGGCAACGCCGACGACGCGGCCTTCATCATGAAGAATGCCTCCAAAGTCATCATCGTGCCCGGCTACGGCATGGCCGTGGCGCAGGCGCAGCATGCTCTGCGCGAGATGGCGGACCTGCTCAAGGCCGAGGGGGTGACGGTGAAATACGCCATCCACCCGGTCGCCGGCCGCATGCCGGGCCACATGAACGTGCTGCTGGCCGAGGCGAGCGTTCCGTATGACGACGTGTTCGAGCTCGATGAGATCAACAACGACTTCGCCACCGCCGACGTCGCCTACGTGATCGGCGCCAACGACGTGACCAACCCGGCGGCCAAGACCGACAAGACCTCCGCCATCTACGGCATGCCGATCCTGGAAGTGGAGAAGGCGGCGACGGTGCTGTTCATCAAGCGCTCGATGGCGTCCGGCTATGCGGGGGTGGAGAACGAGCTGTTTTTCCGCCCCAACACCATGATGCTGTTCGCCGACGCCAAGAAGATGACGGAGCAGATCGTGCAGGCGCTCGGCCACTAGCTTTTGAGGCTCCGGGGCGGTTTGCGCTAACGGAGCGTTCATAGCTTCCGGCGACAATGGCCCTGGAGGGGGGCTGCCTTGGGTCTGAGTCTACCATCGCGGGCGACGTTCTGGGTTGTGTTCGCTATCGTTGCGATCAGCACCGTTCCGGCTGCGCTGTACAGCGCAGGGGTGGCTGTGCGAGACTATTGGGCCTCCCGCCAGGTCGTGGCACTCGCCGAGGCGGACCAATCGTTGCTGGCGGCTAAACAAAGCTTGATGCTGGAGCGGGGCGTCACGCTGATCGCGCTGTCGGCGCCTGACTTTGGCGGCAGTAGCAGCCAAGACGATGCGCGCATCAAGGCCGTGCGCACCCAGGCGGCGGACGCCGCAGTGAAGGGGGAGCGCTGGCTGCAGCAGTTGGGCCGCGCCGATCTCGCAGCACAAGTTCGCGATGCCGTCGAGATGTCTGCCGCTACCCGCGCGTCGACGGACATCGAACTGAAACGATCTTTCGAGCGGCGGGACCCTGATCACGCGGAGGCGGTGCTCAAGGCGTATAAGCAGGCGGTTGCCATCCTGAACAGCGTCGAAGATGAACTCGATGGCGCGATGCGGCAGAGCAACCCCGAACTCGGCCGGTTGGTTGTCATCAAGCACATGCTGCGCATGGCGCGAACCAAATTCGGCGAGTCGAGCTACCACATGAGCATGGCTATGGAAGGCGACCAGATTTGGTCCCGCTCCAGGCTGGCTGCCGAGTGGCACTTGCGTGGGGAAGCCCAAGCCGCTTGGGACTTGGCGGTCGCATTCTCGAGCACAGACCGGTCGGCATCGCACGTGAAGACGGCCGTCGCCGCCGCGGTGGAGCACTATTGCTCCGGAGAAGTGGCAGACCTGCGAGCGAAGGTTCTGCGCAATCTCGAGGCAGGCATGCCCGCCTCGATCGATGTCGCGCATTATCGCAGTCTCGAAGGTGACGGGCTGCAGTTCCTCGGCCGGGTGGGGGCTGGGGTGGATCAGGACATGGTGGAGACGTCGGAAGCCATTGCCGCCTCCGCCCTGCATGCCGCTCTCGGGCGTGCGGCCACCGTCCTGGTTGCTTTGCTGGTCATGGGGTTCTGCGTCTGGACGGGGCGGGTGCTCCAAGCGAAGACGCGCAACCAAGCCCAATCCGAGGCGGGCGAACGCCGGGCCATTCACGACGGCCAAATACGTCTGGCGGCCGAGCAAGCCGCCACGGCCGAGGCCGCCGCCATGGTGGTGGGCTCCATCGGCGCCGGTCTGGAGCGGCTGGCCGCGGGGGACCTCAGCTTCCGGCTCACCAGCCCGTTGCCCTGCCCTTATGAGAGACTCCGCGCCGACCTGAACATGGCGTTCGACGAGCTCGAGGCGATGGTCGCGCGGATCATCGCCGGGACAAGCGGTATCCGGCTGGGTATCGACGACATCGCTCAGGCGGCAGAAGACCTCAACGTGCGGACCGAGCGGCAGACCGACAGCCTGCAGCAAACCACTGCCGCCGTGCATGAGGTGACGACCATGATCCGCAAGACGGAAGACGTGGCGCATCATGCGACTGCCATCGTGGCTCAAACCAGGGCGGGCGCGGAACAGTCGGACGAAGTGGTCCGCCGCGCCGTGGCCGCTATGGCTCAGATCGAGGCGTCCTCGAAGCAAATCGGCCAGATCGTGGGCGTGATCGACCGCATTTCCGCGCAGACCAACCTCCTGGCGCTAAACGCAGGCGTCGAGGCGGCACGCGCGGGTCAGGCGGGGCGGGGCTTTGCCGTGGTGGCCAGCGAGGTCAAGCTGCTCGCCGCGCGCTCGACCGAAGCCGCCAAGCAGATCAAGCTGCTCATCACCTCCTCCACCGAGCAGGTGAGCGACGGGGTGCGGCTGGTGGGTGAGGCAGGGCAGTCCTTCATCCGCATCATCGGCCAGGTCGGCGAGATCAGCGGCGCGGTGCTGGATATCGCCGCTTCGGCGAAGGAGCAGAGCGCCGGACTCGAGAAGGTGAACACCGCCATCAGCCAGATGGACCAGATCGTCGAGCAGAACGCACGGATGGTTGATCAGAGCACGTCAGCCAGCCGCGGGCTCGCGCAAGAGACGCAAGCCCTCATTCATCTCACCGGGCGGTTCAAGATTCACGTGGCGGCCTAGGCTAGCGCAAGGGCGTTGCCCCGAACCCACCAGAGCACCAGTTGTCCTCTGGACACCTTCTTGGCCGGGGCGGAGCCAACCTTCAATCACCGATCATAGGTTACATTTTCTAACACATTGCTCCAACCTGCCGTCAAACGAGCGGCGCCCGCGTGCGTAGAATGTCGGGTAAACGAGATAGTGGTGAGCCCCAGATGCAGACCATCGCCGCTCCTAAACGGCAGCGCGATCTGCGGATCGACGTGATCCGTGGGTTGGCACTGCTGATGATTTTCATAGACCATATGCCAAGTGACCTGCTGAACCGTGTCACGCTGCACAACTTCGGGTTTTCCGACGCGGCTGAAGTGTTCGTGCTGCTGGCCGGCTACTCCGCCATGATGGCATACGGTAAGTGCTTCCAGCGCGACGGCGCCGCCACGGGGTTGCGGCGATTGGCCATCCGCTGCGCCCGCATCTACCTGTTCCAGGCTGGCCTGCTGCTGACCACGCTGCTCGTGGTCTATAGCTGGACGGCGCATTATCATGTCAAGCCTGGCGTCGTGGCACCCATCCTCGGCGCTCCCATCGCCGGGTTGGCGCACGGATTGACCCTGCGGGCGCTGCCGAGCTACCTCGACATACTGCCGCTTTATGTCGTGCTACTGGCGGCATTCCCGGTGATCTATTTCGGCCTGCGTCGTGCGCCTTGGCTGACGCTTGCCGCGTCGGCCGCGGTCTGGATGGCTGCCGGACGGTTCCACGGGCTGAACCTGCCAAACTGGATGGACAACAATGGCTGGTATTTCGACCCGTTCGCCTGGCAGTTCCTGTTCACCATCGGCGCAGTTCTGTTCATGCTGACAGAACGCGGCGCCGGGTCGCTGCCGCGCAACACTTGGGCGGTGCGGTTCTGCTGGGCGTTCCTGGCGTTCGCCTTCATCCAAGGCGCGCCCTTTCATGATTGGCACCTGCCGAACCTGCACCCCCTGGCGATGGCACAGCCCGACAAGTCTCGGCTGAACTGGTTGCGGATCATCGACGTGCTTTGCCTGTTCTACATGGCCATGAGTTCCGGCTGGGTGCGCTCACTGTCAGAGAAAGCCTGGTTGCGGCCGGTGGCCGCCTGCGGGCAGCACTCCCTGGAGGTGTTCTCATTCGGCTGTGTGTTGGCCCTGTTTGGCCGGTTGGTGTTCCGCACGGATGGCGTTAACCTCGTTACTGAAGTGGGAGTGAACCTGGTGGGGCTGACGGCGATGTGCGCCGCCGCACTGTGGCTTAGCCACGGCCGCCAAGTCGCCCGCGCCCGTAAAGCGCGCCGCGAAGGGATCGGCATGCTTGATCGCAAGCCGGCGTGACGGCAGGAGCGGCTCGATGGCGATAACGCTCGAGCGTGCCTCCGTGATCGTGGATGCTGCGCTGGCAGCCGGGCGGCAAGCTGGGCTGATGCCGCTCTCCGTCGCCGTGCTAGACGTCGGCGGCCATCTCGTTGCGTTCAAGCGGGAAGACGGCTCGGGCATCCTCCGGTTCGACATTGCCTTCGGCAAGGCCTGGGGTGCGTTGGGCATGGGCTTCGGCTCGCGCGAACTCGCCAACCGGGCCAGCGCCAACCCCATGTTCATGGCGTCGCTGGCGACAGCCAGCGGTGGCCGGCTGGTGCCAGTGCCCGGCGGCGTGCTGGTTCTGTCAGGTGGCGCGGTGATCGGCGCCGTCGGCATCTCCGGAGACGTGTCAGACCAGGACGAAGCCTGCGCCCTGGCCGGCATCGCCGCCGCCGGCTTGGAGGCAAAAACGGGAAGTTAGACCGGCGCGCGTTGATCTCGGCTGATTCTAGCGATAGATGCAAACCGCATCTTTATCCATCGACCACTATGCCGACGATTTGTGTCGGCTGCCGCCGGACTTTGACCTGGACGCGCTGGCCTTGGAGACCAAGGCGATCGAACGCCGGCGCGAGGTCAGTGATGGGTCCAGCTGCTGCGGTTGGCTCTCGCTCGCGGCCCCGGGGGCCTGTCACTGAGCCAGACGCTCTTGTGCGATGACGTAACCCAGGATGTCCTGGAATCTTTCCCCTCAGGACTTGCGTGACGCGGATTGCTTGCCATCCCTGTGGCGCCTGCATGACACCGCCGCCATGCTGCTTCTTCTCGCGATCATCGGGCCGCCCAGGCTGCACCACCTCATCCATCCAGGCCCTCGCTTACACCGGCGCCTTGCCAATTCGCCCCGGAAACGAAAACCTCAAATAGCGTACCCGATCAACCCCTTATCTTAAGGCCTATGGGGCTTCAGCCCACCGTCCCGTGTCAGCGTAAATGGCAATTGGTATTATACCAGCGGCCCTAAATCATGACCTCTGCCCATTCGCGATGTCCTGTGGACCGAACGACATCTGGCGTGCTGGTGAGCGCGTTCCAGGCTGCGCAGGTTGCGTCCAGGATGGCTTCGTATGTGTCCCATACCTGGTGGCCGAATTTGTTGCCGCGCAGGTAGGCCCAGATGTTCTCGACCGGGTTGAGTTCCGGGGCGTAGGGCGGCAGGGTCAGCAGCACGATGTTGCTGGGCACGTCCAGCTTGGGTGAGCGGTGCCAGCCTGCGCCGTCGATGACCAGCAGGGCGATGGCGCCCAGCGTGACACAGGTGCTGATTTCGGCCAGATGCTTGTTCATGGCATCGACGTTGACGATAGGCAGCACCAGCGCACTGCCGACGCCGCGGGCCGGACAGATGGCGCCAAACAGATAGACCCAGTTGAACCGGTGGTCACGCAAGGCGCGCGGCCGAGAGCCGCGCCGCGCCCAAATGCGGGTTAACGTACCTTGCTGGCCGACCCTGGCTTCGTCTTGAAACCAGACTTCGACCGGCTTGCCGGCGTGCTGCGTGCCGATCGCATCGCGCGCCAGGCCGGCGAAGTTTTTTTAAAAGCCTTCTGTGCCACAAGATCGGTTTGCGGGTGCAGCGGACGCACGCAGAGCTTGCGATAGCCAAGCCTGCGCAGCAATTTGCCCACACTGCGCTCGTGCAGCTCGACGCCGAACGCGCGTGCGATACGCTTCTGGAGATCGGCACGCCGGAACCGCACGACCCCGTCTTCAGCCAAGGTAGCGCCCTCCTCCACCCAGCGTGCAACGCGGCCCTGCTCAACCCAGCTCAGGCTGGCGGGCCGACCGCTGCGTGCCCGGTCGGCAAGCCCGTCCAGCCCCGCCTCGTTGTAGCGGTGCACCCAATCACGCAGGGTCTGCCGGTCCATGCCGCAGGCCCGCGCAGCCTCCTCCCGGCTCGCCCCGTCCAGTATCTGCGCAATGGCCAAAACACGACAGGCCTGTTTGGAATCCGCAAGCCGCCGGGCCGCAGCACGCAATTCGGCCGCGCTCAACTCCGTCCGTGTGATAGCCACTGCCGCCATGTCCGCCTCGCGAATCGATGCACACAAAAGCGAATCACGTCCGACGGCGGTTGGGAATCCCACACGAGTCAGCAGTTTGGGCCGGTGGTATTAGAGCCTGATCGCATCAGGTTGAAACAACCTGATGCGTGAATCAGCCTCTCAAACAGAGAGTTATACCAGCGGTCGAAAGTCCTGACTCGTAGGGGGATTCCCACGTGCGCGTGGATGTGAGTCGATGTGATCTGCATTGATTCGCGGAGTGTGGTGTGGTTGCTATTGCGGTTACCCGGACAGACCTCAGCCTGTCAGACTTGCGCGCGGCGGCCAAGCGCGCGGTGGACACCAAGCAGGCGCGACGTATTCTTGCCATCGCGATGGTGTTGGATGGCTACAGCCGCGAGGACGCGGCGCGGGCCTGCGGCATGGATCGCCAGACGCTGCGTGACTGGGTGCATCGCTACAACGAGGCGGGGCTCGCTGGGCTTGGCGATCGTCCACGCAGCGGCCGGCCCGCCAGCCTGACCGCGGCTGAACGTGCCGAAGTGGCGGGCTGGGTGGAGCAGGGCGCGGACCTGGCAACGGATGGCGTTGTGCGCTTCCGGCGGGTCGATCTGCGCGACCGGATTGCCGCGAACTTTGCCGTCTATTTGCACGAACGCAGCGTGGGCAAGCTGCTTGGCGAACTCGGCTACCGTCGCCTGTCGGTGCGGCCTTTGCACCCGCAAACCGATTTGGCGGCACAGGAGGCTTTTAAAAAAACTTTGCCGCGCTCGCGGCAGCGGCGTTAGGCAAACGCGCCGTTGGCAAGCCGGTCGAAGTCTGGTTCGGCGACGAGGCAAGGGTTGGCCAACAGGGAACGCTAACCCGCATCTGGGCCAAGCGGGGCAGCCGCCCGCGCGCGTTGCGCGACCGTCGCTTTAATTGGGCCTATGTGTTTGGCGCCATTTGCCCGGCGCGCGCCACCGGCGCTGCCTTGGTCATGCCAACCGTCAACGTTGACGTTATGAACAAGTATCTCGCCGAAGTCAGTGTGTGCGTGAGCGCTGGCGCCATCGCCTTGCTGGTGATCGACGGTGCCGGCTGGCACCGCTCGCCAAAGTTGATCGTGCCAGCCAATATCGCACTGCTGATCCTGCCGCCCTACGCGCCCGAACTGAACCCGGTCGAACTCATCTGGGAGTATCTCCGCGCCAACGCATTCGCCCATCAGGTCTGGGACACCTACAGCGCCGTTCTGGACGCCTGCTGCAACGCCTGGAACAAGCTCATCGCCACCCCAGAGGTGATCCAATCAATCGGCAGCCGCGATTGGGCACAGGTCAAAACTCAAGGCCGCTGGTATTAGTTGTCGCTGCTATGGAGGTTGTCCCTCCGGGGCTGAGGGAGGAGGTTATGGGTGTGAGGCCTGCAACCCCAAGCCCGGAGCCCCGGATGGACACCCATAACAATGCCAGAACCACCTGCCATGGTCGAATGCTGATCGTGCAACGTCTCGCGAGCGGATGGTCCGTGGCAGCCGTCGCCCAGGCCCAGGGCGTCACACCCAAAACCGTGCGCAAATGGCGCGACCGCCACGCCGCAGAGGGCCACACCGGCCTCGCCAACCGCTCCTCCCGCCCGCATCACACCCCGGCCCGCCTGGGCACTGGCGACGAGGACACGATCGAGGCATTGCGACGCCAGCGCCTGTCCGGCCCGGCCATCGCCCGTAGGCTCGGCCGCCCCATCTCCACCATCGGCCACGTGCTGCGGCGCCGCGGCCTCGGCCGCCTGACCGCGCTCGATCCCCGGCCGCCCATCATCCGCTACGAACGCGAACAGCCCGGCGAGCTGATCTACATCGACATCAAGAAACTCGGCCGCATCGACGGCATCGGCCACCGCATCACCGGCGACCGCACCGGCCAAAGCAACCGCCGCGCTGCAGGCCGTGGCCTCGGATGGGAATACCTGCATGTCGCCATCGATGACCGCTCGCGCCTGGCCTTCACGCAGCTGCTGCCCAGCGAACGCAAGGAAGACGCCATCGCCTTCCTGGAAAGCAGCCTTGCTTGGTTCAAGCAGCACGGCGTCACGGTCCAGTGAGGTGGCCCCGATCGGCTGGACAGGTTGGCGGCGAAGATAAGCTACCCCGGGTTCCGATTATGCCGCCAGTTGCGAGCTAATCTCATTGTAAGCCTCGTCGGGCGTGCGCCCAGCCAGCGAGGAGTGCGGCCGCCTCGTATTAGAATGGCCGAGCCACCTCAGCAGCCCGGCATGCAATGCGAGACCCGTCTCGAACGCATGCAGGTAGACGCATTCGTATTTCATCGAACGCCAAAGCCGTTCGATGAAGACGTTGTCCATCCAGCGACCACGACCATCCATGCTGATCCGAATGCCCGCGTCCGTCAGCATCTGCGTGAACGCCAGGCTGGTGAATTGGCTGCCCTGGTCGGTGTTGAAGATCTCCGGCCTGCCATGCCGGGCCAACGCATCCTCCAGCGCCTCCGTGCAGAACGTCACATCCATCGTGTTCGACAGCCGCCACGACAACACCCGGCGGCTGTGCCAGTCCATGATTGCGACCAGATATAGGAAGCCCCGCCGCATCGGGATGTAGGTGATGTCAGAGCACCAGACCTGGTTGGGTCGCAGGATCATCAGATCGCGCAGCAAATACGGATAGACCCGGTGCTCGGGATGCGGCGCGCTGGTATTGGGCTTCTGGTAGATCGCCCGCAAACCCATCTTGCGCATCAGCCGGATAACCCGGTTGCGGCCAACTCGATGACCCAGCCGGTGCAGATGCCGCGTCATCTGGCGCGAGCCATAATACGGGCACTCCAGGAACGCCTCGTCGATCAGCCGCATGAGCGCCAGCGTCGGCTCGCTCTCGCCAATCGGCTGGTAATAGCGGCCGGACCGGCTGATCTGGAGCAGCGCGCACTGCCGCAAGATCGACAGCTGCGGATGCGACCCGTCCACCATGGCGCGCCTCCGTTCCACGCTCATCGACCGGAGGCCTTCGCCAAAAAATCCCGTTCCACCACCAACTGGCCAATCTTGGCGTGCAGCCGGGTCAGCTCCGCTTCCCCGGTCGCCACGGCCGCTTCCGACTTGCCGGAAAACGTTGAAGCCAACCCCTCGATCGCCTGCCGCTTCCAGGCCGCGATCATCGTCTGGTGGATGCCGTGTTTGGACGACAACTCCGCCAGGGTGAGTTCGCCCTTGATCGCCTCCAATGCAACCTTGGCCTTGAACTCAGCCCCGTAGCGCTTCCGTGTCACCTTGCCCATAACGTCCCGTCTCTCGCTCAAGCGGGAATAGCTTATCACCCTGTCCGAAATCCCGGGGCCACCTCAGTAGAGGTCGGTCTCGTCGACCTGGAACCATAAATCCAGGGTTATGGCGGGGATGGAGGCCTGCATGTCGTCCGTAGGGTCGGCGTCCCCGAGTTCGTTCAGCTCCTTCCAGATGTGCGAACTGAAATCGAACAGCGAAAAGCGGTTTCTGTTACCCGAGGCGAACATCTCGATGACGTGGGTGGCCGACGTCTTGCCGCTGTTGTTGGCGCCGACGAAAATCGAGATGTCGTGGGCAAGCTGGACGCGGACATCCCGCAACCGCCTGTAATTGCCCACCCTGTAGGAATGCAGGTGCATATTAGAGTTGCCTCAGCGTCTGGTGCGTATGGTGAAGCCCGGTCCGGGGCGTGCTAATCGGTCCCGTCGACCTTAGTGCGACGGTCCGGAGATGCCAGGCGCATGCCATCGGCCTGGAGTTGGGCACTGCACTTCGCCGTTCCGGATCGGCCCGGCACGTCGGGGCATCCACGACGGCGGACCATCGCCGCTGCCTCGGTGCGCGTCGCGCCGTCGTAGACCGCCGCCAGCGCAAGCAGCCGCCGGGTCTGACCCGCATCGTGACTCCCGCGGGCCACGGCCCGAACCCGGGCAGCATCGTAGTCAGACCTCAGCGCGATCGGCATGGTGGCAACCTCCTCGTCACCATACCGAATCAGATCAACCCTGTGTCCGGCAAGCCCCACGAGTCAGGAACCGCGATCCTGGTATTAGGATGGACAACCTCGCTCGCCTCGGCATCAATGCGACATGCCAACCATCGTCATGCATGGCCGACCGCTGGACAGCTTATTCGAGCTAGTCGGCGGTGACGAGAACGCGATGACGGCCGCGCTCGGCTGGTGCATGGCGCACGTGCCGGGCCTGCTCTCTCAGGTTGCCGCCGAACTCGGTTGCCCCGTGCCCGGCGACACGGCCGTCGTCTCCCTCCAGAAGCACAGGGTGGCCGGCGGCTTCACCGACATAGAGGTTGAGGATGCCGGGGTGGCGGCGTGGATCATAGAGGCCAAGCAGGGCTTCGAGGCGCCGCAGCTCGCACAGTTGGAGAAGTACGCGGTGCGCCTCACCGAGCACCCAGATGCCGCCGCGGATAAAGTGCTTGCGGTGCTCGCCAGGTCGGACCGCAAGGAACTGTGGCTCAAGCTTCAGACCCCGACGTCGGCCTTGGGCATCCCGGTAAAGGTGCTCTCCTGGGCGCAGATCATCGCCTGCGCCGGGCGGGCCTATCCGACCACGGACAACACCGGGAAGGCACTGCTCCGTCACCTGACAGTATTCCTTGAGAAGGGATTGAACATGCAGGTCGTGAACTCCAACGAGACCTACGTCGTCTCGGTGAACAACGACGCTTTCAGCGGCGGCCCCACCACCTTCATCGACGTGGTGGTCAAGTTCGGCAAGTACTTCCATCCCGTCGGCGAGCGGTGGCCCGCCAGTCCGCCCAACTACATCGCCTTCAGGTGGGATGGACGCCTCCAGTCGGTTCATCACGTCGACAACTACGAGGTCATTACAGACTTCGGCCTGCACTTCCCTGAAATTACCCAGGGCGTGACCGACCCGCATTTTCTCTACCATCTCGGACCTGCGATCCGCCCGGCCAAGGAGGTCAGGACCGGAGCGCTGTACCAGGCATCCCGCATCTACACACACATTGACCTACTGCTGACATCGGACACCATTGCCGAAGCCGGAGCAAAGTATCGCGCAAGGTTGGAAGCGGCGAAGTAGCTTCTTTGGTTAAATCCGGTAGCAGATAGGCACGGGATCGCATCATAGTGAGATCGACATTTCTGACCGTGGGCCTGGCGATGGCGCTCTTCGCCGGTTCGGCACGAGCGCAGCGCCCGGAGCCAATCGACGACGCCATGAAGGCATGCTTGGCCACCGATGAAGGCGCCACGACGGTTGGGATGCTCGATTGCTATGAGAAGGCCGCCGCGGCGTGGGACAAGCGCCTCACGGTCGCCTACGCCAAGCTGATGAAAACCCTGGACCCCGTCTCCAAAGCATCCCTGCTGGCGGCGGAGCGGGCCTGGGTGGCCTTCCGGGAAAAGGATGCCGCCTTCCGCGCCACACCCTGGAGCCAGAAAACGGGAACGTTGGCAGGTGTCGTGTTCGCCGGAAATAACGTCGCGCAGATAAAGGCCCGGGTATACGACCTGGAGTTCTACATCTCGGGCGACTGAACCCTGAACGGGGCGCCTCAAGGAAACGGCGACATTGTCTGGCTGCTGGTGGTGGTGATCTACGCGTCGCCGGACCTCGTAATTGCAGGGGCGGCCCGGAGCCTGGGTTCCGCCTCCGCCCTCAGACCGGGTTCTCCCGCAGGATGCGGTCGAGCGGTCCCACCCGTAGGAGCACCGTGGCCATCGCTTCACCGACCACACGCTTGCGTCGACGGCTCGAACTGGATCACGGAGCCACTGTCCGCTTTGGCGCATGTCGTCTGCGACGTTCAATGTCCGATATGAGGCGCAAAGCAATCCTAAACTGTAGTAGGAAACAGGCGTGTTCAGGCCGCCGAAGGACTCGCAAGCGCGATCACCGGCGTGGCGGTCACCTGCTCAACTGTCCTTCCCTCGCTTAGGTCCAGCTCGGCCAAACGGGCTAGGGTCCGTTCGCATTTCGGTGCTTACCGAAGCAGGCCCTTGATCCAGTCCAGTGATGCGGCAATTGCAACGCCGGCGGCGTAGGATGTCGCGGTCTTGTCGTATCGGGTTGCGATGGCGCGCCGCTCCTTCAACCGCGACCAGCAGCGTTCGATCAGGTTGCGATGCCGATATATGTAGTCGGGACACGGCTCCGGTTGCTTGGTCCCGCGGCGCGATGGCACCACAGGAATGGCGCCCATGGCACGCACATCCGAGCGGAAGGCCCGAGCGTCGCAAGCCATGTCGGCCAGCACCCACGAGGGCGCCTCCGGCAACCGGTGCAGGAGTGTCAGGGACGGTGCCAGTTCATGGGCCTGGCCGGGTGCCAGCAGGAAGTCTACCAGCCGTCCGGCCGCATCGCAGACACCGACGATCTTGGTGCCAAGCCCACCCCGCGATCGGCCCAGCGCCTCGCCTTTGTCGGCTACATCGCGAGTGAGTCGCAGACTCAATCCCGGTCTTTGCCCAAGGCTTTGCCGGGTCGCGCACCGGAGGCCTTCTGATGAGCGCGAGCGATCGTGCCGTCGATGCAGGCAAACGCCAACTTCGGCTCTCCCTGCGCCACCAAGTGAGCCATGATCTTGTCCCACACGCCACGCACAGCCCACCGGCGGAAGCGGAGGTAGGCATGATGCCAGTCGCCCAGCTCGGCTGGGATCGAACGCCATTTTGCCCCGTTGTCGAGCCGCCAGATGATCGCCTCGATCGTGCGGCGATCTTCGGTCCGCGGACGGGCTCCACGAATTTCAGCCGCCGCGATAGCTGCTTCGAACTTCGCCCATTGGGCATCCGTCAACACTTGCATCGTCTCTCCGCTCAGACGACCAACCAAACCAGGCTTCCCGTGACCGACTCAAGTCGCGAAATGCGAACGGACCCTAGCTCCAGGGCAGCAACGAAGGTGCTACTGACTGCCGATCGAGCGACGAGATCACGGTCTGGTAACACGTCCGGTAGTTTCGGTAGGAAGCTCACCAGCGGTGTCGGGCCGGTGACTGCAACCATCTGCCGTCGCATGCGCGCGAGAGCGTCCGGGATGCGAAAAAGCGCCGGGATCACCTGCCGGTAGACCCCCTCGATCTCGGTTTGCTGTCGCAGTTCCTCGCGCTCGAGAACCGCGAGGCAGGCCTCCATCAGCCGCATGTAGGAGGCCACGCGCGGATCGCGCTCGCGCCGAGGCGCCGAGAAGACGTCCCGCCCAAGCTGGGGCCGCGCCTCCAGCCAACCGGCGGCGGCTCGCACAAACTGCAGGTTCTGCAGCCGGGAAAGCTCACGTTTGGCCTCGGCCTGCGCCGCACCCGCCATCTCGGGCGTGCTCGGCAGCAGCAGTCTGGATCGCAGCAGAACGAGGCGCGTCGCCAGCACAAGCCAGTCTGCCCGCCGCTCCAGCCGCACGTGGCGTTCGCAGCGGACCATGGCGACGAGGAACTGATCGGTCATGTCGACGACCGAGAGCCGGCTCAGGTCGATCCGCTCGCGCTCGGCCAAGTCGAGCAACAGGTCCAGCGACCCGTCGAACCCGTCGAGGTGCAGCTCGGGCGTGTCGGGAACCCGGGGCGGACTGTCCCAATCGTCCCAGAGGGCGTCCGGCTGCGGGTCGGCCAGCTGCGCTTCGACCTGGTCAGCCATCGTCGTAAGAGGGCCGCACGGTGAGCACGAGCTTAGGCCACTTTTGCCGCATCCGCAGGATCGCCTGCCACGGTGTCCAGTCGGCCGACCGGAACTCGTAGACGATCTCCGCCTTGCGGCGGAGCCGACGGTCACCGCCCTCCTCGCGGATGCGAACGGTGCGAAGCTGGGTGGTGCCCCAATGCGCCCGCAGCCAGTCCTGAGCGCGCGGATCGTCTTCGCCCAGCTGCAGGATGCCGTCCGGGATCGGCACCAGCCGGTGCAGGTCAAAGGGGCAAAGACCAGGGTCGCGCCAGCGGGCCAGTAGCCGGTCGTGCCGGGCGGCGATCACCTCGCGGAGCTGCCGCGCCAGCATCCGCGCCTCAGGGCCGGCCGACGCCATCGGTGCGAACAGGCGCGCCTCCTCCTGGTCGAGATCGAGGTGCCAGGGCACGCCGCCGGTGCCGCGCGCGACGTCTCGGAAGCGCGCCACCTCGCCGGCAGGTCCGCTCATCGTCAGCAGGTTCAGCAGCCAATCGGTGCCCGCCGGTGCGTCGCGATTGGCACCCACGGCTTCGCCGGAAGCCCCCTGCCCTTCCCGGCCGCTCTCCGTCTGGCGCGCAGGCTTGGCCATCATGTTCAGAGGTCGAGCAGGCGGGCCGGATTGTCCCCGGTGATGCGCGCCCGCTTGCGGTAGCCGCGCATCGTCGACAGGTCGCCATGCCGCGTGTGCGCCGCCACCTGCTCGTCGGGTGCGCCGGCGAGGTACGCCTCGGTGGTCAAGCCCGCGCGCAACCCGTGCGGCGAAAGGCGCTCGCTCGCGTGCACCGTCAGCTTGGCAAGCTTGGCCCGGCTCAGCAGGATGTGGCGCACGCCGGCCCCGGTCAGCCGCTCCTCCAGCGTCCCGTGCGCGGTGACGCCGCGGAACACCGGCCCGCGCCGGATCTTCGCGCGTCGCAACCAAGCCTCCAGCGCGCGCACCGGGCAGGTGTCGCTGGCAGCTTTGTCGGCGCCGCGCATGCGCGGCAGTGTGACGTCCGCCCCCTTGCCGGCCTGGTCGCCCTTGCTGCGGGGAAGGTGGACCACCACGCAATCCGCCTCAAAGCGGAGGGGGTGCACGTCGATAGCTACCAGCTCGGAGCGGCGGAACGCGCCGGCGAAGCCGACCAGGAACAGCGCCCTATCGCGCTGGCCGGCGAGTCCTGGGCGCAGCTCGCGATCAGCCGCTTGATCTCGACCGAGGTCAGCGCCGCCGACGGCCGGACCGGTTTGCCGTGGGCACGGCCGATGCCGGCCAGGGTCTCGCGGATTGCCGGATGGGCGCCCGACCAGGTCAGGCCGCGCCGTCGATGGTGGTAGCCGATGGCGGCCAGGCGTCCACGCAAGGCGCTCTTGCCGATCGTCCCGGCAAGGCTGGCGATGTAGGCAGCAACCAGCACCGGGTGGGTGGGCAGAGCGTTCGGATCGGCCCCCTGCTCCCGGCACCAGATGGCGAAGACGTCCCAGTCCCTGATGTAAGCCGCGCGCGTCGAGGGCGCGATCGCGTCGGCGGCGTAGTCTGCCGCGGCGGAGACGGCCTCTCCGAGCTTGCCTTCTAGCAGTCCACGAAGCTCATCCGACATCGGATGCGAGCGCGCCAGGCGCGACACAACGGCCAAAGTGCGTATTCCGACGCAAACCAGCCGGCGATTCCGATCCATTCCAGCCGGTGATTCCGACGGAAGCCAGCCACTGATTCCGATGCATCCCAGCCACCCCTGAGGGGCGGGCGGCGGCGCGGTTCGCGAGCAGTCATCCACCGACGGCACGGTGTCTCTCCTGCAATTCGGGGAGCGCCATGCCAGGCCAGAGACTGCCAATGCGTCAGGTTCGAGAAGTCCTTCGCCTTAAACACGTCTGCGGCCACAGCGGGCACCAGATCGCGGCCATGGTCGGCGTCAGCCGCTACACGGTGGCCGAGTATCTGCGCCGTGCTGCCGTGGTGGGCATCACCTGGCCGGTGCCGCCGGCGCTCGACGACGTGGCACTGGAGCGCAAGCTGTTCACCCCGCCGTTCACGCCGACGGAGGCGCTGCGGCCGCAGCCGGACTGGCCGCGCATCCACGCGGAGCTGCGCAAGCCCGGCGTGACCCTCCTGCTGCTGTGGGAGGAGTACCGGGCCGGGCAACCGGATGGGTATGGCTACAGCCGGTTCTGCGACCTGCACGCCGCCTGGCGCGGCCGTTTGTCACCGACCATGCGGCAGACCCACCCGGCCGGTGAGCGGATGTTCGTCGACTACGCCGGGCAGACGGCGGAGGTAATCGACGGCGCCACGGGCGAGGTCAGGCGGGCGCAGGTGTTCGTGGCGGTGCTCGGCGCGTCCAACTACACCTACGCCGAGGCACGCTGGACGCAGTCGCTACCGGACTGGATCGGCTGCCACGTCGGCGCGTTCGCCAGCTTCGGCGGGGTGGCGCGGCAGATCGTGTGCGACAATCTCAAGGCCGGCGTCACCGCGTCCAGCCGCTACGAGCCGGGGATCAGCCGGACCTACCAGGACATGGCCACCCATTACGGCACGGCGATCCTGCCCGCCCGGGTGCGCAAGCCGCGTGACAAGGCCAAGGTCGAGGTCGCCGTGCAGGTCGTGCAGCGCTGGATCTTAGCCCGGCTGCGCAACCGCCGGTTCTTCTCCCTGGCGGAGCTGAACGGCGCGATCCGCGAGCTGACCATCGACCTGAACAACCGGCCGATGCGCCATCTGGGCACCACCCGCCGTGCGCTGTTCGAGGCGATCGAGCCCGGCGCCCTGCTGGACATGCCCGCCGAGCCGTATGCCTACGCGGAGTGGAAGCGCTGCCGGGCGGGGTTGGACTACCACGTCGAGGTCTACGGCCACTTCTACTCGGTGCCGTACCGGCTGATGCGCGAGGTGATCGAGGCCCGCATCACCGACCAGACCATCGATCTGTATCACCAGAACAACCGCGTCGCCTGCCACGTCCGCAATCCGCGGCAGCACCGGCACACCACGATCGCCGAGCACATGCCGAGCGCGCACCGCCGCCACGCCGAGTGGACGCCGACGCGGCTGCTGCGCGAGGCCGAGGCGATCGGGCCGTCCACCATCGCCCTGGTGGAGCGCATCCTGGCCGCCAAGCCGCATCCCGAGCAGGGCTTCCGCGCCTGCCTCGGCATCCTGCGTCTGGTGCGAGGCTACGGCCCTGAGCGGCTGGAGGCGGCCTGCCAGCGCGGCATGGACATCGGTGCGCGGACCTACGGCTCCGTGCAGTCGATCCTGCGCAACGGACTGGACCGGGCCTACCGCCCCGAACCCGTGCCGGACGAGCTGCCCGTCCAGCACGAGAACATCCGCGGCAGCGGCTACTACCATTGAGGAGCACACCATGTTGACGCATCCCACCACGGACCGCCTGCGCGAGCTCGGCCTCGCCGGCATGGCCAGGGCGCTCGAGGAGCAGCGACGGCATCCCGACGCCGCCGATCTCGGCTTCGAGGACCGCCTGGCCATGCTGGTCGAGCGTGAGGCGCTGGAGCGCGACACCAAGCGGCTGGCTACCCGGCTGCGGTTCGCCGGCCTACGCCAGCAGGCAACGCCAGAGGATGTCGACCATCGTGCCGCCCGCGGTCTCGATCGCAGCCTGTTCCAGAAGCTGACAAGCGGCGAGTGGATCGAGCGCCACCAGGACCTGCTGGTCACCGGGCCGACCGGCACCGGCAAGACCTGGTTGTCCTGCGCCCTGGGGCACCGAGCCTGCCGCGACAACCGCTCCGTGCTGTATCAGCGGGTGCCGCGACTGCTGGAAGGGCTCGGCATCGCCCGCGGCGACGGACGCTATGCCCGCACGCTGAAAAGCCTCGCCCGGGTGCAGCTGCTGATCCTGGATGATTGGGCGATCACGCCGCTCAATGCCGAGCAGCGGCGCGACCTGATGGAGATCGTCGACGACCGGCACGACCGCGCGTCCACCATCGTCACTAGCCAGGTGCCGGTCGAACTCTGGCACGAGCACATCGGAAATCCCACCATCGCCGACGCCGTGCTGGACCGGCTGGTGCACGGCGCACACCGCCTCGAGCTGAAAGGAGAGAGCATGCGCAAGCTGCGCGCCGCCAAAGCTAGACTTGACGAAGCCGCCGTCCAGTAGCCCTTCTTCACCCGCTCGCGACACGCACTGCTACCCGGCTGGGATCATCGGAAAGCCCGGCTGGCTTCGATCGGAACAGGTGGCTGGTTTCGATCGGAATCGATGGCTGCAATCGTCGGAATGCGCAGCCAAAGCACGGCCAGCATCGGGTGAACCCGCCGGTGACGACGCGGCAGATAGGTCGGACGTTGGCGGCAGAACCTGGCCAGGGCTGTCGGGATCAGTCGGGTCAGACACGAGCTGACCCTCCTTCCGGCCGTCCAAAAACCTTCCCGCAAGCCCTCCCCTGCTCTATGATCTGGACATGGACAGCGTAACCCTTCCTCCAGAGCTGGAGCAGTTTGCGACGGATGCCGTTGCAGCTGGACGATTCCGGGACGTGAGTGAGGTCGTGGCAGCCGGGATCGGCCTGCTGCGTCGGCAGGACGATGCGCGAGCCGAGTTGCTCGCTTCGGTTATTGCGGCCGAGCAAGACGGCGATCGGCTCGGCTATCTGTCGCTCGAGGCCGTTGAGCGGGAAATGGACGGAGTAATCACCCGCGCGGCTCGCCGGAGCGCTTGACGCCGGATTTCTTCGGGCCGGTCGCGCGCGACGACTTGGCTCAGGCACTCGCGTGGATCGCGGGCGACAATGAGGTCGCCGCACGGGCCATGCTTCAGGCGACACTGCAGAGCGCACGTCGTATCGTTGAACGGCCGATGCTGGGTCGAGTCCGCCCCGAACTGTTACCGGCGCCCTATCGGTTCTGGCGCGTCGTCGGCTTCCCTTATCTGATGGTCTACAACGCCGAGCGCCAGCCGCCCCCGTCGTGTTGCGGCTTCTGCACATGGCGCGCGACCTGGCACCGCTGCTGACCGGCATCCCCGACCAGGATGACAAGTCGGTTCCATAGGTCCGAATAAACCTACACCGGCTTCCGAAAACTCGACCGAGCGCTTTTCCGGACCGATGGTCCAGCGACGTAAGAGGGGCAAAATCCCGGGCGGCTATGCGGCTTGACATCGAAGGCTGACGAGGGGTGGCAGGTGCGGAACTGGCTGACAATGTGGGACTGCCAGCCTGTCGCCGAGATAGTGCCAGAAGGCGATGCGCAGCTTGCTACAGGTCTTAGCCAGGCCGAGAAACGCATCGCGGCAGTCGCGTCCGATGTCGCTGCGGGTGCCGCCGCTGATCTTGCGTTTGGTGACCTGGCATCGGATGTCGTTTTCGGAGCCGTTGGTGTGCAGCGGCAGGTCCGGCCGGTCGAGCACCATCAGCAAGGCGGCTTTGTTGGCGTGCAGCCGCTCGAGCAGCCGGTCCAAGGTGGCAAACCCGGTCTGGCGGCGGAAGATGCGGTCGAAGCGCGCGCGCAGTTCCGTGCGGCGGCGGGGTGTCGGGTCGGCGCGGTAGGCCTTCAGGTCGCTGTAGAACCACCAGATCAACCCGCGGATGTGATCCTGCGCCCTGCGGTGCAGGTCGGTGAACGTGTCGAGCTTGTGCACCAGGCGTTCGGCGTGGACCCAGCATAGCGCGTGGCGGCCCACATCGAACTGGCCCGCACCATCGCTGACGATGACGGTCTCGGGCAGGAAGCCGTGCGCCTTGACGCTGCCCCATAGCGCGCCCTCGGTAGCCAGCCGCACCGGGTCTTGGATGGCTTGTAGCGCGGTGCCGTCGCCCGGCGGGCGCGTCGCGATGCCGTCGCCCGGCGGGCGCGTCGCGATGCCGAGCCGGGCCAGGTGGGCCTGCCATGCCGCGAGGTCGGCGAACTGCGTGTCGGCCTGCTCCGCCAGCAGTGCCACGATCGGGCCGGCCAGGGCTCGGCCACGCATGTAGGCCAGCGCCTCGGCATTGACCACGTAATCGGTGTGGCCGGCCCGCAGCAGGTCGAGGAAGTTCAGCCGGCTCTTGCCGCCGGTGGTGCCGAACCAGGCGAAATGGTCGTTGCCGATCTGCGTGCACACGCCGTTGGCCGCCTTGTGCCGTGCACCGGTGTCGTCCACGCTCAGCCAGGTCGCACTGGTCAGGCCAGTGCGCAGCACATCGCGGGCCTCATGGGTGAAGTCCTCCTGGCCGGCGATCAGCAGGCGCATGACCTGGCGCTTGGACACGCGGGTGCCGATCGCCCGCAATTGCGCCAGCAGCCGCGCCACCGTCACCTGACCCTGATGATGCTGGACCAGCACGAAGCGGCGCAGCTCGGGGCCGAGATGCCCGCGCACCCCCGCCGGCAAGGGCGCCGTGACCGTCTGGCCGTCCGGCGTCAGCCAGCGCTCGCGCCGGTAGCGCACCACATGTGGACGCAGCACCAGGTCCTGCACCACGAAATCCTCATAACCCTTGAAGCGCGAGCCGGCGGGCGCCATCGCTTTGACCACCCGGTCTTCGTGGATGACCCGTTGTGCCGGCTTCGGGCCGCCGCCACGACCGTGCTTGCCCTGACCACCCGTGAGCTTCGGCTGCGTCGCGCGCTCCATCCCACTCGGCTTGATCGCCGGACGGCCCGGCCCACCCTTGAGCCGCGCAATCTCGTCACGCTGCGCCGCGACAGTGCGCTCCAATACCGTCACGCGCTCCAGTAGCGCGACGACCAAAGCCTTCAGTTCAGTCGACGACAGCGCGTCCAGATCGGGCGGGCATGACACCCCCGCATAGATTCAGAACCAACCGCGTCGCCGCCAGCAAAATCCGTCAGGGCGCCCGAAGTTTTGCCCCTCTTACCCAGCGACACCCTAAGTGTTTGTAAGTGCCCAGCTTCCGAGAACGATAGGCGTCCAGCTTCGGCCAAAGTTCGTCCATCCCAGCCCCTTCGCGCCCGCCCAGAACACCCTATGTCGCTTTCCCTTGGCGATTTCAGCGCCTGGCGAGTGTTTTCAGCATCTTGATCCTTAGCGATTTCACTGAACCGTCTCCCTTATGGTTGCAGTGTGCGACATAAAGTCCCGTTGCAGCTTCTGTGGTGAGGTTTGGTGGCTTCGCAGTTCGGCGCCGGAACCCTGGTTGAATACGCAGGTGCACGGTGGCGGGTGCAGCGCGTTCTCGGCGTAGAGACCGTGCTGCTTCGCTCGGATATAGGCGAGGAGGTCGCGGCCGATCCGCTGAAAGTCCAGTTGCCAGAGGCATCGACTGCGACCGAGCCGCAGAAGGTGCCGATCAACGACCTGCATTACAGCGAGGCGGACTGGGCCGAAGCCACCCGACGCCGGGATCGTCTTGCCGAGTTGGCAGGCAATCCCGCCCGAACGACGTCCGACGTGACCGCTGCCGCCGCTGCGCTCGGGCTGAGCCCGCGCCGGATCTGGAGCTTGCTGCGTCAGCTGCAGGCAGTTGGCCACGACGTTGCCCAGTTCCTGCCGGCACGTGGCCAGGTGCGGAAAAAGCGGCTGAACGGCAGGACCGAGGCGATCATCGAGCAGGCGATCGACCAGCATTATGCCAATCGCTCCCGTCCCGCCTTGCAAAGCTTGGTCAAAGAGGTGGCCGGGCGCTGCGCGGCAGCCGGTCTCAGCCCCACTTCATTCAAGGCCGTCAAGGCGCGCGTCTGTGCTCGGAATCAGATGTGGTTAGCCGGACGGCGCGAGGGTCCGGCCAAGGCAAGATCGCTTCGTCTGTTGACTGGGGCGCATCCAGGCGCGACGGCGCCATGGGAGCGGGTGCAGATCGACAGCACCCCCTGTGATATCCGCCTCGTCCGCGAACAGGAACGCACCGTCATCGGCCGGCCGAATGTGACCTTCGCGATCGATTTGTATAGCAGGGTTGTCCTTGGGTTCTCGGTTTCACTGCAAGCCGCATCGACCGTCACGGTCGCGACGTGTCTGGGCCATGCGTGCCTGCCGAAGCAGGACTGGCTCGCCAAGCGTGACATTGCCGGGGTGGACTGGCCGGTCTGGGGCAGACCGGCCATCCTGGAATACGACCAGGGCCCGGAACACGAGGCGCGCGGCATCCAGCGCGGCCTGCGGCTGCACGGGATTGCGTCCAAGGTGCGCGCCAAGGGCCATCCCGAACACCACGGCACGATCGAGCGGCTGATCGGCACGATGATGCGGCGCATTCACGAGCGCCGCGGCACCACGTTCAGCAGCGTCGGCGAGCGGGGCGAGGCGGAGCCGGAGCGCTTGGCCTGCCTCAGCCTGCCCGAACTGGAACAGGTGATCGCGCTGGAGATCGACCAATACAACCATAGCGTCCACGACGGCGTCGGCGACAGGCCATTGGATCGTTACCGTGCCTATTATCGTCGTCCTGACCTGCCCGACGATCGACGGGTGCCGCCGGTTCTTCCTGCCGACCGCTTCTTGCTGGACTTCCTGCCCTACGAGCACCGGCGCCTCGTGCGCACCGGGCTGCGTCTGTTCCGGGTCGATTACAGCGCGCGCGATTTGCTGCCGATGTGGCGCCGGCAGAACCAGGACCAGATCGAGCGCGTCATCGTCTATGACCCGCGCAGCCTGGCGACAATCTGGGTCGTCGACGACGCGACCGGCGAGTATATTGCCGTGCCCTACCGCGTGCCTCGCGCCGACATGACCCTCGCGGAGAGCGAGGCGGCCCGGCAGCAACTCAAAGCCCTCAAGGCGGCGGACCGCACCGAGGTCAGGCTGTTCGAAAGCATGCTTCAGGTTCGCGCCATCGAGGAGCGCGGCCGGACTGCCACGACCCGCATGAAAGCCGAACGATCTAGGCAGGCCCGGCGTGGGGCGTCAAAACCTCCACCGGCCAGCGATGTCGTCGGCCCGTCGAAGACGGATGATCCGATACCACCGACGACATCAAGAGGATCCCCCGTCCAGGTCGAGCCGTTCGCCGACGTGGAGGATCTGTAGATGTCCGGCAAGGATGACGGCGCTCACCTGGACGAGGCAGTTCGCCCGGACCTGACATTGTCAGACAGCGAACGGATCGCCCGCATCGACCGAGACCGCTGGATCGGCTACCGTGCCCGAGAGGCGTTCGACGAACTCGACCGCATCCTCCGGTCCGAGCGGCGCCAGCGGCCGGACAATCTTCTCATCATCGGCGCGTCGAACAACGGCAAGACGGCGATCGCCAGGCGGTTCCTGGCGCGTCGCCTGCCGCCGGAGGATGCAACGGCGCAGATGTCGACCATCCCGGTCACGATGATCCAGGCGCCCAACGGCCCGCGCATCCCACAGCTGCTGACGTCGATCCGCGCAGCCTTGGGCCAGCCGGCAGGCCGCGCGAAACCACGGCACAACTACGCCAGGAAACCTACCGGATCATGCGCGGTGTCGGCCTGCGCCTGTTGCTGATCGACGACCTGCACAACATCCGTGGCTCCGGCATGGCCTCGATGCTGGTCGAACTCCGCGAGATCGGGTCGGCCGCGGGAGTATCCTTGGGCTGCTTTGCGACACGCGAGATCGCCTATGTGCCTCGACAGGATGAACAGCTCGCCAATCGTTTCGAGCTGAAGACCTTGCCCAGGTGGCAGGTCGAGGATCCGGATTATGCCCGGTTGTTGTTGACGCTCGAGCGTCGATTGCCGTTGCGGTGTGCCTCCGATCTGACCGACCCGCCGCTTGCCGAGCATATTCTCGTGCGGTCGGACGGGCTGATCGGCGCCGTCACGCGCCTACTCCGGCAGGCTGCTGTGGAAGCAGTTCGAATGGGCTACGAGCGGATCAACCGCGCCATGCTGGATCGGGTGAGCGTGACCACGCCAGCCGCCATCGAGGTGCTGGCTACCTCGGAGCGGCTCTAGCAGCCTGTCGGACTTAACCAGGCGCGGAGGCCTGGGTTAGGATTGGGCGTTGGCGATTGGTTTACTCTGGACCCCCTACACATGAGCAACTTCCGCCTGATTGACCGTGACACCGGGTTTCTGATGCCGCCCTCGGTGGACGAGTGGCTGCCTGAGCGTCACCTGGCGCGCTTTGTGGTTGAAGTGATCGCAAGCCTGGACCTGGGTGCGATGACCGGCAGCGACCGCGGGTCGGGTGAGAAGTCCTACCACCCGGAGCTTTTGCTGGGGATCATGGTGTATGGCTACGCCACGGGCGTGTTTTCCAGCCGCAAGCTGGAGCGGGCGACCTATGATTCGGTGGCGTTGCGCTTCATCGCCGCCAACGAACATCCCGACCACGACACCATCGCCGCCTTCCGCCGCCGCTTCCTGCCGCAGATCGAGGCATTGTTCGTGCAGGTTCTGGGCCTGGCGCGCGAGATGGGGGTCTTGAAGCTGGGCACGGTGGCGCTGGACGGCACCAAGATCGCTGCCAACGCCAGCCGCCACAGCGCGCTGTCCTACGAGCACGCCAGCAAGATAGAGGCGCAGTTGAAGGCCGAAGTGGCCGACCTGATGGCCCGTGCCGAAGCTGCCGACCAAGCGGACCTGCCCGACGGCCTGTCGGTGCCCGCCGAACTGGCTCGGCGCGAGGACCGGCTTGCCGCGATCGCCAAAGCAAAAGCCAAGATCGAGGCGCGGGCCAAGGCACGCTATGCGCAGGCCCGCGCCGACTACGACGCCAAGCTGGCGCGCCAGGACGCCAAGCGGGCCGCTGGCAAGAAGCCCGGTGGCAAGCCTTTGCCCGGTGGCAAGCCTTTGGTGGTGCCCGTCGAGGAGCCGCTGCCCACCGATCAGGTCAACTTGACCGACGAGGACAGCCGCATCATGCCGGTAGCCGGCGGCGGGTTCGAGCAATGCTACAACGCTCAGGCCGCGGTGGCGGCGGGGAGCCTGCTCAGGCCGCGGTGGCGGCGGGGGGCCTGATCGTGGTCGCAACCGACGTGGTGCAGGCGCCCAACGACAAGCAGCAGCTCGAACCGATGCTGGGCAAGCTCGGCGGCCTGCCCGAGGACCTCGGCGACGTGGCCATTTTGCTGGCCGACAACGGTTATTACAGCGAAGCCAACGTGAACGCCTGCGAAGCGGCCGGGGTCGAACCGGTCATCGCCATGGGCCGCGAAGCCCACCATCCCTCGCCCGACGAGCGTTTCGCCGAACCGCCCCCCGCGCCGGAAAACGCGCCGGAAAACCCGACCCCGCTCGAGGCGATGGCGCACCGCCTCAAAACGCCGGAGGGCAAGACGCTCTATGCCCTGCGCAAACAAACTCCCGAGCCGGTGTTCGGCATCATCAAGTCGGTGCTCGGGTTCCGCCAGTTCTCGCTGCGCGGGCTCGACCACGTGAGCGCAGAGTGGAGCCTCGTGACCATGTCATGGAACATCAAGCGCATGTTCACCCTCAGGGCCGCATAACAAGAACCAGGCGCCTTTCTAGCCCCCTTGCAGCCGTCCCAAGCCGCTCATGGCAACTGTCAGGGACCACAACTACGCTCAGAAAACGCAAAGCCGTCTGACGCCTCTCAAATCGCAAGCGCAGGCGTCGACCCTAGACCGACCATGAAATCACGCCCAAACCCACTCCGACAGGCTGCTAGAGCATGATTGCTTCTGATAGGCGAAGCAATCATGCTCTAACTCTTTGTTTGAGAGGCTGATTCACGCATCAGGTTGTTTCAACCTGATGCGATCAGGCTCTAGGCGAGCCGTCGTCTCAAACGGACGTTGCTGAACGGTATGTCATGATCGTTATTTGCAGCATGAAACGTTGGTCGATACGGAGTAGTCATACTACCGTGAGATCCAGGTGTCCTATGCTAATGACCGCCGGTGCCAGTTGGACAATGATGCACTTGCGGATCATAGCATCACTGCTGGTTTTTGTCCAAGTCATAGGAAAGCGTTGCGCGTCGTGTCAGTCCGGGGCGTGGGTCTGATCAATCCCGGGGTTTGTTCCGGTAAGTGAAAGCGGAGAAAGCCGAAGCATGAGCGAGAAGCGACGTATCCCAGGCCGGGATTTCATTGTGTTGCCATTGCTCTGCATTGCGACCTTGGTGCTGCTGATCGGCATTCCGGAACTCCTCGCCGAGAACAGCTTCTATGCTCACCAGGTCGACTCGTGCTTGCGGCCAGACCCGGTGCTGGGTGATCGGGCGCTGCCGAACTGCAGCTCGCGCTCCAAAGCCGGCGAAGGCCCGTGGGCGCAAAACGACTACAACGAATGCGGCTACCGTTCGAAGCAGTCCTGCCTCACCAAGCCTGCCGACACGTTCCGCGTCGCCCTCATCGGGTCATCCACCAGCGTGGGATATCTCGTGCCCTACGAGCAGACTTTTGCCACCCGGACGGAGAAGATACTCACGGACACATGCCGGCGAAACGTCGACTTCCAGAGTATGGGCGGGCTTGGCTATCAGTGGCGCCGGCTCGAGTTGCGCTTCGACGAGGCGCTTAAACTCAAGCCCGACCTCGTGGTCGCCACGCTGTCCCCGTTCGACATGCGCGTGCCATATGATCTGCACCCGGTGCATTCGCCGCCGCCCCAGGGCATCATCGGGCACATCAAGGATATCATGCAGACGAGTTCGCTGTGGCGGGCGGTGCTGCACTACCGCGCGGACCTGCCCGTCACATACCTCAAGTTCTTCCTGCGGGACCCCGGGCGCAGCGACTACCTCCGCCTGCCGCTGAACGCGTTCTGGCAGCAGCAGATCGGCGACACCAAGACCCTGGTCGACGATCTGGCGGCAAAATCCCGCGCCAGCCACGTGCCGCTCCTGCTCGTGTTCGTGCCGATGCGCGCGCAGGCCGAACTGCTCAAGCACCACGCCGCCTTCCCCGACACGGCGCCGCTGGCGTTAGACGACGCCGTCAGCAAGATTGCGCACGACGCCGGCGTGCCGTTCATGGATTTCACGCCAACGCTGGCGGCGGCCAAGGACATGAACCCGCTGTACTATGCCATCGACGACCACGTCACTGGCGAGGGCAGCGCCCTCCTGGCGGAGCAGCTCTCGCAAGCGATCGTCGCGGCCCACTACCCTGGCTTGCAGAATTGCACCCCGATGGACGCCGCCAGCGTCGCCGGCTAATGGCAACCGCCAGCGTCGCCGGCTGGGGGGCTCAGCCCTGCCGCGGCAACGAGCGGAGCGGGTTTGTGACGACGCGCGCGCTGGGCAGGAACGCGGTGAGCGATGCCAGCAGCAAGGCCAGCCGCGGCAGCGCCAGCGCGCCCTGCCGATGGCGCAGTTCGCCGCTCAGCATGGCAGCGCAAGAGGTGGCCAGCACCACGCCGCCGAGCCGGCGCGTGCGATCGGTGGTCAGCAAAGCGCCACCCACCACCTCCCCCGCGGCCACGACCTGCATCGCGGCCATCGGCCAGCCGAGATCACGCGGCAGGCGGCGGTACGAGCCGACGGCAAACAGCTTGTCGGCGCCCGCCACCGCAAAGGCGAGGCCGAGCAGCGGGAACCAGTAGCCGAGCTTGTTAGAGCCCATTTGCGCCTCCTGCATTGATGCGGGTTCTTACGCGGCGCCGTCCCGCGGGTTCGCTCGCGCGCGCCTCACTCGACATGCACGACCACGCCGGGCCGAATCGCCGCCCGGGGCAGCAGGAAGGCGAGCAGGCCCGTCACCAGCATGAGCCCGGCGTTGCAAACCAGCGCCGCCGAGAGCGCGCGCTCGTAGTCGCCAGGCGTGGTACCGTTGCCCAGCACGGTGAAGAACAGCCCCATGATGGTCGCCACCCCCAGCGAGAAGGCGGTCTGCTGCAGCATGGTGAACATGCCCGACGCCGAGCCCGCCTCCTGCGCCGGAATGCGGCTGCTGCCGACCACCGAGGAGACCAGCGTCGGCAGCGCCAGCCCCTGGCCGGTGCCATACCAGATCAAGATCGGCCATAGCAGGAACAGGTTCGGCGCCGCCCCGTGCGCGGCGTGGCCCAGCCAGATGATGCCGAGCAGCCCCGTGCCCATCAGCCCCGTCCCAACGCTGATCGCGCGCGGCCCGATCTGGCGGGCGAGCCGCGCGGAAACCAGGCTGCCGGCAAAGAACCCGATGCCGAAGCCTACGAACACCAGCCCGGTCGGGAACGGGCCGTAGCCCAGGCCCTGCTGCAGGAAGATGGTCAGCCCGAGGAAAAACGCCGACAGCCCGCCGAAGAACGTCCCCACCATCACCAGGCCGATGCTGAAGCCGGGGTCGCGGAACAGGCGCAGGTTGACCAGCGGCGAGCGGCCGCGCAACTGCAGCGCCCCCTCGTAGAACACGAAGGCCGCCAGCGCCGGAACCGAGCCGATCAGGCACCACAGCATCCAGTTCGGCCAGCCGGCGCTGTGCCCCTCCACCAGCGGGTAGGACAGCATGCTGAGGAACAGGCTGAGCAGGGCGATGCCGCCCCAGTCGATGGTCGGGCGGCCCTCGGCGCGCGAGTTGCGCAAGGTGCGGGCGGCGAAGAACAGCGCGACGGCGCCGACGGGCACGTTCACCAGGAAGATCGGCCGCCAGCCCAGGCCGAACAGGTCCGCCTGCACCAGGCCGCCGCCGATCAACTGGGCCAGGATCGAGGCCAGCCCCAAGGTGGTGCCGAAGAAGCCGATCGCGCGGGCGCGTTCATGGTCCGGGAAGGTCACCCGGATGATGGCCAGCACCTGCGGATTGAGCAGCGCCGCGGTCAGCCCCTGCAGCACCCGGGAGGCGATCAGCATCAGCGGACTGATGGCGGCGCCGCACAGCGCGGAGGCGATGGTGAAGCCGGTCATGCCGATGATGAATAGGCGCTTGCGGCCGAACAGGTCGCCAAGCCGCCCGCCCGTGACCAGCAGCACGGCGAAAGCCAGCCCGTAGCCGGCCACGACCAATTCGAGGTCGGCGGGACTGGCATGCAGGTCGCTCTGCATCGAGGGCAGCGCCACGTTGACCACGAAGAAGTCGAACGCGGGCAGGAACGCGCCGGTGAGCAGGACCACCAGCGCGATCCAGCGCTTCGGGTCGGGCGGCTCGGCCCCAAGTGGCTCAGTGGCGGGAGGCTCGGCCCGAAGCGGCTCGGTCACGGGAGGCTCTGGCGCTTTGGCGGCTGCCGGGCCGACGTCGTTCACGCCGGTAGGCCGGGGAGAACCTTGCCGGGGTTCATCAAGCCCGCCGGGTCGAGCGCGGCCTTGATTCGGCGCATCGCCTCCAGCTCTGGCCCGCCGCGCCAATCGGGCATCATGTAGGGTTTGAGCTGGCCGACGCCGTGCTCGGCGGAAAACGAGCCGTCCAGCTCGCGCACCACCGCGCCCACCGCGTCCATGATGGCGTGGTCCTGCGCTAGGAAGGCGGCGCCGTCGGCACCTTCGGGCTGGGCGAAGTTGAAGTGGATGTTGCCGTCGCCGATATGGCCGAACGCCACGCAGCGCACCCCCGGGATCAACGCCGCGACCGCCGCCTCGCCACGCTGCAGCAGCTCCGGCACGCGGGAGACGGGCACCGAGACGTCGTTCTTCACCGAGGCGCCCTCGCGCTTTTGGGCTTCGGAATGCTCTTCGCGCAGCTTCCACAAAGCGAGGCGCTGGGCTTCGCTCTCGGCCAGGGTGGCGTCGGTGATGGTGCCGTCCTCGAGCGCTGCCTCCAGCACCGTCTCGAGCCCGGCGCGCAACCCGCCATTGGCGCGCGCGGTGGCGAGTTCCAGCAGCGCATAGTGCGGCGCCGGGCCGATCGGCAGGGTCGCGCCGGGGATATGCTTGAGCACCAGGCCCATGCCGGCGCCGCCCATGTATTCGAAGGCTTGCAGCGCCGCGGCGTCCTGCGCCTGCACGCGGCCGAACAGCGCCAGCACCGCCTCCAGCGAGGGCAGCGCGCACAGGGCCACTTCGCGCTCGCGCAGGCGCGGGGCGAGCTTCAGCACGGCCGCGGTGATGATGCCGAGCGTGCCTTCGGAGCCGATCAGCAGGTGGCGCAGGCTGTAGCCGGTGTTGTCCTTGCGCAGCCGGCGCATCCCGTTCCACACCGAACCATCTGGCAGCACCGCTTCCAGCCCGAGCACCAGGTCCCGCGCATTGCCGTAGCGCACGGTGTTGTTGCCGCCCGCGTTGGCCGCCAGCACGCCGCCGATCTGCGCCGTGCCTTCCGAGGAGATCGACAGCGGCAGCAGACAGCCCGCCGCCACGGCCGCGTCCTGCGCCGCCTTGAGCGTGGCGCCGGCCTCGATCGAGAGCGTGAGGTCCACCGCGTCGACCGCGCGCACCTGGTTCATGCGGGCAAGGCTGATCACCACCTGGCCGGGCCCGCTCGGCACCGCGCCGCCGACCATGCTGGTGTTGCCGCCTTGCGGTACCATGGCAACCGCGTGCGCGAGGCAAATCCGGACGGCTTCGGAGACTTCGGCTGTGCTGGCGGGCCGCACCAGGGCGAGCGGCGGCTGATGGTAGAGCCCGCGCCAATCCTGCCCGGCGGGCGCGATATCCACCGCATCGGTCAAGAGGCCCCGCTCACCGAGCAGGTCGCGCAACTCTGGCAGCAGGCTCATCGGCAACCCCGGCGGAGAACGACCACCTACAGGTGGGCCTTCGGCGCCAGCGGAGCAATGGGCGACCCGGCGCAGCAGGCATGCTCGCGCAAGCGCCGCTCGAATGGATGGATGGAACAGACGCCCGCTTTGCGCTATACTCTAGTGGTAGGAGGGTCCGATGTCCGAGTACAGGTTGGAGACGGTGGCTTACAGCGACCCCCAGATCACGGGTTACCTCAAGAACCTCGGCGCTGGAGCGGAGGCGAGCCTCGCGCAAGACGGTCTGTTGCGGGATGTCGACGCAATCTTGTCTCGGCTCGAGACCAATATAACGCACGAGCGTACCGCCATCGATGCCCTGCTGCTCCGGCTGAATGACCGCGCGGTCGAGACCAACCGGGCGGGATAGCGATCCTTGAACCTGTGGGACGTTCCAGCGCGTCTTTGGACCATAGGCCGCAAACTCGAGGACATGCTCGAACTGCAAACCAAGACGCATAGCGCGCTGGAGCTGATCGACACCCTCCTGCGCGCCTTGGAGGACCGCATGACGCATCTGGAAGCTGGTCAAGGCCAAATGATTTCCGAAGCCAGAGCTGCCGCGGGCATCGCCGCCACCGGATTTGCCAGCTCGATCGTTTCCGACGTCGTGACCAGAATCACCCGGCTCGAGATGCAGCAGAGCGCCCACCGGCAACTGCCGCATCCGTCGTAGCGCTGCCGCCAGAACGCGTGGCGGCTCTCAGCGAGGCGCCGCCGCCCGTTGCAGGCGGTCCTGGATCGCCTCTCCAAGCCCACCGTCCGCCACTGGCATCGCGGCGATCCCGCGCAGCCCGAGGCGTTGGCCCTCCGCGTCCAGCCAGCGCAGCCCGGCGAACAGGCGGGACGCTGCCTCTAGCGTATCGCCCGCGCGGCTGAGTTCGAAGGTGGCACCGGCGCCTGGCAGGGGCGGACCAAACGCAAGCAAGGCCTCGTCCACCGCAACATCACGTGCGTCCAGCCGGACCGGCAGGGTGGGCGCATAATGCGACACCAGCAGCCCCGGGGAGCGCAACGAGCGCGACGCCTCGGCCGCCGCCGCCGTGATCCCGCGGGCGACCGGGCCGAGCAGCGCCTCGAGCGCCTCCGTCGCTACGCCGCCAGGACGCAGCAAGAACGGGCGCTGCCCCGTCAGGTCGAGCACGGTGGACTCCACGCCCACGGCACAGGCGCCGCCATCCACCACCGCCGCGATGCGCCCCGCCAGCCCGTCCAGCACATGCTCCGCCGTGGTGGGCGAGACGGAGCCGGAGCGGTTCGCCGAGGGGGCCGCGACCGGCCGGCCCACCGCGCGCAGCAGCCCGAGCGCCACGGGATGGGCAGGCACGCGCACCGCCAGCGTGTCTAGCCCCGCGCCGGCCAGCAGCGCCACCGGGCAGGTGATGCGCCGGGGCAACACCAAAGTGAGCGGACCGGGCCAGAATGCGCCGGCCAAGCGCTTGGCGAACTCGGACGGCTCGACGTGGCGGAACGCGGCGTCGGCATCCGGGTAGTGGCAGATCAGCGGGTTGAAGTGCGGCCGGCCCTTGGCGGCGAACACCGCGGCCACCGCCGTGTTGCGGGTCGCGTCGGCGCCCAGGCCGTAGACGGTCTCGGTCGGGAAGGCCACGAGTTCGCCCGCCAGCAGCAGCGAGGCGGCCGCCGGGTCACCCGGGCGCAGGCGCTGCGTCACCGCCCGTGGCAGAAGAACGGCGGGTTGTCCCAGCCGGGCTTGCCGTAGTGCAACGCGTGGCCATCGCCATCCACCAGGCGCCCCCCCGCCGCTTCCAGCACCGCCTGCGGCCCGGCGGTGTCCCACTCCATGGTGCGGCCGAGCCGGGGATAGAAGTCGGCCGCGCCCTCGGCCACGCGCACGATCTTCAGCGCCGAACCGTAATTGGCCAGGTGAGCGACCCGGTGTTGCGCGAGCAGGGCGGCCAGCGCCGGGTCGGTGGCGTAGTGCCGCGACGCAACCACGGTCAGCCCCTCGGGTGGCGGACTGCGCGTGTTGATCGGCTGCTGCCCCGCCGCCGACCGCTTCCAGGCGCCGGCCCCCACGATGCCGCCGAACAGCTCGCCCATGGCCGGCACGGCGACCACTCCCAGCACGGGGGCGCCGTGGCGGACCAGGCCGATATTGACGGTGAACTGGTCGTGCCCGGCGGCGAATTCGCGCGTGCCGTCCAGCGGGTCGACCAGCCAGTAATCCGCGGCTTCGTCATGGGCACGGCCGGCGGCGGCTTCCTCCTCGGCAACCACCTGGATGCCCGGCGTGGCTTGTCGCAGCCCGGCGGCGATCAGCGCTTCGGCCTGGTGATCCGCCTCGGTCACGGGGGTGTCGTCATGTTTGCTCAAGGTCTCGAACCCGCGGGCGCGGATGGCTAGGATGACGGCGGCAGCCCGCTCGGCAAGATCGGCGGCAAGCGCCAGCAGCGCGGCGGGGTCGGTCATGCGCGTTCGACTTCGCGCTCGATTGCGGGGCCTACCTCGCGCTGAACCACCGCCAAGTCGTAATTCGCTTGTAGACTGACCCAGAATGCAGGGCCGTTCCCGAAGAACCGACCTAGTCGCAAAGCCGTCTCGGGAGAGATGCCGCGCTTGCCTCGGACAATATCGGTCAGCCGATTGGACGGTACGCGAAGGCGCAAAGCAAGCGCGTTGGCCGTCATCCCGCGCTGCTTCATCTCCGCTTCGAGCGTCCGGCCAGGATGAACCGGGCGAAGCAGGATGCCGAGCGGCTGCGGGAGGATTTCACCGTTGTCGGAAGCGTCGGTCGGAAAGGATGTCAATGCTGCCTCATCGGTGTGGATCAACAATCTGAACCTCGTAGGCGTTGCCGTCGCGAAAGCGAAACAGCAGCCGCCATGGCCCATTGATGTCCATGGACCAGAAGCCGCGGAGATCGCCCTTCAGCTTATGGAGCCCAACGCTGGCAAGTGGAGACAGCGAGGAGAGCGATGTCGCTGCATTGAGCTCGGCCAAGCGCTGATCTGCGAGTGCGGTATCAAGCCCTGAAAATTTCGACTTGCCAGTTTCGATAAACGCCTGCGTGGCCCGTCCACGGATAGACATGATCACGGCTGGTCCCTAGCCCCGCCAAGCTTCGTCATTCTAGCCCTTGGAGCGTAATACGCAACGCGTAATACGTAGCCAGTTGCAAATCAAGCCGCGAACCCCACCCTGGCAAAGCGCGCGATGGCTGCTACAATCCGCGGCCTCCCGCCCTATCCAGGAAACCCGTCGATGCTCGCCATCCATTTCGCCCCCGCCACGCTGCCCGGTTCGGGGGCGCTCGCCTTGCTGGTGGCGGAGGAGGCCGAAACCGCGGGAATGGCCGCCGAGCTCGACCGCGCCACCGATGGCGCGCTGCACCGGGCGTTCACCGCCGCCAAATTCACCGGCAAGACGGGCTCTTCCTGCACCGTGCTCGCTCCCGGCGCGGGGCTGTCCCGGGTCGTGGCGGTGGGGCTGGGCCGCGCGGCGGAACTCACCGCGCACGGCGTGGAAGCGGCTGGCGGGGCGGCCGCCAGCGCACTGGCCAGCGAGCCGGAGGCGGCACTCGCCACGCAGGATCTGCCGCCCGAACACGCCGCCGCCGCCGCGATGGGCGCCACGCTGCGCGCCTATCGCTTCGACAAATACCGCACCAAGGAAAAGCCGGAGGACAAGCCAAAGCTCAGCGCACTCACCGTGCTCTGCGCCGACCCCGCCGCCACCGCCACCGCCTGGGCCCCCATGCAGGCCGTGGCCCATGGCGTGACCCTGGCGCGGAACCTGGTGAGCGAGCCGGCCAACGTGCTGTTCCCCGCCGAGATGGCCGACCGCTGCCTGCAACTCGAGGAGCTGGGCGTCAAGGTGGAGGTGTTCGGCCCCAAGGAGATGGACAAGCTCGGCTTCGGCATGCTGATGGGCGTCTCGCTCGGCAGCGCCACCGAGCCACGCATGGTGGTGATGCGCTGGAACGGCGCCTCCGGGGGCGGCAAGGGCAAAGCTAAGAAGGGCGCGCCTAAGCCCAAGCCGCTCGCCTTCATCGGCAAGGGCGTCACCTTCGACACCGGGGGCATCTCCATAAAGCCCGCGGGCGGCATGGAGGACATGAAGTGGGACATGGCGGGCGCCGGTGCGGTGGTCGGCGCCATGGCGGCGCTGGCCGGCCGGCGCGCCCCGGTGGACGTGGTAGGGCTGGTCGGCTTGGTCGAGAACATGCCTTCCAGCACCGCGCAACGACCCGGCGACGTCGTGACCAGCTACTCGGGCCAGACCGTCGAGATCATCAACACCGACGCCGAGGGCCGCCTCGTGCTCGGTGACGTGCTGTGGTATTGCCAGGAACGCTTCGAGCCCGCCTTCATGGTGGACCTGGCAACGCTCACCGGCGGCATCATCGTCAGCCTTGGGCATGAATACGCCGGGCTGTTCAGCAACGACGAGGATCTGGCCCAAAAGCTGCTCGCCACCGGTACGAAGTGGGGCGAGAAGCTTTGGCGCATGCCGCTCGGCGAGGCCTACGACAAGATGCTGAAGAGCGAGATTGCCGACATGAAGAACGTCGGCGGCCGCCCCGGCGGCTCGATCAGCGCCGCCTGCTTCATCCAGCGCTTCACCAACGGCGTGCCCTGGGCCCACCTGGACATCGCCGGCATGGCTTGGAGCAGCAAGGACAGCCCGACCACCCCCAAGGGCGCCACCGCTTTCGGCGTGCGCCTGATCGACCGCCTGGTGGCCGAGCACTACGAAAGCGCTCAAGCCCCGGCGTGATCCGCGTCCGCATCGGCTCGGAGCAACCCGCTGGCCCAGTGGTGCTGCCCGTGGAAGAGGGGGCCGGCATCCCGGGCTTCCCCGCCGAGCCAGGCAGCATCGCGTTCGTGGACGGTCGCTGGCTGGTGGCGCTCGGCCCCGACGCCGAAGCCGCCGGTGCGCTCGCGGCGGCGCGGCTGGCGGGTGAGCGGCAAGCCACGCTCGACCTGCGGCGGCTTGCACCCGGCTTAGGCGTGGCCTTCGTGACGGGCGCGGCGTTGCGGGCCTGGCGCTACGACCGGCTCAAATCGGCCAAGGACGCGCCTAAGCTGTCGCAGCTGCACGTGCTGACCGAGCGGCCGCATGCGTTCAAGCGGCTGTGGCGCCGGTCCGAAGCGGTGCTCGAGGGCGTCTGGCTCGCGCGGGACCTGGTGGCCGAGCCCTCCAACACGCTCACCCCGCGCGGCTTCGTGGAGCGCCTGGCGCCGCTCGGCGAGGCTGGGGTGGAGCTGACGATGTTGCGTGCGCAAGCGTTGCGCCGGGCTGGGTTGGGCGGCTTGGCGGCTGTGGGCGCCGGTTCGGTTCATGCCCCCCGGCTGCTGCTCCTGCGTTGGGCGGCCACGACGGAGGCGCCCCCGGTCGTGTTCGTCGGCAAGGGCATCACCTTCGACACTGGCGGCCTGTGCATCAAGCCAGCCGCAGGCATGGAGGAGATGCGCGCCGACATGGCCGGGGCGGCTGCCTGCGCCGGGGCGATGCTGGCACTGGCGCGGCGCCGCTCACCCGCGCCGGTGGCCGCCGTGATCCCTCTTGCCGAGAACGCCGTCGGCGGCGGCAGCTACCGCCCGGCCGACGTGCTGCGCCTGGCCAACGGCACCAGCGTCGAGGTGGTGGACACCGACGCGGAAGGCCGGCTGGTTCTGGCCGACGCGCTGGCCTGGGCGGTACGCCGCCTGCAACCGGCCGCCATGGTGGACCTCGCCACCCTCACCGGCAGCATCGTCACCGCATTGGGGCAGCAGATGGCCGGGCTGTTCGACAACGACCCGGTGTTCGCGGCGCATGTCGCGGCGGCCGGCCAGGCGGTGGGCGAGCCGGTGTGGCGCATGCCGATCGGCCAGAGCCATCGCGACGACCTGCGCTCCGAGATCGCCGACTTGCGGCATTGCGTGCCCGGGCGGGGGCAGCCGGATGCCTGCCATGCTGCCGCCTTTCTTCGCGAGTTCACTGGCGGCGTGGCTTGGGCCCACCTAGACATCGCCGGCATGGAGGCACGCGCGGAGGCGAGCGACCGGTATGCCGCCGGGCCGACCGGCTTCGGCGTTCGCCTGCTCGACCGCCTGGTGGCGCAACGATTTGAGGACGTACACCGCTGAGCGACATCGGCTTCTATCATCTCACCCGCACGACGGCCGATCAGGCTTTGCCGAAGCTGCTTGGCCGCACCCTGCAGGCCCGGCAGCGCGCGGTGGTGCTCTGCGGCGGCGACGCGCGGCTGAAGGCGATTTCGGACGCGCTCTGGGGCAGCAGCGACCCCGACTGGCTGCCGCATGGCAGCGCCCGCACGGGGGAGGCCGACTGGCAGCCGATCTGGCTCACGGTGGCCGCGGAAGCCCCCAACGGGGCGCGGTTTCTGTTCCGGCTGGATGGCACCAACGCCGAAGCTGCCGCGTTTGACCGGGTGTTCGACCTATTCGATGGTCGAGTGGAGGCGCAGGTCGCCGCCGCCCGGGCCCGGTGGTCGGGGGAGAAGGCGGCCGGCCACAGCCTGACCTATTGGCAGCAGGATGAGCGCGGATGGCAGAAAAAGGCGTGAGCGAACGGCTGCAGGCGAGGGTCCAAGCAGGATGTTGAGGCTGTTCTTCCTGGCTTTGACCGCCGTCGCGATTGTCGCGGTGGGCTACGTGGTCATCCCGCGCAACACCTCCCGCCCGGACCCGCAATTGCGCGCGGCGGCGGCCAGCCAGCCCGACCCGAACGCCTTTGTCGTGCGTGACGCGCCGCCCGCCACGGCGCCCTTGCCGCCCGTGCCGACTGCGCCGCAACCGGCTTCTGCCGTGCCAACTACCCTAGCGCAGGGCTCCACTCCGGCGGCGACGCCCAGCCAGACCGACCCGGCGGCAACGGCGAATCTCGACTCGCTTATGCAGCGCCTGCGCGCCAGTTCGGACGCCGGCCCGACGCCCGCGCCCGCCCAGGGGCCGATCCAGGCACCGGTTCAAACACCCGTTCCGGCGCCTGGTCCGCTCGCCCCGGCGCCGCAGCCCGTCTCACCGCCCACGCCGGCAGTCATCACGCCGCCGCCGCCGGCGCCTCCCACCTCTCGCTGGACCAATGTCACCGCCCAGGGCGCCCGCTGGCACATGACGCCCTCCGGCGCGGGCTACGCCATCGCCATCGATCTGGGTGGCGGTCGGGTCGCCGAGGTGCACGTCGCCCCCGCCTTCGCCAATCTCGACAGTGCCGGGATGAACCAGCGGGTGGATTACCTCAAGCAGACCATCTTGCAGAACTTCCCACCCGAGTCCGCCTCATACACCTTCGCCCGGGACGGCTCTGTTTCGCTGAATAACTGAGTTGCTGGCGGGCAGTTTCTCCCGCCGCGAGCGACCTCATCCGCTGGTTGCCGTGGATGGCCCGATCAAGTCCTACCGAATGCACACATCTCCAGCCGAAGACTATCTCCCGCTCCCGCGTAGGACGGGAGAGGGTCGGGGTGAGGGTGCGACGGCCATGATCCTTAGGCATTTGCATAAAGACGATGTGTGAACGCGGTAGCTTGCTCACAGGCTAGTCACAGTTTTTTACTGCGCTGTTAGCAATTGAGCCACATCTTCGACACATAACTCCGCTTAGTCTTAAATGTGAGCCGAGGATGGGGGTGGGCAATGATGCAAACAGTGCCGCAAGCTGATGGCTTCACGGATTTCACCGCCGTGGTGTCGACCTTGTCGTCCGCGCTGTCACCGGCAGCCATGGCGCACCACTTGCGCCGGGTCGATCCGCTCTTGGCGCTCTGCTTCGCCCAAGCGATGTATGATCGCGTTGCCTGGGCCAACGAAGATTGGGGCGCTTACTGGGCGGACGTGGTCCGGCTGGTCTAGAGTTTTGTCCGATCGAAATGGATCGGAGGAAAGCTCTCAGTCACGAAGCTTCGTGCGCCGCCTGTAAAATCATGCTCGCCAAGCGTTGCCCGAGGCACAGGTGCAGCGCCTCCACCGTCGCAAGACGATCCGCCTTGGACGTCCGCTCGAGGTCGATCTGGCCCTCGTTGACCCAGTAGCGCATCAAGTCGAAGCGGTGGAACATCATGGAGCCGGGCATCGCTCCGATCTGCTCCATGTCCTGCGCATACGGTTCAAGATCGACATTGGCGTGCAGGAAGCGGCTATATTGCGGGTCGACCAGCACCAGGTCGGCCCCGGCGCCAGCGATGGCGGCCTCACCGTCTTGCAAGGTCTGGTAGAACTCGGCCGCGCCGACATTGTGCACGGCTTCCACGGTCCCGGTCTGCCAAATCACCATCTGGTAGCGGTGGTTGGCGAACTCCTGCCGGATGATGTCGACCATTTCGGACGCGGTCATGCCCCGGCCGCCACGCACGGTGACGTTGATGGTGACGCTAGGGTCCGCCATCTTCAGGTAATGCGCCATTTGCAGCGGGAAGGCCGAATCCGATGGCATCGGCAGCTCGGAGGTGCGGCTGATGGCGCCCAAACCGAGCGCCTGCCCCGTCACCGTGCCTGGCTTGAGCGTTTCGTCGGGGCTGAACACGGTCGCGGAGCCGACGGTGAGCACATTGAGCGTGCCACCAGGCTTGAGTGCGGCGGCGACATGCGGCAGCGGGGACACATTGGCGGTGAGGTCCTCGGGGGCGGCGCACCGGTCTGCCGCCGCGTTGGCAGCCACCGGCGCCGCGGCCACGATGCAGCACCAAGCAAGCAAAGCTCGTTGTAGCAAATGGATGACGTTCATCGGTAATCCAGCGTTATCAAGGGAGCGCCCGCCCAGCAAGCGGTGCCACGACGCGGCGTCCTTTCTCGCGATAATACGCCGAAAGCGCGCCAACGCCCACCAGCGCGATGGCGCCCACGGAATTGACCACCAGTTGGACCCACCAGCCGTCGGTCTCCTCCAGGAACAACCGTCCCAGGAAGGACAGGAAGATCCCGCTGCAGAACACGGGCAGCGAATGTTGCCCGCACAGGATGAACGGCGCCGTCCAGCGGCTCGACAACCAGCGCGCATTGGCCGGAACCAGGCGGGCGACCGCCCAGACCAGCGACAGGATCGAAACCAGCCGAAATGGATGCAGACCGCCCTTGTCCACCGAGTTGATGATCCGGTCGAAGCGCGCCGGCAGATGCGCCGCCAACTCCGGATGCGCCCAAAGCCCGAACTGCAGCACGAGCCCAAACAGGATGAACAGCCCGCTCGAAACATCCAGCGCCAACGTCGCTCGCGGCCCCGGATGCTCCGCTGGCGCGTAGGCCATGATCGCGCCGATCATGAACAGCAACTGCCAGGTCAGCGGATTGAAATACCAACCATCGCCGGTGAACGACGGCAGGTTCAATCCAGCGGCGCGCGCCACGGCATAGAGGCCGAACGAGAGCGCGGCCAGCACTTGCGGCCAGCGCAGCAGCGGCATGACGAACGCGAACAGCAGCAGAAGAACGATGTACATCGGCAGGATATCGAGGTAGGCGGGCTGAAAGTGCAGCCAGAGCGCCTCCAGCATGGCCCGATACGGTTGCTCGCCCAGCACGTCCAGGTGGATCTCGTCGAGGTAGTCGGCCCGGTCCAGCGCGGTCGCGGAGTAGGAAACCTGCGCCGAGAACACCACGAACAGGAAGATATGCGCGATGTAGAGCGTCCATGCGCGCTTGGCCGTGTCGGCCGCGGCATACACCCAGCCATTGCGGTCCATCGAGCGGCCATAGGCCAGCCCCGCGCCAAACCCGGCGAGAAACACGAACACCTCCGCCGAATCGCAGATCGCGAAGTTGCGCAGGCTGAACTGGTTGATCCAGTTGTCCGGGATGTGGTCGGTGAAAATCCACCACAGCGCCAGGCCGCGGAAAAAGTCGACCCGCATGTCCCGGCCAGCACGGATCAAGCGCACGCTGCCCCCTCTGCACGGACGGCGTGACATAAGGGCGGCCGGTGCCGCGGCGCAAGCGCAGGCAGGTGGCAGCGCTCACCACGATGCGATCAGCCCTTTGGCCAGCCGCTCGACATCCTGCGCCGCGCCCGTGATCGGGTGGCGCACCTGCAGCAGGACCTGGCGGCGGATCGCATCGCGCACATGGTCGTCCTTGCGGATGATCCCGGCCAAAGCCGGCCGGCGCCCGAGGAAGGTGGCGCTGGCTTTCGCCAGGGTCAGGTAGGTGCGTTGCCCGCCCCCGGGGCTGGACGCCTGGTTGATCACCAGCCGCACGTCCCCGCCGGGCCGGTCGATCGCCGCCATCTTCAGCACGGCATAGGCGTCCGTCAGGCTGGTGGGCTCTTCCGTGGCCACCACCAGCAGCGTATCGGCGGTCGCCGCCATCCGCCGCGTGGAGCGGTCGAGACCCGCCCCCAAATCGAGCACGACGTCACTCACCGAGGCCTCGTTGGCCAGCATCAGCAGGATGCGGTCCAGCGCGGCCGGCTCCATGTTGGACAGCGCGCCCGAACCCGAGCGGCCCGGCAGCACGGCAAATCCGCCCGGTGCATAGGCCATCGCCGCCTCCGCGATGCTGCATTCCCCCGAGATGACGGAGCCCAGATCCCGCTCCGGCATGATGCCGAGCTGGATGTCGACATTTGCCAAGCCGAGGTCGCCGTCGAACAGCAGCACCGATCGCCCGGCGAGCACCAGGGCGCGGGCGAGGGTGGCTGACAGCCAGGTCTTGCCGACGCCCCCCTTGCCCGATGCGACGGCCAGCAGCCGTGCCCGGCCTGGCAGGCTTGCTGTGGCGGGCGCGGACGCGGCCGGGGGAGCAATCGTGGCACTCATAGCGGCAACTCCGATAGGGTTCGGCGACGCGCCGGGGCGACTCCGGCTGGAGCCGCGCTGCGAGCGTGGGGTTCAGCCGGCTCGGCCGCCCGCCGGACTGGCGGCGGGCCGCGTTGGCCCAGGCGGCTGGCAAGGAAGGCGGGCGTGAGCGCGGTGAGACCGTCGGCCGCGCCGGAGCCGATTCCCGCCTCCGCAATGGTCAGCTTGCCGGCATCGGCCGCGCTCACCAGCCAGCCGAGCCGGCGCGCAAGGTCCAGCCGGGTGGCGACGAGCAGGCTGGCGCCGGCGGCAGCGAAAGCGGCCGCAAGGTCCGCCGCCTCGCCCGGATCCAGCCCGGCAGGAAGCACCAGGGCGGTGGCCGCGTTGGCGGTTGCGGCCAAACCGGCGATCTCGTCTTGATGCGCCGGGTCGAACGGGTCGGTGCCTTGCGCGTCGATCAGCACCGGGTGGCCCGGCTTGCGGCGCTGCAGCGCGCGCGCGAGCGTCACCGGATGGCTGGCGACGATCAGCGTCAGCCCCAGCAAGCGCGTGAAGGCGGCGAGTTGCTCGGTGGCGCCAGCGCGCTGACCGTCGGTGGTGATGACCAGGGGGGAGGCTCCCGCCATGACCAGCCGGGTCGCAAGCCGCGCCACGGTGAGTGTCTTTCCGGCGCCGGGCGGCCCCGCGAACAGCACCGGGCGCGCATCCGCAGCATCCAGGCCGAGGCTGCCGAAGCGCAGCGCACGCTCGAGCGTTGCCTCCAACGGCCCGGCCGCGAGCGCCTGCGCCAGCTTCGGCGGCACGCCGTGCCAGGCAAGCAGCCGCTCCCGCTCCGGATCGGGCGGGGGCGCCGCAAGCTCATCCGGCTCGAGCGCGGCCGTGACCTCCACACCCTCCGCGACCCGGCGGGTGGCCAGGATGAGCGCATCCGGCCCCAGCTCCGCACGCACGCGGGCCATTGCCTCATTCACGCTCGGGGCCCGGTAGAGCTTCAACCGCATGGCCCCGTTGTGGCGGAAGAAGGTTGCCAGACTGTTTAGATTTGGCCTGCAAGAGCCGACGGACGGGCGTTCCGTCGTGTTTAGCGGGCCCAGCCGAGCGGTTTGGCTCGCAACCCGGGCGCGCGTGCGGGCCCGGCATTAGCAATGTATTAGCCGGGACACGCCTATATTGGTTCCCAGCCAGCCCGGCTGAGTGCCCGATCGAGGATTAGACCGCTGCAATGCCGCTTGTGCCAAAAATAGCACGATGGCCCGTCTTATTGGTGTTGGCGCTCGCCAGCCTGCTGTCTGCCTGCGAACTCGGCCCGGCCTATCGCCGCCCCGGCCTGGCAGTTCCGGCCGCCTTCCGCGCGACGGCGCAGTCCGCCCAAGCCGCATGGCCGGCGCCCGACTGGTGGCGGGCATTCGGCTCGCCTGAGCTCAACCGGCTGATCGACGAAGCCAGCGCCAACAACCAAAACCTCGCCGCCGCCGCCGCCCGCGTGATCCAGGCGGACGCGCAGGTGAAGGTCTCCGGCGCGCCGCTGCTGCCGACCGTGAGCGTGTCCGGAGACGGCAGCTACACGCGCATCGGCGGCGGCCGATCGAGCGGCGGATCGGTGGCTGGCATCACCACGGGGGCCGGCGGCATCACCTCGGCAGGCACGAGCACGTCGAACGCAGCCACGCAGCCCGTCTCGACGGCGGGCAGCACCGTGGTCTCCGCCGCGCCCGGCAGCAAGATCAGCGAGACCCGTGAATACAGCCTCCAGGGCGCCGTGAGCTACGAGGTGGACTTCTGGGGCAAGAACCGGGCGGCACTGGAATCCGCCCAGGCCTCGGCGCTGTTCAGCCGGTTCGACCAGGCCAACGTGGCGCTGACGGTGCTCACCTCGGTGGCAACCACCTACTTCAACGCGCTCGGCGCGGCGGACGAGCTGGCGGTGGCGCGCCGCAACCTGGCCGATGCGCAGACGACGCTCAAGGTGTTCCAAGTGCGCACGCAAGTGGGCACGGCGACGGCGCTGGACATCGCCCAGCAAGCGGCCCTGGTGGCGGGCGAGGCGGCGCAAATCCCCAACCTGCAGAGCCAGTTCGAGCAGCAGGTGATCGCCCTGGCCACGCTGATCGGCGCGCCGCCGGAGAGCATCACGGTGGCGGCCGACACGCTGACCAACCTGCCCACCCCCGCCGTCAGCGCCGGGCTGCCGTCCGAGCTGCTGGCCCGGCGGCCGGACGTGGCGTCGGCCGAGGCCAACCTGGTGGCGCAGAACGGCAATATAAGGATCGCCCGCGCCGACTTCTTCCCCGACGTCGTGCTGACCGCCCAGGGCGGCGTCGAAAGCCTGGCGCTCTCCACCCTGTTGCAGCCCGGCAGCCTGCTGTTCTCCGCCGCCGCCTCGGTGACGCAGCCGCTGTTCGACAATGGGCAGCGCCAAGGCAATCTCGACCTGGCAAAGGGCCGCTATGCCGAATTGGTGGCCGACTACCGCCAGGCGGTGCTGCAAGCGTTCCAGGACGCGGACACCTACCTGGTGGCCGTCCGCTACGCCGCGCAGCAGGAGGACCTCGACCGCCAGGCGGTGAAAGTGGCGCAGCAGGCCGCCGACATCGCGCGGGCGCAGCTTGGCGCCGGCGTGGTCGACATCACAACTGTGCTGAACACGCAGACGACACTGTTCACCGATGAGAACGCCCTGGCACAAGCCCGGCTTGCGCATTTCCAGGCTCTCATCAGCCTATACAAAGCCCTCGGCGGCGGATGGACGCAGCCGGGACCGATTGGAACCACATGACGCGTCAGCGCCTGTTGCTTGCCCTCGTGCTGCTGGTTGGCCTCGGCGCCGCCGGGTTCTTTGCCCTCCAAGCGCCCGCCTCGTCGGTCCGCGCCAAGCCAGGGCCGCCCGGCAGCGCCACTGGCGACGCGATCCCGGTGCTGACGGCCACCGCCACGGTGGCCGATGTCCCCGAGTATCTCGATGCGCTGGGTACGGTGCAGGCGTTCAACACGGTCAACATCAAGGCGATGATCGACGGCCCGCTGGTGGAGGTGCGCTTCGTCGAGGGCCAGGACGTGAAGACCGGGGACGTGCTGGCCCGGATCGACCCACGGTCCTACCAGGCGGCGCTGGACCAGGCCGTCGCCAAGAAAGCGCAGGACGAGGCGAGCCTGGCCAACGCCCGGGTGGATTTGGGGCGCTACCAGAAGCTCGCCGCCACCGCCTACACTTCGGGCCAGACCTCGGACACGCAGAAGGCGCTGGTGGCGCAGGACGTGGCGCAGGTGCAGCAGGACCAGGCGCAGATCGACACCGCGCGGACCAACCTGTCCTACACCACCATCGTGAGCCCGCTCGATGGCCGCACCGGCATCAGGCAGGTGGACCAAGGCAACATCGTGCACGCCGCCGATACCACGCCGCTGGTGGTGATCACGCAGTTGCAGCCGATCTCGGTGGTGTTCACCCTGCCGCAGCAGACCCTGCCGGACGTCGCGGCCGCCATGCAGGCGGGCACCCCCGAGGTGCTGGCCTACCCGCAGGGGGACGTCGCCGCCCAGCGCGCGCCGGTGGATCGGGGCAAATTGGCGGTGCTGGACAACACGGTCGACCAGAACACCGGCACCATCAAGCTGAAGGCGACCTTCCCCAACGCGGGCCTGACGCTGTGGCCTGGCGGCTTCATCAACGTCCGACTGCTGGTGCATGTGGAGCACAACGTGGTGACGGTGCCGCCAGTCGCGGTGCAGCGCGGGCCGGCGGGTGCGTTCGCCTATGTGGTGGCCGGCAACGACACGGTGGTGCGCCGCCCGATCACCGTCGGGCATGAGGATGAGAGCGTTTCGGTGGTGCTCGCCGGGCTGCAGCCGGGAGACCGCGTGGTGACGGACGGCTCGTCTCGGCTGACCGATGGCGCGCACGTCGTCATCGCGGCGGGCAGCGGGCCAGCGCAGGTCAACCCCGGTCAGGTCGGCACCGAGCCGCCGCGTGTGACGGGGCAGCGCGCCTCCGCCGCGCCGTGATCTCGCGTTGAACATCTCCGCGCCCTTCATCGCCCGGCCAATCGCCACCGGGCTGCTCGCGGTCGCCGTGCTGTTGGCGGGGCTGCTGGGCTACAGCGCGCTGCCGGTCTCGGCGCTGCCGCAGGTGGATTTCCCGACCATCCAGGTCACCACCCAACTGCCCGGCGCCAGCCCACACGTGACCGCCACCTTGGTGACGGCGAGCCTGGAGCGCCAACTGGGCGAGATCACCGGGCTGGCCTCGATGGAGAGCACCAGCAGCGAGGGCAACAGCGAGATCACGCTGCAGTTCAACCTGTCCCGCTCGATGGACGGCGCCGCGCAGGACGTGCAGGCGGCCATCAACGCGGCGGCGGGCACCTTGCCGACCACGCTGCCCTACCCGCCGGTGTACTCCAAGGTGAACCCGGCGGACGCGCCGATCGTCTCCCTCGCGCTCACCTCCGACAGCGTCCCGCTCGACCTGGTGGCCGACGCGGCGGACACGTTGCTGCAGCCCAAGCTCAGCCAGATCAACGGGGTGGGCAAGGTGACGGTGCAGGGCGGGTTGCGCCGGGCCATTCGGGTGCGGATCGATCCGGCGCGGTTGGCCGCCTACAACCTGTCGATGGAGGATGTGCGCACCGCGGTGGCGGCCGCCAACGTGAACGGCGCCGAGGGCGGGTTCGACGGCCGGCGCCAGTCCTTCGCCCTGGCTACCAACGACCAACTGCTCACGCCGGACGCCTACCGCAACCTGGTGATCAGCTACAAGGATAGCGGCCCGCTGCGGCTGAAGGACGTCGGCAGCGTGGTCGCGGGCGTGGAGAACAACCGCGTGCTGTCCGAGCTGAACGGCCACCCCGCGGTGGTGCTGGACATCCAGCGGCAGCCCGGCGCCAACATCGTGCAGACCGTGGCCGACATCCGCGAGGCTCTGCCCGACTTGGAGCACTCGCTCCCCGCGGGGGTGAAGCTGCAGGTGGTGCTGGACCGCACCCAGACCATCCGCGCCTCGGTGGCCGACGTGCAATTCACCCTGGTGCTGGCGATCGCGCTGGTGATCGCGGTGATCTACTTGTTCCTGGGCTCCTGGCGCGCCACGGTGATCCCCGGCATCGCGCTGCCGCTGTCGCTGATGGGCACGTTCGGCGTGATGTCGCTGCTCGGCTTCGCGCTCGACAACCTGTCGCTGATGGCGCTGACGGTCTCCACCGGCTTCGTGGTGGACGACGCGATCGTCATGATCGAGAACGTGGTGCGATACATCGAGGGTGGCGTGCCGCCTCTCACGGCGGCGTATCGCGGCGCCAAGCAGATCGGCTTCACCATCGTGTCGCTCACGGTCTCGCTGGTGGCGGTGTTCATCCCGCTGCTGTTCATGACGGGCGTGGTGGGGCGGCTGTTCAACGAGTTCGCCATGACCCTGGCGGTGTCGGTCGTGGTGTCGGCGGTCGTCTCGCTCACCCTCACGCCGATGATGTGCGGCCGGTTGCTGCGACCCATCGAGCACGATCGCGCGGGGTGGTTGGCGCGCGGGTTCGAGGGCGGATTTCGCCGCTGCCTGGCGGGGTATCGCCGCTCCCTGCGCTGGGCCTTGAACGCGCAGCCGCTGGTGCTGACCCTGGCTGTGGCGTCGCTGGTGGGCACGGTGCTGCTCTACGTGGTGGCGCCCAAGGGGTTCTTGCCGTCGCAGGACACCGGCGTGATCGTCGCGGTGACGGAGGCGAGCCAGGCCATTTCCGTGCCCGCGATGGCCAAGCTGCAGGCCCAGTTTGCCGCCGCCGCCCGCACCGACCCGGCGGTCACCAACGTGGTCTCGTTCGTGGGCGCCGGGTCGGTGAACGCCACGCCCAATGCCGGGCAGGTGACGATCGGGCTCAAGCCGCGCCGGCAGCGCGACGCGGTGGCGGCAGTGCAGGCGCGCTTGCAGGCGGACGCCAACGCGATCCCCGGCCTGTCGGTGTTCACCCAGCCGGTGCAGGACATCCAGATCGGCACCAAGATCAGCCGCACGCAGTACCAATATACGCTGGTGGACACCGACCCGGCGGAGCTTGCCACCTGGGCGCCGCGGCTGCTGGCCCGGCTGCAGCGCCTGCCCGAGCTGCGCAACGTGGCGAGCGACCAGCAGGACGAGGGCTTGGTCACCAAGGTCACGGTGGACCGCGAAGCCGCGCAGCGCCTCGGCGTGTCGATGCAGACCATTCAGGACGTGCTGTACGACAGTTTCGGGCAGCGACAGATCAGCACCATCTTTGCGCAGAACAACCAATACCGCGTGATCCTGGAGGCCGACCCGGCGTGGCAGGCGGACCCGGCGTCCCTGCTGCGCTTGCGCGTGCCCGGCGTGCTGTCGGCGCAGGGTCAGAGCACCACCAGCGGCGCAACGGTCACGGGGGCGGCGCAATCGCTGGTGCCGCTGTCGGCGCTGGCGAAGATCAGCCGGACGGTGGGGCCGCTCGCCATCACGCACGAGCAGCAGTTCCCGTCGGTGACCTTGTCGTTCGACCTGGCGCCGGGCGCGTCGCTGGGGGAGGCGGTGGCGGCGGTGCGCCGGGCGGAGGCCGGTATTGGGCTGCCAGAGACGGTGAACGGCAGCTATGGCGGCGACGCGGCCGAGTTCCAGCGCTCGCTGGCGTCGGAGCCCTGGCTGATCCTGGCGGCGGTCGTGGTGATTTATATCGTGCTGGGGGTGCTGTACGAGAGCACGATCCATCCGGTCACGATCCTGTCCACGCTGCCCTCGGCCGGGATCGGGGCGCTGCTGGCGCTGCGGCTGTTCGGGCTGGATTTGTCGCTGGTGGCGCTGGTCGGCATCGTGCTGCTGATGGGCATCGTGAAGAAGAACGCCATCATGATGATCGACTTCGCGGTCGAGGCGGAGCGCGAGCGCGGCCTGTCGCCGGACGCAGCGATCGAGGAGGCGTGCCTGCTGCGGTTCCGCCCCATCATGATGACGACCGCGGCCGCCCTGCTCGGCGCGTTGCCGCTGGCGCTCGAGCACGGCACCGGGTCGGAACTGCGCTTTCCGCTGGGTGTGACGATCGTGGGCGGCTTGCTGGTGAGCCAGTTGCTGACGCTCTACACCACGCCGGTGATTTATCTGGCGTTCGAGCGCTGGCGGCTGCGGTTTGCCGCCGGGTCGATCCGGCCGGCGGCGGCGGAGTGAGCGCGCTGGCCACTCGGCCCGGCTCTCTCCAATGGGGCATGGCCGCGGCGGGATCCACAAATCTCCCTCTCCCGCGGGCGCGGGTGGGAGAGGCTTGGGGTGAGGGTGCCAGGGCCTTGATCCGTTTGCGCACTGGATCGATTCTCCGGTTTGTGCGGGACCCAAGAGCCCTCACCCCGACCCTCTCCCGTGAAGGACGGGAGAGGGAGAAGACGTGAACTTCTCAACGCCCTTCATCCTCCGCCCGGTCGGCACCTTGCTGCTGGCGCTCGGGTTGTTCATCGCCGGGGCGGTCGCCTACAACTTCCTGCCGATCGCGCCGCTGCCCTCGGTGGACATTCCGTTCATCGTCGTCACCGCCGCCCGGCCCGGTGCGGACCCGGCGACGATGGCGACCTCGATCGCCGCCCCCCTCGAGCGCCATATCGGCGAGATCGCCGGCGTCACCGAAATCACCTCCACCTCGCAGATCGGCTCCACGGCCATCGTCATCCAGTTCGACGTCGACCGCGACATCGAAGGCGCCGCGCATGACGTGCAGGCAGCGATCAACGCGGCGACGCCCGATCTGCCGTCCGACCTGCCGACCCGGCCGATCTACCGCAAGATCAACCCAGCGCAGGCCCCGATCCTGACCTTGGCGCTCACCTCCAAAACCCTGGCACTCGGCCAGATCTACGACGCCGCCGACACCATCCTGGGCCAGCGGCTGTCGCAATTGGACGGGGTGGGCCAGGTCACCATCGCCGGGGCGGAAAAGCCGGCGGTGCGGGTGCGGCTCAACCCGGGGGCGTTGCGGGCGGCCTCGCTCTCGGCGCAGGACGTCTACACCGCCATCCGTAATGCCAACGTGATCGAGCCGACCGGCAGCTTCGAGGGTCCCAAGCGGGCGGAGGCAATCGCGGCCAACGGCCAGATCGTCCATGCCAAGGACTACGCCGGGCTGGTGGTCAAGTCGCTGAACGGCTCGGCGCTGCGGCTGTCGGACGTGGCCTCGGTGGTCGACGGCGTGGCGAACTCGCGGCTGGCGGCCTGGGACGGGCAGACCCCGGCGATCCTGATGACGGTCACCAAGACGGCGGGCGCCAACGTCATCGCCACCGTCGACGAGATCAAGGCCGAGCTGCCGCACCTGCTGCAGTGGCTGCCACCGGACGTGCATGTCTCGATCATCTCGGACCGCACCTCGACCATCCGCGCCAGCGTGCAGGACGTGCAGCGGGCGCTGCTGATCTCGGTGGCGCTGGTGCTGGTGGTGGTGTTCATCTTCATGCGCCGCCTGTTGCCGACCCTGGCGGCTGCCGTCACCGTGCCGCTGTCCATCGCCGGCACGCTGGCGGTGATGTGGAAGCTCGGCTTCAGCCTCGACAACTTCTCCCTCATGTCGCTCACCATCTCGGTGGGCTTCGTGGTCGACGACGCCATCGTCATGATCGAGAACATCGCCCGCTACAGCGAGGCCGGGTTGCCGCCGCTCGAGGCCGCCATCAAGGGCGCGCGGCAGATCGGCTTCACCGTGCTGTCGATCTCGATTTCGCTGGTCGCGGTGTTCATCCCGATCCTGTTCCTGGGCGGCATCCTCGGCAGCTTGTTCCACGAGTTCTCCGTCGTCCTGGTGGCGGCCATTGGCGTGTCGGCCGTGGTCTCACTGACGCTCACGCCCATGATGTGCGGCCAATTCAGCCACATCCGTGTGAAATCGCCGCGCTGGTGGGCGCATGTCGACGCCGCCATCGAACGCAGTTTCACCCGCTTGCTGGGCAGCTACGCGCGCTCGCTGGACTGGGCCTTGCGGCACCGGCGGCTGATGCTGGCGCTCACCTTGGGTGCGGTGGTCGGCAATGTCTGGCTCTACGGGCAGGTGCCGAAAGGCTTCTTGCCGATCCAGGACACCGGGCTGATCCAGGGCGGCACGGTGGCGGACCCATCGGTTTCCTTCGCCGCCATGTCCGAGCGCCAGCAACGGGTGGTGGACGTGTTGCTGTCGGACCCGGCGGTGCAAGCGGTGAGCTCGGTCGTCGGCGTCAGCAGCGGCTGGGCCTCGCTGAACCGCGGGCTGCTCAGCATCCAGCTCAAGCCGTTGTCCCAGCGCAGGATCAGCAGCGAGCAGGTGATCGATCGGCTGCGGCCCAAGCTGCAGGCAATGGGCGATGTGCGCACGTTCCTATTTTCCGCGCAGGATTTGCGCGGCGGCGGGCGCACCGGCGGCAGCCAGTTCCAGTTCGTCCTGCTGGACGCCGACTTGGCCGAACTGCGGTTCTGGGCGCAGCGCATGGAAGCCGCGCTGCAAGCCGTGCCGGGCCTGACCGACGTGACCAGCGACCAGGACCACCCGGGCCCGCAATCCAACGTGGTGATCGACCGGGACGCAGCGGCCAGGCTCGGGCTATCCACGGCGGCAATCGACAACGCGCTGAACAACGCCTACGCGCAGCGGCAGATTTCCACCATCTACACCGACCGCAACCAATACACCGTCGTGCTCGAGACCGACCCGGCGTTGCAGGCCGACCCATCCTTGCTCAGCAGCGTCTATGTCGGCGCCCCCAATGCGCAGCAGGTGCCGCTGTCCGCGGTGGCGCATTTCGAGCGTGGGGTGGCGCCGCTGCAAATCACCCACCAGGGCCAGTTTCCTGCTGCGTCCATCAGCTTCAACCTGGCGCCGGGCATGTCGCTGGGTGCGGCGACCAACCTGGTGGAGCGAACCGCGCTGTCGCTGCGCATGCCCGACAGCGTGCACACCCAATTCGCCGGCAATGCGCAATTCCTGCAGAAGTCGCTGGCGGCGGAACCGGCGCTGATCGGGGCGGCGCTGCTGACGATCTACATCGTGCTCGGCGTGCTCTACGAGTCCCTGCTGCACCCGCTGACGATCCTGTCGACCCTGCCCTCGGCTGGGCTGGGCGCCTTGCTCGCAATTATCGTCACCGGGTCGGATCTGTCGCTGCTGTCGATCATCGGCATCGTGCTGCTGATGGGCATCGTGAAGAAGAACGCCATCATGCTGGTGGATTTCGCGCTCGAGGCGGAGCGGGAACACGGCCTGACCCCGGAGGCCGCCATCCATTCGGCCTGCATCGAACGCTTCCGCCCCATCATCATGACCACCTTGGCGTCGCTGCTGGGCGCGCTGCCGCTGGCGCTGGCGACGGGCACCGGGTCGGAATACCAGGTGCCGCTGGGCGTCTGCGTCATCGGCGGTCTGTTGGTGAGCCAAAGCTTGACGCTCTACACGACGCCGGTGGTGTATCTGGCCCTGGAGCGTCTGGCGCGCGGCAAGCGGGTGCGGCTGGTGGCCGAGGCGGCGGAATAGCCTGTGTTGCTGCGCGGGACACGCTTTTGCTGCCACACAGTTGTTCCGGCACGGCGCTGCGAGCGTTGGGTTGAAACACCTGCGGCCGGGCATGCCTCGGTTCGCCTGACAGGAGACACGAACGTGACGAAGACATTCCGCTGCATCATGGCCGCAGCGCTGGTTTTGGGGCTGACCAGCGCGTTCCAGCCGCCCGCCTTCGCGGCGGGGGTGGAGCAGGCGACCATCGACCATGCGCTCGGGACCTTGCAGGACCTGCGCAACGACAAGGAGTTCGGCAACGCCCGCCAGTTGCTGCAGACCGCCCGCGCCGTGCTGATCGCGCCGCGCATCTTCAAGGCGGGCTTCTTCGTGGGTGGCCAGGGCGGCCAGGCCGTGCTGATGGTGCGCGGCGCCCGCGGCTGGAGTGACCCGGCGTTCTACACCGTCGGCTCGGCCAGCTTCGGCCTGCAGATCGGCGCGCAGGAATCCGAACTCATCATGTTCGTCATGAGCGACCGGGCCTTGGCCGCGCTGCTGCGCAACAAGTTCGAGATCGGCGCCGATGCCGGGCTGGCGATCGCCACCTTGGGCTCCGAGGTGGAGGGCGGCACCACCTCTGCGGCCGGCGCGGATATCGTGGTTTGGGCGTCCTCCTCGGGCGCCTACGCCGGGATCAGCCTGCAAGGCACGGTGATTTCGGCCAACCTCGGTGAAGACCGCCGCTTCTATGGCCGTCCCGTCACCACGGGCGACATCGTCCGCCGCCGCGACGCCCACAACCCGCGGGCCGACGGCCTCGTCCGCAGCTTGAGCGACCTGTAGCCCGGCGGTCGCTGCGGAGGAGTGCGGCCGACCTCGCTCCTCCGCCTCAATCGGCCGATGCGGAGTTGCAGAGCAGAACCCCAGGGGCCACCAGGGCCTGATTGACGGCCCAGCGCCCCGTTCGTTAGGCTGCGACCCCAGCGGTGCAGGCCGCTCCCGGGCCCGCGGGAAGGGTTGAACCCACCTGGCAGTTCGAGACCGCCGCCACCTCCCTTTGTGCAGCCGTCGTTGCGGGCCTCCGGCGACCATGCACGGAGGTATGTCATGCAACTCCCCGATCGGGCGAACGCCGCTCACCTGAAAAAGCAGGCGAAGGACCTGCTTCGCGGCTACCGCAACGGTGATCCTGAGGCGATCGAGCGCTTCGGGCGCTCCTTGCCCGCCGCAAAAAACCTCAGCCACGAGGACATAGGCGCACGGGCATTCCGCTTGCACGACGCGCAGTCCTGCCTTGCGCGCGAATACGGCTTCCCGTCCTGGGACGACCTGACGAGCCATGTCGAAGCGCAATCGCTCCGACAGGGCGACCGGGCGGACCGCCTGCGCGCCTGGCTGGCGCTGTGTTACGGCGGGGACGCCACCGGCAGCTTGCAGCCAGCCCGACCCCGCGTCGCCGCCCGCGTCCTGCTCGACGATCCCGGCCTGGCCGGCGCCGATCCCTATGCCGCCTGTGCTGCCGGGAACGAGACGGTGCTGCGGCAGGTGACAGCAGACAACCCCGCTTGGCTCGATCGGCCCGGCGGCCCGTTCAGGCTGCCGCCGCTGCTGGCCGTCACGCATTCGAGGCTCGGCCAAATCCCCGCGTTCCGCGACCGTTTGTATCGCGCCGCCCAGTGCCTCCTGGAGGCGGGCGCCGATCCGAATCAGGCGATCGGCAACCGCTTTCCGCCCAACTCTCTGGCAGTGCCCGACGAAAACTCGCCACTCTCCGCGCTCTATGGCGCCGCCGGAGTCAATCGCGACCCGGCGCTGACCAAGCTGCTGCTCGACGCCGGGGCAAACCCGAACGACGGCGAGTCGCTGTATCACTCGCTGGAAAACCCGGACTGCACCCGCCTCCTGCTGCAGCACGGCGCCCGCGTGAGCGGCACCAACGCGCTGGGCCGCGCGCTCGACATGCCGGAGACGGCCGCGCTCGAACTGCTGCTCGCGGCCGGCGGCGATCCCAACGAACCCGGGATCGGGCCGATCGCGCGGACCTGGGGCTCGCCGCTGCTGCGCGCCATCGCCGTGCGTCGGTCGGCGGCACACGTGAAGCTGCTGCTGGACGCCGGCGCCGACCCCACGGCCCGCACGCTGGACGGCACCAGCGCGTACCGGCTGGCGCTGCAAGCGGGGCTGACAGAGGTCGCCGAACTCCTGGAGCGCGCGGGCGCCGCCGAGCCGCTGTCAGAGGCCGACCGATTCGTCGCCGCCTGCGCGCGGGGCGACACCGCCGAAGCGCGGCGCATCCAAGCCCTCCGGCCCGACCTGCCAGCCGCGCTGCCCGAGGCGCAGCTCCGCCTCCTGCCAGACACCGTCGCCTGGGGGCCGGTCGCGGCGGCGCGCGTGATGGTCGAACTGGGCTGGCCCATCGCCGCGCGCGGCGCCGACTGGAACGCCTCCGCGCTGAACCAGGCGGTGTTTCGCGGCGACGCCGAGCTGGCCGAGTTCCTGCTAGCTCACGGCGCAAGCTGGCGCGAGCGGCACGGCTACGGCGACGACGTGATCGGCAGCCTGTCCTGGGGCTCGATCAACGAGCCGGCCGAGGATGGCGATTGGCCCGCTTGTGCCCGCGCGTTGCTGGTGCACGGCATGCCGGCTGCGCAACCCGACACGGCGAGCGCCGAAACCGTGCTGATCGCCGGCCGCCGCGCCCGCTTCTCCGCGGAAGTCACGGAGGTGCTGCTAAGCTAGGCCGCGTCGCTGTCGAGGGTGGCGAGGTCCAGCGGCTGGATGCAGAACCAGACCGCATCCGGGCTGCGGGCTGCCGCGCGCAGGATGGGTTTGACCGCCGAAAGCAGGTCGTCCAGCGAGCGGAACGGTGTCACGTTTTCCTCGCCCTCGGCGGTGCGCATCAGCAGGCCGACGCCGGGCTTGGCCTGCGCCGCGCCGATCCCCGCCCTTCGAGCGCCGCCGATGCGCGCGAGCGGCGTCACGCTGGTCGGCTCGCGCGGCTCAGGCGGTGCCGCTACGGCGGGTGGGGAGGGGATTGGCGCCGCAAACAGGTCCACCGCGGTGGGAGGCTCCGGCGGGGCGGCTGTGACAGGCGTGGCAACGAGCTGCGGCAACGCGGCGGGAGTGTCTCGGCGCAGCTTGGCCAGCAGCGCGTAGATATTGGCGGCGGTGCAGCCGAACTCGGCGGCGACATCGGCCACCTTGCGATGCTCCTGATCCACCATGCGCAGGATCGCCGGGTGATCGGTCTTGCTAATCCGCGGCATCGCGCCCCCACCGTTGCAACCATGTCAAAGCCGCCTCCGACGCGTGCGAAGGAACGGACCATGAACGTGCATACGCCGGAGTCGCCGCGCCGCGCCAGCCTGTTTCGCCAGCCGCGTGAAAAAACCTTCTCCCGGAGCCTACCACGCCATCGTGACCGGCTCGGGCGCGCGGGTGCGCTGGCGGCGCTGCTGGCCCCACTCCATCGTCGGCATGAAGCGCGGCGCCAGGAACTGATACGTGCCGCTCAGCAAGCCCGCGACCTCGGCGGCATCGTCCGCAACCCCGTCCCATTGATCCAGCAGCGGCTGCCAGGCGCGCTCGCTGCGATGCAGCCAATCGCGGTTGCTGCGGATGAAGGCGCGCTGGCGCTCCACATCGCTCAGCAGGCTGGCGATCTGCTTGGTCTGCGCGTCCACCTCGTCGAAGCGATGGCGAAGCTGCTTCTCGGCCAGCACCCCCAAGCGGCCGATCTGCGCCAGGGTCTCCGCCTGCAGCCCGGAGAACAGGCGGGCCGGGCGCAGCCGCGCGAGCCGGGTGGTGAACCGTTCCACCCGCAGCATCAGCCGGTCGCGCAACGCCTCGATGAAGGACAGCTCGCGCGACAAGTCCTCCAGCGTCTCCAACACCTCCTGCCGGTTGGCCAGCCCGAGTTCCTGCGCGCACCGCTCCGCCGCCGACGCCACCTCGGCTTGCAGCCCGCCTTCCTCGGCCAGGCGCAGCAGGGTGCGGACGTCGCGCTGCGCTTGCGCCCACCGGCTGGACGGATTGATCCAGCACACCAGATCCAGCGCCAGCCGGGTGGCGGCGAGGCGGAGATGGGCCAGGGTCGGCCGCCAGCTTGCGTCTCCGGTCAGCAGTTCGGGCGGAAAATGGTCGCCCGGTTGCAGGGAGAGCACGTAGTCGAGCGCGCGGTCGACCAGGTCCAGCATCTTGGCGTCGTGGGTGTCGTCGGCGATGTGGAACTCGCGCCGCAGCGACTTCAGCGGTATGGAGGCTTCCCGCGCACCGAGATTGAGCGCCATGACCGCGCAGCCATCCGGGGCGGAGCGATGGAACCGCACGCCGGCCAGGGTGGTGAACACCCGGTGCTGCAGCTCGCATCGTTCGGGAAAATGTTGCCCTGCTTGGTCCATTGACTGCCGTTCCGAGACGCGCCTCACGCTATAGGACAGAGATGAAGAAAGTGTTTAATGCTGACGCCGGCGTGACAAACGCGACATCTGCCATTCGGTCAGCTTGCCCGCCGCGCCCGGCTGCGGCAGCTTCGCGCCCATGAGACCTGACCCGGTCGCCGTGGCGGCGGCGATCCTGCACCTGGTAGACGCTCGCGGCCCCGACAAGTCGATCTGCCCGAGCGAGGCGGCGCGCAGCTTGGCCGAGGACTGGCAGAGCCTGCTTGGCGACGTGCGCCGGGCCGCCGTCAGCCTGGCCAAGGCGGGGCGGATCGAGATCCTGCGCAAGGGCCGGCCGATCGACCCGGATACGGTCCACGGCGTCATCCGCCTCCGCGCCCGCCCAGCGGACCCACAGTAATGCGCCGCACCGGCCGCTTCTTCCGTAACATGTGGTATCTCTCCGCGCCCTACTTCAAGTCGGAAGAGAAATGGTCCGCCTGGGGACTGCTGCTTCTGGTGCTGGGCGCCGACGTCTTGCTCGTGCGTATCAGCGTCATCGCCAACATCAACTCGGGCGTGTTCCTCAACGCCATCCAGCAATACAACGAACCCGTCTTCTTCGCCTCGCTGTTCACCTATGTGCGCGACCCGGACGGCCCGTTCGGCATCGTGCCCGGCGTCGTGCCGCTGTTGATCCTGCAACTGCTCATCTTTGCCAACGGCCGCTACATGCGCCAGTGGCTGCAAATCCGCTGGCGGCGCTGGATGACGGCCCGGTTCCAGCGGGAATGGCTGGCGAACCAGGCTTACTACCAGATGCAGCTCCAGCCCGAGACGCTGGGCAACGACAACCCGGATCAGCGCATCTCGGAGGACATCAACAGCTTTGTCGGCAATGGCCTGGTAATCGCCCTGGGGTTTATCACCAACATCGTCTCGCTGGCGTCCTTCCTCCAAGTGCTTTGGGTGTTGTCGTTCCCGATCGTCGTGTGGGGCGTGAGCATCCCGGTCTACCTGGTCTGGGTGGCGCTGCTCTATTCCCTGTTCGCGTCGATTCTCACGCACCTGATCGGGCGCCCGCTGATCAGGTTGAACTTCTTTCAGCAGCGACTGGAAGCCGATTTCCGCTTCGCTCTGGTGCGGTTGCGGGAAAACGCCGAAGGGGTGGCGCTGTACAAGGGTGAGACGGACGAGAGCCGCATCCTGGGCGGCCGGTTCTCCTCCATCGTCGCCAACTTCCGCCGCATCATGTCGCGCAACCGCTACCTCAACGCCTACACGTTCTTCATCTCCGCTGTCGCGGCCGTGTTCCCCTATTTTGCCGCGTCCCCGCTGTATTTTGCCAAGAAGATCAGCTTCGGCGTGCTCGGCCGGGTCGCGGACGCGTTCGGCCAGGTGCAGGGCGCCGCGTCCTGGCTGGTGGACCAGTATATGAGCCTGGCGGACTGGGCCGCCACGCTCGATCGCTTGGCCACCTTCCAGCGCAGCCTGGACGCCTTGCGTGACGCGCCCGCGGGCATCACCGCCATGGCCGCCGCCGGGCCGGACCTGCTGGTGCAGAACCTCCAGCTCGACCTGCCCAATGGCGAGCGGCTGCTGGACGCGGCGGACCTACGCGTGCCACGCGGCGCCAGCACGGTGATCACGGGCCGCTCCGGCAGTGGCAAGTCCACCCTGTTCCGCGCCCTGGCCGGCATCTGGCCGTTCGGCCACGGCCAGATTGCCTTGCCGGCGCGGACCATGTTCCTGCCGCAAAAGGCCTACATCCCGCTCGGCACCCTGCGCCGCGCCGTGGCCTACCCCGCCGCGCCGGAAAGCTTTGCCACCGGCGAAGTGGAGCAGGCCTTGACCGACGCCGGCCTCGCCGGGCTGATTCCCGAACTCGACGTGGACATGGCCTGGGCGCAGCGCCTCTCCGGCGGCGAGCAGCAGCGCGTGGCCCTGGCGCGCGCCCTGCTCGCCAAGCCCGACTGGCTGTTCCTCGACGAAGCCACCTCCGGGCTCGACCCGGCGGGCGAAGCCGAGCTCTACCGCGTGCTGCGCGAGCGGCTGCCGGGCACGACCTTGGTCTCCATTGCGCACCGGCCGGACGTCGCGGGCGTACACGACCACCGGCTCGAGCTGGACCGCGGCAGCAACCAGGCGACCCTGCGGCAGGTCGACCCGCCCGTTCCCGCGAAGTAGCACTTTCGCGCGAACGTGAACCGCGAAGCGGTGGCCGCGCTGGGCTCCGCGGTCGTAACTGCCTCCATGTCTTCGAGCACAGCGGCCGCTTCGGTCGGTCCCCAAGCGGAACCAAACGCGCGCGCCCTGTTCTTCCGCCTGTTCCCCTCCATCATGCTGCCGATGTTCCTGGCAGCCCTCGACCAGACCATCGTGGCGACGGCGCTGCCCGCGATCGCCGGGTCGCTTGGGCAGGTGGAGCGGGTCTCCTGGGTGGTGATTTCCTACCTGGTTGCCGCCACCATCGCCGCACCCGTGTATGGCCGGCTGGGCGACGGGCTGGGCCGGCGCCGCATGCTGCTGACGGCGCTCGGCGTGTTCATCGCCGCCTCGGCCGCCTGCACCGTGGCGCCCAACATCCTGTCCCTCACCGCCGCCCGCCTGCTGCAGGGCCTGGGCGGCGGCGGGCTGATGACCACCTGCCAGGCGCTGGTGGGCGAAGTGGTGCCGCCGCGGGAGCGTGGGCGCTACCAGGGCTATCTCGCCTCCATCTTCGTCACCTCCTCCACCTTCGGCCCGGTGGCGGGCGGCTGGCTGACGCAGCAGTTCGGCTGGCGCTCGGTGTTCCTGATCAACCTGCCGCTCGGCCTGCTCGCGGCCGTGCTGGCCTGGCGCCTGCCCCGCCGGCCCGGCGCTGGCGGGCGGCTCAACTTCGACGTGCTGGGCGTGGTGCTGTTCACCCTGTTCATCGCGCCCCTGCTGCTGGCGCTCGAGCGGCTGCAACGGTTCGACCTGGCGTCCCTGCCGGCCGTGGCCGCGCTGGTGGCGCTGTCGGTGGCGTCCTTGCTGCTGCTGTTGCGGCAGGAGCGCCGGGCGACCAACCCGCTGCTGCCGCTCGGCCTGCTGCGCCAAGCCTCGATCTGGCGGTGCGACCTGCTGGCGGCCTGCATCGGCGCCACACTCATCTCCATGGTCACGTTCGTGCCGATCTGGCTGCAGGTGGTGCGCGGGATCGGGCCGGGGCAGGTGGGGCTGATGCTGCTGCCGATGACGGCCGGGATCGCGCTGGGCTCGCTGTTCACCGGGCGGATGATGGCGCGCACCGGCCGCACGGCGCTGTTCCCGTCCGTCGGCGTGGCGATTGCGGTGACGATGCTGCTGAGCCTGGGCTTTGCCGCGCCGCACCTCTCCAACCTGGCGGTGCCGGTGTTGTTCACGATCTACTCGGTGAGCCTGGGCACGGCGATGCCGGTGGTGCAGCTCACGGTTCAGCTCGTGGCCGGCCGGCCCAATCTCGGCGCGGCGGCAGCCTCAGTGCAGTTCTCCCGCACGGTGGGCGCCGCGTTCGGCACGGCGACGGTGGGCGCGGTGCTGTTCGCCGTGCTCTCCGCCACCGACCGCGGCACGGCGGCGATGTTCGCCGACATGGTCGAGCGCGGCCCGGTGGCGATGGCGGCGCTGGACGCGGCGCATCGGGCAGTGGTGTCGGCCGAAATCCGCGACGCGTTCCGCTCGGCGTTCTTGGCGATCGCCGGGTTCGCCAGCCTGGGCCTGGTCATGGCCTGGACCATTCCCGTCAGGCGCATGTCGGACGTTTAGGGCTGCGGCGAAGGCGGCTGCAGCCCCTCCTTAAGCAAGGTCGGCTTGGCGGCTGGCGAGGCCATGTATTGGATCAGGGCGCGCCCGCCCGCCGGGTTGGCGGCATGCGCAGAGAGACCGGCGGCGTACACCGTGACGAGCTGCACCGAGGGCGGAATCAGCCCCGCGAAGGTGATGCCGGGCACGGGCAGCAGTTCGGCCTCCTGCTGGAAGCCCAGTTCGGCTTCGCCCCGCGCCACGATCTCGCCGACCGGGGTGGCCGGGATCATGTGCGCCTTGCCCTGCATTTGCGCCTCGATGCCCAGCTTCTTGAACAACTCGGCCTTGATGTAGACGCCGCTGGCGCTGTCCGAATACGCCACCGACTTGGCGGCCAACAGCACGCTGCGCAGCTTGTCCGGCGTGCTGATATCGGGCACCGGGGCGCCGGCGCGCACCGCCATGCCGATCGGCGAGAGCGCCAGGTCGACGCGGCTGCCGGCTGCGGCGGCACCGTTCTTCAGCAACGTGTCGAGTGCGGTGCCGACCATGATCACCACGTCGTCGCGCTCGCCGCGGGCCAGCCGGTTCGGGATCGCCCCTGCCGTCGCACCCATGGAAGGTCCCGGCACGGTGATGACGTGGTCACCGGTTGCGGCCTCGAAGCCGGGCACCAGCGCTTTGAACGTCGAGAGGAATCCGCCCGAGATCATGACGGTGACGTCCGCGGCGCGTGCCAGGCTCGGCAGCAGGAGCGGGACGGCGAGAAGGAGAGCAAACCGGTTCATGGCCGGATGGGGCGGCATACGCGCTCCAATAGCAAGGCCAGACGTCACGTAAGACGAATCCGTCAGCAGTGTGCCCCCAGTGCAACAAGCGGGGCGACGGCGCAGCGTGCCGGCTGCGCCGACCAGTGCTGCCCACCTAAGTCCTTGCAACCGCTAGCCCGGCGTGCCGTCGGCTGCGTGAGGGGGATCACATCGCCGGCTCAACCAAGGCACTAAGGTGCGTCAACTGAACTCGATCTGCCTACTCAAGGCTGGCAGTCCACGGCAGCAGGGTTTATGCTGCGTTGCAGCATGACTCCAAGCGGGCGTGTTCTGCTATGGGAACTCAACGTCGAGGATTAACCAGCTGTTAATGTTGGTGTCGTACACGTGAAGTCTATGACTTCGAGATGCCCTAGGTGAAGGAGAGCGGCCGATGCGCATCGATGACAGGACTCGCCGCAAGCGGCTGATGGCAGCCATGCTGTTCGTCGTGTTCTCGACCACGGGATATGCTCTGCTGCTGAACTGGAGCGCCTTGGCACGGACCGGCTCCGCCCTGCTCATCCACTGAGCAGGCGCCGGGCTGGATCGTCGCCAGTGCTCCGTGGCAACACGGCTGCTTGTCCGATCGGCCGCTGGATTACTCCGCGTCACTCTTGCGCGTTCACGCAGGCACCAGACATCACCCGGCAGGACCAACCAACTAGTGCCGGAGGACAGCCACATGCCAGCCCAAATCACCCTCTACGGCTTCAACGGCTCCACCTACGTCCGCACCGTCAAGATGCTGCTGGCCGAGAAGGGCGTGACCGGCATCGAGCAAATCCCGCTCAACGTGCTCGCGGGCGAGCCGAAATCACCGGAGCACCTGCAGCGCCATCCCTTCGGCAAGGTCCCGGTGCTGGAGCACGACGGCATGCGCATCCTCGAGACCAGCGCCATCACGCGCTACCTCAACGACGTGCTGCCCGGCCCCAGCCTCATCCCGGCCACACCGAAGGATCGCGCCCGGATGGACATGGTGATCGGGCTGATCGACTCGTATGGCTATGGCGCATTGCTCGGCGGCGTCGCAGGCTACCACCTGTTCCCCGACTTCGTGGGCGGCAAGAACGAGGCGGCCCGGCAGGCTGGCATCGAGAACGGCCGCAAGCTGCTCGAACTCGCGATGCAGACCCGGGGCAATTCCCCGTTCATCGCCGGCGACCTCAGCCTGGCCGACCTCTATTTGGCCCCGATCGCCGCCTATATTTCGATGACCCCGGACAAGGACTTGCTGTTCACTGTCCCGGGCTTTGAAGACTGGTGGGCAAAGATCCAGGCCTTGTCGAGCTTCACCTCCACCCCTCCCGACGCCGCCTAACCACCAGCCCGGCTAAGAACATCTGCATCGTCATGGCCGGACTTGACCCTACCAAATGCAGACATTTTCCAGCCTGAAGATATCTCCCTCTCCCGTGAAGGACGGGAGAGGGAGAAAAGGTTTGTCTACCGCGTGCGCGGATGGAGACGATGCGTGCATTCGGTAGGACTTGCCCCGGCCATCCACCGCGAACCCAGCGACACAGGGTACGCTCTTCGCAAGCGCGACTTTCGTCATCGGCTTCCTCAGCCATTTGGTGGTCCGGCCAGCATGGCGGCGATCAGCCCCGGCTCCTTGGCGCTGACCCGGAGATAAGTGAGGGCGGTGCGGTCGGGCGACTTGCGGCCCTGCTCCCAACAAACGAACCGAGCGCGTCTTCTATAATGACGTGACCGAGGGCGAGAGACAAACCGTGCTTGGCACGGTTGGTGGCGTCTTGCTTGGGTGCGGCGGGCGCTTACGCCATGGCGGGCGTTTCACGATCCACGCTGATCGCTTACAGTCCACCCCATGACCGCTTGGCTCTTCGCGCAATGACCGCCGACCTGGCACCCGCCTCCACCTGGCTGCGCCCGGCCGCAAACGAGGCGCGGCAGGCGTCGCGCCGGCTTGCGCAGTCCAGCGCGGCGCAGCGGGACACAGCCTTGTGCGCCACCGCGGCCCAACTCCGCCGCCAAACGCCGGAGCTGCTCGCCGCCAACGAGGCCGACCTCGCCGCCTCCCAAGCCAGCTCTGCCTTCCGCGACCGCCTCACGCTCACGGCGCCGCGCGTGGCGGCGATGGCCGCCGGGCTCGAGGCGATCGCCGCCCTGCCGGACCCGCTGGCGCGCACTCTGGCCGACTGGACTCGCCCGAACGGCCTGCGCATCCGCCGCATCGCCACTCCGATCGGGGTGATCGGCATGGTCTATGAGAGCCGCCCGAACGTGGGCGCGGACGCGGCCGGGCTGTGCCTGAAGTCCGGCAACGCGGTGCTGCTGCGCGGCGGGTCCGAGAGCCTGCGCAGCGCCCGGGTGATCCATCGCGCCATCACCGCCGGCCTGGCCGAAGCCGGGCTGCCCGAGGCGGCGGTGCAGATCCCGCCCGATGCCGACCGGGCGCATGTCGCCGCCATGCTCGCCGGGTCGGGCCTGCTCGACCTCATCATTCCGCGCGGCGGCAAGTCGCTGGTGGAGCGGGTGCAGCGCGAGGCGCGGGTGCCGGTGCTGGCGCATGCCGAGGGCTTGAACCACCTGTTCGTGCACGCAGCGGCCGACCCGGCGATGGCCTGCGCCCTGCTGGTGAACAGCAAGCTCCGCCGCACTGGCGTCTGTGGCGCGGCGGAAACGCTGCTGGTGGACGCCGTGGCCGCTCCGCGCCTGCTCCCGCCGCTGATCGACGCCGTGCAGGCGCAAGGCTGCCAGATCCGCGCCGACGCTCGCGCCCGCGCCATCCTGCCCCACGTGCCCGCCGCCGAGCCGGGCGATTTCGACACCGAGTGGCTGGACGCCGTGCTGAGCGTGGCCGTGGTGGACGGGGTGGCAGGCGCGCTGGCCCATATCGCCCGCCACGGCAGCGAGCACACCGACGCCATCGTCACCGAGGATGCCGAAGCGGCCGAGCAGTTCCTGGCCGGCGTCTCCTCCGCCGTGGCCCTGTGGAACGCCTCCACCCAGTTCTGCGACGGCGGCGAGTTCGGCTTTGGCGCGGAAATCGGCATTGCCACCGGGCGCATCCATGCCCGCGGCCCGGTCGGGCTCGATCAGCTCACCAGCTTCCGCTATCTCGTCACGGGGAGCGGGCAAACGCGCCCATGATGACGAAGCCTGCGCTCTGGTAGACCCGGTTCCGCGGTATGGCCATCGCGCGCGGCTTCGGGTGGGATTGTTGGGGGGCTCGTTCAACCCGGCGCATCCCGGCCACAAGCACGTGGCGACCCTGGCGCTGCGGCGGTTGCGGCTCGACCAGGTGTGGCTGCTGGTTTCCCCCGGCAATCCGCTCAAGCGGCAGGACGGCATGGCCCCGCTGAGCGAGCGCCTCGCCTCCGCGCAGGCGATCGCCGATGGCCGCCGGGTGGTGGCGACGGCCATCGAGCAGCGCCTGGGCACCCGCTACACCGCCGACACGCTGCTGGCGTTGCGCCGCCTGTTCCCCCGGGTGCAGTTCGTCTGGCTGATGGGCGCCGACATCCTGGCCGAGCTGCCGCGCTGGAAGCACTGGCTGGGCGTGGTGCATGCCACCCCGTTCGCCGTGGCGCCGCGCCCGCGCTACAACCAGCGCGCCCTGTCCGGCCAGGCCGCGCACCGCTTGCGCCGCGCGTTCCGGCCGCCCCGCATGGGCCCAGTGCTCGCCGGTATGGCCCCGCCGAGCTGGACCTTTCTGCCGGCGCCCCAGAATGGCATTTCCGCGACGGCCTTGCGCGCGGCATACTCCCACCGAGCCGCGCCAGCCTTGGCGCCCGGCGCCGCTGCGCCGCACATGGCGAGCACAGGAGCAGACCGATAGCCAGAAAGCCGCCCGGCACCGAACCCGGTGCCAAGCCGCCCGCCAAGCGCAAGCCGCCGCAGCCCAAGGCGGGCCTGAAGGAGGCTGCCAAGGCGCTCGGCACCCCGCGCAAGAAGGCGGTCGCCGCCGGCCCGCGCGCCCGCAAGGCCGCCGAGAAGCCGGCCCCCGAACCCTCGGTGCTCGACCGCATCCAGACCGTGATCGTGACCAGCCTGGAGGACGACAAGGCCGAGAACGTCACCGTGCTGGACCTGGCGGGCCGCGCCGCCTTCACCGAGCGCATGGTGATCGCCACCGGGTTGGCCGACCGGCAGATCAGCGCCATGGCCACCCACCTGCAGGAAAAACTGCGCGAGGCCGGCGTCGGCCGCGTTCCCGTGGAGGGCGCCGGCGGCTCGGACTGGGTCCTGATCGACGCTGGGGACATCGTGGTGCATCTGTTCAAGCCCGAGGCGCGCGACCTCTACGCGCTCGAGAAGATGTGGGGCGCCGAACTGGACGAGGAGGCTGCGGAGCCGGCCGCATGATTGACCCGGCGCCGCGTCGCCGTCGTCGCCGGGTGCGGCGGCGGCCCCGCTATAGCGGCCCATCGTTCAACCGCATCATCCCCAACCTGATGACGGTGCTCGGCCTGTGCGCCGGGTTGACCTCGATGCGGTTCGCGCTGGACGGGCGCTGGGGCAGTTCGGCGGTGGCCCTGGTGGTGGCCGGCTGCATCGACGGGCTCGACGGCCGGCTGGCGCGCATCCTCAAAGCCACTTCCCGCTTCGGCGCCGAGTTCGACAGCCTGGCGGATTTCCTGTGTTTCGGCGTGGCGCCGGCCTTCATCCTCTATCTGTGGTCGCTGCGCGCGGGCGGCGGCTACGGATTCGCGCCCTGCCTGATGTTCGCCGTCTGCATGGCGCTGCGGCTGGCCCGGTTCAACGCGATGATGGACGCTGCGCCCGCGCCCGCCTTTGCCCAATCGTTCTTCACCGGCGTGCCGGCGCCGGCCGGGGCGGGGCTGGCGCTGTTCCCGCTGTTCGCCGGGCTCGAAGCGCACGAATGGGGCCTGCCTTGGCTCTACCGCATCGTGCACTACCCCTTGTTCTGCGCCGTGGTGCTGGTGGGGACGGCAACCTTGCTGGTCTCCACCCTGCCGGTCTGGAGCTTCAAGAACTTCAAAGTCCCGTCGCAATACGTGCTGCCGCTGCTGCTCGGCACGGGCACTTTCGCAGCCGTGCTGGTGGCGGACCCGTGGGCTGCGCTGGCGGCGGCGGGGCTGATCTACCTGGCGATGCTGCCGCTGAGCCACCGCTCGTTCCACCGGCTGCGCGCGGCCGCCGCCGAGGAAGACGACCCGGCGGAGCAGCCGCCAGCGGAGGCGCGCCCAGCCTGACGAACTCCGTTCGAGTGCCGCCGTTGGGCCAGGGTCAGACCACAGAGGACGTGTCGATGGTCATTTGGTCGGGATGGGGCGTCCTTGCCGTGCTGTTCGCCGTGGTGGGAGCGATCGGCGGCATCGGCTTGGTCGATGCCGCGGGTGGCCTCGGGCTAGGCCTGCCGGAGGATTCGGGCTTTGCCCTAGGTTTGCTTGTGGCCGCGGTGGTCAACTGGTTCGTCGGCACCCGGCTCAACCGCAGCTTGGGCCGGGAGTTGATCGACGCGAACACCGGCGAGCGCGTGATCCTGCGGCGCCAGCATACCCTGTTTTGGGTGCCGATGCAGTATTGGTCGGTGGTGATGGCGGTGTTCGCGGTCCTGGCCGTCACCAGCAGCCACGCCCCCCAGAAGCCGGTCCCAGCCGTCACGCAGCAACCGAGTTAGCCTTTGCTCCCGGTTGTGGCATTTGCTTCAGTTCTGATCGTGTACCGTGATCGCGTCGATGGAGTATACGAGCCCATTGAATGCTTGGATCGGCGGCAGCTTGATGTCTCCGGTGGGCACGCTGGCAGTCTTGCCGAACCGAGCCGTTGGCACGACGCCAGTGCTGACCTTGATCACTCCGGGCGTTCTACCATCCAAGTGCAGCACGGTCCCACCGAGGCTTTGGACATCTTGCAGCTTGCCCGCAAAGTCGGACGGAGGATGGACCCCGGCGATCTCGGAGGTTTTGACCAGGTCCTGCCGCCGTAGCGATGTGGCATCGCCCTGGCTGAACGCCGCTTCCGTCATGTCCGTGCGCCAGCTCGGGTCGCTTTGAGAAAAGGCGAGGTTTGTCGGCGCCAAAACGGTGACCCCGTCCTTCGGGTTCAGTTCATGCCAAAGCCCCGCGGTCGACAAGACAGTCGTGAAATCGCTGAACTGAGGACTTGCTTGCAGAACTTGCGAGACCGAGCGTTCGGCCGGCGCGCCCGCACTGGTTGCAGCACTGGTAGTCGGCCCGGCTTGAGTGCAGCCAGCAACCACAAGAGTAGCCGTTGCCATCATCACTGTCGTCTTCGCCCATCGACGGGATTGCGTATTCATGTTCGCGGCCCTTTTCTTTAGGCCTACACTAAACAGCCGCAACCTGCAGGTTGATAGGTTCGGAATATACTCATCATCGCCACCCCGCCCATCAGCCGGCTCGCCAGAGCGCCACGCCCACCACCGCGATCACCGCCATGTTGTTCACCATGTGGATCGCCAAGGTGGCTCGCGTGCTGCCGCAGGCGGATCGGGCCACGCTCACCACCACCGCCATCGGCAGCAGGAACAGCGGCCGCTCCACCCCATCCGGCATGTGCCCCAGCAGCCACAGCCCGCTGGTGACCAGCGCCACCGGTAACGGCTGCCAGGACCGCCGCAACCCGGTCCACAGCCAGCCGCGGAAGATCATCTCCTCCGAGACGGGCGCGATCAAACCCGCGACCACCGCAAGCAGCACGACATAGCCCCAGTCGGCGTGCGCCATGGTCTTCACCTGGCCCGCCAGCGCGCTGGGATGCGTCACCATCAGACCAAGCCGTATGATCAGACCAACCCAGGCCAAGGCGATCGGCGTGCTGACCAGAGCCAAGATCAGCAGCAGCCTTCGCCGCCTGATCGGCACGAACCCAAGTCCTGCCCAGACGTCGCCGTGGCCGACCCGGCGGCCCCACCACAGCGAAGCGCCGATCAGCGTCAGGTGGAGCAGCAAGGTCGACGTCGCGGTCAGCGCCAGGCGGGAGACGTGGCGGTCGGGGGTGAAGGCAAAGCCAAACCCGACAGCGGCCTGGATTGCCACCGCCACCGCCACCAGCATCGTCACCCACACGAACAGCCGCAGCGGCGAGGGACTGCGCGTGCTCACCGCGACGTCGCTCACTGGGGCTCCACGCCGTCCAGCTTCAGAACCTCGCCCGCCAGATACAGGCTGCCGCAAATCAGCACGCGAGCGGGAGCGGCGGGCAGGTCAGCCAGCGCCTGGCGCACCGTGGGCCCAGGCTGCGCCAGACCGCCCGACGCCGCGATGATCGCTTCGACCGGCAAGGCCTGATGCTGCTCCGGCTCGGCCACTGCCCAGAGGCTGGCGGCGTGCGGCAGCAGCGGACGCAGGAACTCGGCCGTGTCCTTGGATTGCTTCATCCCGACGATGAGATGCGCCGGGCCATGCTCGGCCAGGTGCGCGGCCAGGGTTTCGCCGGCGCCGGGATTATGGCCCCCATCGAGCCAGATTTCGTGCCGAGGGGCTAGAGCAGCGAGCCGTCCCGTCAGCCGCTGCATGCGCGCTGGCCAGACCGCACGAGCCAAGCCGCCAAAATCGTCGATCCCGAGCCCGGCGGCGCGAACCGCGGCCACGGCAATGCCGGCATTGTCCTGCTGATGCACACCGGGCAGGGCCGGGCGGGGGAGCGCTAGCGTGCCACCTGCGTCCTCATAGCGCAGGCCGCTCGGCGTGGCCGAAATCGTCCAGTCCCAGTCCCGCGCCAGCACCGGCCCGGTCGCGTCCAGCACGGCCAGCACCTCTTCCGGCTGCCGCCCGGTGACGGTGGGGACGCCGGGTTTCATGATGCCAGCCTTTTCCGCCGCGATCAGGGCCAGCGTGTCTCCCAGCATCTCGCGGTGGTCGAGCGAAATCGAGCTGATGGCGCAAGCGGCGGGCGTGATCACGTTGGTCGCGTCGCCCCGGCCGCCGAGCCCCACTTCGAGCACGCAAAGATCGGCGGCGGTCGCGGCGAATTGGGCGAACGCGGCTGCGGTAATGACCTCGAACACCGTGATCGGCGCCCCGGCGTTCACCCGCTCGATCTGTTCCAGCGTGTCCGCTAAGGCGTCATCACTCACCAGCGACCCGGCAACGCGGATGCGCTCGTTGAAGCGCACCAGATGCGGGGAGGTGTAGACATGCACGCGGAGGCCAGACGCCTCGGCGATGGCGCGAATGAAGGCGCAGGTGCTGCCCTTGCCATTCGTTCCAGCGACGTGGATCACTGGGGGCAACCGCAGTTCCGGGTGGTCGAGCTGACCGAGGAGACGTTGCAGCCGGTCCAGGCTCAGGTCGATCAAGCGCGGATGCAGCGAGTGCAGCCGCTCGAGCAGCGGGGAGATGCGGGTCACGTCACCCACACCTCTCGCCCAGCCGACCCGCTAAGCTGAAACGCTCACGCCTTTCCAAAACGCCACCCGGCCGCGGATTTGCTTCGCCGCGTCCTTCGGCTCGGGATAGTACCAAGCGGCATTCTGGTTCACCGCATCCCCCACCACCACCGTGTGGTAATGCGCGGTACCCTTCCAGGGGCAGACCGAAGTATGCTCGGATGCTTGGAGCACGCCGGGCTTCACGGCGGCGGTTGGGAAATACGCATTCCCCTCCACCGTCACGATGTCGTCGCTCTCGGCGATGACCTCGCCGTTCCAGCTCGCCTTCATTCCACCACCTCGGGCTCGCGCTCGGAGCCGCCGCCCTCGCCGTCGTCGCTCTCGGACTTCGCAGTGCCGCCGCCGACTGCCTCGGTCACGTCGAAGGCGAGCTTGCCGTCGACCAGGTTCACCTTCACCGAGCCACCCTTCACCAGCTTGCCGAACAGCAGCTCCTCGGCGAGCGGCTTCTTGATGTGCTCCTGGATCACCCGGGCCAGCGGACGCGCGCCATACAGCGGGTCATAACCCCGTTCCGCTAGCCACTCCTTGGCGGCCGAGGTGAGCTCGATCGTCACATTCCGGTCGGCCAACTGCGCCTCGAGCTGCATGACGAACTTCTCGACCACGCGACCCACGGTGTCTTCGGAGAGCCCGGCGAACGGGATGATCGCGTCCAGCCGGTTGCGGAACTCGGGGGTGAACAGGCGCTTGACCGCCTCCTCATCCTCGCCCTCGCGCTGGGTGCGGCCAAACCCGATGGCTTCCTTCGCCATGTCCGACGCGCCGGCATTCGTGGTCATGATCAGGATCACGTTGCGGAAGTCGACGCTCTTGCCGTTGTGGTCGGTCAGCTTGCCGTGGTCCATCACCTGCAGGAGGATGTTGAACAGGTCCTGGTGGGCCTTCTCGATCTCGTCCAGCAGCAGCACGCAATGCGGATGCTGGTCGATCCCGTCGGTCAGCAGGCCGCCCTGGTCGAAACCCACATAGCCCGGCGGAGCGCCGATCAGGCGGGAGACGCTGTGGCGCTCCATATACTCGCTCATGTCGAAGCGGATCAGCTCGATGCCGAGGGTGGACGCGAGTTGCCGGGCCACTTCGGTCTTGCCGACACCGGTCGGGCCGCTGAACAGGTAGTTGCCGATCGGCTTCTCCGCGTCCCGCAGCCCGGCGCGGCTGAGCTTGATGGCGGCGGAGAGGGCGTCGATCGCCTTGTCCTGCCCGAACACCATCGCCTTCAGGTCCCGCTCGAGGTTGCGCAGCGTCTCCTTGTCGTCTGCGGAGACGCTCTTGGGCGGGATGCGGGCGATCTTGGCCACGATCTCCTCGACGTCCCGCAGGGTGACGGTCTTGCGGCGCTTGCCCTCGGGCAGCAGCATCCGGCTGGCGCCCACCTCGTCGATCACGTCGATCGCCTTGTCCGGCAGCTTGCGGTCGTTGATGTATTTCGCCGACAGCTCGACCGCGGCGCGGATCGCCTCCTCGGTGTAGCGGACTTTGTGGTGGCGCTCGTAGTTGGTCTTGAGTCCGCGCAGGATCTTCACGGCATCTTCGATCGAAGGCTCGTTCACGTCGATCTTCTGGAACCGGCGGACCAGCGCGCGGTCCTTCTCGAAGTAGTTGCGATACTCTTTATAGGTGGTGGACCCGATGCAGCGCAGCGTGCCGCTGGCCAAAGCCGGCTTCAGCAGGTTGGACGCATCCATCGCGCCGCCGCTGGTGGCGCCGGCGCCGATCACGGTGTGGATCTCGTCGATGAACAGCACCGCGTTGGGCTGCGCCTCGAGCTCGGTTACCACCGCCTTGAGCCGCTCCTCAAAGTCACCGCGGTAGCGCGTGCCGGCGAGCAGGGCGCCCATGTCGAGCGAGTAGATGGTGCTCTTGAGCAGGACCTCGGGCACGTCCCCTTCGACGATGCGCTTGGCCAAGCCCTCGGCGATGGCGGTCTTGCCCACGCCTGGGTCACCGACATAGAGCGGGTTGTTCTTGGTGCGGCGGCACAGGATTTGGATCGTGCGCTCGATCTCGCTCTCGCGGCCGATCAGCGGGTCGATCTTGCCGGCGGTCGCCTTCTTGTTGAGGTTCACGCAGTAGGTCGACAGCGCGTCCTGGTTGCGGCGGCTGGGCTTCTCCTCGCGCTCGCCCTCGCCCGTCGAGTCCGGCTTCTCGGCCGTTGTCGGGCGGGTGGAGGGGCGGCCCGGCGCCTTGGCGATCCCGTGGCTGATGAAGTTCACCGCGTCGAGCCGGGTCATGTCCTGCAGTTGCAGGAAATAGACCGCGTGGCTCTCCCGCTCGCTGAACAGCGCCACGAGCACGTTGGCGCCCGTCACCTCGTCGCGGCCGGAACTCTGGACGTGGATGGCGGCGCGCTGCACGACGCGCTGGAACCCGGCAGTGGGCTTCGGGTCGCCGGGCCGCTCGGTGGCGAGGCCAGGCAGATCCTTGTCGAGGAACTCGCCCAACTCCTGGCGCAGCTTCTCGAGATCCACTCCGCAGGCGCGCAGGACGGTGGCCGCGTCAGTATCGTCCGCCAAGCCGAGCAGGAGGTGCTCCAGCGTAGCGTATTCGTGCCGGCGCTCGCTCGCGAACGACAAGGCGCGGTGCAGCGTCTGCTCTAGATTGCGTGACAGCATAGTCCTTCGCTGCTCCTTAGACTGGAACGCACCTCACTGTAGATCGGCGGGGTTGTCGATCCCTTAACTCCGGCTCCCCAACTTCGGACAAAGTCCGGGCCGTTGCGGCAAGCCGGTCTGCTGCAGATGGGAGACCATGCCGCGCTTTTCAGCCCTCACTCTTTCTCGATCGTGCACTGCAGCGGATGTTGGTTCTGCCGCGCCAAATCCATCACCTGCGTTACCTTGGTTTCCGCCACTTCGTACGTGAAAACGCCGCAAACCCCGACCCCGCGCCGGTGCACATGCAGCATGATGCGGGTGGCTTCTTCGCGTGTCTTCTGGAAGAAACGCTCGAGCACGTGCACGACGAACTCCATTGGCGTGTAGTCGTCGTTCAGCATCAAGACCTTGTACATCGCCGGCTTGCGGGTCTTGGGGCGCGCCTTGGTGACGACGCCGATGCTCGGTCCTTCGCCACCGCGTTTGTCGGAGTCGCTCATCGTTGGGAGGCCTGGGCCGCTTTTGTGGTCATGCGGGCTAGCATATCGGAATGCAGTCCCGCGGGAAAAGCCCCGACACATGGGCTCCCGGGATCACGGCAAGCAAAAGGGCCCGGATGGACGATCCGGGCCCGAGACGCAAAACGACGAAAGGCGGGGAGTTAGCCGATGCGGCCGAACCGGTCCGTCGCCAGGCGCAACCGGGCGCCGATCGGGGCGAAGGCGCGCTCGGACAGCTTGACGGTGTGCTCGGTGAGCTGGCTGGTCTGCGCCACGCTGCGCTCCATGGCGGAGCGGATCATGCTGGTCTGCAGCTCGTAGAAGTCCTTGAACGACTTGACGCCGCTGAGCGCCTTGAGGCCGCTCACCGTCTCTTCCATCGAGGCCTTGGCAGCGGCGGCCATGCTCTGGCCGATATCCTGCACCCCGCTCATCAGGATCTGGCTGGATTTCGCGAGCGCCTCGACGTTGCCCTGACTGAACGAGACCATCTCTTCGGTGGCCTTGATCGCCTTCTGCACGCCTTCGCGCATGTCGCTCTGGGCCTGGTGCAGGCCCGCAGTGGTGGTGGCAACGCAGTCCTTGAGGCCGTTCACGGTACGGTCGATGTTGTCGGAGGTCTCAGTGGCCATGTCCATGGTGCGTCATCCCGCTAAGTTGAAGCTTACCGGCGTACGATTTGTGTTTTCTCGGCCCCCGGCGGCTATGCTGCATTGCAGCACGGCGCAGACATATTGAAGGCGGCTCACCCTCGTCAACACCATTTGTGCGATGCATGATTCACGGTGCAGTCGCTGTTTAATCGCGGACTGCAACTGGCGTGCGTAACGTGTTTAAACCGCTGAAGAAGTGTCGTTGTCAGGCTGGACATGGCAGCGCGTCCGCCTCTAGATTGGCGCCGGTCAACAGAGTGTTGGGGGCATGGTGGGGCGGCGCTTTGGAACCACTGGTATCGTGCCAACCCTGGTTATGGTCTGCGCGGTAACGGCGTCTGCGCTATGGTCCAGGCCTGCCGCCGCCCAGATCGGGTCGGATCGCTATGCCTCCTTCGTGATGGACGTGGCGAATGGGCAGGTGCTGGAGGCGGTCAATGCCGACGAGCCGCGCTACCCGGCCAGCCTCACCAAGCTGATGACGATCTACCTGTTGTTCGAGGCGTTGCGCGACCACCGGGTCACGCTCGACCAGCCGGTGCCGGTGTCTGCCCATGCCGCGAGCATGCCGCCGTCCAAGCTCGGCCTGCTGCCCGGGACCTATATCACGGTGCAGCAGGCGCTGCTGGGTCTGGTCACCAAGTCGGCCAACGACGCCGCGGCCGCCCTCGGCGAACTGCTGGGCGGCGACGAGCCCCAGTTCGCCCAGATGATGACCTTGCGGGCCCGCGCGCTGGGCATGAGCCGCACCACCTTTCGCAACGCCTCCGGCTGGCCCGACCCCGACCAGGTGACCACCGCCCGCGACCTGGCGCTGCTGGCTCGGCACTTGATCCAGGACTACCCCGACGAATACCGCTATTTCAGCGTGCCGTCCTTCGTCTTCCACGGCCGCGTTATACCCAATCATGACCACATGCTGCAGACCTATCCCGGCGCCGACGGGCTCAAGACCGGCTATATCGACGCGTCCGGCTGCAACCTGGTCACCTCCGCCGTGCGCGGCGACGTGCGGCTGGTCGGCGTGGTGATGGGCGCATCGAACGGGAGCGAGCGGGACATGCACATGGCCTCCCTGCTGGACGCGGGGTTCGAGCAGATGGGTGTGCCGGTGAGCCGCGGCGAGCCGCGCACGCGCGTGCCTCTGCTGGTGGCCTCCGCCTCGGCGGCGACCCTGCCGCCGGTGGCGCTGCCGGGCCGGTCGTGGGCCGCCGGCCGCACCGGGCACCCTGTCCGCACTGGCCGCAGCGAGGTGGCGGAACGGGCCGCCGCACGGGTCGCCGCTCGGGCCGCGATGCGCCGGGCCTGGAGCTTCTCACTCGCCGTTCCGCCCCCCGTTTTGCGGCCGCGTGTGATGCCGACTGCCGCGCATCCGGTGGTGCGGCATGCCTCCTCGAGCCACGCGGCGCTCTGGCACCGCAGCGGCTGAAACGACTGGGCGCGGCGTAAGCCTTGCACCGCGCCACCAGCTTGCGCATTTTCAGCGTTCGTCAGGGGTTGAAAGTGGGACGCAGATGGACGGCGGGGTAGACGGACGGCGGATTACCTTGCACCGGCCGGAGGATTTCGTCGGCATGCGAGCCGCCGGGCGATTGGCGGCGCAAACGCTCGACATGATCACCGAGCACGTGAAGCCCGGCGTCAGCACCGGCGAGCTCGACGTGCTGTGCCACGAGTTCATGGAGCAGGGCGGCGGCGTCTCCGCCACGCTGAACTATCGCGGCTACCCCAAGTCGATCTGCACCTCGATCAACCACGTGGTCTGCCACGGCATCCCCGGCGACCGCCGCCTAGTCGACGGCGACATCCTGAACATCGACGTGACCGTGGTGCTCGACGGCTGGCATGGCGACACCAGCCGCATGTACGTGGCCGGGCAAGTCGGCACCCGCGCCCGCGTGCTGCTGGACGTGACCTACGAGGCGTTGCTCCGCGGCTTGGCGGCGGTTCGGCCCGGCGCCACGCTGGGCGACGTGGGGCACGCCATCCAGAGCTACGTGGAGGCGCAGCGCTTCAGCGTCGTGCGCGACTTCTGCGGCCACGGCATCGGCCGCCGCTTCCACGAGGCGCCCAACGTGCTGCATTTCGGCCGCCCTGGCGAAGGCCCGCTGTTGCGCCCCGGCATGTTCTTCACCGTGGAGCCGATGGTGAACGCCGGGCGCCCCGAGGTGAAGGTGTTGGACGACGGCTGGACCGCGGTGACGCGGGACCGCAGCCTGTCGGCGCAGTTCGAGCACATGGTGGGCGTGACCGAGGACGGCTGCGAGGTGTTCACCCACTCGCCGGCGGGCTATACCAAGCCGCCTTATGTCTGACCCCTGGTTCCGAACCACGCAGCGGCTGCGCTATTCCGACAACGACGAGAACGGCCACCTGAACAACGCCGTGTATGCGACCTTGTTCGAGTCCGGGCGGGTGGAGCTGTTCGCCGAAGCCAAGCTGATGGCGGAGCGCAGCGGCTTGGCGACCGTGCTGGCGCGGCTCGAGATCGACTTCAAGCACGAGTTGTCCTGGCCCGGCGACGTGCTGATCGAAACCGTGGTCCTGCGCTTCGGCACCAAGTCCGTCAGTTTCCGCCAGCGGATCGGCCGCGATGGACTGGTGGCGGCCGAGGCGGTGACGGTGTTGGTGCTGATCGACCGCAGCACCCGGCGCTCCGTCCCGCTCGACGATGCGGTGCGGGAGCGCCTGGCGCCCTGGCTCCTGCCCGACGCGCCGGCCGGCTGAACGCGCGTGGCGGGCGAGGAGCTGAAGCTGGACAGCGTTCCGCCCTCGCCGATGAGCGCCGAGGGCCATCGCCAGCGCCTGCGCGCCCGCCTGCTGACCGCCGGCCCCGAGAGCGTGGCGGATCACGAGCTGCTGGAGCTGGTGTTGTTCCTCGCCTTGCCGCGGCGTGACACTAAGCCGATCGCCCGGGCCCTGCTGTCGCGCTTCGGCAGCTTCGCCAACGCCATCGCGGCGCCCTTGAACGAGCTGCGCAGCGTGGACGGCATGGGCGAGGCGGGTGCGGCGGCGCTGAAGACGGTGCAAGCGGCGGCGTTGCGCTTGATGCGTTCGGAGCTGCGCGACCAGCCGGTGCTGTCGAGCTGGGACGCGCTGATGCGCTATCTCACGGCGGTGCTGGCGCGGGAGCGGGTGGAGCAATTCCGCGTGCTGTTCCTGGACAACAAGAACCGCTTGGTGGCCGACGAGGCGCAATCCCGCGGCACGGTGAACCACACGCCGGTGTATCCGCGCGAGGTGGCAAAGCGGGCGTTGGAGCTGCACGCGACGGCGATCATCCTGGTGCACAACCATCCGAGCGGGGATACGACACCGTCACAGGCTGATTTAGCGATGACCGCGGAGATCAAGCGGGCAGTCGGCACGCTGGGGATCGTGCTGCATGATCATGTGATCGTGGGGAGCGGCGGATGGCTCAGTTTTGAGCGCGAGGGCTTGCTTTAGCTGGAAACAAACCGTGGACAGCGGCGTTCGGATCGGCATGAGCACGAACCCGAAAACACCCACTGACGACGCCCCCTCCAACACCGTCAAGGACCCCGACGCCTGGACCACGGGCGACGAGACCATGACCGGCGCCCAGGCGTCCTATCTCAAGACGTTGAGCGAAGAGGCTGGCGAACCGTTCGACGAAACGCTGAGCAAGGCCGAGGCCTCCAAGCGGATCGATGCGCTGCAGGCGAAAACCGGGCGCGGCAAGTCGCACTAGGTCCATCACCTTCCGTCTTCTGCTCCCTCTCCCGCTTGCGGGAGAGGGTCGGGGTGAGGGTGTTCTCCCTCAACATGCCAGAGGGCAGCGGGCCGCCGCGCAGCATCGTTTCCGTGGGCGGCGCCACCCTCACCCCGACCCTCTCCCGCCAGCGGGAGAGGGAATACAGCCTACCCTTTGCCACGCAGCCATATCCGTTGGCGGGATGGCAGCAACCGGCCGCTCCATGGCGGCTGCGTCCGCGCCGTCGCGAACCGCGTCCTCGATGCGGGCCAGATACCGCGCATAGTGCTCGGCCGTGAACGTCCCCTCCGCCAGGTGCCCGTCGCCCAATCGCCGCCAGAAATCGGCCCAAAACTGAACCGCGGGCGGTCGGCCCGCCACGAAAATCACCTGGCAGAAGAGAATAGCGTAAGCATCGTGGACGACACGCTTCGCGTCCCGCGAGGCACTTGCCGCGTAGCCGTGATACACCATGGCCTCGGGCCGGCTCACCACACGCGAGCCCAAGTTCGCGACCCGGCGGCACACGTCGGCGTCGTCGTAGCAGTAGACCAGCCGCTCGTCGAAGCCGCCAACCGCGACCAGCAGCTCTCGACGCACGCTCAGCACGCAGCCGGGAAGGTAGAGGAACGGGTCTGCGCCCGGCGCCTGGAACCGCTCCAAGGGCGGTTGCGCATCGATCTCGACCGCCGCATTCAAGGTGCAGGTGCAATGGCGCCAATCGAGCCGGTCGAGCACCGTATCGTGGGTGAACCCGCCGACCGCGCCGACCGCCGGGTCGGAGTAGCCCTCGGCGATGCGCTCGAGATAGTCGGGGAACGGCACCGCGTCGTCGTCGATGAACGCCACCACGTCGCCCGCGGCCATTGCGATGCCGATGTTGCGCGACAGCCCCAGCCGCCGCTCCGGGCAATGCCCCACCCGCACCCAGGGATGCGCCGCCAGCACCGCGTCCGTCCCGTCCTGGCAAGGCCCGGCGACCGCAATCACCTCGAACTCGTCGTAGCTCTGCGCCGCCAGCCCGGCGAGGCAGCGGGGCAGGACGGCGGCGCGGTCGCAGGTGTTGACGACGACGGAAATCCGCGGGTGGATCAGGCCGCCTCCGCCCGGATCGCGTCCGACAAGGTCTCCACGATGCGGTCCACATGCACCCGCTCGATGATCAGCGGCGGGGACAGCGCGATGATGTCCCCTGTGGTGCGGATCAGCAGCCCGGCGTCGAAGCAGCGGCCGAACACCGCGACGGCGCGGTCGGTGGGCTTGCCGGGGCGGGGCGCCAGCTCGATGCCGGCGATCAGCCCCGTGTCCCGGATATCGACCACGTTGGGCAGGGCGCGCAGCGAGTGCATCGCCTGCTGCCAATAGGGCTCGATCTCGCGCACCCGGCCCGGCAGGTCGTCGGCGCGCTGCACGTCCATCGAGGCGATGGCGGCGGCGGCGGCCAGCGGATGCCCCGAGTAGGTGTAGCCATGGAACAGCTCGATGCCGGCCGGCACGCCCTGCACCACCGCGTCGTAGATGCCGTTGCGCACCACCACGGCGCCCATCGGCACGGCGGCGTTGGTGAGCCCCTTGGCCAGGGTCATGATGTCCGGCACCACCCCCAGCCGCTCGCTGCCGAAATTGGCGCCAATGCGGCCGAACCCGGTGATCACCTCGTCGAAGATCAGCAGGATGCCGTGCTTGTCGCAGATGTGGCGCAGCCGCTGCAGGTAGCCCACGGGCGGCGGCAACACCCCGGTGGAGCCTGCGACCGGCTCCACCATCACCGCCGCGATCGTGTCCGCGCCGTGCAGCGCCACCAGCGCCTCGAGCGCGTCCGCCCGCTCCGCGCCGTGCTCCGGCATGCCGTGGCTGAACGCGTTGCGCGCCAGGTCCAGCGTGTGGGGGAGGTGGTCGACATAGGGCAGCATGGCGCCGAACTGCTTGCGGTTGCCGCCGATCCCGCCCACCGACATGCCGCCGAAGCCCACGCCGTGATAGCCGCGCTCGCGCCCGATCAGCCGTACGCGCTGCCCCTCGCCGCGGGCCTTGTGGTAGGCCAGCGCGATCTTCAGCGCCGTGTCCGCGCTCTCGCTGCCGGAATTGGTGAAGAATACCCGGTCCATGCCGTCGGGCGTGATCTCGGCCAGGCGGGCGGCGGCCTGGAACGCGATCGGATGGCCCATCTGGAAGGTGGGCGCGAAGTCCAGCACGGCGGCCTGGCGCTGGATGGCTTCGACGATCTCGCGCCGTCCGTGCCCGGCGTTGCAGCACCACAGCCCGGCGGTGCCGTCCAGGATTTCGCGGTTGTCGTTGCTGTAGTAGAACATGCCCTCGGCGCGGGCGAGCAGGCGCGGGGCGGCCTTGAACCCCTTGTTGGCGCTGAACGGCATCCAAAAGGCGTCGAGATTGTTCGGCCGGCTGATTTCATTCATGGCGTGGGGCCCGTTTGCGGAGGTGGCGTACCGTGGCACTGTTGCCCCGCAAGCTCAACCTTGGGAGGTGATTGTGGCTGACGGAACGCTCGTGATCGGCACGCGGCGCTACTCGTCCTGGTCGCTGCGCGGCTGGCTGCTGGTGCGCCTGGCCGGGCTGGATGTGACCGAGCAGGTGATCCCGCTCGCCCGCGGCGGCACGCCCGCCATCAAGGAGGCGACGCCGACCGGGCTGGTGCCCTACCTGGAGCACCGTGGCGCACGGGTTTGGGAGAGCCTGGCCATTGCCGAATACTGCGCCGAGCAGGCCCCGGCGCTGTGGCCGGCCGAGCGGGTGGCGCGCGCCGCCGCCCGGTCGATCGCGGCCGAGATGCATGCCGGGTTCGGCCCGCTGCGGCGGGCGATGCCGATGAACCTGGACCGCATTCGCCAGGGCCCGCCGCCCGCCGCCGACGTGCTGGCGGATATCGCCCGCATTGCGACGATTTGGCGCGAGGCCCGCACGGCAACGCGCTTCCTCTACGGCGACACGTTCGGCGCGGCGGACGCGATGTATGCCCCCGTGGTGTGCCGCTTCCTGTCCTACCTGCCCGAGCTCGCGGCGCACTCGCTCGACTACTGCCAAGCCGTCCGCGACCATCCCCTGGTGACGGCTTGGTACCACGCCGCCGCGCAGGAACCCGCCGATTGGCTGCTGCCGCATTACGAAGCGGCGCCGTGACTACGGCCACCGAACTCGACCATGCCGGCGTTGGCGGCCCCGATCTCGCCGCCCTGGCCGCAACCTACCAGCGCCTCGGCTTCACCCTCACGCCCTACGCCCGCCACGTCGGCAAGGCCACCTGCAACCGCTGCATCATGCTGCGCCACGGCTACCTGGAGCTGATCGCCCCCGCCGACCCCGCCATCCCGGACCGCCTCCACGCGCAGTTGCAGCGCCATCACGGCCTGCACATCCTCGCCCTCGGCATGGCGGACTCCACCGCCACGCTCGAGCGCTTACGCCGGGCCGGATTGGACATCGCCGGCATCACCCCGCTCGCCCGCCCATTCGACCAATCCGACCCGGCGAGCCCCATCGCCCGCTTCGAGCGCATCCCGCTGCCCGACGCCCCCGAAGGCACGCTGCAACTGGTCAAGCATCTGACCCGGGAGGCGATCTGGCAGGAGGCTTTCATGGCGCACCGCAACCAGGCCGTCTCGCTGCAGGAGGTGGTGCTGGCGGTGCCCGACCCGGCGGAGACGGCAGCCCGCCTGTCCCGCCTGGCCGGCTTGCCCGTGGTGCCCGATCCGGTCGCCGGGTTCGCCTTGCCGCTTGCGCGCGGGCGGGTGCGGATGCTGCCGCCGGACGCGCTGGCGGAGGTCTATCCGGGGGTCGTCGCGCCGGCCGTGCCGTGCATCGCGGGCATGACGGTCGCCACCGCCGATGGCTGCGCCGCCCTGCGCGGCATCCTGGCCGGGTTGCCGCATTCGGCCTATGGCGACGGCGTGCTGGTGGCGCCCGAAGCCGCCGGCGGCGCCGCCTTGCTGTTCACCTGACGAGCGCTTCGTCAGCGCGTCACAATGACGCGGGCAGATCGCGCCCCTATATGGTGGCAGCAGCGAGTTTCCGAGGGTTCCCGAGCATGTCCCAAACGTCCGACCTCATCCCCGTCACCGTGCTCACCGGCTATCTCGGCGCCGGCAAGACCACGCTGCTCAACCGCATCCTGTCGGAGAACCACGGCCGTAAATATGCCGTCGTGATCAACGAGTTCGGCGAGCTGGGCGTCGACAACGACCTCGTGGTGGACACCGACGAGGAAGTGTTCGAGATGAACAACGGCTGCATCTGCTGCACCGTGCGCGGCGACCTGATCCGTATCGTCGGCGGCCTAATGAAGCGCCGCGGCAAGTTCGACGGCATCATCATCGAGACCACCGGCCTGGCCAACCCGGCGCCCGTCGCGCAGACCTTCTTCGTCGACGAGGGCGTGCGCGCCCGCACCCGGCTGGACGCGATCGTGACCGTGGTGGACGCCAAGAACCTGGCCGCCCGCCTGCAGGACAGCGCCGAGGCCGCCGCCCAGATCGCCTTCGCCGACGTCATCCTGTTGAACAAGACCGACCTGGTGGACGCGGCCGAGCTGGAGGCGGTCGAGGCCAAGATCCGCGCCATCAACCGCTTCGCCGCGATCCACCGCACCCAGCGCTCGGCGGTGGACATCGCCGCCGTGATGGACCAGGGCGCGTTCGACCTGGACCGCATCCTCGCCGAGGTGAAGCCTGACTTCCTCACCGAGGATGGCCATGAGCACAACGACGACATCGCCAGCATGTCGTTCGAGGTGAGCAAGCCGATCGATCCGGAAAAGTTCAACGCCTGGATCAGCGGCCTGCTGCAGGAGAAGGGCCAGGACTTGCTCCGCACCAAGGGCATCCTGAGCTATCCCGGCGAGGACAAGCGGTTCGCGTTCCAGGCCGTGCACATGATTGCCGACGGCGGCTTCATCGGCCCCTGGCCCGCGGGCGAGGAGCGGCGGTCGCGGCTGGTGTTCATCGGCAGGAACCTGAACCGGCCGCAGTTGCGGCGGGGGTTCGAGGCGTGCCAGGCGGGGTGAGGGGCGTGCGGCCTTGCCCCTCGCCCCGATCCTCTCCCAAAGAGAGAGGGAGAAGACTCAGGAGCAGAAAGCCCTCTCCCTCTGGGAGAGGGTTGGGTGAGGGGTCGACGCCCCCATGACCCCCACTGTCGATTACGTCCTGCAAGCCCGCGGCGACCACCGCGACCTCGATGCGTTCGTCGTCGCCGCGGCCTGGGTCGGCAACACGCCGGCCTTTGCCCTGGGCGACGGCCGTCTGATCCTTGCCGGCTGGCGCGAACTCCAGGTCCACGATGGCGCGATCCTCGCCCTCGCGGCCTCCCCCGCCGGCTTTATCACCGGCGGTGACGACGGCGGCTTCCGTCGCACCCCAGCCAACGGCGCTCCCGAGACCATCTCCCAATTCGGCAACAAATGGGTGGAGCAGGTCGCCGCCCACGGCACGGTCGCTGTTGCCGCCGTCGGCAAGTCCGCCCATGTGTTCGATGGCGCGTCCAAGCTCAAGCAGCTCGACCATCCCTCCACCGTCACGGGGATCGCCTTCGACGCGAAGGGCAAGCGCATCGCCGCCTCGCATTACAACGGCGCTTCGGTCTGGTTCGTGGCGGCCAAGGTCGACAGCCCGCGGCGGCTGGAATGGAAGGGCAGCCACATCGGCATCGCGCTGCACCCGGGCGGCGACGCGGTCGTCACCGCCATGCAGGAGAACGCGCTGCACGGCTGGCGGCTGGCGGACGGCCAGCACATGCGTATGAGCGGCTACCCCGCCAAGACCGAATCGCTCAGCTTCACCCGCTCCGGCAAATGGCTGGCCAGCGGCGGGGCGGACACCATCGTGCTGTGGCCGTTCTTCGGCGGCGGCCCGATGGGCAAGGCGCCGATGGAGCTGGCCGGCGGCGACCAGGTGCTGTGCACCCGCGTGGCCGCCCACCCGCAGATGGACGTGGTCGCCGCCGGGTTCGCCGACGGATTGGTCGTGCTGGCCGACATCGGCAGCGAGCGCATCCTGCCGGTGGCGCCCCCGGGTCACGGCCCGGTCTCGGCGCTGGCCTGGAGCGAGGATGGCGGCTGGCTCGCCTTCGGCACCGAAACCGGGTTCGCCGCCCTGGTCGATTTGAGCAAGCGTTAGAGCCTGATCGTCTCAGGTTGCTTCACCTGAGGCGTGAATCAGCCTCTCAGAGAGAAGGATATTCCTATGGACATGATCACCACGCGCGGCTTGCGCATGCCCAAGCTTGGCCTTGGCACCTGGCGCATGAAGGGCGACGAGTGCCGCGAGGCCGTCGAGCGGGCGCTCTCGCTCGGCTACCGTCACCTCGACACGGCCGAGATGTATGGCAACGAGGAGGCGGTCGGCGCCGCCCTGGCCGGGGCGCGCCTGCCGCGGGACAGCGTGCACGTGACCACCAAGGTGTGGTGGGAGCACCTGGCCCCCGCCGCGATCCGCCAGGCGCTCGAGACCAGCCTGGCCAAGCTGCAGACCGACCATGTCGACCTCTACATGATCCACTGGCCGTCGCCCGACATGAACCTGCCGGCCGCGCTCGAGACGCTCACCCGGCTGCAGGAGGAAGGGCTGACCCGCGCCATCGGCGTCTGCAACTTCCCGGTGGCCCTGCTGCGCCAGGCGGTGGAGGACGTGGGCGCCCCGATCGCCGCCAACCAGATCGAATACCACGTGCTGCTGAGCCAGAAGCCGGTGCTGGACTATGCCCGCGCGCATGACGTGGCGGTGACCGCGTATTGCCCGGTGGCGCAAGGCAAGCTCGGCGACCACGAGGAATTGGCGGTGATCGGCCGCAAGCATGGCGCCAGCGCGATCCAGGTGGCGCTGAAATGGCTGCTGGACCAGCCCGGCGTCGCCGCGATCCCCAAGGCGTCGCGGCGGGAAAGCCAGGTGGCCAATCTCGAGGCGATGAAGATCGAGCTGGACGACGCCGACCGGGCAGCGATCGCGGCCCTGCCGAAGGGGCAGCGCCTGGTGAACCCCGGCTTCGCCCCCGCCTGGGACAAGGCGGCCTGAGTCATTGCGGCGGGTTACGGCTGATGGACCAGTAGAGCGGATGACGCCCTGCGGTGAGCGCCTTGTGCTCGTAGCGGGTCGGCGGCCAGCCAGAGGGGCGTTCCCGCGTTGGCGGAGCGGCGGCGAACAGTGTCTGCGCCGCGAGCACGGCGGCGGTCCAAACCTGGTAGGTCGGGTCGTCGGTGGCGATGCGCCACTCGCCGCCGGGTCGCATGGCGCGGGCGACTAGGTCTAGCACGTCGGGATGGACGAAGCGGCGCTTGGCATGGCGCGCTTTCGGCCAGGGGTCGGGGAACATCAGGAACAGCTTGCTGAGCGAGCCCGGCGGCAGCGCGCGCAGCAGCAGGCGGGCGTCGTCGGGCCAGATCAGCAGGTTGGGCGGCAAGGCAGCGGTGGCTTCGGCGCCCTCCGGCACCAGGGCGGACAGCAGCGAGCAGATGCCGTTCTCGTAGACTTCGCAGGCGATCAGCCCCGCCTGGGGGTGCGTCGCGACCTGCGCCCGCGCATGTTCCCCGCCGCCGAAGCCGACCTCGAGCCAGAGTTCTTGCGGCCGCGTGGGGAAGGCGGCGGCCGGATCGTGCGCCTGTGCCGGGTCGAGGCGCAGGCGGGGCAGGGTGGCCGCTAGCAGCAAGCGCTGTCGCGGGCGCAGGGTGTTGCCCTTGGTCCGGCCGTAGAGGCGCTCGGCGGAGGGCCTCATCCCCGCCCACCGTCAACCAGCCAAATAGCCCTCTCCCAGAGGGAGAGGGAGAAGCAAGGGTGAGGTCGACTTAACGCCCGAAGGCACTCTTCAGTGCGGGCACCAAGTCGGTCTTTTCCCAGGTGAACGTGCCCTGCTCCGGGTCCGGCGTGCGGCCAAAATGGCCATACGCGGACGTCACCGCATAGATCGGGCGGTTCAGGTGCAGGTGCTCGCGAATGCCGCGCGGGCTCAGGTTCACCAGCTCGCGCAAGGTCTGCTCCAGCCGGGCCTCGTCCACGTCCCGCCCGGTGCCGCCCAGGTCGACATACACCGACAGCGGGTGGGACACGCCGATGGCGTAGCTGATCTGGATCGTGCAGCGGTCGGCCAACCCGGCTGCCACCACGTTCTTGGCCAAATACCGGCACACATAGGCGGCCGAGCGGTCTACCTTGGTCGGGTCCTTGCCGCTGAACGCGCCGCCGCCATGGGGCGCCGCGCCGCCATAGGTGTCGACGATGATCTTGCGCCCGGTCAGCCCGCAATCCCCGTCCGGGCCGCCGATCACGAAGCTGCCCGTGGGATTGATGTAGACCTCCTGCTCCGGCGGCATCCAGCCCGGCGGCAACGTCGTCTCGATCAGCGGCAGCAGCATCCGCTTGATCGCCGACTGCTCCAACCCGGCATCGTGTTGGGTCGACACCACGATGGAGGTGGCGCCCACCGGCTTGCCGTCCACGTAGCGCAGCGTCACCTGGCTTTTCGCGTCCGGCTGCAGCCCGTCGACCGAGACGTCCTTGTTGCGGCGCAGCTCGGACATGCGGCGCAGGATCAGGTGGGCGTAATACAGCGGCGCCGGCATTAGCGCGTCGGTCTCGGTGCAGGCATAGCCGAACATGATGCCCTGGTCGCCGGCGCCCTCGTCCTTGTTGCCGGCGCTGTCCACGCCCACGGCGATGTCGGCGCTCTGGGCGTGCAGGTGGCACTCGACGCTGGCATGCTTCCAGGAGAACCCGGCCTGGTCGTAGCCGATGTCGTGCACCGCCAACCGCGCCAAGTGGCTCAGCAGCTCTGGGGTGACGGTGTCGGGGCCGCGCACCTCGCCGGCGAACACGATGCGGTTGGTGGTGACCAGCGTCTCGCACGCCACCCGCGCGTAGGGGTCGGCGGCCAAGAATGCGTCCAGCACGGTATCGCTGAGGCGGTCGGCGACCTTGTCAGGATGCCCTTCGGACACCGATTCAGATGTGAAAAGATACTCGCCCTGAGCGCGCATGCCCTACCTCACCGCTTACCGCAGACCCACCGCGGCGGAGTATGACCCCGCCTGGCGCGGGACAGCGGGCTGTTTGGCGGAAAGCGAAACTTGGGTCAAGCAAACGCAACGACTGCCCCGATCGCGAGCTTCCGCTTGCCAAGCGGTGCCTAGTTCTATAGCGGGTTGCCGATGGTCCCCGAAACGTCTGCGCCGGGCGCAGCGGCAACGATCGATTTTGTTGACGCTGTCCGGCGGCTGGCCCGCACCAGCGTGCTCGTCGTCGGCGACGCCATGCTCGACCGCTACGTCTATGGCGTGGTGGACCGGATTTCGCCCGAAGCGCCGATCCCCGTGGTGTCGGTGGAGCGCGACGTGGCCATGCCCGGCGGCGCTGGCAACGTGGTGCGCAACCTCACCGCGCTGGGGGCGGCGGTGGCGTTCGTGTCCGTCGTGGGCGACGACCAAGCCGGGTCGGACCTCACCGGGCTGATCGGCGGGCAGCCCAACGTGGAGCCGTGGCTGCTGGTGCAGGGCGGGCGCACCACCACCACCAAGACGCGCTACATCGCGCAGGGCCAGCAGCTTCTCCGCGCCGACCACGAGGTGGTGGCGGCGATCCATCCCAAATTGGCCGAGCGGCTGGTGCGCATCACCCAGGACGCGCTGGCCGCCACCACGGTCACGGTGCTGTCGGACTACAACAAGGGCGTGCTGATGGGCACCGTGCCGGCGCAGATCATCGCCGCTGCCCGGGCGGCCGGCCGCAAGGTGGTGGTCGACCCCAAGGGCCGCGACTACAGCCGCTACGCCGGGGCGGACGTGATCACCCCCAACCGCCGCGAGTTGGCCGAGGCCACGGGCATGCGGGTGGACAGCGAGGCCGCCATCGACCTGGCAGCGCAGAGCCTGCGCGCGGCCCACGGGTTCGGCGCCGTGCTGGTCACCCGCGCCGAGGACGGCATGACCTTGGTGACCGACGGCCCGCCGCAGCATTTCCCCGCCGAGGCGGCCGACGTCTACGACGTATCCGGCGCGGGCGACACGGTCGTGGCGACCCTGGCCGCCGGCATCGCCGCCGGGCTGGACCTTGCTGTGGCGGTGCGCCTGGCGAACATCGCCGCTGGTGTGGTGGTGGGCAAAGTGGGCACTGCCGTGGCGCGCGAGGGCGACCTGCTGGCCGCACTCTCCCCGCAAGGCGGCGCGCTGCGCAAGGTGGTCACCCGCGAGCAGGCGGCCGAGACGGTGGAGCGCTGGCGGCAGCGCGGCTGGCGCACCGGCTTCACCAATGGCTGCTTCGACCTGTTGCACCCTGGCCACGTCCATTTGCTGGAGCAGGCGCGCAGCCGCTGCGACCGCCTGGTGGTGGCGGTGAATTCCGACGCCAGCGTCCGCCGCCTGAAGGGGCCGACCCGCCCGGTGCAGTCCGAGGCCGCCCGCGCGGCCGTGCTGGGCAGCGTGACGGCGGTGGACCTGGTGTGCGTGTTCGACGAGGACACGCCCGAGCAGCTCCTGCACGCGATCCGGCCGGAGTTGCTGGTGAAGGGCTCGGATTACACGCTGGGCACGGTGGTGGGCGCGGATTTCGTGCAGAGCTATGGTGGCGAGGTCATGCTGGCGGATTTGCTGCCTGGCTTCTCCACCACCGCCACGGTGCAGCGGCTGCGCAGCGTCTAGCTGCCTCGGCCTTTGCGTTGGACGTCTCCTCGCCTATTCTCTCACTGATGACCGAAGAGACCGACACCGGGCGCCAGCCGCCACAGGCTTGGGTCGAGGCCCTTGACAGGGCCGAGGCGGACGTTGCCGCCGGGCGCGTTTCTGACGGTGCAGCGGTGCGGCAGCGGCTTCAGGACAGCATCAAACGGATGCAGGCAGAGCCTGACACCAAGGCGGCACAGCCCGGTTGATCCGCTATTCGGCAGAGGCAATCGACCAGATCGACGCACTCCGCCTGCACTACATCGCCAAGTCTCGGGTCGAGGCGGCCATCGCTCTCGACCGGGCGCTTGGCCGGGCAGAACAGGCGCTAGGCTTGCAGCCCGAGGCCGGCTCGCCTGCGCCACGACCCTATCCGCAGCTTGCGCGGCCCGGAAGGGCTTGGATGCATATCGGGCGATACTGGTTTAGCTACACGCTCAACACGCCGCCTGTGATCCTCGCCGTGTTCTACGATGCAGCGGACATCCCGAGCCGATTGTAGCGGCGCCACACCGTAGGATTGGTCTTGACCCATCATCCCCTAACGTTTGACGTGGACGCCACTCCCCCAGTAAGCCTGCCCCTCACGCCCGTGGGGAGGCGGAATGCCCGACATTCCTGAGTTCGCCGTCCGAGACCAACCCGCTTGCGACTTGCGCCGTATCGGCAGCCATCCCAACCACTGGTATCCGCTGGCCTGGTCGCGCGAGCTCAAGCCCGGCAAAACCTACGCGACGCAATTCGCCGGCGAGCCCATCGTGCTGGTGCGCCCTGCCGAAGGCCCGGTGTTCGCGCTCGAGGACCGCTGCGCCCACCGCCAGGTCCCGCTCTCGCAAGGCGTGGTGGCGGGCTGCGCCGTGCGCTGCGGCTATCACGGCTGGACCTACGACGCGTCCGGCCAATGCATCGACGTCCCCTATCTCGGCAAGGGCAAGCTGCCCAACGGCGTGCATTCCTATCCCTGCCGCGAGCAGGACGGCCTCGTGTTCGTCTGGCCCGGCGACCCCGCCGCCGCCACCGAACTCGGCCCGCTCGGCGCCGTCGCCGACCCGGCGTTCAAGACCCGGCGCTTCGGCCAGACCGTGCGCTGCCACTACACGTTCATGCACGAGAACCTGATGGACATGAACCATCAGTTCCTGCACCGCCGCCAAATGGGCCAGATCGCCCCGCGCTACCTGGGCCGCCGCGTGGGCGAGGACTGGCTCGAGATCGACTACACATTCGCCCGCACCGGCGGGAAGCAGCCGCTCGGCGAGGCCGCCATCCTGGGCAGCCGTCGTGGCCTGGCCGATGGCAAGGCGCACAAGGACCTGATGACCATCCGCACCGAATACCCCTACCAGACGCTGCGGATCTGGACCACCGGCGACGACCCGGTGATGCATCTGTGGATCTGTTACACCCCGCTGGACGCCGAGCAGAAGAGCAACCGCACTTTCGGCCTGCTCTCCGTGCGCCGGCCGAAAATCCCCGGCCTGCTCGAAGCCGCCTGGCCGCTGCTGGTGTGGTTCACCGAGCGCATCTTCCGCGAGGACCGCGAGATCGTCGAGACCGAGCAGGCGGCGCATGACGGCCAGGGTGCGGATTGGAACCAGGAAGTGTTCCCGCCGATCCGCGACCTGCGCACCCTGCTGGCCGCCCGTGGCCTCCCCATCACTCCACTCGCAAGGCGGCCCGTAGCGACGCGGTGACCGCCGGGTCCTCCAGCGCGGCCAGGCGGAGGGCGGCGACGGTGGCAAAGCGGTGGGTGAGAGCCCGGCGGCGCGCGGGCGGCAGGGGGTGGTCTGGAGCCGGGCGCACCACTTCGGCGTCGCGCCCATGCGCCACGATCCAGCCGGTGCTTTCGGGCAGCAGGTCGGTGGGGAAGGCGGCGTCGACCGCGAAGTAGCGCGCGTCGCAGAAGCCGCGGTATTCATGCCATTTGTCGTCGGTCAGGAAGTCCCGCGGCCCGGACTTCACCTCGATGCAGACGAAGCCGCCATCGGGGCGCAGCGCCAGCAGGTCGGCGCGGCGGCCGTTGGGCAGCGCCAATTCGTGCACGACGGCCCAGGCCAGTTGCTGGCAGAGCGCGGCGGCGGCGCGGCGAATGGCCAACTGGCGATGTGGGAGGGACAGCTCCATTCGGGCATGTCTACCGGCACTCGAACGAAGTGTGAACTCTTGGAACCTGGGAAGGGATGGAGCATTGTGGTCGCATGGTCCCGACGCGGTTCGCGGTTGCCGCCCACATTCTTTTGATGGTTGCGCTCGATGCGGGCGAACTGCTGACCAGTCAACGGCTTGCCAGCAGCATCAACACCAATCCGGTGGTGATCCGCCGCATCACCGCGTCCTTGGCGCGGGCGGGCTTGGTCCGTGTGCGCCGGGGCCCTGGCGGCGCCGAGCTGATGCTGCCGGCGGAGCAGATTACCCTCGAGCATGTTTGGCGCGCGGTGCATCCCGAGGCGGAACGCCCTTTGCTGCCGATCCACGCCAATCCGGACCCGTGTTGCGTGGTTGGGGCGCGGGTGCATGCGGTGCTAGGCGAGGCGTTCCAGACCGCCGAGCGCGCGCTGGAAGCGGCGTTGGCCGAGACGACGCTGGCGGATTTGCTGCATGGCGTGCGCAAGGAAGCCCCCGCCCGAACGGTCGAACAGGTCTAAGCCCATCCCATGAGATCTCCCTCTCCCAGAGGGAGAGGGCTTTCTGCCAGGTGGAGAAGCGAGACAGACCGCGCCCCCCTACCCAGTGATCACCTGGATCGGTGAGGCCGCGTCCCGGATGGTGATCGGGGTGGCGCCTGCCGGGTCGCCGTCGGCCTGCGCCGGCACGCCGCCATTGCCGAGAATTTCCACCGACGTCGCCGGGCGGATCTGCAGGCCCGGCATGCGCGGCAGCAGGTTCAACGGCAACGCCGCGCCATACATCAGCGCCGACGCGGTGCCATAGCGCTCGAACAATGCCACGCTGAAGCCCGGCTGCATCGCGTTCGCGTGCGGCGCCAAGGTGAACCGCCCGGCGTAAAGCCGCCCCTTGCTGACGATCACGCTGGCCGCCTCGATCTCCTCGCCGTCCAGCCGCAGACGCAGGCGCGGGTATTTGTAGCGGCTCATCTCCACCATTGTCTGCACCAGGTAGGCGCCCTTGCCGAGCAGGCGCTTCATCGGCAGGTTCAGGCCATGCACCACCTGGGCGTCCAGCCCCACGCCGAGCATCTGGACGAACAGGCGCGTCGTGTCCGGTCCGACGGCGACGCCGGGCCACAACACGCAGGTGCGGCCGAACGCCAAGGCGGCGGCAACCGCCCGCGGCGCGAACGGCAGCGACAGCTCATGGGCCAGCACGTTGGCGGTGCCGAGCGGGATGACCCCGAGCCGCGTGTCCGTTCCGGCCAGACCGTTGGCGACCTCGGCGATGGTGCCGTCCCCGCCGGCCGCAACCACCAGCGGCGCGCCCGCCTGGGCCGCCTCGCGCGCCAACTCGGTGGCGTGCCCCGCGTGCTGGGTCTCGGCCAGTTCGAGCCGCATGCCGGAGGCGGACAGGACATCCAGCACGCGCCACAGGGCGTGCGCGCGGCGGCGCCCCGCGGTCGGGTTAAAGATAACGATCAATGCCAGCCGCGACGGCGCAGCGGCAGAGTTGCCGAGTCGAGAACCATGCCATAGACTCGCAGCAGGACATGTCGGTGCAATGACAGTTCCGGGTCAGTCGAGTGACGTGTCGCTCGAGTTGCAAGCAAATTAAGTCGTCACGCAACTTTAACTGACGCGACCCGAGACCGCCGCCTATGTGCAGCGGCGACGAAGGTATCTTCTCTGATTAGGGACGGCACATGAACGCCAGTCTGCCGGTCGCCGGGTCGCCAGCGGCCCCTCAACGATACCGGGCGATCTTCTTGTCCGACACCCATCTTGGAACCAAGGACTGCCGGAGCGATTTCCTGGCCGACTTCCTGAGCAAGACCACGAGCGATTATCTGTTTCTGGTTGGCGACATTGTCGATGGCTGGCGGCTGCGCAAGTCCTGGTATTGGGACAACACGCACGATGAGGTGATCCGACTCATCCTGGGCAAGGCCCGCGCCGGCACCGAGGTCACCTACATTCCCGGCAACCATGACGAGATGTTTCGCGCCTGGCTGCCGCTCGGCCTGGAACTGGGCGGGGTGAAGCTGCGGCAGGATGCGTCGCACACCACGGCCGATGGACGGCGCCTGCTCGTCCTGCACGGCGACGAGTTCGACAGTGTCGTACGTTACGCGAAGTTCCTGGCCCTGCTCGGCGACAGTGCTTATACTACCGCCCTGATGCTCAACCGCTACTTCAACGCAGTTCGTCGCCGGCTGGGCCATCCTTATTGGTCGCTGTCGCAATGGCTGAAGCGCCGCGTCAAGGAAGCGGTGAAGGCGATCGACCGCTTCGAGGCGGCGGTGGCCGGAGAGGCCCGGCGCCGCGGGTTCGATGGCGTGGTATGCGGCCACATCCACCATGCCGAGATGCGGGAGGTCGGCGGCGTGCTGTACCTGAACGACGGCGACTGGGTGGAGAGCTGCACGGCGCTGGTCGAGCACCACGACGGCAAATTGGAATTGATCGACTGGGCGGCGCTGAACCGTCTCTCCTTTGCGGCGCCGCGCGGCACCACGGTGGCCGTCCCTGCCTGACAGCGGCCAACTTCCGTTTCCGGTCCTGCCCGAGGCACCCCATCGCATCCTGATCATCTCGGACGCCTGGACGCCCCAGGTGAACGGAGTGGTGCGCACGCTCTCCACCGTCGCGGGCGAACTGCGCGCGATGGGGCACGTGGTGGACGTGATCGGCCCCGACCGGTTTCGCACCCTGCCTTGCCCCACCTACCCGGACATTCGGCTTTCCCTGCTGCCCCGCCGGGCGCTGACCCGGATGGTCGAGGCGTTCAGGCCGGACGCGCTGCACATCTCGACCGAGGGGCCGCTCGGCATTGCCGCGCGCGCGCTGGCGATCCGGCGCCGCTGGCCGTTCACCACCGCGTTCCATACCCGTTTTCCGGAATACCTGCACGCCCGCACGCGGGTGCCGACCGCGCTCTCCTACGCGTGGCTGCGCCGTTTCCATGGCGCCGGCGCCGGGCTGATGGTGGCGACGGAGAGCATGCGGCAGGAACTGGCCCGCCGCGGCTTCCGCAACCTCAAGCCGTGGTCGCGCGGGGTGGACCTCGAGCTGTTCCAGCCGGAGCCACGCGAGGACTGGGGTTTGCCGCGCCCCGTGTTCGCCTATGTCGGCCGGGTTGCGGTGGAGAAGAACATCGGCGCGTTCCTCGGGCTCGACCTGCCGGGCTCCAAGGTGGTGGTGGGCGATGGCCCGGCCCGTGCCTCCCTGCAGCGCCGCTTTCCGGACGTATTCTTTGCCGGGATGCGGCATGGTCCCGCCTTGGCGAAGTCGTTTGCCGGTGCGGACGTGTTCGTGTTCCCGTCGATTACCGACACGTTCGGGCTGGTGCTGCTGGAAAGCCTGGCTTGCGGCACGCCGGTGGCGGCTTTTCCGGTGACGGGCCCGCGCGACGTGCTGGCCGAGGGCGGACCCGGCGTGGGTGCGACCGATGTGGACCTGCGCGCGGCGGCGCTGCGGGCGCTCGAGACGGGCGATCGGGCTGCATGCCGCCGCCATGCCGACCGGTTTTCCTGGCGGGCCTGCGCGGAATCGTTCCTGCACAACCTGGTGCCGATCCGCGAGGCGCTGGTGCAGAGCCCAGTGGAAGCGCCGGAACTGCGGCCTTCGTTCGGGGAAGCGTAGCGGGCGGACTGTCACTTTCTCCCTCTCCCGCTGGCGGGAGAGGGTCGGGGTGAGGGTGGCTGCCGCCGTCGCTCAATGACCGCGTTTCGTTAAGAAGACCCCCTCACCCCAGCCCTCTCCCGCAAGCGGGAGAGGGAGCCTTCCGGTTTTCGGCTAACCCGCCTCGACCCCCGCCAGCCTTGCCACGCAACGTGTCAACTCGTGCACTGTCGGCTCCAGGAAGATCGTGTAGTGGTCGCCACGGAGCACCACGTAGTCGGCCTCGAGCATCCGTCCCCAGCCGAAGCGGCGGTCCAGCCCGAAGCCGTATGGCTCGGTGGCGGAGCGGACGTGCAGCACGCGCCCGGCAAACGGCTTCGGATGATACTGCGCGCAGGCACTGGCGAGCTTGCTGCCCAGTTCCTCGTCAAAAGCCTTGTTGGCGCGGTAGGTCTCGGCCGCCGGGCCAGACAGCGCCACCTCCATCGGGCCTAGCAGGCGCTGCGCCATGTTGCGCTGGCGCAGGCAGGTGTGGAGCGACAATTCGCCCTGCAGCACCCGGGCAAAATCGCTGGCAATCACCTGCAGGCCGTAGCTGCGCTCGCTCAGCCAGCGCCGGACGCGGCCCATGCTGGCACCATAAGTCGGGTTCCAGGTATCGACCAGGACGAGCCCGGCGATGGCATGGCCGGCCGCGGCAAGCTGTTGCGCGGCCTCGTAGGCGATGTTGCCGGCATGGCACCAGCCGAGCAAAACGTAAGGCCCGCTCGGCTCCTCGGCGAGCAATTGGCGGACGTAGCCGGCGGCGATCTCCTCCACCGTGTCCGCGAGCTGACCGCCGCTACGCCGGTCCGCCGCCTGGAGCGCCAGGAAGCGGTGCGTGGCGCCGAGCGCCTGCCCTAGCGGGAAGAAAGCGCCGTTGCTGTGCACCACGGCGAACACCGGCTTACCGCCGCCGCGACCCAACCGGGTGAGACGGCCGAATTGATACTGCCGCAGCGGCTGCGCACCCGCCTTGGTGAGAGGCTTCGGTGGGATCTCCACATCGAGCCCGGCAGCCACACGCGGCAGTTCGAACGCGGACCCAGACATGCCCCGTAGCTCCCATCGCGCGGAACGGCCAATCGCCGCTGCTGATGGGAGTAAGCTAACGCCTGACGGTTAAGGTTTGGTTGCCGCGGTTACTCGGCCGGGATCTGCTCTGGATGGGGCGCGCGCTCGAGCTCGGCATTGTGCCGCAGGGTCAGCACCACGCCGCAGGCGATGAACCCGGCGGCCGCCAGCACCCACAGGCCGGCGCTGAAGGTGCCGGTCGCGTCGCGGAGATAACCCATGGCATAGGGGCCAAAGAAGCCGGCTAGGTTGCCCAAGGCGTTGACGGCGGCAATCCCGCCAGCCGCCGCCGCGCCGGAAAGATAGGCCGTCGGCAGGGTCCAGATGATCGGCAGGCAGGCGAAGATGCCGAAGCCCGCAATGGAGAGGCTGATCATCTTCAAGGTCGGGTCCGGCAGCAGGGTGGAAATGCCGATGCCGGCTCCTGCGATGAACAGCGCGAAGGCGGCGTGGCCCTTGCGCTCCTGCTTGCGGTCCGACCGCAGGCCCCACCAGATCATCCCGACCAAGCCCACCACATAGGGGATGGCGGTGATGAAGCCGGTTTCGAGATTGCTGACGCCGAAGCCCTTGATGATCGTCGGCAGGAAGAAGCTCAGGCCGTAGTTGGTGGCGTTGGCGCCGAAATAGACCAACGCGACGGCAAGGATTTTCGGGTCGACCAGGGCCTGCAGCACGCTGAAGCTGCGATGCGCCTCGCGCTGGCGGCGCTCCGAGCCGAGACGGTCGATCAGCCACTGGCGCTCGTCGGCCGCCAGCCAATGCGCGTCGGCGGGCTTGTCGGTCAGGTAGCTGAACACGACCACCGAGAGCACCAAGGCGGGGACGGCCTCGAGGATATAGAGCCACTGCCAGCCATGCAGCCCGAACACCCCGTCCAGATACAGCAGCGCGCCGGAAATCGGCGAGCCGATGACCGAGGAAAGCGGGATGGCGGCCATGAACATGCCGATGATGCGGGCGCGCTGGGCGGCCGGAAACCAAAGCGTGAGGAAGAAGATGATGCCGGGAAAGAAGCCGGCTTCGGCAAAGCCCAGCAGCACGCGCACGGCGTAGAAGCCGGTCTCCCCGGTGACGAACGCCATCGACCCGGAGAGCAGCCCCCAGGTGAACATGATGCGGGCAATCCATTTGCGCGCGCCAAAGCGCTCCAGCATCAGGTTCGACGGCACTTCGAACACGAAATAGGCGATGAAGAAGATGCCGGCGCCGAGGCCGAAGGCGGTTTCGGTCAGGCCGATGTCGTGGCTCATGGTGAGCTTGGCGAAGCCGACGTTCACCCGGTCGAGATAGGCGATGAAGTAGCACAGCACGAGAAACGGGATCAGCCGAAGCGTCACGCGGCGCAGAGTGCGAGTTTCGAGATCCACGACGTTAATCCCCCTTGTCGCCGCTTTGGAGCGGTCCTTGTGCCGGAAATATGCCGCAAATCCGTGCAAACGGAAGAGGCTATTTCCAGCTTGTGAGGAAGAAACGCGGGATCTCGTCTTGGTACGGCTTGAAATTCAACTGGCGGGAAAAGGCGTAGGTCGTGACGTAGGTGCTGAGCGGCAGCCAATACATCTGGTCGGAGATGCGGCGCAGCGCCTCAGTATAGTCCTTGCGGCGTTCGTCCGGGTCGGTGGTGGACCCGCCGAGACCCACCAGGGCTTCAAGCTGCGGGTCCCGGCTGTAGTCGCTGGCGCCGCCGCTGAAGAAGATGGGCAGGATGGCGGAGACGTCGTTGATGGAGAAGCTGCCCCAGGTGCCCAAGGTGAGCGGGTCCTGGCCGGCCTCGCGCCGGCGCACCGCCTCGCCGGCGGGCAGTTGCACGATGTGGGCGTTGATGCCGATCACCTTGAGGTAGTTCTGCACCGCGCCGGCGTATTGCGGCAGCACGTCGGTCATGAGGTCGGTGTCGAAGCCGTTCGGGTAGCCAGCCTCGGCGAGCAGCTTCTTGGCCATCACCGGGTCGTAGTCATAGCGGGTGACGGCGGCCTGGTCGCAGCCGAACTGGGTCGGGAAGCAGGCGGCGTCCAGCACGCGGCTGCCGCCGCGGACGAGCTGGCGGGCGATGGTCACGCGGTCGATGGCGTGGGCGATGGCCTGGCGCACCTTGAGATTGGTCAGCGGGTTGCCGGCGCCCGAGCGCCCGGCGGCGTCGAATTGGAGGTAGCCGATCCGCATGCTCTCGGCCCGGAGCACCTGCAGGGTTGGTTGGCGCGCGATGGTCTCGATCTCGTCCGGGTCGAACTGCCAGATCCAGTCGGCCTGCCCGGAGATCAACTGGGCGAGTTCGTCGCTGCCGTCCGCCACCTCGTGGATGACAATATGGGCCAGCGCCGGGTGTCCTTTCGGGCCGTCGAAATAGCTGTCGTTGCGGTCCAGGTCGATCTCGCGGATGCCGTCGACGCGGGTGATCTTGAACGGCCCGGTGCCCACGGGGGCGCGGCTGAACGCGTCGGCGCCCACCCGTTGCAGATAGGCGTGCGGCAGGATCGGCAGGGTCATCGCCATGTATTCGAGGGCGGCGGGAAACACCTGCTTGAGGCGGACGCGCACGTGGAAGTCGTCGATCTTCTCCGCGCCGGCGAGATAGGCGTAGTTGGACGGGATGGCGACCTGCTTGTCCGACAGCACGAGGTCGATGGTGTAGACCACGTCGTCGGCGGTGAACGGGCTGCCGTCGTGGAAGGTGACGCCCTGGCGCAGCTCGAACTCGAAGGTGGTGTCGTCGGTCTGGCGCCAGGAGCTGGCGAGCAGCGGCTTGAGCTGGAACGTGTCCGGATCGCGGTAGACCAGCGTGTCCCAGACCTGGTGCGCCAGCACGAGGCCGTTGCGGAGCTGGTTGTAGTACGGGTTCACGTCCGGGATGGCGTCGCGCCAGGCGATCCGCAGCGTGTTGGCGGATTTCTGCGCGTGTGCGGCGCTGATGCTGCCCAAGGCGATACCCAGGCAGACAAGTCCGAGCCATGCCAGTCGGCGCCATGCCCGCATCGTGTTGCCCTCCCCCGACCAGAGCGAAGCGGGTTTAGACCACCGATCCCGGCCGCGGCAAAGAGAGCAGCGCAACGTTCTGGCGTGCTTTGCGTTCGCCCATCGACCGGCCATGCCGGGCACCAGAAAAGGACCCGGTCATGCTGCGTTACGCGATCATTTTTGCAGTCATCTCGATCATCGCCGGCTTCCTCGGCTTTTCCGGCATCTCGGCTGCCACGGCCGGCATCGCCAAGATATTCTTCGTCGTGTTCCTGGTGATCTTCGTCATCTTCGTGGTGCTCGCCATCGCGGGCGTGCACGCGTTCCTGTAGGAGCGGGCGTGCACGCTTTCCGCTAAGGCCAGAGGCAGTCCGGCCGCGTGGCAAAGGCGCCATGTGGCCGTCGCGCCACCATTCCGGCGTCAACGCGCTGCAATTGAGATGTCATTAGCCGGCGCAAGCTGCCTCGGCTAGGCAATCCCGGTGTCCTTGCGAAACGGAATTGCCGATGTCGTCCACAATCAGCGCCTTCACGCCGGGTGACCTGGTCATCAGCATTTCCGGCGATGGCGCCGGCACGGGCAGCTACGGCGACAACCAGGCAGCCCCGATCACCCTGGAGGAGCTGACCACCAGCGGCACGATCGTCGGCATCCTGGTGCTGCCGCAGACCACGATGGTGGTGAACGGCGTCACCGAATACGCGATCTCGGGCGAATACGGCTCGAGCTCGGAAGGCACGCTCGAGCTGTCCGCCGATGGCCAATCGCTGGTGATCGCGGGCTACGGGGTGAACGCCGCGGCGTTCAACTCGGGCGGCGCGGCGGTCTACGGCACGACGGCGCTGGCGCAATCCACCAGCGTGCCCGGCGGCCCCGACACCGTGGTGCCCAGGGTGGTGGCCGACATCGGCGACAACGGCACGGTCGACACCAGCACGGCGATCGACACCATTTTCAACACCAACAATCCACGCAGCGTCGCCACTGTGAACGGCACGACGTTCTACCTGTCGGGCCAGGGCGTGAAGGGCGGCACCACCCAAGGCGTGTTCCTGGCCGTCGATGGCGCCAGCTCGGCGACGGCGATCGACACCAGCACCGACACGCGCACCGTCGAGCTGGTGCCGAACGGCAGCGGCGGCGACACGCTGGACGTCTCGCGCGACAGCACGCAGAGCACCACGTCCGGCACCAACATCGGCAGCTACGGCACCACCCTGCCGACCGAGGTGGCCTCGGCCACCGCGCTGCCGGGCATCAGCGAGAGCGTGACGCTGACGGCGGCGCAGGCCAACACTGTGAACACCAGCGCGATCGGCACCTCGGTCAGTCTCAGCCCGGAGAACTTCTACTTCGCCAACGCCACCACGCTCTACGTGGCCGATGGCGGCAACCCCAAGAACGGCGGCCTGGGCGATGGCGGGCTGCAGAAATGGAGCGTGATCGGCGGCACCTGGGTGCTGGACTACACGCTCTCGCTCGGGCTGAACCTGGTTCCCGACACGGCCGCCAGCGGCACCTCGGGGCTGATCGGGCTCACCGGGGTGACGTCGGGCGGCACGGTGACGCTCTACGCCACCAACGAGACCATCGGCGACCTCGATCAGACCTACCTCTACACCATCACCGACTCACTGGCCGCGACCAGCCCAGCGCCCAACGAGGCGTTCACCATCGTGACCTCGGCCGCACCCGACAGCAACATCCGCGGCGTGGCGTTCGCGCCCCAGGCGGCGACGACGACGCCCACCTCCACCACCGTCACCTCGGGCACCGGCATCGTGGTCAGCAGCGGCAGCACGCTGGTGGTCTCGGCGCAAGGTTCGATCGCGGGTGCGGAGATCCTTTCCGGCGGCGTGGCCACCATCAGCGGCTACGACGCGGGCAGCATCATCGCGCATGGCGGCTCGGAGACGGTGGTCGGCAGCGCGGTGGGCGACGACGTGGCCGGCACGCAATTGGTCAGCGGCGGCTTGGCCTTCGTCGGCAGCGAGACCATCGAGAACGGCGGCACGGTCGAGCTTTTGCTCAAGGGCGCGCTGGCGAGCAGCACGCTGGTGACGACGGGCGGCACCTTGGCGATCAGCGCGAACGCCGGGTCGTTCAACACGGTGATCGAGGGCGGCACGGTGCTGCTGGAGTCGGCCAAAGGGTCGCTGATCGGCGCGCTGACCTTCTCCGGGCCGGGCATGGTGGAGGAGACGGCCACGGCGAGCGCCACCTACGGCGTGCAGGCGGTGGTGTCGGGCTTCGGCGCCGGCGACGTGATCGACTTCACCAAGATTGCCGCCGGGTCGCCGTTCAGCACGGTGGTGTCGAGTGGCAACACTCTGGCGACGCTCGGCAGCGGCGCAACGGCGCAGACCATCACCTTTGCCGGCGCCACGGTGCAGCCATTCCTGGCGGCCGTGGCCGACGGCAGCGGCGGGACAGAGATCGCCTACAACCCCCCGGCGCCGACCAGCGTGACGGTGGCGTCGGGCTCGTCGCTGTCCAACGCGCAGATCACCAGCGGGGACGTGGTGTCGGTGGCGGTGGGCGGCACGCTGGTGAGCGCCACGATCTATGCCGGCGGCTCGGCGGTCATCGCCGGGTCCGATGTGGACACGACCATCCTGGCGGGCGGCAGCGAGCTGGTGCTGGGCGCGGCCACCGGCGACACGGTCGGCGGCACGCAACTGGTGAGCGCGGCGACGGCGGTGGTGACCAGCGAGACGGTGGTGTCCGGCGGCGCGCTGGACCTGTTCCTCAAGGGCGCGGTGGCGAGCGGGACGACGGTGTCCAACGGCGGGACGCTGACCATCAGCGGCAATGCAACGGCGTATAATACGGTGCTGCAGGCTGGTGGCGAAGTGGACCTGGAGTCGGCCAAGGCCACGCTGTCCGGCTCGCTGACGTTCGACGCCGCGGCCGAGCTGCTGGTGACGGGCTCGATCAGCGCCGGGTTCGGCGACTTGGCGGTGATGTCCGGGTTCAGCGCCGGGTCGGTGGTGGACGACACCGCCATCGCGTTCACCGGGGCGAGCCTGACCTCGTCCGTGGTGAGCGGCAACACGGTGGAGACGATCACCAACGGCACGGCGAACGCCTCGTTCATCTTCGCCGGGCTGGCGGGCGGCTTCTCGCTGTCGCCGGACGCGGGCACGGGGGCGGAGATCGTGGCCGGCCCGGTGACGGTGGGCACGCCGTGTTTCTGCCCCGGCACCGCCATTCTGACCGACCGCGGCGAGGTGGCGGTGGAGGCGCTGGCGATTGGCGACCGGGTGATTACGGCGTCGGGCGCGGCCGAGCCGATCCGCTGGATTGGGCGGCGCAGCTATAGCGGGCGGTTCCTGTCGGGCAACCCGGCGCTGCTGCCGGTGCGCATCCGGGCGGGCGCGCTGGGCGAGGGCTTGCCGCGGCGGGACCTGGTGGTGTCGCCGCTGCACGCGATGTTCCTGGACGGGGTGCTGGTGCCGGCGGGCGAGCTGGTGAACGGCCGTTCGGTGGTGCGGGAGGTTGGCTGCCGGAGGGTGGACTACATCCACATCGAGTTGGCGCAGCACAGCCTGATCCTGGCCGAGGGCGCGGCGACGGAGACGTTCCTGGACGACGACAGCCGGGGCCTGTTCCACAACGCGGGAGAGTATGCGGCGCTGTATCCGTCGGCGGGTGGCGGTGGGCGCGCGTGTGCGCCGCGGGTGGAGAGCGGGTATGCGCTGGAGGCGATCCGGCGTCGGTTGGGTGTGGTGGGGGAGGCGGAGCGCTCGGCGGCTTGACCCGGCGGATTACCGAGGGCACATGAGCGCCGGTCTGCGTCCCGTTCGTCTAGAGGCCTAGGACACGGCCCTTTCAAGGCTGTAACACGGGTTCGAATCCCGTACGGGGCACCAAGGACATCAGTGGGTTGGCGGGTTTCTGGAACGGCTGCGTCCAAGGCTTGACCGCCATCCCCGCCGCTTGGGGCGGCGGCGTGTCGCCATCGCCCTACATCACGGGCGACAAATTGCCGTCCACGTTGATCGCAGTTCCGGTCACATAGCCCGCAAGGTCGGAGGCGAGAAAGCACGCGACGTTGGCGAACTCCTCTGCCGTCCCGACCCGGCCGAGCGGGATCGATTTTGCCATGGCGGCCAAAAACGACTCATACGTCTCGTTCACCTGCTGCGCCGCATGCCGCCGCACCCACTGGTCGCTGTCGATCAGGCCGACATGCAGCGAGTTCACCAGGATGCCGTGCGGCGCCCCCTCGCCGGCAAGGATCTTGGTGAGCGCCATCCCGGCCGCGCGCGACACGGCGGTCGGCGCGCTGCCAGCCCGCGGCGCCTTCGCCCCCACGTTGAGCACGTTGATGATGCGGCCCCAGCGGCGCTCCACCATCTGCGGCCAGGCCAGCCGGGCCAGGCGGATCGCCGCAAACAGCTTGAGGTCGAGGTCGGCCTGCCACACCGCGTCGGTGATGCTGGCAAACGCCCCGGTCTGGGACGTGCCGGCGTTGTTGACCAGGATGTCGATCGGCCCGGCGGCCTGCACGGCCTCGCCATAGGCGCGGGTCACCTCGCCCGCTTGCGACACGTCGCAGGCGATGACGTGCGCCCGGCCCGGCGCCATGGCCTCGACCACACGTTGCGCCTCCTGCAGCACGTCCAATCGGCGCGCCAGCATCACCACGGTGGCGCCGCTCGCCGCCATCCGTCGGGCGATGGCAAGGCCCAGCCCTTTGCTTGCGCCCGTGATCAAGGCAACCCGGCCATCCAGTCTCACGTCCATCGCACAGCTCCTTGCTGACATATACAACCGAGCCTCGGCGGGGCCCACGCTTGCCGGTCGCGCCGGGCCGCGGTGGTGGAAAGTTCCCGCGCCGGCGATGTGTTGTGCGGCGTCCTGGCGGCTGCACGTCTCGCAGGCTACAAGTGGTCTTCCACCATCGTCCCGCCCAACCGGTTGCTGCCCTTGCCGTGCAACGGCCTGGTGCTTCGCCGCCTTGCTGAGGCGGGCAGAACTCAACCTAACCGCCGGGCTTGACGCGGGCGCGGTGGTTACGAGCTTGCGGGCTCTTTCGCATGGAGCCTCGACCCCTGAGCGCGACTAAGCCGTCCGATGCTGTTGATGCTCGGTACGTTTGCTTGCTTAACGCACGCTCGCATAGTCACCATCGAAAGTCTGAGCTTCTAGCTCGATGAGTGCAACAATCTCGTTTGCTGATGAACGAAAAGCATCACGCGCCCAGATGTACGCTGCAGCGAAAGCAACGGGCGGGAGGATGAACAAGATGGCGGTCGCCAGTAAAAGGGGCGCGCGAAGCACGACCAGTTTCAACAACGTCTTCTGAATGTCAGTGACAAGCGCATTGAGCTCTGCCCGTGTTTCTGGATCTCTAACCTTCTCTAAAGAGTCGCGGACTCTAACGACACGGCTAAGATCAGGCGCTTTCCTGGTGAAAAAACGTAGAGACAACAGCCGGATCCAGGTTAAGCTATGCGCAAATCGGATCATACTGTTGATCGAGGCGCGTATCTCTCGATACTCTGACGAGCTAAAATCAATCTTCCCGCTTAGAGCGAGATCGAATATCTCGTCCCTTCGATCAAACATGCGCTGACGGGCCCAGTCGATCCACAGCCATTGCCATGGGCCGTAAGCGAATGCGCCGAGAACTAGTAAAATGACCGCTCCTTCGAGCGCTCTCAGCGCGACATCCGGTGTCATACGGACTTGTCCTTCGGATTTGTTCGGCCCTTCGATGTCAGTCGCGACGATGATCGCGCCGGGTCAAGGGAAGTTTCAAGGAATTTGATCCGGCTGTGTAACCGTTCAACCGTGTTTTGCCGTATGCGACGTTCAACCATCGCCCAAACTCCTCCACCAGCAGCCAGCGATACGGCAAACGCAAAACGAAGATCGGCCAAAATAGTTAATGCGGCCTGAATCTGGACCGTTGTCACGTGACCTGCGAGAACGGCCACCGCCTGGTAGATAAAGTAGAAGGATCCCAGCGTGAAAGCCCCGCGGATCGCAACGCGTACGGTCCGGTGGAACTCGACGATCCGCAAAGCCGGCAATGCACCGCTCGGGAGTTGATCAGGAGCTTTGTTCAAGGTGCACTAACCAGGCGCCATCCGAGCCCTCATGCGCTGTAGACCTGGTTCATGCAACAAGGTAAGGGGAATCCCCGTCCTGGGCAAGCTGCCGATGTGCGCGGTCGTTCTGATGGTGATCGACAGAGCCCCTATCGGGGCAGGGCCGCCCGCGCGTCCGGCAGGTCCCAAATCCGTTCGATCGCAGCGCTCCCGGCCGCACAGATCGCCCGCTCGTCGCCATGCACCAGCCGGCCGGCATCGATCAGCAGGCGCCCGTCCACGAACACCTGGGCGATGTCGGCCCGGTTGGCCAGCGCGATCAGCCCGCGCCGCGGGTCCGCCATCGGGGAGAGCTGCGGGTGCGTCATGTCCACCACGGTGAGGTCTGCGGTCGCACCCGGCGCGATGCGGCCCAGGTCCGGCCGGCGGATCACGTCGGCCGCGACCGCCGTCACCGCGTCGAGCAACTCGGGCGCGGTCGCAACCGCCGGGTCGTTGGCGGCGATTTTCGAGATCATCGAGGCGGCGTTGAGCTCGCCCAGCAGGTCCATGTTGTAGCCATCCGTGCCCACCACCGTGCGCACGCCCCGGGCCGCAAACCGCCCGAACGCCGCCACCGTGCCGCTGCGGGCGAACACGCGCGGGCAGTTCAGCACCGTGGCGCCCCGCGCGGCCATCAGGCGCAAGTCGTCGTCGGAGCTGGCGATGCAGTGCGCGGCCAGCAGGTCCGGCGCCAGCAGGCCGAGCCAGTCGAGATACTCCGCCGGGGTGCGGCCGCCATGACGGGCGCCGATCGTCGCCACCTCCTGCGTGCTCTGCGCCAGATGGGTGGTGATCGGCACGCCCAGCGCGCGGGCGCGGGCGGCACAGGCGCGCAGCAGGTCGGGGCCGCAGGTGTCGGTGGCGTGGGGGCTCATCGCCAGCCCGATGCGGCCCTCCGCGGCACCTTGCCACTGCGCGTGCAAGCGGTCCCAGGTGGCGAGGTCCGCCGCGCCGTCGTCCCCGGCGTAGCGCACGGTGCCGTCCGGCTGGGCCTGCGCGTCCGACGTCGAGAACAGATAGGGCGCACCGTAGAAGCGGATGCCCAGCTCCGCCGCCGCGTCGAACATTTCCGGGATGCCGTTGCGGAACGGCTCCATCACCGTGCTCGCGCCGCCGCGCAGCAACTGCAGGATGCCGAGCCGGGCGATGGCCAGCCGCTCCGCCGCGGATAGGATCAGGGTGCCGTGCTTGGTCAGCGGCAGCAGCACGCTATAGACGATGCTCCGGCCGTTCTTTCGCCCGTTCCCGTCCTCGGTATGGCTGCGGGCGACGGCCTCGCTGAAGCAGTGGTTGTGCAGGTTCAGCAAGCCCGGCAGCACGAAGCGGCCCGGCGCGTCGAACACCTGGTCCGCGACCGGCTGTGCCGATTGCACTGCTGCGATGCGGTCGCCTTCCAGCAGCAGCCAGTGGTCGCGCAGCACGGCCTGGGCGCCGTCCCGCCGGGCCAGGACGTAGCTGCCGAACAGCGCGGTGGTGGTCATGGGGAAGGCTCCTGCGGCATCCCGAGCGCGTTATCATGGCCGCGCCGCGTCCCGCCAGTTCCTTCCTCAGGGCGCACGAAGGACGGTGCAATGCCAAGTCGCATTGCGTTGGGGTGGACGGCCCCGCGGCATCGAGTGCCAAAGTTCGCTGTCAGCTGAACAGGGGGCCGTCCATGGAGCAGATTAAGCGCGTTGGTGTCGATACGTCCAAGCACATCTTCACTGTGCACGGGGTGGACGAGAAGGATCGGCCGGTGCTGCGGCGCAATCTGCGGCGAGGCACCTTCCTCGAGGTGTTCGCCAAGCTGCCGCCGACAAAGGTGGCACTCGAAGCTTGCGGGGCGTCCCATCATTGGGGCCGCGCACTGCAGGCGCTCGGCCACGAGGTGGCTTTGATCCCGCCGCAATACGTCAAGCCATTCGTCAAGCGCAGCAAGAACGACCGCAACGATGCCGAGGCGATCAGCGAAGCGGCGGCGCGGCCGGGCATGGCGCAGGTGCCGGTGAAATCCGCCGAGCAGCAGGCCGCCGCGATGTTGCTGTCGGTTCGAGAACTGCTGAGCCGCCAACGCACGCAGTTGGTCAACGCCTTGCGCGGCCACGCCGCCGAGTTCGGCCTGGTCGCCGCCAAAGGGGACAAGGGCCTGGCAGAGCTGATCGCGGCCGCGCAGGGGAGCTTGCCGAAACCAGCCATCGAAGCGCTCGCGCTGCTCAGCCGTCAGATCGGCCAAGTCGAGGCGGAACTGGCGCAGGCCGACGCGAAGCTGCAGGCACAGCACCGGGCGCTCCCAGCAAGCCGCCTGCTCGAGACGATCCCGGGTGTGGGCTGGATGACCGCGTTGACGCTGACATTGAGGGTCGACGCCTCTCAATTCGAATCCGGGCGACACCTCGCAGCATGGATCGGGCTCGTGCCGCGGGAGAACTCAACCGGCGGCAAACAGAGGCTCGGTGGCATCAGTCGGGCGGGCGACGAGCGCCTCCGCAGCCTGCTGGTGCTCGGCGCCACGGCGGTGATCCAACATGCCAAGCCGGGCAAGAGCTCGCCATGGCTACTGTCCTTGCTGGCGCGCAAGCCCCGCAAGCTCGCGGCGGTGGCCCTGGCCAACAAGATAGCCCGCACTGCGTGGGCTATGATGACGAGCGGGGAGAAGTATCGGCAGCCCAACGCTGCCTGACCCGCTCGTCGTGCCGCTGGTTTAAGGGCTAACGGAGAAAGATGCTGATCGGTCGGACCGACGATCCACAGAACCCGTGTAGGGTGCCGGCCTGCGAGGCCGACATTGCGTTTGGGTGTGGATCGCGGAACCCATCTGGGCCAGCGGCCGTGTGCCGGGCAAAACAGGCCGGACACACGCACGCTACCGAACCAGATCAGTTTTCTTCCACCGCATCCCTTGCACCAAAAGGGCCGTCCACACACACCCTACCCTTGCTGTTGCGCATGGCTCGTTCTCCGTTAAACACACAGCAACCGAAGTGGGGGTGAAGATTGACGGTGTTCAATTTTATCGGCGGTTTCGTCCTTCCGGACGAGGGTCGCTACCAAGACGCCTCGGATTGGGCCGGGATGGCGAACTTTCCCCAGAGCGGCGACACGGCCGACATCGCCGGGATTCCAGGTTCCAACGCCGGCATAAGCCGTGTGGGCGCGCTGTTCCTTTTCCCGATCAACGGTGGTTATACGCAGGTCGACTTCTTTCCCACCGCAAAACTCAAACACCCTGCAAAGCGATCCGAATGCGATCGTAGGTTACACCGTGCAGGGGCAGACCATCAATATTGACGGGACTCAGGGCGATGTCGGGCTGTGGCTCGAGAACAGCACCCTTACCGGCGAAACGATCAATCTGACTGGGACCACGATCCTCTCCTCCTAGCTGGACAACACGATCGCCGGCACGATCAATGTCGGGACTGCCACCACACCCGCTTACATCCAGAGGGTGCTGATTCCCGCCGATACCTATGGTGTCGAGCCCACCGACCATATCCGTTTACCACCTACAACGCCAACATCACCGTTGCGGCAGGCAGCACCTTCGACGTTGAAACCGCCAGTCCGGCGACCGGGTGGATCAGCAACGGCACGATCACGGTCTTACCCGGCGGCACCTTCATCTCGGATGACACCGACAATGCCGAGGCTGCGACCTTTCAGGGCTCCGTGTTCGCCACCAGTTCGCACAATATGGTGTTCGGCAACGGCGGCACGATCAACGTGTCTGGCGCGGCAGGCCAGACCACGACCGCCATTTTCCTGAACGACACCATCGGCCCGGGCATCATCAACGTCAACGGCAACGGCGCTGCGCGGGCTGCAACCACCCTGACCATCGACGGCTACATGACCGGCCAGTCCGTCTTGTTGACTGACGGCACCATCACAGTCAACGACGCGTCCGTTGCCATCCAGACACCCGGCACCGATACGCCGGATTTCTCCATCAGCAGCGGCTCATTCACGTTCGGCGATGCAAATGGCGAACTGGTTCTGCACCAGGCGCCGCTGACAACGCTCGAGTTCAACGCCGACGATACCGGAGAAGTGCAGACGCCTGACGGCTACGCGCCGTTCACCACCCCGATCTACGGTTTTAAGACGGGCGACATCATTGCCCTACCTGGCAAGAACCTGAACGCCCTGACAGGAAAGACCTACGAAGCCGTTTATACGCCGAGCTCGACTTCGCCCGGCTCCGGTCTGCTGCAAGTCGAGGCGCCCGCCAACATTGTCGGCAACCCGCCGGCAATCCTGTCGGCCTTGACGTTGGAAGGCAGCTACAACCCGAGCCAGTCGAGGTGGTACTGGCGCCCAACGAGGAACTCGACATCGAGTACGGACCACCGTGCTACTGCCGCGGCACCCTCATCCTGACTGACCGCGGGGAACAACCTGTCGAGCGTCTGGCCATTGGCGACCGGGTCGTCACGCCGTCGGGTGCGGCCGAAACCGTTCGCTGGATCGGCCGCCGCAGTTACGCCGGGCGATTCCTCCTGGGCCGTCCGCATCTCATGCCCGTGCTCATCCGGGCTGGCGCACTGGGCGGGGGACTGCCCCGTCGCGACCTACGCGTTTCTCCCTGCCACGCCATGTTTCTGGACGGCATGCTCGTCCGAGCCCGCTACCTCGTCAACGGGTTCTCCATCGTGCGAACTGAGGCCTGTGCGGTGATAGACTATTTCCACATTCGATCGATAGCGTCCGTGCTCGTGGTGGAATTTCGCTGACGTCGGCGGTGTAGGCGGAGGTGGTCATCGGATCGGCTGGCTAAGGTGGAGTTGCGAGGCTCTAACCTGAACCGACGAGGACCCGATGACCGAGGACAGACTACCGTTGGCCGAGCTGCTGGCGAAAGCCGGAGATGGCGACTTCCTGCGCAGTGTGGCGGAGGCTGTGGTGCAGTTGCTGATGGAGACGGACGTAGAGGGGCTGATCGGCGCCGGACGGCACGAGCGCACGGCCGAGCGGGCGACCTATCGCAACGGCTACCGCGACCGGACGCTGGACACGCGGCTGGGCAGCCTGCAGCTCCGCATCCCCAAGCTGCGCCAGGGCAGCTACTTCCCGCCGTTTCTGGAGCCCCGCAAGACGTCCGAGAAGGCCCTGGTGGCGGTAATCCAGGAAGCGTGGATCGGCGGCGTGTCGACGCGGCGGGTGGATGACCTGGTGCAGGCGATGGGCCTGGCAGGGATCAGCAAGAGCACGGTGAGCAAGCTGTGCAAGGACATCGACGATCGGGTGAATGCCTTTCTCGAACGCCCTCTTGTCGGCGATTGGCCTTATCTCTGGCTGGATGCCACCTACCTCAAGCAGCGTGAGGGTGGGCAGATCAGGACGGTGGCGGTGATAATCGCTGTGGCCGTGAACACCGAGGGCAAGCGCGAGATTGTTGGCCTGCACATCGGGCCTTCGGAGGCGGAGATGTTCTGGTCGACGTTCCTCAAGAGCCTGGTCAAGCGGGGCCTGCGCGGCACCAAGCTCGTCATCTCAGACGCGCACGAAGGCCTGAAGGCTGCGATCCGCCGGGTGCTGGGCTCCACGTGGCAAAGATGCCGCGTTCACTGGATGCGCAATGCACAGGCCTACGTGCCGAAAGGCCAGCAGAACATGGTATCGGCCGCTCTTCGCCAGGCATTCACCCAGTTGGACCATCAGAACGCCACCCAGACCATGCGTCACGTCGCCGACCAACTCCGCGACAAATGGCCGAAGCTCGGTGCGTTCATCGACGAGAGCGAGGCCGACGTGCTGGCCTACATGAACTTCCCCGCCCAGCACCGGGTGAAGATCCACAGCACCAACCCGATCGAACGGCTTAACAAGGAGGTCAAACGCCGGGCCGACGTCGTCGGCATCTTTCCAAACGAGGGCGCTATCATCAGGCTGATTGGCGCGGTGCTGCTGGAGGCCAACGACGAGTGGCAACTCCAGCACCGCTACATGCAGACCGAGGCCATGGCCGAACTCATACCGCCGACTATCGACGCTATACCCAATGAGATCGCCACCATAGCCGCCTGACCAATGGCCACCTCAACTACACCGGATTTTACACCAGCTTGACGGACGCAATCCATCGAAATCTGGCGTCCCACGGGCTGGTGCTCGCTGAAAGCGCCGCATCGGAGACATTTATCGACGACAATAGCCGCGGCCGATTTCAAAATGCCGCCGAGTATGCGGCCATGTATCCGGACGCCGCGCCAGCGCCGCACGACTACGCGCCTCGCGTGGAATCCGGCTACGCGCTACAGGCCATTCGTGACCGCCTGGCAGCTCTCGCAAGTCATGCGCGCGCGTCTTGACCATTTTATCACAGCCAATGCGGCCGGAAAACCAATCGCGAGAACTGCTCGGCAAGAGTCAATGGCTCATCGCTGCGGGGCTCTACGGTAAGAACGAGAACACGGGCCGGATCTAGCCGCTATTATTCACCAGCGTGTCGGCGGTTGGTAGCGCCATGACGGTCGCTCAACTTGAGGCTGTAACTTCATAGCTCACCGCCGGTCCCATATGGGTCCGTTAGTTTTGGTTTGGGTAGCTGGTGGGCGTTGGGGTTGATCGGCATCGGGTGAGGTATGGAGCATCCGCCCGATGGATTAGATGCTGAGGCGAGGCATGCGCGTCAGGAGCAACGCGAACAGCGCCTGATCCGGCGTTGCCCGCGGCAGGTGCAGGCGCACCTTCGTTTTCAAGACCTCGATGCGCACCGCCAGCTTGATCAGCCGCAGCCGTAGGGTATCGAACTGAGCGACCCGCCAGCGCGACCGGCGCGGCATCAGCGTGCGCAGGCTCCACATGAGCCAGTAGGCGCCGACATGCAGGAACAGGCGGAACTGGTTGGCGCTTGCCCGGCAGCACGAGGTCCGGTCGGCGGCCAAATGCGTCTTCCATGCCTTGATGTGGTTCTCCGCCTGCCCGCGTGCGCAGTAGATATCCTGATAGACGGTTCGGCCGGACGGGCCGATGAGGCTGGTGACGACGAAGCGTGTGTCGGTGCCCTGCGGTCCGGCTTCCACGCGAGCAACAATGCGCTCCACGCGGTCCCAACTCGCCGCGCCGTCGTAGAATTCCTTGAACCGGCGCAGCTTCGTGCCGTCCGCAGCCGTGGCAGCACGGGCGGCGGTGCTCTGCTCGAGGCTGCGGACGTGTTTGCGCAGCGTCGAGGTGGGCGCCACGCCGAGCGTGTAATCCAGCCCTCTGACCCGGCAGAACCGCAGCACCTCCGGCATGCAGTAATGGCTGTCGGCGCGAAGCATGATCTCCACAAGCGGCCAGTGGCCGCGGATCGCGGTGATCAGGCGATGCAACCAGCGCACGATCTGCTTGCCCGAAGGCCTGCTGGCCGGGCGCAGCACGGCAGCGATCATACGGCCGTCGCCGTCGAACACCACGATCGGCTGGAAGCCATATTCGTCATGATGCGCGTTGAACAGCCGCAACTGCTGGCCGCCATGCACGGCGTCGAACGTGTCGTCGATGTCGAGCACGATGCGGCGGGGCACCTGGCGGAAGCTGTGGCAGTAATGCTCGACCATGGCTCGCCCCATGCGCAACAGAGCACGCGCATCCGGCAGGTTCTCCAGGCGCGAGATGGTCGGCTGCGAGCAAAGGTCGCCATCATCCGGCAGCCGTCCCATCGCCAGCTTGAACATCGGGTCACGGCGCAGGGCATCGGCGTCGTTGCCGTCCTCGTAGCCCGCCGCAATCATCAGCATGCGCGTGCGGATGATCTCGTCCAGGCCATGGACCACCCGACTGGGATCACGCGGGTCTCGGATGCAGCTCGCCAGGCGCGAGGCAATGGCAAGCCGCTGCTCGACCTCGCGCAGCGCCAGCAGCCCACCATCGGAAGACATGCAGGAACCGTCGAAACGCGCCTCAATCGTCTTGCTGCCGACCGGTGACAAACCAGGCAGCATCGGGGTAGATTCAACTTTGACGGGCATGCGCTCCGGGATCCGATGGGAATGGTGTCACGACCAAATCCTACATCGTATCAGCGGCTTGTCCCATGCCCGTCACCCCTGGCGAATAATCCGGGCTAGCTCGCTCGTGGACTTATCCACAGCCATCAGTGTCGGCGGTGTCTTTGGAGCGCTCGCAGACAAGAACGCCTTTGCGGCTGTGAGAGTTGGCGAACATAGTCGAACCATCGAGTGGCCGTTGCCAGTCGATGAGGATGGCTACCCAATTGTCGCCATAGATGCCGAAGCTCTTTTCCAAATGGCTGAGGATCAGCAAACGGCAGCTTTGGCAATGAGTATGCGAAAGGTAATTGATGGCGCTCGAGCTATATCACGCGCCGCTGGATCTCATCCCAAGCTCTAGGCCGTAACAGGTCATAGACTTACGATAGAACTAAGCCCTGCTAAGCCAAAACCCATTGAGCTTGGTGGGTGATGTTGGGTTCGAACCAACGACCCGCTGATTAAGAGTCAGCTGCTCTACCAACTGAGCTAATCACCCCTGGTCGCTGTATAAGCGTGCGCGAGGCAGGAGGAAAGCCCCCATTCCCGCCCGTTTAACGGCGCACGCATCGCCGCGCCAGCTTCACACCTGGCCGATCATCACCCCAGCAAGGCCGGTGCCTGACAGCCAGGCACATTCGACGCGGGGGCCGAGCAGCCAATCGCCACAGACGCCCAGAGAACGCTCGTGGCTCCAGAGCTGACCCTCTCCAGCCGCGCCCGACTTCGCGTAGCGCCAGCGATGCGCCAGCGCGGCGGAGGGTGGCGGCAAAGCAGCGCCAGCGGCGGCGGCAAAGGCCTCGAGCAGCAACGGCACGATGTCAGCGGGCGTGCGCTCCAAATGGGTACGCGACCAGTCCGCGCTGCCCTGCACCACCCAGCTCTCGGGGCCCGCACGGCCCGGCTTGGCCGAATTCCGCGCGGCCCAGCCGACCACCGGGTCGTCGCGCAGGATGTCGGCCGCAATCGGCAGTGGCTCGGCAAAGGCAGCCATCAGCGTCCAGCATGGCTGCGACACCGTGGACGCGGCGCGAGCGGCAAAGCCGGGCTCATGCGGAGCCAGCAACGCCGCCGCCTGCTCCGCCGCAATGGCGACCACCACGGCCTCGAAGCCCCCCTCGCCACCACCGTTTCCTACAAGCGACCACGCGCCGCCCGCCCGGGCAAGCGCGGTCACCTGAACGTTCCAGCGCACGTCCAGCGCATGGGCAAGCGCCTTGATCGGCGCGTTCATCGCTGGCACGCCCACCCAGGCGTCCGGGCCGGCGGCGGGCCACGCTGCGGCGCATCCCGCTTGCCGCCATTGCTCCACTTGCTGGCGGAACGCCGGGTCGCGGGCGGTGAAATACTGGGCGCCATGATCGAACGACGCCTCACCCGCCTCGGTCGCGATGCGGCGGGCAGACATGCGACCGCCGGGGCCACGCCCCTTGTCGAACAGCGTCACGCCATGGCCGGCCGCCTTCAAGCGTTGGGCGCAGGCCAGCCCGGCAAGCCCCGCCCCGACGATGCCAATGCGCACGGCCCGGCTGCTAGGCCGCGCGGCCGTGGCAGTGCTTGAACTTCTTCCCCGATCCACACGGGCAGGGCGCGTTCCGCGGCGTGGCGCGCCATGTCGCCGGGTCGTCACTCGCCACCACATCGTCCCGGGCGGGCAGGGTCATGACTTCGACGGGATCGCTGGCCGTGGTGAACGCGGCGGACTCGAGCACGGCCTCCGGATGGTTCTCCCACATCATGGCCGGGAGCGGCGGCGGCGGCGGCGGTTCGGCCTGAAGCTGCAGGTTCGAGATCGTGCCCGTCACCCTTTGCTTCAGATCGTCCAGCATCGCATTGAACAGCGCGAATGCCTCGCTCTTGTATTCGTTGAGTGGATCCCGCTGCCCATACGACCGCAGGTAGATGCCCTGGCGGAGCTGATCGAGCATCAGCAGATGCTCCTTCCACACGGCGTCGAGCGTCTGCAGCAGCAATTGCTTCTCGACGAACCGCATCAGGTCAGGGCCATACTGATCCGCTTTGGCGGCCATATGCGCGTCGGAGGCGGCGATCACACGATCGCGGACTGCTTCCTCGTCGATCCCATCTTCCGTGGCCCAGTCCGCAATCGGAAGGTCGATCCCGAGCAGCCGCCGGCAGTCCTCTGCCAGCGCGTCGGACTCCCATTGCTCGCTGAAGGCCTTGGCCGGAATCCGCAGCGTGATGGCGGCGTCGATCACTTCGGCGCGCATGTCGGCCAACGTGTCCGACACGTCGGCGGCCAGCATGAACTCCCGGCGCTGGCCATAGACTTCCTTGCGCTGGCTGTTCATCACGTCGTCGTATTTCAGCACGTTTTTGCGCGTGTCGAAGTTGCGCGCCTCGACCTTCTTCTGCGCGTTCTCCAGCGCCTTGTTGATCCAGGGGTGGATGATGGCCTCTCCAGGCTTCAAGCCAAGCTTCTGCAGCATGCCGCCCATGCGCTCGGAGCCGAAGATGCGCATCAGGTCATCCTCGAGGCTGAGGAAGAACCGGCTTGCCCCAGGGTCGCCCTGCCGCCCGGATCGGCCGCGGAGCTGGTTGTCGATGCGGCGGCTCTCGTGGCGCTCCGTGCCCACCACCAGCAGCCCGCCCGCCTGCTTCACCGCCTCATGGGCCAAGGCCACTTCGGCGGCCATCGCAGCCTCGCGTGCCGGCCGCTCCTCCTCCGGCACGTCCTCCAGCTCGAGCTTCAGCCGCATGTCGAGGTTGCCGCCGAGCTTGATGTCGGTGCCGCGGCCGGCCATGTTGGTCGCGATGGTGATGGCGCCGGGCGCCCCGGCCTGGCTCACGATCCGCGCCTCCTGCTCGTGGAAGCGCGCGTTCAGCACCGCATGCGGCACATTCTTGTGCTTGAGCAGCTCGCTGATGATCTCGCTCTTCTCGATCGAGGTAGTGCCGACCAGCACCGGCTGGCCACGCTCGCGCGCCTCGGCAATCAGCGCGGCCACCGCCTCGTATTTCTCGGCGGCGGAGCGATACACCTCGTCGTCGCCGTCGTTGCGGCGGACATGCACGTTGGTGGGGATTTCCACCACGTCGAGCTTGTAGATCTCGGCGAACTCGTCGGCCTCGGTGAGCGCCGTGCCGGTCATGCCGGAGAGCTTCGGATACAACCTGAAGTAGTTCTGGAACGTGATCGAGGCCAGCGTCTGGTTTTCCGCCTGAACGGTCACGCCCTCCTTGGCCTCGAGCGCCTGGTGCAGCCCGTCGGAGTAGCGGCGGCCCTCCATCTTGCGGCCGGTGAACTCGTCGATGATCACGATCTTGTCGGCCTGCACGATGTAGTCGACGTCGCGGGCAAACAGCGTGTGGGCGCGCAGACTCTGCTGCACGTGATGCACGACGGATACATTGAAGATGTCGTAGAGGTTGCCCTCGGTCAGCACGGCGGCTTCGCGCAACCGCTCCTCGATCTGCTCCGACCCGGTCTCGGTCAGGGTGACGGTCTTGAACTTCTCTTCCTTCTCGTAGGTCTCGGGGTCGCGCACCAGGTCGCGCACCACGGCGTTGACCTGGCGGTAAAGGTCCGAACTGTCCTCGGCGGGGCCTGAGATGATCAGCGGGGTGCGCGCCTCGTCGATCAGGATGCTGTCCACCTCGTCGACGATGGCATAGGCGAACTCGCGCTGCGCCATGTCCTCGAGGCGGTATTTCATGTTGTCGCGCAGGTAGTCGAAGCCGAACTCGTTGTTCGTGCCATAGGTGATGTCGGCGGCGTAGGCGGCCCGGCGTTGCAGGTCGTCCAGCCCATGCACGATCACCCCGGTGCTCATGCCCAGGAAGCCGTAGAGCTGCCCCATCCACTCCGCGTCACGCTGGGCCAGGTAGTCGTTCACGGTCACGACGTGCACGCCCTTGGCGGGCAGCGCGTTGAGGTAGACGGGCAGGGTGGCGACCAGGGTCTTGCCCTCGCCGGTCTTCATCTCGGCGATCTTACCGTCGTGCAGCACCATGCCGCCGATGAGCTGCACGTCGAAATGGCGCATCCCGAGCACGCGGCTTGCGGCCTCCCGCACGGTGGCGAAGGCCTCGGGCAGCAGCTCGTCCAGGCTGGCGCCGTCGGCGAGGCTCTGGCGGAATTCCGCCGTTTTGCCGCGCAACGCCGCGTCGCTCAGCGCCTGCATCGCCGGCTCGAGAGCATTGATCTCCGGGACCCGGCGCTGATATCCCTTCAGCGAGCGGTCATTGGCGTTGCCGAAAATACTACGGGCGAGACTGGCGAGCATGGTTGGTCCGGTTTGAACGCGGCCCATTGAGATAAGAGCCGCACCCCTCCGGGTCAACGCAGCCGGTGCCCCTCCGGGTCGCCCATGAACCAATGGTCACCGGGCAGAACTTTTAATCCCGCGCTGCTTCGGTCATAACCCCGCCACGTGCCCGGCCGCGATGGGTGCGGGCTTCAACGTTTTCGAGGTTCGTGTCATGCGCCTGTCGCTCGCCGTTGCGGCCGCTCTGCTTTGCGCCCCCGTTCTCCCGCTCGCAGCGCTGGCCCAAGGCACGGCCGGCTCTGCGGCTGCTCCGACCGCCCCGGCAAGCCCAACGCCGGCGAGCCCCGCGCCCGGTTCGGCCGCAGGCACCGCTCCGGCCGTTCCTGCCGATCCGGTGGTCGCCAAGGTCGGTGGCACCGACATCCACCTGAGCGACCTCTCGGAGGCCGCGCAGAGCCTTCCGGACGAGATGCGCTCCATGCCGCCGCAGGTCCTCTACCCGATGTTGCTGGACCAGATGGTCGACCGCCAGGCGCTGGTGATGCAGGCGGAAAAGGAAGGGCTGCAGAACCAGCCGCAGGTGCAGAAGGCGCTCGACCGGGCGCGCGACCAGGTGCTGCAGAACGCCATTCTCACCCGCGACATCGCCCCAGCCGTGACCGAGGCGGCGCTGCACGCCAAGTATGATGCGGAATACGCCAACAAGCCCGGCGAGGAGGAGGTACACGCGCGGCACATCCTGGTGCCGACCGAGGAAGAGGCCAAGAAGATCATCGCGCAACTCGACAAGGGCGCCGATTTCGCCACCTTGGCCAAGCAGGAGAGCAAGGACCCGGGGGCGCAGAACGGCGGCGATCTCGGCTTCTTCAAGAAGAGCGACATGGTGCCGGAGTTCGCCGCCGCCGCCTTCGCGCTGAAGCCCGGCCAATACACCGAAACGCCGGTGAAGACCCAATTCGGCTACCACGTCATCAAGGTGGAAGAGCGCCGCGTGTCGCCGCCGCCGAGCTTCGACCAGGTGAAGGCCGAATTGCGGCAGCAGATCATCCAGGCGGGGGTGCGGCAGGCGCTGGACAAGGCGCGGGTGGGCTTGGCGATCGAGAAGTTCAACGTGGACGGCTCGCCGATGCCCGCTGCCCCGGCCACGCCCAATCCGACCAGCACCCCCACCACCGACATGCCGCCGGCCCCCGGCGTGCCGCCCGCTACGCCCAAGTAGCGCTGGGATGGCTGCGATCTCGCCGCTCGCGGTGGACCTGCCGGACCTGCCACCCATCGCGGGCGTCCGGCTTGGCGCCACCGCCGCCGGCATCCGCTATCGTGGCCGGACCGACCTCGTGATGATCGACCTGGCGCCGGGCTCGACGGTGGCCGGCGTGTTCACCCGCAACAAGTGCCCCGGCGCCCCGATCGACTGGTGCCGCTCGGCGCTGGCGGGCGGCCGCGCACGCGGCGTGGTGGTCAATGCCGGCAACGCCAACGTGTTCACCGGCGCGCGGGGCCGCGAGACGGTGGAAGCCACGGCGGCGGCGGCGGCGGCCTTGCTCGGCTGCCCGCCGCGTGAGGTGTTCCTCGCCAGCACGGGGGTGATCGGCGAGGTGCTTCCGCATGAGCGGATCACCGCAGCGCTGCCGGGCTTGCATGCCAGCCTTGCGGCAGGATCCTGGGAGATGGCCGCCCGCGGCATCATGACCACCGACACCTTCCCGAAGGCAGCGACCCGGACGGCGGAGATCGGCGGCACCCCCGTCCGCATCAGCGGTTTCGCCAAGGGCAGCGGCATGATCGCGCCCGACATGGCCACCATGCTGTGCTTCGTGTTCACCGATGCGGCCGTGCCAGCGGCGGCGCTGCAGGCCCGGCTCGCGGCCGCCACCGCCACCAGCTTCAACTGCACCACGGTCGACAGCGACACCTCCACCAGCGACACCGTGCTGCTGTTCGCCACCGGTGCGGCCGGGAACGCTGACGCCGACCTCACCAGCTTCGGCGCCGCCTTGAACGACCTGCTGCTCGATCTCGCTTTGCAGGTGGTGCGGGACGGTGAGGGCGCGCAAAAGCTGATCCAGATCGACGTGTCGGGCGCGGTGGACGACGGGTCCGCCAAGCGCGTTGCCATGGCCATCGCCAACTCGCCCCTGGTGAAGACGGCTGTCGCCGGGGAAGACGCGAACTGGGGCCGGATCGTGATGGCGGTCGGCAAGGCGGGCGAGCCGGCCGACCGCGACAAGCTTTCCGTCGGCGTCGGCGGCACCTGGATGGCGCGCGAAGGCACCGTCGTGCCGGGCTACGACGAGGCGCCCGTGATCGCGCACATGCGCGGGCGGGAGATCGCCATCGCGGTCGATCTTGGCTTGGGCCAGGGCCGGTCGCGGGTTTGGACCTGCGACCTCACCCATGGCTATATCGACATCAACGGCTCGTATCGCAGTTAGCGAAAACCAGTCCGCTTACTCGAGCGTCTCGACCGGCAGCGCCCACATCAGGCCGCCCTTCGACGCCAGCGCGTTCGGGCCCCGCGGCAGCTTCAACTCCGACCCGGCGCCCACGTCCCGGTCATACAGCTCGCCGTAATTGCCGACCGCCTCGATGGCGTGGAAGAACGCGTCATCGGAGACGCCGAGCGCCTTCTCGAGCCAGGGCGAAGTGCCGAGCAAGCGCCGCACCCCCACGTCCTTGCTGTCACGCATGGTGGCGGCATCGGCCTGCGTGATGCCGTAGGACTCGGCCTGCAGCAGCGACCACACCGTCCAGTCGATCAGCGCGGCCCACTCCGGGTCGTCCCGGCGGTAGGCCGGGGAGAGCGGGTCGAGCGAGATGGTCTCGGGCAGGATGACGAAGCGCGAGGCGGATCGCTTGAAGCCGAGCCGGGCATTGGCGAGCCACGAGATGTCGCCCGTCATCGCGTCGCAATGGTCGTCGAGCAGCGCCACTTCCAACTCGCCGCGTTCGGTGAACGGGAAGTGCGCCTCCGGTTTGGCCAGCTTCGGGTCGAGCCCCGTATACAAGGTGCGCTCCGCCGGCGACGCGTTGATGAAGCAGACGTCGCGGCCGCTGAGATCGTCCAATGTGCTGATGCCCTTGTCCTTGGCGACGAGGAAGCCTTGCCCGTCGAAGAACATGGGCGGCCCGAAGGATACACCGAAGGCATTGCCGATCATTGGATTGGGTGTCGCGCCGAACAGCACGCTGGCCCGCTTGTCGCGCACGGCGATGATGCCGGTCTGTTCGTCGGGCCTGCTGAGCAGCAGCGCCTTGCCCGGGTCGCCAAAGATTTCCGCGGCCAGCGCGTGGCAGAAGTCCGCGCCCAGGGCCGACAAATTACCGTGGCTGTCGATCTCGGAATAGTCGTCGACGTCCGTGACCACGGCGCAGGTCACGCTGCCGGCGCTGCGGATGGCGTCGAGCGTTGGTCCGGCATGGGCGGCAGTCGCAGCAAGAATGGGGCAAACCAACAGCGACGCAAGCGCCAGCATCGAGCGAACACAAGTCATTATGGCAGCGGTCCTCAATAGAGAAAGGGAGCCGGACGAATGCCCGGCTCCCCCTTGTCGCAAGCAGTCAGCAGAGTAGGCGGTATTACGGCGTCCAGGTGCCCGAGGTCGGGATCCCGGGGGTCAGCGTCGGACGCGGGTTGAAGTCGGCCGGCGCCGGGTCGATCAGCTTGCCGTTTTGGTAGTCGGTCGGCACGATGTTGAGCGTGTAGCAGCCGCCGGCCGGGTAGTGCGGCAGCGTCGGCTTCACACCCGGCTCGATCTCGGCATATTCGGCCGGCAGCGGCGCGCTGTAGCCGAGCAGGCGGAGGTTGTCGAACGCGGCCAGCATGTCGCTGATGTTGGGTACGCCGGCATCGGCTGGGCCGACGTAGTTCTGGCCAAGCTGGGACTTGCCCAGGGACAGGCCCTTCTGCTCGTCTGGCAGACTGGCCAGGGGCGTCAGGTTGAACAGCGCGTCGATGAACTTGATGATGGAGCTGTGCTCCGCGTTCTGTTTGACGATCGCATGCACCTTGGAGAACGGCGAGATCACGATCGCCGGGATGCGCGAGGACGGCTCGATCGGGTTGCCCTCGGGGTCGTTCACGCGCGACGTGACGGCGGCGTGGTCATACAGGCCGTCGGTTTCGTCGTAGGTGACGATGATCGCGCTTTGGCTCCAGTATGGGCTCTGTGCAATGGCGTTCACTTCGTCGGCGATGAGCTGCTCGGAGATTTGCGCGTCCGAGTAGCCAGGATGGTCGTCGCTGCCAGGATAGGCGGCTTGGACCTTGGGGTTCGGATCGAGCGGCAGCAGGCCGTCGTTGTTGTCGTAGCCGCCGCGGACGTAGAACACGCCGCCGTTGCTGCCGATGTTGCCGTTCTTCATCGACAAGAAAAAGTCGTTCAGGCCGAACAGGTGGTTGCTGGCGACGGCCGGGTTGTCGCCGACGTAGCCGAAATACTGCGGGGCGTTGTGGTGCAGCACATAGGAGCTATGCAGCGGCAGCGCCGTCGAGTCGGTTGGCTCCGCGTCGTAGCCTTCCTGGAACCAGGCCCAGTTGGTGGGCGGGTTGCCGTCGCCGGCGATGGTCTTGATGTCCTTCTGCACGTCGAGCAGGTCGAGCGCCGGGTTCTGGTCGTAGGCGGTCGTCGTCTGGATGGTCTTGCCCATGAAGGAGAGCGGCAGGCTGGCATAGGTTTGATTAAGCGTCGGCGTATTGGGATTTTCGTCTCCCGGGTTGTAAGGCGGCTTCACCGGGGAGGTGTCGAGATTGGAGCCGGGGAACGGGCCTGGGTCTCCGACGATGGGCACGCCACCGGTCTTCGACACGGTTGGGCTCGCCGTGTTGCTGCTGGCTTCCGCCGGATGCAGCGCCCACTGCGTGAGGCCCGACTGGCCGGCGATCATGGCGAGCGCGTTCGGCGTGGACGGTCCAGTGACCGTCATGTGAAAGTTGTCGAACAGCGTGAAGCGGTCGGCGAGCTGCCACAGGAACGGCGCCGTGTCGCAATCGACATGGCCCATCACGAGTTCGCCCGACTGATGCTGCGCCAGCGTGGCCGGCGTGGTCGGCGGCGCCAGTGTCGACTTGGCGATCACCACGCCCGCGGCATTGGTGGTGAGGCCTTCCTGGTCGAGCGCGAAGCGATCGTTCTGCGACACGCCGTTCACGAAGTCCGAGCTGGTGAGGACGCCGCTATGCGAGTGGTCGACCGAGTTTGTGTCGGCCGGATAGATCGGCACGGTGACCGTGCCGCTGCCGGTCGCCACGTTGGGCGCCGTCACCGTCTGCGGGATCAGGAACGGCGAGACGGTCGCGATGTTGCCCGAGGTGTCGAGGATCTTCTGGGTGAAGCCCGGAGTCTGCGACGCCGGCTGGCTGAACAGCCCGTTGGCGCCGGGGAACGTGCCGAAGTAGAAGTCGAACGAGCGGTTCTCCTGGAACAGCACGAAGACGTACTTCACCTGCTTCTGCAGCAGCGCCACTTTCTGCGCCGTGGTGAGTTTCGGCTCTTTCGTCACGTCGCTGGTGTAGTGGGCGACCATCGCGCTGCTGGTGGGGCCAACCACAACATCGCCAGGAACTTCCTGCGCGAGAAGGCTGAATGGCTGCAGCAAAGCAACGCTGGTCAATAGCGCGCATGTTTGCTGGTAAAATTGCCGTTTTGTCATTCGTTTGTCTGCCTTTGCGTCATCCGGAACGTCATGGTTCGCCTGCCGGTGTGAATGGCAGTGCCGGGCGTCTGTCTATTAACTTCCAGTTAACCGAGCCAGGCATAGTTTGGTGACGTTCTGATGACGCCCGGGTGACGGCGGCAAGGCCGCTGCCGCGCGTCAGCCGTTCAGACCAGCGCGGATGCCAGCTCTTCGCGAAAGATCGGCCCCTCGGGCCGGGTGATGGCCCAATACGACGCCTCGAGTCGACCCGGCGCCACATCAAGCAGCGCGAAACCGTGCGTGTAGGCGCCTTCGACCACGTCCAGTTCGATCCCGCCGAGCACCCGAGGTGGATCGATCAGGCCGGCCAGCGCGGTGTCCGCATTGGGCACGGCCTCCACCGGAATGGCGCCGTAACCGATGTTGCGGGCGCGCGAAAGGCCGCGATACGGTTGATACAATCGCAGCGAATGCTCGTGGCCCCAGAACCAGGCGGCGATGCTGCCAGCTTGCGAGAAGCGTTGGTAGCTCGCCAGGAGCTTTGGGTTCACCGGGCTGTGCTGCACCAGCGGGCCGATCTGCGCGAACGCCGAGAACAGTTGATGATGCGTCAGAAACAGCGTCTGCCCAGGAAAACCAGCCAGCTTGTCCAGGTGCCAAGCCTGTTCCGCCGGGTCGAAATAGGTGAGGTTGGCCTCGACGTCGAACGGGTTCCGATCGTTCAGCCCCGTGTCGCCGGCGAGGATCTGCCACGACTGGTCCGGACTGCGCAGACAGAAGTAGCTTGCAGGCTGCCCCAATTGCCGCAGCAGCGCGTAGTAACCGCCGCCGCCGCTATAGACATCGTGGTTGCCGCAGAGCGTGAACAAGCGTTGTGTCGGCAGGGCTTCGCGCAACGGCGCCAGGAAGTGCGCTTGGCACTCGCTGGGCGTGCCGGAAAAGTAGATGTCTCCCAAATGGATCACCACATCCGGCTGCTGCGCGGCGAGCAACCCGCCGACCCGGCGTGCCTCGTCCGTCCCCGTGCCCCAGTCCGACAGCAAGCCAATGCGCATCGCCGGGCTCGGTGCCGTGATGGTGAAATCGGTCATAGCGTCATAGCGCACATAGGGGATCGGGCGTGGCTTGCCGTCCAAGCCGAAGGTTTTCGCGTATGCCACGAGGGTTTCCGTCCACAGCGGATCGCATTGCGAGAAGCCGATCCGGTTGTGCAGCAACTGCTGGCGGTCGGCATCTCCCGTGGCAATGGCCTCGAGCAACTCGAGCCCCAACCCCGAGCAGGTCAGCGATATCGGGGGCAGGGCCAGGGGAGGGGAGTAGGCCCGGCGCGGGTCGGCCCGCAGCGCCGCGACATGCGCCGCCGACCGTGCCATCGGGTGCTCCGCCGTCTGCACGCCAGGCACAGGGCGCTGACGGGCAAACTCATGCGCCGCCGATTGGAACAGCGAGAGCAACCGGTTGCGCGAGGTGACGAACGGTGCGGCCATGCGGCTTCTTACTGGAACGCCCTGGCGGGTTGCCACTGTTTGTCGCCAGGCGGGCTCAGTATTTCAGGAACGGCAAGCCCTTTTGCAGGTCGTCGCGCGACGGCACATCCGCCGTGGTGAAGCCGCCGCCGAGTGCCTGCACCAAGGCGACACTCGCCACCAGCCGCTCCTCCTGCACCGAGAGCGCCGTCTGCTGGTTGATGAGCAGCGCCTCTTGCTCGGTCACGACAGTCGTGTAGGCCACCGTTCCGGCAAGGTACTGATTGAGCGCCAGCTTGACCGAAAGCTGCGCCGCCTTCACCGCGGTGGCTTCCGCGGCTGCCTGCTGCTCCAGTATACGCAGTGCGACAAGCTCGTCTTCCACCTGCTGAAACGCGGTGAGCACCGTCTGGCGGTAGGTCGCGACTTGCAGGTCGTACGCGGCCCGGGCAACGGCGACATCGGCATTGCGCAGGCCGCCCTCGAACAGCGTCTCGGTGGCCGAAGCGCCGATCGACCAAACGCGATTGGCCGCCTGGATCAGCGAGCCGATCGGGTTGCCGGAATAGCCGTAGAGCGCAGAGAGGCTGATATCGGGGTAGTAGGCGGCGATCTGCACGCCGATGAGCGCATTTTCTTCCTGCATGGCGCGCTCCGCCGCCGCAATGTCCGGGCGCCGCTCGAGCAACGTCGACGGCAGCACGGCAGGCGCAATCGGCACATCTGGCGTGAGCGTTCCCTCCGCGATCGACAGCTCGGAGGGCGACACCCCCGTGAGCACGGCAATCGCATGTTCATACTGGGCGCGGAGCACACCGACGTTTATCAGCTCGGCTTGTACCGTATCGAGTTGCGTTTCTGCAGCGGCGACGTTGCCCAGCGGCGTGGTGCCGGCGTTGTACTGGTTGCGGGTGATGCGCAGCGCGTCGGCATACGCCTTCACCGTATCCCGATACAGTTGCAGCAAGGCATCCTGATTGCGCAGTTCGAAGTAGTCGGTCGCCAGCGACGCTTGCGCCGACAGCGCGGCATTGTCCAAGTCCGCGGCACTCACTTGCGCCGCCGCCACGTCGCTCTCGATTTGGCGGCGGATGCGACCCCACACATCCAAGTCCCAACTGGCCGAGCCCTCCAGGGTGTACAGATTGGCAGCTCCGCCGCCGCGCCCGGCGCTGCCCCCGCTTGCGACCACCGTCGTTCCCGCCGTGGTGGCGACACCGCCCGCTGCGGACGCGCCGCCGCCGAATTGCGACCTCGTTGCGCTGGCGGTCAGCCCAAGCGTCGGGAACAAGGCCGAGCGCGCGACGTCCACAGTGGCCTGCGCCTCGCGATACTGCGCCTCGTATTCCTTCACGGTCTGGTTCGAGAGGACGATCGTGCGCTCCAAGCGGTCGAGCAGCGGGTCATGATAGACCTTCCACCATTCGCCTTTGGGCGATGCGTCCGCCGGTTGCGCCGTCGTCCAACCCGGCGGCGCTTCCTTGAACGGCGCCAGTGAGCCGACCGAGGCAGGCCGGTGATAATCCGGGCCGACCATGCAGGCTGCGAGGGGGAAGCAAAGCACGGCCCAACCGAAACGCGCAAAGCTCATTCGGCAGCGCCCAAGGCAGGCGCCGAGCCGCGGCGCAGGCGCAATCGGTCGAGCAGGAGGTAGACGGTCGGGGTCGTATAGAGCGTCAGCACCTGGCTCACGATCAGGCCGCCGACGATGGAAATGCCCAGCGGACGGCGCAGTTCAGCGCCGTTGCCATAGGCCAGAGCCAGCGGCAGCGCGCCAAGCAAGGCGGCGGCCGTGGTCATCATGATCGGGCGGAACCGCATCAAGCACGCCTGGAAGATCGCCTCCCGCCCCGAGAGGCCTTCGGCCCGTTCCGCATGAAGTGCGAAGTCGATCATCAGGATGGCGTTCTTCTTTACGATGCCGATCAGCAGGATAACGCCGATCACCGCGATAAGCGAAAACTCGGTGTGGCAGATGATCAGTGCCAACACGGCGCCAATGCCGGCCGAGGGCAGCGTGGAAAGAATCGTCACGGGATGGATGAAGCTTTCATACAGCACGCCCAGCACGATGTAGACGGCGAGCAGCGCTGCAAAGATCAGCACCCCTTCGGTGTTCAGCGACTGCTGGAAAACCTGCGCCGTTCCGGCAAACCCGCCGATGATGTCGGCCGGCATATGAATGGCGGCAATCGCCCGGTCGACGGCTGCCTGGGCGTCGGACAGGGAGCGGCCCGGCGCCAAATTGAACGAAATGGTCGAAGCCACGAACTGGCTTTGGTGGTTGACTGACAGCGCCGTTTTGCCCGGGCTGAATTCGGTGACGGCGGAGAGCGGGATCATGGTTTCCTGCCCCGTGCTCACCGCGGCTCCTGCGGAGGCACTGCTGCTGCCGCTCACCGCCAGAGCGTTCTGCGCCGCGTTGCGCGCCGAGTTGTTGAACCCGTTGGCACTCGAGGTCGCGCTGGCCGACGCCGTGGTCGTCGCGCTCGCCGTGACGGTGCCGGCAGGCAGGTTCGACGTTGCGCTGCCGCTCGGTGTGCCGCCGGATGTGCTGATCCAAATCTGGCTGAGGATGGAAGGCGACTCCCAGTATTGCGGCGCCACCTCCATGACGACGTGGTATTGGTTCAGCGCATTGAAGATGGTCGACACCGAGCGTTGGCCGAACGCGTCATACAGCGTGTTGTCGATCTGGCTGACCGTCAGGCCCAGGCGCGATGCCGTCGCTCGATCGATGGTGATCTCGCTCTCGATGCCGGCTTGCTGCTGGTCCGAGTTCACGTCCGTCAACGCCGGGTCATGCTGCAGCGCCTCGAGCAGCTTGGGCGTCCATTCGAACACTTCGGCCGTGCTGTCTCCGCGCAAGGTGTATTGGTAGGCTGCGTTGCTCTGCCGGCCACCGACGCGGATGTCCTGGGCGGGCACCAGGAACAGCCGGCCGCCCGGCACATGCGACAGCTCGCGCCGCAACCGCGTCGTCACCTCGTCGAGGCTGCCGCGCTGGCCCTTCGGCTTCAACGCGACATAAACGTTGCCGGTATTGGTTTGCGAGGCCGCGCCGCCGCTGCCCGACCCAGTCGCGCCCACGACGTTGGCCACCGCCGGGTCGTGCTGCAGGATGGACATCATCTCGGTGAGCTTCTTGCTCATAGCCTGAAACGAGATGCTCTGGTCGGCCTGCAGCGAGCCGATCAGCCGCCCCGTGTCCTGGGTGGGGAAAAAGCCCTTCGGGATGACGACGATGAGCACCACATTCATCACGATGGTCGCAAGCAGCGTGCAGAGCACCAGGCCGCTATGGTCGAGCGTCCAGGCCAGGGTGCGGCCGTAGAACTCCTGCGCGCGCTGGCCGAAGCTGCGCCGCTGGCTCAGGAAATCGGCACGCGGCTGGTTCGGCTTCAGGAATAGCGCGCACAGCATCGGCGTGGTGGTGAGCGAAATCACCATCGAGACCAGGATGGCCATCGAGAGCGTGACTGCGAACTCGCGGAACAAGCGCCCGACGATGCCGCCCATCAGCAGAATCGGCAGGAACACCGCGATCAGCGAGAGCGTGATCGAGACGATGGTGAAGCCGACTTCCTTCGCCCCTCGCAGCGCCGCCTGCGCCCGCGGCACACCGTCCTCGATGTAGCGGGAGATGTTCTCTAGCACGACGATGGCGTCATCGACGACGAAGCCGGTCGAGATCGTCAGCGCCATGAGCGACAGATTGTCGAGGCTGTAGCCGGCCAGATACATCGTGCCGAACGTGCCGATGACGGACACCGGTACGGCGACGAGCGGGATCAGCGTTGCCCGCAGATTGCGCAGAAACACGAATACCACCAGCGTGACCAGAGCGACCGCGATGAGCAGCGTGATCTCGGTGTCGGCCAGGGAAGCACGGATGCTCACGGTGCTGTCGGACGCAAAGGTGATATCGATATCATGCGGCAACGCCGCCTGCAGCTTCGGCACCGCGGCTTTGATCGCATCCACTGTCTGGATCACGTTGGCGCCGGGCTGCTTGAAGATGATCACGAGCACCGCCGGCTTGCCATTGGCGAGGCCGAGATTGCGCAAGTCTTGCACGCTATCCTCGACGCTCGCGATATCGGTCAGATGCACCGCGGCGCCGTTGCGGTAGGCGATCACCAGCGGGCGATAGTCGGCAGCGTGGCTGGCCTGGTCGTTGGTGTAGATCTGGAAGCGCTGGTTGCCGACTTCCACAATCCCCTTCGGAGCATTGGCATTGGCGGCTGCCAAAGAGGCGCGCACATCCTCCAGCCCAATGCCGTATTTGAACAGCGCGTGCGGCTGCAGTTCAACACGAACCGCGGGCAGGGCCGCGCCGCTGATGATCACCTGGCCAACGCCGCTCAACTGCGACAGTTGTTGCTGCAGCACGGTGCTGGCGGCGTCGTAGATTTGCCCGCGCGTCAACGTGCCGGAGGTGAGCGACACGATCAGGATGGGCGCGTCCGCCGGGTTCACCTTGCGGTAGATCGGGTTGGACAGCAGGTTCGACGGCAAGTCCGCCCGGGCAGCGTTGATGGCCGCCTGCACGTCGCGCGCGGCGCCGTTGATGTCGCGATCCAGCCCAAACTGGAGCGTGATGCGGGATTGCCCCACCTGGCTTTGCGATGTGAGTTCAGTGACGTCGGCGATCTGCCCCAAGTGCCGCTCCAGCGGGCTGGCCAAGCTGGTTGCCACCACTTCGGGGTTGGCGCCCGGCAGCTGCGCCTGCACGGAAATGGTGGGGAAGTCCACCTGCGGCAGCGATGCCACGGGCAGCTCGAAATAGGCCAGCGCGCCCGCAGCTAGAATGGCGAGCGTCAGCAGCGTGGTGGCGATCGGCCGGGTGATGAAGGGCGCGGAGATATTCACGGCCGTCGCTACTCTGCAGGCGCCGCGTCGCCGGCGTCCAAATTCGGCAAGCGCCCGGTCAGCCGCAGCGAAAGCTGGTCGAACGCCAGGTAGATCACCGGGGTGGTGAACAGCGTCAGCACCTGGCTCACCAGCAACCCGCCGACGATGGCGATGCCGAGCGGCTGGCGCAGTTCGGACCCGCTGCCGCTCCCGAGCATGAGCGGCAAGGCGCCCAGCAACGCCGCCATCGTCGTCATGAGGATGGGCCTAAACCGCAGCAGGCAAGCCTGATAGATCGCTTCCCGTGGCGGCTTGCCCTCGGTCCGCTCGGCGGCCAGCGCGAAGTCGATCATCATGATGGCGTTTTTCTTCACGATGCCGATCAGCAGGATGATGCCGATGATGCCGATGATGTCGAGGTCGTGGCCCGTGAGGTCGAGCGCGATCAGCGCGCCCACGCCGGCGGATGGCAGCGTGGACAAGATGGTCAGCGGATGGATGAAGCTTTCGTAGAGCACGCCGAGCACAACATAGACCGCGACCAGCGCCGCCAGGATCAACAGCAACTCGTTTGAAAGCGATGCCTTGAACGCCGCGAGCGAGCCCTGATACGCGGTGGTGAAGCTGTCCGGTAGCCCGATCTCGTGCTCCGCACGCTCGATTTCAGCCACGGCCGTATCCAGCGAGGTGCCGTTGGCGAGATTGAACGAAACCGAGGTGGCCGGGAACTGCCCTAAATGCTGCACCTGCAAGCTGTTGTTCCGCGTCGACAGGTGCACGATGGCCGAGAGCGGAACCTGGCCCGTAGTGGACGTCGCCGACGTGAGATAAATCCCGTTCAACGCCTGCTCTAGGCTCTGGCTATCAATCACGTCGGCCTGGATGATCACCCGGTATTGGTTGGACTGCGTGTACAGGGTCGAGGCGATGCGCTGGCCAAATGCGTCGTAGAGCGCGTTGTCGATGGTGGCGATGGTGATGCCGAACCGCGCGGCCGTCCCGCGATCGACCACCATGTCGACCGCCTTGCCGTTGGTGTTGAGATCGCTGCTGACGGATTCAAAGGATGGCGATTGTGCGAGTTCGGCCACCAGCTTCGGCACGTAGGTCGCAAACTGGGACGCGTCCGGATTCTCCAGGAAGAAGTGATACTCGGCGCTGCTGACGGTGGAATCGATCGTCAAGTCCTGCACCGGCTGCATGGCGAGCCGGATACCGACGACAGAGGCGGTCTCCTCGGTCAGCCGCCGGATCACCCCGGTCACGCTCAGGTCGCGTTCGTCTTTTGGCTTGAGGTTGATCAGGAATCGGCCGTTGTTCAGCGTCGTGTTGGTGCCATCCACGCCGATGAAGGAGGACAGGCTCTCGACCGCCGGGTCAGCCAGGATGGCGTCGGCCAAATCTTGCTGATGCGCCACCATGGCGGAAAACGACGTATCTTGCGCCGCCTCCGAAATGCCTTGGATGGCGCTCGTGTCCTGCACCGGAAAGAAGCCTTTCGGGATCACGATGTAGAGCACCACCGTCATGCCCAGCGTGAGCGCGGCCACCAGCAAAGTGAGCCCCTGCCGGTCCAGCACCCAGTTCAGCCAGCGTCCATATCCGGCGACCACGCGGTCGAACCCGCGCTCGGCGATCAGGTCCAGCCGGCTGCGTTGCGCGTCCGGCCGATGCCGCACCAACAAGGCGCACATCATCGGCACCAAGGTCAGCGAGACCACCGCCGAAATCACGATGGTGACGGAGAGCGTCACGGCAAACTCGTTGAACAAACGCCCGACCACGTCGCCCATGAACAGCAGCGGGATCAGCACCGCAATCAGCGATACGGTGAGCGAGATGATGGTGAAGCCGATCTCGCGCGAGCCCTCCAGCGCCGCCTGCAACGGCGACTCCCCGTCCTCCACGTGGCGCGCGATGTTCTCGATCATGACGATGGCGTCATCGACAACGAAGCCGGTTGAGATGGTCAGCGCCATCAACGACAGGTTGTCGAGGCTGAAGCCAAGCAGATACATCACTGCCAGCGTCCCCACGAGCGACAGCGGCACGGAGAGCGACGGGATCAGCGTCGCCGGCAGGTTGCGCAGGAACAAGAAGATTACCAGCACCACGAGGGCCACCGAAAGGCCAAGCTCGAACTCGACGTCGTTCACCGAGGCGCGGATGGTCGTGGTCCGGTCGCTCAGCACGGCGACGGTGACGGCGCTTGGAATCGACGCTTCGATCTGTGGCAGCAGCCGCTTGATGTCGTTGACCACGGCGATCACGTTGGAGCCGGGCTGGCGCTGGATATTGAGGATGACGGCCGGCGTGCGGTTGGCCCAGGCCGCCAACTGGTTGTTCTCCGCCCCGTCCACGATCGTCGCGACGTCGCCGAGCCGGACCGGCCTGCCGTTCTTGTAGGCGATGATCAGGTTCTTGTAGCCGGCCGCGCTGGTGATCTGGTCGTTGTCGTCGATGGTCGTGCTCTGGCTCGGGCCGTCGAAACTGCCCTTCGGCGTGTCTGTGTTCTGGGTGCCGATGATGGTGCGGATGTCGTCGATCGCGAGCCCGTAGGCGGACAGCGCGCGCGGATTGAGCACGATGCGCACCGCAGGCCGGTTGCCACCGCTGATCGAGACCAGCCCCACGCCCGGCTGCTGGCTGATCTTCTGCGCCAGCCGCACATCCGCCAAGTCTTCCACCTGTGTCAGCGGCATCGTCTTGCTGGTCAATGCCAAGGTGAGGATGGGCGTGTCCGCCGGGTTCACCTTATTGTAGATCGGCGGCGCCGGCAGGTCCGACGGCAGCAGGTTGGTGGCCGCGTTGATCGCCGCCTGTACCTCCTGCTCCGCGACATCCAGGCTGAGCGACAACGCGAACTGCAGCGTGATCACCGAGGCGCCACCCGATGATGCCGACGACATCTGCGACAGACCCGGCATCTCGCCGAACTGGCGCTCGAGCGGCGCCGTCACCGCCGTCGTCATCACCTCAGGGCTCGCACCGGGATAGAACGTCTGCACCTGTATGGTCGGGTAATCGACTTCCGGCAGCGCCGAAATCGGCAGGAAGCCGTAGGCAATGATGCCCACGAGCAGGATCGCCGCCATCAGCAGCGTCGTGCCGACGGGACGTAGGATAAAGATACGCGACGGGCTCATTGTGCCGGCGGTGCACCGTTCTGCGCGCCGCCATTGCGTCGCCCGCGGCCGCCGCCGGGCCGCCCACCCCCCTCCGGCGCGGCCGGCTTGTTCGGGTCGATCACGCTGATCCGTGCGCCATCGCGCAAGCGGTCCAGCCCGTCGGTCACCACCTTGTCGCCCGGACTGAGGCCCTGGACGACCTGCAGCGTCTGCCCTTGCGTCACGCCGGTCTTGACCACCTGCACCGCCACCGTGTTGTCGGGCTTGACCACATACACGAAATCGCCCGGTGCCCCATGCTGCACGGCGGCTTGCGGAACGACCACTACGCCGGTCAGTTTACGCACGATCAGCCGGATGTTGACGAACTCCTGCGGGAACAACGTCTCGTCCCGGTTGGGGAACATCGCGCGCAGCTTCAGCGTGCCCGTCGTGTTGTCGATCTGGTTGTCGGTGCTTGCCAGCGTACCCGTCGCGATCAGCTTGGTGCCGGTGCGATCGTACGCTTCCGCCGTCAGCGTGCTCGCCTTGGCTTGCTGTTCCACCTCGCTGACATCGTCTTCCGGCAAGGTGAACAGCACCGACATAGGCTGCTCCTGAGTCAGCACGAACAGGCCGGAGGTGTTGCTGGTCTGGACGTAGTTGCCCGGGTCGACCAGGCGGATGCCCACGCGGCCATCGATGGGCGAGGTGATATGGCAATACACGAGGTTGAGTTTGGCGCTGTCGACCGCGCCCTGATCTGTGATAACCGTGCCTTCGTATTGCTTGATCAAATAGCCCTGGTCGTCCACCTGCTGCTTCGAAATGCTGTCCTGCTTGTTCAGGGTGACATAGCGCGCGTAGTCGGACTTCGCTTGGCCGAGCAATCCTTGGTCGTGCGCCAACGTGCCTTGTGCCTGCTCGAGCGACACTTCGTAGGGGCGCGGGTCGATCTGCGCCAGGAAGTCGCCCTTGTGGATGATCTGCCCTTCTTGGAAGTTCACCTGGGTGAGCTGGCCGTTGATCTGGGTCACCACCGTCACGGTGGCCAGCGGGGTTACGGCGCCGAGGCCGGTCAGCACCACGTCCACGTTGCCGGTGCCCACCGTCGCCACGCCCACTGGCTGTGGCGGCCCGCCGTTGCGAGCGCCCGTGCTCGGCTGGTGGCGGCTCTGCAGCAGGTACCAAGCGAGCAGGCCGGTGCCGACCAGGATCAGCAAGCCAAGCAGCCATGTCCAGCGCGCCCGGCGGCGAGGCGGAGCCACCAGCGGGTCGGCCCGCCGGGTCGGCGTCCGCACTTCCAGTTGGTCATTCATACGCGGCCACTCCGGACTGCACCATGCTCACGCCACACCTCGTCAATGGGCCGCTTGGCGGCGGCGCCAGCCTGAACCGTTATGCCACAAGCGCCCGTTCTGGTCTCCCAACAGCCATGCGACACCGGGCCTCGGTTCCGAAGGCTCGGTTTTGCCGGCCGGCCGAACGCTCGTGGAGCCGGGTCGAGCCCGCCGAACTCGCGCGGCCGCTGGTTGCGTCCTGGCTAGCCCACAGCAAGCCGGGGCAGAGATAGAGGGCGTCTCCATCGCGCAGGCAAGTCTCATAGTGTGACGACAATCAGCGTTCTACCCCGGGTGGAGCGCCAAGGCGACACATTTGCTCGCGACTTTGTGAAAATTCTGGACCATGCCTTCGGTCAAGGACTAAGTTCCTAGCGTGAGATCGCGCCGATCCCTCGGGCTGCCCTGTGGTTGGCGGCCAAGGATGCGATCGCTCCCTTGATGGCGTGGGTAAAGATGGCTGGTTTCCCTTCCCCATTGCAGGTCCGCTCCACTCAGCTCCGCCAACCCATGTTCCCAACCATGTCCCAGGAAATAGGTTCCGCCTAATGGCCGTATTTGATGCTTGCGTCGATTTCACCTTGCGCCCCGAGAACGAGGGCACTTACGTCGACAACCCGGCCGATCCCGGCGGCCCGACCAACTTCGGCATCACGCTCGGCGGATTGTCCGCGTGGCGCGGCCATCCCTGCACCGCCGAGGATGTCCGGCAACTCACGCTCGCCGACGCGCGCGAGATCTACCAGGTTCACTATTGGCAGACCGTTGCCGGCACCAGCCTGCCACCCGGGCTGGACCTCATGGTGTTCGATTTCGGCGTCAACCATGGCCCCGGCTCTGCTGTGAAGATGCTCCAGCGCCTCGTCGGTACCAAGCAGGATGGCGCGGCCGGCCCCAACACCATCAAATGCTCGGCGTGCCAAGGCATTGTGCTGCGGGCGCGCATCGCCGCACTCGCCTCCGCGCAGCAGGCTTTCTACGCCAGCCTGAAGAACCAGACGTTCGGCAAAGGTTGGGCCGCCCGTACCACGCGCCGCGAAGCCGCCGCCTTGCAGATGGCGCCAAGCACCATCAAGCAAACCGCCCCAGCCAAACCTGCCCACGCTCAACCTGTCCACGCTGCGACCAAGCCCGTCGCCGCTTCCGCCTAAGGAACCCGCACCCATGCCCACATTGTCACCGACTGCCGCCGTGAACGAAGCGATCGCCGCGGCCAAATCGCTGCCGAACCTGATTGCCAACCTCTATGCGCTCAACCCGGCGCTCGCCACCCAACTCGAAACCAAGCCGCTGCTCGCCAGCCGGACGCCTTGGGGCACCTTGGCCGCCGGCGTCGTCGCCTGGCTTTCCACCCGCTATGGCTTCGGCTTCGACGACACCACTTGCAGCCTACTCTCGGGCATCGCCGTCCTGGTCGGAAGCTACGGGATGCGCGCGCTGACCAAGCAGCCGATCGCCGGGGTGCTGGCCAGCCCGCCGGCGCAGGCCGCCGCACCAGCCCCCGCCAAGGCAGCTTAGGCCCGGCCTAACCGTCTCCTCATCCACGGACTTAGGACAAACATGCTTCGTCTCCTCTCCATCGCCTTCGTCTGTGCGCTCGGCGCCGGTTGCACCAGCCAGAACGGCGCCACGCCGGCCGTCACGACACAGGTCGGCCAAGTCGCCACCGCCGCGCTGGCGTCCTATCAGGCCGCGTTGGGTGCCGCCGAGCAGGCCGAAGCGGCGAACCCGGCGGTGCGAACCGAGATCCGCACCGTCACGGCAACGGCCGCGCCGTACATCGCCGACGCCCAAACCGCCGCCTCCCAGGCCAGCACGGCGCCCACGCTGGCCTCGCTCGCGGCCGAGCTGCTGGCGGACGCCGCACCCTACATCCTCGTCGCGCCCAGCGCCCGATAATGCGGACGAAGGCTGCCACCCCTCACGGGCTGGCAGCCTTCAGCCGAGCCGCTGCTTCAGCCCGTCGTTGATCAGGCCAGGATTGCCCTTGCCGCCCGTCGCCTTCATCACCTGGCCCACGAAAAACCCGAACAGCTTGTCCTTGCCGCCGCGATACTGCGCCACCTTGTCCGGATTGGCCGCCATCACCGCTTCGATCGCGGCGTCGATCGCCGAGCTGTCGGTCACCTGCCGCAGCCCGCGCTGGTCCACGATCACGCCGGGCGCCCCGCCGGTCTCCACCATCGCCTCGAACACGTCCTTGGCGATGCGCCCGTTAATGGTGCCGTCCGCCATCAAGTCCAGCATCTCGCCGAGCGCGGCGGCCGACACCGGCGACGTCTCGATCGTCCGCCCCGTGCGGTTCAGCGCCGCAAACAGGTCCCCCATCACCCAGTTGGCCGCCGCCTTGGCGTCCCGCCCGCGCGCGACCGCCTCGAAGAACAGCGCCACCGGTTGCTCCGCCACCAACACCCCGGCGTCATAGGGCGACAGTCCATACTGCGCCACGAAGCGCGCTTGTTTCGCGTCCGGCAACTCCGGCAATGCGCGGCGCAGCTCGTCCACCCAGGACGGCTCCAGCACCAGCGGCAGCAAATCCGGATCGGGGAAGTAGCGGTAGTCGTGCGCGTCCTCCTTGGAGCGCATCGAGCGGGTTTCGCCACGTCCGCTATCGTACAGCCGCGTCTCCTGCACCACGGTGCCGCCCGATTCCCAAACTTCGATCTGGCGCCGTGCCTCCGCCTCCACCGCATGGGTGACAAAGCGGATCGAGTTCACGTTCTTCACCTCGCAGCGGGTGCGGAACGGCTCGCCAGGCTTGCGCACCGAGACGTTCACGTCCGCCCGCAACGAGCCCTCCTCCATATTGCCGTCGCAGGTGCCGAGATAGCGTAGGATGGACCTAAGCTTGCGCAGATACGCGCCAGCTTCCTCGGGCGAGCGGATGTCCGGCTCGGACACGATCTCCATCAGCGCCACGCCGGAGCGGTTGAGGTCGATCAGCGAGCGCGCCGGGTCCTGGTCGTGCAGCGACTTGCCGGCGTCCTGCTCCAGGTGCAGCCGCGTGACGCCGATGCGCCGCGACTCCCCGCCCACCTCGATCTCGACCTGCCCGGCGCCCACGATCGGGTGATACAACTGACTGATCTGGTAGCCTTGCGGCAGGTCGGCATAAAAATAGTTCTTGCGGTCGAACTGGCTGACCAGGTTGATCTGCGCGTCCAGCCCCAATCCGGTGCGCACCGCCTGCGCCACGCACTCGCCGTTCACCACCGGCAGCATCCCGGGGAACCCGGCGTCGACGAAGCTCACCTGGCTGTTGGGGTCGGCGCCGAACGCGGTGGCGGCGGCGGAGAACAGCTTGGCGCGGCTGGTCACTTGTGCATGCACCTCCAGCCCGCAGACGACCTCCCAGTCGCCGGTCTCCCCGGCCAGGGTGTAGCTCATCAGAAGCGCCCTTCCGCCGCGGCCGTGAACACCTCCGCCTGCTGCTCTTTAAGGAACGTCGCCGGGTCGGCGACATCGAGCTTCAGCGCGCGCGCCGCCTTGCAGAAGCCTGTGAGCGTCGGCTCGTCCATGCCGCCGTCCGCCACGTGGTTCTGGCTCACCACGATGGCCGACAGCATCGGCAGCCCCTTGCGGTGGCCATATTCGCATACCGCGAGCAGGTGCTTGCGCATCGCCACATTGGCCTTGCTCCACTCCACCCCATTCTGCTCCGCAACCTGCCGGTAGGCGATGAACTGCCGCCGCCTTGCAGCCTCCCCGATGATCTCCACCGTCCGATCCAGGCTCAAGCTCGCGGTCTTGCGCGCGCCCAGCTCGGCCAGCGCCGCCTTGAACGAGGGGGCGGTGGTTTTCCCCGCCGTCTCGTGGTTGCGTAGGATGGTCTCCAACTCGGCGACCGTCTTGGCTGCCAGGTCAACGGCCATGATGAACCTCCCCCGCGCGCAACCGTGGCCGCGCGCTGAACCCGGCGGCCGTTTCAATCGTGCCGGCGACCGCAAACATCGTTTCCTCGTCGAACGGTCGCCCGATCACCTGCAGGCCAAGCGGCAGCCCGGCGTCATTAAGCCCCGCTGGCAGCGAGAGGGCAGGGACACCAGCCAGGTTGGCATTCACCGTGAAGACATCGTTGAGATACATCGTGACCGGGTCATCCATCTTGTCGCCTTGGGCGAACGCGGCGTTCGGGGTGGTCGGCGCCAGCAGGGCGTCCACCTGGGTGAAGGCGTCGGTAAAGTCCCGCAGGATCAGCGCGCGGACCTTTTGGGCGCGGGTGTAGTAGGCGTCGTAATAGCCGGCGGAGAGCACGTAGGTCCCCACCATGATCCGGCGGCGGACCTCCTCGCCGAAGCCTTCGGCCCGGGTCCGCTCATACAGCTCGGTGAGGCTCTCGCCCGCGACCCGGCGGCCAAACCGGACGCCGTCATACCGCGCCAGGTTCGAGGACGCCTCCGCCGGTGCAACTATATAGTACGCCGCGAGCCCATATTTGGTATGCGGCAGCGAAACATCCACGACCGTCGCCCCGGCAGCGCGCAGCCAGCCCAATCCCTGCTCCCACAGCGCCATGATCTCCGGCGCCATCCCGTCGGAGCGGTATTCCTGCGGCACCCCGATCCGCAGCCCCCGCACCCCGCGGCGGCAGGCGGCGGCAAAGTCCGGCACGGGGCGGTCGGCCGAGGTGCTGTCCTTTGGGTCGAATCCGGCCATCGAGCCGAGCAGCAGCGCCGCATCCGTGACCGAGCGCGCGAACGGCCCCGGATGGTCCAGCGAGGAGGCGAACGCCACCACGCCCCAGCGGCTGCAGCGGCCATAGCTGGGCTTCACCCCCACGATGCCGCACAGGGCCGCCGGCTGCCGGATCGAGCCGCCGGTGTCCGTGCCCGTCGCACCGATCGCCAGCCCCGCCGCCACCGCCGCCGCCGAGCCGCCAGAGGAGCCGCCGGGCACCAGCTTCACCCCGGGCGGCGACCACGGGTTGGTCACCGGGCCGAATGCGCTGCTCATGTTGGAGGAGCCCATGGCGAACTCGTCCATGTTGGTCTTGCCCAGGAACACGGCGCCGTCGCCCAGCAGCTTGGCCGTCACCGTGCTTTCATAGGGTGGCACGAACGGCTCGAGGATGCGGCTGCCCGCGGTGGTGCGGACGCCGCGGGTGCAGAATACGTCCTTGATGGCGAGCGGGATGCCGGCAAGCGCCCCGGCGTTCCCCCGCGCCAGCGCGGCGTCGGCGGCATCGGCCTGCGCCAGCGCCAGTTCGGGCGTGAGCGTGATGAAGGCGTTGAGTTCGTCGCCCAGCGCCGCGATGCCATCCAGATGCGCCTGGGCCAACTCGCGCGCGCTGAACCGCCGCGCCCGCAGCCCGGCGGCCGCGTCGGCCAGGCCGAATTCGGTGAGGCTCATTCCACCACCTTGGGCGACACTCATTCCACCACCTTCGGAACCCCAAAGAACGGCCCGACCCGGTCCGGCGCATTGGCCAGCACCTGCTCGGCCACGCCGCCATCGGCCACCCGGTCCTCCCGCAGCCGCAGCGCCATGGTCGCGGCGCCGGTCAGCGGCGCCACACCCGAAACGTCCACCTCGTTCAATTGCTCGATCCAGCCCAGGATGCCGTTGAGCTGAGTTTGCAGCGCGCCCAATTGGTCCTCCTCGACCCGGATGCGGGCGAGAGTGGCGATGCGGCGAACGGTCGCGAGGTCGAGCGACATGGCGGTCCTTGGCTGGGGTGAAGAGGCAGACCATAACGGGAGGCGATGCCGATCATCAACCTAACCGATTTGCACGCCCAATTGCCGCGCAACCAGCGCCTGCTCGGAATCGACCTGGGCACGCGCAACGTGGGGCTGGCGCTGAGCGACGTCCGCCGCGTCCTGGCCAGCCCGTTCGGCGCCATGCCGCGCGGCAAGCTGGCCGGCATGGCGCAACAAATCCAGGCCCTCGCCCGTCAGGAAGACATCGGCGGCCTGGTGATCGGCCTGCCGCTGCAGATGGACGGCCGCCTCGGCCCGGCGGCGCAAGCGGCGCGCGACTGGACCTTCGCCATCACCGCCGCCACCGGGCTCCCGGCCGCCATGTGGGACGAGCGCCTCTCCTCGGCCGAAGCCAACCGCGCGTTGTCGGGGCAGGGCGCCAGCCGGACTCGCCGGGCCGCCTCGGTGGACCGGATGGCCGCGGCGGTGTTCCTTCAGGCAGCGCTCGACTCGCTTCACGCTGGGCCGGAACAAGACACGCTACACGCCAAATAGCAGCCATGTGCGATTGCATGTTGCACTGCAGCACGAGAGGATTATGTTGCATTGCACAATAGGTAGGAACGTCCTTTAGCCCGGGCTAAGCCCGAACGTGATAAGGGGTTGAAGTGATGGATACATTTTCAAAGGCTGGCGAGGCGATGCTGCTGGCGGAGCAAGGCAACCGCGAGATCGCCCACGCCATTGCCACCGCGTTCAACGGTTGGATGAAGTCGCTGAAGGGCTGGCTCGCCGAGATGCCGACATCCCTGCCCCCGACCGAGGCGCGCCGGGACAGCGATCAGCTACCCACCATCGGTTAACTCGCCCACGCTAACGCCCTGCAGCGCCGCAACCAGCTTGGCGGGTTCAAGGCGCTCTTCCAAGCTCGGTTGGGCGTCCGCCAGGGCGACCCGGCCATCCACCCCGACCAGGAACGTGGCCGGAAGCGGCACCCGCCAATCGCCGGTCTTGTTGATCCGCGGTAGGTCGTGGCCGAGCCGCAGATAGAGCGGCCGCGCCACCTCGGGCACCTCGTAGACCACGCCGTAGCGCTCCGCGACATCGTTCCCGGCGTCCGACAAGGTCGAGAACGCCAGCAGGTCGCGCTCCGCCATGGTGCTGCAGCGGTCCGGCGGTTGCGGGGTGAGGGCGAACAGGGTGCCCCCCGCCTCGTGGATCGCCGGGAGGGCGGCCTGATAGGCTCGCAACGTGAGCGTGCAGAACGGGCACCACCCGCCGCGCACGAACATCACGGCCACAGGTCCATAGCGCAACTGGTCGGACAGCCGGGTCAAGCGCCCGTGCTGGTTCGGCAGTGTGAAATCCGGCGCAAGGTCTCCGACCTGCGGCATCCGCGCACGGCTCGACGCGGCGCGCAACAGAGCGTTGGCCTCCGTGATCGCGTGTCGGTCGGCGGGGCCAAGCCGACTCATGAAGCCCTGGTAGAAGCTGTGCAACTGGCTTCCCAGGGAGTCATGACTTAGCTGCATAGCTGCTGACCTCTCCATCCGCTTGCTTGAGCCTACAGATATCTATCTCAGCAGCCCAGACATGATTTACATGCCGGCATGAGCGGTAGCTTTCATGTGTTAAAAGCATAAATCATGGACCTGCTCGCTGCATTCCGCGTCTATGTGCGTGTGGCAGAGGCCCGTTCGTTCTCCGCTGTGGCGCGAGAAATGGGCATGACCCAACCCGCCGTCTCCCGCCAGGTCGCGGCACTCGAGGAGCATCTCGGCGCCCGGCTGATCCAGCGCACCACGCGCAGCCTGGCGCTCACCGAAGACGGCCGCGATCTACTGGGCCATGCCCGCCGCGTGCTGGACACGGTGGAGGAGGCCGAAGCCGCCGTCGGCCGGCGTCACACCCTGCCCGGCGGGCTAGTCCGCCTCGGCACCACGGCCACCTTCGGGCGGCTTTACGTGGCGCCGCGCATGCCCCGCCTGCTCGAGCGCTATCCCGAGATCTCGATCGACTTGCGTATGTCCGAAACCGCGGGCGACCTGGTCGCGGAAGGGCTCGACCTCGCCATCCGCACCGGCCCGGTGCAGGAATCGTCGCTGGTCGCGCGCAAGATCGGCTCGTTCCGCCGCATGACCGTCGCGTCCACCGCGTGCATCGCGGAACATGGCGAGCCCAAACACCCGTCCGAGCTGGGCCGCATGCCATGCATCGTCTTCACCTCCCGCGAGCAACCGAACGACTGGACCTTCGGGCGCGCCGGCGACGAGGTCACCGTGCAGGTGAGCGGCCGCTTCCGCACCGACAATGGCGAAGCGATGCGCGAGGCGGTGCTGTCCGGCCTCGGCTTCGCCATGCTGCCCACCTGGTACTTCGCCGAGGAGATCACCTCGGGCCTGCTGCAGCCGGTGCTGCTGGATTGGCAGCCGCCGGCGTCGCCGATCACCGCGGTGTATCCCTCCCGCCGCAACCTGGCGCCGCGCACCCGCGCGGTGATCGACTTCCTGGTCGACGAATACCGGCTCGACCCGGTGATCTCATCCTATGGCGAGACCTGACCCGGCGGTCAGCCATGGGCGTTCGAAAAACCGTGTGACGGCCACAATTTTGACGATTAGGATGGCGCGGTGAACGTACTTGCTCCGCCGAAAGCACGCCTGATCGTCGAGGTCGTGCACGACCTCGTTTGCCCCTGGTGCTATCTCGGCACAAGGCGGCTGATCCGCACCGTGCGCCGCCGCCCCGACCTGCTGATCGAGCTGGTCTGGCGCCCCTTCCTGCTCAACCCCGACATGCCGCGGCTCGGCATGGCGCGGTCGGACTACGTAGTGCGCAAGTTCGGCGGCGAGGACCGGGCTCGGCGGCTCTATGGCTCCATCGCCGACATCGGCCGCGCCGAGGGCGTGCCGTTCCGCTTCGACCGCGTGCGCCGGACGCCTTCCAGCGTGGATGCGCATCGGCTGGTGCGCTGGTCCGCCCGCTTCGGCCGCGCCGACGAGGTAGTGGAAGCGCTGTTCGCCGCCCATTTCGCCGACGGCCGGGACATCGGCGACATTGCCATGCTGACCGCCATCGCCGCCTCCTGCGGTCTCGACCCGGCCGCGGCCCACGCCATGCTGGCCGGCGATGCCGAACTGGAGGGGGTGCACGCCGACAACCTTCGCGCGCATCGCCTCGGCATCAACGGCGTGCCGTGTTTCGTCGTGGGCGGCCGCCACGCCATCGCCGGCGCCCAGGAGCCCGAGGTGATCGAGCGCCTGCTGGACGTCGCCGCCGTGGAGATGATGGAGAACTAACCCTTCACATTCCCTCTCCCTCTCCCGCGGGCGGGAGAGGGCCGGGGTGAGGGTGCGAACCCACAACGCCTACCGGTTCGCCCCCGGCACCCACTTCACGTCCGCCGCCGCGCCATCGTTCAGCACCCGCCCCAGCACGAACAGATGGTCCGACAGCCGATTGAGGAACCGCACCACCGCCGGGTTCACCGCCTCCTCGCGCCCCAGCCGCACCACCAGCCGCTCCGCCCGGCGCACCACCGTGCGGGCCAGGTGGGCGTGCGCCGCCCCCGGCGTTCCCCCAGGCAAAACGAAGCTGTCCAGCGGCGGCAGGCCCGCGTTCATCGCCGCCACCTCCGCCTCCAGCCGCAACGACGGCGCGTCGGTCAGCCGCAACCGGTCGCCCGCCGCGCCCGGGACGCACAGGTCGGACCCGACATCGAACAGGTCGTTCTGGATCCGCGCCAGCATGGCATCCGCTTCGGCCGTGGCATGCAGGCGCAGCAGCCCGACCGTCGCGTTGGCCTCGTCCACCGTGCCATAGGCCTCCACCCGCAGCGCGTCCTTGGGTACCCGCCTGCCGTCGCCCAGCGAGGTCTCGCCGCCATCGCCGCCGCGGGTGATCACCCGGTCGATGCGGATCGTCACAGCACCAGCACTCCGTGATGCTTGGCTTTGCCCTCGGGCTCGACGTGAATGGTGATGATCAGGTGCTCCATGTCTTCGCGCAACGCCGTTTCGATCCGGTCGCAGATGCCATGCGCCTCCGAAACGCACATGTCACCCGGCACGACCAGGTGGAACTCCAGATAGGTGAGCCGCCCGGCATGGCGAGTCCGCAGGTCGTGCGCCTCGAGCGCGCCCTGGGCATGCTCGCCCACCAGGCGGCGGATGCGGTCGACCACGTCGGGTGCCGGGGCGGCGTCCATCAGGCCGCCCACCGACTCGCCGATCAGGCTGGTGCCCGACCACAGCACATAGGCGGCGACGGCGGCCGCCAGCAGCGGGTCCAGCACGGGAAAGCCCGTGGCGAGCGCCAGCCCGAGCCCCGCCAGGATGGCGACCGAGGTCACCACGTCCGCCCAGAGATGCCGCCCGTCCGCGGTGAGCGTGGCCGAACGGTTGAGCCGGCCCGCCCGCAGCAGCACGCTGCCCCAGACCCCGTTTGCGACCGAGGCGAGCGCGTTCAGCGCCAGTCCCTGCCACGGCGCCACCAGCGGCGCCGGGTCGCGCCAGCTCGACCAGGCATGCTGCAGGATCGCGCCCGCCGCCACGATGATCAGCACGCCCTCCACCACCGCAGCGAAGAACTCCGCCTTCTGGTGGCCATAGGTGTGGTTGGCGTCGGCCGGCCGCTCGGCCACGCGTAGCGCCACCAGGACGATGACGGCAGCGGCGACGTTGACCGTGCTCTCCAGCGCGTCCGAGAACAGCGCGGCGCTGTTGCTCAGCCACCAGGCGCCGGCCTTGAGCGCAAGCACCCCCACGCCGAGCACGATGCTGAAGCTCGCGATCTGCTGCGTTCGACCCACCGGCTGCTCCCCATGCAGGCGGGCCTGTAGCAAACCCTGCCCGATGCGTCACCTGACCGCACCGCGCGGCTGATCGCACAAAAGCCGTTACAGCAGCGTTGACGTGGCCATCGCTCCGGCGGCAGGGTTCGGCGGCGCACCCATTGCCCGCCCCAGAAAGGAGCCGTCATGGCTATCAGCCGCCGAGACCTGGTGAAGACCACCGCGGCCGCCGGAGCGGGCGTTGCCGCCGCGTTCCCGACCGGGTTCCCGACCATCTGGGCCCAGGACATCAAGAACGTCACCCTGCGCCAGTTCGGCACCGGCGTCTCCTCGCTCAACGCCATCGCCGACAAGGTGAAGCAGGATTTGGGCTTCAAGCTCGAGCTCACCGCGCTGGACACCGACGCCGTGGTGCAAAAGGCGGTGACCCAGCCACGCAGCTACGACATCGCCGACATCGAGTATTTCTCGATCAAAAAGGTATTTCCTACGGGCGTGATCCAGCCCATGGATGTCAAGAAGATCAAGCTGTACGACCAGATCGTGCCGCTGTTCAAATCGGGCAAGCTGACCCCCGAGAGCACGCTCGGCCAGGGCACGGCGCCCCACACGGTGAGCTTCGTGGACGGGCCCACCTCCACCAAGTTCTCGCCCACCGAAACCGGCTGGATGACGCTCGTCCCCACCATCTACAACGCCGACACGCTCGGCATCCGCCCCGACCTGGTGGGCCGCCCCATCTCGCATTGGAAAGACCTGGTCGACCCGGCGTTCAAGGGCCGCGCCAGCATCCTCAACATCCCCGGCATCGGCATCATGGATGCGGCGATGGTGATGGAGAGCCTGGGCACCATGCACTACGCCGACAAGGGCAACATGACCCGCGAGGAGATCGACAAGACGATCGCCTTCCTGATCGACACCAAGAAGTCCGGCCAGTTCCGCGCCTTCTGGAAGACCTTCGACGAGAGCGTGAACCTGATGGCGGCGGGCGAGGTGGTGATCCAGTCCATGTGGTCGCCGGCGGTGACGGCGGTGCGCGCGCGCGGGATCGACTGCGTCTACCAGCCGCTGGCCGAGGGCTATCGCGGCTGGGGCGGCGGCTTAGGCTTGGCCAAACACCTGAGCGGTCTCCAGCTGGACGCCGCGTACGAGTACATGAACTGGTACCTGTCCGGCTGGGCGGGCGCCTATTTGAACCGGCAGGGCTACTACAGCGCCGTGCTCGACACGGCCAAGCAGAACATGAGCGCCAACGAGTGGGGCTATTGGATGGAGGGCAAGGCCGCCACCGCCGACATCGTCAGCCCCGAAGGCAAGGTGATCGACAAGGCCGGCGCCAAGCGCGATGGCGGCGCGTTCTACGAGCGCATGAGCCGCGTCGCCTGCTGGAACTCGGTGATGGACCAGGACCGCTACATGGTCCAGAAATGGAACGAGTTCGTCGCCGCGTAATGGCAAACCCGTCCGCGCCCTCCCTACTATTCCCTCTCCCAGAGGGAGAGGGAGATAAGAAGGGCGGGTGGTCTCGGATCCGCATCGCCCCCTACCTCCAGGCCCTCCCGCTCGCCATCATCCTGCTCGCCTTCCTCCTCATCCCGCTGCTCGCCATCGTCGTCGTCAGCTTCTGGGACTACGACAGCGTCCAGGTCATCCCCGCCTTCATCCTGCAGAACTACATCGACGTGCTGGGCTCCGCCGTCACCTGGCGCACCTATGTCAACACGCTGAAATACGCCCTCCTGGTCTGGGCCATCACCTTGCCGCTCGGTTTCGCCGTCGCCTGGTATCTCGCGTTCATGGTCCGCACCACCACGATGCAGATGGCGCTGTTCCTGGTCTGCACGGTGCCGTTCCTCACCAGCAACATCATCCGCATGATCTCCTGGATCCCCTTCCTGGGCCGCAATGGCCTGGTGAACAGCGTCCTGCTGGCGGCGGGCGTGATCGACCACCCGATCGAGGCGCTGCTCTATTCCGACTTCGCCATCGTGCTCGCCTTCGTGCATCTCTACGCGCTGTTCATGGTCGTGCCCGTGTTCAACTCGATGATGCGCATCGATCGCCGCCTGATCGAAGCCGCGTACGACGGCGGCGCCAACGCGCTCCAGGTGCTTTGGAACATCCTAATCCCGCTCTGCCGCCCTGGCCTTGCGATCGGCACCACCTTCATCCTCACCTTGGTGATGGGCGACTTCATCACCGTGCGTCTGATGGGCGGCGGGCAGCGCGCCTCGGTGGGGCTCGAAATCTCCAACCAGATCGCGCAACTGCAATACCCGGCGGCCTGCGCCAACGCCGTGGTGCTGCTCGCCACCGTGCTGCTGGTGGTGGGCGCGGTGCTGCGGGTGGCCAACATCCGCGGCGAACTCTGATGGCGCTGCGCCTGGTCGCCGGGTCGCTGTTCGCGCTGTTCGTGGCGTTCCTCTACGGCCCGATCGTCACGCTGGTGATCCTGGCGTTCGGCGGCCCCGATAGCGGCCTCACCTTCCCGATGCGCGGCGTCTCGCTGCACTGGTTCGCCCAACTGGTCGCCGCCCAGCGGGTTGGCGACCTGCCGGACGCGCTGGGCCGCACCGCCATGCTGGCCGCGATGGTGACGGTGGTGACGGTGTGCGCCTCCGTGGCCGCCGGGCTCGCCTTCCGCCAGCGCTTCTTCGGCAGCAACGCGCTGTTCGCCTTGGCCCTGGCCAGCCTGATCGTGCCCTCCATCCTGGTCAGCCTCGGCATCGGCCTGGTGTTCAGCCAGGCCGGGCTCGACACCGATTGGTGGAGTTCGGCGTTCGGCGCCCAACTCACCTGGACGCTGCCATTCGGCCTGCTGGTGATGTTCGCCGTGCTGAACCGGTTCGACCGCTCCTGGGAGGAGGCGGCGCGGGACCTGGGGGCGACACCGTGGCAGTCGTTCCGCCACGTGCTGCTGCCGATTCTGCTGCCGAGCATCATCGGCATCGGCCTGTTCGGCTTCACCCTGAGCTGGGACGAGTTCCCCCGCACCCTGCTCACCGCCGGCAGCGACAACACCCTGCCGCTGGAGATTTTCGGCATGACCACGAACGTGACCACCCCCGTGCTCTACGCCCTGGGCGCCGCGACCACGGGCATCTCGCTGTTCGCGATCGCGAGCTCGCTGGTGACCATCCGCGTGTTGACCAAGCGCACCCACGCCTAGCCACCGTCGTGCCACCTGCGGTGGGGTGCCAAAGCGCACCCCACCCTACGATCTCGGCGTGACACCCTTGCACCGCTGGTGCGTATAGCCCGGCACATCGTTCGGAGCCCCACCCGCATGTCGCTCGTCAGCGCCTTGCTCGGCCGTACCCTCGCCAACCGCGAGGCGGAAGACCACAAGATCGGCGTGCTCGAGGGCCTGCCCGCCATGGGGTTGGACGGCCTCGGCTCAGCCGCGTATGGCCCCGAGGCGGCACTCACCGTGCTCGCCCCCGTGGGGGCCGCGGGGCTGGGCGCGATCACGCCCATCACCGGCATCATCCTGCTGCTCCTGCTGGTGCTGTTCCTGTCCTACTGGCAGACCATCACCGCCTATCCGAACAACGGCGGCTCCTACACCGTGGCGCGGGAAAACCTCGGCGCCAACGCCGGGCTGCTCGCGGCCGCGGCGCTGATGACCGACTACATGCTGAACGTGGCCGTCGGCATCTCCGCCGGCGTGGGCGCGCTGGTCTCCGCGTTGCCCGAGCTGCAAGCCTACACCCTGCCGCTCTGCCTCGCCGTGCTCGCGGTGGTCACCCTGGCCAATCTGCGCGGCACCAAGGAGAGCGGTCTGGCGATGGCGATCCCAACCTACCTGTTCATCGCCACCCTCAGCCTGGTGCTTGCGGTCGGCGCCTGGCGCGTCTGGTCCGGCCACGCCGCCCCGCTGGTGCCGCCGCCCGCCATCCGGCCCGGCACCGAAGCGCTCACCCTCTGGCTGCTGCTGCGCGCCTTCGCCGCCGGCTGCACCGCGATGACCGGGGTGGAGGCCGTCAGCAACGGCGTGAGCGCCTTCCGCGAGCCGCGCACCCGGGCCGCCCACGGCACCCTGGCGGCCATCGTGGGCGTGCTGGCGGTGCTGCTCGGCGGGGTGGCGCTGCTGTGCCAGCGCTTCGGCGTGGCCGCCATGGACCAGACGCAGCCCGGCTACCAGAGCGTGCTGTCCCAATTGACCGCGGCCATGCTTGGGCGGGGCTGGCTCTACAGCGTCACCATCGCCGCCGTGCTGGCGGTGCTATGCCTCTCGGCCAACACTAGCTTCGTAGGCTTCCCCCGCCTGTGCCGGCAGGTGGCGAGCCATGGCTACTTGCCCAGCGCCTTTGCCGTGCCGGGCCGACGGCTGGTCTACACCGCGGGCATCCTGTTCCTCGCGGCCGGCGCCGGGCTGCTGCTCATCGCCTTCGACGGCATCACCGACCGGCTGATCCCGCTGTTCGCGGTCGGCGCCTTCCTGTCCTTCACTCTCTCGCAAGCCGGTATGGCGAGGCATTGGCACCAGCATGGCCGCGGCCGCACCAATCGCCTGCGCCTGCTGGTGAACGGCTTCGGCGCCCTGGCCACCGCCGTGGCGCTCGCCATCATCCTGGCCGCCAAGTTCGCCGAGGGCGCCTGGCTCACCGTGGTGGTGATCCCCGCCACCTTGCTGCTGCTGCGCGCTGTGCGCCGCTACTACGACGGGCTGTCCCGATCGCTGGCCTGCGACATGGAAGACCCGCTCGAGCTGCGCGAATACCAGCCGCCGCAGGTGTTGATCCCGATCGCCGGTTGGGACCGGGTGAGCGAGAAGGCCGTGGCCTTCGCCATGCGCCTGTCGCCCGACGTGACGGCGCTGCATTGCACCGAACTCGAGGGCCCCGACGCCGAGGAGCACGAGCGCAACCTGCGCGCGGAGTGGCAGGCCTGCGTCGAGGGCCCCGCGCGCGCCGCCGGGCTGCCAATCCCGCGCCTGGTGGTGCGGACCTCGCCTTACCGCTCCGTGCTCGGCCCGTTGCTACGCTTGATCGCCGAGTTCGACGCGCCCGGCCCGGCCCGGCCGGTCGCCGTGGTGCTGCCCCAGTTGGTCGAGCGGCGCTGGTGGGAGGCGATCATGCACACCCATCGCGAGCGCCGGCTGCGGTCGGCCTTGCTGCGTGACGGCGGAGCGAACTTGGCCGTGGTCGCGGTGCCGTTCCAGTTGCAGGCCCCGGCGCCCGCCCGCGCGCTGGCCGCCGAGGAGCCCTCACCCAGCCCGGCGTAGCAGGAACAACGCCTGCTCGCCGAAGATGTTGGCCAGCGCGGGGAAACGGCGCCAGGGCGAGCGCCGCCCCGCCTCGTCCACCGCCAGCCAGCGCTCCACCGCGTAGCCCTCCTGCGCGCACAGCTCGAAGAAGTCGCGCACGGTGCAGGGATGGATGTTGGGCGTCTCGTGCCAAGGCCGGTCCCACACCTCGGTCATCGGCATCCGCCCATCCAACAGGAGCTGCCAGCGCACCAGCCAGTGGCCGAAATTGGGGAACGAGATCAGCGCCCGGGTGCCGATCCGCAGCATCTGCCGCAGCACCTCGCGCGGGCGCTCCACCGCCTGCAGCGTGCGTGACAGCACGACGTAGTCGAACGCGCCATCCGGATAGTGTTCGAGGTCGGTGTCGGCGTCGCCATGCATGACGGGCAGGCCGTGTGCCACAGCGTGGGTCACGGCGGCCATGTCCAACTCGATGCCGCGTGCGTCGCAGCCGCGGGTGCGGAACAGGTGGTCGATCAGGCTGCCGTCGCCGCTGCCGATGTCGAGCACCCGGCTGCCCGGCGCGATCATCTCGCTCATCAGCCGCAGGTCGAGCCGCATGTTCTTGGCAACGAATTGGACGGGTGGTTTCATCACTGAACCCTCACCCAGAGGGAGAGGGCTTTATGTCTTCTCCCTCTCCCCATGGGAGAGGGTCGGGGTGAGGGGCCCACACGCACCATCACCCCAGACCCGCATGCTCCGCACACCCCGCCAAGAACCCCGCCAGCGTGCGGTGAAAATCCGGCTCGTCGAGCAGGAACGCGTCGTGCCCCTTGTCGGAGGCGATCTCGACGAAGCTCACGTTCGCCGCCGCCCGGTTCAGCGCCCGCGCGATCGTCCGGCTTTGCGCCGTGGGGAACAGCCAGTCCGACGTGAACGACACCACGCAGAACCGCGTCCGCGTGCCCCGGAACGCCGCCGACAGATCCCCATCGTGCTCCGCGGCCAGGTCGAAATAGTCCATCGCGCGCGTAATGGTGAGATACGAGTTGGCATCGAACCGCCGCACGAAGGTCGAACCCTGGTGGCGCAGGTAGCTCTGCACCTCGAACATGTCGCCGAATAGGCTCAGCGCCTCCTCCGCCCGCTCCGGGCCCGCCTGCAGACGGCGGCCGAACTTGCGGGTGAGCGCCTGCTCGGACAGATAGGTGATGTGCGCCGCCATCCGCGCCACCGCCAGGCCGCGCGCCGGCACCCGCCCGCTCTCCCAATAGCGCCCGCCGAAATAGTCCGGATCGGCAAAGATCGCCTGCCGCCCCACCTCGTGGAACGCGATGTTCTGCGCCGAGTGGAACGGCGCGGTCGCGATCGGCACGGCGGCGAACACCATGGCCGGGAAGGTCGCGGCCCATTCCAGCGCCTGCATCCCGCCCATCGACCCGCCCACCACCGCGAACAGCCGCGAAATCCCCAAGTGCTCCACCAGCAGCTTCTGCGCGCGCACCATGTCGCGGATGGTGATGGGCGGAAAGTTGGTGCCCCAGGGTTCCCCGGTCGCGGGATTGCTCGAGCGCGGCCCGGTGGACCCGATGCACGACCCCAGCACGTTGGCGCAGATGACGAAGAACCGGTCGCTGTCGATCGGCCGCCCCGGCCCGACCACGGCCTCCCACCAGCCCGGCTTGCCGGTGAGCGGGTGACGCTCGGCGGCGTATTGGTCGCCGGTCAGCGCATGGCAGACCAGCACGGCGTTGCTGGCGTCGGCGTTGAGCGCGCCGTAGGTACAGTACGCGACCTCGACCCCCGGCAACGCGTGGCCGCAATCCAGGCCGAACGGCGCGGCGAAATGGACGCTCTGGTGCCGGGTCGTGGTGAGGGGTTCTGGGTGGTCCACGCCCGCTTGTATGGCGATCCTGCCGCGACGGGACAACACCCCAACGACGGCAGCGCTGTCCCGCGGTTTGCCGCGCGGCGGTGGCCGGTTTAATGCGTTTGGTATGTCACTCCCCACCCCGTCCGAGCCGCCCGCCGTGCCTGCCGACCTGCTGCGGCTCCGCGCCGAGCTGGATAGCATCGATGACGCGCTGCACGATCTGCTGCTCCGCCGGGCCGAAATCGTGTCCGACGTCGTGCGCGTCGGCGCCAAGGGCCCGGTGGCGCTGCGGCCGGGGCGGGAGGCGGCGATCCTGCGCCGGCTGCTCGGGCGCCACGCCGGGCCACTGGCGGCCGGCGCCATCGTGCGGGTGTGGCGCGAAATTCTTTCTGGCATGACCAGCATGCAAGGCCCGTATGCCCTTTCGGTGTGCGACACCGACCCGGCGAGCGGCCTCACCGCCCTGGCGCGGGAGCATTTCGGCGCCCTGATCCCGCTGCGGGCCTATCGCACGGCGGCGCAGGCGATCGGCGAGGTGAGTGCCGGCTTGGCCACGGCTGCCGTGCTGCCGATGCCCGCCGATGACGAACTCCCCGCCGCCGCCTGGTGGACGGCGCTATTGCAGCGCGATGATCCGCGCATCCATGTCGCGGCTTCGCTGCGCACCCATGGCGCGGCTCCGCTGCGCGTCCCTGTCGCGGCTCCGCTGCGCACCCATGTCCCAGCTCGCCTGCGCATTCACGTGGTGGCGCGGCTGCCGTTCTGGGCGCCGCGTCCGGAGGGTGCGCCCAAGCTGCAGGCGCTGGTGGTCGGCACCGTGCCGCCCGACCCGAGCGGCGACGACCGCACCTTGCTGGGCCTGGAAGTGGCGCCGGACCAGAGCCGCGCCCGGCTGGCCCAGGCGTTCGCCGCCGCCGGGCTGGAGGCCGCTCATTTTATCTTGCGCCGAGACCAGGGGGCGGGGCGTGCCCTGCTCATGGTAGACGTCGCAGGCTTCGTCCGCGAGGGCGACGCGCGGCTGGCCACCCTGGCCACCCAATCCGGCGGGTGGCCGCCGGTCGTGCTCGGCGCCTATGCCATTCCACTTGGAGGAGAGTTACCGCGATGACCGCACCACGCCCGCGCGCCATGGTGATGACGGTGGCGCCCTATGTCGGCGGCGAGTTCAAGCTGCCCGGGGTCAACCAGGTGATCAAGCTTTCGTCCAACGAGGGCGCGTTCGGGCCGCCGCCCAGCGCTGTCGCCGCCGCCCAGCGCGCCGCGGCCGAAAGCCACCGCTATCCGGACGCCGACAGCCGGGCATTGCGGCAGGCAATCGGCGCCCGCTACGGGATCGACCCGGCGCGCATCGTCTGCGGCAATGGCTCCGACGAGCTGCTCGGCCTGCTGATCCACGCCTATGCCGAGCCCGGCAGCGAACTGATCATGTCCCAATACGGCTTCGTCATGTACGGCATCGTCGGCATGATGGCGGGCGCGCGCGTCATCAAGGTGCCGGAGCATGACTTCATCACCGACGTCGACGCGCTGCTTGCCGCCGTGACCCCGGCCACCCGCATCGTCATGCTGGCCAACCCGAACAACCCGACCGGCAGCCTGATGCCCCGCGGCGAGATGGCGCGGCTGCAGGCCGGGCTGCCTCCCGAGGTGCTGCTGGTGATCGACGCCGCCTACGCCGAATACGTCGACAACCCCGACTACGACCCCGGCATCGCCCTGGTGGACGCCAGCGAGAACACGGTCATGGCGCGCACCTTCAGCAAGGTGTTCGGCATGGGCGGCTTGCGGCTCGGCTGGGTGTATGGGCCGCCCGCCATCATCGATGTGCTGAACCGGGTGCGGCCGCCGTTCAACGTCACGCTGCCGACGCAGGAGGCAGGCATCGCCGCCCTGACCGAGCCCGGCTGGGTCGAGACCGGGTTCGCCCACAACCGCACCCAGCGCGCCCGCCTCACCGCGGCGCTGACCGGCTACGGCATCCGCGTCTGGCCGAGCGAGTGCAACTTCGTGCTGGCCGATTTCGGCACCCCCGAGGCCGCCAACGCAGCCGACGCGGCGCTGCGCCGGCGCGGCATCATCGTGCGCGCCATGGCGTCCTACGCGCTGCCGCACTGCCTGCGCATCACCGTCGGCACGACGGAGGAGAACGGCATGGTGATCGACGCGCTGGCCGATTGGCGTGGTTGAGCCGGTCTTCCAGCGCCTGGCCGTCATCGGGGTCGGGCTGATCGGCAGCTCCGTGCTGCGCGGCTGCCGCGAGCAGCCGAGCCTGGTGGGCACCACGGTCGCCTACGACGCCAGCCCGGAGGTGTGCGGCGAAGTGGCCGCACTCGGCATTGCCGATGCCGTAGAGTCCGACCTCGCCCGTGCCGTCGCGGACGCCGACTGCGTGATGCTCGCCAGCCCGGTCGGCAGCTTCGCCGCGCTCGCCGCCGCAATGGCGCCGCACCTGCGCCCCGGCACCGTGGTGACCGACACCGGCTCCACCAAGCAGTCCGTGATCCGCGACCTCACCGCTGGCTTGCCACCGGGGATGCACCTGGTGCCGGCGCATCCCATGGCGGGCACCGAGTTTTCCGGCCCCAATGCGGGGTTCGCCACCCTGTTCCGGGACCGCTACTGCCTGCTCACCCCCTTGCCCGACACCGACCCGGCGGCCACAGCCGGGGTTGCGGCCCTTTGGCGCGGGTTGGGCGCGCAGATCGAGGTCATGGAAGCGGCGCATCATGACCGCGTGGTCGCCGTGGTGAGCCATCTGCCCCACCTGATCGCCTTCACCATCTGCGGCACGGCCGACGACCTGGCCGACGAGAGCCGCCAGCAGGTGATGCGCTTCGCCGCCGCCGGCTTCCGCGACTTCACCCGCATCGCCGCCTCCGACCCGGTGATGTGGCGCGACGTGTTCCTCAACAACCGCGAGGCGCTGCTGGAGATGCTGGCCCGGTTCACCGAGGATGCGCAGGCGATGGCGCGTGCCGTGCGCTGGGGCGATGCGAGCTACATCGAGGACCGCATCGTCCGCAGCCGCGCCATTCGGCGGCAGCTTATCGAGCTCAAACAGGCCTGACGCCAGGCCCGCTACATCCGCCCTCTCGCCTCGGGGAGGCTTACAGCGTCGCCGGCCCCCTGGCGATGGCGGCGACGCCGCTGCGGGAGACTTCGGCCAAACCCAGCGGGCGCATCAGGTCGATGAACGCGTCGATCTTTTCCGTGCCGCCAGTCATCTCGAACACGAAGCTGCCGACGGTCGCGTCCACCACGCGGGCGCGGAAGGCGTCGGCGATGCGCAGGCTCTCGCTGCGCTCGGTGCCGGTGGAAACCACCTTGATCAGCGCCAGCTCGCGCGCGATGTGTGGACCCTCCTTGGTCAGGTCCGCCACCTTGTACACCGGAACCAGCCGCCCGAGTTGCGCCTTGATCTGCGCGATCACCATCTCCGTGCCGCTGGTGACCACGTTGATGCGGCTGCGGCCGCGGTCGTCGCTCACCGGGGCCACGGTCAGGCTGTCGATGTTGTAGCCGCGGCCGCTGAACAGCCCGATCACGCGGGCCAGCACGCCGGACTCGTTCTCCACCAGCACCGAGATCGTGGCGGTCTGTGGTGCAGTGGGGGGCGCGTCCGACATTACACCAGCATCAGGCCGGCGTCCGTCAGCCCGGCGGCACGCGCCTCCCCGCCTGGGCCCAGGATCATCTCGTTATGCGCGGCGCCGGACGGGATCATCGGGTAGCAGTTCTCTTTCTCGTCGACGCAGATGTCGGCGATCACCGGCCCAGGTGCTGCCAACATGCGCTCGATCACGTCGTCCAACTCGCCGAGCTTGGTGGCGCGCAGCCCGGTGGCGCCGAAGGCGTCGGCGAGCTTCACGAAGTCAGGCAGGGCGGCGCTGTAGCTCTCGGAGTAGCGGCTGCCGTGGAGCAGTTCCTGCCACTGGCGCACCATGCCCATGTATTGATTGTTCAGGATGAACACCTTCACCGGCAGGCGGTACTGCGCCAGCGTGCTCATTTCCTGGATGTTCATCAGGATGGACGCCTCGCCCGCGATGTCGATGCAGAGCGCGTCGGGATGCGCCACCTGCACGCCCATGGCGGCGGGGAGGCCGTAGCCCATCGTGCCGAGCCCGCCCGAGGTCATCCAGTGGTTCGGCTGCTCGAAGCCAAAATGCTGCGCGGCCCACATCTGGTGCTGGCCGACTTCGGTGCTGATGAAGGTGTCCCGCCCGGCGCAGGCGGCATGCAGGCGGCGGATGGCATGCTGCGGCTTGATGATGGCGGTGGGCGCCGGGTCTTGCTGGTAGCTGAGGCAGTCGGTCTCGCGCCAGGCGTCGATCTGGCGCCACCATTCGGTCAGCGCCATGCGGTCCTGCCGCTGCGGGTCGGCAGGCCAGGCTGCGATCATGGCGCGCAGGATGAGCCCGGCGTCGCCGATCACCGGCACGTCCACGGCGACGTTCTTGTTGATGGAAGACGGGTCGATATCGCAGTGGATCTTCTGCGCAAACGGGGCGAAGGCGCTGAGCCGGCCGGTGACCCGGTCGTCGAAGCGGGCGCCGACGTTCAGCATCACGTCGCAGCCATGCATGGCGAGGTTGGCCTGCACCGTGCCGTGCATGCCCAGCATGCCGAGGAATTGCGGGTCGGAGGCTGGGTAGGCGCCCAACCCCATGAGGGTGGAGGTGCAGGGCGCGCCGCACAGCCGGACCAGCTCGCGCAGGGCGGCGCTGGCGTCGTCGCCGGCATTGATCACGCCGCCGCCGCTGTAAATAATCGGCCGCCGCGCGCCCTTCAGCAGCGCCACCGCAGCCTGGATCTGCGCCGGGTCGGGCGTGGTGCGGGGGCGGTAGGAGCGGTGCGGCTCGGTCGAGGGCGGCGTGTAGGGTGCGGCGGCGATCAGCACGTCCTTGGGTAGGTCGATCACCACCGGGCCGGGGCGGCCGCCAGCCGCGATGGCGAACGCCTCGTGCACCACGCGCGCCAGGTCCTCGCCGCGCTTGACCAGGTAGTTGTGCTTGGTGGCCGGCCGGGTGATGCCGGTGGTGTCGGCCTCCTGGAACGCGTCGTTGCCGATCAGGTGGGTCGGCACCTGGCCGGTCAGGCAGACGATGGGGATGCTGTCCATCAGCGCGTCGACCAGGCCGGTCACGGCGTTGGTGGCGCCCGGGCCGCTGGTGACGAGCACGACGCCGACCTTGCCGGTGGAGCGGGCGTAGCCCTCCGCCGCGTGCACCGCCGCCTGCTCGTGGCGGACTAGGACGTGCCGGATCGCATTCTGGTTGAAGATCGCATCGTAGATCGGCAGCACAGCGCCGCCCGGATAGCCGAAAATCACCTCGACGCCCTGGTCCTTGAGGGCCTGGAGCAGGATTTCGGCGCCGGGGCGGCGTTGGGCGGGGTGATGCGTCATGCCGACCATCTACGGATGCGAGGCGGAGGGGTCAACCGGCAAGCAAAGAAACTGTTGCATAGCAGCTATCAATGTTGTCGAAAGTTGCGCAGGATTGCTGAAGCGCGCAGCAATGATGCGCGTGTGCGCCGCCGGGGCGAGTGCCTGGTGGCGGAACCAGGTGGCTTGGCGCTTGGTGTATTGCCCGGTGGCGAGCACCGCCCGGCGCTCAGCTTCCTCCAGCGTGATCTCACCCTGCAAGAACGACATCAGTTCCGGCACGCCGTGGGCGCGCAAGGCTGGCAGACCGGGGCTGAGTTGCTGGGCGGCGAGGGCGGCGGCCTCCGCCACCGCGCCCTGGTCCAGCATGGCGCGGAAACGGGCGGCGATGGCCTGGCGCAGTTCCGGGCGTGGCGGGTCGAGCTGGAGCACGAAGAACTCCCACTCGGGTGCGTTGGCGGGGGCGGCCTGCCACTCGGCCAGGCCGCGTCCGGTGCCGCGCCACACTTCCCAGGCGCGGGCGAGGCGCTGGCCGTCGCTCGGGCGCAGCGTGGCTGATGTGGCCGGGTCGGCCGCGGCCAAGCGGGCGTGCAAGGCGGCGGGGCCGTCGGTGGCGAGCAGGCGCCGGGCCTCCTCGCGCGCGGCGGGGCCGGGGTCGGGGATGTCGGCCAGGCCGGTGGTCAGGGCGCGCAGGTAGAGCCCGGTGCCGCCGCACAGGATGGGCAGGGAGGTGGCCTCCATGGCGCCGAGGGCGGCGGCTCGCCACCAGGCCACGCTGCCCGGCGCGGCCGCGGGGCGCACGCCGTAGAGCGCGTGGGGGGCCTGCGCCTCCTCCGCTGGCGTGGGGCGGGCGGTCAGGATGCGCAGCTCGCGATAGACCTGCATGGAGTCGGCGTTGATCACGGTGCCGCCGAAGCGCCGGGCCAAATGCAGCGCCGCGGCCGACTTTCCGCTGCAAGTCGGCCCGGCGACGATAAGAGCGCGCCTTGCCGAGCCCGCCTTCCTCTGCCATTGCGCCGGGGCCATGCCGCATGTCCTCACCCTGGTGGCCGCCCGCGCCGCCGCCACACTCTCGCCGGGCACGATCACCGCTGTGCGCGACGCCGTCCAGGGCGGCACGCCGATGGTGCTGGCGGCGGGGGAGGCGGTGGACGTGCCGTGCCCCCACGCGCCCGATATGGCCGCCGTGCGTGCGGCACTGGCGGGGGCGGCGGTGGACGCGCTGCCGGTGCGCTCGCGCGGGCGGCGCAAGGGGCTGCTGGTGGCGGACATGGACAGCACCATCGTCACCGGCGAGACCTTGGACGAGCTGGCCGGGCAGGCGGGGTTCGGCGACCAGGTGGCGGCGATCACCAAGCGCTCGATGAACGGCGAGGTGGATTTCGCCGACGCCCTGCGAGAGCGGGTGGCGCTGCTGCGCGGGCTCGAGCTGGCGGCGCTGGAGCGGACCTGGGCGGGGGTGCGGCTCACTCCGGGCGCGCAGACGCTGGTCGCCACCATGCGGGCGCATAATGCGACGGCGGCGCTGGTCTCGGGCGGGTTCACCTGCTTCACCGCGCGGGTGGCGGCGCTCTGCGGCTTCGACGTGCATCGCGCCAACGTGCTGCTGGACGACGGCGCGGCGCTGACCGGCGCCGTCGGCGAGCCGGTGCTGGACCGGGGCGCGAAATTGGCCGTGCTCGAGGAGCTGGCGGCTGCCCGCGGGCTGAAGCTGGCGGCCACGCTGGCGGTGGGCGATGGCGCGAACGACCTGGCGATGCTGGGCGCGGCGGGCATGGGGGTGGCGTTCCATGCCAAGCCGGTGGTGGCAGAGAGTGCGCGCCTGCGGGTGGACCACGCCGATTTGCGGGCGTTGCTGTTCGTGCAAGGGTATCCTGAGACGGTGTTTGTGGACCCGTAGGACGGTGAAGGCTGCCGCTTCCGCCGGCGGGAACGGGAGCCGAACCGGCGATTGCCAAGCCGGTCGATATCGGCGATGACGTATGTGTGAGCGACAGAGGGTTGGGCGATGGCGGGGGAGGCGTGGCGCATCCTGATTTGTAGCGCCGGGCGCTATGAGTCGCAGGCCAACGAGCAAGTCCGCACCTCCATCATGGATGGCTGGGCCGATCTGGTGGGCGCTGCCAACGTGGTCTCCGCCAGCCTGGCCGGCGCCAGCGCCACCATCGCGCTGTTCCGCCCCCATATCGTCATCGGCATCGGCTCCTACCTGCCGGAAAGCACCTATTATGGCGAGGTGGCGCGCGATGCCCGGGCTTGGGGCGCCGTGCCGGTGTTCTGGGCCACCGAAGACCCCTACGAGCAGGACGCCCACTACCGCATCGCGCGCGATTTCAGCGTCGTGTTCTCCTGCGACGGCTGGGGCGTGAATTTCTACGACCACCCGGTCGCGCGTCACTTGCCGCTGGCCGGCTGCCGGCTGCGCCACTACGTGCCATACGACCCGGCGGCGGAACGGCCGATCGACGTCATGTTCTGCGGGGTGGCGTTCAGCAGCCGCAAGGAGCTGGTGAGCGACCTGCTGCCGAGCCTGGCGGGGCTGCGGCTGCAATTCATCGGGCCGGGCTGGGGCCAGTTCGGCGCCGGGTTCTCGGACCGGCGGATCGACAAGTCCGAGCTGATCGAGATGTATGGCGCGTCGAAGATCGTGCTGAACCTGGGGCGCAGCCTGCATTTCGAGAACCAACGCTACCGCATCACGCCGTCGACGCCGGGCCCGCGCACGTTCGAGACGGCGCTGGCCGGTGCGGTGCAGTTCTTCCACGAGGACACCTACGAAATCCGCGACTACTTCACGCCGGAGCAGGTGCCTTGCTTCTCGACGGTGGCGGACTTCGAGGCGCTGCTGAGGCGCTACCTAAGCGACGGCGCGGCGCGGGATAGCACGGCTGTGGCGGCGCAGAGCCGGGCGCTCGCCGAGCACACCTACGCGCACCGGGCGCAGCGCCTGCTCGACATCCTGCAAGCAGAGGCCCTGCTGTGACCATCCTCTACAACACCAACTTCACGCACAACTCGAACGCCTATCTCACGCTCGGCATCGAGCGCGCGGCGCAGGCGGTGTTCGGGGCGGAGAACGTGGTGCGGGCCGACAATCGCAACCTGGTGGAGCTGGCGGCGAGCGGCGAGCACGCCACGCTGATCTGCCTGGACGGCCAGCGGCTGCACCGCGGCTTGATCGAGCGGGTGCGCCCGGCGTTCCAGACCATGGTGCTGTGGCTGTTCGAAGACCCGTTCATGCTGGACTACAACCTGGCGCATGCCGGGCTGTTCGACGTGGTGTTCACCAACGACCCGAGCTGCGCCAGCCGCTACGAGAATGGCCACTACTTGCCGCTCGGCGCCAGCGAGAGCCTGCAATTCCGTCCGGTGCGCGACGACAGTGGGTGCGAATACGACATCTTCTTCGCCGGAACGATGTGGCCGAACCGGGTGGCCACGTTGCGCGCGCTGATCGAGCGGTTCGAGAGCAAGCGGTTCAAGCTGGTCTGCCCCACCAACCCATATCTGCCGCCCTTGCCGCAGGACATCGCCTCGCGCGCGGTGCAATGGCCCATCAGCCTGCCCTCGTTCGTGGGCTTCGCCAACGCCAGCCGGGTGACACTGACGATGTTCCGCGACTATGCCAGCCATGGCAATGTGAGCCAGGCGACGGCGCCGGGCCCGCGGCTGTTCGAGTTGGCGATGGCGGGCGCGGCGCAGGTGGTGGAACTCGACCCGGCGCTGCCCTCGGCCAATTTCCGCGTGATCGAGGGCGTGGCGTGCTGCGACAGCGTGCCGGCGTTGATCAGCGAGGTGGAGACGCTGCTCGCGAACCCGGCGATGCGGCAAGGCCGCGCGTCTGCAGCGCAGCGCTGCGTGCGCGAGAGTCACTTGTTCGAACACCGGCTGCAGCAGATCGCCACCATCACCAAGGCGGAGTTCGCGCGTAAGGCGGCGCCTAAGCCCGCCGCGACGCCCGCGCGCCGGCTGCGGGTGCTGATGTGCACCCACTCGACCATGCGGCAGCCGGATTGGGGCGGGGTGGAGGTGTATCAGCAGGCCGTGGTCACGGCGCTGGCGCAGTCGGTGGAGGTGCTGTTCTGGCTCCGCCGCGGCGCCTCCTGCAGCCTGGAGGCCTCCGACGGGACGGTGCTGGAACAGTTCGACGCGCCCGAGATCGGCTGGCTCGACAGCCTCACCGATGCGGCGGAAGAGGCGGCCTTCGCCAACGCGCTGTCCCAATACGGGATCGACGTGGTGCATTTCCAGCATTTGGGCCACCACACTGCCTCCTTGCCGATGATCGCCAAGGCCTGCGGAGCGGGCACGGTGTTCTCGGCGCATGATTTCTTCCTGGTGTGCTCGCGCTACAACCTGCTGAACAACGCGCTGCAGTTCTGCAATATCGGCGAGCGCCCGATCACCGCCTGCGACATCTGCCTGCGGCTGGCGGAGAACCTGCCCGCTGGCGCGCAGCAGACGCGGCGCAGCTTCATGGCCGAAATGCTGCGCTCGGTGGACGTGCTGCTGTTTGGAACATCCTATTCCAGCCAGCTCACCCGGCGCATCTACCCGCATCTGGAGACCAAGCGCTGCGAGGTGCTGGGCATCCCCATGCCCGAGGCCGCGCGCCTGCAGCGGCCCCGCGGCGAGCGCGTGGCGGACCAGCCGCTCAAGGTGGCGGTGGTTGGGAATTTTCTAAGGTCCAAGGGCGCCGACACCATCCTCAGCGTGATCGAGACGGTGGACCCGCGGCGCTACCAGTTCGTGCTGTTCGGCAAGGCGGAAGCGCAGTACGAGGAGGTGCTGGCGCGGGCGGGCCACGCGCATGTGAGTTATCGCGGCCGCTATGCCATGGGCGACCTCGATGCGGCCGATGGCTGCGATGTGTCGCTGCATCTGTCGATCTGGCCGGAAACCTACTGCATTTCGTTGTCGGAAACCTGGCAGCGCGGCATCATCCCGATCGCCACCCGCATCGGCGCCTTTGCCGACCGGATCGAGCATGGCCGCACCGGCTTCCTGGTCGAGGTGGGGGACGCCGCGGCGGTGGTGAGCCTGCTGGAGGCGCTGCGGGCGGACCCGGCCAAGCTCACGTCCATGCGCACCGCCATCACGCCGGAGCTGTGGACGGAGTGCCACGGCTACGCGGCGCGGCTGCTCGAGATCTACCGTTCGGTGTGCCCGAGCGCTCCGCTGGCGCGCGGCGCGTTGGGGCTGGATGCGGGGCAGATCCACCTGCTGCCGCATGCGAGCTGGCGCGAGTTGGCGCCGCCGCGGCATATCTTCGACCCGGCGCGCCAGTCCGACGTGCGGCTCGAACTGCCGCCCGGGATCAGCCAGTGGCTCGATGCGGAACACGGCCGCATCCATATCGACCGTGTCGGCGACAGCACGCTCGGCGCCATCGAAGGCGGGCGGTTCCAGGCGTCGGACCGGCTTGAAGTCGCGGGCTGGAGCTTCGTGCCCGGGATGGGTGTGTCCGGCCAAGTGACCGTCGTGCTGGTCGGGGATGACGGGCAGAGCAGCATCTTCCTCAGGGCGACGCGCCAGGCGCGGGAGGACATCGCGGCCCAGTTCCCGGGCGCACCGCAGCAGGCCGGCTTCGTCGCCGGCTGCGAGTTGCACGGCAAGTGGTCGGACGGGCGATATCAGCTCGCCACCGTGCTGCGGTTCGAGGACCGGGCCGCTTTCCTGCCCGGCTGGATCATGGTGGAGCTGAAGGACGGCCGGATGGTGGCCGCGGCGTCGCGCCCGCCGGACCCGAGCCTGATGGCCGATGTGGTGGCTCAGATGTCACGGCGGGCGACACGCCGTGAGCCGCCGCGGGAGACCGCCCTGGCCACGCCGCCGATGGCGGGGGTGACGATCGCGCTGGACCAGCACCTGCGCTACGTGTTCGACGACATTGGCGATTGCAACAACATCGCCGGGTCGGAGCAACTGGCGATCACGCCGTCGGCGCGGCTGAAGCTGCGAGGCTGGGCGCTGCGCAGCACGCCGGTTGCGGAGGCGGGCGTACTCTATTTCGGCTTGATTGCGGTCGTGGGTGGCGCGTCCCTGTTTTGGCAGGCGCGGCGGCAAGCCAGGCAGGACGTGGCCGATGCGTTTGGCGGCGCGCCGGCCGACACTGGGTTCACCGTCACGCTGCCCTGCGTGGCTGGATTGATCGATGGGGTCTGGCAGGTCGTGTTGTGCGACATCACGGAAGGCGTGGCCGTGCTGGGCGCCACGCGGCTGCGTGTGAACGTGCTGGCGGGGCGGTTTGCCGGCGTGAGCTTCCAGGATGTGGAGGCGGAGGCGCTGCACGGGTTGCTGCGGCGCCTGGCCAGCGCGACCGCGGCGGAGCTGCCGCCGGAGCCGAGCAAGCCGGCGCCGCGGCGCAAACGGGTGAAGTGACGGGCGGCATAAGGCTAAGCATGGCTTGACCTGCGGCACACCGGGCGCCACTTGTCGGCTTACAATCGCCCGCCCAAGGGGTCCGCAGGGATCATGTCCACCCGTGTCTTGATCGACCACCGCGCCGGCGGCGTGATCCGCCATCCTGAGAAGGTCAACCGGCCTGCCACGACCGCGCTGCGCAAGCCGGACTGGATCCGGGTGCGCGCGCCGAGCGATCCCGTCTACCAGGAGACCCGCGCGCTGATGCGTGAGCACGGGTTGGTCACGGTATGCGAGGAAGCGGCCTGCCCCAATATCGGCGAGTGCTGGTCGCAGCGGCACGCCACCATGATGGTGATGGGCGACACCTGCACCCGCGCCTGCGCGTTCTGCAACGTGCGCACCGGGCTGCCTGAAGCGCTGGACGCGAGCGAGCCGCAGCGGGTGGCCGATGCCGTGGCCAAGCTCGGGCTGCGCCACGTGGTGATTACCTCCGTCGACCGGGACGACCTGCCCGATGGCGGCGGCGGCCATATCGCCGCGGTGATCCGCGCCATCCGGGCGGCCGCGCCGCAGACGACGGTCGAAGTGCTCACCCCGGACTTCCTGCGCAAGCCCGGCGCCGCCGAGGTGGTGGTCGCGGCCCGGCCGGACGTGTTCAACCACAACCTCGAAACCGTGCCCCGGCTCTACCCGACCATCCGGCCTGGCGCGCGTTACTTCCAATCGCTGCGCCTGCTCGACCACGTCAAGACGCTCGACCCGAGCATCTTCACCAAGTCCGGCCTGATGGTGGGCCTGGGCGAGGCGAAGGGCGAGATCATGCAGGTGATGGACGATATGCGGATGGCCGACGTGGACTTCCTCACCCTGGGGCAATACCTGCAGCCGACGCCCAAGCACGCGGCGGTGGACCGGTTCGTCACCCCCGAGGAGTTCGGCGACTATGCCAGCCTGGCGCGGGCCAAGGGATTTTCCATGGTAAGCGCCACCCCGCTGACCCGCTCCTCCTACCATGCCGACAGCGACTTTGCCGAACTTCGCGCCGCGCGGCAGGCTGGGCCCCGCTAGCGTGCCCACCCATGCCGAGCACAAGCTGGTGCCGTACACGGCCGAGCAGATTTTCGATCTCGTCGCCGATGTCGGCAAGTATCACGAGTTCCTGCCCTGGTGCGCCCAGTCCCGCGTGCGGACGCGCACCGAGACGGAGCTGGTGGCGGACCTCACGATCGGCTTCGGTCCGTTCCGCGAGGGATTCACAAGCCGGGTCGCGCTGGACCGGCCGCGCACGGTGCAGGTGCGTTATGAAAACGGGCCGTTTCGCTACTTGAACAATCAATGGTCGTTCACGCCCGCCCCGAATGGCTGCCGGGTCGATTTCTTTGTCGATTTCGAGTTCCGCAGCCGTATGCTGCAGGCGGCCATCGGCGTGGTGTTCAACCAGGCGGTGCAGGCGATGGTGAACGCGTTCCTGAAGCGGGCGCGAGACGTGTATGGCCGGCCGTCTGCCACGGTGGCGGTGACGCCGATGGCAGTCAAAGGATGATGGAGCGTTGAACGGATGATGAATTTCGCCCCGCCCCCGTTCCGTGCGCCCGTTCCGGTCCGCGTCAATCTCTATTCCGATACACAGACCCGGCCGACCCGAGCCATGCGCGCCTTCATGATGGAAGCGGAAGTGGGGGACGAGCAGCACGGCGACGACCCCACCGTGATCGCGCTGTGCGAGCGGATGGCTGAGATGCTGGGCAAGGAAGCCGCCCTGTTCCTGCCCAGCGGGACCATGTGCAACCAGGTCGCGCTGCTGACGATGTGCCGGCCCGGCGACGAAGTGTTGGCGCATCACACCGCACACATCATCACCAGCGAGGGTGGAGCGGTCGGCGCGCTGGCAGGGGCGATGGTGCTGGGTCTGCCCGGCGAGCGCGGCCAGTTTGGGCCGGCCGAGTTGTTCGCCGCAATCCGCACGCCCACGCGCTATTCGCCGCCGCAGACCGTGGTGGCGGTGGAGCAGACCGCCAACCTGGCGGGCGGCGCCATCTGGCCGCTGGACAAGCTGAACGATGTGGCCGACGTGGCGCACGCCCATGGCATGACGACGCACATGGATGGCGCGCGGCTGATGAACGCCGTGGTGGCGACCGGCGTGCCCGTGAAGGAGATGGTGGCCAAATACGACTCGGTGTGGCTGGACTTTACCAAGGGGCTGGGGGCGCCATTGGGCGCTGTGCTTGCCGGGTCGGCGGAGTTCATCGGAGCGGCGTGGCGCTGGAAGCAGCGGCTGGGCGGCTCGCTGCGCCAGGCGGGGATTTCGGCGGCGGCCTGCCTGTATGCGCTGGACTACCACATCGACCGGCTGGCGGAGGACCACGCCAACGCGAAGGAACTGGCGCGGGGGCTGGGCCAAATCCCGGGGCTGACGGTGGCCACGCCCGAGACCAACCTGGTGTATATCGACACAACGACCGTCGGCTATGACGCCAAGGAACTGGCGCAGCGGGCGGCGGCGGCGGGGGTGCTCATCTCCGTCATGGGGCCGCACCGGGCGCGCGCCTGCACCCACCTGGACATCTCCGCCGCCCAGGTGCAGGAGGCTGCCGCGATCATCCGGTCCGTGGCCGGCTGATCGGTTTGCAGAGGAGAGACCCGGTGCGCCTCAGTCTTGCCGCCGCATTCGTGCTGGGCTTTGCCACGCTGGCTCAAGCGCAGACACCGCTGACCGGCACCACGGGCGCCCCGACGGCGCCGCCGCCCAACACCTCGGCGCCCGCGCCCGCCCGTAGGACCCGGCAGACGATGCCGGCGCGGTTCGACGCGGCCAACACCCCGCATGATGGGCACCTGACCTTGGCACAAGCGCAGTCCGGCATGCCGATGGTGGCGCGCAACTTCGCCGCCATCGACACGCAGAACAAGGGCTACGTCACGATGGACGAGATCCGCGCCTACAACCGTGCGCGCCGGGCTGAACGCGCGGCGAAGAGCCAGTAGGCATGAGCACGACCGTGGTCGAAGCCGGAACGCCAGAGGCGGTGGCGTTCCGGCTGATGGAAAAGATCATGGCGCTGGAGCCTGGCTACCATGGCAAGGAAGACGTCCTGCGGCTGTATGCCGAGTGCCTCGCCGCGGTGCGCGGGCCGGTGGCGCAGGACCTGCTCGAGGCCTTGAACTTCGACGGGTAGGGGCGCCGATCCACGCCGCTCAGGCTAAAGCCCTCCCTCTGGGAGAGGGTTGGGTGAGGGCGCTGCGAGGCAGATCCGTCGCGCTTATCTCGTGCGTGGCCCCCTCACCCCGGCCCTCTCCCAGAGGGAGAGGGAGAAAAATAGGTGGAGGAGGGGACGGTCACCGCCGGCTGGAGCGGACCAGGATGTAGTGGATGGTGTAGTCGATCGTCGTCGTGTCCTCGGGCGTGCCGGGGGGGAAATGCGGAACGGTGGCGTTGCGCCACTCGCCCAGCCAAGCCGAGTCGAGGAAGGCCGAGCCCGACCGCTCCACCAATTCCACGTTCACCACCTTGCCATAGCGATTGATCGTCGCCTGGATGACGGCGACGCCCTCCTCGCCGTTTTCGGCAGCGGCCTCGGGGTAGTAGGCGTGGTCGCTGGCCCAGCGGTGCAGCTCGGCCTCCCAGTCTTCGCCCGGGTCGGCGCCGGCGACGTGCTTATACTCGGAGTCGGATTTGCTGCCGCGCGGCGCTGACGCCATGTCGGTGCCGCGTTGGCTCAGCAGGGACGCCGGGCCGGTCGCGAGCGACCAGTTCTGCGGCATCGGGAAGCCGGACGAACTGCGCGGCACCGATTGCGCCAGCGAGCGCGGCCGCGGCGGCGGCTTGGCCGGCGTGGGCAATGGCGGCAACGGCGGCGGCGGCTGCGGCATGACGAATTGCGGCACCATCGGCAACTCGCCCTCTTCAGACGGGTCCAGCATGACCGTGGGCGGCTGTTTCTGGGCTTGCGGCGCCGGCGGCGGTGGCACTGCGGGCGTGGCTGGTGCGGGCGTGGGCGCTGCTTGCGGGGGCGGCGGCGTGGGCGGCGCGGGCGCCGGCGGCGTCGGTGCGGCTTCCGGCTGCGGCGGCTGCAACGAGGCCTCCTCCTGCGGCTCCGGCGGGCTCGGGGGCGCCGGTGCTGGTGCCGGCGGCGTCGGCTGCGGGGCAGGGGGTTGCGTCGGCACGTCCGTAGCGGGGGTGGGCGTCGGCGGAGCCGTCACGCCCTGGGGATTGCCGACCGCGGGGGCGGGCGTCGGCGCCGGCTTGGCGCTGGCGGTGGAGGCTTGCTTGCCGCTCGATGGCGCGAACACCACCGAGACGTCCGTGGCAGCCGCGGCGGTCTCGTCCGGCTGGCCATGGGAGCGGGGCCACCAGATCAGCAGCAGGATCAGCAGGTGCAGCAGCAGCGACCCGCCCAGCATCCAGCCGAGCACGATTCGGCGCCGGCGGCTGCGGCGCGAGGTCGGCGGCGTGGCCCGGATCAGGCGGTCTGGCGGCCGGATGTGCATCTGGCGTCAGGCGACCAGCGGCGCCCGCTCCACGCTCGCCCGGGCCCCGGCGGCGGCCATGTCTTCGTCGAACAGCTCGGCCAGCTTCTTCATCACCGTGCCGCCCAGCTCTTCCGCGTCCACGATGGTCACGGCCCGGCGGTAATACCGCGTCACGTCGTGGCCGATGCCGATGGCGATCAACTCGACGAAATCGCGGCTCTCGATCTCGCGGATCACCTCGCGCAGGTGGCGCTCGAGGTAGTTGCCAGGGTTGACCGAAAGGGTGCTGTCGTCGACCGGGGCGCCGTCGCTGATCACCATCAGGATGCGGCGCCGCTCGGGACGGTTGACCAGGCGGCGATAGGCCCAGAGCAGCGCCTCGCCGTCGATATTCTCCTTCAACAAGCCCTCGCGGAGCATCAGGCCGAGATTCTTGCGGGCGCGGCGCCAGGGGGCGTCGGCGGGCTTGTAGATGATGTGGCGCAGGTCGTTCAGCCGGCCCGGGTTGCGCGGCTTGCCCTCGCTGACCCAGCGCTCGCGGGATTGGCCGCCCTTCCAGGCGCGGGTGGTGAAGCCGAGGATCTCCACCTTCACCGCGCAGCGCTCGAGCGTGCGGGCCAGGATGTCGCTGCACATGGCGGCCACCGTGATCGGGCGGCCGCGCATGGAGCCGCTGTTGTCGATCAGCAGGGTGACCACCGTGTCGCGGAATTCGGTCTCGCGTTCGCGCTTGTAGGACAGCGAGAGCAGCGGGTTGACGATCACGCGGGCCAGGCGCCCGGCGTCGAGCATGCCCTCCTCGAGGTCGAACTCCCAGGCGCGGGTCTGTTGCGCCATCAGGCGGCGCTGCAGCCGGTTGGCGAGCTTGCTCACCACGCCTTGCAGATGCTGGAGCTGCTGGTCGAGTTGTTGGCGTAGCCGGGTCAGTTCCTCGGGGTCGCAGAGCTCGTCGGCCTCCACCTCTTCGTCAGAGGCGCGGCTGAAGGCGCGGTAGGTGCTGCTGTCGTCGGAGGGGACGCGGTCGCGGCGTTGCTGCGGGCCGCCGGGCCGTTCGTCGCCCTCGGCTGCGGCGGCCTGCTCCTCCTCGGCTTCCTCGCCCTCGCTTTCGGAGGCCTCGCCCTGCATCTGCTCGGGCTGCTGCCCCAGCGTGCTGTCCTCCTCGGAGCTGGTCTCGCCGGCGCTGTCCTCGCGGTTGTCCTGGGCACCGGCCTGTTCGCCATCTTGCTCGCCCTCGCCTTCGGAGTCGTCGGCTTCGGACTCCATCTCGGCTTCGGCCAGGTTGAGCGCGGCGAGCAGGCGGCGGGCGGCGCGGGTGAACTCGGTCTGGTCGTTCTGCGCGGCGGCCAGGCCGGCCATGGCAGCCTCGGCGTCCGGGCCCAAGGTGTCGCGCCATGTGCTCAGGATGCGGGTGGCGGCGTCGGGGGAGGCCTCGCCGCTCATGCGCTCGCGGGCGAGTAGGGCCAATGCGACCGGGATGGGGAGCTGGTCGCGCCGGGTCATGCGGTCGTAGCCCTCGGCCTCGCACTCCTCGGCCAGGCGGGCACGCAGATTGGCGGACACGCCGGCCATGTGCTGGGCGCCGACGGTCTCGACGCGCGCCTGCTCGAGCGCGTCATACACATCCTTGGCCTCGCGCTGCCCCGGCGAGCGGGCGGCGTGCACGCTCTCGTCGTGGTGGCGCAGGCGCAGCGCCACGCTGTCGGCGGCGCCGCGCAGCTTGGCCATCTCGGCGGCCGGCAGGGCGCGAGTGGGCAGCGGCAGGCGGGCGCGGCGGCCCTGCAAGCCGGACGGGCCCGGCTGGAACGCCACTTGGACGTCGTTGGACTGAGCCATGGCGCGCAACGCGCCGGCGGTGGCGCGCTTGAAGTCCTCCGCGCGTCCGTTATCCTTGGTGTTGCTCAATTGCTCAGCACTCTTGCCCTACAGCACCTTGCGTGTCGGCACCCCCGTCGGGATGTCCTCGTTGAAGCAGCGCTGGTAGTATTCCGCGACGGTGGACCGTTCCGCTTCGTCGCACTTGTTAAGAAATGTCACGCGGAAGGCAAAGCCGAGATCGCCGAAAATCTTCGCGTTCTCCGCCCAGGTGATCACCGTGCGGGGCGACATGACGGTGGAGATGTCGCCGTTGATGAAGCCGGCGCGGGTGAGGTCGGCGAGTGCCACCATCGCCTCGGTGCGCTTGCGGGCGGCGGTCTCCTTCATGTCCAAGCCCATCTTGGCCATGACAATCTGGGTTTCCTGCTGGTGCGGCAGATAGTTCAGCGTGGCGACGATGTTCCAGCGGTCCATCTGGCCTTGGTTGATCTGCTGGGTGCCGTGGTAGAGCCCCGTGGTGTCGCCCAAGCCCACCGTGTTGGCGGTGGAGAACAGGCGGAAGCTCGGGTGCGGGCGGATCACCTTGTTCTGGTCGAGCAGGGTGAGGCGGCCCTCCACCTCGAGCACGCGCTGGATGACGAACATCACGTCGGGGCGGCCGGCGTCATACTCGTCGAACACCAGGGCGCAAGGGTGTTGCAGCGCCCAAGGCAGGATGCCCTCGCGGAACTCGGTGATCTGCTTGCCGTCGCGCACCACGATGGCGTCCTTGCCGATCAGGTCGATGCGGCTGATGTGGCTGTCGAGGTTGACGCGGATGCAGGGCCAGTTCAGCCGCGCTGCGACCTGCTCGATATGGGTGGACTTGCCGGTGCCGTGATAGCCTTGGATCATGACCCGGCGATTGTGGGAGAAGCCGGCGAGGATGGCCACCGTGGTTTCGCGGTCGAACCGGTAGGTCTTGTCGATCTCGGGGACATGCTCGGTGCGCAGGCTGAACGCCGGCACCTGGATGTCGACGTCGATGCCGAACGTCTCGCGCGCGCTCACCGTGGTATCCGGCGTGTCGATGGCCGAGGTGGGAGCGGGACGGGTGTCCGCGAGGGCGGCGACGTTGTTCATCAGCGGTTGGTATCCTTGGGCAAAGATCGGTCGCGGTTACGTTAACGGTGGCGGCAGGCGCCGGCTAGGTTCAGGTGGCGGCCACCGTTGGGTCGGTGGCAAGATGGGTGCGGACGGCAGCATAGGCCAAATTGATGGTCTTGAGCCGCTCTTCCGAGGCGCGGTCCCCGCCGTTGGCGTCGGGGTGGTGACGCTTTGCTAACTCCTTGTAACGCGACTTCACCGCATCCAGCGAGACCGGCCATTCAAGTCCGAGTGTGTTGAGCGGTTCCCGCAACTCGCTGGGGGCGCGCTGGCGTTCGGCCTGGCGGCGGTGGCCGGCGGCGAGCGCCTCGAGCGGGTCGCGCAGCGCATCCTCGTTGAGGAAGTGGCCGCCGAGCCGTCCGAGCGGCCAGGTCGGGCGCTGCCATTGCGTGTCGGCGCGCACCATGGCCTCGATCTGGCCCGGCGACATGCCTTTGTAGAAATCCCAAGTCGCGTTGTAAGCGCGGACATGGTCGAGACAGAACCACCAATAGTCATTGAGCGTATCCCGCGATTTCGGCGCACGATAGGCTCCCGGCTCGCTGCAGCCTGGGAGGTCGCATGGGCGGCCCGGCGCGTCCGGATCGGGCGCGTAGGCCCGGGGTCGCTGGGTGCGTCGGGTCATTCACCCTTATGTGCGTCCGCGGCGGTTGCGGGCAAGAGCGACGCAACGGCGAACGGGGCGTTGCGCGTTGGCTCATTCGGTTGGGGTAAAATGATTCTGGAACGAGAAAGTCGGCTGGAGCGGATGAAGGCCCGTTTGATGACGGCGTTCGATCCGGAGGCATTGCATGTGGTCGATGACAGCGCGCGGCACGCTGGGCACGCCGGTGCGAGCATGGCGGGGGAAACCCATTACAGCGTAGCAATGACTTCGGCGCGCTTCGCGGGACAGACCCGTGTGGCGCGGTCGCGTGCCGTGCACGAGGCGCTGGCGGACGAGTTTCAAAACGGTCTGCATGCGCTGTCGCTGTCGCTGAAAGCGCCCGCCGAAGCGGCTTAGCATGGTTCGTCTCAAAAACAGCGAAAACTACCAATTTACAGTTGTGTTCAGGAGCGGAATCGGGTTAATAAGTGGTTAACGCCGTTAAGTGCCCCCGGAGAGATGGATCTGAAGTATGCAAAGCCGTTTGGTTAACCGAAATATTATCGCGTCTCGCGGCCGCTCCTCGATGCGGTTGGAGCCTGAAATTTGGGACGCGTTACAGGAAATCTGCAAGCGGGAGCAAGTGGGCCTCGGCGACTTGGTCCAGAAGATCGAGGGTGGCCGCTCGGAAGGCGGGCGCACCAGCGCCGTTCGCGTCTACGCCTTCCAGTATTTCCGCGCTGCGGCTACGGAAGAGGGCCACGTTGCGGCGGGGCATGGTGACCTGGCCTGATCCCTGGCGCCGCCTCATGCTGGAACGGCCATGCTCGAGACGGTGAGCGTGCTCGTTCCGGAGGCGGCTCTCGATGCGTTTGCCGCGGCCCTCGAATCCGCGTGCCTGACCAGCGGTTTCTTCCTGGCTGACGAAGCGACCCGGCTTTGGTGCGCCGAAGGGGTCAAGCGCGTGGGGGAAGGCGAGGCGGCGCTGGCTGCGGCGCTGGCTTTGGCCACCCTGGTGACCGGGCTCGAGCCCGCGACCCTCCGCAAGCCCACCGAGGCGGAAGGCTGGCTGGCGCGGACCCGGTCGGCATTTCCGGAGCAGCGCGTCGGCCGCCGCTTTGCCGTGCGCGGCACGCATCTACCGCCGGGCAAGACGCCGGGCCGGATCACGCTGGTGCTGGATGCAGGCGTTGCGTTCGGGTCAGGCGAGCACGCCTCCACACGCGGGTGCTTGCGCGCCCTGGAGCGCATCGCCTATCGCGCGCCGCAGCGTATCCTGGATCTGGGTTGCGGCTCCGGCATTTTGGCGATGGCGGCGGCGCGGCTGCTGCATCGCCCGATTCTTGCCACCGACATCGACCGCTGGTCCGTGCGGGTGGCGCGGCAGAACGCCACGGCGAACGGGCTCGGCCGCCGAATCACATGCCGCCTCGCTGCGGGGTGGCAGCCGCCGGTTCTGGCGGGCGCGCCCTACGACCTGGTGTTTGCCAACATCCTCGCTCGGCCGCTCTGCGCCATGGCGAGGCCGTTGGCCAGCCATCTCTCGCCAGGAGGCATCGCCATCCTGTCCGGCCTGCTAACGCGGCAGGTCCGGATGGTGCTGGCGGCCCACCGCCGCGCCGGGCTGGTGCTGCAGTGCAGCCTCGCCGAGGCGGGCTGGACCACCTTGGTCGTGCGCAAACGATCTCCCTCTCCCGTTCTTCACAGGAGAGGGAGAGGCAAGCTGGGTTAGCGCCGGTCGGAGAACACGCTCGGGATGGTCGCGCGGCTCAGGCCGATATCGGCCAACTCACGATCGGACAGCCGGTCCAGCTCGCCCAGCACGGCGCGCTGGTCGAAATAGGCACGAACCCGGCCAAGCAGGGCTGACAGGCGCGAGCGCTGGCGATAGTTTGCCTCCGCATAATGCTGCGGATAGCTGATCTGGCTGGCGGGGAGGGCCTGGCGCTCCTCCGGCGAAACATAGGCGTTCATAATATCCACGTCCCAAGACTTCAGCAGCGGGCTTCGGAGGCCATCGGCGATGGCTTGCTCCCGTCTGCTCCACCGGAACATAGGCGATACAAGCCGTCCGCACTCGCGGCATTGTCTCGGCTCAGCCATGCGTGAAAGGCGGGGCATGGTTAATAGTCATGTGAAAATGCGATGACAGCGCCTCGCCTCGACGGGTTACGGGCCCAGCTTGCCGCCGCGGGCGTGGACGGGTTCGTCCTGCCGCGGGCTGACGAACACCTGGGCGAATACGTCGCACCCGGCGCCGAGCGGCTGGCCTGGCTCACCGGGTTCACCGGCAGCGCCGGCCTGGCGGTGGTGCTGGCCAGCGAGGCGGCGGTGTTCACCGACGGTCGCTACGTGCTGCAGCTCGCCGCGCAGACGGACCCGGCGGTTTTCCAGCGCCGCCACATGATCGAGGAGCCGCCGCAGGATTGGGCCGCCGCCCGGGCCAAGCGGCTAGGCTACGACCCCTGGCTGCTCAGCGAGGAGGCGGTGCAGCGCTGGGAAGCGGCCGGGCTACAGATGGTGGCGTTGCGGCCCAACCCGCTGGACGCACTGTGGAACGACCGGCCGCCCCCGCCCGCCGCCCCCGCCGTGGCGCACCCGCTGGCCTATGCCGGGGAGGACTCAGCCGCCAAGCGTGCGGCGGTGGCCGAAACCCTGCGCGCCGCCAGGCAGGATGCCTGCGTGCTGAACGACCCGGCGAGCATCAACTGGCTGCTCAACATCCGCGGCAACGACCTGCCGTTCACCCCGGTAGCGCTCTGCTTCGCCATCGTCCATGCCGACGCGACGGTGGAGCTGTTCATGGCGAGCGGCAAGCTGCCGGCCGCCACGCGCGATTGGCTCGGTCCCGCGGTGACCTGTGCGGACGCTGCCGGGTTCAGCCACCGGCTGGGCGGTTTCGCCGGCAAGACGGTCCGGGTGGACGCGGCGGGGGCGCCGGCGGCCATCAGCGCAGCGCTGCGGGACGGTGGCGCCCAGGTCGCTGCGGGGGCCGACCCGTGCTTGCTGCTCAAGGCGTGCAAGAACCCGGTCGAGCAGGCGGGGGCGCGGGCGGCGCATGCGCGGGACGCGGTGGCGCTGTGCCGCTTCCTGCACTGGCTGGAGGGTGCGCGCGGCGAGACGGAGATGTCCGCCGCAGCCCGATTGCTGGCGTTCCGGGCCGAGCTGCCGCATTTCCGCGGCGAGAGCTTCCCCGCCATATCCGGCGCCGGCGAGCATGGCGCCGTGATCCATTACCGCGTGACGCCGGAGTCGGACCGGGCGCTGCGCGAGAACGAGCTGTACCTGTGCGACAGCGGCGCCCAGTTCCTGGATGGCACCACCGACGTCACGCGAACGGTGTGGACGGGGCCCGGCGCGCCGCCGCCGGAGGTGCGGGATCGCTACACCCGCGTGCTGAAAGGCAACATCGCGCTGGCTGTGACCGCCTTCCCGCAGGGCGTGGCCGGGCCGCACCTGGATGCGGTGGCGCGGCGGGCGCTGTGGGCGGCCGGGCTCGACTACGATCACGGCACGGGCCACGGCGTGGGCAGCTATCTGTCGGTGCATGAGGGCCCCGTGAGCGTCTCACGCGCCGCCCGGGTGGTGGCGGCCGCGGCTGGGATGATCCTGTCGGACGAGCCGGGGTTCTACGCGCCGGGTCAGTATGGCATCCGGCTGGAGAACCTGTTGCTGGTACAGCCGGCCGAGTTCCCCGCCGCGGCCAAGCCGTTCCTGCGCTTCGAGGTGCTGACCTGGGCGCCGTTCGACCGGCGCCTGATCGACCCGGCGCTGCTCGAGCCGGCCGAGTTGGTCTGGCTCGATACGTATCACGCGCGCGTGAAGGTGATGGTCGGTCCGCAGCTTCCAACGGAGGCGGCGGCCTGGCTGGACGCCGTTTGCCGGCCGCTCACGGACGATTGAAGCGGTTAGTGCCGCAATGAACGGTGGCTCACGCTCATGTCAGAGGCGCGATGCGATCCGTTAGTGCACATCCTGCGATTGTAGGCACTCAGGATATGGACGAAAAATGCTACGGACGGTTGATCTCTCGGTGCTCGGAGCTTGGTGCCAGGCGCATGACATGACCTGGTCGGCAACGCGGCGGAATGGCGCGGACCTGACGGTGATTCTGGAGTCGCCGGTGCGGTCCGGGCCGGCCATCCGGCTGGTGCTGGATCGTCCCGAGTTGCGGCTGGAGAATTCGTTCGGCGAGCCGCTCGCCTGCGCATCCGACCTGCCTTCGCTACTGGATGCGGTGGAGGGCGGGGTGGCAGCGGCGCGGTGGTGGTGCTGAGGCACGCTACTCCACGGATCGCGGCCCGCGCACCCTCACCCCAACCCTCTCCCGCCCGCGGGAGAGGGCGTTGTTCTCGGGCGTACCCCTAGGATGTGCGCGATCGCGAAGGTGAGCTCGGGCTTGTTCATGGTGTAGAAGTGGAACTCGTCCACGCCGTTGGCCTGGAGCAGGCGCACCTGCTCGGCCGCGACGAAAGCGGCCACCATGCGGCGGATGTCGGGGTCGCTGTCGATGCCGTCGAACATCGCGGCCAGCCAAGGCGGAACCGCCGTGCCGCACATGGCGCCGAGCTTGGTCGCCTGGGCGAAGCTCGACACCGGCATGATGCCGGGAACGATCGGGGCGGTAATGCCCGCCGCCAATGCGCGGTCCAGGAAATCCAGGAAGACGCTGGTTTCGAAGAACACCTGGGTGATCGCGCGGGTGGCTCCGGCGTCCAGCTTCCGCTTGAGGTTGTCGAGGTCGTCCTCGGGGCTATGGGCGTTGGGGTGGGTTTCCGGGTAGGCCGCCACCGAAATCTCGAACGGAGCGACGCGTGCGAGGCCGGCCACCAGGTCGCTGGCATAGGCGTAACCCTGCGGGTGGGGGACATAGCTTCCCCCGGCCGGAGCATCGCCACGCAGGGCGACGATGTGGCGCACGCCGGCATCCCAGTATTGCCGGGCCACGTCGTCCACCTCGCCACGGCTGGCGCCGACGCAGGTGAGGTGCGCGGCCGGGACCAGGCTGGTTTCCTGCACCATGCGGCTGACGGTGGCGTGGGTGCGCGCCTGGGTGCTGCCGCCGGCGCCGTAGGTGACGGAGACGAAGCGGGGTGCCAGTGGCTCGAGGCGGCGGACACACTCCCAAAGCTGGGCCTCGAGCGCGTCGGTCTTGGGCGGGAAGAACTCAAAGGAGAGGGCAGGCGGGGCCGTGGCGGCGTCCTTGACGGGGAGGGCGCCAAACCGGGGGCCAGTGAGCCAGCGTTCCAGCGTCGGGGTGGCGGCGCTTGCGTTGGCCGGTGGAGCGGTGAGCTGGTTCATGTCGTTGTCAATGTGGGCAATATGGGCCGGACGCAAGGCAAATCTCTGGATTTGCACCCTCGTTGCGCGTTGCTGGCGCCGTGCTACAACTTCGCAGCAGCCGTCGGGCGACCGCCGGTGCTGCCACCCGCTTGAGGAAGACTGAATGCCCTTGCATGCCCGTTTGCTGCTTCTGGCGCTCCTTGCCTTGGGACTTGCCAGTTGTGCCGCCAAGCCGCCCGCGTCCGACCCCGAGGCGCTGCAAGAGTATAACGAAAACAACGACCCGCTAGAGCCCACCAACCGGGTGTTTTACTCCATCAACGACGGGCTCGACACGTATTTCGTGGCGCCGGTCGCGCGGGCCTACCGCTATGCGGTGCCGCCGGTGGTGCGTAACCCAATCCACAACGTGCTGCAGAACATGACCACGCCGGTGCTGTTCATCAACGACGTGGTGCAGACCAAGCCGCGCCGGGCCGGCACGACCTTCATGCGCTTCGTGATCAACACGACGGCGGGGGTTGGCGGGCTGTTCGACGTGGCGGCCAAGGTGGGCTACCCAGCGCATGACAGCGACTTCGGCGAGACGCTGGCGTTGTGGGGCGTGCCCGCCGGGCCGTTCCTGTTCCTCCCCGTGCTGGGCCCGTCCGATCCGCGCGATGCGACCGGCTACGGGGTTGATGTCGCGTTCGATCCGTTCACGTATGCGCCGAGCGGGCATGGCATTGTGACGCTCAACTATGTCCGCTACGGCGTGGGCGCCGTGGACGCGCGGGAGCGGGCTTTGGACACGGTGGCGTCGATCAAGCGCACCGCACTGGACCCCTATGCGACGTTCCGAAGCCTTTACCGCCAGAACCGGCAGAGCACGATCGACACCGTGCGTAGCGACAATGATGCGACCGTGCCGAATTGGTATTCCAAGTAGAAACCGCCTCGAGGAAGCCGCCCCTATGATGCTGACCCGCCGTCAAGCGTTGGTTTGGGGCGCCATCGGCACCCTGCTTGCGTTCGCCCCGTTCCCCCTCCGAGCGCAGGAAGAGGCCGCGGCCGAGAGCTTCGTCGACCAGTTTGGCACCAAGCTGGTGGACGTGGTGAATGGCGAGGGCTCGCTCGCCGAAAAGCAGCGCTTGCTGCGGCCGCTGATCGAGCAGTCGGTCGATGTGGACGGGATTGCCCGATTTTGCCTCGGCCGATTCGTGAACAGCGCCACGCCGGAACAGTTGCGCGACTACACCAACCTGTTCCATTCGGTGCTGGTGGACAACATCACCAGCAAGCTCGGCGAGTTCCGCGGCGTGAGCTTCCGCATGGCGCAGAGCAGCGAGCGCGATGGAATGGCCTATGTCGGCACGATCGTGACCCGGCCGAACCAGGCGCCGACCGACGTGCGCTGGGTGGTGAGCACAGCGAGCGGGTCGCCCAAGGTAGTCGACGTGATCGCGGAGGGCACCAGCCTGCGCCTGACCCAGCGCAGCGACTATGCCTCGTTCATGAGCCATCACGGCTCGGACCTGAATGCCCTGATCAGCGCCATGCGCCAGCAGATCGCCCAGGCGAGCTAGGCGGTAGACAAACCTTCTTCTCCCTCTCCCGTCCTACACGGGAGAGGGAGATGCTAGCGGTCTCGCATCACGGAATGCCGCCGCCCGTACCATAGATAGATCCCGATCCCCAGCACCTGCCACACCGCCAGCCGCAGCAGCGTCACCAGCGGCAGCCCCGCCACCAGCGCCAGGCATGAGACGATCCCCAGCAGCGGCACCCACGGAACGCCCGGCACCCGGAACGGCCGCTCCGTCCCGCGTTCGACCCGGCGCAAATACAGGACCGCCCCACACACCAGCACGAACGCCAGCAAGGTGCCGACGCTCACCAGCTCGCTCAGCACCTGGATCGGGGTGAGCGCCGCCACCACCGCCACCACGGCGCCCGTCAGGATATGCACGCGATACGGCGTGTTCCAGCGCTCGTGCAGCTTGGCGAACATCGGCGGCAACAGGCCGTCCCGCCCGATCGCGTAGGCAATCCGGCTCTGGCCATACAGCGCCACCAGGATCACCGTGGTCAGCCCGATCAGCGCGCCCAGGTCCACCAGCACGGCGAACCAGCCCAAGCCCACCGCCTTCACCGCCTTGCCGATCGGGTCCGGCACGTTGAGCTCGGTGTAGGGCATCAGCCCGGTGAGCACGGCGGCCACCGCGACGTAGAGCACGGTGCAGATCACCAGCGACGCCAGGATCGCCCGCGGCATGTCCTTCTGCGGCGAATTGGCTTCCTGTGCGGCGGTGGAGACGGCGTCGAAGCCCAAATAGGCATAGAACACCACGGAGGAGCCGCGCAGGATGCCGCTCAGGCCAAACTCGCCGAAGCCGCCCTTGTTCGGCGGCACGAACGGGTGCCAATGGCCAGCCTGCACGTAGAACGCGCCCACCACGATGAACGCCACCACCACCGTCAGCTTGAGCGCCACCATCACGTTGTTGACCCGGGCCGACTCGCGCGTGCCCAACACCAGCATGGCCGTCAGCACCACCACGATCAGCGCCGCGGGCAGGTTCAGGATGTTGCCCGGCGCGGCTCCGGGCGGCCCGGTCAGCGCGGCCGGCAGCTTGAGGCCGAGATTGCCAAGCAGGCCCACGGCATAGCCCGACCACCCCACCGCCACGGTCGCCGCGCCCATCGCGTATTCCAGCAGCAGGTCCCAGCCGATGATCCAGGCGAAGACCTCGCCGATGGCGGCAAAGGTGTAGCTGTAGGTGCTGCCGCTGACCGGGATCATGGCGGCCAACTCGGCGTAGCACAGCGCCACGAAGGCGCAGGCGATGCCGGCCAGCACGAAGGAGATCATCACCGCCGGGCCGGCATAGCGCGCAGCGGCGGTGCCGGTCAGCACGAAGATGCCGGCACCGATCACCGCGCCGATGCCGATGGCGGTGATGCTGAGCGCGCCGAGCGTCTTCTTGAGCTGGTGCCCGCCTTCGCCGCTGTGGATGATGTCTTCCACGCTCTTGCGCGCCAGCATGCGGGATTGGGTCAGGGTGGGTGCCTCCGTGGCGCGTCGCGCGGGTTAGCTGGCCGGCTTGAACACGGCTCCCAGCGCGCTTGCCATGTCGGTCGGGATCAGCACGGTCGCGCCCCGCTCCTTGTTCATCTCATACAGCAAATTCATCTGGCGCAACTGCAGCGCCACCGGGTTTTGCGCATACAGGCCCGCCGCCAGCAGCACCTGCTCGGCGATGTCCCGCTCGGCCGAGGCCAAGGTCACCCGCGCCTGCTTCTCGCGCTCCGCCTGCGCCTGGCTGCTCATCGCGTCCTGCAGCCCGGCGGGGATGCCCACGTCCTTGATCTCGACCGAGCGGATGCCCACCCCCCAGCTCCCGGTCTTCTCGCCGATGGTCAGCCGGAGCTGCTCGTCGGCCGACTTGCGGTCGCTCAGCAGGCGGGCGAGGTCGGACGAGCCGATCATCTCGCGCAGGCTGGTTTGCGCCACCCGCTCGATCGCCTGGCGGTAGTTGGCGATGTTGATGGCGGCGGCGCGCGGGTCGATCACCTGCCAGAACACGATCGCGTCCACACCCACCGCCACCGTGTCGCGCGTGAGCGCCTGCTCGGCGGTGATGGTGGTGGTCTCGACTCGCATGTCGATGATGAAGGCGACCTGGTCGACGAGGGGCAACACGAAGAACAGCCCCGGCCCGCGCACGCCGAGGAAGCGCCCCAGCCGCAGCACCACGGCGCGGTTCCACTCCTGCGTCAGGCGGATCGAACGGAGCAGCAGCAGCACGATGAGCGCTGCCACGACGATGAGGGCGACCAACATACTGTTCTCCGCAAGGTATTGCTGAAATTGAGGCTGCATCAGACGCGTCCTGTGATGGCGGCGAGGGTGACGGCGATCCGGTCGGCCAGGCCGCGCGGCGCCGGGTCGCCTGGGTGACGGAGGTCGCGCCGGGCGAGGGCGGCAGGCAGGGCGGCAGCCAGGGCGCGGCCGGGGCGCAGGCGCGGGCCCAGCAGGGTGCGCGCCTCGGCGGCCAAGGCGGCAAACACGGGCCGCAGCGCCGGAGCCTGCGGTGCCGCGATGACGGACTCCGGGGTAAGCCCGTGTGCTTCCAGCACGTCGACGGGCAGGAGACACAGCTTGGCCCGGGCCAGTGCCGCCGCGCTGCGCAACACGCCCGCCGCACCGTAGCCCGCGCCCAGCCGCTGCACGCCGTCCGCACCCGGCGCACCCAGCAGGCGCGCGGCGGCGAGAGCGAGCGACCCGGCGCCTTGCAGCAGCCAACTGCGCCAGTCCGCCAGCGACGCGAACTCGGTCTGCTCGCGCGCCTCCAGCACTGCCAGCAGTTCCGCTGGGTCCAGCGCTCCCGCGGCGAGCAGATCGGCCAGCGGGGTCGCCACCTCGTGCGGCTTGCGCGCGCCTTCCACCACCTCGCGCCACCATTGCAGGCGGATCAGCGCCATCATCGGCTCGGTGGTGGCCTCGCGGGCGCGGGCCGCCTCATGGTTGAACGCATACAGGGTGAACAGCGCCTCCCGGCGGTCTGGCGGGGCGAACAGGGCGGTGAGGAAACGATCGGGGTCGGCCCGGCGCACCAGGGCGCCGACCGGGGAGAGGCTTGCGCCGGCTGACATGCAACGAACATGGGGTTGGCCGCGCTTGACGCGAGGTGGGCCGGGCAGGATGGTCCGCCCACCGCGGCATCCAACACCCAAGGAGACTGCCCATGGCGTTCGAACTTCCCCCGCTGCCCTACTCCCACGGCGCCCTCGCCGAGCGCGGCATGTGCCAGGAGACGCTGGAGCTGCACCATGACAAGCATCACCAGGCCTATGTGACGGCGCTGAACGGCTTCGTCGAAAAGGACCCGCTGCTCCAGGGCAAGTCGCTCGAGGAGATCGTCACCCACACCACCAAGGAAGGCGGCCCGGTGTTCAACAACGCCGGCCAGCATTGGAACCACATCCTGTTCTGGCAGGCGATGAGCCCGACCGAAGGCGGCAAGATCCCCGGCAAGCTCGAGGCCAAGATCACGTCCGACCTTGGTGGCACGGCCAAGTTCAAGGAGGACTTCAAGGCCGCCGCGATCAGCCAATTCGGCTCCGGCTGGGCCTGGCTGGTGCTGGGGTCGGACGGCAAGCTGAAGATCACCAAGACGCCGAACGGCAGCAACCCGCTGGCGATGGGCGACGGCCACGCGCTGCTCGGCATCGACGTGTGGGAGCACAGCTACTACCTGGACTTCCGCAACCGCCGGCCGGACTACATCACCAACTGGCTGGACAAGATCGCGAACTACGAGTTCGCCGAAAGCCAGATGTCGGCGGCGTAGGGGGCCATTCCTGGAGACCGCTTTCTGAAAAAGCCCTCTCCCTCTGGGAGAGGGTTGGGTGAGGGGGCCATGCGCAGGATTTCGGCAGCGCGCCCCTCACCCCGGCCCTCTCCCAGAGGGAGAGGGAGAAGACGTGCGGGAGAGGGCGCGGGGCAGCGCCGCTAGTCCCCGTTCGGCGGCTCCCCGCGGCGCCGGCTGGGGCGCTTGCGGCGCTCCACGGGTGCCGCCTCGCGCAGCCGCTCGAACAGCAGCACGGAGCGGCCCGTCACCACATACTCCTCGCCCACACCCACCTCTTCCTCGTGGTTCGGCGCGTTGGTGTCGAACACCAGCCGCCACGCCGCGCCTCCGGCCACCGGCGGCAAGGTGAAGCCGACGCCCTCGTGGTGGCCGTTCATGATGATCAGCATCGAACTGTCGCTCGACACCCGGCGCACCCCGGTCGCGCGGGCGCGGCCGTCCAGCAGCATGCCGAAGCAGCGCAGGTTGTCGTCCCGCCAATTGTCCTGCGTCATCTCCTCGCCCAGCGCGTTGAGCCAAGTCACGTCGCGCACGCCGGATTCCGGGTCCAGCACCCCCGTCAGGTAGCGGCCGCGGCGCAGGATCGGGTAGCGGTGCCGCAGCGCGGTCAGCTCCTGGACGAACTTGATCATGCGGCCGCCGCGCTCGCCCACCGCCCAGTCGAGCCAGCTCAGCGCGTTGTCCTGGTTGTAGGCATTGTTGTTGCCGGCCTGGCTGCGCGCGAACTCGTCGCCCGCCAGCAGCATCGGGGTGCCCTGGCTCAGCAGCAGGCTCGCCAGCATGTTGCGCATCTGGCGCTCGCGCACGGCGTTGATCGCCGGGTCGTCGGTCGGGCCCTCGACGCCGCAGTTCCAACTGACGTTGTGGCTGCTGCCGTCGTTGTTGTCCTCGCCGTTCGCCTCGTTGTGCTTCTGGTTGTAGGACACCACGTCCGCCAGGGTGAAGCCGTCATGCGCGGTGACGAAGTTCACGCTCGACCATGGCCGGCGGCCGCGCCGGTTGAACTCGCCGGCCGAGGCGGAGAGCCGCGCCGCCATCGTCGAAGCCGGCGCCTCCGCCTTCCAGAACGCGCGGGTGGTGTCGCGGAACTTGTCGTTCCACTCGGCCCAGCCGGGCGGAAACTGCCCCACCTGGTAGCCGCCGGGCCCGATGTCCCAGGGTTCCGCGATCAGCTTCACGGCGGAGAGCACCGGGTCCTGCCGGCACGTGTCGAGGAAGCCGCCGCCCTCGTCGAAACCGTGGTCCTCGCGCCCCAGGATGGTCGCCAGGTCGAAGCGGAACCCGTCGACATGCATCTCCGTCACCCAGTAGCGCAGGCTGTCGGTGACCATCTGCAGCACGCGGGGATGGCTGATGTCGACGGTGTTCCCCGTCCCGGTGTCGTTGATGTAGAAGCGCTTCTGCTTGGGCAGCAACCGGTAGTAGCTGAGATTGTCGATGCCGCGGAACGATAGCGTGCCGCCCAGCTCGTTGCCCTCGGCGGTGTGGTTGTAGACCACGTCCAGGATCACCTCGAGCCCGGCGTCGTGGAAGCGGGCCACCATCTGCTTGAACTCGGAGAAGGCGAAGCCGGGGCTGAACGCATAGCGCGGGTCGGGGGCGAAGAAGCCGATCGAGTTGTAGCCCCAGTAGTTGCTCAGCCCCTTGGTGACCAGGGTGTGGTCGTTGATGAAGGTGTGCACCGGCAGCAGCTCGACCGAGGTCACCCCGAGCGAGCGGATGTAGTCCAGCACCTCGGGGGCGGCGAGGCCGGCGAAGGTGCCGCGCATCTCCATCGGCACGGCCGGGTGTAGCTTGGTGAAGCCGCGCACATGCAGCTCGTAGAGGATGGTGCGTTCCCAGGGCACGCCGGGCGGATGGTCCCGCCCCCAGGTGAAGGACGGGTCGATCACTTGGCATTTCGGCATGTAGCGGGCGCTGTCATGCCGGTCGAAGGAGAGGTCGGCGTCCTTGTGGCCCTGGACGTAGCCATAGCAGGCCGGGTGCCACTGCAGCGAGCCGACATGGGACTTGGCGTAGGGATCGAGCAGCAGCTTGTTCGGGTTGAAGCGGTGGCCGGCTTCGGGCGCGTACGGGCCGTAGACGCGGTAGGCGTAGACGGTGCCGGGCCGCGCGTCCGGCAGGTAGCCGTGGAACACTTCGTCGGTGTATTCCGGCAGCGGCACGCGCTCGAGCTCGCGCTCCCCGGTTTGGTCGAACAGGCAGAGTTCGACCCGCTCGGCATGGGCGGAGAACAGGGCGAAGTTGACCCCGATCCCGTCCCACGTGGCGCCGAGCGGGTGGGGCAGGCCCTCGCTCACGCGGCCCTTCGTCACAGCAAACGCCACGGCGGGTGCTCCATGAAACTCGCCCCGCTCTTCCAGCAGACCCGGCGGCGCTTGTCGATGATGCGGCGGAGCTAAAGCCGGGCGGGCGTGGAGAGGCGCACGGGTTTACCGGCGGCCTCGGGCGCCGATATGCGGTCCCGGCGCAGCCCGAGCCAGCGGAGCAGCATGCGGCGGAGATGGATGGTCCGGTCCTCGGTGACGTAGGCGAAGGCGCGCGCCGCCAGCACCAGCACGACAATGATGGCGAGCACTGTGCCGATGCCGGTCGCGTTCATCGGCAGCCGGCTTGGCAGCGCGCCGGCGGCGAACAGCACCCCCATGATCCCCAGCATCAGCGGAAAGTGCACGGCGTAGAGAGTGAAGGAAAAGCTCGCCAGCCGCTCCCCCGCCGCGTCGGCGAACCGCCATTGGCGCCAAGCGGGGTGCGCTATCATGAAGCCGACGGCCAAGCCGAGCACCGGATCGGGCAGCACGACCACGGCATCGAGCGCGAGCACCAGGATCACCGACAGCGCGCCGGCCACCAGCACGGCCCGTCCGCGCAGCACCTCGGCGTTGAACGCGAGCCGCGCGCCGATGCCCGTCAGCCAGCACACCCCGGCAAACAGGATGTTGGGCTGGTTGTAGGCGCTGACCACCAGCAGCGCCGCGCCGTAGACCAGCACGACCACGGCCCAGGGCGAGAACACCCGGCGCAGGCACAGCACCACGGCCAGCCCCATGATGTAGTAGCACCATTCGTAGGAGAGCGACCAAAGCGGGCCGTTGCTTTCCAGCGTCGGCACCAGCAGGTCGTTCACCATGAACGTCGCCCCCGCCCAGCGCGACCACGACACGTCGGCGGTCAAGGGCTCGATCAGGTCGTAGGTCCAGCGCCCGGTATGCACGAACGGGGCATTCGGAACCAACCAGACGAGGGCTGTGAGGATGGCGGCGTTCAGCAGCAGCACCGGCCAGAGCACGATGAAGATGCGGCTGAACCGGTCCACCAGGAAGCCGGGCCACTCGCTTCGCAGCTTGGCGCTGGCCGCCAGCTCGAGCAGCTTGCCGCCCACCAGGAAGCCGCTGAGCACGAAGAACACCACCACCGCGGCATGGCCGTAGCCGCTGTAGCCCAGCAGCGGCTTCGTCACCAGGTCGGTGGGCAATGGGCCCGTGTAACTGACGTAGCCGCCCTTGTTCAGGATGCTTTGCGCGACGTGGGACATCACCACCACGATTGCGGCCGCCCAGCGCAGATGCGACAGCAATGGGACGGAGGTAGTCGCCCGCTTACGATCCGCACCGATAGCCTGCAATGGTATGCTAGGAACGTCGTTCATCGCTCGGCCGTTGGTTCCGGATGCACAAGATCGCATATTGGCAAAGCTGTTGCCCGTCCAGCACGGGGAAGCGCCGTCGCCGCTCGGCAGCGACCGTCACTTGGTCAGCAGAAATCATGCTCCAGCCACGCCGTCCAGTCATTTCTGCCGGAGCTTGGCTGAGCCTTCGCCATTGTGGCCCAGATGCGGACGGGGAGACAGTGCATGGCGTCCAGCACGGCCGCCGTCCGTTGTTCCGTGCCCGCCTATTCCGCGGCATGCTCCAGCACGGGGGTGGCGAGCTTGGCCAGTTGCGGCGCAAGCGTCGCCAGGTCCCGCTCGGCGACGCAGCAGAGATAATGCGTGGAAGCCGGCGCGTTGCCGGGGCTTTCGGGCAGCAGTTGCCCGTCCGGCCCGAGCGGCATCGCGGTCAGGCCGAGGTCCCCGTAGACCTTGAGCAGGGTGGGGCCGGCGCGCCAGACCGCCGGGTCCAACCCTTCTTGCAAGGCAAGGTCGCGCAGGCGCCAGATGGCCGAGATGCGGTCGCCTGGTGCGCCCGCCGGGTCGCCCAGGCCGAGCAGCACCCGCCCCATGCGGCGGAACGGCAGGCCGGAGCGCCCGGCCTCGCCCATCACCAGGCCGTCGGCGATGAGGGGCGGCTCGGCGCCCAGGGCGGCGTAGCGTTGCTGCCCCTCGCCCGCCCAGGGCAGCCAGGTGACATGCCCGGGGCGCAGCAGCCGCCACAGCGCGAGCAGCCCGAGCAGCACCGCCAGCGCCATCACCACGCGCAGGCCGTTCGGCAGGTCGGGCGAGAGCACCAGTTCCCACCACGAGTTCTCCGACAGGCGCCGCACCGCCGGCTCGAAACTGGCCAGCGCGATCACGCAGGCCGCCAGCGCCAGCAGCGGGACCAGCACGTCCGATTTCAGCGTGCTGGTGAGCAGGCTGGCGTGGCGGTAGAACGCGTCCCGGAACGGCGCCACCAGGATGGCCGAGAGCGTCAGCACGGCCGGGATCCAGTTGGGGTCGCGCTGGGCCGCGGTGTAGGCGGCGGCGATCAACAGCAGCGCCACGGTGCCGCCCCAGGCCAGGGTCACTCGCTGCGACAGGCCGATCGCCAGCACCATCAGCGCCGCCCCGATCAACGACGGCACGAACTGGCCGGCGCTGGCGGCGACGTCGGCAAAGTCGGGGTCGATCCAGGAGAAGTCCGGCCGCGCGTCGATCACGCCCAGGGACAGCAGCAGCGCGCCGCAGATCGCCACCACGCCGGTAGCGGCGCCCACGGCAAAATCGGGCTCGCTGATGCGGCCGAAGGATTGTGTGGTCCGCGCGATGGCGCCGCTTTTGAGCAGGGCGCCGCCGCGCAGCAGGATCTCGTTGCCGGCGAACAGCGTGCCGGCTAGGAATAGCGGGATAATATAATAGTACAGCCGGAAGATCAGGATCGCCCCCAGGATCACCGGGGCGGGCAGGTAGGGCTTCAGCCCCAGCAGCATGGCGGTGTCGAACACCCCGATCCCGCCCGGCAGGCTGGCCAGCAGCCCGGCGCTGTAGGAGGCCAGGTAGCACGCCAGGAAGCGCAGGAAGGTCAGCCCCGGCGTGGGCGGCACCAGCGCGTAGAAGATCGCCGCCGTCACCGCCACGTCCATCGAGGCGAGCGCCACCTGCACGATCGCCATCCGCCAGTCCGGCAGGGTGAACTCGTGCCCGCGCAGCCGGATGGTGCCCGCCACGCTCGACACCACGACGTAGGCCGCCACCCCCGCCCACATCAGCGTGCCGATGCTGTAGAACGCCCAGAACGGCAGGATGCGGCTGAAGAACGGGATCGAGCCGGGCTCGAACCACAGCACCCAGCCGCCGAGCACCAAGCCGCCCAGCCCGAAGGTGAGCGAGCAGAACCCCACCACCTTGGCGATCTGCACCGGCGCCAGCCCCCAGTGCGAGTAGAGCCGGTAGCGCACCGCCGCCCCCGACACCGCTGAGAAGCCTAGGTTATGCGACAGGGCATAGGCGCAGAACGAGGCGAAAGCGACCCGGCGATACGCAACCTTGTGCCCCGCATACATCGTGCCAAGCCGGTCGTAGAAGGTCAGCACCATGTAGGACAGGATGGTGGCGCCGAACGAGAGCAGCAGCGAGCGGCGCGGAATGGCCGCCAGCGACTGCTTAATGTCGGCTATCTTGAGGTGTTGGAACTCGCGCTGCACGACATAGATCGCGCCCACCAGCAGCAGCACACCCAGCAAGGCCGGCACATGGCGCAGGTGCCGCTTCAAGCCGCGTCCGCCGTTCGCGCCAAGGCCGTCCGGATGAGCGCCACGGTCTCGTGGAGGCCATATAGCGCCACGAAACCGCCGAACCGTGGCCCCTCCTGCTGGCCGAGCAGCACCTGGTAGAGGCAGTCGAACCACGCCTTCAACGCCGGGAAAGGGTGGCGCTTGCCGACGGCGTAGACCTCGTCCTGGATCGCCTCCGGCGCCGCGTCCGGCGGGAGGTCGGCCAGGGTGTCGGCCAGGTCGGCCAGGGCGGCGGCTTCCAGCAGGGTTGCGTCGCGGAACTGCCGGGTGGGGCGGACGAAATCGCGGTAGTAGGCCACCGCGTGGTCCACCAGCCGGGCCAGGAAGGGCGTGGTCTGCGGCCCGGCGCCCGGGTGGTAGCGGCGGATGAAGCCCCACAGCATGTCCGGCGTCTCGGCGTTCACCACGCTGGCCAGGTTCAGCAGCATGGTGAACGGGATCGGGCTGCCGCCCTCGTTGGCGATGCGGCCGCCGCCGATGTGCCAGGCGGGATTGGCCGGGTCGGCGCCGCCCTTGGCCACGCCGGCAATGTAGTCGTCCACCGCGCGGGGGATGACGTCGAAGAACAGCCGCTTGGCGCGTTGCGGCTGGTGGTACATGAACTGGCCCAGGCTCTCCGGCGGCGCGTATCGCAGCCACTCCTCCACCGAGATGCCATTGCCCTTGCTCTTGCTGATCTTCTGCGAGTGCTCGTCGAGGAACAGCTCGTAGGTGAACCCCACCGGGGGCGTGCTGCCCAGAACGGCGCAGATGCGGCTGGAGAGCTTGACGCTGTCGATCAGGTCCTTGCCGCTCATCTCGTAGTCGACGCCGAGCGCGTGCCAGCGCATCGCCCAGTCGGCCTTCCACTGCAGCTTGCAGCCGCCGCCGGTGACCGAGGTGGTAAATTGGTCGCCCGCTGGGTCGGTCCAGGTGACGGTGCCGGCCTCGAGGTCGATGCCTTCGATCGGCACCTGCATCACCTGGCCGGTCACGGGATGCAGCGGCAGGATGGGGGAGTAAGTGGCCCGGCGCTCCGGCCCCAGCGTGGGCAGGATGACGGCGCGGATCTCGTCGTGTTGGGCGAGGACCTGGCGCAGCGCCACGTCGAATCGGCCTTGCGTATAGTAGTCGGTGGCGGAGGCGAACTCATAGTCGAAGCCGAAGCTGTCGAGGAAGGCGCGCAGCCGGGCGTTGTTGTGCGCGCCGTAGCTCGGGTGGGTGCCGAACGGGTCCGGGACGCGGGTGAGCGGCTGGCCGAGGTATTGCCGCAGCATGTCGCCGTTCGGCACGTTGTCCGGCACCTTGCGCAGGCCGTCCATGTCGTCGCTGAAGGCGATCAGCCGGGTGGGCTTGCCGGTGAGTTCGGTGAAGGCGCGGCGGACCCACGTGGTGCGCGCGACTTCGCCGAAGGTGCCGATATGCGGCAGGCCGGAGGGGCCGTAGCCGGTTTCGAACAGGGCTTCCGCCTTGCCGCTGGCGTCGAGCCGAGCGGCGACCTTGGCCGCTTCCTCGAAGGGCCAGGCCTTGGGCAGGGGGGCGTTGCAAACTGTATCAGCCATGGCGGCGCACGCTAGGAAGTGCGGTCCGCCGGGTCAATTGGCGGCGGCGCCCTGCAGGCTGATGGCGAGGGGGGCGAAGGCGGAGGCGGCAAGCTTGTTCAGAAGGCGGCTGTCGGCGGTGACGACGCGGCATTGCTGGCGCTCGGCGGCGGCGAGATAGAGGCTGTCATAGACCGGGTGGCCGAGGGCACAGGCGATCTCCAAAGCGCGAGTGACGAGACTTGATTGCTCGACCCGCGCAATCTTGAGCCGATGCAGGGCTCGCAGCTTGTCCCGAGCTTGCTCCATGGTTGCCTCTCCGCGTTTGGTGAAGCGCCAGAGTGCGTTGGCGCACTCGAGATAGATGAAGCCCGGAGCGCAAAGTTCATGTTTTAGCAGCGTGTCGGCAGCCTTGCTGTCGGCTTCGGCGACCAGCCACTTCAAGGCGACGCTGGCGTCGACGACGAACTTCATCTCGCGTCGTCTTTGCCCTCGTAAAGGATATCGATTGTCTTGGTGCTGATGGTCCCCGCCGTTTGTTGACGCACCGTCTCCAGCATGTGCTGCCAATCCCGGGGTTGCTCCGCGTCGACGCCCTCGCTGAGTATCTCGGCCGCTTCTGCCTCCAGCGTGCGCCCGTGCTCGGCGGCGCGGCGGCTGAGCTTTGCGAGCACGGTCTCGTCCAGGCCGGTCACTGTTAGGTTTCCCATCGTATCACCCTCGTCCAACCCCTGTTCGGCGGACACTACATAGCACGATTGTCGCCGTCCTCCCGGAGCTTTGCCGCAAGCTGCCGCTGCCGTGGGCTAAGCTGCATCCAATTGGCGGAGTAAATCCGCAACCTCACCGCCCAGCAGCTCGTCGAGGCCAAATGGGCAGCGATCAGGCACGCTACGCGGCGCGCCCGCATCGTCGGTGGTGTCGCCGAATTGCTTGAGTGCGTCAGAGTATAGGTCAGCCAGCACAATCCGCTGCCGCATCGAGGGCGAGAAGCGGCGGCGCACCTGGGACAGGAACGCGCGCGTCTCCGGGCGCCAATGCGCGGCCGCTTGGCTCGTTGGCCAGGCATGCAGCTTCAGCAGATGTACGAGCGCCTGCACCAGCAAACTCTCGCAGGCGATGAGGTCCGACCGGCCCACGCTCTCGACCTCCTCGATCACGTTGGCCCAGTCCACCCGCTCGTTCAGCCGCTCGCCAGCGGCCATGCGGCGCAGCAGGGCGGCTTGGTGCTCGGACCAGGCGAGGATGTCGCGGTCGTAGAGGTCATCCGGCATGGCGCACCACAAGCTCTTGCTCAAAATACGGTCGGCGGTGGACATATAGCACGAATGTCGCCGTCCTCCCTGGCCCTGCCGCACACCGCCGCCGTCGTCGCCGGGCATGGGCGGGCCAGCATCCTTACCGAGGACGGCGAACTCGTCTCCGGCACCAGCCGCGACGTCGCGGCGCTGCTCGGCCCGGCGCAGCCGCTGCTGGTGCACGCTCCCGTCACGCTGCGCCGCCTCGGCGTGCGGCCGCGCGCCTGCCTGGACGTGTTGGAACTGTTCGCCTTCGTCCGCCCGGCCTGCCATGCCGCGCCCACCCCACGCGGCCTGGCGCTGGCGCTCGACCTCGACCCACCCACCAGCATGGAGGACGCCGCCGCCTTCCTGCCCATGCTGGTGGAAACATTGCTCGGCCGCCTCGCCGCCGGGCGCGACACCCCAGCCAACGCCGGCGCCGCCGCGCTCGCCCAGCGCATGGGCGCGTCCGGCTGGGCCTGGGCGGCGTTCGTGCAAGGCGCACTCGGGCCGCCGCTTACCAAGCCGAGCGATGCCCTGCGCGTCTGGAAGCGGCTGCCGGAGTGGGAGGAGGAAGCGCCGCCACCGCCGCCCGCGTCGCACCCCGTCGAACCCGCCGACGCGCGCCGGCGCCTGGCCAGCATCCTGGGGCCCGACGCCGAGCAGCGGCCGGGGCAGGGGGACTATGCCTCCGCCGCCGCGCTGGCCTTCGCCCCCCGCCAAACCCGTGGCGACCCGGCGACCGTGCTCGCCGAAGCCGGCACCGGCACCGGGAAGACGCTCGGCTACATCGCCCCCGCCAGCCTGTGGGCCGAGCGCAACGGCGCCCCCGTCTGGATCAGCACCTACACCCGCCACCTGCAGCGCCAGGTGGAGAGCGAGCTGGCCCGGCTGCATCCCGACCCGGCGGAGCGGCGCCGCCGGGTCGTGGTGCGCAAGGGGCGGGAGAACTACCTTTGCCTGCTCAACCTGGAGGACCGGGTGAACAGCCTGGCCGGCGCCAGCGGCTCCGCCGGGGTGATCCCGCTCGGCCTGCTCGCCCGCTGGGCGCTCGCCACCGCCGATGGCGACCTGGCGGGCGGCGACCTGCCCGGCTGGTTCGGCGAGCTGTTCGGCCCGGCGGCCACGCTCGGCCTGGCCGACCGTCGCGGCGAGTGCATCCACGGCGCCTGCCCGCATTACAAGCGCTGCTTCGTGGAGCACACCATCCGCCGCGCCCGCACCGCCGAGCTGGTGGTGGCCAACCACGCCCTGGTGATGATCCAGGCCGCGCATGGCTTCGCCGACGGCGCTGGCGGCGGGCTGGACGGCCAGGCGCCGCCTTCGCGCTACGTGTTCGACGAGGGCCACCATGTGTTCGACGCGGCGGACAGCGCGTTTTCCTCCGTGTTCAGCGGCATCGAAGGCGCCGAGCTGCGCCGTTGGCTGCTGGGCGCGGAGGGCGGCATGTCGCGCGCCCGTGGGCTGCGGCGGCGGTTGGACGAGCTGGTGGGGCAGCAGGAGGCGCTGCAAGCCCCGCTCGAGGCCGCCTTGCAAGCCGCTCGCGCGCTGCCCGCGCCCGGCTGGTCGCTGCGCCTGGCGGACGACACGCCGGACGACACGCCGGACCTGGGCGGGATCGAGGCGGGGCAGGCCAATGTCGCCGAAGTGGTGTTGCGCCTGGTGCGGCAGCAGGTGCTGGCCCGCGCGCCCGCCGTCGAGCCGGGCCGCCGGGCCAGCCTGGAATGCGACCTGCACCCGACCGTGGATGGCCTCACCGACGCCGCCGGCCGGCTCGCCCGCGCCCTGGCCCGCATCGCCACGCCGCTGCAAACCCTGGTGGAGCGCCTCGCTTCCCGGCTCGACGACGAGGCCGAGGAGCTCGACTCCGCCACCCGCGGCCGCATCGAGGCGGCGGTGCGGGTGATCAAGCATCGCGCGGTCGAGCCGCTGCTGGCGTGGCAAACCATGCTGGGCGACCTCGCCGAACCCCAATCCGATCCCGGCGACCGCCCCGCCTTCGTCTATTTCCTGCAGCTCGACCGGCGCGAGGCGGGGGACCGCGATGCCGGCATCCATCGCCACTGGCTGGACCCGACGGTGCCGTTCGCCGGATTGCTCGCCTCCTCCGCGCACGGGTTGCTGATCACCAGCGCCACCTTGCGCGACGGCGCGGAGGGCGAGCCCGAAGCCGCTTGGCTCGCCGCCGAAGCACGGGTCGGGGCGCCGCATCTGCCCTCGCCCGCCATCCGCGCCGCCGTCGCCAGCCCGTTCGACTACGCCGCCCAAACCCGCGCCTTCGTGGTCACGGACGTAGCCGCCGACCTGCCCGCGCTCGCCGCCGCGTTCCGCACCCTGTTCCTGGCCGCGGGCGGCGGCGGCTTGGGGCTGTTCACCGCCATCACCCGGCTGCAGGCGGTGCATGCCAAGATCGCCCCGGCGCTCGAGGCGCAAGGCATCCCGCTGCTGGCCCAGCACGTCGACGCCATGGACAATGCCACCCTGGTGGACGTGTTCCGCACCGAGGTGGACTCCTGCCTGCTCGGCACCGATGCGATGCGCGACGGGGTGGACGTCCCCGGCCGCGCGCTGCGCCTGGTGGTGTTCGAGCGGGTGCCCTGGCCGCGGCCAGACATCCTGCATCGCGAGCGCCGCATCCATCTCTCCGGCGGCGACCCGCGCGCCTATGACGACGCCATTGCCCGCTTGCGCCTGCGCCAGGCGTTCGGCCGGCTGATCCGCGCCGCCGGCGACCGTGGCGTGTTCGTGCTGCTCGACAGGCGTGCGCCGGGCCGCTTGCTGTCGGCGCTGCCGGGGGGCGTGGAGGTGCAGCGGCTGGGCCTGGCCGAGGCGGCGGCACAGACCCGGGCGTTCCTCGCCCCGCCGGGCGCGCCCTTGATCTCCAACCCGGCATCCATCAGGGTCCCGCCGGAAAGGGGTGCGTCGTGATGCTGGCACGAAACGGGTTGGATCCGCAGGAGGCCTTGGTCTGCACCATGGTGTTGGTGGCTGCGACCGACGGCGGCATCACCGATCGCGAAATCGGCGTTATGTCGGGGCTGGTGCAGACGCTGCCCGCCTTCAACGGCTTCTCCAGCGATCAACTGGACTCCGCTACCGAAGCGGCGATCAACCTACTGCGCGAGGATGACGGGCTGAACCACGCCGGCCGCATGATCCGCGAGGCGTTGCCGCAGCGGCTGCGCGAGACCGCCTATGCGCTGGCCTGCGAGGTGGTGGCGGGCGACGGCTTCGCCTCCCAGTCCACGCTCCAGATGCTGGAGTTCGTGCTCGGGGAACTGCACCTGGACCCGCTGGTGGCGACGGCCATCGAGCGCGGCGCCCGGGCGCGGTATCGCCGGGTGGAAGAGTAGCGCACGCCGGGGTGCAACAGAGGGTTGCGCTGCTGCGTTGTGTCGCAAAGCCAAGGAGGTTTCATGAGCGGTCAAAGCGGCAAGGAAGGCCCGGTGCTGCCAGAAGCGGTGCAGGAGGTCCAGGGCGTGTTCCCGAGCGATGCGGCGCTGCAGGACGCCATCGCAAAGCTGACCCTGGCAGGGTTCGACCGGGCGGATCTCAGCCTGCCCGACACCAGCCCGGCGGCGTCGGACGCGACGCCGGAAATGGGGGCGGAGGCGCCCACCACCGATACCGACATGCGCCAGGTGCGCACGATGGGCACCAGCATGGCCGGCACGATCGGTGCCATCGCCGCGGCCGGTGCCACGATTGCGACCGGCGGGGCGGCTGGGGTGGCGATTGCGGCAGCGGCGGCGGTTGGCGCCGGGTCGGCGCTGGCCGCCAACGCATCCGGGAATGCCGCCAACAACGTTCAAACCGAGGCGCGCAACGAAGCTGCCGCGGCTGGCCACCTGGTGCTGGCGGTTCATGCCGCGACACCGGAGCACCAAGCCACCGCAACGCGGATCATGCGCGAATCGGGGGCCAGCGACGTGGCCGCGGTCGAGCGCGCGGCCGGCACGATTGCCACGATCGACGCATCGAGCTGGACCGGCTGAGCCCTACCGCTCATTAGAGCCTGATCGCATCAGGTTGAAACGACCTGATGCGTGAATCAGCCTCTCAAACAAAGCGTTAGAGCATGATTGCTTCGCCTATCAGAAGCAATCATGCTCTAAATGCCCTCTCCCCTTGGCAGAGGGTCGGGTGAGGGGTCTACTATTTAGCTATGCTTGCCCGGGCGCTGGCACCACCCTCTCCCAGAAGGAGAGGGAGATCGTTCTTCAGGCGAGTTTGAGGTTGCTTGCCGCCGCCTTGCCGCGTTCGGTCACGACGTCGTAGCTCACCTTCTGGTTCTCATCCAGCCCGCGCAACCCGGCCGCCTGCACCGCGGTGATGTGGACGAACACGTCCTTGCCACCGTCCTGCGGCATGATGAAGCCAAAGCCCTTGGTCGTGTTGAACCACTTGACAGTCCCGATAGCCATCGCTGCGCCCACTCCGTCAAAGCCCCCCAGGGTGCGGGGGAAGCATCGTTAACAACCGAACTCGTTGACGACTTGACGGCAGCACCCGGGGGTGGAGGCGCAGCAAGGCGAAGGCAGAGGCACGATTGCAGGCAGAATCCTTTGCAGGCTTAGTGAAACAAGTCAACTGCGACTGGGATAGTCCACACACGACCATCGAGCGCAGCAAAAAGGCGGCCCTTGCGAGCCGCCCCCTTGTTCGTCGCGGTGCTGAATAGGACCTTTTAGAAGTCCATATCGCCCATGCCGCCCATTCCACCCATGCCGCCGCCGCCACCGCCACCGCCGGGAGGAGCCTTGCGCTCGGGGCGCTCGGCGATCATCGCCTCGGTGGTGATCAGCAACGCCGCGATGGACGCCGCGTCCTGCAGCGCCGTGCGCACGACCTTGGTCGGGTCGATGATGCCGGCGCCGACCATGTCCTTGAACTCGGCGGTCTGGGCATCGAAGCCGTAGTTGTACTCGCCGTTCTCGATCACCTTGCCGGCGATCACCGCGCCGTCCTCGCCCGCGTTCTCGGCGATCTGCCGCAGCGGGGTCTGCACCGCCTTGCGCACGATCTCGATGCCGAGCTTCTGGTCCTCGTTGGCGGGCTTGAGCTGCGCCAGGATCAGGCTGGAACGGGCCAGGGCGACGCCGCCGCCGGGCACGATGCCTTCCTCGACCGCCGCACGGGTGGCGTGCAGCGCGTCATCGACGCGATCCTTGCGCTCCTTCACCTCGACCTCGGTCGCACCGCCGACGCGGATCACCGCGACGCCGCCGGCGAGCTTGGCCAGGCGCTCCTGCAGCTTCTCGCGGTCGTAGTCGGAGGTGGTCTCCTCCACCTGCGCCCGGATCTGGTTGCAGCGGCCCTTGATGTCTTCCGGGTTGCCAGCACCCTCGACGACGGTGGTGTTTTCCTTCTCCATGATGACGCGCTTGGCCTTGCCCAGCATGTCGAGCGTCACGGTCTCGAGCTTGATGCCGAGATCCTCGGAGATCACCTGGCCGCCGGTGAGGATGGCGAGGTCTTCCAGCATCGCCTTGCGGCGGTCGCCGAAGCCCGGTGCCTTCACGGCGGCGACCTTGAGCCCGCCGCGCAGCTTGTTCACCACCAGGGTCGCGAGCGCCTCGCCCTCGACGTCCTCGGCGATGATCAGCAGCGGACGGCCCGACTGCACGACGCTCTCGAGCAGCGGCAGCATCGGCTGCAGCCCGGAGAGCTTCTTCTCGTGGATCAGGATGTACGGCTGATCCAGCTCGGCGATCATCTTCTCCGCATTGGTGATGAAATACGGCGAGAGATAGCCGCGGTCGAACTGCATGCCCTCGACCACGTCGAGTTCGGTGTCGATGCCCTTGGCTTCCTCGACGGTGATGACACCCTCGTTGCCGACCTTCTGCATCGCCTCGGCGATCATGCGGCCGATATCGCTCTCGCCATTGGCCGAGATCGTACCGACCTGGGCGGTTTCGGCCTCGGTGGTGATCTTGCGGCTGCGGTTCTGCAGCTCGGCGACGACGGCGGTCACCGCCATGTCGATGCCGCGCTTGAGGTCCATCGGGTTCATGCCGGCGGCGACGGCCTTGGAGCCCTCGCGAACGATGGATTGCGCCAGTACGGTGGCCGTGGTGGTGCCGTCGCCGGCCAGGTCGTTGGTCTTGCTCGCGACCTCGCGCAACATCTGCGCGCCCATGTTCTCGAACTTGTCGGCGAGCTCGATTTCCTTGGCGACCGTCACACCGTCCTTGGTGATGCGCGGGGCGCCGAAGCTCTTGTCGATGACCACGTTGCGGCCCTTGGGGCCGAGCGTGACCTTCACCGCGTCGGCCAGAATGTCCACGCCGCGCAGCATGCGCTGGCGGGCGTCGCCGCCAAACCGTACGTCCTTGGCTGCCATGTTTGTCTACCTTCCTACTGGTTGAAAATGGAGTTCACGCCGCAGGCTCAGCCGGCCTGGTCGATGATCCCCATGATGTCGGATTCTTTCATGATCAGCAGCTCTTGGCCGTCGATCTTGACTTCGGTGCCCGACCACTTGCCGAACAGGATCTTGTCGCCGGCCTTCACGTCCAGCGCCTGGATTTGCCCTTGTTCATTGCGGGCGCCCGGCCCGGCGGCAATGATTTCGCCCTGCATCGGCTTTTCCTTGGCCGTGTCGGGAATGATGATCCCGCCAACGGTCTTTTCTTCGGCGTCGAGGCGCTTGACCACGACCCGGTCGTGCAACGGACGGAACTTCATCTGAACTACGCTCCTCAGCTTTTTTCAGCACGGTCTGAACGCCTGCTGGCGGGGTTTAGCACTCCCCGCCGCAGAGTGCCAGCGATCTAGCGCGGGCGGTCAGACAAGTCAAGCATTGCCAGCGCTTGCGGCGACAGAGTGCTAATGGTTTGTAAACGCTAGGATTTCTCTCGCTTGCAGCGCGAACGGACGCATCGTTTCCGCAACGGGCGTCGCAAAGCGCTCCAGGCCGCCCAAACCCATTCACCTTAACGTTTGTTGGCGTGGAGAACCTCTGAATGCAGATTGCCCAACAGTTGAGTGACGATCGCCTGACCACGGCGGAGGTCCTCTACCACCTGCCCGACCACCCAGCCATGCTACAAAGTTATGTTTGGCAAGAACTGGACTTAGGGCTTGTTCGACATCAATCGAATTGATTGCCGGCGTCGAACAAGCCCTAAAGCTTTTGTTTTCAGAGGCAGCTTTGTCGGCGTGCCGACGCACGTATTTGCCGACGCCGCCTTGGCGCCGGGTTATTCCATGCTGCACCGCGTGCTGGCTTTTTGGCAGCCTGAGTTGCATGCCAAGCTGCACTCGGTTCGAGTCGGCTCGGCGAGATTGATACAGCCAGGCAAGCTTCGCCATGTCAGCGAATACAAACTGCATTGAAAGTGCTCCGCCCGGACTGTCTTGCCGCTCTGGACGAGGGGCGGACCAGTTCGCCACCGTGTCTTGTGCAATCGCGGCTTTGACCAACTTGTAAAATCGCGTTCATCGGAACTATCACCTCCAGAACGCTGCCTGCACCGTTGCACGATCTTTTCCAGCGAAATTGCCGCCCGATAGATGCTTTGGCAGCCGGAGCGAGACGCCAGCCAGGTCTCCGGCTCCATTGAGCGTGGGGTGTTTGCGGCTAAACTCCTCTTGAGAAACTGATATAGAAATGCGACTTAGTTTTGGCGACCGCAATGGAGCGGTGTCCGGAGTCGATTTCATCATGGCAGACGGCAGTTCAGTGCAGGCAGTGTTGGGCCTTACCGCGCAGATTGTATCCGCGCATGTATCCAATAACGCCGTCTCGCGGGACGCGTTACCGGAATTGATCCAGCAAGTCTTTTCCACCCTCATGGCCGCCGGCACAGAACAGGTCGAGCCTGAACGTCTGCAACCTGCCGTTCCGATCAAGAAGTCTGTGTTTCCCGAATTCATCATCTGTCTGGAAGACGGCAAGAAGCTGAAGATGCTGAAGCGGCACTTGCAGACGTCCTATGGAATGACGCCAGAACAGTATCGCGAGCGTTGGGGCCTGCCGCACGACTATCCGATGGTTGCGCCGAAATACGCTGAACACCGATCCGAACTCGCCAAGAAGATCGGCCTCGGCCGCAAGCCTGTCATCGAAGTCGAAACCCCGCCCGCTCCCACCCGCCGCGGCCGCAAGGCAGCCTGACGACAGCAACCAAACCGCCCAATAAGCCAGCCGGGCCGAAACCTGGCTGGCCGGTCCACGTTGCTGCTGCGACCAGGAAGCGGGCTATCATGTCGGAGTCGCCGTCAGAACCACCCAAGGGTCCGGCGTCGGTACAGCCCGTAGCGCTCCCCGGCGTCTCCCAGTTGTTGATGCTCGCCGTCTTCGTGGTGGTGGTCACGGGCCTACACTTCGCCCGGGCCGTCATGTTGCCGATCACGCTGGCGGTTCTTCTGTCCTTCTTGCTGGCCCCGTTGGTGGCGCTGTTGCGCCGCATTCGCCTGCCGCGCGTGCCCGCCGTGCTGCTTTCCGTCGTGCTCGCCTTGGGCGTGGTGCTGGCCCTGGGCGGGCTGATCGGCACCCAGGTCGCCGACTTGGCCAGCGACCTGCCGCAATATCAGCAAACCGTCGAAACCAAGTTGCAGACGGTCCAGTCGCTCACCGTCGGCCGTCTGACCGAGTTGTTGGACCGGTTGGGCGGGCAAGTGCAGCACGCGACCTCCCCCGTGCCGCGGCCGGCCGCCGGCGGTGCGGCAAGCAACAGGCCAGTCACGGTGCAGGTGCAAGCGCCGTCGCCCTCGCCGCTGCAGATTGCCGAAGAGGTGCTCGCCCCGATCCTGGCGCCGCTGGCCACCGGCGGCATCGTGTTCACCGTCGCCGTGTTCATTCTGCTGCAGCAAGAGGACTTGCGCGACCGGCTCATTCGCCTGTGCGGCTCCAACGACCTGCACCGCACGACCGTGGCGCTGGACGACGCCGGACGCCGCTTGAGCCGCTACTTCCTTACCCAGCTCGGCATCAATGCCGGGTTCGGCTGCGTCATCTGCGCCGGGCTGTTGGCCATTGGCGTGCCGAATCCGGTGCTCTGGGGCGTGCTCGGCGCCTTGCTGCGCTTCGTGCCCTATGTCGGCACATGGCTGTCCGCGCTGCTGCCAATCGCCTTGGCCGCGGCCGTCGATCCCGGCTGGCGGATGGTCGCCTGGACCTTCATGCTCTATTTCGTCGTCGAGTTGCTGGTGGGGCAGGTGATCGAGCCCTTCATGTATGGACGCAGCACGGGGCTCTCACCCGTTTCGGTGGTGGTGGCAGCCATCTTCTGGTCGTGGCTGTGGGGGGCGATCGGGCTGATCCTGTCCACCCCGCTCACCCTCTGCCTGGTGGTGCTGGGCCGTCACGTGCCGCGGCTCGAGTTCCTCGACGTCCTGCTCGGCGACCGGCCCGCGCTCTCCCCCGTGGAAAGCTTTTACCAACGCATCCTGGCGGGCGACACGGACGAGGCGCTGAGCCATGCCGAGACCATGCTGCGCGACCTGCCGCTGTCGTCCTACTACGACTCGGTGGTCATCCCGGGCTTGCGGCTGGCTGCCGTCGACGTCGAACGCGGCGTGCTGCCGCAAGCCCGCGTCGCGGCGGTGGTCCAATCCGTTCTCGACCTGGTGGGAGACCTCGCCGAATACGACGACACGGAGGCCGACGCCGGTGCCAAACCGGTCTCGCCCGTGGCGCCGCCGGAGCAGGAGGCGGGGCTGACCCGCATGCCGATCGCCGCGCCGAATTTCGACCCGGCGGCGGCTGGCCCGCCGTGGAGCGCCGCCACGCCGGTGCTCTGCGTGGCCGGCCGCGGCCCGTTCGACGCAGCGGCCGCGGCCATTGCGGCGCAGTTGCTCGGCAAGCATGGCCTGGGCGCGCGCACCAGCCCGCACATCTCGCTGTCCCGCGGCCGCCTGGTCGAAGTCGACCCGGCAGGCACGGCGATGGTTTGCCTCTGCTACATCGACGTCAGCGGGAGCCCGACGCATCTGCGCTTCCTGCTGCGCCGTTTGCGCCAGCAGCTTTCAGACGCCACGTTCGTGGTAGGGTTCTGGCCGGCCAGCCAGATCGCCATCACCGACGGCCGGATGCGCGATGCCATCGGCGCCGACGCGATCGCTGGCAGCGTGAGCGAGATGGTCAGCACCTGCCTGCACTCGGCCCAGAAGCATGCTCCGGTGGAGAGCCGGGAAAAGATCACCGCCTAAACAGCGAACAGCGTCGTAGGGTGGGGTTGGTGGGCTGAAGCCACTCTACGGCGTTATCGCCAGTTGGTATCGAACTACAACTTGAACGCCTGCCGAAACGCTGCAAACGGCGACTCTGGCAGGCGCGGCCGGGCCGGTCTCGTGTCCACGTTGGCCTCGTTCGGCACCAGCCCCCAACTGCGCGCGATGTGCCAGGTGGATGAAATGCTCGACTCCAACACGTATGGCATCGCCCGCCCGACGCCGTGTTCGCCGTCAAGCCCAGGGGTGATCGGAACGCCATGCCCAAGCCCCGGAACGCTGTAGAACTCCACCCGCGCCACCCCGTCGCCATCGCGCCAGACCCGGCGATGCGCTCCGTCCACCGAGTCGCGGGCACTCGCGTCATCGCCGAGGCCGTGGACGTTGCACCATTGCTTGGCCAGCTCGGTCGCCGCACCCGGCCGCACCGTCGTGTCCGCCTCGCCGTGCCAGATCGAGACCACGGGCTTGCGCTGCGGCGGCGGGCTGGCGTTGCGCACCCGCTCGCCCCAGTCCGCAGGCGGCAGCGTCGGGCAGTGATACATGGCGCCCAACGCTTCGGAGGTGCTGGTTGCCGCATGGTAGGGCAGCCCCGCGACGATGGCGCCGGCAACGAACACGTCCGGGTAGGTCGCCAGCACCGCCGCGGCCATGGCGCCGCCCGCCGAGAGCCCGGTGATGAACACGCGCGCCGGGTCGGACCGCAGCTCGTCCGCGCTGGCCTCGACCATGGCGTGGATCGAGGCCACCTCGCCGCGCCCCCGGGTGGTGTCTTCCAGCTCGAACCAATTGAAACAGAGATTGTGGTTGTTGCCGGGCCGCTGCTCGGGGGCGATGAGGGTGAAACGGTGCCGCTCCGCCAGCCGCGACCAGCCCGTCGCCAGGTCGAACGCGCCGCCGCGTTGCGTGCAGCCATGCAGCAGCACCACGGTGGGGGCGCCAGGGGGCAGATCCGGCGGCACGTAGCGTAGCATCCGCAAGTTGCCCGGGTTTGCGCCGAAGCTTCCGATCTCGGTGAGCCGGCCATCGCCTGCCGTCGGCTGCGCCAGCGGGACCGACCATGCCTGGCGGCGCCGGGCCAAATCGGCCAGCGGGATACGGACGGAGGGCAGGATGGGGATCTTCATTGTTGCGAGATGGTGCGCTGCAACATCGGGAACAACCTGTCAGCCATGCACGAGGCAGAATACTTGGGCCTTGGATTGGGCCCGTCCGGCCGCATGTCTGGGCATTACGGCATTGCGAGGTTCCAACATGCGCACGGTCCCCGGCATCCGCGTTCTCTTGGTGTGCGCGATCCTATGGGCGCCAAGCGCTTGGGCCGAGGTGTCCAATGCCGACCAGACTGCCATCCAGGCGGTGATCAGCCGCCAAATCGACGCGTTCCGGCACGACAATGCCGCGGCCGCGTTCGGCTACGCCACGCCGGAGCTGCAGACCATGTTCGGCAGCGCAGCCCATTTCATGGACATGGTCCAGCATGGCTATGCCCCGGTTTACCGGCCGCGCTCGGTGGGATTCGGTGCGCTGACCGACCAGGACGGCCAGGTGGTCCAATTCGTGGAGTTGATCGGACCCGATGGGCTGGCCTACACCGCGCGCTACACCATGCAGCGCCAGGATGACGGCACCTGGCGGATCGGCGCCTGTGAACTGCTGGAAAGCCGGCGAGTCGGCACGTAAGGACGAAGTGATGCAGCGGATGACACGTCGGCAGCGCCCGGCGGTATTGGCATGAGCGGGCAGACCATCGGCGCCGCGGCGCGGCCGCTCGCCCCCGCGATCCCGGCCGAGCGCACGGTGATGGCGGTCCTGCTCGCGATCAGCTTCTCGCACATGCTGAACGACCTGATGCAGTCGCTGCTGCCGGCGATCTACCCGGTGCTGAAGACCAAGTTCGACCTCAGCTTCGGCCAGATCGGCCTGCTGACGCTCACCTTCCAGATCACCGCCTCGCTGCTGCAGCCGCTGGTGGGGCTGTATACCGACCGCAGGCCGCTGCCGTTCTCGTTGCCGGTCGGCATGGGCTTCACACTGGTTGGCCTGCTGATGCTGTCGCAGGCGCCGAATTTCCCGATGCTGCTGCTGGCCGCCGCCATGGTCGGGCTCGGCTCCTCGGTGTTCCACCCGGAGTCCTCGCGCGTGGCGCGGATGGCCTCGGGCGGGCGGCATGGCTTTGCCCAGTCGCTGTTCCAGGTCGGCGGCAATGGCGGGCAGGCGATCGGGCCGTTGCTGGCCGCCTTCGTGGTGGTGCCGCATGGGCAGGGCAGCGTGGCGGTGTTCGCCCTGGTGGCCTTGGTCGGGATGGTGGTGCTGTCTGGCGTCGGCCGCTGGTATCGCGCGCGGATCGCCGGCCGGGGCCGCGCCGCGAAGCGGGTGATCGCCCAGCACGACCTGCCGCCGCGCCGGGTCGCTTGGTCGGTGGCGATCCTGTTGGTGCTGATGTTCAGCAAATACGTCTACGTGGCCAGCTTCAACAGCTACTACACCTTCTACCTGATCGACCGTTTCCACGTCCCGGTGCAGACCGCGCAGGTCTACCTGTTCGTCTACCTTGGCGCCTTTGCCGCGGGCACGCTGGTGGGCGGCCCGGTCGGCGACCGGATCGGGCGGAAATACGTGATCTGGATGTCGATCCTGGGTGTGCTGCCGTTCACCCTGGCCTTGCCCTACATGAACCTGTTCTGGACGGTGGCGCTGACCCTGCCGATCGGCCTGATCCTGGCATCGGCGTTCTCCGCCATCCTGGTGTTCGCGCAGGAGCTGATGCCCGGCCGCGTCGGCGCCGTCTCAGGCCTGTTCTTCGGGTTTGCGTTCGGCATCGCGGGCGTCGGCGCGGCCGTGCTGGGCCAGGTCGCCGACCATTCGGGCGTTGCAACCGTCTACCACATCTGCTCGTTCCTGCCGGCGATAGGCCTGCTCACGGCCTTCCTGCCCAAACTGGAGCCCGCGCATCGTGCCGCTTGATCAAACGGGGCAGTTCTCTGGCCGGCCAGAGCGGGAGCAAAGCCGCAACGTTCTTGGCGGGGTGCTGCAAGCGTGCTCGGCCGAGCCGCTGACCGGGTTCTTCCGCGACGGCTGCTGCAACACCGGGCCGCAGGACTACGGCAGCCACACCGTGTGCGCCGTGGTGACGGCCGAGTTCCTCCGCTTCAGTGCGGACCGTGGCAACGACCTGTCGACGCCGCACCCGGAGTTTGGCTTTGCGGGGCTACGACCCGGCGACCGCTGGTGCCTATGCGCGCCGCGCTGGCAGGAGGCGTTCGAGGCGGGTTGCGCGCCAATGGTGACGTTGGAAGCCACCCATGCCGCGGCCCTCGACCATTGCGCGCTTGCGGACCTGGAGCGGCATTCGGCTGCGGGGTAGGCGCGGCCGGGGCCAAATCCATGGCAGGTGCGGGCTCATGCGCGTTTTGCCGCCTCAGCCCATGCGATTGCGTCTGCACCGGCAGGCAGCCGCATCGGGCATGATGGGTCTGTGACCGAGCGCCACACTGCTTCGGCCACGTCCAGCGCCTTTGTCAGGGGCGCGTTCGAGTTCTGCATGCCGGCAAACACCTTCGCGGCCCCTTCTTTGTAGGGGTCGGGCATGGTCATCCCCATGCGGGCGCGAACGTTGTCGCCGAACGCGGTGTGCGGGTCCCGCCCTGGAATAACCACCCGGACCCGGATGCCAAACGGCTCCAGCTCCAGCGCCAACGACTCGCTGAAGGCGTTGATCGCCGCCTTGCTCGCCGTATAGACCGAGAGGAAATGCAGCGGCCGCTGCGTCACGCTGGACGTCACGTTGACGATGATGCCGGAGCGCTGCTCCCTGAATTGCGGCAACACGGCCTGGGTCATGGCGATGGTGCCAAGGGTGTTCGTCTCGAACAGTTCGCGGGCTTTGTCCATCGACACGCCCTCCAACGCGCTCAGCATGCCGACGCCCGCGTTGTTGACCAGCACGTCGATCGGACCGGCCGCGTCGACGGCATGCGCGATGCTGTCGGCAGAGGTGACGTCCAGCGGCAGCACACGCAGCCGGTCCGAGCGGGGAAGCACGTCCTCGCGGGGCGTGCGCATCGTGGCAATGACAGTCCAGTCGCGCTCGAGGAAATACTGCGCGGTCTCGAGGCCGAACCCGGACGAGCAGCCCGTGATGAGGATGGTGCTCATGACATCTCCTGTTGTGGCGCAACAGACATCGCGGCCTGTTGGTTTAGGCGTGCACCGCGTCAGGCGAGCAGCACGTCCAGCTCTGTCAGGTCGTCCGCCGTGAGCTTCCACCCGCCCGCGGTGGCGTTCTGCTGCACCTGCTCCACCTTGGTCGCCCCCGCAATCACGCTGCTGACCGTCGCGTGCGATAGCAGCCAACTGAACGCCAGCTCCACCATGCTGCGCTCCCGCGCGGCGCAGAAGTCGCTCAGCTTCTCCACCTTCGGCCAATGCGCATCCGTCAGATACCGGTCCGCCAGGCGTTGCGTGTTGGTGAGCCGCGCGCCTTCGGGCATGGTCGCGTTGCGGCGGTACTTGCCGGTCAGCATGCCGCTGGCCAGCGGAAAATACGGCAGCAATCCAAGCCCGAAGCGCTGCATCGCCGGCAACAGCTCCGGCTCGGCCTTGCGCACCAGCATCGAGTATTCGTCCTGGCACGACACGAACGGCGTGCTGCCGGCCGACTTGGCCGTCCACATCGCGTCCGTCACCTGCCAGGCGGCGAAGTTCGAACAGCCCAGGTATCGCACCTTGCCCGCGCGAACCAGGTCGTCCATCGCCGCCATGCTCTCCTCGAGCGGCGTCTTCGGGTCGAACGCATGCTGTTGGTAGAGGTCGATCCAGCCCGTGCGCAGCCGCGTCAGGCTGTCTTCCACCGCCTGCACGATCCACCGGCGGGACGCTCCGACCCGGCGCCCGCTGTCGTCCATCGGCATGCCGAACTTGCTCGCGACCACCACCTCGCGCCGGTTCGGCCCCAGGATGGCGCCCAGGATCTCCTCGGACGCGCCCTTGTGCGACGTCGCCGTGCCAGTGCCCAGCGCGCCATACACGTCGGCGGTGTCGAACAGGGTGATCCCCGCGTCCAGCGCCGCATGCACCACCCGGCGGGATTGCTCCAGGTCGATGCGGCCGCCGAAGTTGTTGCAGCCGAGCCCGACCGCCGACACTTGCAGGCCGGAGTGGCCGAGATTGCGGATTTCCATGCCTCGCCCCTCATCGGTTCGCCAAAGACAAACCGTGCACCTGCGGCCCGTCGCTGCCAAGTCCAGCGCTGCCGTATTCCGCCTGCAAGGCGCTCAGGGCGCCGCCCGCACCACCGGATCCACCATCATCAGGCGTCAGCCGCGCGACGCGGCGGTATTGCTCGCGATCTCGTTCAGCAGCTTGCGCGACATCGCATCGCCAAACGTGTTGAAGTCGTGCACCTCGAGCACGAAGCTGCCCGTCCCGCCAGTGACGTTCTCCCGGTACCACTTCGGCAGCCCGCCAGGCGGCTGCACATGCGCATAGATATACGACACCGGATGGTCGTTGATGATCGTCAGGCCATTGATCGTGATGTCGGCCGCCACCGCCGCGTCTCGGGCCTCCTCGACCGGGCGGCCGGCGTTGTTGGTGCCGTCGCCCGCCACGTCGATCACCTTGCGCGCATCGCCGAAGCCGCCGCTCTGCAGTATCACCACCGACTGGTCGATCCCGCTGCTGATCGCAGTGCGGCCGTACGAACTCCGCGGTTCCGCGGTGAGCTGGTCGGCAAACGCGGCTGCCGAGGCCGCGTTCGACAGCACCGTCCAGTCCAGCACGGTCTTGACCTGGTCGGAGGACGAGAACTCGACATAAGCCACCGCAATCCGCCCATTCGGCCCGCCCTGGATCGCGCTGATCACCCTCGGGTCGGTGAATGCCGCGGCATAGCCCTTCTTCTCGAGCTGGAACTCGCTGTCGTCGATGCTGCGCGACACGTCGGTGAGCAGCACCAAGGCCACGTCAACCGGCGGACCGGCCGCACGCGACGACCCGGCGAGTGCCAGCAGGAGCAGGGAAGCGGCCGAAATGCGTCTCACCAATCCCGACCGCCCCATGCTCGCTACCTCAGTTGGAGTTGGATGCCGTCCGCCGAGCCGGCCAGTTCCGCGCCGCGGGTGACGTCATCGACGCGGATTTGCACACCGGCCCCGTTCACCAGGATTTGGCCGGCCAGGCCGCGGCCCGCCGTCGCCTCGCCGGTGGATGCGGCATAGGTGCCGCTGAAATCAGCCACCTTGTGCAGGTTATAGACCCGGCCGTGGCCGACGATGCGGCTGAACCCCACATCGGCCACCGACACGCCGCGCACCGAGAAGTGGTAGCTATGGTGGTTGTAGTAGAGCGTCCCGTCGCCCCAGGTGTAGCCGACGCCGACGGCCGCCGAGCGCGCCACGAGGGTGATCCGCGCATCGACCGGGCCGGGCGCGCCGGGGTCCTTTTGCGCCATGGCGGGGGTCGCCGCCGTGATGCAGGCGGCGGCGGCAAGCCCGGCGAACAGGCGTCTGGTAGAAGAACTCATCAACATATCCTTGATCGAAAGTGGCAGCGGCGTCGGTAACGCTTTCGCGTGCGCTTCGTTGCCCCCGGCCAGCGGCCTCAGTGGCTGGCCCAGACGATCCGGTGCATCCAGGTCACCTCCTTGAGGTCGAAGCTGTAATCCGGGTGCGCCGGGTTCAGGCTCTTCAGCTCGATGCGCCGGGCCGAACGGCGGGCAAGCTGCTTGGCCATCACCTCGCCCTCCGCCGTACGCACCACCACGCGGTCGCCGCGACGGATCGGCGCCGCCGGCGACACGATCACCACGTCGCCGTCGCGGAACACCGGCTCCATCGACTGGCCGGAGATTTCCAGCGCGTAGGCGTTCATGTCGCCGATCTCGGGCAGGCTCACCTCGTCCCAACTGCCGCCGACCGGATAGCCGCCATCGTCGAAATACCCGTCCGACCCGGCTTGCGCGAGGCCGATCAGCGGAATGCGCCGAGGCGACAGGGTGCGCGGGTTGGAGGACAGCGCGCGGGCGCCGGAGACCAGGGCGGTGAACGCCTCGAGGCTGGCGCCGGTGGCGGCGAGCACCTTGGCCAGGCTCTCCGTGCTGGGCCAGCGCGCCCGCCCATCCGGCATGCAGCGCTTGGACGGATTGAACGTGGTCGGGTCGAGCCCGGACGCGCGCGCGAGGCCCGAGACGGACATGCCGTTTTCCGCCGCCAGCGTGTCGAGCGCGCGCCAGATGTCCTCGTGCTTCACGGCTTGCATCCTGCCTGGCCCACGCGAATCGGGGCTTTTGCATTGTGCCGTAGGATTTAACGCCGAGGCAAATAGGAATTAACGCTGCGGCCCATTGCCATTGTATGCATAAAATGGGTTTATGTTCCTGTTCTGTTCATGTTTCAGGGACCGCGCCATGCTCGCACTCCGACGCACGCACGACAGCGCCGACACGCAGCCTTTCCGCACTGCTGAGGAGGCTTGGCTATGGACCATGGCGGCCATCCTGGCCCGCCGCGACGGCGCCGGCCCGGCCTGGCGCCCAGAGGGTCCACCGCGCCCGTGCGACCCGGATGACGTAATTCGGTGCTTAGACACATTGTATCGCCAGCGCAGCATCGAACTTCTGCACGCCCGCGTGCTGCGCATCTGGGGCGAGCGCCAGAGTTCTCCCCGCCCCGACCGCCCGATGCAGCGCTCCGACTGGCGCCTGTGGCACCAGGCGCTCGGCCAACTCGAATGGGCCCTGCGCGCCCGCGGCGTGGTCCGCTGAAGCATTAACCTGTCGTAGGACTACTTACCTAGGAAGGAAGACAATCATGAGCTTCGCCGTGCGCAATCTGTCTGTTCTGGCTTACGCCAATGGTTTCACCCTGTGGCACTACAAGTCCGGCGGTGACTCGCTGCGCGAGGTCAGTCACGAGGGTTATTTCGACGACGCCGTCGACATGCTGGCCAGCGGCGACATGATGATGGTGTCCACGTCGACCGGCGGCCAGGTGCTGTGCGTGGCGGCCGGCGAGCAGGGATTGCTGACGGCGCCGTTGGGTTGAAAGCAACCCACTCCCTCACCCCGACCCTCTCCCAGAGGGAGAGGGAGCAGAATAAGCCCTCTCCCTCTGGGAGAGGGTTGGGTGAGGGGGCTTGCGCCGTCGTCGTTACGTCTGCCCCTGCAGCACCATGTAATGCGTCCGCAAATGCGGCACCACGCGGACGAACCGGAACCCGCTCGCCTCCAGCTCCGTCCGCACCTGCTCCCGCCCCAGCCACGCCAGCCGCCACGAGCGCCACAGCACCGTGCTGAGGCTCACCTGCCGACCCACCTGGCTGCGCCGGGCCGCTTCGTCCGCCGGCGCTTCCTTCAGCAGCGGCAGGATCAGGTAGCCGCCCGGCTTCAGCGCCCGCCGGATGACTTCGATCACGCCAGGCCGCACCGACGCGGGAAAGAACATCTGGCTCCAAACGATCGTGTCGAACGACCCGGCGTCCGCAATCGCGCCCGCATCGCAACAGCGCGTCGACACCCGGTCGGCGATCCCCAGCTCGCGCGCCTGGCGCATCACCTCCTCCAACACGCTCGGCTCGAGGTCCACGCCCACGACGGACATGGCTGGATACGGCACCGCCACGCGCAGCAGGTCGCGCCCGGCGCCGCAACCCAGCTCCATGTGCCGCCCGCCGCGCTGCCAGATGCGCCGCACTTCCGGCATCTGCTCGTCCACCGTCGCAAACGACGCCAGCGCCACCGGCGACGCCGCTTGCCCCCAAACCCCGCGCGCAATGGCCAGGCGAACCTCCGGCGTCGGCTGGCCCAGCCCTTCCGGGCGCGCCGAGTCGGCAAACAGGCGGCGATATTGCGCGCTCTGCTCGAACGCGTGGCGCAACGGCAGCGGCGCCGTGGGCGACAGCAGCGCCTGCAGCCCCGGGCTGAGCTGAAACCGCTCGTCCACCCGGTCGAAAATCTCCAGCGCCCACAACGCCTCGCACAGCGCTTCCGCCACCGTTGGCGCCACCTGCGTCGCCGCCGCCAACTCGCCAGGGCTGGCGGGTTCCTGTGCCGCGTCCAAGAAGCCAGACGCCAAGCACGACCGAACCAGGGAAGCCGCCTGTTCCGCGAACAGCAAACGACCGACAATATCGCTGCCAGACGCGAGCACAGCCAAGCGGGCCTCGAGATGTATTGTCACCGAACCTGCCCCTTGCAGCCTTGTTGACGCCCGGATTGCTCTAGAGCCTGATCGCATCAGGTTGAAACAACCTGATGCGTGAATCAGCCTCTCAAACAAAGAGTTAGAGCATGATTGCTTCGCCTATCAGAAGCAATCATGCTCTAAGTGCCGATTTTGGCTTTCCAAAGGCAGGCTCGCCGGGTGGCCGCCAATGCTTCGCCTCTCAGCCGAGGTGAAAGCTGCGCTGCTGATTCCCGGAGCTGGCGATCTCGATCAGGTGGCGCGCCGCCCCCGCCTCGGTCGCCCCGAAACGCCCGTCCACCCGCTCGCAGGCCAGCCCCATCTCGGCGAGCCGCACCAGGCAAGGCCCGTCCTTCAATCCGCCCGGCCGGCCCACCGGCCCCGCCAGCATCAGCCGGTGCAGCGCCGAACGGCAGCACGTCTCCAGGTATGGTTCGTCCCACATGGCCGAGACCCATCGGGCAATCCGCTCGCCATGGCAAGGCGCGCGGCCACGCTCTATGACACGGGCATGACCCCCGCCATCGCCGCCGCCTTGCAACCTGCCTTGCGCCGCCTCGATCCAGAGCGCGCGCACCGCCTCGCCTTGCGCGCCCTGCAACTCGGCCTGGCCGGGCGCGCCCAGGGCGAGGACGACCCGGCGCTCGCCACCACCCTGTTCGGCCGCCGCCTCGCCAACCCGATCGGCCTGGCCGCCGGCTTCGACAAGGACGCGGTGGCCGCCGCCGGGCTGCTCCGCCTGGGCTTCGGCGCGGTCGAACTCGGCACCGTCACGCCGCGGCCGCAGCACGGCAACCCGCGGCCACGCCTGTTCCGGCTGGAGGACGGCGCGGTGATCAACCGCATGGGCTTCAACAACGGCGGCTTGGCTGCCTTCGTGACGCGCCTGGCCCGCCTGCGCCCGCCCGCTGGCACCCTGGTGGGCGCCAATGTCGGCATCAACAAGGAGGGCGCCGACCCCGAGCGCGACTACCCCCAGTTGGTCGCCGCCGTGGCGCCGCATGCGCATTACGTGGCGCTCAACGTGAGCTCTCCCAACACCGCCGGCCTGCGCGCGCTGCAGGAGGCGGACCGGCTGCGCGCCATCCTCGCGGCCGTGCTCGCCGTGCCGGGCCGCCCCCCCGTGCTGGTGAAGGTGGCGCCCGACCTGCCGGAGGGCGGGCTGGAAAGCGTCGTGGCGGTGGCGGTGGCGTGCGGCGCGGAGGGCTTGATCGTGTCCAACACCACCGTCGCCCGCCCCGCCTCGGCGCGCGGCCGCTATGTGGCCGAGCTGGGCGGCTTGTCCGGCCCGCCGCTGCTGGCGCCCTCCACCGCGCTGCTCGCCCGCGCCTGGCGGCTGTCGGCCGGGCGATTGCTGCTGATCGGCTGTGGCGGCGTCTCCACCGGCGCGGACGTGCTGGCCAAGCTGCAGGCCGGGGCCAGCCTGGTGCAGCTCTATTCCGCCTTCGCCACCCAGGGGCCGGCCTTGCTGCCCCGGCTCAAGGCCGAACTGGCGGCTGCGCTGCGGCGCGAGGGCTATGCCAGCGTGGCCCAGGCCGTGGGGACGCGCGCATGATCCCGTTCCCTGGCATGGCCCCGCTGGCCGCGCGCTACGACGGCTTCATCCTCGACCTCTGGGGCGTGATCCATGACGGCGTTCGCCCCTATCCCGGCGCCGCTGACTGCCTGCAGCGGCTGCAGGCGGCCGGCAAACGCTGCGTGCTGCTGTCCAACGCGCCGCGCCGGGCCCATGCCGCCGAGGCGATGCTGCGCGACATGGGCATCTCGCCCGGCCTCTACACCGGCGTGCTGACCTCGGGCGAGGCCGTGCACCTGGCGCTCCGAGACCGCACCGACCCGTGGTTCGCCGCCCTCGGGCCGCAGGTGTGGCATCTCGGGCCGGAGCGCGACCGCAACGTGATCGACGGTCTCGGTGTGACGCTGGCCGCCACGCCGTCCGAGGCGCATTTCGTGCTCAACACCGGCCCCGACGACCACCGCGCCCCCACGTCGATCGCCCCGTTCGAGGCCGAGCTCGCCGAATGTGCCCGCCACCGCCTGCCGATGATCTGCGCCAACCCCGATCTGGAGGTGATCCGCGGCGGCGTCCGGGTGATTTGCGCCGGCGCCTTGGCCGCGCGCTACGAGCAACTCGGCGGCACCGTGCGGTCGCTAGGTAAGCCCGACCCGGCGATCTACCAGCCCGTGCTGGCCATGCTCGGCACCGGCAAGGCGCGCACCCTCGCGGTCGGCGACTCGCTACGGACCGACATCAGCGGGGCGCAGGCGGCGGGGGTGGACTCCTGCTGGGTCTTGGGCGGCATCCACGCCGACGCTCTCGGCGACGACCACGCCGCCGCCGTCGCCGAGGCCACCCTGTCTGGCTTGGCCCCCGTGGCGATCGTTCCACGCTTCATCTGGTAGCGCCAGCTTCTCCCTCTCCCGCCGGCGGGAGAGGGCCGGGGTGAGGGTGGCGGTGCCCGCAGGAGAACAATGCTTGCCCCTCAAGCGTGCCCCGCCGCTCCCGACAGCCACGCCGGGTTCACCCGCAGCGACGCGAACGCCCGGTGCCACTTGCTGGCATGGTCGTCGTCGAACACCAGGTCCAACCGCGCCGGTGCCGACAGCCAGGCATTGGCGTGGATCTCGTCGTCCAACTGGCCCGGCGCCCAATGCGCATAGCCCAGCGCCAGCAGGCACTCGCGCGGCCCTGCGCCCGAGGCGATCGCCTTCAGCACGTCCAGGCTCGCCGTCAACGCCACCTCGTCGGTCACCTGCAGGCTGCCTTCGCCGGTCCAGTCCGCCGTGTGCAGCACGAAGCCGCGCGCACCCTCCACCGGGCCGCCGTCGCAGAGCTGGATGCGCCGGGCCGGCGGCAACGGCGCCACGTCGAGCTGCTTCAGCAGATCCTCGAAGGTCGGGCTGGCCAGCGGGCGGTTCAGCACCAGCCCCATCGCGCCCTCTTCGGTATGCGCGCACATGTAGATGACCGAGTGGGAGAACCGCTCGCTCTCCATGCTCGGCATGGCGATGAGCAACTGGCCGGTCAGGCGGACCCCGCCCCTCTCGGCCCCAATGAACTTGGTTGAGTGAGGCATGATGGCTCAATCTTGGCGCAGTTTCGCGACAGTGCAATGCCTTGGGCAATGCCTTGGGCAATGCCTTGGGCAACGCCTTGGGCAATGCCTTGGGCAATGCCTTCGTCGCGCCGCCCACACCTTGGGTGCGTGACAGCGTTGCGGCGGCCCATTACCCTGCGTTCAGATGCGCGAAGGGTCCAGGACATGACGATCAAGGCCGGTGATACGCTACCTGAAATGAAGCTGATGCTCGCCGGGCCGGACGGCCCCAAGGAGTCGAGCACGGCCGCCATCTTCGGCGGCAAGAAGGTCGTCCTGTTCGCCACCCCCGGCGCCTTCACCCCCACCTGCAGCGCCAAGCACCTGCCGGGCTTCGTCCAGCACGCCGAGCAGTTCTCGGGCAAAGGCGTCGACAGCATCGTCTGCATGGCCGTCAACGACGCCTTCGTCATGGCCGCCTGGGCCAAGGACCAAGGCGTGGACGACCGCATCACCATGCTCGCCGACGGCTCTGCCGCGCTCACCAAGGCGCTCGGCCTCGAACTGGACCTCACCGCGCGCGGCCTGGGCGTGCGCAGCCAGCGCTTCGCCCTGGTGGCCGACGACGCCCGCCTGGTCCACCTGGCGGTCGAGGCGCCGGGTGATTTCGACGTCAGCCGTGCCGAGGCGGTGCTCGCGGCCTTGTAATCGGGCGGTTCCTCGGCACGCGTTACGCGAACGTGTTCCGCCGCCCGCAACATGGCCGCTGCATTGCCGCAAAACGTCCAATCGTCCACATTGCGGCTCCGGCGATGCGCGCCTATTTGATGGAACCATGATAGTGACAACGTTCCTCGGCCGGGCAGCGATCCTGGTTCCCCTGCTGACCACCGCCGTTTGGGCCCAAGCTGCCCACGCCCAGGGCGGACCCGGCGGGCCACCCGCCGTGGGCACCACCATCGTCCGGCAACAGGCGCTGACCCAGACCGACGAGTTCGTCGGCCGGGTGCAAGCCACCAACCGGGTCGCCATGGTCGCGCGCGTCACCGGGTTCCTCACCAAGCAACTCTTCACCGAGGGCGTGGAGGTCAAGCAGGGGGACCTGCTCTACCAAATCGAGAAGCCGCCGTACGAGGCCGACTTGCAGGCCAAGCAGGCGGCGCTGGCCCAGGCCAATGCCCAACTCACCAACGCCACCATCACCCTCGGCCGCGCCCAGACCCTGCTGAACACGCCCGCCGGCCAGCGCTCCAACGTGGACGACTCCATCGCCGCCCAGCGCAGCGACGCCGCCCTGGTGATGGCCGCCCAAGCCAACCTGCGCACTTCCGAGATCAACCTAGGCTACACCGACATCACCGCGCCGATCGCCGGCAAGATCTCCCGCACCCTGGTGACGATCGGCAACGTGGTCGGGCCCGGCTCCGGCACGCTCACCACCATCGTCAGCCAAGACCCGATGTACGTGTATTTCCCGATCGCCTTGCGCGCGTTGTTGACCCTGCGCCACCGCTACGAGAACGAAGGCGGGTTGAGCCATGTCCTGGTCAAGCTGCGCCTGTCCGACGGCACGATCTATGAGCCGACCGGGCACATCGACTATGTCGACCCCACCGTGTCCAACAACACCGACACGGTGAACGTCCGCGCCCTGATTGCCAACCCGGACGACCCCAAGATGACGCTGAACGGCCAATCCGTCCGCACCCTGTTCGATGGTGAGTTCGTGACCGTGCTGTTGCAGGGCGCCGAGCCGGTCAGCCAACTGGCCATCCCGCAGGCGGCCGTCCTGGCCAATCAGGAGGGCAACTACGTCTACGTGGTCGGGGCCGGCAACAAGGCGATCCCCACCCCCGTGACCATGGGGCAGGTGTCGGGCGCGCTGGTCGCGATCACCGCCGGGCTCAAGCAGGGTGACGTGATCGTCTCGGACGGCGTGCAGCGGGTGCGGGCCAACCAGCCGGTCAATCCCGCGCCCGCCGCGCCCGGACCCGGCGGCGCCGACGGGCCGCCCGGCGGCGCGCCCCACCAAGCCTCGGCCCAGAAGTAAGGTTCGCCCAGCATGATCTCAGGCGTGTTCGTCGACCGTCCCCGGCTGGCGATCGTCATTGCCATCATCATCACCATCGCCGGCGGCCTGTCGCTGACCCGCATCCCGCTGGCCCAGTTCCCCGACATCGTGCCGCCCCAGGTGCAGGTCTCGGCCAACTACCCCGGCGCCTCGGCCGCGGTGGTGGAGGCCTCCGTCGCGCAGCCGATCGAGGCCCAGGTCATCGGCGTCGACAAGATGATCTACCAGAAGAGCACCAGCGCCAACGACGGCACCTACAGCCTCACCGTCTCGTTCGAACTCGGCACCAACCCCGACATCAACACCGTCAACGTCAACAACCGGGTGCAGACCGCGCTGGCCGAGCTGCCATCGACCGTGCAGCAGGAAGGGCTGACGGTGCAGAAGCGCTCCTCGGCCATCCTGGAGTTCATCAATCTCTCCAGCGAGGGCGGCAAGCTCGACCCGCTGTTCATCACCAACTACGCCACCATCAACCTGCTGGACGTGATCAGCCGCTCGCCCGGCGTGGGCCAGGCCACGCTGTTCAGCAAGCTCAACTACTCGATGCGGATCTGGTTCGACACCAACCGCCTCACCAGCCTGAACCTGGCGCCGCAGGACATCATCACCGCCATCCAGGCGCAGAACGTGGTCGCCCCGGTCGGGCGCATCGGCGCGCGCCCGGCCACTTCCGACAACGAGTTCCAATTCAACCTGCAGACCCAGGGGCGCCTGACCACCACCGAGCAGTTCGGCAACATCGTGGTGCGCGCCAATCCCGACGGCTCGGTGCTGCGGGTGAAGGACGTGGCGCGCATCGAGCTGGGCCCGCAGAGCCAGGACAGCGAAAGCCGGCTCGACGGGCAGCCGTCGGTCGCCATCGCGATCTACCTGGCTCCCGGTGCCAATGCGGTGAACGCGGCCAAGCTGGTGAACTCCAAGCTCACCGACCTGAGCAAGCACTTTCCCGACAGCTTGAAGTTCCAAGTCACCTACGACAGCACGACCTTCGTCACCGACACGATCAGCGAGGTGCTCAAGACGCTGGGCGAGGCCTTCGTGCTGGTCATCCTCGTGGTGTTCCTGTTCCTGGGCAACCTGCGCGCCACGCTGATCCCGACCATCGCCGTGCCGGTGAGCCTGATCGGCGCCTTCGCCGGGCTGCTGGCGCTGGGCTACTCGGCCAACACCGTCTCCCTGCTTGCGCTCGTGCTGGCCATCGGCATCGTGGTCGACGACGCCATCGTCGTGGTGGAGAACGTCGAGCGGGTGATGGAGGAGAACCCCGACTGGACGCCGTCGCGCGCGACCAAGGTCGCCATGCAGCAGATCACCGCGCCGATCATCGCCATCACCCTGGTGCTGCTGTCGGTGTTCGTGCCGATCGCGTTCATCCCCGGCATCACCGGGCAATTGTTCCGCCAGTTCGCCGTCACCATCAGCGTCTCCGTGCTGATCTCGGCGCTGAACGCGCTGACCCTGTCGCCGGCGCTGTGCGCGCTGTTCCTGCGCCACACGCCCAAGCGTGGCATCATGGCGCGGATCATGCGCGGCATCGACAGCGTGCGCGACGGCTACGCCTACATCGTAGGCAAGACGCTGCGGCTGGCCTTGCTCGGCATCGTGCTGGCCCTGGTGTTCGGCGCCGGCATCTTCGGCCTGGCCACCATCACGCCGACCGGCTTCCTGCCCTCCGAGGACCAGGGCGGCTTCTTCGTCTCGATCCAGTTGCCCGACGGCGCCTCCGTGGCGCGCACCGGCAATGTGGTGCGCCAGGTGGAGAACATCGCCAAGGCCATGCCCGGCGTGCGCGACACCTTCGCCATCATCGGTTTCTCCCTGCTCGACAGCGCGCAGGAGAGCAACTCCGGCTTCATGTTCATCAAGCTGAAGGACTTCGCCGACCGCACCGCCGCCGCCGAATCCGCCCAGGCGCTGATCGGCCGGCTGTTCGGCTCCGTGCAGCAGATCCGTGCCGCGACGGTGTTCCCGTTCAACCTGCCGCCGATCATCGGCCTGTCCACCACCGGCGGCTTCGAATACCAGCTCGAGGCGCTCGAGGGGCAGGACTACGTCTCCATCGGCCAGACCGGCAACGGCCTGCTCGGCGCCGCCAACTCCGATCCGCGGCTGACCCGCGTGTTCACCACCTTCACCGCCACCAACCCCTCCGTGTTCCTCGACATCGACCGCGAGAAGGCGCAGTCGCTCGGCCTGTCGATGACCGACGTGTTCACCTCGCTGCAGGCGACCTTGGGCGGCATCTACATCAACGACTTCAACCTGTTCGGCCGCGTCTGGCAGGTGAACATCGAGGGTGAGCCGCAGGATCGCAGCACCATCGGCGACTTGTGGAAGATCTACCTGCGCAACAACACCGGCGGCACGGTGCCGCTGCGCTCCATCGCCAGCGAGCGCATCGTGCTCGGCCCCCAGGTCATCACCCGCTACAACAACTATCGCTCGATCACCATCAACGGCGGCCCGCCTCCCGGCGGCTCCTCGGGTGCGGCGTTGGACGCGATGACGCAGATTTCCGCCCGCACCCTGCCGGCCGGCTACAGCTTCGAGTGGACCGGCACCGCCTATCAGGAAGTGGCGGCGTCCGGCCAGACCGGGTTCATCCTGGGGGTGGCGGTGCTGTTCGCCTACCTGTTCCTGGTGGCGCTGTACGAGAGCTGGGTGATCCCGATGCCGGTGCTGCTCTCGGTCTCGGTGGGCGTGTTCGGCTCCTTCGTCGGCGTGAAGCTGGCGGGGCTGGCGCTCGACCTCTACGCCCAGATCGGCCTGGTGGTGCTGGTGGCGCTCGCAGCCAAGAACGGCATCCTGATCGTGGAGTTTGCCAAGGAGCGGCGCGAGGAAGGCGAGAGCATCCGCGACGCCGCCGTGCTGGGCGCCCGCACCCGGTTCCGCGCCGTGATGATGACGTCGTTCGCCTTCATCCTGGGCCTGGTGCCGCTGGTGATCGCCACCGGCGCGGCGCAAATCAGCCGGCGTGACGTGGGGACGCCGGTGTTCGCGGGCATGCTGGCGTCGTCCACCGTCGGCATCTTCCTCATCCCGATGCTCTATGTGGCGTTCCAAACCATGCGCGAGAAAGCCAAGGCGCGCCTGGGCGGCCGCCAGCGTACGCTCACCCACCAGCCCGGCGAGTAGGCGACAAACGACCCGGTGCGTCGTAGAATGGGCGTAGGCCCATCAGCCGAGTTCGCGAAGAGGCCCCGATGGCTCCCACACTGGACCGCACTCTCGCCGAAACTGCCGTGGCGGAAGGAACCCGACGCTACTTCGCCGAGCGGCGCGAGCGTGTGGGGCCGTTCATCGACCGCCATTTCTCGCTGCCGGGCACGTTGCGGCTGCATCGCAAGGCGGTGGGGTGGGACATTGCCAAGGCGCCGCTGAACCTCTCCCTGGCCGCGCCGCAGATCGGGTTGAAACTGGGCGCCATGGCGGCGCGGCGGCTGGGCGCGGCGGGCGCCGCCAAGTTCATGGGCCGCTCCATCCTGCTGGAGACCGCCGTCTCGCGCGAGCTCGCCTGGCTGCTGCACACCGAGCTGCTCGAGCTCCCGTTCCAGCAGGGCGACCGGGTGGCGACCCGGGATGCGCTGGCCGAGACCATCCTCGCCACGCCGCGCGTGGAGGAAGCCTTGGTGGAGGCGCTGGCGGTGATCGGCCACCATGGCGACGACCCGGCGTTCCGCACCCGCTTGGACGAGGCCTTGTCCGAATACGCCACCAGCCGGGCCGCGGCCGCGGAAATCACCACCGGCTTGCTGAGCCTGGGCGCGGGGGCGGCGGCGATGGGCAAGCTCACCCCGGGCGCCGCCTCGCTCGGCCCCAGCCTGGCGGCGATGTTCGCGCAGCAGGCGGCGGTGTCGTCGTTTCCCCTCGGCGGTTGGCTCGGCGCGGCCTGGTACGGGCTGTTCCCGGCAGCGCCCGCGGCCGGCATGGTGGCAGGCACCACGGGCGGGCTGATGCTGGGCGCTAGCGTGTTCGCCGCCTTCGCCGGCGTGGTGTCAGACCCGGTGCAGCGCGCACTCGGGCTGCACCGGGCGCGGCTGATGCGCATGCTGGGCGTGCTGGAGAAGCAGTTCTTCGACCCGGCGACCCCCGGCTTCGCCGTGCACGACCACTACGTGGCCCGCCTGCTGGACCTGTTCGACATCGTGGGCGCGGCGCTACGGTTGGCGCGGGTTTAAGCTCGCCCTCAGGTCCAGTACAGCACGCGCGCCTGCGGCAGCCAGCGCGCCAGCGACGCCGAGATCGTGCCCCGCAGTTCGGCCATCTCCGGCTTCGGAAACACCCATTTGGTCGAGCCGAACTTGGTCGTCTTGCGCGTCCGCAGCGTCTCGTCCATCTCGAGCGCGCTGCCCGGATACCAGCCCTCCAGCACCGCCTTGGACTTGGGGGTGAAGCGATGCGTGATCAGCTCCACCGTCAAATCCGGCGCCAGGCCGTCCAATTCGCGGGCCACGTCCGCGAACAGCCGGTCATAGGCGGCTGGCCACTCGTCCAGCCGCAGGATGGGCGCCACCGTCAGCCCCACTGGGTAGCCGGCCGCTGCCATCGCCCGCAGCGCGGAGAGCCGCGCGGGCATGCGGGGCGCGCCGCCCTCGAACCGCTCCGCCCCCGCCGCATTGACCGAAAACCGCACCCGGGTGCGGCCATTGTGCGGCAGGCCGAGCAGCGGCGCCACCGCGTCGAACTTGGTGGTGAAGCGCAACTGCACCGCCGCGTCCCACGCGCCGAAATGCCGGATGCAGGCCGCCAAGTGCCCGGTCAGGTGCTCGAGCGCCAGCGGGTCGGTGTAGCACGAGCACTCGAAGGTGGTGCCCTCGCCGGCGCGCTCGGTGGAGCGCGACGTCACCTGCCCAAGCCCCACGGCGGCCGGCAGCTCGGCCAGGATCTCCGGCAGGTTGGCATAGGCGCGGATGATCGGCGGCCCGGCGAGTGACCCGGCGAGGTAGCAATAGGCACAATGCGCCGGGCAGCCCTCCGCCAGGTCGAAGCGCCAGTCTGCGCTGGGCGGGATCGGCTGCAGCCGCCGCCGGCTCGGGCTCGCGGTGATCACCGCCATGGTGGTCTTGGCGTCGCGATAGGCGTCGGGAAGGCCGCTCAGGCGGTCGGCCGGCAACCGTATGACGTCCGCGCCCAGATTGGCGGCCCGCTCGACCATGGCCGCCCCCGCCGGCCAGGCCAACGCCGATGGCGTGACCAGGACCCGGCGCGGCACCCACAACCGGCTGGCCGGCCGTTCAGCCGCTGGAGGCGGTGGGAGTATGGCTACGGTCATCGGGCCGCAACGCAGCCCCGAAGAGCCCGTTGCGCCACGGGCGGTTTGGTATCGCAAAGCCCTGATTGCGTGGCTCTCGCACCCTCACCCCGACCCTCTCCCGCCCGCGGGAGAGGGAGATAACCCCTCTGTGCAGCGGGTAGGGAGTGAACCGCCGCTCCCTTGTTGCGCGCAACGCTGCCACATCAAAACGCCACTTGCGCAACGATGCCGGCAGCGGCTCGCTGTCAGCGCCGCAACGGGATCACCAGCATGATCAACCGCCTCCCCTTCCAGCAGGTCGACGTGTTCGCGGCAGAGCCGTTCCGCGGCAACCCGGTCGCCGTGGTCGCCGGCGCGGACGCCCTGTCGGACGCGCAGATGGCCGAGTTCGCTCGCTGGACCAACCTCAGCGAGACCACCTTCCTGCTCACCCCGCATAACCCGGCGGCCGACTACCGCCTGCGCATCTTCACGCCGGGCCGCGAACTGCCCTTCGCCGGGCACCCGACGCTCGGAAGCTGCCATGCCTGGCTGGCGCGGGGCGGCAAGCCCAAGGCGGAGCACGTGGTGCAGGAATGCGGCGCCGGCCTGGTTGCCGTGCGCCGCAGCGCCGGGCGGCTGGCCTTTGCCGCTCCGCCAATGGTCCGCACCGGGCCGCTGGAGCCCGGCCTGCTTGCGCGCATCACGGCGGGGCTGGGAGTCTCCGGCGACGCGGTGGCTCATTCCCAAGTGGTGGATAACGGCCCGGGCTGGATTGCCGTGATGCTGCGGTCCCGTGCCGAACTGCTCGCCCTGCAGCCCGACTATGCCCAGCTCCAAGGCATCGCCCTCGGCGCCGCCGCGCTCTGGGATCCGGCGGTCGACGGCACCGACGCACAGATCGAGGTGCGCGCCTTCATGACCCAACTCGGCGGCCGGGAAGACCCGGTGACCGGCAGCCTCAACGCCAGCCTGGCGCAGTGGCTGATCGGCGCCGGGCATCTGCCGCGGCGCTACGTCGCCAGCCAAGGGACCGTGCTGCAGCGCTCCGGGCGGGTGCATGTGGAGCAGGTGGGCAGCGACATCTGGGTCGGCGGCGACACCACCACCTGCATCGACGGGACCGTGACCCTCTAAGCGACGGTCACCGGGACGCGGTGCCAGGCCGTGCAGAGATAGCCTTTCAGGTTCCACACCTCGGCCGGGGAGCAGGGCTGCGTTTGCCCGGCGGAGTCCCAAGCCCGCACCACCAGTTCCGCCGCGCCCGCAGCCAGCGGCAGGGTGGCGGCCCACAGCGTCCAGCTCCAAGGGGCGGCGCCGGGTCGCTCGAGCGCCGCCTCGGTCCAGTGGCAACCGCCATCCGCCGATACGTCCACGCGCGCCACGTCGCGTCCAGGGGCGGCCACGGCATAGCCCCGCACCAGCGCCGGGCCGGCGGGTAGCACGTCCCCCGCGGTGGGCTCGCAAATCGCCGAGTTCAGCGGCATCTCCTCGATGGTGAGCCCGGCCGCCCAGTCCAGCGGCCCGGATGTCACGTCGGGTGGGAACAGCTTGTAGTCGCGCTGCTGCATCGCGTTGGCGGAGGGCTGGTCCTGCACGGTGATGGTGTCGAGCCATTTCGCGCTGCGCACCCCGGCAAAGCCCGGAACCACCACGCGCAAGGGATAGCCGTGCTCCGGCGCCAGCGCCTCGCCGTTCATCCCGAACGCCAGCAGCGTCTCCGCCGCCAGGGCTTTATGCAGCGGGATCGAGACGCCGTAGTGGAACCGGCCCTCGCCGGGCAGCTCCATGTGGTCGCAACAGTCGAACGCCACGTGCAACGGGCCGTCTGCCGGCGCGCCGGCCTCGCGCAGCACGTCCGCCAGCGCCACGCCGCACCACGCGACATTGCCGATCGCGCCCGGCGCCCACGGGTCGCCCGAGGTGCGGCGGACCGGCTGCAGGTCGGCCCGGCGATTGCCCGCGCATTGCAGCACCGCGATGACCGTCCGCTCGGCAAATCGTCGCTGCAGGTCCGCCACGGACAGCTCGAGCTCCCGCGCCACGGCGCCCGTCACCCGGAGGCGGTGTTCGGCGCCGTCGAGCGCGGGCACCTCGCCGTGGCTGCGGATGTAGAGGTCGGCTTGCGGCGTGATGACGCTGGCTCGTAGCCGGCATAGCAGCGGCTCGGCGTTGAGCGGCATCTGCGAGTGGACGATCAATCCGTCGGGCATATTAGACCCTCATGTTACCAGCAGCATCATCTCCCTCTCCCGCGGGCGGGAGAGGGTCGGGGTGAGGGTGCGACGGCCGCCCATCGGCCGACTTCGCCCCAAGAGCCCTCACCCTGGCCTCTCCCGTGAAGGACGGGAGAGGGAGAAACCCATCTAGAACCCGAACATGTGGTCGAGCGAGAAGCCGCCCGCGTCATCCATCAGGCCGTGATAGCCAAACAGGCGGCAGGTGCGGTCGTCAACCAGCACGTAGCCGCCGCGGGCCGCCCGCCGGAGCAGCCCGGCGCCGAACACCGCGTCCGGCCACACCATGGTCGACCCCGAACAGGCGATCGCCACCGTCTCCTCGCCAATGACCGCGCCCTCTGCGTCGTGCAGCAGCAGCCTTGTGGTGCTGCTGGGGTGCCAGGCGGCGGAGGCGGGATAGATCAGGTGCGCGAACGACCGGCGCGCCCCGTCGCCGAGCTTGAGGAACAGCCGCGTCGACAGACCCGGCGGCGGCCCGTTGTAGGATTGCGGCTCGCCCTTGTAGGTCATCAGCGTGTTGAAGATGTGGGCGCCGAAACTCGTCTCCGCCGCATGGCCGCTGCCGCGATGCTGATACCGCGCCAGGCAGTGCAGCCAGCCATCGCCGCCGCCGCCGTCACGGAAATCGTACACCAGCTCGGCATGGCCGCCGGGCACGTCCAGCTCGGCCAAATCCAGCGCCAGGTCGTGGTTGCGCGGCAGGCGGCCCAGGAAGCGCTCCGCCACCAGCCGGCCGTCGGGCGCGAAGACGTCGATGCGGATCGGCAGATCAAGCTGGCTCTCCGCCATCGGCGTCGGTTGCACCACGGTGGAGAACTGGCCCGGCGGCAGCACCGGGAACGGCAGCAGGTAGCCGCGGCCGAGCAGGTTGGACAGCGCCGGGATGCCTGGGTCGGGCCGCAAATCGGCGCGCTCCACGTTCACATGCGCGATCCGGGTGCGCCCGTTCTGCACCACCTCGTAGCGCGGCCGCACCATGTGGCGCCCGGCCCGCAGCTCGATCTGCGCCGGCCAGCGCAGGCCCGGCAGCAGCGCCGCCACGTCCAACGCGACGGTGGCGAACGGGGCCACTTCCTCTTGCACCGTCACCGGCTGCTCGGCGCCCATGCGGTCCAGCGCCAGGGTGCCGGCTGGGATGGGGGCGGCGTGGCTGTTCTGCACCCACAGCACCACCCGCTCGTCCTCGCGCGGGGCGGGCAGGCCAGCGTAGCGGTCCGACGGCCAGGCATTGGCGTCATGCGTGCAGGACAGGCTGGGCTCGCCGTCGCCGCCGTAGGTGTCGAGCGCGTATTTCACCACGTCATGCCCGGCGACCCCCACCGCATGGATGAAGAGCTGCCCCTGGAACGCAGGCAGGCGGAAGCGGGCGCGCACCTCGGCGCTGTCGATGATGACGCCGCCGGGTCCCTCGGGCAGGGGCTGCTCCCACTCCGCCAGCACGCCGCCGGCCGCGTCGAACAGGCGCAGCCAGAGCCGCACGGCGGTGGCGCCATAGCCGGCCCAGTAGTTGGCGGTGACCAGGCGCGTGCTGAGCCCGCCTGCGTCGCGGAAGAAGGCGTAGTTGGTGGCGAAGTTCAGCGGATCGAGATAGCGGCGCGGGTTGGTCAGCAGGGCAGGGGGCAGGCGCGCGGCCTCGAGCGTGGCCAGTGCCATGCTGGCGGGCAGCAGCGGGGCGATCCGCGCGCGCAGCTTGCCGGCGTCGAAACTGGCGATCAGCATTGTGCCGGCGCTGGACTCGGGCAGGTCGGTCAGCGGGCGGGCGCGGCAGCCGGCGCGCACCTGGCCGATCTGCTCGGTATCGTGCACGTAGAGCTCGGCCGGCGCCGGCATGTCGGGGTGCAGCGCGAACAGGGCGTCGGCCACGCCGTCGGGGTCGTACACCGCGAGCCGCCCGCGCAGGCCGCCCGCCAGGCGCGCGATGGCTTCGGCGGCGAGCGGGTGGGCGAAGGCCTTGTAGAGCACGTTGCCGCCCTGCCGCGCGTCGAACGTCTTGATGTCGAGCATCGATTCTAGAACCCCAAACGTCGGCGAACGGTATCGGCTGCTGCCTGCGTATCGTCCAGCGGGGAGGTTTGCCACGTCTCGAGCCGCCCGTGAAAGGGCCGCACCCGCCCGTCTGCCTTGAGCCCGGCGAGAAACGCCGCAATCCGCCGCGACCGCCCCGGCAGCTCGGCCAGCAGCACCGGGACGGCGGTGGCGACCGCTTCGGACACCATGGAGACGCTGTCGATGGTGACGACGATGGCGTCGGCATGGGCGAGCAGGCCGAAATAGGGGTTCTCGCCGCTACCGTCCCACACGGTGGCGCCGAGCGGGCCGAGCGTGGTGGCGAGTGCGGCGGTGACTGCCGGGGCGGTGCGTCGCGAGGGGGTGACCGCGAGCCCCACGCCGTCCCGCTGCAGCATGGTGGCGAGTTGGCTGGCGAGCGTGGCGCCCTCGGCGGCTTCCAGCCGAAAGCGCCCATTGCTGCCGCCCACCAGCACGGCCACCAGCGGCCGCGGCAGGTGCGCGAGCCGCGCCGCCCACTCAGTTCGGGCGGCGGCGAGCCGCGCTTGGGTCACGCGGTGTAGCGCCGTGCGGGTGACGACGACGTTGGCGCCTTCGAGCCGGTCGTGGCGGCTGACCACCACCGCGTCGAACAGGTTGGGGTTCATGCGGGGGTGTTGGATTTGGATGGTCTGCTTGCCGAGCGTGCGCAGTGCTGCCAGCACCGCCGCCGGCTTGCCCGCGCAGCCGATCACCAGCGGTTCGGCGGGTGGCGCGATGCCGACCGCCCGCAGCGGCGCCGGCCACAACCGCGCCGGCATCCAGCGCCAGGGGGCGGTGGCGTGCACGGGGAGGCGCCGCGGCTGCAGCCCGGCCGCTTCCGCCAGCCCCATCGCCTGCGACCACATGCCCGCGAGGTCCTCCGCTAGGATGACGCTGTCCAAGATCGCTCCGAACCCCTTGCCGCACGCTGTCAGCCGGTGATGTGCTACAAACCGGTTGGCAGCGTCGAGGGAGGCCTGATGTGGAGGCAACTGTGATGGATGACGGCAGCCTTGTTTTGACCCGGCACAAGCTGGTGGCGGACGACTACTTCCGCATGGCTGAGGCCGGCATCCTTGGCAAGGGCGACCGGGTCGAGCTGATCGACGGGGAGATCATCGACATGTCGCCAATCGGCCTAGGGCACGTATCAACGGTGAGCCGGCTGTATCAGGCGCTGGTATTGGCCCTGCATGGCCGCGCTACCGTGTTTTCACAGAGTTCGCTCCACCTCGACCGGCTCAACGTCCCAGAGCCCGACTTCGCCGTCCTGAAGTTTCGCGCCGACTTCTACGCCACCGCCCACCCTGCAGTCCCCGACGACGTCCTGCTGCTCATCGAGGTCTCCGACAGCTCGCTCCGCTACGACCGCAGTGTGAAGCTGCCGCTCTATGCCCGCAGCCGCATCCCCGAGACCTGGATTGTCGACCTAAAGCGCCACACCCTGGGGTCCTACCGGCTGCCCGAGGGCGACCGCTACAGCGTTTGGAGCACCCACCACCCTGGCGAAACCCTCGCGCTGCACGCGGCTCCGGACCTCACGCTGAACGTCACCGATATGATTGGCGCCTGACTAACAGGGTCAGCGTGCCGTGTCGGTCAAATTCGTGGGCGGGCCATCAATGGCGGTCTAGCCCTCGTCAATGGTGGTGCTGCAAAGATTACTTACAGGCCAAGCGAATGCACCACTGGGTCGTAGATCTGCTGGTACAAGGCGCCTTCCCGTCACCTCTTGGCGCGCTTACTGCGGTTTGCTTTTGCAGCGCTTCTCGGTCGAGACGATCTCGGCGGCAAGCGTCAACTCGCGGGGGCGGAATGGCAACAACTGGCTGCCATCGTGACCCTTGCGGCCTAGTGGATCAAAGCTGATGCCTGATATACTCCGGGAGTGGCCGCGCTCAACTCACAGCGGACCCGACGCTCCGCTCCGAGACTTAATCGAGTTATCCCGTAAGGTGCGACGCGCTTTTGCATTGCACCATCATGACGATGCAGCTCACGCAAGATGCTGGACTCTGGCCAAGCAGCGCCTTAGAGGCGGCACTGGTCGTTCCTAAAGAAGTGGTGCAATGCCAAGTCGCATTGCACCCTACGCTTGCTGGATTTGGATGATTTTGCTTGCCGAGTGTGCGCAACGCCGCGAGCACCGGTGCCGGCTTGCCTGCGCAGCCGATCACCAGCGGTTCGGCGGGCGGTGCGATGCCGACCGCGCGCAGCGGCGCCGGCCAGACCCGCGCCGGCATCCAGCGCCAGGGGGCTGTGGCGTATACGGGCAGCCGCCGCGGTTGCAACCCGGCCGCTTCCGCCAGCCCGAGTGCCTGCGACCACATGCCTGCGAGGTCCTCCGCCAGAATGACGCTGTCAACAATGGCTTGATTTCCTTGCCGGCTGCTGTGCCCTAGTGGTGTGCTACAACCGGAGTGGCAGCGTCGAGGGGACGCGTGGTTTGGAGGCAGGCGGGATGGACGACGGCAGCCTTGTTCTTACCCGGCATAAGCTGGACGCGGATAACTACTACCGCATGGCCGAGACGGGCATTCTTGCGCGGGAGGACCGTGTCGAACTTATCGACGGGGAGATCATCGACATGGCTCCGATTGGCCAAGACCACGTCTCGACAGTCAATCGGCTGAACGAGGCTTTGGTGCTGATCTGCACTGGTCGCGCCATTATTTCACCGCAAAACACCCTTCGCCTCGACCGCTTGAACGTTCCTGAGCCGGATTTTGCCATCCTTAAGTATCGCGCGGACTATTACAGCACCGGCGAGCCCGCCAGCCCCGCTGATGTGTTGCTGCTGATTGAGGTGTCCGATAGCTCCCTCGAGTATGATCGCACCGTAAAGCTGCCGTTGTATGCCATTAGTGGTATCCCCGAGGTCTGGATCATCGACGTTAAGAGACGTGTGGTGGAGTCCCATCGCCATCCCGAGGGAGATAAATTCGCGCTCAGTAGCATCCACAAGCTAGGTGAAACCGTCCACACTCAATACGACCAGGATATAAAAGTTGTAGTTAGTGAAGTTTTTAGCCCTTATCTTAAGCTATAATACTTGGCAGCCTCAAACATCTACATAGGAGAAGCGTTTGGGGTTTTAAGAGGTTAGTGAATGGATTGCTACGATTGTCCATGGTCCAATTAATTGCTATCATCAGTACTTGTAGGTTCTTTTGTAGATTAGGAAATAGTGCAATGGCAATACGGCGCGCATCTTAAAAATACACAAGCACGTTGGCGCTCCGAGATGCGCAATCACAAGACTATACGGACAAGCTTAGTGGCGTGACGCGCGATGAAGCGAGAGCCCCTGAAAGCAGAATTAGCGATTTTGTTTCGCAAAACCTTCGTGGAAGCTCTCGATCGGACCTCGAAATTACCTTTGCGAAACGCAACTAGTTGACGAGAGTAACCGCCTATAGAGGCACTATGTAGCATGCGCACCCACAGCCTTGTCACAAAGTTAAGGGCATCGGTAAGCCTGGATGATCGCCACTGACGCGACAACTCCAGCCGAGCCAAACATATCTTTGGGGTTATTTTGAAGCCGTTTGTTTAACAGCGCGACCGCTTCGCGTTGGTTAAGGCTGGCGTCGGTTGGGAGGCAAGTTTTGATGCCGTTTGCGATGGCAGTTTGCATCGCAAACATCCCTTGTGTCATTCCGCGCATAAAAAAAGTGCAAGCGAGTGCAGCCTCATCACTCTGTTCCTCGGTTAGTCCGGGTGGCCGCGAACATAGGCTGGCTAAAGTGCCAGCTTTGAGAGTGTCCTGTTCACCACTTTGCTGCGCAACGGACAATCTAGACGCGAGAACCATGACACCTGCCGCGACTAACACCAAAACCGCTTGAACCCGCATGTACACCCCCTCGACTGACCGCTTACATTTCTAACCCCATGCCGAACCGCACACGCACAAACTCGAGAATGGACGAGACGCCAGATGATCAGCGAGAGCTGAACCCTTTTAACGTAGCAAGCGTAGGGTGCAATGCGCTTTGGCATTGCACCTACGGACGTTGCCCGTCGTGCATCACCGAGTGTTCGTGGCGGGAGTGCCCTGAAGCGCCAACGGCAGGTGCAATGCCAAAGCGCATTGCACCCTACGAAACCGCACCCACCGCACCCTCACCCCACCCCCGCAATCTCCCGCCACCCCGCCTCGTCCACCGTCGTCACCCCCAACTCCGCCGCCTTCTTCGCTTTCGACCCGGCGTCCGCGCCCAGCACCACCAAATCCGTCTTCTTCGACACGCTATCCGTCACCCGCGCCCCCAGCGCCTCCGCCCGCGCCTTCGCCTCCGGCCGCGTCATGCTCGACAGCGTGCCCGTGAACACCACCAGCTTGCCCGACAACGGACCCTCCGCCGCCGCACGCTCCGGCTGAACCTCCAGCTCCGCCGTCAAATCGTCCAACACCGCCAAATTGCGCGCCTCGGAGAAGAAGCTCACCAGCTCGTCCGCAATCGCCCCGCCAATGCCCAAAATGCTCCCCAGCGCCAGACGCGCCTCCGAGCCCACCTCGGTTGCCGCCACCATCTGCGCGCGCCACTCCGCCACCGTCGAATAATGCCGCGCCAGCAGCTTGGCATTGTTCTCGCCGATCCGGCGGATCCCCAGCGCAAAGATGAACTTCGGCAACGAAACCACCCGCCGCGCCTCGATCGCGCGCAGCAGGTTGGCCGCACTCGTCTTGCCCCAACCCTCCCGCCCCGCAATCGCCGCCTCGTGCGTGTGCAGACGGAAAATATCAGCCGGCACGTCGATCAGGCCGTCGACGTGGAAGGCGCGGATGGTCTGCTCGCCCAAATGCTCGATGTCGAAGGCAGGGCGGCTGGTGAAATGCACCAGGCGCTCGATGGTCTGCGCCGGGCACACCAGCCCCCCCGTGCAGCGCCGCACCACCTCGCCGGCCGGGCGCACGGCGAGGCTGCCGCAGGCGGGGCACACGTCGGGGAACACGAACGGCGCCGGGCCACGCGGCGTGCCCGGCACCGGGCCCAGAATTTGCGGGATCACGTCGCCGGCGCGCTGCAGCTCCACCGTGTCGCCCACCCGCACGTCCTTGCGGGCGATCTCGTCCTCGTTGTGCAACGTCGCCCGCGTCACCAGCACGCCGCCAACGTTCACCCCCTGCAGCCACGCCACTGGCGTCAGCGACCCGGTGCGCCCGACCTGGATCTTGATGGCCTCGAGCAAGGTGGTGGCGCGCTCGGCGGGGAACTTCCAGGCGGTGGCCCAGCGCGGCGTGCGCCCCACGAAACCCAGCCGACGCTGCAGCGCCAGGTCGTCGATCTTGAACACCACGCCGTCGATGTCATACGGCAACGACGCCCGGCGTGCGGCCATGGCGGCGTGGAACGCTTCGGCGCCGGCTTCGTCCACCCGTTCGCTGAGCGGGTTCACGCTGAAGCCCCAATGCTCGAGGCGCTGCAGAAACTCCCAATGCGTGGGCGCGGGCAGTTCGCTGGCCTCGCCGAATGCGTAGGCGAACAGTTGCAGCGGGCGGGCGGCGGTGATCGCCGGGTCGAGCTGGCGCAGGCTGCCGGCGGCGGAGTTGCGCGGGTTCGCGTAGGGCCGCAGCCCGGCGGCGACCTGGCTTTCGTTGAGCTTCAGGAACGCCTCTTTCACCATGAACACCTCGCCGCGGATTTCGATCCGCTCCGGCGCGCCGCCCTTCAGCCGCTTCGGCACGGCGGCCATGGTGCGCAGGTTGGCGGTCACGTCCTCGCCTTCCGCGCCGTCGCCGCGGGTGGCGCCGTGCACCAGGCGGCCGCGCTCGTAGGTGAGCGAGATCGAGAGGCCGTCGATCTTGGCCTCCGCCACCAGCGCCAACGCGCCCTCCTTGAGGCCGAGGAAGCGGCGCACGCGGGCGCAGAACTCCTCGAAATCCGCTGGGCTGAAGGCATTGTCCAGGCTCAGCATCGGCACGCGGTGCTTGATCTTGGCGAACCCGCTGGCGGGGACGGCGCCGACGCGCTGGCTCGGGCTGTCGGGGCGGATCAGGCTGGGGAAGCGCGCCTCCAGCTCGCCATTGCGGCGGCGCAACGCGTCGTAGTCGGCGTCGGTGATCTCCGGTGCGTCCAGCGTGTTGTAGAGCCGGTCGTGATGGGCGATGTCCGCCGCCAGCCGGGCGAGTTCGTCGGCCGCCTCTTCCTCGGTCAGCTCCTCCAACGTCCGCTCAGTCATGACCCCGCCAATCATCCAGGAAACGCGCTTCGTCCGCGCCGACCGGCTGATTTACCACGCGTTCCGGGATTTCCCAGATCACCAGCTTGGGCGGCGTGTCGCCAAACGCCGGGCTGCGGAAGTAGTCGCGCGCCGCGCCCCAAAACCCGCCGCCGGCCTCGGCGAATTGCGCCACCGGGGCGGAGAGCGACTGCTCCAGCGCGCCCTGGAAGTTGCCGTTGAGCGAGAACGAGCTGCCGAGCAGCACCACCTCCGGCACCGGCGCGTCGTCCAGCAGATCTGCGGCGGGCGCAGGTGGGTGAACCGCGCTGGTGCTGGCGGGGCGCTCGTGGTCGGGGCGGGGGCGCAGCGGGATGGCGAAGTCGGGCACGTCCTCGAGCCCCATCAGGCGCAAGAGGTCTCCGGCGCGGGTTCGGTCCGGGCCGTATTGGGTGCGGAACGCTTGCTCCGGCCCCAAGGCGGCGTTGGACTCGGACGCCACCGCGGCCGCCGCGAGGGCCGCGCCATCCTGGTTCCAGTGCGTGTCGGTGCGGTAGAACAGCGGCGTGGCGACCCCGGTGAACACCGGCCGCAAATCCGTCGCATGCACCCCGCCGAGCAGCGCCAGGAACTGCCCGTAGCGCGCTTGGCTCTGCGCGGAATAGGGCAGCCCGCAGGCGCCCTCGGTGGCCACGCGCGCCTTATCCGGCACCAGCAGCACCTGCAGCGCGATCCGCTGCGCCGCGAGCCCCGCCGCCACCGCTCGCACGGCCGCGGCCCGGCGCTGCATGGCCGCGTCGCCGCCGGGCCAGGGGCGCAGTTCTTCGGTGAGGTAGAGCCAGCCGCCACACCCCACCGTCACCTGCGGCCCGCCCGAGCCGAACACCCGCCAGCGCAGCACGCCGCCCGCCGCCAGCAGCGCCGGGCCGATCGGCAGGTCATGCGCCATCACCTGGTTCACCGCGGCGGCGGCGCGGCCCGCCAGCAGCGCCCCCGGCGTGAACGCCGCCGCTAGTTGCCGCTGCTGGCGCGCGAGCGTCACCACGCCCAGGCCGAACGCCACCAGCAGGATGGCGATGGTCAGCCAGGCATAGACCCGGTTGGCCATTCAGAACTGGAAGTAGAGGAACGGCACCGCCGAGCGGCTGTAGAGCAGCACGATGCCCAACAGGAACCCGCATATCGGCCCGACCGCCGCGCCCAGCCGGACGAGCCTGGCGGGCTGTGGCAGCAGCGGCAGGTAGACCACGCCCGCCCCGATCGCGACCATCCACAGCCGGTCCGGCGTGAGCTGCCAGGCCAGCGCGTCCGACACCCCCAGCCCGTGTCGCCCGAGCATGCCGGCATAGAGCCGCGCCGCGCCGGCAAAACTCTCCGCCCGGAACAGCACCCAGCCCAGCACCACCGCCAGCAAGGTCAGCGCATGGCCCGGCAGCCACGGCATCGCCCCGCCTTGCCGCCGCCACAGCCGATGCACCGCCAGCAGCGCGCCATGCCAGCCGCCCCAGGCCACGAACGTCCATTGCGCGCCGTGCCACAGCCCGCCGATCAGCATGGTCGCCAGCAGGTTGCCGTAGGTCCGCCCGGCGCCTTGCCGGCTGCCGCCCAGCGGGATGTAGAGGTAGTCGCGCAGGAAACGGGACAGCGTGATGTGCCAGCGCTGCCAGAACGCCTGGATCGAGCCGGCCAAATAGGGGTCGGCGAAGTTCTCCGGAAAGTGCAAGCCCAGCATCAGCGCCAGCCCGATCGCCATCGCGGAGTAGCCCGCGAAGTCGAAATACAGCTGCAGCGTGTAGCCCACCGCGCCGAGCCAGCTTTCCGGCAGCGTGGGGGCGGGCAGGGCGAACACCGCGTCCACCACCGGGCCGAGCGTGTCGGCCACCACCACCTTCATGCAGAAGCCGACCATGAAGCGCCGCGACCCGGCGCCGAACAGAGCCATGCTGTGCACCCGGTTTGCAAACGCCCCCGCCACCTCGCTGTAGCGCACGATCGGCCCGGCGATCAGTTGCGCGAACATCGCCTTGTAGGCGGCGTAGTCCACCGGCGACCGGCTCGCCGGCACCGTGCCGCGCCACACGTCGACCAGGTAGCTGACGGATTGCAGCACGTAGAACGACAGCCCCGCCGGCAGCACGATCCGCGTCCAGGCCAGCGGGTCCAGGTCGCCCGCCGCCAGCAGGCCGTTCAGCGAGGCGACGCCGAAATTGGCGTATTTGAACACCGCCAGCACGCCGAGATTGCCAACCAGGCCGAGCAGGAGCCAGCCTCGCCCGCGCTCCGCGCTGAGAGACCTTCCCTTCTCCCTCTCCCGTCCTTCACGGGAGAGGGCCGGGGTGAGGGCTCTTAGGGCGAGGATGCGTCGGCTTGCCACCCTCGCACCCTCACCCCGACCCTCTCCCGCCCGCGGGAGAGGGAGATACGTATTACTGGGGACGGTGCCATCTTGCCGTGCGGCCGAAATCCGCCGGGCCACCCCGTAGGTGAACACCGTCACGCCCACCAGCAGCAACAAAAAATCCACCCGCCACCAAGCATAGAACAGCCACGACAGCAGCAAGATCGGCCAGTTCCGCCATCGCGCCGGAGTGGCGAAGTAGATCGCGAGAAACACCGGCAGGAACAGGCAGAGGAACTCGAACGAGGCGAAGATCACGGCGAAGGCCGGGCCTCAGCCATCGCCCAGCGCCATCAAGCTCGCATTGCCTCCCGCCGCGGCGGTGTTGGTGCTCACCACCCGCTCCCGCACCAGCCATTCCAGCGGATAGCCCGCCGCGCTGCCATCTGGCGTCAACACCGGCACGATCGCTCCCGGCCGAACCGCAAGCTCCGCCAGCAGCTCGAGCAGTCCTGCCGCGCCCCCATTGTAGAGCACGGCGTCGAACGGCTCGGTGCCGGTGTCGGCCACCACCCACTCGCCCAAGCTCACCGACCCGGCGGGCACCAGCGCCCGGTTGCCCGTCGCCAGCGCGGCACTGACCTGGGCGAACAGCCCCGCCTGCGTGTCCGCGATGCACCGCACGGTGCCGCGGGGCAGGGTGCTGTAGACATTGCGCTCCCCCGCCGGCCCCGGCAGCTCCACCGCCATGCCAACCGGCGTGCTGGCCAGGCATTGCGAGCAGTGCACCGCGGCCGCCGTGTCGCCCGCGCCGCGCAGCCACACCTCCCAGCGCCGCGCGCCCTCCGGCGGCTGCCCGGCCCATTTGCCCGCAGGCGCCCGCCGCATCAGCCGCCGCACATAGAGCGGCCCGCCCGCTTTCGGCCCCGTGCCCGACAAGCCATGCCCGCCAAACGGCTGCACCCCCACCACCGCGCCGATGATGCTGCGGTTGACGTAGAGATTGCCCGCGCTCGCCAGCCCGGTCACCCGCGCGACGGTCTCGTCCAGCCGGGTGTGCAGGCCGAAGGTGAGCCCATAGCCCAGCGCGTTGATCCCCTCGACCAGCGCGTCCATCCCGTCGCGCCGGAACCGCAGCACGTGCAGCACCGGGCCGAACACCTCGCGCGTCAGCTCCGCCAGGCCGCCGATCTCGATCAGCGTGGGAGCGACGAAGCTGCCCTGCGCGCAGGCGGCCGGCAACGGCGTCGCATCCACCCGGCGCCCCGCCGCGCGCATCGCCGCCACGTGCGCCGAGATGTCCTCCCGCGCCTCGTTCGAGATCACCGGGCCGATATCGGTGGCGAAGTCCCGCGGGTCGCCGATGGCCAACTCCGCCATCGCCCCGCGCAGCATGGCGAGGGTTCGCTCCGCCACCTCCTCCTGCAGGCAGAGCAGCCGCAAGGCGGAGCAGCGTTGCCCGGCGCTGTCGAACGCCGAGACCATCACGTCCGCCACCACCTGCTCGGTCAGCGCGGAGGAGTCCACCACCATCGCGTTCTGCCCGCCGGTTTCCGCGATCAGCGGGATGGGCGCGCCGTCCGGGCCAAGGCGGGTGGCCAGCGCCTGCTGGATGTGGCGCGCCACCGCGGTCGACCCGGTGAACACCACGCCCGCCACAAGCGGGTCTGCGACCAGTTGCGCGCCGACCGGGCCGTCGCCGGGCAGCAGGTGCAGCACGTCGGGCGGGATGCCGGCCTGGTGCAGCAGCGCGACCGCCTGGCCGGCCGTGAGCGGGGTTTGCTCGGCGGGTTTGGCCAGCACGGTGTTTCCCGCCGCCAACGCCGCAGCGACCTGGCCAGTGAAGATCGCGAGCGGGAAGTTCCATGGCGAGATGCACGCGACGGGGCCGAGCGGCTGGCCCTCACCCTCACACTCCCCCGCATAGAACCGCAGAAAATCCACCGCCTCCCGCACGTCCCCAACCGCGTTCGGGATCGACTTGCCCGCCTCCCGCACGATCAGCGCGACGAGTGGCACCATCGCGGCTTCCATCAGCGCCGCCGCCCGTCGCAGACACGCCGCTCGCTCCTCCGCCGGCGTCGCCGCCCAGCCCGCTGCCGCCGCGTCGGCCCGCGCCAGCGCCCGCTCGACCCCGGCGGCATCCACCGCCACCACATGCCCCACCACGTCGCGCGCATCCGCCGGGTTGCGAGCCTCGACCCCGGCGCCTGTCCCAGCCCGCCAGGTCCGCGGCTGCGCCACCTGCGGCAGCACCTCCGCCAGCACCGTCTCGCTGGACAGGTCCAGCCCGGCCGAGTTCTCCCGCGCGGCGCCGAACATCGCCCGCGGCAGCGCGATGCGCGGATGCGGCGCCCCCACCGGCTCGCGCCCCGCCACCGCCTCCACCGGGTCGGCCGCCAGCTCCGCCACCGAGACCGCCGGGTCGGCGATTCGGTTCACGAACGACGAATTGGCGCCGTTCTCCAGCAGCCGCCGCACCAGGTAGGCCAGCAGCGTCTCGTGCGTGCCCACCGGCGCGTAGATCCGGCACGGGCGGTCGAGCTTGTTGTGCCCCACCACCTCGTCATACAGCGGCTCGCCCATGCCATGCAGGCACTGGAACTCGTATTGCTCCGGCGGGAAAGCCGGCCCCGCCATGCTGTGGATCGCCGCCAGCGTGGCGGCGTTGTGGGTGGCGAATTGCGGGAACACCGCGTCCGGCGCGGCCAGCAGCGCCCGGGCGCAGGCGAGATAGGACACGTCGGTGTGCGCCTTGCGGGTGAACACCGGGTAGTCCGCCAGCCCGTCAACCTGCGCGCGCTTGATCTCGCTGTCCCAGTAGGCGCCCTTCACCAGCCGCACCATCAGCCGGTGCCCGGTGCGCCGCCCCAACTCGACCAGCCAGGCCACCACGGCGAAGGCGCGCTTGCCATAGGCCTGCACCACGAAGCCGATGCCGTTCCAGCCCGCCAGCGCCGGGTCGGTGCACAGCGCCTCGAGCAGGTCGAGCGACAGGTCGAGCCGGTCGGCCTCCTCGGCGTCGATGTTGAGACCGATGTCGTAGCGCCGCGCCAGCACCGCCAGCGCCTGCAGCCGCGGCAGCAGCTCGGTCATCACCCGGTGGCGTTGTGCGCGGGTGTAGCGCGGGTGCAGCGCAGACAGCTTCACCGAGATGCCCGGCCCGGCGATCAACCCCCGCCCAGCCGAGGCCTGCCCGATCGCATGGATCGCCGCCTCGTACTCCGCCATGTAGCGAGCGGCGTCCTCGGCGGTGACGGCGGCCTCGCCCAGCATGTCGTAGGAATAGCGGAACCCCCGCGCCTCCAGCCGCCGGCTATTGCTCAGCGCCTCGGCGATGGTCTGCCCGGCGACGAACTGCTCGCCCATCATGCGCATTGCCATGTCCACCCCGCGGCGGACCAGCGTCTCCCCGCCGCGCGCGATCAGCCGGGTGAGCGCGTGCGCCAGCCCGGTCTCGTCGGTGGTGGCGGTGAGCTTGCCGGTGACCACCAGGCCCCAGGTCGCGGCGTTGACGAACAGCGACGGCGAGTGCCCCACATGGGCGCGCCAATCGCCCGTGCTGATCTTGTCGCGGATCAGCGCGTCCTGCGTGGCGTGGTCGGGGATGCGCAGCAGCGCCTCGGCGAGGCACATCAACGCCACGCCTTCCTGGCTGGACAGGTCGTATTCCCGCACCAGCCCCTCGACCGGCCCGCGCGTGCCTTTTGCCCGCAGCGCGGTGACGAGCCGGATGGCCAGGGCCTCCGCCGCGGCGCGTTGGTCTGGCTCCAGCCGCGCCGCCTCGACGAGGGGCGGCAGGCAATCCGGCTCGGCCCGGCGGTAAGCGGCGGTGATTTCGGTCCGCGTAGGATGGGTGCAACCCATCATGTCACCCAGGGGAGGAACGGTAGCGCGCGCAAGATGATCGGTTTCACCCATCCTACGAGACGACGATTCTTGGCGCCGCCGCCGCAGGCACCTGCAGCTTGGCCCACACCCGATCCGCCAGCGCGGCGAACGCCAAGCCCGCCGGGCTGTCCGGCGCGCTCGCCACCACCGGCTGGCCGGCGTCCCCGCTCTCGCGGATCGCCAGCAGCAGCGGCACCTCGCCCAGGAAATCCACCCCCAGCCGCGCCGCCTCGCGCCGCGCCCCGCCATGGCCGAACAACTCGGACCGGTGGCCGCATTGCGGGCAGCAGAAGAAGCTCATGTTCTCCACCAGGCCCAGCACCGGCACGCTCGTCTTCTCGAACATGCGCACCCCCCGCCGCGCGTCCATCAGCGCCACGTCCTGCGGCGTCGACACGATCACCGCCCCCGACAGCTTCAGCTTCTGCGCGATGGTGAGCTGCGCGTCTCCCGTGCCGGGCGGCATGTCCAGCACCATCACGTCGAGCGGGCCCCACTCGACCTGGCCCAGGAGCTGCTGCAGCGCGCTCATCACCATCGGGCCGCGCCACACCATCGCCGTCTCCTGGTCCACCAGGAAGCCGATCGACATCGCCGACAAGCCCCAGGCCGGCACCGGCAGCATCCGCTCGCCGCGCAGCTCCGGCCGCCCGCTCACGCCCAGCATGGTGGGCAGGCTCGGGCCATAGATGTCCGCATCCAGCAAACCGACCCGGCGCCCCGCCTGCGCCAGCGCCACCGCCAGGTTCACCGCCACGGTGGACTTGCCGACGCCGCCCTTGCCCGAGGCCACCGCCACGATGTGCGCGACCCCGGGGAGCAACCCAGCGGGCTTGACCCCTGGCGGCAGCCCGGCGGGCTCGGGCGGCGCCGGGCGGTGCGAGGTCAGCACCGCCGTCACGTTCACCACGCCAGGCTGCCGCGCCAGCAGCGTCTCCGCCTGCTCCCGCACCTGCTCCATCGCGGCCGCACTCGGCCGGTCCGCCAACAGAGCGAGATGCACCAGGCCATCGCGCACGCTGAGCCCGTCCACCCGCCCGGCCGATACGATGTCGCCGCGTCCCGACGGGTCCGGCAGGGTGCGCAGCGCGTCGAGCAGCGTCGCCTCAGCCGGTCCGGCCATTTCCCTGCACCCCTCAATACCTTGCAAACGACAGTTCCGAAGTCATACTGCGAGCCAGGCGTAGCCGATCCGGTCGAACCGGGATATGGCGCATGGGCGCTGCGATGCCAACGCCGCGGCGCACCACGAAGGAGCTGAGTACCTCATGCCTTGGAACAGTGGCGGCAACGACCCAACGCCGGGTCCGTGGGGCAACCCCGGGCCGCGACCCGGCGGCGGCAAGCGGCCGCCCGACCGCGGCCCCTGGGGCGGCGGTGGCAGCGGCGGCCCCAACAACCTGCCCGACCTGGACCAGATCATCGCCCGCGCCAACGGCATGTTCCGCGGCATGCTCCCCACCGGCGGCCGCCGCCCGGGCCTGCCCCGCGCCGGCGGCCGCGGCATCCTGTTGCTGGTGCTGCTCCTGGTCGCGGTGTGGCTCGCCACCGGCTTCTACCGCGTGCAGCCCGACGAGCAAGGCGTGGTGTTGCGCTTCGGCGCCTTCAACCGCACCTCGCTGCCGGGCCTGAACTACCACATCCCCTGGCCGGTCGAGAGCGTGCTCACCCCCTCCGTCACCCGCATCAACCGGGTCGAAGTCGGCTTCCTGCCGCCCAGCGACCAGCCCGTCCTGCGCATGACCGCCCGCGGCCTGGTCGCCGACACCACGCCGCAGAGCCAGACCCAGAGCATCCCCGCCGAAAGCCTGATGCTGACCGGCGACGAGAACATCATCGATATCGATTTCGCCGTGTTCTGGCGCATCCGCGACGTCGGCAACTACCTGTTCGCCACCCGTGATCCGGACCAGACCGTCAAGCAGGTGGCGGAGAGCGAGATGCGCGAGGTGATCGGCCGCACCCCGATCCAGCCGGCGCTGACCGAAGCTCGCGCCCAGATCGAGACGGACGTGCAGAAGGGCATGCAGGCGGTGCTCGACCAGTACAAGACCGGCGTCGAGATCACCCAGGTGCAGCTCCAGAAGGTGGACCCGCCCAGCGAGGTGATCGAGGCGTTCCGCGACGTGCAGCGCGCCAACACCGACGCCGACACCGCCCGCAACACAGCCGAGGGCTACCGCAACGACATCATCCCCCGCGCCCGGGGCGACGCCGCCGCCATCGTGGCGCAGGCCGACGGCGCGCGGCAGGCGAGCATCGCCGAGGCCACCGGCCAGGCGCAGCGCTTCCTCAGCGTCTACAACGCCTACACCCTGGCCAAGGACGTGACGGTGCGCCGGCTGTATATCGAGACGATGCAGGCCATCGTGTCCCACACCCCCACAACGGTGGTGGACGCTGGCGCCCGCGGCCCGCTGCAACTGCTGAACCTGCCCGTCGGCGCCCCGCCTGCCGCGCCGCCCGCCTCGAGCACCCCGGCCGACCCCAACACCGCCGCAAAGGCCGCCCCATGACCGCGCCTGGTGAGTATCTCCCGCTGGCGGGAGAGGGCGGGGTGAGGGTGGCTGCCGCAATCGTGGAGCGCGCGCCATGACCCGCAACGCCTGGGCTGCCCTGGCGGCCGTCCTCGTCGTCGTCCTCGTCGTCAGCTCCAGCCTGTTCACCGTGCGCCAGACCGAGCAGGTGCTGATCACCCAGTTCGGCCAGCCCATCCGCATCATCACCGACCCCGGCCTGCACATCAAAGTGCCGTTCATCCAGACCGTGATCAGCTTCGACAAGCGCCTGCTCGACGACTCCACCCCAAGCGAGGAAGTCATCCTCTCCGACCAGCGCCGCCTGATCGTGGACAGCTTCACCCGCTTCCACATCACCGACCCGCTGCAATACTTCCAGGCCGTCGGCGCCCAGGAAGACGCCATCCGCGCCCGGCTGAACTCCGTGGTCGGCTCCGCGCTGCGCCGGGTGCTGGGCAACTCCACCTTGCTCGACGTGCTCTCCACCGACCGCGGCCACATCATGGCAATGATCCGCGACGAGGTGAGCAAGGAGATGAGCGGCTTCGGCATCTCGGTGGAGGACGTGCGCATCCGCCGCGCCGACCTGCCGGAGGGCAACACCCAGGCCATCCTGAGCCGCATGCAGTCCGAGCGGCAACGCGTCGCCGCCCAGGCCCGTGCCGAAGGCGCCGAGGCCGCCGCCAAGATACGCGCCGACGCCGACCGGGACCGCACCGTGCTGCTCGCCGACGCGCGCGCCACCGCCGACAAGCTGCGCGGCGAGGGCGAGAACACCGCCATCGCCACCTACGCCGCCGCCTTCGGCAAGGACCCGCAGTTCTTCACCCTCTGGCGCACCCTGCAGGCCTATCGCGACGGCCTGGCGGGCGGGCAGTCACGAATGGTCGTGACCACGGACGACGATTTCTTTAAGCTGTTGCGCCAGGAACCCACGGCGCCCCTGCCCTGAGTCCGAATGGTTCGTTTTGGCCCAGCCTTTGCCAAGCGTGCAAGCCTTCCCAAGCGCGCGAGGCAGACGACGTCCACCTTGCCGCGCCGGGCGCCGCACCGGCATGATCACCGCTTGACCGAGGATAGGTTCACCCATGCGTAAGCTCTCCCTCCGCGCCGCCGCACTGGCCACCGCGCTCTCGCCCGCCTTCGCTCCGGCGGCCATGGGGCTGCTGCCGGCCGTCGTGCCCGCCATCGCCCAAGCGCGCGGCACGCCGGACGGGTTCGCCGACCTCGCGGCAACCCTGGCGCCGGCGGTGGTGAACATCTCCTCGCAACAGACCATCCAAGCCAAGGCCGATCGCCCGGCCGGCCCCGACGTGCCGCAGTTCCCGCCCGGCTCGCCGTTCGAGCAGTTCTTCAAGGACTTCATGCAGCGCCACGGCGGCAATGGCGGCGGCGACAACAACGGCGGCGATGATGACAACGGCGAACAGCCCCGCCGCGGCACCGCCCTGGGTTCCGGCTTCATCATCGACCCGGCGGGCTACATCGTCACCAACAACCACGTCATCGAGGGCGCCGACGAGATCACCGTCACCCTGCACGACGGCACCTCGCTCAAGGCCAAGCTGATCGGCCACGACGAACGCACCGACGTCGCCTTGCTCAAGGTCGACAGCGACAAGCCGCTCCCCTCGGTGCCGTTCGGCGACAGCGACACCGCGCGGGTGGGCGACTGGGTGCTCGCCATCGGCAACCCGTTCGGTCTGGGCGGCTCCGTCACCGCCGGCATCGTCAGCGCCCGCGGGCGGGACATCCGCCAGGGCCCGTATGACGACTTCATCCAGACCGACGCCGCCATCAACCGCGGCAACTCCGGCGGACCGCTGTTCAACATGGACGGCCAGGTGATCGGCATCAACACCGCCATCTACTCGCCCTCCGGCGGCTCGATCGGCATTGGCTTCTCGATCCCGTCCAACATGGCCAAGCAGGTCGTCGCCCAATTGCGCGACTTCGGCCACACCAAGCGCGGCTGGCTCGGCGTGCAGATCCAGCAGGTGACGCCCGACATCGCCGACGGCGTGGGGCTGCATCCGGCCCGCGGCGCCCTGGTCGCGAGCGTGACCGACAACGGCCCGGCGGCCAAGGCGAACATCCACGGCGGCGACGTCATCCTCAAGTTCAACAACCAGGACGTGAAGGAGATGCGCACCCTGCCGCGCATCGTGGCCGAGACCCCGATCGGCGAGCAGGTCCCGGTGGACGTGTGGCGTGACGGCAAGGACGTCGTGGTGCAGGCCTCGATCGCCGAGCTGCCGGACGACGTGCAGCAGGCCAGCGCCACCACCCCGCCGGCCGCACCGAAGCCGCCGCCGAACGCCGCCGTTGCGGTCAGCGGCCTGGGCATGAAGGTCGCGCCGATCACCGACGAGTTGCGCAGCAAATACTCCATCGCGGCCGACCAGAAGGGCGTGGTGGTGACCGACGTGACCAACAACGGCCCCGCTGCCGGCCGGGGGATGAAGCCCGGCGACGTGGTGGTGGAAGTGCAGCAGGAAGCGGTCGCCAGCCCCGCGGACGTGAACGACCGCGTTGAGAAATACCGCAAGATGTCGCGCAAGACCGTGCTGATGCTGGTTCAGAACAGCGACGGCCTCCGCTGGGTGCCCCTGCCGCTGACGAGCGACAACAAGGGCGGCTGAGTCCCGCGGTCTGCTCAAAGCAAAAGCCCTCTCCCTCTGGGAGAGGGAGCGAAGTAAATCGGCCTGGCGTCATCTGGCTGTGCAATCGCCGTGATCTGGCTCTCGTCCTTGCCGTGACAGGCATGCGAATCAGACCCTCGCACGCTCCTGCGCAGGATCCCCATGCCCGACACCCGCCTCACCACCCTCGAACGCCTGTTCGCCGCCTTCAACGCCCATGATGCCGACGCGGTGATGGCCTGCTTCACCCAGGGCGCGGTGTTCTTCGGCGCCGCCGGCAGCGAGGCCAACGGCCGCCGCTTCGACGGCAGCGACGCCATCCGCGCCGCATTCACCGCGGTCTGGACCGGCATGCCGGACGTGCAATGGGCGGTGCATCGCAGCCGCATGCTTGGCGACGAGGCCATCACCGAGTGGCTCTTCACCGGCACCCGCGACGACGGCGCCCGCATCGAGGCGGAGGGCCTCGACCTGTTCCGCTTCGAGGGCGACCTGGTCGCGGCCAAAAGCGCCTTCCGCAAGGACCGCCCAGCCACCCCGAACGCGGCCTGAACCATGAACGTCATCGCCCGCCCCCCGGTCCCCGTCCTCCCCTATGACCCGCATTACGACCCTCTGGTGCATGCCACGCCGGGCCGCAATCGCGATTACGCGCCAACCTACTGGGTCGCCACCGCCGGCGAGCCGCCCGAAGACGACGGCCCCATCGCCTGGGACTGCGATGCCGACGTCGTTATCGTCGGCTCCGGCTTCACCGGGCTCACCTGCGCGCTGTTCCTGGCGCGCGAATTCGGCATCAAGGCGACTGTGCTGGAGGCCAACCGCGTCGCCTGGGGCTGCAGCACCCGCAACGGCGGCCAGGGCCAGAACGCCTCCGGCCGGCTGACCCGCTCGCAATGGATCGCCCGCTGGGGCGAGGCCACCGCCCGCGCGCTGCACGCCGAAATCCGCGAGGGCTTCGAGCTGTTCTCCAACCTGGTGGCCGAAATCCCGTGCGACGCGCAGCCCGGCGGCCACCTCTACATCGCCCATCGCCAACGCACGTTCGACCGCCTCGCCGTCGAGTCCGAGGTCTGCAACCGCGTGTTCGGCTACGCGACGCGGATGATCGACCGCGTCACCCTCGATGCCGACTGGGTGCGCGACGCCGAGGCGCGGGGCGCCATGCACGAGCCGCTCGGCACCGGCGTGCATCCTGCCAAGCTCGCCTTCGGCTACCTGCGCGCCGCCCGCGCCGCCGGCGCCCGCGTGCATACCGCGAGCCCAGTGGAAGCCATCACGCGCGATGGCCAGCACTGGCGCATCCGCACCCCCGGCGGCACCGTGCGCGCCCGCGCCGTCGCCATCGCCACCGGCGGCTACACCGGCCAGGCGCTGCATCCGCGCCTGCGCAGCAAGATCATGCCCATCCTGTCCAACTCGCTGGTCACCCGTCCGCTCACCCCGAGCGAGCTCGAGGCCACCGGTTTTCAGACCCGGCAGGTCATCACCGACACGCGGGTGTTGCGCCACTACTACCGCCTGCTGCCGGACAACCGCCTGCAGATCGGCAGCCGCAGCGCCATCACCGGGTCGGACGCGGCCAACCCGGTGCACCGCCAGCGGCTGGTCGACGGGATGCACGCCAAGTTCCCCGCCCTGCGCGGCATCGAGGTGGATTTCTCCTGGTGGGGCTGGGTGGATGTCAGCCACGACATGATGCCCCGCATCGTGCAGCCCGAACCCACCGAGGCGCTGTTCTACTCGGTCGGTTATGGCGGCAACGGCGTCAGCTACTCGGCGCAGGCCGGCCGCCGGCTCGCCGAGCTGGTAGCGGGCCGCTCGCCCCGCGCCGCCATCCCGATCTTCCAGGGCGAGTTGGCGGGCCATCCGTTCGCCCCGTTCCGCCGGCTGGGCCAGCGCATGCTGTATCAGCAGTATTACCGCCGCGACGAACGACCCGACCGCTGATGGCGGACGCCTGGCAATGGGTCGGGCTGGTGTTCCTGGCCGGGTTGCTGCGTGGCTTCACCGGCTTCGGATTTGGGCTCACCGCCGTGCCCTTGCTGAGCCTGGTGATGGCCCCGGCCCGTGCCGTCCCCATCGTGCTGCTGCTGCAGATGCTGGTGAGCCTGGCGGGCCTGCGCGGGGCCGTGCGCGAGTGCGACTGGGTGTCGATCCGGCTGCTAGCACTCGGCGCAGTGGTCGGCACGCCGGTGGGCGCGGTCGCACTGGCCCATCTTGCCGCATCCCCGGTGCGGCTGGTGATCGCGCTCGTCGTGGCGGGCGGAGCGTTGGTGCTGGCCGGCGGCCTCCGCCTCAAGCGCGCGCCTACCGGCTGGGGCGTGCTGCCGTTCGGCCTGCTCTCGGGCCTTTTCAACGGCTTGGCCGGCATTCCGGGGCCGCCGGTGATCGCGCTCTACCTGGCCGCGCCCGTGGCCACCAGCGTCGCCCGCGCTTCCATGATCGTGTTCTTCCTGGCGACCTCCGTCATCGCACTGGCGCCGCTGGCTTGGCTCGGTTTGCTCGGCCGCGGCAGTCTGCGCGACGCGGCCGTGGGATTGCCGGCGGTGCTGGTGGGCTCCTGGCTCGGCAGCCTGCTGTATCACGCTGGAGCCGACCGGCATTACCGCCGGGTCGCCCTGCTGTTGCTGCTGTCCACCGCGACGCTTTCGGTGCTGCGCGCGGCCGGCGCCTATGTCGGCTGGTTCGCTTGATCCGTGCTGGCGAGCAGGGCCTCCCGCACGGCATTCAGCTCGGCCAGCATGGTTTTCAGCTTTGCCGCGTCCATCCCGGTCGCTTGCAGGATGCCGGCCGGAACCGCGGCGGCCTTGCTCCGCAACGCGTGGCCTCGTTCGCTCAGCGTGACGCGAACCACCCGTTCGTCCTTGCTGTCGCGCACCCGCCGCACGTAGCCGGCCGCTTCCATGCGCTTGAGCAGGGGCGTGAGCGTGCTGGTGCCGAGGAACAGCTTCTCGCCGATATTCCCCACCGTCTGTGCATCCTCCTGCCACAGCACCACCATGACGAGATACTGCGGGTAAGTCAGGCCGAGTTCATCGAGAACTTTCTTGTAGGCATGGTTGAACGCATGCCCGGCGGCATAGGTCGCGAAGCATAGGAACTGCTCGAGCTGCAGCGGGTCATCGGCCAAAGCGCGCGCCTCCCTGCCATACAAGGTGAAGTGTGGTGAGCCATAAATCCGACAGCACGGCAGCGTGACCGTCTGGTGAGGCCAAAGCCTATCGGGTATGGCAGAGTCGGGGTAAACGGCCTCGTTGCGTCCTGAAGCGCAGTCGGACCGACGTCCGCTCCATGACCGCTCGTCAAAAGGGAAAGTGCTATGCCAACCAACGTTCTCTACAGCACCTCCGCCCGTGCAACCGGGGGGCGCGATGGGCACTCCAGCACATTGGACGGCAGTCTCGATGTGACCTTGGCCACACCCAAGGAACTCGGCGGCGCCGGCGGTTCGGGCAACAATCCGGAGCAACTGTTCGCGGCCGGCTATGCCGCCTGCTTCCTGGGCGCGATGAAGTTCGTCGCTGGGCAGGACCACGTGAAGGTTCCCGACGACACCAGCGTCACCTCCACGGTCGGCATCGGCCCGCGTTCAGAGGGTGGCTTTGGCCTCGCCATCGCGCTGGCGGTCTCGCTGCCGGGCATGGAGCACGCCGCGGCGCACGCGTTGGTGGAGAAGGCGCACCAGGTTTGCCCCTACTCCAACGCCACCCGCGGCAACATCGACGTGCAGCTCAGCGTCGTCTGAGCCAGCACCCATCGCACCGCTGGTACAACAAGCCCTCTCCCTCTGGGAGAGGGTGGGGTGAGGGCAGCCGCACCAAAGCTCACCCTGGCGGCAGCGTCCCCGCGAACCGCACCATCTCGTCCAGCCGCCCGATATCCGCGCGCTCGCCGCCAAAATCCTCGCCGAGATGGGCGTACAACCCGGCAATCGCCTCGTAGATGCCACTCTCGACGCGCTCGCCGCCGATGAACTCGGCAATCTCCCGCATCTCCGGGGCGAAGCGTTCGGCCTTGCTGAACATATCCGGAATGGTGCGGCGCAACCCGGTCAGGAAGTGCGGCTGGCTGCGGCCAAGCTCCTCGAGCAGCGCCTCGTCGCAACCCGCGCGCCTGGCCGCCAGCAGCATGGTGGCAGCCAGCGCCGTGAAGCCCTTGGTGATGCCGGAATAGCTCATCTTCAGCGCCGAAGCCGCACCCACCGGCCCATCCATCACGGTCAGCCGCATGCCGCGCTCGGCCACCAGCCTGAGCAGCCCGGCGTCAGGCCCGCTGGCCAGCATCACCGGGCCGGGAGCGTCCAGCGCGCCAGGGCCGCCGATGATCGAACCGTCGATGAAGCGCGCGCCCGCTCCCGCCACGACCGCCGCAACCTCCACCGCCCGCGCCGGGCTGATGGCGTTCCAGTCCACGTACACCGGGCCGCCCTCGCGCAAACAGGGCCGCAGCCGCTCCGCCGTCGCCAGCGCCACGCCCGGCGGCACGATGGCGAACAGCATGTCGGCGCCGGCGAGGTCCGCCTCCGGCACCAGCGCGATCCCAGCCGCCTCGGCCCGTTGCCGGCTGGCGGCGCTGCGCCCCGCCGGCGTCACCACGCGAACGCCATGCCGCGCCAGCCGCCCGCCCACCGCCGCGCCCATGTTGCCCGGCGACACCAAGCCCACCGTCAGTTCCGCCACCGTGACCTCCTCCCTTGTTATGCGTGGATTCCTCACCCCGGCCCTCTTCCAGAGGGGGATAGGACGTGCTCGAACGCCCTGACGCCGGCCGCAGCGCCGTCGGGATGCGACCACACGGCCGCCGACACCGCCACGAAATCCACCCCCGCCGCAACCAGCGGCCCGCAATTCTCTGCCGTGATGCCGCCGATCGCGACGCAGGGGAGCTCCATCAGTTCGGACCACCACGCGATCAGCCCCACCTCCGCCATCGCCGGCGGCGTCTTGGTGGTGGTGGGGAAGAACGCGCCGAACGCCACGTAATCCGCGCCCTGCTCCCCCGCCATCATCGCCAGGTCCCGGCTGTCATGGCAGGTGACGCCCAGGGTCAGCCCACCAAGCAGCCGCCGCGCCTCCGGCACCCGCGTGTCCTCCTGCCCGACATGCGCGCCGTCGCACCCGGAGCGCACCGCCAGGTCCGGCCGGTCGTTGAGCAGGAACGCCACCCCGCGCTGCTGCGCCACCGGGCGCAACAGGTCGATCGCGCGCAGCAGCTCGTCGTCCGGCCACTGCTTCAGCCGAAGCTGCACCGCCGCCACCGGCCCGGCGTCCAGCGCTTCGGCCAGCGTGTCGCGGAACCGCGCCGGCGCCAACACCGGCGGGGTCACCAGGTAGAGCTGGCAACGGCCGTCGGGCGGCATCAATGCTTGTGGGTGGAGGCGGCGTAGATCTGGCCGATGCTGTGGCCAAGTGCCGCATCGAACTCGGCGTCCGTCATGTCGCGGCTGAGCCCGGCCAGCAGCGCGCGGGAGAAGCTGGCGATCATGCCATGGCACAGCGCGAGCTTCTCGCAGGCCTGGTCCCGCGAATACCCGCCCGAGAGCGCCACCACCCGCGCCACCCGCTCGTGCGCGATCAGGGGGGCGTACACATCGGGCTTGGTCGGGATGGTGAGCTTCAGCATCACGCGCCGGTCCGCCGGCCCCGTGTCCAGATGGCGCTGGATTTCGTCGAGCAGGATGGCTTCCGCCTCGGCCTTGTCGGGCGCCTTGATCGAGACCTCCGGCTCCAGGATCGGCATCAGTCCATGGCCGATGATCTGGTCGCCGATCTCGAACTGCTGCTTGACGATGGCGGCAATGCCCTCGCGTGAGGCCCCATCGACCACCGAGCGCATCTTGGTGCCATAGACGCCAAGCCCGCGCGCCCGGTCCAGCAGGGCGTCCAGCCCCGGTATCGGCTTCATCAGCCGGACGTGGCCGCGCGCTTCCTCCAGCCCCTTGTCCACCTTGAGGAACGGCACCACGCCGCGGTCATGCCACAGATACGCCGGCACCGGCTTGCCCTCCGCTTGGCCATCCATGGTCTGCTCGAACAGGATCGCGCCGATCACCTTGTCCCCGGTAAAGGCGGGCGCCGAGATCACCCGCACCCGCATCCTATGCATCAGCGCGAACATCTCCGCGTCGCCATGATAGGACTCGGGCGCAATGCCGTAGTCCTTGAGCGCGCCCGGCGTGGAGCCGCCGCTCTGGTCGAGGGCGGCGATAAATCCTTGTTTGCCTGCCATTTGGCTGGCCATGGCTTGGTCGGTCATTGCTGCAGCTCCGTGCGCTGGTTTGGCCTCATACGTCGCACACCCGTCCCTTGCTCAACAAGGCGGCGCTGGTTGCGCGAGCCACTCTTTCAGCCGGCGATCCGCGCCGGGTTGGGCCAGGTCGAGCGCGGGCGGACGGGCCGGCAGCAGCCGGGCGCCATGCGTCGCCGCACGCTCCCCAACCAGCGGCCAGCTCGGCAGCGCCGGGTCGAGCACGAGCAGGCGGCAGCCCGCCCGCAGCGCCTCCAGCGCCCGCCCGGCGGCATCGGCGCAATCGAGCACGTCCGGGTTGCCGCCCGCGCCCATGGCCATCAGCGCCCGCCACCAGCCGCAGCCGGCATACAGCGCCGCACCCGGGCCCGAAAGCAGCGTCACGGGGCAGCCCGGCGCCAGCGCCTGGCGCAAGTGCGGCAGCCCATGAACCACCACGGCGGGAGGGAGCTTCATGCTTGACCTTCAAGCGGTCCAGCGCTTGATGGTCAAACATTGAGGGCTTGGAGCGGCGCGGAATGGCGGAGTTGGATGGGCGGATGGGAGCAGAGGAAGACGTCTTGGCCCGGCTGGAAGCGGCGCTCGACCGCATCTCCCAGCGCGGCGCCATTGCCATCCCGCCTGCGCCCTCGGCAACGACGGATGCCGTCGCCCGCCGCCTCGATGCGTTGATCGCCCAGCTCCGCGGCGCGCTCGAAGGCGGCCCGGCGACGTTGGAGGAATAAACCGGTGGCGCAACTCACCATAAAGATCAACGGCTACGCCTACACCGTCGGCTGCGAGGACGGGCAGGAGGCCCACTTGCAGGACATGGCGGCGCAAATCCAGCAGCGCGTCGACAGCATCAAGGCGCTCGGCGGCAATCCGACCGGGGAGGGCAAGCTGCTGGTGCTCGCGGCGCTGCTGATGGCCGACGAGCTGCATGACAGCGCCATCGAGCTGAACAGCGTGCGGCAGGCCCGCGCCGCCGGGTCGCCGGAGGGCAGCAACGGCCCCGACCGGCCCGACGAGGGCGAGCCGGCCCGCGCCGCCGCCCGCGAGCGCCGCCTGGCAAAGCTCGCCCGCAAGGCCGAGGACATTGCGGCCGGCATGGAGCAGCCTTAGATAGGGTGTGCGGGGCTGCCCGGTTCGTCAGGATCGATCATCCCTCGGGCCGATAAGCATTCTCCTCGGGAGCTGGCTCTGCTGTGATCCTGGTCACGGTACCTGGTGCCCACCTGCACAAGCAGGCTCGGGAGGATGACAATATCCAACGGCCAGGGCGGCTCCGCACATCTTTTCCACACTCTCACGCTAAACTCTCCCTCTCCCTCTGGGAGAGGGAGTCGAGTGGGGGTGGCCCGGGGCGCGGGCGCGCTACCCCTTCGCCGCCGGGTCGATCCAGCCGATGTGCCCGTCCGAGCGGCGATACACCACGTTCAGCTCCCCCGTCGTGCTGTTGCGGAACATCATCACCTGCTGGTCCGCCAAATCCAGCCGCATCACCGCCTCGCTGACCGTGAGATGGTCGATCACCGTCACCGTCTCGGCGATCACCGTGGCGAAGGTCTGCCCCGACCCGGTGGCGTTCGGCTCCGCAGCCTCGTCCTCCTGCCGCAGCACATACTGCCGCGCCGACGCCTGCGGCCGTTCGCGATGCGCCAAGTCCCGCGCGTGCTCATTGACCCGGCGGCGATACCGCCGCAGCCGCTTGGCGATGTGCTCGGCCGCGTCGTCGAAGGCGCTGTTGGCGTCCGCCGCCTCACCCTCGCCGCGCAAGGTCAATCCCCGGCCGGCATGCACGTTGATGTCGCAGGTGAAAAACGATCGCGCGCGGCTGAACGTAACGCTCGCTTCCAGTGCGTGGTCGAAATACTTGCCCGCGATCGTGTCCAGGCTCTCGGATACGCGAATGCGCAGCGCGTCCGAAAGATCGACTTGCTTGCCGGAAACGGTGATCTGCATGGCGGCGCTCCGTTGGTTTACGGTCCCGGACGGCGCCGCTCTGTTCTAGGCCGGCAGCGCCTTCTCCCGTTTGCGCTGCACAGAACTCGGTATGCGCAGCGCATCCCGGTATTTGGCCACCGTTCGACGCGCAATGTCCACGCCTTCCCGTCGCAACGCAGCCACGATGGCATCGTCGGAAAGGATGCCGTCGCAGGTTTCCGCCCCCACCATGACGCGGATGCGCTGCCGCACCGCCTCCGCGCTGTGATTGGCGCCATCCAGCCCGGCGATGGCGGTGGTGAAGAAGTATTTCAGCTCGAACGTGCCCCGCGGCGTCGCGATATACTTGTTCGCCGTCACCCGGCTGACGGTGCTCTCGTGCATCTCCACCGCGTCCGCGATGTCCCGCAGGATCAGCGGGCGCAAATGGGCGACGCCATGGCGAAAGAAGCCGTCCTGCCGCCGCACGATCTCGGCCGCCACCTTCAGGATCGTCTGCGCGCGCTGCTGCAGGGACTTCACCAGCCAGTTCGCCGAGGAAAGCTGCTCGCCGAGGAACGCCCGGTCCTCCCGCTTGATCGACGTGATCACCCGGGCATGGAACCCCTGGTTGACCAGCACCCGCGGCATGGTTTCCGGGTTCAGCTCGAGGATCCAGTCTCCCACACCCTCCGCCCGGATCGGGGCGGCGCGCATCAGCACGTCCGGCAGGATGGCGGCGGCGGGCGCGATGTCGAACGCGGCGCCGGGCTTGGGATCGAGCGCGCGGATTTCGCCGATCATGTCCGCCAGGTCCTCCGCGTCCACGTCGCAGAGTTCCTGCAGCCGCTTGAGGTCGCGCCGGGCGAGCAGGTCGAGATTGTCGAGCAGGGCCTGCATCGCCGGGTCGAGCCGGTTGCGGTCCGCCAATTGCGCCGCCAGGCACTCCCGCAGGTCCCGCGCGAACAGGCCCGCCGGGTCGAACCGTTGCATGTCGGTGCGCACGCGCTCCACCCGGGCGGGTTCGGCGCCCAGGGCGTCGGCAAGGCTCGCGCTGTCGATCGAGACCCGGCCCGCAGCGTCCAGCAGGGTGATGAGGTGGGCGCCGATCAAACGGTCGACTGGGTCGTCGAAACCCAGGCGGAGCTGCTCGGCCAGGTGCTCGCGCAGGCAACGCGGCGACTCGGCCAGGTCGTCCATGCCCCGGTCATCGCCATCGAACCCGCCGCCGCCGCGCTCGCGGGTGAACGCGGCCGCACCGTCCCCCAGGCTGCCGGCGTCGAAGCTGTTGCTGTGGTCGGCCTCCACCACGTCCGGCAGTTTCTCGCGGCGCAGCATGTCCACCGCGTCCAGACCCTCCAGCGCCTCGGTCCGCTGATCTGGCGCCACGTGTTCGCGCACCATCTCGGAGCTGTCGTCCCGCTCGAGCAGGGGGTTCTTCTCGAGCTCCTCCTCCACATAGGCGGCGACTTCGAGGTTGGAAAACTGCAGCAGCTTGATGGCCTGCCGCAACTGCGGAGTCATCACCAGCGACTGCGACTGCCTGAATTCGAGACGGGGACCTATTGCCATGGGGGGCAATCTACAGGCTAAACCTTTCCCCAAGGTACACGCGGCGCACATCTTCGTTCGCCACGACCTCTTGGGGGCGGCCCTCCATAAGGAGGCATCCGTCGTGCATTATGTAAGCGCGATCAATGATTTCCAGCGTTTCGCGCACGTTGTGGTCGGTGATCAGCACCCCGATGCCGCGATCTTTCAAATGCCCGACCAGATCACGAATTTCACCCACCGCGATCGGGTCGATGCCCGCCAGCGGCTCGTCGAGCAGTATGTAGCCAGGCTGGGTCGCCAGCGCCCGGGCGATCTCGACCCGGCGCCGCTCGCCGCCCGACAGCGCCAAGGCCGGCGTGCGGCGCAGATGGGTGATGCCGAACTCGGCCATCAGCTCCGCCAGCATGCTCTCGCGCCGGTCCCGGTCCGGCTCGACCACCTCCAGCGCGGCCATGATGTTGCCCTCCACCGTCAGCCCACGGAACACGCTGGCCTCCTGCGGCAGGTAGCCGATGCCCATGCGCGCCCGGCGATACATCGGCAGCCCGGTGATCTCCGCCCCGTCCAGGCTGATCGACCCGGTATCGGGCCGCACCAGGCCCACGATCATGTAGAACGTCGTGGTCTTGCCGGCGCCGTTCGGCCCCAGCAGCCCCACCGCCTCCCCGCGGCGCACGTTGACGGAGACGTTGCGCACCACCGGGCGCTTCTTATACGTCTTGCCCACCCCGCTGGCGACCAGCCCCGCCCCGCCGTCGATCACCCGCAAGCTTCCATTCGGCAACAAGGCGTTCACGAGGCGCCGCCTTTGCTCTTAATTGATGACGGGCCGGATGATGGCGCCGGGCTGGCCGGTTTCGCACCCGCCTTGCCGTCGGTCGCCGACTGGGCGTCATTGGGCACCACCAAGCCCTCGACCCGCCTGCCAGGGGTTCGGGTGATGGTGGAAACGCCAGTCCGTAGGTTGATCACGGCATCGTCGCCATTCAACTGGTTCTCTCCGCGGGTGATGTGGACGTTGCCTTCCAGCCGGGCGATCTGGGTGTCTGGAATGTAGACGCCCTTGTCGGCATGGGCGATTTCGGTGGCGCTCCGCACCTCGACATGGCCGAACGCATCCACCCGCTGCAGCTTGCCGCTGCTATCGGCCAGCGGGTCGGCATTGGGCTTGGCGCCAGTAGCGGCGGACGCGGCCACCTTCTGCACGGGTGCGGCGCCGGCGGCTGGCGCGTTCGGGTCCGCCGTGTAGCCCACCAGGATGTCGGCGCGCACCTGGCGCCCATCATTGGTGGTCACCACCGCATTGCCCCGGCCCACCGCCATGTGCTTCTGCGACCAGTATTCCATGGTGTCGCGCGCCGACATGGTCTGCTGCGGCGTGATGATGTGCAGGTCATGCCCGGTCATCACCAGCACCGCCTGGTCGATGTCGTAGACGGCATGGTCGCCAAAGGCCTGGTCGGTCGGCGTGAAGATGTGCACGTTGCCGTCCGCCTCGAGCCGGTAGATCTCGTTGTCGCCCGTATCGGTGGCGCCGCCAGGGGCACCCGGCGCTCCCGCGGGTGCGCTGGCCGGTGTTGCATGCGGTTGCCCGGGCGCCGCCGCCTTGCGCCGGTAATAGGCGATCAGCCGATCCGCCGTCACCGTCACGTCGCCGCGCACGGCGCGGGCGTTGCCGGTGGCGATGATCTGCTGCTGCTGCTGGTGCCACTCCATGCCGTTGTCGGAGGTGACCTCGACCGGGCCGCCCTTGGTCATGTCGATGCCCTGGGCGCGCGCGCCGCCCACCCCCGCCGCCAACATCCCGGCCGCCGCCAGCAGCGCCAGCCGCCTCATTGGTGCTGCTCGTTCAGCACGAGCCGCGACTTGCCGTCGAACTGCACCACCGCGCCCTTGTCCACGAAGGCGAAGCCCTGCGCGTCCAGCGTGCCGAACGGCCCCTCGGCATGGGTGCGGTCGCTCCCCGCCGCAGCCCCCGCCTTGAGGTCCACCGCCGCCGTCTGCGTCTTCAGCGTCACCCCGTTGTCACGGTAGATCACCACATGGCCCGAGAGATCGAGCTGGTTGACGTGCTGCAGATACACCCCGTTCTCGGACGTGACCAAGGTCCAGGTCCCACTCTGGCCCAGTACGTCCGCCTTGGGGCTCACCAGGTCGATGCGCTCGGGCCCGATCTGCTGGGCTTCCGCGGCCGTCACCGTGTAGGGCTGCCCCCGGTCGTCGACGCCGTGATAGCGCAGGTTCACCAGCCGCCCTTCCCGGATATCGCGCAGGGCCGCTTTGGCGCTGTGGCCAAAGTCGAACTGGCGGATGATCTGCGGCCACAGCATCACCGTCGCCAACAGCAGCACGGCCATCAGCGGCAGCGCGCGCTTGGCCAACATGACGAAGCGCCGCCGCCCGGCGATGCTGCGACCGCTGGGGGGGCGATGCCCCCGGCTCGGCGGTTGGCTCAGCCGCGGGCTGCGCAGCGTGGACAGGGGGGCGACGCTCATGCCACCCCCGCGCGCAGCAGGTCGTGGATATGGAGGATGCCCAGTGGCCGGTCCTCCGCCCCCACCACGAACAGGCTGGTCACCCGCGGCTGCAGCGCGTTCATGGCGTGCAACGCCTCGGCCGCCAGCGCATCGGGGCCGATGGTGCGCGGCTCGACCGTCATCACCGCGCGGGCCGGCTGGTCCAGCAGCGCCGGGCCCATCGCGCGGCGCAGGTCCCCGTCGGTCACGATGCCGACCAGGCGGTCCGCCTCGACCACGCCCACGCAGCCGAACCCCTTGCCCGTCATCAATAGCAGGGCCTGGCGCATCGGCGTATCGGGGGCGGCCAGCGGCACCGCCGCGTCCGTGTGCATCAGCTCGCGGACCCGGCGGAGCTGCGCGCCGAGCTGGCCACCCGGGTGGTAGGCGCGGAAATCGGTCGCGGTGAAGCCGCGCCGGGTCAGCAGCGCAACCGCCAGCGCGTCGCCCATCGCCATCTGCATGATGGCGCTGGTGGTCGGCGCGGAGGTGATGGCGCAGGCCTCCGGGGCGCCCGGCAGCGCCAGCACCACGTCGGCGGCCTTGGCCAGGGTGGACCCGGCGCGCGCCGTGATCGCCACCAGCGGCAGGCCGAACCGCTTGGCATGGGCGATCAGGTCCGCCAGCTCCGTGGTCTCGCCGCTGTTGGACAGCAGGATCAGCGCATCGCCCGGCTGCACCATGCCGAGGTCGCCATGCGACGCCTCGCTGGGATGCACGAACATCGCCGGGCTGCCGGTGGAGGCCAGGGTGGCGGCGATCTTGCGCGCGACATGGCCGGACTTGCCGATGCCGGAGACGACGACCCGCCCGCCGCACCCGGCCAGCAGCCCGACCGCCGCGTCGAAGCGGCCATCCAGCGACGCAGCCAGCGACCGCAGCCCGGCGGCTTCTGTGCTGAGCACGGATTTGGCCACGTTCAGGCTCGATAGGGCGGCAACGACAGCGCTCATGGCGGCATGGTATGCGCAGGCGCACCAGCCGGGTCAACTGATAGCCGACGTTCGGACACACTCCGCAATCAAGAACCATGCCATAGATCGCCATGGTATGTCAAAAAGCTTGGGCCAAGAAGCTTGGGAACCACGCGTGCCCGCCGCAATGGCATGCCCGCAAGCACTTGACCCGGCGGGAACAACTGCTTGACTCCGCCGGACCCCCCTCGTAGAACCCGCGCCTCAGCCCGGTCTGAACGTCCGGGCCTACTCGTTTGACAGACAGCGTGCGGCGCCGCTGCCCGGTTTCAGGGCGAGCCAAGGCCGCATGTAGAGGAACGCACCGCATGTGTGGGCAGCCGCCCGCAACGTGCGGATTTTGGTTTGGCGGCGGCTCTCTCGAGGCCCGCCGAGATGAGGAAGTTGGGTATGCCGACCATCAACCAGCTCATAGCCCATGGCCGCGAGCCGGCGCCGAAGCGCAACAAGGTCCCGGCGCTGCAGTCCTGCCCGCAGAAGCGCGGCGTGTGCACCCGCGTCTATACGGTGACGCCGAAGAAGCCGAACTCGGCCCTGCGCAAGGTGGCCAAGGTGCGGCTGACCAACGGCTTCGAAGTGGTGAGCTACATCCCCGGCGAGGGCCACAACCTGCAGGAACACAGCGTGGTGCTGATCCGCGGCGGCCGCGTCAAGGACCTGCCGGGCGTGCGTTATCACATCCTGCGCGGCGTGCTCGATACCCAGGGCATCGCCAAGCGCCGCCAGCGCCGTTCGCTGTACGGCGCCAAGCGGCCGAAGTAGGGGGCAACCGATGAGCAGGCGCCGCCGCGCGGTCAAGCGCGACATCCTGCCGGACGCGAAGTTCGGCGACACCGTGATCACGCGCTTCATGAACGCGCTGATGTACGACGGCAAGAAGTCCAACGCCGAGGGCATCGTCTATGGTGCGCTCGACGTGCTGAAGAAGCGCGGCGGGCCGCAGGCAGACCCGGTACGCATGTTCCACGACGCGTTGGACAACGTGAAGCCGGCCGTGGAAGTGCGCAGCCGCCGGGTCGGTGGCGCCACCTACCAGGTGCCGGTGGAAGTGCGCACGGAACGGCGGCAGGCGCTGGCGATCCGATGGCTGATCGATAGCGCACGCAAGCGTGGTGAGCATACAATGGAGGAGCGCCTCTCCAACGAGCTGAACGATGCGGTCAACAACCGCGGAGCAGCCGTGAAGAAGCGTGAGGACACCCATCGGATGGCCGAGGCCAACAAAGCCTTCAGCCATTACCGCTGGTAAGACGCACTCGAACCCACTCTCCCGAACGACGAACCGGGGCGACGGAGCACAACAATGGCCAAGGCGAAATTCGAGCGGAACAAGCCGCACTGCAACATCGGCACGATCGGCCATGTGGACCATGGCAAGACCTCGCTGACGGCTGCGATCACCAAGATACTGGCGAAGTCGGGCGGCGCCACCTTCACGGCGTACGACCAGATCGACAAGGCGCCCGAAGAGCGCGCCCGCGGCATCACCATCTCGACCGCCCATGTCGAGTATGAGACCGCCAACCGCCACTACGCCCACGTCGATTGCCCCGGCCACGCCGACTACGTGAAGAACATGATCACCGGTGCGGCGCAGATGGACGGCGCCATCCTGGTCGTCTCCGCCGCCGACGGCCCGATGCCACAGACGCGCGAGCACATCCTGCTCGCCCGCCAGGTCGGCGTGCCGGCGCTGGTGGTGTTCATGAACAAGATCGACATGGTGGACGACCCCGAACTGGTCGAGCTGGTGGAGATGGAGGTGCGCGAGCTGCTCTCCTCCTACCAGTTCCCGGGCGACGACATCCCCATCATCAAGGGCTCGGCGTTGATGGCGCTCGAGGACAAGGCGCCGGACCAGGGCGAGAAGGCGATCCTCGAGCTGATGGCCGCCGTCGACGCCTACATCCCGCAGCCCGAGCGCGCGATGGACCGCCCGTTCCTGATGCCGGTGGAAGACGTGTTCTCCATCTCCGGACGCGGCACGGTGGTGACCGGGCGCGTCGAGCGCGGCGTGGTGAACGTGGGCGACGAAGTCGAGATCGTCGGGCTCAAGAACACGGTCAAGACGGTGGTGACCGGCGTGGAGATGTTCCGCAAGCTGCTCGACCGCGGGCAGGCTGGCGACAACATCGGTGCGCTGCTGCGCGGCACCAAGCGCGAGGACGTGGAGCGCGGCCAGGTGCTGGCCAAGCCTGGCTCGATCACGCCGCACACCAAGTTCAAGGCCGAGGCCTACATCCTCACCAAGGAAGAGGGCGGCCGCCACACGCCGTTCTTCACCAACTACCGCCCGCAATTCTACTTCCGCACCACGGACGTGACCGGCGTGGTGCAGTTGCCAGAAGGCACCGAGATGGTGATGCCCGGCGACAACATCTCGATGGACGTCGAGCTGATCGCGCCGATCGCCATGGATGACGGGCTGCGTTTCGCCATCCGCGAGGGCGGCCGGACGGTGGGGGCCGGCGTCGTCGCCAGCATCCAGAAGTAAGCGGCACCGCCCCCGCGCCCACCCCGAGAAGTAGAGTAGTATGGACAACCAGAATATCCGCATTCGCCTCAAAGCGTACGATCACCGCGTGCTGGACAACAGCACGCGGGAGATCGTTAACACGGCGAAGCGAACCGGCGCGCGGGTGCGGGGGCCGATCCCGTTGCCGACCCATATCGAGCGGTTCACCGTGAACCGTTCGCCGCACGTCGACAAGAAAAGCCGCGAGCAGTTCGAAATCCGGACCCATCGCCGCCTGCTCGATATCGTGGAGCCGACGCCGCAAACGGTGGACGCTCTGATGAAGCTCGACCTCGCCTCTGGCGTGGACGTCGAGATCAAGCTGTAAAGGCTCGAGTGAGATGCGCACTGGCCTGATCGCCAAGAAGCTGGGGATGACCCGGCTGTTCAAAGAGGACGGCACCCACGTGCCCGTCACTGTGCTGCACCTGGACACGGTGCAGGTGGTGGACGTGCGCACCCAGGAGCGCGACGGCTACAGCGCCGTGCAACTTGGCTGGGGCCGCGCCAAGGTGAAGAACGTGACTGACCCGAACAAGGGCCACTACGCCCGCGTGAAGGTGGAGCCTAAGGCCAAGCTGCGCGAGTTCCGCACCGACGCCGATGCGGTGTTCGAGAGCGGGCAGACGTTGTCGGCGGCGCATTTCGTGGTGGGCCAGCATGTCGACGTGTGCGGCATCACCAAGGGCAAGGGCTTTGCCGGCGGCATGAAGCGCTGGAACTTCCGCGGCTTGGAAGCCAGCCACGGCGTCTCCGTCAGCCACCGCTCGCACGGTTCCACCGGCAACCGGCAGGACCCCGGCAAGACCTTCAAGAACAAGAAAATGGCCGGCCATCTCGGCGTCGAGCGTGTCACTACGCTGAACCTGCAAGTGGCGGCGGTGGACGCGGACAAGGGGCTGGTGATGCTGCATGGCGCGGTGCCGGGCAGCAAGGGCGGCTTCGTCGCCGTGCGCGACGCGATCAAGAAGCCGCGCCATGCGGATGCACCCTATCCGGCCGCGTTCGTCGCGGCGGCGGCGGGTGCAGCGGGTGCGGCCCCCGACGCGCCGGCGGAGACCACCGATGCAAGTTGATATCCGCACGCTCGACAACGAGACCAGCGGCCAGGCCGAGTTGCCCGACGAGATCTTTGCGCAAAACCCGCGCACCGACATCATGGCGCGCGTGGTGCATTGGCAGTTGGCCAAGCGCCGCGCCGGCACCCACAAGACCAAGGGCATGGGCGAGGTTTCCGGCACCACCAAGAAGCCCTACAAGCAGAAGGGCACCGGCAACGCCCGCCAAGGCAGCCTGCGCTCGCCGCAGTTCCGCACCGGCGGCCGCGTGCATGGCCCGGTGGTGCGCGACCACGGTTATGATCTGCCTAAGAAGGTGCGCCGCTTGGGCTTGATCAGCGCGCTGTCGCAGAAGCACGCCGAGGGCAAGCTGGTGATCCTCGATGCGGCGTTGGGCGGTGACGGCAAGACAAAGTCGCTCAAGGCCAAGTTCGGCGCGCTCGGCTGGACCTCCGTGCTGGTGGTGGACGCGGCGGTGGACGCGATGTTCCTCCGCGCCGTCGCCAACCTGCACCGGGTGGACGTGATGCCGACCGCGGGTGCCAACGTCTACGACATCCTGGGCCATGACGTGCTGGCGATCACCACCGCGGGTGTTGCAGCGTTGCAGGCGCGCTTGTCGCCCAAAGCTTCGGACGCCCCGGCTGAGGAGATGGCAGCATGAGCACCGCGCAAGTCTTGGCCGCGCGCAAGAAGGCGGAGACCATGTCGCGCGAGCGGATGTACACCATCGTGCGCGCCCCGGTGATCACCGAAAAGGCGACTGCGCTGACCGACAAGAACCAGGTCGTGTTTCGCGTGTCGCTCGATGCGACCAAGCCCGAGATCAAGAAGGCGGTCGAGACGCTGTTCGGCGTGATGGTGGTCAGCGTCAACACGCTGATCCAGAAAGGCAAGACCAAGCGCTTCAAGGGCCGGCCCGGCGTGCGGTCGGACGTGAAGAAAGCGGTGGTGCAACTGACGCCGGGTCAGTCGATCGACTTCTCGGCGCGGATTGCGTGAGGCACTAAAATGGCACTGAAGAACTACAACCCCGTTACGGCCAGCCTTCGCGGCACGGTGCTGATCAACCGCAGCGAGCTGTGGAAGGGCAAGCCGGTCAAGTCGCTCACCGAAGGCAAGGTGAAGTCCGGCGGACGCAACAACCACGGCCGCATCACCAGCTTCTTCCGCGGCGGCGGGCACAAGCAGAGCTACCGCTTCGTCGACTTCAAGCGGCGCAAGTTCGGCGTGCCCGGCACGGTAGAGCGGCTGGAATACGACCCCAACCGCTCCGCCTTCATCGCGCTGGTGAAGTATGAGGACAACGAACTCGCCTACATCCTGGCGCCGCAGCGGCTCAAGGTGGGTGACTCGGTGGTGGCTGGCCCGCGGGTGGACATCAAGCCCGGCAACGCCATGCCGCTGGGCGCAATCCCGGTCGGCACCATCATCCACAACATCGAGATGAAGGTCGGCGCCGGCGGCAAGCTGGCTCGCGCGGCAGGCACGTTCGCGCAACTGGTCGGCAAGGACGCCGGCTACGCGCAGATCAAGCTGACTTCTGGCGAGCTGCGCATCGTGCGCGCCGAGTGCATGGCGACCGTGGGCGCGGTGTCCAACCCGGACAACCAGAACCAGTCGCTGGGCAAGGCCGGGCGCAATCGCTGGCTCGGCCGCCGCCCGCACAACCGCGGCGTGACGATGAACCCGGTGGACCACCCGCATGGCGGCGGCGAAGGCCGCACCTCGGGCGGCGGGCATCCGCGCACGCCGTGGGGCATCCCCACCAAGGGCTACAAGACGCGCGAGAACAAGCGGACGGACAAGCTGATCATTCGCCGCCGTCCGAAGGGGAAGCACTGACATGGCACGTTCCGTTTGGAAGGGGCCGTTCGTCGACGGGTATATGCTGGCCAAGGCCGAGACCGCGCGCGCGTCGGGCCGCAACGAGATCATCAAGATCTGGTCGCGCCGCTCCACCATCCTGCCGCAGTTCGTAGGCCTGACCTTCGGCGTCTACAACGGCCACAAGTTCCTGCCGGTGCAGGTCAACGAGAACATGGTGGGCCATAAGTTCGGCGAGTTTTCGCCGACGCGGACCTTCAGCGGCCACTCGGCGGACAAGAAGGCGAAGCGCGGATGAGCAAGCCCAAACACCCCCGCATGCTGGCTGACACCGAGGCGGAGGCGATCCTGCGCAACGTCCGCGTCAGCCCGCGCAAGCTGAACCTGGTGGCGGGCATGATCCGCAACCTGCCCGCGGGCCAGGCCGTCGCGACGCTCACATTCAGCAAGCGCCGCATCGCACAGCAGGTGCGCAAGACGCTCGAGAGCGCCATCGCCAATGCCGAGAACAACCATCAGTTGGACGTGGACCAACTCGTGGTGACGCGCGCCGAAGTGGGCAAGTCCATCGTGATGAAGCGCTTCATGGCGCGGGGCCGTGGCCGCTCGTCGCGCATCGAGAAGTGGTTCAGCCATCTGAAGATCGTCGTCGCCGAGCGCGCTCCTGTCGAGGCGCCGGAGCGCCCGGCGCGCGAGCCGCGGAAGGAAGCTGCGTAATGGGTCACAAGGTCAATCCTATCGGGCTGCGCCTCGGCATCAACCGCACCTGGGACAGCCGCTGGTATGCCGGCAGCGACTATGCCACATTGCTGCATGACGACCTCAAGCTGCGCGCCCATTTGCGCAAGCGGCTGTCCGGCGCCGGCGTGTCGCGCGTGGTGATCGAGCGTCCGGCGAAAAAGCCGCGTGTGACGATCTACGCCGCGCGGCCCGGCGTCGTCATCGGCAAGAAGGGCCAGGACATCGAGGTGCTCCGCAAGGAGTTGCAGAAGATGACCAAGGTTGAGGTGAACCTCAACCTGGTGGAAATCCGCAAGCCCGAGATCGATGCGGTGCTGGTTGCCGAGAACATCGCCCAGCAGTTGGAACGCCGGGTCGCGTTCCGCCGGGCGATGAAGCGCGCCGTGCAATCCGCCATGCGGCTGGGCGCACAGGGCATCCGCATCAACTGCGGCGGCCGCCTGGGTGGCGCCGAGATCGCCCGCGTGGAATGGTATCGCGAAGGCCGCGTGCCGCTGCACACCCTGCGCGCGGACATCGACTTCGGCACCGCGACCGCCAAGACGACCTATGGCACCTGCGGCGTGAAGGTGTGGATCTTCAAGGGTGAGATCCTGTCGCACGACCCGTCGGCGCAGGATCGGCGTGCGGCCGAACAGGCGCCCCAGCGATGAGAAGAGATCGGTAAGGATAGAGGGCGATGCTGTCTCCAAAGCGGACGAAATTCCGCAAGGCTCACAAGGGCCGCATTCATGGCTTGGCAAAAGGCGGCACGGCGCTGAACTTTGGCGCCTATGGGCTGAAGGCGCTGGAGCCTGAGCGCGTTACCGCGCGGCAGATCGAGGCGGCGCGCCGTGCGATCACCCGCTCGATGCGCCGCGCCGGCCGCGTGTGGATCCGCATCTTCCCGGATGTGCCGGTGTCCACCAAGCCGGCCGAAGTGCGCATGGGCTCGGGCAAGGGCAGTCCGGAGTTCTGGGTGTGCCGGGTGAAGCCGGGCCGCATCATGTTCGAGATCGACGGCGTGTCGAGCGATTTGGCGAAGGCTTCGCTTGCGCTGGGTGCCGCCAAGCTGCCGATCAAGACCAAGTTCGTCACCCGCCTAGGAGAAGCCTAAGCCATGGCGAAGGCATCCGACATCCGGGCCAAGACGCCTGACGAACTCGGCACCATGTTGCTCGACTTGCGCAAGGAACAGTTCAACCTGCGCTTCCAGCGTGCCACCGGGCAAAACGAGGGCGTGGGCCAGGTGAAGAAAGTGCGGCGCGATATTGCGCGTGTGAAGACGATCATGGCGGAGCAGAAGCGCTCTGCCGTGACGAAATAGAGGAGGGGGCGATGCCAAGGCGCGTCCTGACCGGGCGGGTGACCAGCGACAAGATGGACAAGACGATCACCGTCTTGGTCAACCGTCGCGTGATGCATCCGCTCTACAAGAAGTTCATCCGGCGCTCGAAGAAATACGCCGCGCATGACGAGCACAATGTCTGCGTCGAGGGCGACATGGTGCGCATCATCGAGTGCCCGCCGATCAGCAAGCGCAAGACCTGGCTGTTGCTCGAGCGCAATGGCGAGATGGTGCAGGGCGTGCCGGCCGAGATCGCAGCCGTGGCCGCGGCGCATCACGACGCGCCCATGCCGGCGTGAGGGGGACTAGATGATCCAGGTCGAATCCAATCTCGACGTCGCTGACAATTCGGGCGCGCGTCGGGTCCAATGCATCAAGGTGCTGGGCGGCTCCAAGCGCAAGACCGCCTCGGTGGGCGACGTGATCGTCGTCTCCATCAAGGAGGCGATCCCGCGCGGCAAGGTGAAGAAAGGCGACGTGCACCAAGCGGTGATCGTGCGCACGGCGTTCCCGGTGCGCCGCCAGGATGGCAGTGCTATCCGCTTCGACCGCAATGCCGCCGTGCTGATCAACAAGGCGCAGGAGCCGATCGGTACCCGCATCTTCGGCCCGGTGGTGCGTGAGCTGCGTGCCCGCAAGTTCATGAAGATCATCTCGCTCGCCCCCGAGGTGCTGTAGCCATGGCGGCGCGCATCAAGAAGGGCGACCAGGTTGTGGTGATCACAGGCGCCGACAAGGGCCGCCGCGGCGAGGTGCTGCAGGTGATGCCGAAGGATGAGCGCGCGCTGGTCCGCGGTGTGCGCATCGTGCGCCGGCACACCAAGCCCACGGGCATGGGGCAGCCGGGCGGGATCGTGGATAAGGAGTCTCCTATCCACCTGTCGAACCTGATGTTGGTGGACCCGAAGAGCGACAAGCCGACCAAGGTTGGCTTCCGGGTGCTCGAGGGCGGCCGCAAGGTCCGCGTCGCGAAAGCGACCGGCGAAGTGATCGAGAGCTGAGATGAGCGAAACCAAATACATGCCGCGCATGCAGCGGCGCTATATCGACACGGTGCGCCCATCGCTGCAGGAGCAGTTCGGCTACAGCAATCCGATGCAGGTGCCCAAGCTCGAAAAGATCGTGATCAACATGGGCGTCGGCGAAGCCGCCGGCGACCAAAAGAAGCTGGACGCAGCAGTGGCCGAACTCACGTTGATCAGCGGGCAGAAGCCGGTCAAGACGCTGGCGAAGAAGGCCATCGCCGGCTTCAAGATTCGCGAAGGCCTCGCCATCGGCTGCAAGGTCACCCTGCGCAAGGCCCGCATGTACGAGTTCATGGACCGGCTGGTGACCATCGCCCTGCCGCGCGTCCGCGACTTCCGCGGCATCCCCGGCAACAAGGGCTTCGACGGCCGCGGCAACTTCGCCATGGGCCTCAAAGAGCAGATCATCTTCCCCGAGATCGCCTACGACAAGATCGACGCGGTGCGCGGCATGGACATCATCTTCGTCACCACGGCGAAGACCGACGCCGAAGCCAAGGCGCTGCTCAAGCAATTCGATATCCCGTTCGCGGGCGAGACCGGACAGCAGGCGAAAGCCGCGTAACAGAGTTTTCGGAAAACCGCCGGAGCAAAACCGGCAGGTTCCAAGGAGCGAGTAGATGGCGAAAGTCTCTCAAATCAACCGCAACGCCAAGCGCCAGCGCATGGCCGCACGTGACAAGCGCAAGCGTGCCGCGCTTAAGGCCGTCCTGATGGACCGCGAGGCCCCCGTGGAAGAGCGTTTCGACGCCTCGATGAAGCTGGCGCAACTCCCGCGCAACGGCGCCAAGGTGCGCGTGAAGCTGCGCTGCGAGCTGTCGGGCCGGTCGCGCGCGAACTACCGCAAGTTCAGGCTCTCCCGCATCGCGCTGCGCGACTTGGCCAGCCAGGGGCAAATCCCCGGCATGGTCAAGGCAAGCTGGTAAGGGGCAGCCGACATGTCGATGTCAGATCCGCTGGGTGACATGCTCACCCGCATACGCAATGCGCAGCGCGCGCGGCACACCGCCTGCGTGGCCCCGGCCTCCAAGCTGCGCGCCAACGTGCTCGATGCGCTCAAGCGCGAGGGCTTCATCCGCGGCTTCTCCGTGGAAGAACTCCGGCCCGGCGTTGGCCAGTTGCGCGTCGAACTGAAATACTCCGAGGGCGAGCCCGTCATCAAGGAAATCACCCGCGTCTCCAAGCCGGGTCGCCGGGTCTATTCCAAGATCAAGGAGTTGCCGCGCGTCTATGCCGGCCTTGGTGTTTCCATTCTCTCCACGCCACGCGGCGTGCTGAGTGACGCGGAGGCCCGCGCTGCCAATGTCGGCGGCGAAGTCCTCTGCCGCGTGTTCTAAGGACAATCCTATGTCTCGGGTTGGCAAGTATCCAGTCGACATCCCCGCGGGCGTCCAGTTGGCCATCGCGGGCCGCATCCTGACGGCCAAAGGCAAGCTTGGCGAGTTGAAGCTCGAGTTGAGCGAGGCTATCGAGGCCCGCGTCGAGGATGGCAAGTTCTCGGTCGCGCCGCGCACCGCCGAGCGCACCGCGCGCATGATGTGGGGCACCACCCGTGCGCTGGTGGCCAACATGGTCCGCGGCGTCTCCACCGGCTACACCAAGACGATGGAAATCCAGGGCACCGGCTTCCGCGCCGCGGTGAACGGCCCGAACCTGGTCATCAACCTCGGTTTCAGCCACGACGTGGTCTATCCAGTGCCGCCCGGCATCAAGATCACCACGCCGCGCCCCACCGCCATCATGGTCGAGGGCATGGACAAGCGGCAGGTGGGCCAAGTGGCGGCTGAAATCCGCAGCTACCGTCCGCCGGAGCCTTATAAGGGCAAGGGCGTCCGCTACGACACCGAGACGATCCGCCGCAAAGAAGGCAAGAAGAAATGAGTGCTCAGCGCGACCTGCGGGAGCGCCGCAAGCAGCGGCTGCGCTACCAGCTCAAGCAGAAGTCTGGCGGGCGGGTGCGCCTGTCGGTGTTCCGCTCGGGCAAGAACATTTATGCCCAGGTCATCGACGACGCGAAGGGCCACACCCTGGCGGCCGCCTGCAGCCTCGATGCGAGCCTGCGCGAAGAGCTGCGCACCGGCGCCGACAAGGCGGCCGCGGCCGCGGTGGGTAAGCTGGTGGCCGAGCGCGCACTGGCGGCGGGCGTCACCAAGGTGGTGTTCGACCGCGGCATGTATCTTTACCACGGCCGCGTGAAAGCGCTGGCCGATGCCGCCCGCGAAGGCGGGCTGGCGTTCTAGGGGCACGAGAATGGCACGGGATTCCCGCGATGGCGGCAACCGCGGCGGCCGCGACCGCGACCGCGATGGCGGCGACGACCTCATCGACAAGCTGGTCACCATCAACCGCGTCGCCAAGGTGGTGAAGGGCGGCCGCCGGTTCGCCTTCGCCGCGCTCGTGGTGGTAGGGGACCAGAAGGGTCGCGTCGGCTACGGCGCTGGCAAGGCGCGCGAGGTGCCGGAGGCGATCCGCAAGGCCACCGAGCGTGCCAAGCGCACCATGATCCGCGTGCCGATGAAGGAAGGCCGCACCTTGCATCACGACGTGCAGGGCGAATACGGCGCCGGCCGCGTCGTGCTGCGCGCCGCCGAGGCCGGCACCGGCATCATCGCCGGCGGCCCGATGCGCGCCGTGTTCGAGGCGCTCGGCATCGGCGACGTGGTGGCCAAGTCGCTCGGCAGCCGCAACCCGCATAACATGGTGAAGGCAACCTTCGCCGGCCTCAGCCGCTGCGCCAGCCCGCGCTCGGTGGCCAGCCGCCGCGGCAAGAAGGTGAGCGACATCCTGGGCAAACGCGACACGCATGAGGCGGAGGCGGTGAGCGATGTCTGAAACCAAGGCGCATGTCCGCGTGGTGCAGATCGCCTCGGGCAACGGCCGTAAGCCGGGTCAGCAGGCAACGCTGGTCGGCCTCGGCTTGAACAAGATCGGCAAGGTGAGCACGCTGGAGGACACGCCGGCCGTGCGCGGCATGATCCGCAAGGTGCATCACCTGGTGCGGGTGGAGGACGTAGCGTGAAGCTCAACGAGCTGCGGGACAATGACGGCGCCCGCCTGAAGTTCAAGCGCCGCGGCCGGGGCATCGGCTCCGGCAAGGGCAAGACGTCCGGCAAGGGCGTCAAGGGCCAGAAGGCGCGCGAAGGCGTGGCGCTGAACGGGTTCGAGGGCGGCCAGCTCCCGATCTACCGCCGACTGCCCAAGCGCGGCTTCACCAACATCTTCCGCAAGGAATACGCCCCGGTGAACCTGTCGACGATCGAGCAGGCGGTCGAAGCCGGCAAGCTCGAGGCAGGTGCAATCGACGAGGCGGCGCTGGAAAAGGCGGGCTTGGTGCGGCTGGCGAAGGTGGCTGGCGTGCGCGTGCTGGGCCACGGCGCAATCACGCGCGCGGTGACGGTCACAGTGTCGGGCGCGTCCGCCTCGGCCCGAGCCGCGATCGAGGCGGCTGGCGGCACCATCACCACCAAGCAGGTTGCCGTCGAACTACCCACCCAACCCACCGCATAGTTCTTCTCCCTCTCCCTCTGGGAGAGGGCTGGGGTGAGGGCGGCCCAATGCACGTGCATCCGTGCTAAAGCCCTCACCCAACCCTCTCCCAAAGGGAGAGGGCTTTTAGGTGGAATCGCGTAGGGGCCTTAGCCCTCCCGTGCTTTCGCGTCCTCGTCGAGGTCCTTCACCACCTCGAGCGGCGCGTCCTTGTCCAGCTTCTTGGCCTCTTGGATGAGCTTGTCGGCGCTCTTCTCGTCGCCATCGCTGAGCTTGGCCAGCGCCTCCTCGGTCAGTTCGATCGCCTTCTCGTGCTTGTCGGACATGTCTTGCTCTCCTGGCTCACTCGAGGTGTGAAAGCGCGACGACCAGCGAGGTTGCGTTCAGCGGGAGTTTGCGAACCAACCCAGCCCGTCCAGCGTCTTGCCGCGCGGCCGATATTCGCAGCCGACGAATCCCCCATAGCCTAGCCGGTCCAGCTCGCCAAACAGGAACGGGTAGGCCAGCTCCTCGCCATCGGGCTCGTTGCGCGAGGGCACGGAGGCAATCTGCACATGGCCCACCAGCGGCATCAGCTTGCGCAGCCGCATCGTCACGTCGCCATGGATGATCTGGCAGTGATACAGGTCGAATTGCAGCTTGAGGTTCGGCAGCGCCAGCTCGCTGATCAGCCCGGCGGCGCCGTCGATGCTGTTCAGGAAATAGCCCGGCATGTCGCGCCCGTTGATCGGCTCCAGCACGAGGGTGATGCCCAACCCGGCCAGCCGCGCCGCCACCCGCGTCACGGCGGCGCGATAGCTGGCCTGCGCCGCCGGGTCGGACGGGTCGGCAATCCCCGCCATCAGATGCAGCGTCTTGGCGCCAGTGGCCTCGGCATAGGGCAGGGCGCGCTCGAGCCCCGCGTCCAGCTCCGCCTCCCGGCCCGGAATGGCCGCCATGCCGCGCTCGCCGGCGGCCCAGTCGCCCGGCGGCAGGTTGAACAGCGCCTGGATCAGCCCGGCGCCGTGCAGCTTGGCGCCCACCTGCTCGGCGGGGTGGTCGTAGGGGAATAGGAACTCCACGGCCGTGAACCCCGCGTCGGCGGCAGCGGCGAAGCGGTCGAGGAACGGCCACTCGTTGAACATCATGGACAGGTTGGCAGCGAAGCGCGGCATGATCGGTGTCTCCCCGGCGTGGCGCAGATGTGTCCTATGCGGCGGTCGCCAGCAAGCCTGCCGGATGCTCGCCCAGCTCGGCCGCGGTCCAGTCCCGCCGCAGCTCGAACAGCAGCGTGAGCGCCGCCGTGTCCGCGTCCCGCCCCATGCCGGCCGCCGCGGCCACCGCGCCATCCTTCACGAAGTAGGCGAGGAACTCCGGCGCCTCGAGGTCGCCATGCAGCACGATGTCGTCCCACTCCTCGGCATGCCCGATATAGTCGACACGCTTCAGATACTGGATGGTCCAGAACACGGGTGGCGCGGTGTATTCCGTCGGCCGGCCGAGCATGTTGAGCGCCGCCACCCGGCCATGCTGCTGCGCCACCCGCCAGTGCTCCACCCGGATCGCCGGGCCGGTGCCGCGGTCCGGGAAGCGCGCGATGTCCCCGGCGGCAAACAGCCCATCCGCCGCCCGCAAATGGGCGTCCACCGAGAGGCTGCCATCGTCGTTGAGCGGCAGCCCGGTGACGAACCCGGTCGCCGGGCGCACGCCGTAGCCGGCCACCACCAGATCGGCCGGCAGCGCCTCTCCACCCGCCAGCAACACGCGGCTCACGGCCCCGTCGCCCTGCAGCGCCGTCACATTGCACCCAAGCCGGAACTGCACGCCCTCGCGTTCATGCATCGCTTGCAGCGCGCGGCCGATCTCCGGGCCGAGTTGCTTGGCCAGCGGCACCTCTTCCCGCCCCACCACGGTCACGTCGAGCCCACGCTCCCGCAGGCTGGCGGCGACCTCCATGCCGATGAAGCTGGCGCCGAGCACGACGGCCCGGGTGCTGCGCTCGGCTTGGGCCAGGATGGCGTCGGCATCGGCCCGGCTGCGCAGCAGGAACATGCCTGCCAAGTCGCCGCCCGGCAGGTCCGGCTTGGTCGGGATCCCGCCCGTGGCCACCAAGGCGGCGTCATACTCGAACTCCCTCCCATCCGCACAAGTGACGCGCCGAGCCGCCGGGTCGAGCGCGGTCACGTCGGCCGTCAGCCGCTCGATGCGGTGCTCGCGATAGAACGCCTGGCTCTGCAGCGGCGATTTCTCCGCCCCTGTCTCGCCGGAGAGGGCGTATTTGCTGAGCACGGTGCGGTCGTACGGCACCCGGCCCACCTGGTCGAGCATGACGATGCGGCCGCCGAACCGCTCCTCCCGCAGCGTCTGCGCCGCCACCGCGCCCGCCGCCCCGGCGCCGATGATGACGAAGCAGCGCGCGTCCGCCGCCGGTTCTGGCGCCTCCGCCGGCTCGGCGCGGCTGAGTGCGATCCGGCCGCCAGTGACCGTCGCCGTGAAGCGATCGAGCGGGTCGAGCGCGGGCGGCTCGAGCACAGTCCCGGTGCGCAGGCAGAACGCGGCCTTGTGCCAAGGGCACACGATTTTGTTGCCACGCCTAACACCTTGGCTCAAGGGCGCGCCTGCGTGGGGGCAGGTCGCCGAGACGGCGCTGATCTCGCCATCCAGCCGGGTGAGCAGCAGTTTGCTGCCGTCCGCCTCGATCTCGCGCATGGCGCCTTCGGGCAGTTCCGTGTCCAGCCCGGCGTCGATTGTCTGTTGCGGCATAGCGGCGTGCTCCCCTCGGCTCTGCCGCGTGCAACGCATCGGCGGGTGGGCGGACGCATACTTCGGGCGCTAGAAGCATCATCCCACCGAACGCGATCAGCCGTCGGATAAAGCTGCTCGCCACAACAAAGAGCCAGAGCTTGCTTCCAATCCACTTCGGTTGGAAAAACCTCTACGACAGCGTTTCCAAGGAACGGCTCCTATGCCGCCCACAAACCCTCGTAGGGTGTGGTGCGCTTTGGCACCGCACCGCGCGCGGCACGACGGTGTTTTGCCAGAGTGCGACGCACCCTATGGATCGGTGCGGTTCCATGGACTCGCTGTCCTAGACCACTGGCCAAGTTCGACCAGCACGCGACCAATGGAGGGCCAATGCGCCGTTTGTGGATGACATTCGCGATGGCGGCCTCGGTAGCCGGTTGCGCCGCCGGGTCGGGCATCGTGCCGGTCGGCCCCGGCGTCTATGCGCTGGCGGAACTGCGCGCCCCCGTGCTCGGCGGCGGCGGCGCGGCGGAGCGGGCCGTTCTGGCGGAGGCCAGCGCGTTCTGCCAGCAGCAAAACCTGGTGTTCCTCCCGCTCACCCTTCGGCCCGATGGCGACCCGTTCACCCCCTACTACCCCACGGCGTTCGACGCGACCTTCCGCTGCGTCAGCCAAAGCGACCCGGCGCTCCACCTAGCACCCGGCGCGCCGGCCCCTCCTGAGGCCGCGGCCGGTCAAGCCACCAGCGCCTTCACGAGGAACGGCAGGCTCTCATCCATCCGGTAGTCGACGTCGGAATGGCTGTCCGGAAACTCCTCATAGCGATGCGCAATGCCGAGTTCACCCAGACGCCGCACAAAACGACGGGCGCCGTAGAGCAAGTTGAACTGGTCCCTCTCGCCGCAATCGATATACAGCGCCTTCAGCAACGCAAGATTGTGCCCGAGGCTCTCCACGGCCTGGACCGGGTCTTGCCGCGACCAATTCGCCCAGCGCTCTTCGATGACCTCGCAGGTGTCGAACGTGACGGGCAGCCTCAGGCCGAGATACTGCGTCGGGTCTGGGTCGTAGCTTGCCGCCATGGCGAGGATGTTGACGGTCTCGAACACGCCGCCGGGACGCTTGCTCGCCCCTTCGAGCTGCTGCCACCAGCGTTCGATCGAGTTTCCGCTCCCGGCGAGCGAGCGCAGAACCGCCGGCATGTCGGGCAGGTAGCACAGCTCGAACCCCATATCCCCGGAGTGGCACGCCGCGGCCGCCCACACGTCGGCGTGGCGCAGCGCGTGGGTGAGCGCGCCATACCCGCCGGAACTCTTGCCGAACACGCCGCGCCGGCCTTTGCCGCCACAGCCAAACCGCGTCTCGACCGCGGGCAGCATCTCGCCGATGAGGAAGTCTTCCCAGGCACCCACAGCCGCCGAGTTGATGTACTGGTTGCCGCCAAGCCGCGTGAAGCAGTCTGGAAACGCGACCACGACGGGCGCCATCCGCCCCGCTCCGATCAGCCGGTCGAGCCGCTCCGGCACGTTTTCCCGATGCGCCACCCAATTCGTGTGCGACAGCCCGCTGCTGCCGAAGCCAACCAGGTCCACCAGCAGAGGCAATCCGTCGCCGTTGCACCCGGCAGGCACATAGACATCGACCGCCCGCGCCGTGGGGTCGCCGAGTAAATTCCCCTTGAGTGCGTCGCTCTCGACGGTGAGCCGTGTGACCGCACCTGCCGGTCCATCATGTCGGCGCATGAGCGCTCCTGTTTTGAGCCTAGGCACATAAGGGTGCTCGATGCCGGCAAGGAAGGTCGGCTGCCCACCGAGCGCCAAACTCCATCAGGCGCACCGTCAACGCCGTCCGCGCGGCACCGCCGGCCGCCAGGCCCGTATCGCCTCACCCTCCGGCCGCGTCGCCGGGCTGCTTCACCCAGGGCAGCGGGACATTGATGTCGGACAGCAGCTTGCCTCCGCCGAAACTCATACTCTCCAGGGCAACGTCGTACATCAGGAAGCAGACATCGTCCTGCCCCAGACCCGCTTTCTCGACGGCGTAGCGCGTCACGAGCTCGGCCAGCCTCCTTTTCTTCTCCACCGTACGTCCAGCCCCGAGCGTCACCGTGATAACCACCGCACGGGCGGACCGTTGGAGGTCGGGGAAGGTTGGGTGGAGGAAGAGTTCGTCCTCGCCGTGCTCGCTGATGACAATGAACCTGTCCTCCATCGGCGTGCCCAGGGCCTCGTGGAGCGCGAGGTTCAGCCCGTCGGCCAGCCCCCTCTTCTCGCTCCCAGTCAGCCGCCCGGCCGGAACGTGGGCCTGGAACACTGGCATGCTGTCCTCCTCCAATGAGTGGCCGACCGAACGTCTGGCGTTCTACGCTCCAACGTCAACGCGCTGCGTTCGATAGGTCGAAGCTGTCTTCCAGCATTTGGAACCGGATCACGGCACCTTCAGCCACCGTCAGAATGAGCGCGAATTGGGACGCCGTGGTCTTACCGGTCAGCTTGATCCGCGATTTCAGACGACCGACGATGGCCGCACGGTCCTCGCTTGAGAGGATGTCTTCGACATCAAACACCAAGGGTTCAGTGAGACTGCGAAGGTCTCGCACGAAGTCAGCGATAGCGGCTCGACCTGTCTTGCGGCCGATCCAAGGCAGAACGCCATCGTCACCCTGGATTTCAAAAATGAGGTCGCTCGCGAACGGCGCCGCGATTTCGGCTGGGTCGCGGCCACTGCTGAGTCCTGCGAGCAGCGTTTGGGCGATCTGAATATTGCGTTGGGCGCTCATGTCTAGCTTTCGATCCGGTGAGACGAATCATATGGACCGATGGTGCTGCTTTGGGCAGAACCTACCTAAAGGTAAGTGCCAGAGGCGGCTGTGGATGCACATGAGTCACGATGCGGTCTCGACGTGGCGTTGGCCGTCATGGGCGGGAAGTGGAAGCCGCTGATCTTGTACCATCTCCGGGCAAAGCCCGAGCGGTTCGGAGAAATCAGGCGTAAGATATCGGGCATCAGCGAAAAGGTTCTCATCCAACAATTGCGTGACTTGGTAGCAGCTGGCGTATTGACCCGGCGCGACTACCAGGAAGTTCCACCAAAAGTGGACTACACCATGACACCCTTCGGTATGACTCTTGTGCAAGCATTGCTGCCGCTATGCGATTGGGGAACCGAGCATCGAGCCAGTGTCGATGCTCGCCAAAACAACAACGAGACCATGACCGGCGACTCTATCTGAGCCGGTCGTGGTCTAGTGGTCCAATCATGCCCTGGGCGTGCCACATAGCGCCGAAGCAACCCCGCCACTCACCGCTGAAGGCGACAGGCGGGGAGCAGCGCAGCTCAAAGAAGCTGGAACATCACCAGAGCATCGACGTAGCCGGTGGTCGGGTGGTGGAATGCGCCGGGTAGCTGGCCGACAACCTTGAAGCCCATAAGCTGCCATAAGCGGATCGCCCGTTCATTAGTACTGACGACGAAATTGAACTGCATGGCTCGATAGCCACGCAAACGCGCCTGTTCGAGCGAGTGTTGGCACATGCGCCTTGCAACGCCTCGGCCGACTGCTGTGGTGCCGGTCATGTAGCCGCAGTTGCAGACGTGACGCCCCCCACCGCCTTGGTTCGGCCGCATGTAGTAGGTGCCGACGATCCGTCCTTCGTCCTGGACGACAAAGGTTTCCCGGTCTTGCCCCATCCAGTAGGACAGAGCATCAGCCTCGCTCAGGTCAGGGTCGAGGGCGTACGTCATGCCACCCCTGATCGTCGGCAGGATGATCTCCGCCACCGCTTCTGCGTCACTTGCTTCGGCTTTCCTGATCAGCATAGCAGACGATTACGCCGATGGCTGAACGTCTGCCAGGCGTTTGCTGCGGACCTGATTGGCTTTGCACCAGAGCATCATCCGACCGAACGCGTCTTGGCTGCGGAGCCCTTCAAAAGAACCGGTCGAGCTGCGCGATCACCTCGTCCGGCGCTTCCTCGGCCAGGAAGTGGCCACTATCGACCGCCGCACCCCGCACGTCCGACGCGCAGTAGTCGCGCCAAATCGCCACCGGGTCATACCAGCCGCCGATCCGGCCTTTGGCCCCCCAGAGCACCAGCATGGGGCATTGCAATTGGCGGCCTTCGGAACGGCTGATCCGGTCGTGCACCAGGTCGATCGTGCAGGCGGCGCGATAGTCCTCGCACATGCCGACGATGGCCGCCGGGTCATGCGCCGCGGCCAGGTAGTCGGCGAGGGCTTCCGGCGCGAAAAACGGCGGGATGCCAGCGCCCTTTCCGGTATGCGCGGCAAACCACGTGTCGGGGGACTGGCTGATCAGGTCTTCCGGAAACGGGTGCGGCTGGGCAAACCAGAACCAGTGATAGTAGCCCATCGCGAACGACATGTCGGCGCGCTCGAAATGCTCGATTGTCGGAACGATGTCCAGCACCGCCAGCTTGGTCACGCGCTCCGGAGCCTCCAGCGCCAAGCGGTGGGCCACGCGGGCGCCTCGGTCATGCGCCCCCACCGCAAAGCGGGCATGGCCAAGCTGCGTCATCAGCTCGGCGACATCGCGCGCCATCTCGATCTTGGCGTAGGGCGCGTGGTCGGGTGTGGCGGGCGGCTTCTCGCTGCCGCCATAGCCCCGCAGGTCGGGGCATACCACGGTGAAACGCTGCGCCAGCACGGGAGCGACGTGGTGCCACATGGCATGGGTTTGCGGGTTGCCATGCAGCAGCAGCAGGGCCGGACCGGAGCCGCCAACCCGGTAGCGAACCGTCCCGCCGGGCACTTTGGTGGTGTGCAGGCGAAAACCCGGGAAAAACATGAGCGCTCCTGTCGTGTCCGAGCTGGCAGAAGCGGGTCTGCGGCCGTTCTGCAGCAACCAGGCGATGATCCTGCCTGAATGGAGCACAATTATGATGAACTCTGGGCGGGGCGGTAATGGTAGGGCGAGCGTGGTTCGGCCGGGATGGCGCCGTGCTGGCGAGGGTGGTGGCATGAGCCGCGTCGTCGTGGTCGGGTCGGGCGTGGCAGGGCTGGCGGCCGCCGCGGCGTTGCGGCGGCGCGGCGTGAACGTGACGCTCCTCGAGGGCTCGAGCCGCGCCGGCGGCCGCGCCTACACGACCGTGCCCCGGCTGCTGCAAGCCCCGTTCGACCATGGGGCGGCCTGGCTGCATGCGGCGGAGCGCAACCCCTTGGCGGCGCTGGCCCACGCGGCCGGCGAGCCGACCATCGCCACCGCCGCCGACCGCGTCGAACGCACGCGGGTGGGCCGCCGCTTCGCGACCGCAGACGAACTGGCCGACTATGCGGCGGCGCAGACGGCGTTCGGCGAGTGCGCTGCGGCGGCGCTGCCCGGCGCGGATGTCAGCGTGGCTGCGGCTGCGGCCCCACTTCGCGATAGGGCGTGGCTGGCGTCGGTGCTGAATTGGGAGGCGCCGACCATTGCCGCCGCGGACGCCGGGTCACTCAGCTTGCGGGATTGGCACACGAACCTGCTGCACGGCGCCAACCTGGAGCTTGCAGGCGGTCTCGGTGCGTTCGTCTTGCGGCAGCTCCTGCCACCGGCGGGGCCGATCCACCTCAACACCCCGGCGCTGGCGGTGCAGTGGGGCGGGGACGGCGTGGCGGTGCAGACGCCGGCCGGCCTTGTCCGGGCCGACGCCTGCATCGTGACGGTATCGACCGGCGTGTTGGCGGCCGAGCAGATTGCCTTCACCCCAGCCCTCCCGGAATCGATGCAGGCCGCCATCGAGGGGCTGCCGATGGGCGTGCTCAACAAGGTTGCCTTGCGCGCGGCCGGGGCAGACCGGCTCGACCTGCCGGCCTCCTGCGGGCTCGACCAGTTTGTGCCCGCCGTCGACGCCCCCGCCATGACGACCGTGGCCTGGCCGCATGGGCAGGACCACGTCATCTGCTTTCAAGGCGGCAGCCACTCCGCTGAACTCGACCGCGCCGGCGCTGCCGAAGCCTTTGCTCGGGACCAGCTCCGCGCCATGTTCGGCGCTCGCGCGGACGCTGCGTTTCGGCCCGGCGCCGTCGTGACACGCTGGGCCAGCGATCCTTGGTTCAGGGGCTCCTACGCCTATGCGCGACCGGGGCATAGCGGAGCCAGGGCGGCGCTTGGGACGCCTCTGCACGGCGGACGCCTGGTGTTCGCCGGCGAGGCCACCCGCACGGACGGTCTGGCCGGCACGGTGGGCGGGGCGTTTCTCGCCGGCGAAGCGGCCGCCGTTCTCGTTGCGGCAGCGATTGCGCCGGTCAGCGCAGTATGAGCCCGGCCGTCTTCGGTTGGGCTGATGAAACTGCTCGCCAAACAGCAGGGCTAGACCCGTTTCGAGGCCCCACTCTCAGCGGAGACTTGAGGTGGAACGGGTCCGAGCAAGCCTTTGTATCGAGTGTGGTTTATGCTTCTGGAGTTCGGCTCCGGACGGATCGGCAAACTCGGGCGAACGTCAGAACCACCAAACGAGCACAGCGTCTCCAAGGAACGACTGCTATGCCGCCCTACAAACATCGTAGGGTGCGGTGCGCTTTGGCACCGCACTGCGCGCGGCACGACGGTGCGCAAAGCCCGATTTCGACCTGCCCCGATCCGGACTGACTTGAGCGGGAACCTTCGGCCAAGTTACCCTGAATGTCCGCCCGCACCACCTTGACCGCCTTGTCCGGGATGACCTCCGCGAGCCGAGCCGCCGTTGCCGCCGGAACCCGCGCTGCCTGGACGACCGCCAGGTGCAGGTGAACCACCTCGACCTCCCCCACCGCCGCCGCAGCCAGACAGTCCGTCTCCACCGTCCCCGCCCCGGGCACCATCCCCGTTGTTCACACCCGGGATGCCAGGACCGCCGTTGCCGCCTCGCCCACCAGGGCAGCCGATGCTGCCTTTCCCGCCGGGCTGCCCGGGAGCGCCATCCAAGCCCGGTGCTCCAGGATTACGAGAGCCTGGCGTTTGCGCGATGGCCGAGGACAACGATGCGAGGAGGGCAAACAGTGGAAGTGCGCAGGACCGTGCAACCGTGCGCCGCTCCAGTCTGGTCAACTTGCGAGCATCCTACATGTGGCGACGGGAGGTTCCGTCCGTGCTGATGCACCACCTATGCACCCGGCAGGCAACCGGCAGCGCACCCGGGCGCGCAACCGGTCAAAACCTCTGTGCAGAGGTACTAGTCCGCGGTCGCACCCATTTTCGCGGCAAGGGTCGGCAGATGCGCTTTGCGGCGCGGCATCAAGAGATGCTGCAACTTGTCGAGATAGAGGTAGATCACTGGCGTCGTGTAGAGCGTTAAGATCTGGCTGAGCAGCAGGCCCCCAACCATGGCAAAACCGAGCGGCTTGCGCAGTTCCGACCCCGCACCGCTACCCAGCATCAGCGGTAGGCCGCTGAGCAACGCTGCCATCGTCGTCATCAGGATGGGTCGGAAGCGCAGCAGGCAGGCCTGACGGATCGCGTTCAGCGGGGTCTCGCCATCGCGCCGTTCGGCGGCAATGGCGAAGTCGACCATCATGATGCCGTTCTTCTTGACGATGCCGATCAGCAGGATGACGCCGATCATGGCGATGATCGACAGATCGTAGTGGCCGATCAGCAGCATGAGAAGGGCGCCAACGCCGGCAGAGGGCAACGTGGACAGAATGGTGAGCGGGAGGATGTAGCTCTCATACAGAACGCCGAGGATGATGTAGACGGCAATCAGCGCGGCGGCGATCAGGTAGGGTTCGGAGCTGAGCGACGACTGGAACGCCTGGGCGGTGCCTTGAAACGAGCCAGTGAGCGATGCCGGGGTTGCGAGCGCGGCCATCGCGGACTGGATGCCGGTGACCGCATCGCCCAGGGCCGCTCCTGCCGCCAGGTTGAACGACAGCGTCACCGAGGGGAATTGGCTCTGGTGTGAGATCGACAGCGGCGCGACGACCTTGGTGTCGATCTTCACGAACGTACTGAGCGGCACGGCCTGGCCAGAGGCGGACTTCACGTAGAGCTTGCTCAGCGTGTCCTTGTCGCCCTGCATGGCCGGAGGCACCTCGAGGATGAGGTGATACGAGTTGATCTGGGTAAAATACTGAGTGATCTGGCGCTGCCCAAAGGCATCATACAGCGTGTCATCGATCATTTGCGGTGTGATGCCAAACCGGGCGGCGGCGTCACGATCGATCGTCAACGTCGCCGTCGTTCCCGCCATTTGCTGGTCGGTCGCCAAGTCGCGCAAAGCCGGGATGCTGCGCAGCTTGTCGAGCACTTTCGGCGCCCACTGATACAGTTCGGCGATGTCTGCGTCCTGCAGGGTGAACTGGTATTGCGTTTTCGCCAGCCGGCCGCCGATATTGATGTCCTGCGCGGCTTGCATGAACAATTGCGCGCCCGGGACAGCGCGGGCCTTGGCGGCCAGACGCGCAATGACCTGCTGAGCGGTCGAGTGCCGCTGATCCCAGGGCTTCAGGCTGATATAAATCCGCCCGTTGTTCTCGGTCTGCCCGCCCAAGCCGGCCCCGATCGAGGAGGAATACGCCGCCACATCAGGATCATCGCCGACGATTTTGGCCAGCGCCACCTGGCGCGCCGCCATCTCGGTGAAAGAAATGTCCTGCGAGCCTTGCGTGATGCTGACGATCACGCCGGTGTCCTGCGCAGGGAAGAACCCCTTCGGAATGATGACGAACAAATAGCCCGTCACCGCCAAAGTGCAGAGGAAGACGCACAGCGTGATGAAGCGGAACCGCAGCGCGATATCCAGCGTCCGCCGGTAGAAGCCGACCAAGCCGTCAAACATGCCCTCGACGATGCGATAGAATCGGCCGTGACTGCCGTGATGGTTGCGCAGGAAGCGGGAACACATCATCGGCGTCAGCGTCAGGGAGACGATGCCAGAGACGACGACCGCGATGCTGACCGTCATCGCGAACTCGCGGAACAGACGACCCACGATGCCGCCCATCAGCAGCAGCGGGATGAACACGGCGATGAGCGATGCGCTGATCGACACGATGGTGAAGCCGATCTCGCCGGCGCCGCGAAGGGCGGCGTCCATCGGCTTCATGCCCTCTTCCACGTAGCGGTAGATGTTCTCGAGCATGACGATCGCGTCGTCGACCACGAACCCGACCGCAATGGTGAGCGCCATGAGCGACAGATTGTCCAGGCTGTAGCCCAGCAGGTACATCACCGCGAACGTGCCGACGAGCGCCAGCGGCACGGTGATGCTCGGGATCACGGTGGCCCAGAAGCTGCGCAGGAAGACGAAGATCACCATCACCACCAGGGCGATGGACAGCAGCAAGGTGAACTGCACGTCCTTCACGGAGGCCTGGATCGTCAAAGTGCGGTCCATCACGGTCGTGACGTGGACGGCCGGAGGAATCGCGGCGGCGAGCCGGGGCAGTTGAGCGCGGATGCGCGCGACGGTCTCGATCACGTTCGCGCCGGGTTGCTTGAAGATCAGAAGCTGGATGCCGCGATGGCCGTTCTGCCAGCCCGCCAGGCGCGTGTTCTCGGGGCCATCGATTGCGACACCGATATCGCTCACCCGGATCGGGGCGCCGTTGCGATAGGCGATGATGGCGTTCTGATATTGCTTGGCGTCCGTCAACTGGTCGTTGTCGTAGATGGCGTAGCTCTGGCGCTGCCCGTCGATGCTGCCCTTCGCGCTGTCGACGGTGACGTTGGTCAGCGTGTTGCGGACGTCCTCCAGCGTCATGTCCATGGCGGCCAGGCGGGCTGGATCGACCTGGATGTGGACCGAGCGCTTCTGCTCGCCGCCGATGGAGACCTGCGAGACCCCCGAAATTTGCGAGATCTGCTGGCTCAGGATGTTGTCGGCCCAGTCGTCCACCTCGATCAGCGGCAATGTATCGGACTGGACCGCAAGGATCAGGATCGGGCTGTCCGCCGGGTTGACCTTCCGATAGGTCGGCGGACTCGTCAGCGTTTTCGGCAATTGGCCGCCAGCAGCGTTGATGGCGGCCAGCACGTCCCCCGCCGCGGCATCGATATTGCGGTCGAGATCGAATTGCACGGTGACTTGGGTGGAACCGAGCACGCTCACCGAGGTGAGCTGCGACACGCCGGAAATCTGGGAAAACTGGCGCTCGAGCGGCTGGGCGACCGTGGAGGCCATCGTTTCGGGGCTGGCGCCGGGCAGGGTCGCGCTCACGGCGATGGTCGGGAAATCCACCCGGGGGAGCGGCGCAACCGGCAGCAGCGGATAGGCCGCGATCCCCACCAGAACAACCGCCGCCATGAGCAGCGACGTGGCGACGGGGCGACGAATGAACGGAGTTGAAATGCTCATTGGTCTTGCATTCGCCCTGACCTAACCGCCTGCGTGCTGCTGAACACCCGCGGCCGACTGCCCCGAGCCGGCCTGATTCCCACCCGAGCCGGCCTGATTTCCAGAAGCAACGTGTGTGCCGTCGGTCAGCCGCGACTGGCCAGTGGTGACGACCACGTCCCCGTCGGACAAGCCCGTCTTCACAATCGTTACTTTGCCATCATCCTGACCGATCTCCACCGGCTCGACGGCGGCAATGTTCCCCGCTTTGACAGCATACACATACAAACCGTTGACACCGCGCATGATCGCCGAGGACGGCACGGTGATCGCATCATGCGCGACCGAGAGCTGCAGATGTGCATTGACGAACTGACCCGGCCACAGCCGGTCGTCGGTATTGGGGAACATCGCCTTGAGCTTGATGGTCCCGGTGCTGCTATCGATGGCGTTGTCCGCCGTCAGCAGGGTGCCGACGCCGAGCTGGCGCTTCTCGTCGCCCGTGAACGCGGCCACTGGGAGCGGCGTCCCGCCTGCGGCATGCATCGCATCCTGCACGGCGGGAAACTCGTCCTGCGGCAGGGTGAACAGCACCGTGATGGGATGGATTTGGTTGATGACGACAATCCCGGTCGCATCGTTCGCGTGAACCAGGTTGCCGGGATCCACCAGGCGCAGGCCGATCCGCCCGCCGATTGGGGCAACGATGCGGGTGAAATCGAGGTTCAGCTTCGCCGCCGCGATCGCAGCGTCGTCAGCCTCGATGTTGGCGTTGAACTGCGACACCGATGAACTCTGGGTATCGACGCTCTGACGGGAGGCAAAGTCGTTCCGCGCTAGGTCGGCATAGCGTGCCAGGTCCTTGCGGGCGTTGCCGAGCTGCGCCACGTCCGACGCCTTCTTGGCCACTGCCTGATCATACACGGCCTGATAGGGACGCGGGTCGATCACGGCCAGGAGATCACCCGGCTTGACGGTCTGCCCCTCGGCAAACACGAGTTGGTCGATCGTTCCATCCACGCGGGCGCGAATCAGGACAGACTGAAACGGCTGCACGGTGCCGATGCCGCGCTCGAAGATGGCAACGTCGGCGCGCGTGGCTCGCCCGGTAGTGACGGGCACTGGCCCCTGCTGAGCCCGGGCCGCATGCAGGTTGACCATCGCCGCCAAAACCACGGCTCCTGCAAGCAGAACTCCCCTCAGCATCCGTGCTCCTGATGACCGCCGATCCTCGCCAGCACCTATCAGGTCCCTATTTTGGTTGCATCAGCTAAAACGCTGCCGCGGTTGCAGGGCGAGCAGTTTCGCGCTCGGCGGCAAGGTTTGCGCCGTCATGATGCATGCGGCAGGTGGATCGTCATCGCGATGGGCATGGCCCGGTAAGCGTCCAGGCCGCGGCCGGCGGCGTTGGGCGCCCTGGCAACCCCTGGCATTGGGAGCATCCGTACCGCCTCACGGCCGGTCGGCAGCACAGTGGCCGCGTGGCTCGGTTCGATGACGGTGGGCATGGGCAGCGTGGACGGCGGCGTGCGGAAGAAGGCCATTCCGCTGCTAGGCGCCGTCTGGCTGGGAGCCGCCGGCCCGCTGGTGACCACCTGACTTGTCACCGGAAGCTCCGGAATGCCCCATGCGGAAAGCACCCGGCGGGCGTATTCGGCGCCCACGTCTGGCGTGAGGGAGTGGTAGGCGGCGGCGGCAAGCGGCCACGCATTGGTCTGGTCGAACAGTTGGACGAGGAAGCGCGCGCCGTAGGACGCATTGGTGACCGGATCGAAGGCCTGGTCGAGGCTGGCGAACGCGTCCGGATGGTAGAGCAGGCTGACCTGCATGCATCCAACGTCGATGGAATGGGCGCCGGAAGCTTGAAAGCTTTGCACGGCGGCGATCGCTTCCGCCTTGGACTCGTAGAAATGCCCAACACCCTCGACATTGATCGTCCATGGCCAGGGATACACCGCGCCGCTCACCGGGTCTCTCCGGCCGCTCTCGACCATCGCGATCGCGTCGAGCAGACGGTCTGGCACATGGGCCGTGCGCTCGGCCTGCAGGATCGCGGCGCGGCACAGCGCGGACGGGCCAGGAATCGTGGCCGCGGGCGTGGCACGCCCGAACGCGCGGTGCGCCCCTGGGAGCGCCCACGCGACGGCAGCAATCACGAGCAGGAGAACGATGCGGACCATTGTCGGCACAGGATGGCGGGAAACGGTTAACAAAGAGTTTCCGCGCGGCCTGCGATGCAACGTTTGCTGCACTGCAAAAAAACTCTTGCAAGCCGTCGGCCGCGCCCTTACAAAGTGCACCGCAGCAGGGCTCTGCCTTGCTGTTTCTTGGACGTTTCCTCCCTAAACTTGGCGGTGCTGCAAGGCACCGCCTTTCTTTTGCCGGACGACTGCGAGCGCCGGGACGATCACAGCAGACGCGGCAACTCGCTGGCGAGGCGACCGACGAAGCGGCCCAACTTCTCCTGCAACGCGCTAAAACCACTCGATTTTTCGAGCGTCGCCTCGTTCAGGTAGAGACGGCGCGCCACCTCGACTTGCAGCGCATGAACCCGCTCGCGCGGCCGGCCATAATGGCGCGTCACGTAGCCCCCCGCGTAGGGGTCGTTGCGGCGGACATGGTAGCCGTAGCCGGACAGCACGCTCTCGGCCAAGGCGGTGATGCGTGACATGCAGGCGGTGCCATGGGCGTCGCCCAGCACGACGTCCGGCTCGGCAAAACGGCCAATGCCAGCGGGCATCGAGTGGCAATCGATCAGCAGGCAGGCGCCAAATTGGGCGCGGGTCTGCGCGATCAGCCCCGCCAGCGCATCATGGTACGGCTGCCAGCAGGCGCTCACCCGCTGCTGCGCGTCCTCGAAGCGCAGCTTGCCGCGATAGATCGTCTCCCCGGACGTCACCACGCGCGCGATCGTGCCCAACCCCGCGCCCACGCGCGGGCTGGTGGTGTTGACCCAGTCCGGCAGCGGGTCGGCGAACATCGCCGGGTCGAGCTCCCAGGCTTCGCGATTGGGGTCGCAATAGGCGCGCGGGAATTGGGCGCAGAGCATGGGGGCGCCGTGGTCGGCGGCGGCGGCGAACAGCTCCTCGACGAAGGTGTCCTCGCTGCGGCGCAGGTCGAGCGGGCCGAGGCGCGCGGACTGCAGGAAGTCCGCGGCATAACTCCGCCCCGAGTGCGGCGATGCCAGCACCAGGGGCACGGTTTGCGTGATCGGACGAACGATAACATAGGGTAACGCGGTGAGGTCGTCGGCCGGGGCGCCGGTACCGGTTGCGGGCATGTCCATGCGCTATTGAAGCCTGCCGCTGCCGCCGTGTCACCTGACGCCGTGCGGCCGCCGGCTTGCGTGTGCGAGGAGCGCGGTGTTAGGGAGTGCCGCCGGGGTATGGGCGCGTAGCTCAGCGGTAGAGCACTGCCTTGACATGGCAGGGGTCACAGGTTCAATCCCTGTCGCGCCCACCATGCTCCGGCGCCTCGCCACAAGCTCGCGCCGGACACACAATCCATGCATCACACCATCCATGCATCTTTATCGTACCCATAGCTGTGCCGCCCTGCGCGCGTCGGACGCGGGGGCGCAGGCGCGGTTGTCCGGTTGGGTGCACAGCAAGCGCGACCATGGCGGGCTGCTGTTCATCGACCTGCGAGACCATTACGGGCTGACGCAGGTGGTGTTTCCCGCCGGCTCGGCGGTGTTTGCCGAGGCCGACGCGCTGCGCGTGGAAAGCGTGATCACCGTCACCGGCATGGTGGTGTTGCGCGAAGCCGGCACGGTCAACCCGCGGCTGCCGACCGGCGAGGTGGAACTGCGCGCCCAGTCGCTTACGCTGCAGTCGCCGGCCGCGGTGCTGCCGTTCCCGGTCGCCGGGGAGGCGGCCACCTCCGAGGAGCTGCGGCTGCGCTATCGCTACCTGGATCTGCGCCGCGACAAATTGCATCGGAACATGATGTTGCGGGCGGGCGTGATCGCCTCGTTGCGGCGCCGGATGATCGAGGCCGGCTTCACCGAGTTCCACACCCCGATCCTGACCGCGTCCTCGCCCGAGGGAGCGCGGGACTTCCTGGTGCCGTCGCGCAACCACCCCGGCAAGTTCTACGCCCTGCCGCAAGCGCCGCAGCAGTTCAAGCAGCTCGCGATGGTGGCGGGGTTCGACCGCTATTTCCAGATCGCCCCCTGTTTCCGCGACGAAGCGGCGCGGGCGGACCGCTCTCCGGGCGAGTTCTACCAGCTCGATTTCGAGATGAGCTTCGTCACGCAAGAGGATGTTTTCACGACGCTCGAGCCGGTGATCGGCGGCGTGTTCCACGAGTTCGGCGGCGGGCGGACGGTGACGGAAGGGGCGTTCCCGCGCATCCCGTACGACACGGCGCTGCTGGAGTATGGCTCGGACAAGCCTGATTTGCGCAATCCGCTGCGGATCGCCGACGTGACGGAGCAGTTCGCCGGGTCGGAATTCGGCCTATTCGCCAAGATCGTGGCGGGCGGCGGCGTGGTGCGGGCAGTGCCGGCGCCGGGCGCTGGCGGGCGGCCGCGCGGCTTCTTCGACAAGCTGAACGAATGGGCGCGCGAACAGGGCGCCGGCGGGCTCGGCTACATCATTTTCGAGGCCGAGGGCGGGCGCGGGCCGATCGCCAAGAATATCGACCCGGCGCGCACCGAGGCGATCCGCGCGGCCTGCGGGCTGCAAGCGGGGGACGCGGTGTTTTTCACCGCGGGGCCGCGCGACGAGGCGGCCAAGTTCGCCGGCACGGTGCGCAACCGGGTGGGAACCGAACTCGACCTGTTCGAGCGGGACGCGTTCCGCCTGTGCTGGATCACCGATTTCCCGATGTATGAGCGGGTCGAGGACACCGGGCTGATCGACTTCAGCCACAACCCGTTCTCCATGCCGCAAGGCGGGCTCGAGGCGCTGGAGACTCAGGATCCGTTAACCATCAAGGCGTATCAATACGACATCGTCTGCAACGGGGTGGAGCTTTCGTCCGGCGCGATCCGCAATCATCGGCCGGACATCATGATCCGCGCGTTTGCGATCGCTGGGTATAGCGAGGCGGAGGTGGAGGCACGGTTTGGCGGCATGCTGTCGGCGTTCCGCTTTGGGGCGCCGCCGCATGGGGGTTCGGCGCCGGGGGTGGACCGGATCGTTATGCTGCTGGCGGACGAGCCGAACATCCGCGAGGTGATCTTGTTCCCGCTGAACCAGCAGGGGCAGGACTTGATGATGGGCGCGCCGGCGCCGGTGCCGCCGGAGCGGCTGAAGGAGCTGTCGATCAAGGTGGACCTGCCGCCCGCCAAGAAGGGCTGACGCAGGCACCCGCGCGGCTCTGTGGCGGGGCGGCTCTTCGCAGGTGTCACGCGCCCAGGTTCTGCGTGAGGTGGGCGGTGGCTTCGGGCGCGGTGGCGATGCCGAGCAGCACGGAGGCCGCACTCGCGCCCGCACTCATCGTGCCGAGCCAAAACGCCGAACCCACCGCATCAGGCGCACGGCCCAAACCATTCTCGTAGAACGAATTCAGCAATTGCACCGCGCTCTGGCCAGCATGGCCGGCCTGGAACTCGGGCGAACTCACGATCTGCGCCGCGATCTCGCTCGGGGTGACGCTCGCCGCCTCGGATTGGAAGTATTGCAGCCCGGATGGGTCGGCCTCGCGCCCCAATCCGGCCTCGAACAGCGCGTGGATCAAGCTGCCCGAGGCGCTGGGCACGAACACTTGCGACGTGGCAGGCGCCAGATAGGCCTCGGACTCGCTCGATAGCGCAATCGCCGCGGTGACCGCCCCGGCCGAGGCGCCGCTGGCGAGCTGGTTGGTCCAGAACGACGATCCCGGGTCGGCGGCGGCGGGGCGGCCGAGCAAGCCCTGGTAGTCCAGCGCCACCAATGCGCTGCCGCTCAGGCTGCCATGGTCGGCGATGAACTCGGCACTGCTCAGGAACTCGCCGGCGACCGTCGCCTGGCTCACGCCCGAGGCGAGCTGCCCGTCGTAGTATTCGATCCCCGCCGTGTCGTTGCCGCGGTCGAGAAGGCCCTCGTAGAGGCGCTGGATGAACGCCTCGCTGGTGCCGGTGCCGATGCTGACGATGGCGTCGGTGAGGTCCACCGCCTGCACGGCGGCGCCGAAGTCGAACACGGTGCCCAGCGGCAGGCCGGCGCCGAGCGCGGCCGAACTCTCGTCGACGGTGATGATGCCGCCGCCTTCGGACACCGGCACGTGGGCGAAGGCCGGCGCGCTGTTGGACAAGGTCCCAAACAGGCCATTCGTCTGCCCGGCGGTGAAGTAGAGCTGGTCCGCGCTGCCGCCCGCGCCCCCGGCGCCGGCCTGCAACGACCGCAGGTTGGGGATCACGACCGGCTGGCCGTTGGCGCCCAACAGCGCGCCCTGGAAGGCGTCGGTGGCGAGGGTGTAGGCGTCGATGGTGCCGCTGGCGGAGTTGGCGACCAGCAGGTCCCCGGCGAAAGCGCCGAAACTGGCGGGCGCGATGGCCAAGCCGCCGGGCACATCGAGGCCGCCCGCGGAGGCGATGCGGCCCTCGAAGGTGCCACCGAGGCTGAACTCGTCGACGAAGCCTGCCCCGGCGCCCGGGTCCGGGAGTGCCGGGTCGCTTGCGGTCTGCAGCGCGTAGCTGACGAACAGGTCGCCGCCGATCACCTGCGTGCCGAACGGGGCGTAGCCGTCGGGGACGGTGTCGTCGGTGAAGGTCGCCACTTCCTGGAACGTGGTGTCGAATTCGTCGATGGTGCCGTTGGTGAAATCGGCGGCGAAGAGGTCGGTGGTGCCGCCGCTGCTGCCGATCGCCAGGCCCGTGTACTCGGCGCCTGGTGTCGTGCTGGCGACCACGGTCGCGGCCCCGCCGTTCACGGCCGGCGCCCAGCCGTTCAGCGTGCCGTTCTGGCCGGCGAAGATGAACGCCGCGGGCGCGGTGACGCCGCCGGCCGAGATGTCGAAGCCGGACGCGTTCGGGTTCGCGACCACGCCGGCCGGGCTCGAGGGCGCCGGGCCCGCCGCGGTGACGGTGATGCGATGGCTGCCGCCGGCGGTGGCGAGCGCGCTGTCGCCATCGTAGAGCGTGGCCTCGCCCGCGGCCGCGTCGGCCACCCAGACGATGCCGGTGGGGCCGAACGCGATGCCGTCGGGGCCCTGCAACGCCGGGTCGATCTGCGCGGCCGGAACCGCGCCGTTGCCGACGAGGTTGGTCTGGGTGACGAGCGGGGAGGTCGAGGCGGACATGACGGCTATCCCGGTGAGGCGACGTGTGCTTGCCCGGTTAAATACAGGCCGAAGCCCGGTCGGTATCGGGAACAAGCCGTCATAGCGACAGTATTGTACTTGGCTCCGCCTCACCGCCAACGCCCCAGGAGGAACCCGGCGGGCGCTGCGTCCAGCGGCTGCCGGCGGCGTCGGCTGCGGACATGGGCTTGCCTCCCGGCTGCTGTTTTGGTGAGTTGAGCGACTATGGCGCCATCCGACAATCTTGCCTCGCATGTCGAGCGGCTGCTCGCCCCCTGGGCCGGCCGGCCTGTCCCGGGCATGGCGGTGGGCGTGGTGAGCGGCGGCGAACTGGTGCTGCAACGCGAGGCCGGGCTCGCCAGTCTGGAACTCGGCGTGCCGATTGGGCCGGACACCACCTTCCGCATCGCCTCCGTCAGCAAGCAGTTCACCTGCGCCGCCATCCTGCTGCTCGCCGCCGAGGGACTGCTCAGCCCCCTCGACGACATCCGCGCCCACTTGCCCGAGATGCCGGACATGGGGGCGGCGATCACCGTCGCGCACCTCATGCACAACACCAGCGGGCTGCGCGACATGCTCGAGATCATGCGCTACGGCGGCGCCGACCTGGGCCAGCCCTGCACCACCGAGGACCTGCTGGCCGGCATCCACCGGCAGCGCGGGCTTAACTTCGCCCCGGGCTCGCGCTACCTCTACAGCAACACGAACTTCCTGCTGCTCGGCCGCATTGCCGAACGGCTGTCGGGCGAGTCGCTGCCCAGCCTGCTCGAGCGCCGCATCTTCCGCCCGCTCGGCATGGCCCGCACGCGCATGACCCCCGACGTGAGGGACCCGACGCCCGGGCTCGCCACTGGCTACTTTCCTCACGCCGGCGGGGCGTGGCGGCGGGCGGCCCATGCCTTCCCGCTCGGCGGCGAGGGCGGCCTGGTCTCGGGCGTGGCCGACCTCGCGCTCTGGTGCCGCAACTTCTCCACCGGCGCAGTCGGCGGCCCTGGTTTGGCCGAGGCGCTGGAGCGGCAGACGCCGTTCACCAACGGCACCGAGAACAACTATGCTCGCGGCCTGCAGGTGATCGGCTATCGCGGCCTGCGCACGGTCAGCCATGGCGGGCTCTGGCCCGGCTACAAAACCCGGTTGCTCCGCGTCCCCGAGCTCGACGCGGCCATCATCGCCATCTCGAACAACGCCGAGGCGGACCCGTATCACCTTGCCCAGGACGTGCTCGACCACCTGATCGAGGCCCTACCCGCGCACCACCCGGTTGCGCCGCCGCCGCCGCGCGCGCAGCTCGAGCGCTGGGCCGGTTGCTTCGTCGACGAGGCCAGCGGCGACACCGTGGACATTGGGCTGACCGCGAACGCCACCCTCCTCGCCCGCACCCACGGCCTGCCGTTCCGGCTCGTGCCGACCGCGGATCGCCGTCTCGCCGCCAGCCGCGCCAACGCCGATTTCACCGCCGCGTTGTCGGAGGACGGCCGAACCCTGGAGGTCGAGGAGGATGCAGGGGTGCGCGTGCAGTATCGCCGGGTCACTCCGGGCGGGCTGCCGCAGGACCTGCCGGGCCGCTATGTCAGCGACGAGATAGCCGCCACCTGGACTATCGCCGAGGCGCCCGACGGCATGGAGATCGGCGTCGCCGGGCCGCTGGTCAGCGGCGCCACTATGCAGGTCCATCCCATCCGGGGCGACGTCATGCGCATCGTGGTGTCGCGCGCGATCTTCGAGACCTGGTTCGGCGTGCGCATCGTTCGGGACGGCGGCGGCGCCATCACCGGCCTGCACGTCAATGGCGGCCGCGCCCGCGGCGTGATGTTCCAGCGAGAGTCCCCGCGCGCTTAGAGCCTGATCGCATCAGGTTGAAACAACCTGATGCGTGAATCAGCCTCTCAAACAAAGAGTTAGAGCATGATTGCTTCGCCTATCAGAAGCAATCATGCTCTAAGGCCGCACCTCTCTGCCAACTCGCGACCTTGCGCACGCTCGCGCCCGCTGGCCTGAACCGCGTCATGCTGGCCTAACCCAATGGAAGCACCGTAGACTGCACGCGGAGGCAGCATGAGCGCATTGGTCATCAGCGGCGGCCGCGTGGTGGACCCCGCCAGCGGGATGGACAGCATCGCCGACGTCGCGCTGCAGGACGGCCGCATCGCCGCCGTCGGCACGCATCTCGGCAGCGCCGAACGCACCATCGACGCCACCGGCCTCGTGGTCGCCCCCGGCTTCATCGACCTGCACGCGCACGGCCAATCCATCCCGGCCGACCGCATGCAGGCCTTCGACGGCGTCACCACCACGCTCGACCTCGAGGCCGGCGTGATGCCGGTGGCCTCCTGGTACCGCCGCCAGGCCGAGCAGGGCCGCGTGCTGAACTACGGCGCCGCCACCAACTGGGCCTTCGCCCGCATCGGCGCCATGACCGGCGGCAACGAGGAATCCTCGCTCGAAGCCTTCGGCCGCGCCATGCGGGACCGTCGCTGGGTCGACAACGTGGCCAGCGAGCCCGAAATGGCCGGCATCCTCGACCGCATCGCCCGCGGCCTGGACGAAGGCGGCATCGGCATCGGCATCCTCAACGCCTACGCCCCCGGCGCCGGCGTGCAGGAACTCACCGCCGTGTGCCAGCTCGCCGCCGCCCGCGCCGTGCCCACCTTCACCCACATCGCCTACATGGCGCGCATCGACCCGCAAAGCGCCGCCGAAGCCTACATCCGCCTGATCGGCTACGCCGGCGCCACCGGCGCGCACATGCACATCTGCCACTTCAACAGCTCGAGCAAAACCGACGTCGAGCGCTGCGCCCAACTGGTCGCCAAAGCCCAGGCGCAGGGCCTCCCGATCACGCTCGAGGCCTATCCCTACGGCACCGGCTCCACCGTGCTGGCCGCCGCTTTTTTCAGCGACCCCGAGTTCGAGGCGCGCAACGGCACCGGCTACGACTCCGTCCAGCGCGTGGCCGATGGCCGCCGCTTCCACAGCCGCGACGAACTGCTCGCCGCCCAGGCCGAGGAACCCTCCACCCTGGTGCTGTGGCACATCCTCGACACCGAAACCAACGCGCACCACCGCGACCTGCTGGACCTGTCCGTGCTCTACCCGGGGGGCGCCATCGCCTCCGACGCCATGCCATGGACGCTGCCCGACGGCACCACCTACACCGGGGACGCATGGCCCCTGCCCGAGGACGCTACCTCGCATCCCCGCTCCGCCGGCACCTTCACCCGCTTCCTGCGCCACTGGGTGCGCGAGCGCCAGGCCATCCCGCTGCTCGACGGCATCGCCAAATGCGCCCTCATCCCGGCCGAAATCCTCGCCGCCAGCACCCCCGCCATGCGCGCCAAGGGCCGCCTGCAGCCCGGCGCGGACGCCGACATCGTCGTGTTCGACCATGACAGCCTCACCGACCGCGCCGAGTTCACCGCCATGAACCGCCCCGCCGAGGGCGTCCGCCACCTGCTGGTCAGCGGTCAGCCGGTGATCACCGACGGGGTGATGGACACCGCCGCCCGCCCCGGCCAACCAGTCCGCCGCCCGCTCGCCACCGCCTGACCCGGCGGTGCCGGTCCCCGTCCTGCTGGTGGTGGGGTTTCTCGGCGCGGGCAAGACCACGGTGGTGAACCACCTGCTCGCCCGTGCCGAGGGCCGCCGCATCGCCGCCGTGGTGAACGATTTCGGCGCCATCAACATCGACGCCGACTTGGTCGCCGGCGCCAGCGAGGGCGTTGTCAGCCTCGCCAATGGCTGCATCTGCTGCTCGCTGGAGGGCGACCTGCTGCGCACCCTGGCCAACCTGCTGCGCCGCCGCCCGGCGCCGGACGCCATCGTCATCGAGACCAGCGGCGTGGCCGACCCGGCGGAGATCGTCCGCAGCCTGATGGACCCGGTGATCTGGCGCGAGGCCCCGCTCGAAACCGTGCTCTGCGTCGTCGACGCCACGGCGGCCGCAAGCTTGGACGACCCGCTGCTGCGGTCCCAAGTCCGCGCCGCCGACATCGTGGCACTCACCAAGACGGACCTGGCCGCCCCCGCCGCCGTCGACCAGCTCCGCGCCGCCATCCGGTTGCTGCGCCCGGCCGCCGTGCTGGTCGAGGCGCCGCAGGGCGCGGTGCCCTTGCCGCTGCTGTTCCCCGAGACGCCACCGCCCTCCGCCCGGGAGCTGGGCGGTGCCCGCCGCCTCGCCGCCGACCGGTTCGAGAGCCTGAGCTGGGTGTCCGACCACCCGCTCTCGCTGCCCCGGTTCCAGCGCGCGGTCAGCCAGCTTGCCCCGAGGCTCGCCCGCGCCAAGGGTATGTTCGAGTCGGCCGCCCCGCCTGGGCGTTGGGTGTTCCAGCTCGCCGCCGGCCGCGCCACCCTGTCGCCCGCCGGGCTGCCCGCCCCGGGCACGCCGCGCACCAGGCTGGTCTTCATCGTCGAGCTGGGCGCCCTCTCACCGGCCGAGATCGCCGCCGCATTGGACGCCTGCACGCCAGATTAGGTGCCCTCCCGCTGCTCCTCTCCCTCTCCCGCGGGCGGGAGAGGGTCGGGGTGAGGGTGCGAAGCCGCCAACTGTCTGGTTGCAACGCGTAAGCAGCCCTTACCGCGACCCTCTCCCGTGAAGAACGGGAGAGGGAGAACCCATCCGCAACAGACCGCTGCCTTCGCCCGGCACGCCTCTTGCCTGCACCGCACCACCCCCGTCCGGAGCCCGCATGAGCGAAGCCTTCCTCCCCGGCCCGCGTCACACCGTCCCCGGCGCCGGAACCGGTCCGCTTGCCGGCCTCAGCTTCGCCGTGAAGGACCTGATCGACCTCGCCGGCGTGCCCACCCTCGGCGGCACCCCCGACTGGGCCCCGGCGCGCGCAACCCCCACCGAGCACGCCACCGTAGTGCAGCGCCTGCTCGACGCCGGCGCCTCCGTCATCGGCAAAACCGTCACCGACGAGGTCTCGCTCGGCATCCTCGGCGAGAACGCGCATGACGGCACGCCGCACAACCCCGCCGCACCCCGCCGCGTCCCCGGCGGCTCCTCCAGCGGCTCCGCCTCCGCCGTGGCCGCCGGCGCTTGCGACTTCGCCCTCGGCACCGACACCGGCGGCTCGGTGCGCGTGCCCGCCAGCTTCTGCGGCCTCTACGGCATCCGCCCCACCCACGGCCGCCTGCCCTTCACCGGCATCACCGTCCAGGCGCCCGACAGCGACACCGTCGGCTGGTTCGCCCGCGACCCGGCGCTGTTCGCCCGCATCGGCGAGACCCTGTTCGGCGCGCCCTGCCCAACCACCCTGCCGACCCGCCTGATCGTCGCCACCGACGCGTTCGGTTTCGCCGACCCGGCCACCGCCGCAGCCCTGCTGCCGATGGTCGACCGCCTCGCCAGCCTGCTCGGCCATCGCAGCGAGGACATCCTGGCGCCGCCGGGCCTCTCCACCTGGCAGAACGCCCAGCGCATCCTGCAGTCCAGCCAGTCCTGGCAAACCTTCGCCCCCTGGCTGGACGCCGCCAATCCCCGCCTCGCCTGGTCGGTCGCCCGCGGCCTGGCCGGGTCCGCCGCGCTCAGCGACGCCGACCGCGCCCGCGCCCGGCTGATGCGCGAGGAGGCCCGCGCCCGCCTGCGCCACCTGCTCGCGCCGGGCACCGTGCTTTGCCTCCCCACCACGCCGTTCCCCGCCCCCATGCGCGGCCTGCCCGTTTCCACCCTCGATCCACTGCGCGACCGCATGTCCTGCCTCACCTGCCATGGCGGGCTGACGGGGGTGCCGCAGATCAGCATCCCCGGTGCCACGGTGCAGGGGGCGCCCGTCGGCCTGTCCCTGATCGCGGCACGCGGCGCCGACCTCGACCTGCTCGCCACCGCCCACGCGCTCGCCGAATGCTGACCCTGCTTGCGCCCGGCCACGCCCACTTGCCCGCCTACACGGCGGCGCTGCAGTCCGGCTGGTCGCCCAATACGACGCGGGACGTGGCCGGCGAGCAGCTCGCCCACATCGCGCACGACGCCGACCACTTCCTCCGCCTGCTGCGGGGCGAGGCGCCCGGCACCGTCACCCTGCCCGACGGCCGCGTGGTCGACCGCCTGCCCGGGCCCGTGTTCTGGCTGTGGGACGGCGCGTTCTGCGGCGCCATCAACCTGCGCTACCAACCCGGCACCGAGGCCCTGCCGCCCCACGTCTCCGGCCATATCGGCTACAGCGTGGTGCCCGCCAAGCGCCGCCGCGGCTACGCCACCGAGGCACTACGCCAGCTCCTCCCCATCGCGCGCCAGCACGGCCTGCACCGCGTCTCGCTCACCTGCGACCCGGACAACGCGCCGTCCCGCCGGGTCGCCGAAGCCAACGGCGCGCAACCCGCCCCCAGCAGCGACCCCGCCAAGCTGCTCTTCTGGATCGACCTGTAAGGAGACACCCCCGTGCCCGAATTCCCCGAGTTAGTCGAAACCAGCATCACCACCTGGAACGGCATCACCCCGCCAAACGACCCGGCGCGGCGCATGGCCGCCGACCTCGCCTCCGTTATCGCCCAGTTCGAGGCCCTGCGCGGCACCATGAGCTTCGAGGACGAGCCCGCCAGCTTCACCGCCGCCCTGCAAGCGGCCAAAGCAGCATGACCCCCGCTGATCTCTCCCTCGTGGACGCCGCCGCCGCGGTGCGCAACCGCGAGCTGACCGCCACCACGCTGCTGGAATCCTGCCTCGCCGCGCTGGACGCCGCCGAACCCAAAGTCAACGCCACCATCTGGGTCGACCGCGAGGCCGCCTACCGCTCCGCCGAGGCCGCCGATGCAGCGGTGGCCGCCGGGCAGCCGCTCGGCCCGCTGCACGGCCTGCCGCTCGCCCACAAGGACATGTACTACCAGGCCGGCCGGCGCAGCACCTGCGGCTCCGCCATCCGGCGCGACTTCGTGCCCACCACCACCGCCACCGTGATCGAGCGCCTCTCCGCCGCCGGCGCCTACGCCTTCGCCGGGCTCAACATGGCCGAGTTCGCGCAGAACCCGACCGGGCACAACGCCCACTACGGCGACTGCCACAACCCGTGGAACCTGCCCTACATCACCGGCGGCTCCTCGAGCGGCTCCGGCGCCGCAGTCGCCGCCCGCTTCACCTCCGCCGCCCTCGGTTCCGACACCGGCGGCTCCATCCGCCTGCCCGCCGCGGCCTGCGGCGTCACGGGGCTCAAGCCCACGCAGACCCGCGTCAGCCGCGCCGGCGTCATGCCGCTGTCGTTCTCGCATGACAACGTGGGCCCGCTCACCCGCACCGCCCGTGACTGCGCCCGCATCCTCGGCGTCATCGCCGGGCACGACCCGCGCGACCCGACCAGCGCCGCCGAGCCCGTCCCCGACTACGAAGCCGCCCTCGATGGCGACTTGCGCGGCATGCGCATCGGCGTGCCCACCACGTTCTTCCTCGACGGCGCCGACGCCCCCGTGCTGCAAGCGCTCGACGACGCGGCGGCCGTGCTGGCCGAGCGCGGCGCCACCGTCACCCGGCTGCCCCTGCCGCTGATGGACGCCGTCCTCAGCTACGGCGGCATCGTCTCCCGGGTGGAGAGCGCCGCCATCCACGCCCAATGGATGCGCGAGCAGCCCGGCGCCTACGCCACCCATCTCAGCGCCCGCATCTACGCCGGCAACGCCATCCCCGGCACCTACTATGTCGAGGCGCTCAGCCGCCGCGGCCCCATCCTGCAGCGCTTCGCCGCCGACGTGTTCGGCCAGGTGGACGCCCTGGTCTGCCCCACCATCAAGACCTGCCTCCCCACCCTGGACGACACCGACATCGACCACGGCCCGCCCGGCACCGAGCACCGGTTCATGGCCCTGTCGCTGAACACCCGCCCGTTCAACTACCTGGGCCTACCCGCCGTGAGCATCCCTTGCGGGTTCGACCCCAACGGATGCCCGATCGGCTTGCAGATCGCCGGCCGCCCCTTCGCCGAAGCCAGCGTGCTGCGGATCGCCGACGCCTATCAACGCAGCACCGACTGGCACGAGCGACGCCCCGCCACCTCGTAGGGTGCGGTGCGCTTTGGCACCGCACCGCGCGCGGCACGACGGTGGGTGGCCAAAACGACGCTATTCGGTCGAAGGCTCGAGTGACGGATACACCACCCCCGTCAGGCGCTCCGACTCGTCCCACAGCCGCGCCCAGGCGGCGTGGTCCTGCGCTCGCGGGGCCACCCGGGCCAGCCGGGGCGCGCCGCGGATTTCCTGGAACCCGTCCGGCCCCCAATACTGCCCGCCGATCACCTCCGGCATCGTGGCGGCATACAGCCCGGGCAACGCGCCGCGCACCGCGTCCTGCCCTAAGACCCGCACCAGGCCGGTGAAAGCGGTGACCGTGAACCGCGACAATTCGGTCGCTGCAATGAACCCCGTGGTTGCAACACCGGGATGCGCGGCCACCGAAACCAGGCGGGATTGCTGCGCCCGTGCCCGGCGGTCGAGTTCGAATGCGAACATCAGGTTCGCCAGCTTGGACTGCGAGTAGGCCTTGTTGCCGCCATAGCCCCGCTCGCTCTGCAAGTCGCCGAAGTCGATCCGGCCCCCGCGGTGGGCGAGGCTGGCGATGGCCACCATGCGCGGCGCCGGCGACCGCAACAGCGCCGGCATGATCAGCCCGGTGAGCGCGAAATGGCCCAAATGGTTGGTGCCGAACATGCGCTCGAACCCGTCCCGCGTAACGGCGCGCTGCGGCTGCATCCCCAGCCCGGCATTGTTCAGCAGCACGTCCAGCTTCGGCAACCCGGCGTTCATGCGCTCGGCGAACGCCCGGATGCTGCCGAACTCCGCCATGTCCACCAGTTCGACCGACACCGCCGCACCGGGCTGCCGGCGCGTGATCCGCTGCTGCACCGCCTCCCCGCGATCCTGGCTGCGGACGGCGAGCACCACCTGCGCCCCCTTCGCCGCCAGCGCCACCGCCGCCTCTTCGCCGATGCCACTGCTGGCCCCGGTGATCACGATCACTCGCCCGGACTGATCCGGTATTTCCTTCATGGACCAAGGCATGTTGGTGTCTCTCGGTGGGGTTCGTTGCCTCTCTCTGCCGAGGCTTAGCATAAGACCAACGGCTATGAACCTGTACCTGTCATCGCGAGCCGAAGGCGTGGCGATCCAGGGCCACGCACGCGGCATTTCGCAATGACAGCTTGGGACCAGCCAGTGAAGTAGGGTGGGCTTCAGCCCACCAAAGGGTCGAGATCAACGCGCGCTGGTATAAGATAGGGCGCGCCAAGCCGCCGACACCGGTTCGGGTGGCATCGGCGCGATGAAAGCTGCCTCTCCCGCCTGCGGTTCGCCGGCAGGGGAGGGGGAGGGACGGCTAGAGCCTGATCGCATCAGGTTGAAACAACCTGATGCGTGAATCAGCCTCTCAAACAAAGAGTCTAGCGGCGCGGCAAACCCCATAGCAGCACCCAGTTCACCGCCGTCGCAAACCCCGCCAGCAGCAGCGCGGTCGCCAGCACCCCCGCCATGTCCCCCGTCTCGATCGCCGTCATCGCCCGGTGCCCCAACCCGCTCGACGACGCGAACATCTCCCCGATCAGCACCCCCAGCAGGCACAGCGACACCGCCAGCCGCACCCCCGCCGCAATCTCCGGCAAGATCGCCGGCAGCACCACCCGCACCAGCACCTGCCCCGGCGACAGCCGCAGCGCCATCGCGGTGCGCAACCACGCCGGCCGCACATTGGCCATCGCCCCGATGGTGAACAGCGCCAGCGGCGGCAGCCCATGCATCACCCCGAACGCCACCTTGGCCCGGATCCCCAGACCGAACAGCAGCAGCACCAGCGGATACAGCGTCACCTTCGGAATCGCGGCGAGGTTCACCAGCACCGGCGCCGACACCGCAACGGCCAGCCGGTTACGCCCGATCAACCCCGCCAGCAGCAAGCCGCCCGCCACGCTCAGCACCACCGCCAGCGCGAACGCCCGCCCAGTCGCCAGCATGTCCGCCTGGAACGACGCCGTGCCGAGCAACTGCCACAGCCGAACCACCGTCGCGAGCGGCGCAGCGATCTCGCCGCGTCCGAACCCGGCGGCAAACACCTCCCAGGCCAGCGCAAACCCCAGCATCAGCAGCGCCGGCCCGGCGCGCCTCATCGCCTCCATCTCATCTGTGCCATCGGGCATGCAGCCGGCGGTCCAGCGCCTCGAGCGCCGCGTTGCTCCCCGCCGCGGCCAGCAGCACCAGCAGCATCAGCGCGTACATCGTCCGGGTCTGGAAGTTGTTGTAGGCATAGGCGATCGCGTAGCCCAGCCCGGCGCCGGACAGGATGAACTCCGACGCGATCACCCCCACGAACGCATAGGCCACCACCAGCTTCACCCCCGTGAACAGATGCGGCGCCGCCGCCGGCAGCAGCACCCGCCACGCCACGGCCGCCCGCCCCATGCCGAGCAGCCGCGCCGTGCGCCGCAACACCGGGGGCACGCGGTCGAGCGCGGTGAGCGTCGCGGACACCATCGCCACCATCGCCAACAGCACGGAGATCGCCACGATCGCCCCGGGCCCGACGCCGAGCAGCAGGATGAACACCGGGTAGAGCATGAAGCTCGGCACCGCGTAGCTCGCCGCCAGCACCGGCTCGGCCGCCCCCCGCAGCCAGGGCAGCGCATGCAGCCCCAGCCCGGCGACGAACCCCAGCACCACCGAAATCACCGCCGCCGCCGCGATCTCCCCCAGGCTGAGCCCGATATCCCCCCAGAACCCGCCGCCCCACAGCAGCCCCGCCAGGCTCGCCGCCAGCACCGACGGAGCGGGCAGGGTGGTCGCCGCAATCACCCCCGCCCGGCACGCCGCCTCCAGCAGCAACACCCCGGCCGCCAACAACGCCCAGCGGATCGCGGCTGCCGCGCTCACGTCTTCTCCCTCTCCCGCGGGCGGGAGAGGGTCGGGGTGAGGGTGCGAGGGCAATGCAATCGCGCCGTGTCGCCGCAAGAGCCCTCACCCCACCCCTCTTCCATGTAGGACGGGAGAGGGAGAGGCCCCGCCCAACTCACGACAACCCCAAGCTCTTCATCGACTCCCCCCGCAGCGACTGCCACAGCCGCGCCGTCACCGCGCCGAACCGCGGGTCGGACACGATGCGGCTGTCCCGCTCCCGCTCCCATCCCGTCACCACCGTGTCGATCAACCGCCCCGGCCGCGCCGACATCACGAAGATGCGGTCCGACAGCAGCGCCGCCTCGTCCAGCGCGTGCGTGATCAGCAGCGCCGTGGCCCCCGTCTGCCGCCACAGCCGCAGCAGCTCGTCCCCCATCAGCAGCCGGGTCTGCTGGTCCAGCGCTCCGAACGGCTCGTCCAGCAGGATCAGCCGCGGCTGCAGCACCAGGGTGCGCGCGATGCACACGCGCTGCCGCATGCCCCCCGAGAGCTGCGCCGGATACGCCCCGGCAAACTCCCGCAGCCCCATCAAGCCCAATGCGTCACCCGTCCGGCGCCGCACCTCGCCCGCCGCCATACCCGCTCGGCGCAGCCCGAACGCGATGTTGTCGGCAACGCTGAGCCACGGAAAGCTGGCATCCTCCTGGAACACCACCCCCACGCCCTCCGGCACGCCCACAGCCCGGCGTCCATCCACCTCCACCGCGCCCTCGGTCGGCGGCGACAAGCCCGCCAGCACGTCCAGCAAGGTGCTCTTGCCGCACCCCGAGGGCCCGACCACGGAGACGAACTCGCCCCGCTGCAAGTCCAAATCCACCGGCCCCAGCGCATGCAGCGCCCCTTGCTTGCCGGGCCGCGGATAGCGCTTGGTCACGCCGCGCAGCCGGGCATGCACCGTGCCCGGAGGCACGCCGGTCACGGATGCGGCTGCAGGTCGGGCGGCAGGAACTCGGTGTCGATCAGCTTGGCGAAATCGGGCGTCTCGGTCACTTCGCCGATCAATCGCAGTCCGTCCACCGCGCGGTCCAGCTCCGCCTGGTCGAACTCGCCCTGGCTCCACATGTGCGGCCCAATCATGTTGTCGACCGCTGTCGTGGCGATCTCCGGCGGCAGGCCATACGCGCGGGCCACGATGGCGGCCGCCTGCGCCGGGTCGGCATACACCGCCTGCACCGCCGCACGCCGCCCGGCGATGATCGCCCGCAGCACCTCGGCATGACCCTTGGCATACGCCCGGGTGGTGATCCCCACCGAGGTGGTCATCGGCGGCAGCACGTCGCGCGCCGCCACCACGGTGCGGTAGCGGCTGGCGCGCAGGATCGACAGCGGCTCCACCAGCACGGCGGCCGATACCGCGCCGCTCTCCAGCATGGTCAGCCCGTTCACGTAGCCGCCGGAGGCCACCCGGTCGACCTTCGCGGCATCGATCCCAGCAGCCTTCAGCTCCATCAGCAGCAGCATTTCGGACACGCTGCGCGGCGAGGTGATCGCCACCTTGCGGCCCACCAGGTCCGCCAGCGAATGCACCGGCGAGCCGGGCATCGTCACCAGGGTGGATTCCGCCACGCTGCGGGTGCCGGTGTCGACGAACAACACGTCCAGTCCCTGCTGCGCCGCCGCCAGCGCCGCCCCGATCGCCACCTCGCCATAGGGCAGCGGGCTTGCCAGGATGTTGCGCACCGTGGTGCCGCCGCCGCCCGAGCCGATGAACCCGGTGACCGGCGCGCCCGCCTTCTGGAACAGCCCCTCCTCGAGCCCCACCGTGTAGGGCACGCCATAGAAACTGGTGCCATACTGGGTGACCGAGATGTCCTCCGCCCGGGCTGCGAAGGCCCATGCCAATCCCGCCACCAGGAGGAGGCTAAGCCGCTTCATCGAGCCCAATGTCCACCGCCCCGGCCGCCTGCGTGATCCGGCTGGTGGAAATGTAGTCCACCCCGGTTTCGGCAATGGCCCGGATCGTCTCCAGCCGGATCCCGCCCGACGCCTCCAGCGGCACCCGCCCGCCCACCATCCGCACGGCGCGGCGCAGCTCCTCCAGCCCCATGTTGTCGAGCAGGATCACGTCCGCCCCCGCTGCCAGCGCCTCCTCCACCTGCTCCAGCCGGTCGCACTCCACCTCCAGCTTGGTCAGCAGCGGCAGCCCTCGCCGCGCCCGCGCCACCGCCTGCGCGATGCTGCCGCAGACGGCGATGTGGTTGTCCTTGATGATGACGCCGTTGTCCAAGCCCAGCCGGTGGTTCAGCGCCCCGCCGCAGCTCACCGCGTGTTTCTCCAGCATGCGCAGGCCCGGCGTGGTCTTGCGCGTATCCACCAGCCGCGCCTTGGTGCCCGCGATCAGGCCCACATACCCCGCCGTTTCGGTGGCGATGCCGCACAGCCGCTGCAGGATGTTCAGCGCCGTGCGCTCCGCCGTCAGGATGCCGCCAGCCGGGCCGCGCACCGCCATCATGCGGGTCCCGGGCGCCACCGCCTGCCCGTCCTGCACCAGCGGCTCGAGCGAGAGCCGCGGCTCGTAGCGGCGGAACACCGCGGCGGCGACCTCGATGCCCGCGACGGTCAGAGTCTCGCGGGCGTTCATGTCGAACCTGGCCATGGCCGCCGGGTCGATCATGAGCTGCACGGTGAGGTCGCCCTGGCCGATGTCCTCGGCCAGCCAGCCATCGATCAGCCGATTGAGGGTGAACGGGTCATACATCGGCGGCTCCGGCCCAAGGTCGCTATGTCCGGGTTCCCATACCGCCGCCGGCGGCCCGCGTTGTCAACGTGGCGGCGACGGCAGCGTCGGCAACGACGGCGGACATCTTGTGTTAGGTTGTCTGCGTACCTCCAGAGATCGGGATTCCATGCCGACCAACAAGCTCCTCTCTGCCGGCCTATTCGGTGCCGGCGTCCTGTGGGCCGCCCTTGCCGGGCCCGCCGCGGCCGCCACGCTGGCCGGCGTGACCATGCCCGACACGATGCAGTACGGCGGCCGCACCTTGGTGCTGAACGGGCTCGGCCTGCGCACGCTCACCATCCTCGACGTGCGCATCTACGTCGCCGGGCTCTATGTCACCACGGCCAGCCACGACCCGCAGCAAATCCTGCAGTCGCCGGGCCCCAAGGTGCTGGTGCTGCGCTTCCTGCATGGCGGCTCCAAGCAGGACGTGGAGAAGGAATACCGCCTGGGCGAACGGCAGAACTGCGGCGACGGCAGTTGCTCGGCCGCCGACACCCCCGACTTCGAGCGCCTGGTGGCCGCCGCTCCCGCCGTGGCGGTCGGCGACACCTCCACCTACGTGTTCACCACTGCCGGCGTCGACGTGCTGGCCAACGGCCGCGAGATCGACAAGGTCGACAATCCCAGCCTGGCCAAGCGGCTGCTCGCAGGCTTCATCGGCGACCACCCCCCGTCGCCGCGCCTGCGCCGCGAACTGCTCGGCATCAAGGACGGCAACCCGTAGGCTGCGCTGCGCTTTGGCAACGCACCACCACGCCGCCGGCCAAATCGCGGCAAACCCGGCATAGACGTTGCATGGCCAGCTCCAAAACGGAGCGCGAAATGACACATCTCAGCCGCCGTGCCGCCTTGGGTGGCCTCACCGTTTCGGCCATGCTTCCCGCCCTCCACGCCCGCGCCGACGACAAGACGCTGACCATCGGCCTCAACCTGCCGCTCACCGGCTCTGCCGCCGATGGCGCCAACCTGATCCGCCACGGCGTGGAAACCGCCGTCGACATGCTGAACGACAAGGGCGGCGTCGCCGGCTACCGCTTTGCCCTGCTGACCCTGGACGACGCCACCGTCACCGCCGGCCAATACGACCCGGCGCAGGCCGCCACGAACGCCCGCAAGATGGTCGCCAACCCCGCCGTGGTCGCCGCCATCGGCCCGGAGAACAGCGGCTCCGGCAAGGCCATGTCCCCCATCCTGAGCCAGGGCGGCCTGGCGACGATCACGCCCTCGGCCACCAACCCGGACCTGACATCCCCCAAATTCGCCGCCCAATACCACCCGGCCGGCCCCGCCATCTTCTTCCGCACCGTCACCACCGACGCCTATCAGGGCCCGAGCATGGCCAACTTCATGTTCGAGACGCTGAAGCTCAAGAGCGTCTTCATCCTCGACGACAGCGGCGCCTACGGCGTGGGCCTGGCCGACGCGTTCGAGAGGCATGCCCGCAAGATCGGCCTGACCGTGCTCGGCCGCGACCGCGTCGACCCGCTGCAGGCGGACTATTCCGCCATCTTCACCAAGATCAAAAGCCTCGGCGCCGAGGCCATCTATGCCGGGGCGGACGCGCAGGCCGGCGTGAAGCTGATGAAGCAGAGCTACGACATCATCCCCACGGTGGTGAAGGGCGGCGGCGACGGCTTCTTCGGCCCCGAACTGCTGGGCGGCGCCGGCTTTCCCGCCGCCGAAGGCTGGTACGTCACCATCGCCTCCCCGCACGTGACCGGCGACGAGAACGTCGCCCCCTGGGTGAAAGCGTTCGAGGCCAAGTACAACCGCCAGCCCTCCGATTACGCCATCACCGCCTACGACGCGATGCTGGTGATCGCCGACGCCGTGGCCCGCGTGGCCAAGTCCGGCCCGGTCACCCGCGCCGCCATGCGCAACGCCATCGCCAGCGCCAAGGTGCAAACCCTCCAGGGCGAGGTCTCCTTCGACGAAAACGGCGACCTCGCTTCCCGCACCGTGAGCATCTTCCAGATCAAGCAGGATACCGCGTATCCGTCGACCGACGTGCTGCACAACTACCGCTACATCGGCGTCGCCCCCCAGGTGTGACGCCGTCCTCTCCCACTTCCTTCTCCCTCTCCCTCTGGGAGAGGGCCGGGGTGAGGGTCGCGACGCAAAACAACCCGTCTTTGGTCCCCTCACCCAACCCTCTCCCAGAGGGAGAGGGCTTTTCGGCGCAGTGGGCGAGCCTTACAGCACCCCCCCAACCCGCCCCACCGCAGCCCCCAGCCGCAGCCGCAGCGCCTGCAGCTTGATGAATCCCTGCGCGTCCACCTGGTTGTACGCCCCCTGGTCGTCCTCGAACGTCACCACCCGGGCGGAATACAGGCTGTTCGCACTCTCCCGCCCCACCACCGACACGTTCCCCTTGTACAGCTTCAGCCGCACCAAGCCCGACACGCTCTTCTGGCTCTCGTCGATCAGCGCCTGCAGCATCCGCCGCTCCGGGCTGAACCAGAACCCGTTATAGATCAGCTCCGCATAGCGCGGCATGATCTGGTCCTTCAGATGCGCCGCCTCGCGGTCCAGCGTGATGCTCTCGATCCCCCGATGCGCCTGCAGCAGGATCGTGCCCCCCGGCGTCTCGTACACCCCGCGCGACTTCATGCCCACGAAGCGGTTCTCCACCATGTCCAGCCGCCCGATCCCGTTCGCCCGCCCCAGCTCGTTCAGCCGCGTCAGCAGCGCCGCCGGCGACAGGCGCTGCCCGTCGATCGCCACCGGGTCGCCGCGCTCGAATTCCACCCGGATCAGCGTCGACTGGTCCGGAGCGTCCTCCGGGCGGATGGTGCGCTGGTGCACGAACTCGGGCGCCTCCTCCGCCGGGTCCTCCAGCACTTTGCCCTCGCTCGAACTGTGCAGCAGGTTGGCGTCCACGCTGAACGGCGCCTCGCCGCGCTTGTCCCGCGTGATCGGGATCTGGTGCTGCTCGGCGAACTCCAGCAGCCGGGTGCGGCTGGTCAGGTCCCACTCCCGCCACGGCGCGATCACCGTGATGTCCGGCTTCAGCGCATAATAGGCCAGCTCGAACCGCACCTGGTCGTTGCCCTTCCCCGTGGCGCCATGCGCGACCGCGTCCGCCCCCACCTGCTCGGCGATCTGGATTTGCCGCTGCGCGATCAGCGGCCGCGCGATGGAAGTCCCGAGCAGGTATTGCCCCTCATACACCGTGTTGGCGCGGAACATCGGGAACACGAAATCCCGCACGAACTCCTCGCGCAGGTCCTCGACAAAAATCTGCTTCACGCCGAACATCTCGGCCTTGCGCCGCGCCGGCTCCAACTCCTCGCCCTGGCCCAGGTCGGCGGTGAAGGTGACCACCTCGCAGCCATAGGTGGTCTGTAGCCAGCGCAGGATGACGCTGGTATCGAGCCCGCCGGAATAGGCAAGCACGACCTTTTTCACATCGCGCGTGGGCATGGTGGATTGAAACTCCCGAGACAGCAAAACTGGCGCATAGCGGGCGCGCACCGGGGCGGCAAGCAAACCTTGTTCCGCCTCGTCCTGATCGTTATGGCGCTGGCACACCCCGCCCGCGCCCAAGCCTTGCTTGACCCTGGGCAGGTCCCCGGGCTCGACGCCGCCGGCCGCGCCCTCTACGCCCAATGGCTGCTGACCAACACCGAGCGCGCCGTCGCCGTCGGCAGCAACGGCAAGCTCGGCTGGTATGGCGGCGGCCCCTCGCTGCCCGCCGCGCGGGAGCACGCGCTGGCCCTGTGCGCCGAGCACGGCGGCACCGCCTGCCAGATCTACGCCGAGAACCTCGACATCGTCTGGCCCGGCCGGCAGGCGGCAAGCCCCAAGCCGCCGGGCCCGTTCGTCTCCACCATCAACGACGCCTTCGTCCCCGACCAGCGCACCCTCTGGCATGGCCCGGCGGCGGCGCTGGGCGTCGTCGTCTGGTCGCACGGCAAGTCCGGCGACGTCGATAGCAGGGGGATGCAGCCGCCGCCATTCCTGCGCGCCTTCAACAACGCCGGGTTCGACATCGTCCGCTTCGACCGCGCGCCTCTGGTGGACACGACCGCTCGGGCGGCTGGCTGGCTGCGCGACGGCCTCGCCATGCTGCGACAGATGGGCTATCGCCGGGTGGTCGCCGCCGGTGCGTCCCGCGGCGCGTGGACCTCCCTGCAAATGGTCGACGACGCCGGCTTGGCAGACGCGATCATCGCGATTTCGCCCGCTGCCCACGGCGAGGGAGCCGGTAGCAACATAATGAACAACCAAGGGTCGGCAGCGGGCAGCAACCTCCTGGCGCAGGACGACGACCTACGCTCGATCGTGGCCGACGCCGATACGTCTCGCACCCGCGTCGTCGTCGCCCAGTTCGCCAGCGACCCGTTCGTGTCTGATGAAGACGCCTGGGTCAGGCTGCTGGCCCGCTTGCGGCCCAAAGTCGCCGGGCTGCTGTTCATCGACCGCCCGCCCGGCTTGCGCGGCCATTTCGGCGGCCTCGGTCCCCCCTTCAGCGACCGCTTCGCCTCATGCCTGCTGCGCTTTGTGGTCGACCCAGTGCCCCCGGCCGCCTGCCCCGAGGCGCAGGCTCAGCCATAGCGCCAGCGCCAACACCGCCAAGCCCAGGCAGTCCGCGCCGAACACCGTGCGGTAGCCCCACCAGGCGATGCCGCCGCCGCACAGCAGCGCTCCCAACGCCTGCCCCATGAACAGCGCAAACGCGAAGCTCGACACCGCCACCCCGCGCGACGCCGGCAGCATCTCGGTGGCGCGCGCCTGCAGCACCGAGTGCAGCGTGAAGTAGCCGAGCCCCAGGGTGATTTCCGCCACCACAGTGGCCGGCCAGCCGCGCGCGCCAGCCGCCAGCGCCATGCCCAGCGCGGCCACCAGCCCGCCCACCAGCACCAACCGCGACTCCGGCCATCGCGACACCAGAAGCGGCGCCAGCCTGATGTAGCCCCAGCAGCCGAGCCCGAAACAGGCCAGCACCAACCCGGCCTCGCCATAGCTCAGCCCCATCCGCTCATGCAGGAACGGCCCGATGAACGGCACGGTGCCGGTGAACATCACGCCGTCCGCCACCGTCATCGCCAGCAGCAGCGCCGGGCCGCGCCGCCACAGCCCGGCGAAACTGCGCCGCACCGCTGCCGCCGGCGGCGCCATCGGGTTCCGGCGCAGTTGCACCATCAGCAAGCAGGCCAGGGTGACCGCCCCCGCCGACAGGGCGACGAACGCGCCGCGCCAGGACAGGAATTCGCCGAACAACCCGCCCACCGGCCCGGCGAGCACCTGCGCGATCACCACGCCCATCAGGAACCGGCTGAGCACGATCTGGCGGTCGGCATAGTGGGTGCCGTCGCCGATATAGGCCAGGCACACCGGCACCAGCCCGGCGCTGGCCGCCCCCGACAGGATGCGCAACAGGGTCAGCCACATCAAGCCAGTCGCCATCGCGCACCCGGCGGTGGCGGCGGCGTAGCACAGCAGCGCCCCCACCAGCACCCGCGGCTTGCCGAACCGGTCCGCCAGCGGGCCGACCGCAAGCTGGCACAGCCCATAGGGCAGGGTGAACGCGGCCAGGATCACCGCCACCTGCGGCACGCCGGTATGGAAGTCCCGCGCGATGGCGTCCATCAGCGAGTCGACCACCCGCGCGCCAGCCGAGGACAGGAACCCGGCGGCGGCCAGTAACTGCAGCGGTATCCCCACCCGAGCGGCCGTGAATTTCATGGTATGCATGAAAGATGACACGGGGCTCGCAGCACAAGAGCGCATCGGCCCACTCAGTGCCGGAGATCAATGACGAATTACAACATATGTGCTCTCGACGGGTGGATAAATAGAATGATTTCAACCCGGCGGCCGCTGCTTGAGCAATTTTTCCGTCTCGAATAAATCGCCGTTAATTCTGCATCACGCCACTTCTCCCATTCCCGTTCGACACAGGGGGAGGTGCGGGCTCTTGCGGATTACGACGCCGCCGGTTGCGCCCCCGGCCTCTGCCGCTCGCTCGCGGTGCGCAATTGCCCGCACGCCGCCAGGATGTCCCGCCCGCGCGGCGTGCGCACCGGGCTGGCGAACCCCGCCTGCATCACGATGGCGGCAAACCGGTCCAACTGCTCCCGCGTGCTCGGCTCGTAGCGGCTGCCGGGCCACGGGTTGAACGGGATCAGGTTCACCTTTGCCGGCAACCCCGCCAGCAGCCGCACCAGCTCGCGCGCCTCCGCCTCGCTGTCGTTCACCCCCCGCAGCATGACGTATTCGAACGTGATCCGCCGCGCATTGGAGGCCGAGGGATAGCGCCGGCACGCCGCCAGCAGCTCCGCGATCGGGTATTTCCGGTTCAACGGCACCAATTCGTCGCGCAACTCGTCCGTAACCGCATGCAGCGACACGGCCAGGTTCACGCCCAATTCCTCGCCGCAGCGGTCCATCATCGGCACCACGCCCGAGGTGGACAGCGTGATGCGCCGGCGCGACAGGCCGATGCCTTCGCCGTCCATGGCGATGCGCATCGCCCGCGCCACGTTCTCGTAATTATACAGTGGCTCGCCCATGCCCATCAGCACGATGGTGCTGAGCAGCCGCGGCGTCTCGCCCTGCGGCGACGGCCACTCGCCGTAGCCGTCGCGCGCGGCCATGAACTGCCCCACGATCTCGGCCGCGCCCAGGTTGCGCGCCAGCATCTGCGTCCCCGTGTGGCAGAACTTGCACGACAGTGTGCAGCCGACCTGCGACGAGATGCAGACCGCGCCCCGGTCCTGCTCGCGGCCGGGGATGTAGACCGTCTCGGCCTCCTGCCCGTCGCGGAACCGGAACAGCCACTTGCGCGTGCCGTCCGTGCTGGTCTGCACCGTGGTGACGCCGGGCCGCCCGACCACGAACCGCTCGCCCAGGCGCTGCTGCAGCGGCTTGGCCAGCGTGGACATGGCGGCGAAATCGGTCTCCCCGCGATGGTAGATCCAATGCCACACCTGCTTGGCGCGGAACGGCTTCTCCCCCACCTCCGCCAACGCCGCCGCCAACTCCTCGCGCGACAGCCCGACCAGCTCGCGCTGCCCATCCGCCAGCACGGCCGGCGGCGGCGAGAACAGCGCCGACTTGGCGAGGATGCGCTCCCGCTCCGTTGCCGTCAGGCTGGCGGACATCAGCCCTTCACCGCGCAGGCCTTGTTGATGGCCGCGAACGCCGGAGAGAAGCCGCGCAGGTTGAAGCTGTCGGTCAGCGTGATGTTGCGCGGCCCCGGCGACTTGGCCACCGCCTGCCGCCCGCGCTCGAACGCCGCCACCGCCGCATGCCCGTCGCGCGCGAACGCCGAGCGCTGGGCGGTGTAGAACGGCAAGCTGGTGCCCTCCACCTGCACGCCCACTTCGGCATTGGCGGCATAGCCGAACCCGGCGCTGATCGCCACCGCGTCATGGATGCCGCCGGGTCGCTGCGTGACGGTGAGCACGACGTCGCCGCGGCCGGGCAGGGCAGGGCTCGAGGACGCGGCGCGGGTGAACGCGTAGCACACGGTCTGCCCCGCCTCCTGATGCACCGCGGCGGTCCAGTCCTCGAAGCGCCCGATGGCACGCGGCGGATTGGCCGCCGGCCGGGCCGGCGAGTGCGACGCCGCCGCCGGCCGCACCGCGCGCGATTGCGCCAGGGCAGGGAGTATGAAGGCCGACAGCGTGAGGGCCGTGGCGGCTAGGGAAAACAGGACGAAGCGCATGGCGGACAAATACGGCGGCGCGCCCGGCGGAACAAGGCGGGCGCAACACCTTGCAACCCGTGTTGTAGTATGACATTGTCAGACCAAAGGACCCACCCATGCAAACCATATCACCGCAAACCGCCTCGCCGCCTACCGCATCGCCAATCGTCAGTGTGCGCGTCAGCCAAAGCGAGCGCGACCTGCTGGAGAGCGCCGCCACCCACGCCCGCACCAGCCTCAGCGACTTCGTCCGGCGCAAGGGCATCGAGGCCGCCGAGCTCGAACTGCTCGACGCCCGCGTGGTGACGATCCCGGCCGCGGATTGGGCGCGCTTCGAGGCCTGGGTCGACGCGCCGGCCAAGGATGTGCCCGCCTTGCGCACGCTCGCCGCCACCCGCCCGGCATGGCAGGACTGAACCCGCCCAGGCCGCTTGCCGAAACCGACGACCGGGACGCCTTCGACTGCGGGCGCGAGTCGCTCAACGCCTGGTTCCGCCGTCACGCTTGGGCCAACCAGGCGTCCGGCGTCACCCGCACCAGCGTGCTGTGTGACCCGGCGGCCGCCATCGCCGGCTACGTCTCGCTCAGCGCCGCCCAAATCGAACGCGCCTGGCTGCCCAAGCCCGCCCAGCGCAATCGCCCCAATCCCATCCCGGCGCTGCTGCTCGGCCAACTCGCGGTCGACCAGCGGCACCAGGGGCGCGGCTATGCCCGCTCGCTGCTGCTGTTCGCGCTCACCACCGCGGTCCGGCTGTCGCGCGAGATCGGCTGCTTCGGCGTGCTCACCCACCCGATCGACGACGGCGTCCGCAGCTTCTACACCCGCTTCGGCTTCGAGCCGCTCCCGTTCGACCCCGCCCGAAGCATGATCGTCCGAATTAAAGACCTGGAGCGGAACGGCTTCGCCGACCTGGCGGGCACACCGTGACCGACGCCCCCGACACCCACCTCCAAGCCCAATACGAGGCCTACCCCTATCCCGCCCGCGACCCCGCGGACGAGGCGCGCCGGCTCGTCATCGGCAGCCCCAGCCATCTGCGCGAGATCGACCACTGGGTGTTCGCCGCCGCCCGCCCGCGCTCCCAGCCCCTGCGCGCCCTGGTGGCGGGCGGCGGCACCGGCGATGGCACCATCATGCTCGCCCAGCAGCTCGCGGCCGCCGGCCGCCCCGGCCAGGTGACCTATCTGGACCGCTCCGCCGCCGCCAGCGCCATCGCCCAACGCCGCGCCGCGGTGCGCGGGCTGAGCATCGAATGGCACACCGGCTCCCTGCTCGACCTGCCGCACAGCGGCCTGGGGCCGTTCGACTACATCGATTGCTGCGGCGTGCTGCACCATTTGCCCGACCCGGCAGCCGGCTTGCAGGCGCTGCTTTCCGTGCTGGCACCGGGGGGCGGCCTCGGGCTCATGGTCTACGCCCCGCACGGCCGCACCGGCGTCTACATGCTGCAGGACGCGCTCCGCCGCCTCGCCCCGCCCAACGACGCCACCCCCGCCGCCCGGCTCGACGTCGCCCGCCGCATGATGCGCAGCCTGCCCGACAGCGCCTGGCTGCGCCGCAACACCCTGTTCGCCGACCACCTCACCGGCGGCGACGCCGGGCTCTACGACCTGCTGCTCAACCCGCGCGACCAGGCCTTCGACGTCCCCGCCTTTGCCGCCCTGCTGGAGGGCGCCGGCCTGCACGCCACCTGCTGGATGGAGCCGATGCGCTACGACCCGGCGGTCTACCTCACCGACGCCAAGCTGCGCCAACGCCTGGATGGACTGAGCCCGGTCGAGCGCGCCGCGGTGGCCGAGGCGGTGTGCGGCAACATCAGCACCCACGTGGTCTACGCCGTCCGCGCCGCCGACGCGCCCGCCCCGCCCGACCCTTCGGACCCCGCCGCCATCCCCGTCATGCGCGAGATGCCCGGCGACGAGCTGGCCAAGCACATCCGCCCGGACGGCACCTTGCCGTTCCTGTTCGACGGCCTGCGCATCCCCGTGCCGCTGCCCCCGCTCGCCGCGCCCATCCTGCGGCTGGTGGATGGGGTGCGGACGGTGGCGGACCTCCGCTCGGCCATGGCGGACCGGGTGAGCGCCGAGGCGTTCGACCGCGCCTGGCGCGCCACCTACGACCCGTTGGTGGCGCTGAACCGTCTGTTGCTCGCGCCGCCCGCATGAGTCTGGCGTGATCATCATCATTTTTGGGGCTGCCGTGCTCCCGGGCGGCCGACCGAGCCAGACCTTGCGCGCCCGGGTGGAGGCGGCGTTCCGCTTTGGCGGCCCGGCGGCGCGCTATCTGCCGACCGGCGGCGTCGGCAAGCACGGCCCATCGGAGGCGCGGGTGATGGCGGGCTTGCTCGAGGGGTGGGGCGTTTCGCCCAGCCAAATCGTGCTGGAGGAGACCGGCGTGAACACCCGCAGCTCGGCGCGCGCGTGTGCGGCGTTGCTCGCGGGGGAGGCTGGGCCGGTGTATTTCGCCTCGAGCGGCTACCATTTGCCGCGGTGCCGGATGCTGCTGCGGCTGTCCGGCGTCCCCGCCACCCCCTGCCCCCCGCCGCTGGCGCAGGACCGCCGCTGGTATTGGCGGCTGCGCGAGTGCGTGGCGATGCCGGTGGACGTGGTCCGCGGCGGGCTGGGGCTCTAAAAGCCCTCTCCTACTTCTCCCTCTCCCGCTGGCGGGAGAGGGTCGGGGTGAGGGTGGCGCCGCAATCGCCGGACCCACGCCACCATCCAACAGCGGTCGTGCTTGCTTTCCAAGCACAAGCCATAACCAACACCCCCCAAACCCCTTGAAACTCCCCCATCGCGTATGGTCCCTCTCCGTTCATGTCCGCCGCCTCTCCCACTCCCGAGCAGCAGCCCACCCACGCCGCGCAACGCGCGCGCCAACTCCGCCTGCTCGACCGCAGCTTGGACATCGCCGCCGCCCGCCTAGAGCGCCTCGACCCCACCAAGCCCGACGCCCCCGACCTCCCCGACGCCGAGGCGGCTGTCATCTACGAAAAGCTCACCCGGTCGATGCGCCAGGGCATGCTTCTCGCCGACAAGCTCGCCGAGCCCATCCCCGAGCCCAAATCCGAGCCCAAGCTCGGCCCGGCAGCCCGCACCGCCGCCCGCAAGCGCATCATCCGCGACGTCGAAGACGTCATCCACGAGCGCGCCGGCACCCCCGAGCGCGTCGAGAACCTCGAACGCGAGTTGCTCGAGCGCCTCGACGCCCCCGACATGGAAGTCGAGCTCGCCACCCGCCCCATCGACGCCATCGTCCTCGACCTCTGCCGCGACCTCGGCCTGCGCGCCTCCGACTACAAGCGCCGCATCCCCCCCGAGATCGACCTCCTCGCCGAGTTCGCCGCCGCCCCGCCCGAGTCCTTGGGCGAAAACAACACCCGCCTCGGCCGCGATAACCCCTTCCTCCAGGGCAAGCACGACCCCTAACCCCCCAACGTCTCCCTCTCCCCCTTCTTCTCCCTCTCCCCCTTCTTCTCCCTCTCCCTCTGGGAGAGGGTCGGGGTGAGGGTGGCGCACGCACATCACTCGCGCACGTCGCTACAATGTCGTGGCCGGACTTGATCCGGCCATCCACGGCTAGAGCCTGATCGCATCAGGTCGAAACAACCTGATGCGTGAATCAACCTCTCAAACAAAGAGTTAGAGCATGATTGCTTCGCCTATCAGAAGCAATCATGCTCTAGCAGCCTGTCGGAGTGGGTTTGGGCGTGATTTCATGGTCGGTCTAGGGTCGACGCCTGCGCTTGCGATTTGAGAGGCGTCAGACGGCTTTGCGTTTTCTGAGCGTAGTTGTGGCCCTGACAGTTGCCATGAGCGGCTTGGGACGGCTGCAAGGGGGCTAGAAAGGCGCCTGGTTCTTGTTATGCGGCCCTGAGGGTGAACATGCGCTTGATGTTCCATGACATGGTCACGAGGCTCCACTCTGCGCTCACGTGGTCGAGCCCGCGCAGCGAGAACTGGCGGAACCCGAGCACCGACTTGATGATGCCGAACACCGGCTCGGGAGTTTGTTTGCGCAGGGCATAGAGCGTCTTGCCCTCCGGCGTTTTGAGGCGGTGCGCCATCGCCTCGAGCGGGGTCGGGTTTTCCGGCGCGTTTTCCGGCGCGGGGGGCGGTTCGGCGAAACGCTCGTCGGGCGAGGGATGGTGGGCTTCGCGGCCCATGGCGATGACCGGTTCGACCCCGGCCGCTTCGCAGGCGTTCACGTTGGCTTCGCTGTAATAACCGTTGTCGGCCAGCAAAGTGGCCACGTCGCCGAGGTCCTCGGGCAGGCCGCCGAGCTTGCCCAGCATCGGTTCGAGCTGCTGCTTGTCGTTGGGCGCCTGCACCACGTCGGTTGCGACCACGATCAGGCTCCCCGCCGCAACCGCGGCCTGAGCAGGCTCCCCGCCGCCACCGCGGCCTGAGCAGGCTCCCCGCCGCCACCGCGGCCTGAGCGTTGTAGCATTGCTCGAACCCGCCGCCGGCTACCGGCATGATGCGGCTGTCCTCGTCGGTCAAGTTGACCTGATCGGTGGGCAGCGGCTCCTCGACGGGCACCACCAAAGGCTTGCCACCGGGCAAAGGCTTGCCACCGGGCTTCTTGCCAGCGGCCCGCTTGGCGTCCTGGCGCGCCAGCTTGGCGTCGTAGTCGGCGCGGGCCTGCGCATAGCGTGCCTTGGCCCGCGCCTCGATCTTGGCTTTTGCTTTGGCGATCGCGGCAAGCCGGTCCTCGCGCCGAGCCAGTTCGGCGGGCACCGACAGGCCGTCGGGCAGGTCCGCTTGGTCGGCAGCTTCGGCACGGGCCATCAGGTCGGCCACTTCGGCCTTCAACTGCGCCTCTATCTTGCTGGCGTGCTCGTAGGACAGCGCGCTGTGGCGGCTGGCGTTGGCAGCGATCTTGGTGCCGTCCAGCGCCACCGTGCCCAGCTTCAAGACCCCCATCTCGCGCGCCAGGCCCAGAACCTGCACGAACAATGCCTCGATCTGCGGCAGGAAGCGGCGGCGGAAGGCGGCGATGGTGTCGTGGTCGGGATGTTCGTTGGCGGCGATGAAGCGCAACGCCACCGAATCATAGGTCGCCCGCTCCAGCTTGCGGCTGGAAAACACGCCCGTGGCGTAGCCATACACCATGATCCCCAGCAAAAGCTCCGGGTGGTAGGACTTCTCACCCGACCCGCGGTCGCTGCCGGTCATCGCACCCAGGTCCAGGCTTGCGATCACTTCAACCACAAAGCGCGCCAGGTGACGCTCAGGCAGCCACTCGTCCACCGAGGGCGGCATCAGAAACCCGGTGTCACGGTCAATCAGGCGGAAGTTGCTCATGTGTAGGGGGTCCAGAGTAAACCAATCGCAAACGCCCAATCCTAACCCAGGCCTCCCCGCCTGGCTAAGTCCGACAGGCTGCTAGTACCTAGACTCCAGACGGAGATGCGCCGCGTAGGTCGGGCGCACCGGCGAGCCATGTGCATTGTCTTGTATGTCGAGTGAGTGGCCGTTAACAGTTGCTTAAGGGCTTTGGCGCTACAACTAAGACGCGACCTGACCGGACGACATATGATGAACGCCTCACCCGTGGCCAATGCGGTGTCTGCCGCCATCCTCCAGCAAACCCAATCGGCCACGGCCGCCTCCGTGGCCGCCCTCGCTGCTCGTGTCAGTGGCAACGCGCCGGCAAACACCCCAGCACCCTATGTGGCCAGCAGCACGTCACTGCTCGACCTCACCGCTTGAGCGACACGACGCCGAACTGACCCGCCAAATGGGCGTGAGCATCGTCCCCCCTTGACAACAGCGTCTCCCCGCGATCCGAACTGATCACCCGCGCCTCGGCAGCAACGCCGGGTCGCCTCGCTGACCGGCCGGACACACAACAGGGGACTGAACCATGACCATGATCGCCCGACGCACCATGCTCGCCGGCGCTGCTGGCGGATTGGCCCTGGGGCTGCCCGGCGCCCGGCCCGCGCTGGCCGCCGGAACCACGCTGGCCATGATCCAGATCAACGAACAGGCGCTGTTCTTCAAGCAGATGCAGGACGGCGCGGAGGGTGCGGCGAAGCAGGCCGGCGTCTCGCTGGTGGTGTTCAACGCCAACGACCGGCCAACCGAGCAGAACAACGCCATCGAGGCCTACATCCAGCAGAAGGTCGCGGGCATCCTGGTGGACGCAATCGACGTCAACGGGTTGCTGCCCGCGGTGCAGGAAGCCGCGAAGGCGGGCATTCCGGTGGTGGCGGTCGATGCCGTGCTGCCAGCCGACGGGCCGCAGAAGTGCCAAATCGGCGTGGACAACTTCAAGGCCGGCGCCGAGTTGGCCGACACCTTCCTGCCCTATGTGCAGGCCAACATGGGCGGCAAGGCGCGCGTGGGGGTCGTCGGTGCGCTGAACTCGTTCATCCAGAACCAGCGGCAGAAAGCCTTCACCGACGCCATCAGCGGCAAACCCGGCGTCAGCATCGCGGGCGTGGTGGATGGGCGCAACATCCAGGACAACGCGCTGTCCGCCGCCGAAACGCTGATGACCGGCAACCCCGATATCACCGCGATCTATGCCACCGGCGAGCCCGCGCTGCTGGGCGCCATCGCGGCGGTGGAGAGCCAGGGCAAGCAGGACCAGGTGAAGCTGTTCGGCTGGGACCTGACGGCGCAGGCGATTGCCGGCATCGACGCCGGCTACGTGATCGCCGTGGTGCAGCAGGATCCGGCCGGAATGGCCGCGGCCGGCGTGCAGGCGCTGGTGAAGCTGTCCAAGGGCGAGAGCGTGGAGAAGTCGGTCGCAATCCCGGTGACAATCGTCACCAAGGCCAACGTCGAGCCATATCGCGCGGTGTTCAAGTAACCCGGCGTGCAGACCGGCGCCCAAACGCGGCCACGGGAATCCCACAGCGCCGAAGCCGCGCCGCTGATGTCGCTGCGTGGGGTGGGCAAGCGCTTCGGCTCGCAGACGGCACTGCGCGGGATCGATCTGGACCTGTTTGGCGGCGAATGCCTGGGCCTGGTGGGCGACAACGGCGCCGGCAAATCGACGCTCAGCAAGGTGATCTCGGGCGCCTATTTGCCGGATGCGGGCAGCATCACGCTTGCCGGGTCGCCGGTGCAGCTCTCCGGCCCGGCGGAGGCGCGGGCGCGCGGCATCGAGATGGTGTATCAGGAGCTTAGCCTGTGCGACACGATCGACGTCGCCGGCAACCTGTTCCTGGGGCGGGAGATCGCGCGGCGCGGCTTTCTCGCCAAGCGGGCGATGCGCACCCAGGCGCAGGCGATGCTGAGCTCGCTCGGCATCCGCATCCCCAACCTGCGGGCGAAGGTCGCGCGGCTGTCGGGCGGGCAGCGCCAATCCATCGCCATCGCCCGCGCCGTGTCGTTCTCGCCGCGGGTGTTGTTGCTGGACGAGCCCACCTCCGCACTGGCGGTTGCGGAAGTCGAGGCGGTGCTGGCGCTGATCCGGCGCGTCAAGGCGCAGGGCGTGGCGGTGCTGCTGATCACGCATCGGCTGCAGGACCTGTTCCGCGTCTGCGACCGCATCGCCTTCATGTACGAGGGGCAGAAAGTAGCCGAGCGGCTGATCGCCGAAACCGACCTGGACGAGATCGTGCGCCTGATCGTGGGCGGAGCGCCGGCATGAGCGGCGCGATGGATGCCGAGGCCCGCCCGGCGCTGGTCGACATGGCGCTGGAGCATGCGCAGGTGCTGTCGATCGCCGGGTTCTTCCTGCTCTGTTCGGTCGCGTTCGCCGCGCTGTCGCCGTATTTCCTGCTGCCGGGCAACCTCCTGAACTTGCTGCGCCAGTCCGCCCCCCTGCTGATCGTGGCGATCGGCATGACGTTCGTCATCACCACCGGCGCCATCGACCTCTCGGTCGGCAGCACCATCGCGCTGACCAACGCGCTTGCCGCCATCCTGCTCGCCGCCGGCTGGCCCTGGCCGATGGTGGTGCTGGCGATGCTGGCGCTGGGGGCGGCGATCGGCGCGGTGCAGGGCTGGTTCGTCGCCTACCAGTCGGTGCCGTCGTTCATCGTCACGCTCGCCGGGCTGTCCATGCTGCGCGGCGTGGCGCTGCTGTTGACCCAGGGCTTCTCGATCCCGATCGGCGACATACCGGGTTTTATGGCGCTGGGCCGCGGCTGGGTGGCGGGGCTGCCGTTGCCGGCGCTTGTGGCCGCGCTGGTGGCGGTCGCCGGCTATGTCACCCTGGAGCAGACGCGCTACGGCCGGCAGATCGTCGCCGTCGGCAGCAACCCGGAAGCGGCGCGCCGGGTGGGGATCCCGGCGCGCCGGGTTGGGGCGTCCGCCTTGGTGCTCTCCGGGGTGGCCGCCGCCGCGGCCGGGCTGATCATCGCGGCCCGGCTTGGCTCCGGCTCCTCCAATGCCGCGGTGGGCTTCGAGCTCGACGTGATCGCCGCCGTGGTGCTGGGCGGGACCTCGCTGTTCGGCGGCAGCGGCACCATCGTGGGCACCGTACTGGGCGCGCTGACCATCGCCGTGATCGGCAACGGGCTGATCCTGGTGCACACCTCGCCGTTCCTGGTGCAGATCGTCACCGGTGCCATCATCCTGGCCGCCATCTGGCTCAACACGCGGGTGTTCGCCCGCCTCGGACAACGCAGGACACGAATTGGCTGAGCTTTCGGCCGCCCATGTCGGCTCCGGCCAGGTCATGACCGTCACCGGCCCGGTGCCGGCGGCCTCGCTTGGCGTCACGCTGATCCATGAGCATTTGCTGAACGACTGCCGCTGCTGGTGGCACCAGCCGAAGCAGCCGGCGCGGGCACGGCTGGCCTGCGACCCGGTGCATCCCGGCATCCTCGGCGAACTGCGGATGGACCCGTTCGTCAACCTCAGCAACTGCACCCTGGACGACGAGCGATTGGCCGCCGCAGAGTTGCTGCCAGCCAAGGCGGAGGGCGTCCAAACCGTGGTCGACCCCACCTGCCAAGGCATCGGCCGCGACCCGTTGGCGCTGCGCCGCATCGCGGAGACCACGGGGCTGAACGTGGTGATGGGCGGCGGCTTCTACCTCGAGGCGTCGCACCCGGACCGCCTCAAGCACCTGTCCGCGGACGACATCGCCGACGAGATCGTGACCGAGGCCACCGTGGGCGTCGCCGGTTCCGGCGTGCGCATCGGGCTGATCGGCGAGATCGGCGTTTCGGCGGACTTCACGCCGGAGGAGCGCAAGTCGCTGCGTGGTGCGGCGCGGGCGCAGGCGCGCACCGGGCTGCCGCTGATGATCCACCTGCCGGGCTGGTTCCGCCTGGGCCATGAGGTGCTGGACCTGGTGGCGCAGGAAGGGGCGGACTTGGCGCACACCGTGCTGTGCCACATGAACCCGTCCGGCGCCGATGTGGCGTATCAGGCGTCGCTCGCCGCGCGCGGCGCGTTCCTGGGCTACGACATGATCGGCATGGACTTCTTCTACGCCGACCAAGGCGTGCAATGCCCGTCCGACGAGGACAACGCCCGCGCCATCGCCGGGCTTATCGGACGCGGGCATCTGGGCCGCATCCTGCTGTCGCAAGACGTGTTCCTGAAGATGATGCTGACGCACTATGGCGGCTTCGGCTACGCCTACCTGCTGCGCCACTTCCTGCCCCGCCTGCGCCGCCATGGCGTGGCCGAGGCGGAGCTCACCCGCATGATGGTCGGCAATCCGCGCAGCGTGTTCGACGCATCGGCCGCATAACCACACCGGAGGATCGCCATGGCGCGCACCAAAGTCCTGCTGGTCGGCGAGAGCTGGGTCAGCGCCGCAACCCATTACAAAGGCTTTGACCAGTTCGGCAGCGTGACCTTCCACCTCGGCGCCGAGCCGCTGGTGGCGGCGCTGAAGGATTCGGCGTTCGAGCTGGTCTACATGCCCGCCCACGAAGCCGCCGAGGGATTTCCGTTCACCCTGGAAGGCCTGTCGCCCTATCGCGCGATCCTGCTGTCGGACATCGGCGCCAACACGCTGCTGCTGCCACAATCGGTGTGGCTGCACGGCAAGCCCACGCCGAACCGCCTCAAGCTGCTGGCCGAATGGACCCGCGCCGGCGGCGGCCTGGGCATGATCGGCGGCTATTTCAGCTTCCAAGGCATCGACGGCCGCGCCCGCTGGCGCCGCACCCCGGTGGAGGACGCGCTGCCCGTCACCATCCTGCCCTATGACGACCGGGTCGAAGTGCCCGAGGGCTTCGTCCCCGAGATCACCGACCCGGCGCACCCGATCCTGCGCGGGCTGGAAGCGCCCTGGCCGCTGCTGCTCGGCGCCAACGAGGTGGCGGCGCGGGACGGTGCCGCCGTGCTGGCGCGGCTGCCGGCGGCCGCCGGTGGGCACCCGCTGCTGGTGTGCGGCACGCATGACGCGGGCCGTACGCTCGCCTGGACCTCCGATATCGGCCCGCACTGGGTATCCGCGGAGTTCAGCGCCTGGCCCGGCTTCGCCCGGCTTTGGCAGAACGTGCTGGGCTGGCTGGCTGGCGAGGACTGATGCGCCCGAGCGAACACCTGCGCGCCGCTGCCGCCGGGCCGTGGGACGCGATGCAGGCGCATCGCTTCGTGCGTGACATCGAGGCCAATCGCCTTCCCCCCGGCGTGTTCGCCCGCTATCTCGGCTACGAGCGCGCCTTCGTGGAAGTCGCCATCGTGATCTTCGGCCACGCCCTGCTCCGCGCCCCCAGCCTTGCGTCGCGGCGCCGGCTCTGCGCCATCTTGCATGGGCTGGGCGGCGAGCAGTTGGACTACTTCGATTGCAGCCTTGCCACCCTCGGGCTGCCGTTCCAGCCACCGGGCCTGCCGGCAGCGGTCGCCCGCTTCTGTGACGGCACCCGTGCCATCGCAGAGACCGGCGGATATGCGACCATTGCCGCCATGATGCTCGCTGCCGAATGGACCTATGCCACCTGGTGCCTGCGCGCCAACGCCCGGCCGTCGCGGGATCGCCTGGTGGCCGACTGGGTGCGGCTGCACGCCGAACCGGGTTTCCTGAACCAGGTCACGTGGTTGCAAGGCGAAAGTGGACGCGGCGCTCGCCGCCGAGCCGGCCGCCATGCCGGCGGCTCGGGACACGTTCGCGACCATGCTGACGCTGGAGATCGACTTTCACTCCGCTGCCTACGGGGACTAAGCGGGTGGACGTTTTGACGCAGCCGGCGGATGCGGCACGGCGCTCATGACGGGACGGCTGTTCGTGCTAGGGAATGCGATGCTGGACGAGACGTTCCGGCTGCCCGCGTTGCCCGAGCCCGGCGAGACGGTGGTGGCGGCGGGGCTCGCGCGCGCGCCCGGGGGCAAGGGGCTGAACCAGGCGGTGGTGGCCGCCCGGGCCGGTGCGTCCGTGCGGTTCTGCGCCGCTCTTGGCCAGGACGCGGACGCCGAGCGCCTGATCGAGACGGTGCGGCAGGAATCCGGCTTGCAGGTGACGTGGTTGCGCAAGCTGGTGCCAACAGATCGGTCGTTGATCCTGGTTGCAGCGGACGGCGAGAACAGCATTGTCAGCCTGTGCGGCTGCGCCGACGAGGTAACGGAGGGCGAAGCCTGCGCCTTTGCCGTCGGGGCGGCGCCGGAGGATCTGCTGCTCATGCAGGGCAACCTGGGATTGGCCGCGACGCAAGCGGCGCTGGCGGCGACGCAGGCGCCGGTGATGTTGAACGCCGCTCCCTTGCGCTGGCCGGTTCACGACGTCTTGCCCCGTTGCGCAGCCTTGGTGGTGAACCGGCTGGAAGCAAGGCAGCTCGCCGGCACAGACGATCCCGGAGCCGCCGCCAAAAACCTCGTGAACAGCGGGGCAGCATGCGTGCTCGTCACCTTAGGCGGCGACGGTTGCCTCCTGGCCGACGCCCGCGGCATCACGCGCTTTCCGGCCGCCCTGGTTGCCCTGGTAGATAGTTCTGGCGCCGGGGATGCGTTCTGCGGCGTATTGGCGGCGGCACGGCTCGAAGGTTGCGACTGGCCTGCCGCCATTGGCCGCGCCCAGGCTGCTGCGGCGGTCGCGGTGCAACGGCCTGGTTGCTACGACGCCTTGCCCAAGCGAGAGGAGCTCCGACTTTCACCCCGCGTCTAGAGCCATCCACGTGATTGACCCGGCGGGTCAGCAGAAGCGTCGGGCCACCCGACCCGGGGCTACTCGTCAGCAAGGTCAGCCGCAAACCAAGGTACGGATTGTCCCGGTGAGCCACAAAATAGTCTCGATGAAATCGGGGCCAGCCGGCAGCGCGCCGTTCGACAGGAAGATCGGACCCCGGGGCAAACACGCGTCACTTTAGGTTGCTACCACGATCAGGCTGGCTCCAAGCTCGGTCCAATCCCGTACGTCCGCCGCCGTCGCCGCTCGCGCCAGGACGGTCATCTCCCGGCGACGGGCCGTCGCGATCAGAGCGAAATAGCCGTCGGGGGGCATCGATTGCGGATCCGCGCCATCAATGGCGATCCAGCCCACCGGCCACGTGCATACCGTTGCGCCAAACAGGTCTTGATCTCCGCTTGCCAACGTGACGCAGGGAATGACGTCGGCAAGGAGCGGGCGCAGGGATGCCACCACGTCCAACCAGCGTTTCGGGCTTGGCACCGGCGGTACGCCGGACACGACAAGCGCGAGGCGGCACCGCGCCGCCGATGGTGCCCGCGCAAGGCGGTCGTCGAGCAAGCGGCGGCTGTCGAGATTGGCGAGACATTGCCAGCCCACCCGCACAAAAACCTTTTCCCAACCCGCATTCGCACAGGCGGCTGCCAAAGCGGCATCGAACCGCTGCAGGTCGGCGTCGGCCGATCCCTCCGGACTGGCCATTTCGGAACTGACCCGGCGACGTGGCACGGTGGCCAACTCTGCCAAACACCACGGCCGGACCTTGCCATCGCGATCCATCACCGGCAGAGCACTGACCCCGACGGCCGGCCGGCCTGTGGATGGCGCTGGGTCGAGCAGCGCAGGGGAGAATGCGGCGTTCGCCGCCGGGTCGCTGGACGCCAGCACCGCCATCGCCGGAGCGGGGATCTCGTCTCCTAGCTCCACGATCAAACGCAAGCGAACGTCACGCACGATGCTCGCCAGAACGGCCGCATTGTGCGCGCTATGCCGGCTGTGGAACCAGATCACGAAGCCATCGTCATCGGTCCGGCTAAATACGTCGGTCGGCCGCAGGCGGCGTTTGATGGAGCCCTCGACAACCAGTGTCGCGCGAGGCGCCAGCCGCGCCCATTCGCTCGCACAGGCGGCCTTCAGACCCTTCAGGCTGATGGCGAGCACCTCGCCTTCGAGCTGCGCCGGCGCACCATAAAGATCGAGCTTGGGCGATGCTCCGGCTGCCGCCTCGATACGGCCGACCGTCTCGGCAAGCGCGGTGATCACGCGAAGTCGGCAGCCATCCTCTTGCGCCAACAGCGTCGACGTGATGCGAACGCTGATCCGCGAGCCGGTGCGATGCAAAAGATCGATCCGATTTTCGAAGCGAGCGCCGTCCCGCAATTGCTTGGCTCGCGCGGCCGCTGCTTCCACCTGGTGGTCCGGGGCAACGAGGTCTGCGACGGCCAAGCTCAGCAGTTGCTCCTCGCTATAGTCAAGCAGAGCCTGGAAGGCAGGATTGCTCATCACGATCTCGCCCGTCTCAGCGACCACCACGACGGGAGCATTGATGTCGAGGAAAATAGCCCCGGTCAGGCGCTTGGCCACTTCTTCCTTGGCCTCGCGCCGCCTCAGCTTGGTGATGTCTCGTCCGAGGAGCAGGGCCTGCGTTGCGTATCCGGAGGCATCCTCGTCGAACGTGAGGCGGACCTGCAGCCATCTCTCCCGCCCCTCCACCCGCAACTGCAGGAGGAGCTGGATCGGAGCATAGCGGCGGAGAGCCGTGGCAAAGGCAGACCATTGGCCAGGCTCGACGACATGGGGCCGCAGATCCCGTATCGGGCGGCCGAGCAGCCCGTTTGGCTGGCCGATCGCGCGCGACCATGGCTCGTTGGCGCCCACGATGATCGCATCCTCACCCTCGCCCGGGTCAGCAATCACCGCCAGGGCCTCGCCGCGTTCGAGCAAAGCCTTTCGTAGCAACGTGGTAGGGTCGGTCGCAAGGGTCAACACGGGGACAGATTACCGCCGTGATGCTAACGAAACGTGGATGCTGCAGCGGAAATCGCGCCGCTTAGTCGTCGCCCTTGCGATAAGGGGAGTATTCGGTGGCGAGCTCCTCCATGCTTGCGAGCACCGCCGGCCGCTCCCGCTCGAGGAAGTCTCCCACCGCTCGTTGCAGCGCGGCATTGCTCAGCCAGTGCGCCGAGTAGGTCGGTTTGGGCAAGTATCCGCGCTGTATCTTATGCTGGCCCTGCGCCCCCGCCTCGACCCTTGCCAGCCCATGTTCGATAGCGAAATCGATCGCTCGATAGTAGCAGAGCTCGAAGTGCAGAAACGGCCACTCCCCGCGGCAGCCCCAGTTGCGACCATACAGCGCGTCCTGCCCCATCAGGTTCAGCGCCCCGGCCACCGGCTCGCCGCCATGCTCAGCCAGCATCAGCACGACGCGGTCCCCCAGCCGCTCGCTCAACAGGGGGAAAAATCGCTTGGTCAGGTAGGCGCTACCCCATTTGCGGTCCACTGTGGACTGGTAGAACCGGTAGAACGCGTCCCAGTCCCGCCGGGTGATTTCCCGGCCGCGGAGAGTGCGGAACACCAGCCCGGCGTCATTCGCATCGCGCCGCTCACGCCGCAACACCTTGCGTTTGCGCGAGGAAAGCGCGCCCAGGAAGTCGTCGAACGTCCCGTAGCCGGCATTCTCCCAGTGGTATTGCTGGCCCAGGCGCTGGAGCCAGCCGGCCTGCCCGAGCACGTGCCACTCGGACTCGCTGCAGAACGTGATGTGCACGCCAGAGAGCCGCAGCTCGGTGCAGGCCTGCATCAAGGCGCCAGCAATCGTCTCGACCGGTATGCCGGCCGCCGGGCGGCAAAGCAGGCGCGGCCCAGGCACGGGGGAAAACGGCACCGCCACCTGCAGCTTTGGGTAGTAGCTGCCCCCAGCCTGCTCGAACGCGTTGGCCCAGCCGTGATCGAACACGTATTCGCCGTAGCTGTTGCTCTTTGCATACATCGGCGCCACCGCCAGGAGCGTCCCGGCTGCGTCGCGCAACGCGGCATGCTGGGGAAGCCAGCCCGTGCGGGGGCCGGCCGACCCGCTATCCTCGACCGCCGAGAGAAAGGCGTGGCTGACGAATGGGTTGGCCGACCCGGCGCAAGCGTCCCAGTCCGCCGCCGGGATGCTGTTGACCGAGGGGTGCAGCGTCAGGCTCAGCGAGGGGGTGCCGTCGGGCATGGCCTTATTATGGCATCGCAGCAGAGAACTGCCAGTGTTTCGGGGCGGCCGGCACGCTTTGGCGAACTGGCCAAGGCGGACGTGACCGACAATCCGCACCCAGCATCGAACCCAGCCGCCGCTCGCGCGCTACAAGAGCAAGGCTGCCCGTATTGCGGCGAGGAACCGTCATCCATGTCTGACAACCCGCTTGAAGACGACCCCGATCGCGACCAGCGCATTCGTGAGCGCGCTTATTATCTCTGGGAAGCGGACGGCTGCCCGGAAGGCAGCGACCTGGAATATTGGGAGCGCGCCCGCGCGCTTGTGGGCATGAGCGAAAGCGTTGGTGCGGCGCAGGTTCCGGTGCCTGATCCAGATGACCCAGCCGTCCTAGCCGGCCAGCCGGTCGAAGAGGCGTCCATCCAGCAGAATCTGGGCGAGTTTCCCGACCGCTCGGCGGATCAGGGGGAGCACCCGCTGGTGCCCGACCCACGGAACCGGGCGGCCTGACTATCTGCTTGCGACGACCATTCGCTTAAAGGGCCTGTTTACCAATCACGGTTAGCCTTGGGGCATGACGATCCAAGGATTTTATCGCTGCCTGATCGCCCTGCTCGTGATTGGACTGGGAGTTGGGGGCGCCCGGGCCCAGGTTCCGGAAAGTGGTCGGTTGCTCGCAACGTCCGGCGTGACCCAAGTGGAGGGCGCGGGCGGCGGTGGCCTGGTGCCCTGGGCGCTCATCACCGGCTATGGCACGAATGACGCCGTCGGAGCCAACATTCATAACACGACGATCGTGCTGCCATCCTTTACGCTGGAAAGCGTCGGCGTCGCGATCGGCCTCTACGACCGCCTCGAACTATCCTACGCTCACATATGGTTTGACACCCAAGAGGCCGGCGGCCGTCTCGGCATCGGTCGTGGCTTCACGATCAATGAGGACGTAGCCGGAGTAAAGCTGCGCCTGCTTGGGGACGCGGTCTACGACCAGGACAAGTGGCTCCCGCAAATCGCCGCCGGGCTCCAGTTCAAGTCCAATGACGCGCATGGCGTGCTCGATGCCATTGGAGCTCGCGGCCACCAGGGCGTGGACCTGTATTTGGCGGCGAGCAAGCTGTTCCTGGCGCAGAGCCTGCTCGCGGACATGACGGTTCGGATGACCAAAGCCAATCAATTTGGGCTTCTCGGCTTCGGTGGCGATGCGGACGCTGGCTACAGTCCGGAATTCGAGGGATCGCTCGCTTACCTGCTGACCAGGCGAGCCGCCATAGGCGCGGAATTGCGCACCAAACCGAGCAATCTGCGCTTTGCGCAGGAAGGCACGGCCTACGATATATTTGCGGCTTATTTCTTCAGCAAGAACGTGTCCGCAACCGTCGCATACGTCGATCTAGGTGCCATCGCTCGCCAAGGCCAGCAGAGCGGCGCCTACGTCTCATTACAAGTCGGCTTCTGACCGGCAACGCGCAAGGTATTTAGATCATGGCGAAAAGGCTGCTGCTCCTCTTGGTTACGTCTTGGCTGGCTTTGGCTGCCGTGAGCAGCAAAGCCCAAACTTTGTATGACGACCTCGGAGGACACGACGGCGTTCACGCTCTTGTCGATGCGGCGGTGCAGCGCTGGCTGGCCGACCCGCGCATCGCGTCGACCTTCTCCGAGACCAACATGGACCGCTTGCGCCGCCTCCTTTTGGAACAGTTCTGCCAAATTTCGGACGGCCCTTGCCACTACACCGGCAAGGACATGGCTTCGTCACACCGGGCTCTCGGCCTCAATCGCGCGCAATTTGACGCCCTCGCGGAGGATCTGCAGGCCACGATGGCCGAGTTGGGGGTGGGTTTTCACACGCAGAACCGCCTGATCGCCAAGCTCGCGCCTATGGAAAGGGACGTAGTAACGCAATGACCCGGCGCAAGCTTGGCTGCAGCCTGGCTGCTGCCGTCCTGCTTGTCATCCTCGCCGGGCTGAGCGTTCAGGCCAGCAGCATCACCGTGGTGCATCAGGTCGCCCGCGCGTTCTCAACCGCGGCAATCCAGGTTTCCCGTGGTGACGTCGTGCAGTTCGACAACAATGACTCGTTCGACCACCAGATTGTCATCGATTCGCCAGCCTTCAGCTTTGAAAGCTCCGAGGCGCCTCCGGGCTCAGTCACCTCGGTGACTTTCTCGAAGTCCGGCACCTTCGAGGTGCACTGTGAAATCCATCCGCGTATGCACATGACCGTGAAGGTGAAATAACCTTGTCGCCCGTTGCACATAAACCGGCTGACCTGTTTGACGGCGCCTCATAGCCATGCCGATCCGCCTCAAAATCCTCCTTGGAGCGTTGGCTCTGACGCTCGTTACTGGGGCACTGGGGCTCTATAGCCGCAATGTGGAACAACAACTTGGAACATTGAGTTTCAAGCTCTACGACGACGCCTTCATGGCCATGAGTTATCTTCGTGAAGCCCAGAACACTTTGCTGACGGGCGCAGGAAACGGTTCGATCACGGCGGCCGACATAGAAGACATGCAGCAGGATCTTGAGGTCGCGCGGGATCGGGCCATGTCGGTGCGCGGCCGGAAAGTGGCAATGGATCTAAGCAGCCGCGTTGGAGCGCTCACCGGGCCGCCAAGCGAGCAGGCAGCGGCGGTCGTTGCCTTGCGCGATCAATTCAACACCGCAGTCGAGCTGTTCGCCGGAGATGCCCATCACTATCGCCAGTTGGTCGGCGAAATGCTGCGGCACACGCAGCGGGGCAATGGTCTCGCTCTCGTTGGATCCGTCTGCTTGGCGGCTATCATCACCTTGGCGGTTGGACACTCGATCGTGCCGTCCGTGCGGCAAGCCGCTTGCGTCGCGCAATCCATTGCCCAGGGCCGCTTGGACAATAAGATTGTCGCGCGTGGCCGCAGCGAGACGTCTGCCTTGCTCCGCGCGCTCGGTGTGATGCAGTCCGCGATCGCTTCGCATATTGGCCAGGTCAAATCGCTGCTCGACCGGCAGGAACGTGATTATGCCGAGCGGTCGCGACAGCAAACCAAGGTCGATGCCCTGGTGCAATGCTTTGGCGCTGCCATCGGCGGCGTGTTCCGGAGTGTGGCCACTGCGGCGCACTCGGTCGCTGGGACCGCCACAACCCTCTCCCGCCACGCCGACACGGTCCTGGCAGCCGGCCGCCAAGCGGAAGACCAGTTGGTTCAGTCGATCGACGCCATCGCCTCCAGCTCCGTCGCGCTCCAGTCCCTGAGCCAGGCCATGCGCGGGATCGGCAAGGAGGCGGCGGAAAGCGAGTTGCGTGCCCAAGCAACTTTAGCAGAGACCGCCGCGGCCCAGGCTCGGATCAAGCAGACTCGGAATGCCGCAACCGAAATCGAGCACATGGTGGGCGAGATCAGCGCCATCGCCGGACAAACTCGCATGCTTGCCCTGAATGCAACCATCGAGGCAGCGAGGGCGGGGGAGGCTGGTCTCGGCTTTTCCGTCGTGGCGGCCGAAGTCAAACGGCTAGCCGCCCAGATCAACGCCGCTGCACAAGCCGCCGCCGAACGCAGCGCCCGCATCGTCGCGACAGCCGATGCCTCGGGTGCTGGGATCGATGCCATCGATGTGTCCGCCCGCGCCGTCTACGCGCTGAGTTCCTCGATCACCCGGGCGGTTTTCGCGCAGGACACGGCAGCAGAAAGAATCTTGGCCACCATGTCGGAAGTTTCCGGCAGCGCTGCTCAATTGCGACAAGGTGTTGACGCGACGCTTAAGGTCACCGCCGAGAGCGCACAGGCACACACTGAAATCTGCAGCGCGGCTCTGAGCCTTGCCAAGGACGCGTCCGGGTTGAGCGCCGAGGTTGCAGCGTTCCTCGAGGTGATTGGCAGCGTCAAGCGTGGCGAAGCCATTGAAAGCGTGGTGATCGACCAGCCGGCAGTTTTACGGCTGGGCAGCACCGATCATAGTGGCATTGTGTTGTCCGGTTCGGGAGTGTTGCTGCAGTTCGCACCCGCCGTCCCGGTCGAACCAGGAACGGCAGGAGTTCTGCAGTTGCAAGGCTTACCGGATTGGCTTGACGTGCGGGTTGCCGCTTCCTGCGAAGACGGGCTACAGCTTCAGCCCTCCTTGACCCAGGTGGACCGCACAAAACTCCAGGGCGCACTCGAGGCTTTGGCGCAAGCCGCTTAGCCGAATGGACTGACGGCGCGCGACCCGCTTGCCGTGGCAAACCGGTGAACTCGGGCGGTCACGTACCGGAACGTCAACGCTGCGCTGGACCAGCCTCTGCTGCCGCAAGCCGGTCATATCGATCTCGTTCAACTCGATCCAAATCCGGGTTCCAGGCAGAGCGCCTCCGTGCCGGCTGGTCCACAAGGTAGACGCGCCAGCCATGGGCGGCGAACCAATCCGCCAAACCCTCACGGCCGTCCCCAGGGCTCCATCCAGTTCACCGCCGTTTGTGCCAGGCCGTGGACGAGCACGAGCGGGATTGGGCTCGTGACATGCTCGGGGGAGATGGCTTCCACCGAGATCTGCCCGACCATGACCTGCTTGCCGTGATCATCTTCATAGGCCAAGCGCGACGTGACCCTCGGGACGCTGGGCTGACGGCATCGGCCAACTTGGCTAGGCCATCCCCCGGCCGGCCGACGGCCACGAGGCTGCGCCGCACCGGCGTGCCGGGCAGCTTCCCCAAGCGGAGCCGGTCGGCCAAGCTCGCCAATGACAGGATGCTCAGCGGTGTCACCAAGGACCAGCCCACGCCGGCGGCCACCATGGCGATGACGGCGCTGATCGTGTCGAGCCGGAAGCGGCTCGGCGGGGCAATCCGGTCCCCGCGCGAGATACGCGTCGATCTGGCCGCTGAGATGCAAGTGGCGGCCGTAGCACGGCATGTCGAACGACACGGTTCCTGCGCGCCGCTCCAGATATGGCAGGCCAACGGGAGCGATCCTCGGTGAGCCGGCCCAATATCATCGAAATACTGCTCGCGCGTGTGAAAGCCGAAATCGATTGGCCGAGTCCATGTCCTTGATGTCGGGCGCAATCGCCAGCAGGTCGTCGACGCCGTCGGAGACGAAGCGGAACGCACCGCCGGTAAACGCGGAGTTGCCGGCACGCGCGTCCTGCGGCGCGGACGCGACCATGGCCACGGTCGCGCCGGCCTCTTGCGCGGCCAAGGCGGCGTCGGCGGCGGCGTCGGCGGCGGCGTTGCCGGCCGCCATAAGACGCGGACGACCCAAACGTGCTTGTGGCGAAGCGGCTCGATCACCTAGCCTGGCTGCCAGGCTAGGCGAGACGCGGCCGGCAGAGCCCGGCGCCGCCGTGCGGCGGCCAAATGGTAGGATGCGATGCAAATCAAGACAGTCGGCGTGATCGGCCTCGGCAATATGGGCTTGCCCATGGCGGCAACGCTCGCCCGCAACGGCTTCGACGTGACGGGTTTCGACCTGTCCGACGCGCGCCGCGAATTGGCGGCGGAGCGGGGGATACAACCAGCCAGCGACCTCGCTACCCTCCTGCGGCGGGTGGACGTGTTCGTCTCCTCGCTGCCCTACGCGCGCGACGTGGAGGCCGTGCTGACCACCCCCGACGCGTTGCTCGAGCGGAGGGATCGCCGGGTCGTGGTGGTCGACACCTCCACCGCCGACCCGGCGACCAGCCGCCGGTTGGAAACCCTGCTGAACGCATCCGGGCATGGCCACCTGGACGCGCCGGTCAGCGGCGGGCCGGCCGGCGCGGCGGCGGGTCAATTGGCGATGATGATTGGCGGCAGCGAGGCGGACGTCGCCTCCGTGAAGCCGGTGGTCGACGCGATGGCGGCGAAAGCGATCCATGTCGGGCCATCGGGCGCCGGCAACGTCGCCAAGCTGATCAACAACATGCTCGTCGCCGCGCACATGATCACGACGGGCGAGGCGCTGCGGCTAGGCGAGGCCGCCGGAGTGGACGCCGAGGCCGTGCTGCAAGTAGTGAACGCTGCCACGGGCCGCAGCGCCATCAGCGAAATCCACGTCCCAAAATGGATCCTGTCCGGCCGGTTCGACAGCGGCTTCAGCACGGGGCTGATGCGCAAGGACGTGGGCCTCGCCGCCGAGTTGGCTGCGGAGGTCGGGCTCGACCTGCCGCTGAGCCGCGAGGTCGCCCGCCTGTGGCTGGAAGACCGCACGAAAATCGCTGACACCGAGGACTTCACGCGCATGGCCGGCTACCGGCCCACGCCGCCGTCGGTGGGATAAGCCGCGCCGAACCAAGCCAACACAGAAAGGCATCCAGATGAGTGACGAATTGCTGCAATTGGGTAAGGATATCCGCGCCGAAGTGATCGGCCGGCAGTGGTCCGAGGCGGCGCTGGCGAGCAGCACCAGCTTCGACCTGCCGTTCCAGCAACTGGCGCTGAAATATTGCTGGGGAGAGGTGTGGGGCCGTCCGGGCCTGGACCGCCGCATGCGCAGCATCGTCAACCTGGCCATGCTCTCCGCCATGGGCAAGCCCAACGAACTCAAGGTCCATGTCCGCGGCGCGTTGACCAACGGGGTGACGCGGGCGGAGATCCAGGAGGTGTTCCTGCACACGTGCATCTATGCCGGCGTTCCGGCGGCGGGCGAGGCGTTCAAGGTGGCGAAGGAAGTGTTCGAGGAACCCGAGTTCGCCGAAAAGGTCTAAGCGGCCGCTGCGTCGAACACGATGAACACGTTGCCGAACGCTTCGGCCGGACCGACCGTCACACGCTCGCCGCGCCGGACGAGGTCGACCGCCTCCCGCTCGAGGATCGGAAGCACGCCGTCTAAGCTGGGCACCCGCACGTGGACGGCGACGCAACAAGGCTGGGTTTCCCCCGCCAACGCAGCCGGCAGGAGACCATAGGCAGCTTCCACCGCGTCCAACCCGCACACCACGAACGCGCCGTTGCCCGTGCGCACGGCAAATCCGCCGCTCATGTCGACGAGTGCCGCCTCGCCATAGAGGCCCGCCATGCGCGACCTGACCCGAGGGTGGTCCGACGGGGACGCGAGCACGGTGACCTGGCAGATGCCTGTGGCGCCGTTCGGATGCTCCAGCCATGCGGGCACTTCGATCAGCTCCCGCCGATGCTGCTGGCAGATGAAGTTCGACAGCCGCGGCAGGTCCGGGTCGTAGAGGACGCGAAGCGAGGTGGCGGTCCGCTCCGGCCGGCCGTCGGGCAGCACGATGTCGCGGCCAAACTCGATGCCGCCCTGGCAGACGAGACCCCTCGCCTGCACGGCCGCGGCGTCGGCGTCGGCGTCGGTGCTGTGCAAGGCCAGCAGCGACACGCCCTCCCGCTCCGCCAACTGATCCCGCACCACGCGGCCGAAGCGGAAGCCGCCCGCCGGGTGCTGGTCGATCAGGCTTTCGTCGTCGATGCCCATGAGCTCGAGCAGGCAGTTGCGGAACACGGCCACAGAGGTGCAGGTGCCCCAGGGATGCAAGCTGACCGGCGTCATGCGGAAACCCAGGGCGGCGTAGCGCTCGCGCATGGGCTCGATGGCCCTGACCGCGATCAGAGGATGGTCGATTCCTAGCAATCCTGGCATGGCCGCCTCACTCCCGTGTCGCTGTCTGCTTCACCTCGCTCGCAGGCGGCACCGATCAGCCCGAACGGCGCCCAGAACAACGGATGGGCGAACTCAGCCGGACGCTGCCCGCCGGCATCGGCCGGCCCCTCGGGTTGCGTCTCGTGCAGAGCGCCGGCCACGTCAAGCCCCCGGTTCAGCGCGGATCCGGCGCAGCGTGCCGGCCACCAGGAACGTCGCCGCCGGGTCGTTCGCGTCCCAATGGGTGATCAGAAACGAGCGCGCCCCGTCATAGAAGAAGCTGCGCGCCCGCGTGGACAGGCTCTCGCCGCCGGCCGACTTGCCGTCCGAGCCGCCGGAAGTGCAGGCCGACGAGATGACCAGGCCGGACAATGGCCCTGGATGGCCGCCGCCAAGATGGCCACGCCCGCGTCCTGGGTGACGAGACCAGCCGTGCTGGTCACGGTCAGGTTGCCGCCCGAGGCGATGGTGCCGCCGGATGACCTCAGTCAGGTCCGCTGACCGAAACTGAACACTTTCGAACGCTCAGCTTTTCTTCGCGCGGTGGCGCAGAACGCGCATGTGAGCGCCGCAGCCTTCATCCCGGCACCAGCGGCGGCTGCCATTCTTGGTCTCGTCGAGGAACAGCCAGCCGCAATTCCGGCCAGTGCAGAGTTTGACGCGCGGACAAAGCTGTTCGCTCGTCAAGATGGCGGCAGCATCCAGTGCAACACGATGAGCGATCCGGTCGAGTGGACGTTCCTCCTCCCAGGTCCAATCGAACCGTTCGTTCGTCATAGTTAGACGTTGATGACGGCGCGCCCGCACGACCTCGTTGCCCAGAAAGGCAAAGGCGCTGTCCGGAATAGGGCGTTTTTCCACGAGAGCCGAAAATACCTCTGCGGCAGCTTCCCGAAGTTGCTTTGCCGTTTCAAAGGCGACGTCAGCGCTTTGCGGATCAACCCTCGCAGCGGAGCGGATACTTTCGATCTGTTCCGAACCGAGCAGCTTAACTCGCTCGCTCCAGGTGATGAGATCCTCGTACTGTGTCAGGAAGTCGGGCCCCCAGCTATCCCGCCGGGCGTACACCGTATTGACCAAATCAAGGCAGGGTCTCCCACCCAGAAGCCGAACCGTCGCAATCGTATCCATGACCTTGGAACCTGTATCGGTCTAACTGCGTTTCGGTCGTAACACCGGACGTCCCTGGTGGAAAGGCTATCATGCCAAACCGGAATATAGCCCTGTTCGGGTTGATATGCCTTATCTGGGGATTGACGTTGGCAGCGGCGAAGACCGGCATGGCGACGGTGCCGCCACTCTTCTTCGCTGCAACACGCTTTCTTGCGGCGGGTGTTCTGATCGCTGCATACCTGATGGTCAGGGGGAAATGGGTCCGCTTCGGGCGCCGCGAGGCCGTCCGGCTGACCCTTGTTTCCCTGCTTATGGTGACGTTGACCTACGGCCTTCTCTTCTGGGGCATGCTGTTCGTCAACTCGGGCACGGCCGCCCTGCTTGAGATGTCTTTCACCCCGGTGGCGCTGCTAGCCTTCGCTTTGATCTTCCATCAGGAAACCTTCGATCCACGCCGCTTCTCCTCGATCTTGCTCGGTGTTGTCGGCCTCACGATCCTATTTGAGCCAAAGATGATGCCTGGCACAAGCAGGTGGGAAGTATTGGGAGCCATTGCGATTGTGGCCGCCGCCATGGCTTATGCGTTGGGTTCAATCCTGGCGCGACCTTTGGTAGCGCAACGCGGCCCATATGTTGTCGCGGCATCGACGATGGTGGTCGGCGGGACCATGTTGCTTGGCGTCTCGTTCGTCATTGAGCCGGAAGCTATCCATGCTCTCCACGGAGACTGGGGTCTGTCCGCCTGGTCGGCATGGCTGTTTCTTCTCGTATTTGGGTCGTTGTGCGGCTTTACCGCCTATCTTCACCTGTTGTCACGCTGGGGAGCTTCAAAGGCAGGTTCCTGGGCCTTTGTGTCTCCTGTCATTGCTGTGCTCGTCGGCATGCTTATGTACGGCGAGACGTTCTCAAGGTGGGATGCCATTGGCATGGTCATTATGCTTGCCGCGGCCCTGGTTGCGGTGCGAACCGAGCCAAGGCTGGCGGAATCAGTGTGACCCTCGGCGTTCGTGCTTAGGTGAAGCCTTCGGAAGCTCGACGCATCGAGGCTCCGCTCAGGTCAGCAGCTCGCTCGAAAGCAGCCAGCCGGCAAACTACCAAACTCGGCCATATCCCGTGACTGAGTCCGGACCCTAGTCCGGCTTCGGCGGCACCGACGTGCAGTTGCGCAACCAGCCCGGCGGCATGCCGGTCAGGAACAGGCCGCGCAACAGGTCGATCCGATCTTCAGGGATGCCGACCGCCTTGGCGAGGAAGAACAAGGGGGTGGCGGTGTGCATCAGGTAGGCCTGGGGCTTCGTTGATCACCAGGTCGGTGAGGGCTACGTCATAGCCCTCGCCTTTGAGGAAGGTTCTAAACCGGCCGCGTTCGCTGTCCGACAGCGTGGTTTGCCAGAACTGCTTGCTGTCGTCGCGATCGGCCTCGAGCGTGAAGTAGGGCCGTGCAAGAGCTGCGTGGCGCAGGATGGTCGCGCGGGCGGCGCGGTCCCAGCCGGCCGCCGGGTCGTTTTGGGTGAGCGCGATCAGCGCGGCGTTGATGCCGGGCTGCCATCCCCACGCCGCCACGCGCTGCCGCAGCCACGCCACGCCCCGGCACATCGGGGTGCCGGAACGGTCGATGGCGTCGAACACGCGGAACAGGTCGGCGGCGCGATCATCGTGGCCGTCGTAGAGCGACCGCCGCAGCCATGGTGATGGGGCCGGGTTAGAACGCGGCCCATTCCGGCGCGACCACGCCCAACACGGCGCAAACCGCCCCGGCGAGGCCGAGCAATCCTGCCACCACCACCATCGGACGCGAGCCGATGATGGCCGACGCCGTGGCCAGCACGATCCCCAGCTCCATCGCCGCCGCACCGTTGTGATAGGCGTGGGTTTGCTCCAACGCGTGGTCGCGCTCCTGCTCGAACGTGCGGGCGCGCGCGGCGATGGCGTCCTTGCCATCCTTCGGGTCATGCTCGAAACGGTCCTGGTCGGCGTTCAGCGTCCGGATCGCCAGCGACCGCCGGTCCGCCAGCACGGCGTCGGCCGGTGGGTCGAGAGTGGTCATGAGTTGCACGAAATCCTTGGACACGCTGTCGCGGATCGACTTCGCCTGATACTGCGCCCAGGCGTCGGTGGCCGCGATCAGGTTTGCCTGCACCCGGATTTCGGCGTGTTTGCCGCCCTGCTCGGTCAGCGCCAGCCCCGCCGCGAGCCCCGCCACCAGCAGCGCCGTCAACTGCGCTGTCTGCAGCTTCTTCGCCACAGCGGCCGAGCTATCCGCGTGTCCATCACCATGCTCCTGGCCATGCGCCAGGTGCTTGGCATGTTCCGAGTGCTCCAGCGTTTCCAGCATGAGTTCGATCCCGCCCGGACGTATTTACGATCCTAGAATGCACCCGTTGTGCATTGCGACACAATCCTCTTGCGCCTCTTATGGGTCGTGGTCGTGCGCGTCCAAGGCGTCGCTGTGGATGACGTATTTCAGCGTCGCGCCATGTCGCGGATCGGTGGCATAGACGCCGGTGAGCGCGTCGGCGAAGGCGCCGGGATCGTCCTTCTTCTGCATTGCTGGGGCATAGGATGGGACGGTGGCCAGCAGCCTGCCGTGCTGGTCGAACGCGTCGCCGAGCGATTCGAACTTGCGGAACTTTAGTCTGGGTGGGCGCGGGCGGCCAACAGGCGTTGACACAACGCCCGTGCCGGCGCATTTGTTGCGTATCCGTATAGTTTAGAGGATTTCAGAATGACATCCTATGTTTGGCAATCAGGCAATGGTGTATTCATTTCGCCGGCCAACTGGTCGCCGGCGGGCGTTCCAGGCTCCGGCGATACAGCGACAATCTCCGGCGGCGTGGTCGTTACTGACCCGAATGACCTGGAGCTCGCCGGCCTCACGCTTGGCGGCAATACCTCCCTCACGCTCTCAGATGGCGGAGGCATAACGTCTTCTTTGGTCGTCGCAGCCGGGGCTGTTCTCTCCGACGACAGTATCTCGAACTATCTCGATCTAGATGGCGTATCCGGATCGATTGCTCTTGCAACCGTGAGTTCTGGCGGGGTGATCTACGCCGATGACCTCAGCATTCTCGTCGGCAGCACCGGGGGCGCCGTTCTTTCGGTAGCGGCAGGCGGAGTGGTGTCCGCCGTCCAGAAACTTGATCTCGGGATCAGTGCCGGCGGAAGCGGAACGGTTCTCATATCCGGGGGCAAGGTCGCATACGGAACGGACCTGTATGTCGGCAACACCTCTGGCGGCATCGGATCGATCACGGTCGAGGCGGGAGGGTCGCTCGAAGGCACGGCGCCGCCAGGCGGCACCTCGGGATACGCGCTCATCGGTGCCAACGCGGGCGCATCCGGGACGATCACGGTCAATGGCAGCGGGGCCGTTTTCAACACGGATGGCAACCCGCTGGTCGTGGGCCTCGGTGGCGAGGGCAGCCTTGTGGTCGCGGGCGGCGCGCAAGTCGAAACGGGCACGACAATACCGGATACGACCTCCATCTACCCTGCGCTCGGCGTCGGCGATCACTCGGGTGGGGTCGGGTCCGTCACCGTCGGAGGCAGCGGCTCCGTGCTGAGGGCGAACGGTATTGTTGGCATCGGCCGCGACGGGGATGGCGAACTCACGGTCACCAGCTCCGGGATGCTGATTGGCGGGGCCTTGCAGGCGAATGTCGAAATCGGCGGGGCGGACGCCACCGGATCGACCGGGCAGGATAGTGGCGTCGCGACTGTCGCCAGCGGTGGAACGCTCAGCGCAATCGGCGACCTCTTGATCGGCACCTACGGCGGTATGGGCGAGCTATTCGTCAGCGGAGGCGGGAACGTCCTTGCCAACGCCCAGGTGGGTATCGGGAACGGCAACGCCACCTATAACGCCGGCTTCGGCACCGTCATCGTCGGCCCCAACGGCGAACTGGCAGCGGGCGTCGCCGCGGGCGGTGTGCCCACCGGCAGCAGCGGCATCTATCTCGGCGGCTACGCGGGGGCCGTCGGCTCGCTGACGGTCTCCGGCGCCGGGCGCTAGCCACCGCCAACGGCACAAGGGTCAATGTAGGCAACAAGGGCGATGGCTTCCTCAACGTGCTCGATGGCGGCACGGTGCTCGCCGGGTCCACCGGAACGACCTACCCGGCGTTCCAGGTCGGGCAGTCGGCAGGGACGATCGGCGTGGTCACCGTTTCCGGCAGCGGCGCCACGATCAGCGCCGATGGCGAGGCGATCGTGGGGCTTGCCGGAAGCGGCACGCTGCTCGTGTCCACGGGCGGCACCTTCATCGCCGGCAGCACCAGCGCCGGCCTCTCCACGGGCCTGGTCATCGGGCAGACCTCCGGCATCGGCCGGGTCACGGTCGCCGGGTCAGGCGCGGTGCTGATGGCCATCGGCGGCGTGCAGGTCGGCGTCGGCGGCATCACCGGCCTCACTATCAGTTCCGGCGGCACCGTGATCGCCGACGACGTGACCATCGGCAGCGCTGGCGCCGGGGGCACACTGACGCTCACCGCGGTCAGCAGCGCGAACGCCACTTTGGAGGTCTCCGGCGCTCTCACCGTGGGCGCTGGCGGCATCGTTTCGGGCAGCGGGACAATCGACCCGGCGCTCACCACCATCTCGGGCAACTACGATGCCGCCGGGCAACTCCTGGGCGGCCAGGTGATCGACGATGGCGTGCTCGCGCCGGCGGCTGGCGCCCTGATCATCCAAGGCCCGGTGGACGGGACGGGGACCGCCACGATCGAAGCAGGTGCCACGATGGTGTTCGAGCAGGCGGTCGATGCTGCGGCCGGCGACGCGCTGAGTGTCGGCTTTGCTGGGGCGGGCGGAACGCTCGACATCAAGGACCTGCCCGAGTTCGCCGCCGTGGTGAGCGGCTACCAGAGCGGCGATATGATCGCGATCTACGGCGTAACCCTGCCGCCGACCTACAGCGAGACCGGCGGGGACACGGTTCTGACCTTCCAGGACGGCGAGACATTGAGCTTGGCCGGCACCTTCGCCACCGGGTCGGTGAACGTGGAAGACGATCCGAACCCCGCCTGCTACGCCGTCGGGACGCTGATCGCCACACCTCAGGGAGAGCGCGCGGTCGAGACGCTGTCGATCGGAGATAGCGTGCTCACGGCGTCTGGGCGCCTCCGCACCATCCGGTGGGTGGGTGCGCGTCGCTACGCGGGCCGATTCATCGCCAGGAACCCCGGCGTGCGGCCGATCTGCATCAGGGCCGGCGCACTGAGCGAAGGTTTGCCCCGGCGGGACCTGTGTGTCTCGCCGAAACACGCGATGCTGCTGGATGGCGTGCTCGTGCCGGCGTGTTTGCTCGTGAATGGCATCTCGGTCGTGCAGCTCAGCGACATCGCCGAAATCGACTACCGACACTTGGAGCTTGACACCCACGACGTCATTCTCGCGGAGGGTGCTGCCTCGGAAAGCTTTGTGGACGACGGAAGCCGCGGTGCGTTCCACAATGCCTACGAGTTCGCCGCCTTGTATCCGGACCTCGCCCGCGTTGCGCAAGATTTTTGCGCCGAGCGAGTGGAGGATGGAGAACGGTTGGAGCGCATCAGGGAGGCAGTTTGGCTACGTGCGCTCGGTGCATCGCCCAAGTATCACGACGCCGTCGCGAGCTTTGGGTGACATGTTGCGGCTCATCGGTCGGGTGCCATCTCCGCAAACGCCGAACCACGGCCTGCAAAGCAAGCCAATTTCGTAAGGACAACCCAGTGCCGACCTCCGCGCCGACGGGACGGGGTTGGCTTCGAATGCCGCGAGTCCCGAGGACACGCTGGAGCTATACGTCCGCCGAGGGGCCGCAGGCTGAAGTGCATCGTCTCGGCCAGGCTGATCAGGTCGTCTTTTTGGCGCTCCTCGTTCGGGCGGCCTTGCGCCGGTTTGTGATTCGACAGAGGGCGCTCCTAAGGGCCAATTCGTCGATCTGCTTGGGGTCCCAGTCTTCGAGATATTCGGCGACCTCAGCATGGTCGGGATGCTGGGGGTCGGCGAGGGCGTCGAGCATGTTGTAGTAGCCGGAGATCCCGTCGCAATCCTCGGGCGGACCGCCCCATTCACCTCCGATGTAGTCCGGGTAGGATACACCAGAGGCGCCGGGGCGGACTTTGGTGACGGTGATCTTGTGTTCCCAGCTACCGCCGAAGTCGTAGGTGTAGTGGATCGTCGTCCGGCCGGGCTTCAGCACGTTGCGCAGGCGGACCTTATACCAACGGCTCTAGCTCCTGACCGACGCCCATTCTCGTCGGGTCACTGAGGCGACGCGTTCGACGTCATTGATGAATGCGTTCCAAGCTTTGCAGCAGGCGTCGAAGATGTCGTCGTAGCTGTCCCATACGCGCCTGTTGAGGAAGTTGCCGCGCAGATACGCCATACGTTCTCGATGGGGTTGAGCTGCGGTGAGTAGCTGGGCAGCGGCAGCAGGGTGATATTGTCCGGCACACGCAAGCGGCCGCCGGTTTGGTGCCAGCCGGCGCCATCGCACACCAGCACGGCATGGGCGCCTGGCGTGACCACCTTGCTGACCGCATCGAGGTGCAGGCTCATTGCTTCGCTGCCCACCCACGGCATGACCAGAGCGGCGCCGACGCAACGCTTCGGGCAGACCGAGCCGAATAGCCAGGCGGGATCGTGCCGGTCGTCACGCGTCACAGCCGGGCGTGAGCCGACCTCGTTCCACACGGCGCCATAGGTGCCCTGCTGGCCCACGCGGGCCTCGTCCTCGAACCAGATATCCAACGGCTTGCCGGCCGCCTGGGCCGGCAGGGCCGCCGCTACGAGGGCCGGAAAGTCTTTTTAAAAACCTCCTGCGCCGCCGGGTCTTGCTTGGGGTTGTGCGGACGCGGCTGCAGCCGGGTCAGGCCAAGCTGGCGCAACAGCTTGCCGACAGTGCGCTCGTGCACGTCCACGCCGAACCGCTCGGCGATCACGCCCTGCAGGTCGCAGCAGCGCCATCGCACCACCCCATCCTTGGCCAGGTCCGGGCCGGCCAGCACGATCTGCTTCAGCTCCGCCATCTGCTCGTCCGACAGCGCCGGGCTACGACCAGGCCTGGTCTTGTTGGCCAAGCCCTCGAGTCCGGCCGCGTTGAACCGGATAGCGTCCGTCATGTGTGGACGGCCCATCTGCCACAAGGGTAATTGGACATAGACGACGACGGGTCGGGTGCTTCCATGTGTCCGGCCTGTTTGCGCGGCATATGGCCGCTGGCCCTGATGAAGTCCGCGGATCGGGTCCCAAATCAAGCTGTCGCGCTCGGGAGCGCTTGACGGACGACAGGTTGTCCCAATCCCCGGTCTGACCGGTTTGTCATCAAATCTCATCACCCTAGACACCGGCCTCGACGTGCCTGCGCCCGCGAGGCCGATCTCGTCTACGCAGCCATGGCAGATGCCTGAACTGCGTAATCTTCCCCACGTGCCAGCATCGCCCAAACGATGCGCGCGGTTTTGTTGGCCACGCCACAGAGACCACCCGGGCTGGTTTACGTTCCAGAAGCTTGGCGGCCCAGAGCTTGCTCGAGGTTTCCTTTCGCGCGACGCGAATGACCGCTACGTCGACCGGCACACCGGCGGTGGGGCTGCTCAGTTCGAGGTTGTCGAGGACGAGGCTCAGGTCGTTCGGCAAGTATTCACCTGGATCGGCATCGAACGGATCAGCTTGCGCGAGGCTTGCCGCCGGTTACAGGGCATGGGTCGTGTGACCCGAACTGGACTGGACCACTGGGACGCGACCACCATCAATGGAATGCTCCGCAATCCAGCGTATCGAGGGACCGCCATGTTCGGCCGCACCCGGTCGATCCCACCCGTTGGAGCACGCCTACGTCCCATCCGTGGTCGCGTTCAACCCCCTCGCGACGGATACGGCTCGCATGCCGTAGTTCCCCGCGAGGAGTGGATCACCATCCCTGTCCCCGCAATCGTCGATCCCGACATATTGGAGACGGTGCAGGAGCAGTTGGACGAGAACCGAAAGCGCAAGCGCGATGGGCGCCGTCGGCCGGGCTGGCTACTCCAGGGCCTCGTGGTCTGCCGCCAATGTGGCTACGCGTTCTATGGCAAGATGGCACGCAGCGTGGTCGGCGGGCGTAAGCCGGCCGATTACGGCTACTATCGCTGCACCGGCACGGACGCTCACAAATTCGGCGGCCAGGCGCTTTGCCGTAATCGCTCAGTGCGCTCCGACAAGCTCGAAGCAGCTGTGTGGCATCAGATTGAGACGGTGCTGGCCGACCCTCAGCGTGTCGCAGTGGAACATGAGCGGCGTATCGCAGCGGCCAAGAACGGCAAGGCAGGCGGAAAGCTCGACGCCATGGATCGGCAGATGGTACGACTACGTCGCGGGATTGACCGGCTGATCGACAGCTACGCCGAGGAGATCATCGAAGCGGACGAGTTCAAGCCGCGTCTGGCTGGGCTCAAGCAGCGTTTGGCCCGACTGCAAGCAGACCGGGATATCGCCACGGCGGCGGACGAAGCCGAGCGTAGCCTCCAGCTGGTGATCGGACGGTTGGCCGAATTTTCGGGGCGGGTACGCACCAGCTTGGACCAGCTGGACTGGCACGGGCGGCGCGACATTATCCGCTCACTCGTGCGACGGATCGAGATTGATCATGACCAAGTCGAAGTGGTGTTCCACATTCCAGGGATGCCAACACCTCCCGACGGCGTTGGCGGCTCAGACCACAGCCAAGGCGGTCATTCGCCCGCTAATCGGCAATATTGTGGGAGGAGCTATGGCTGCTTCGTTGGGGAAGATGCCAACAACGTCGGTGCGCCGCTTGATCTCGCCGTTGAGCCGTTCGAGTGGATTGGTGCTGTGGATCTTGGCCCGGTGCTCCTTGGGGTAGTTCAAGAACGCCAGCACGTCCTCCTCGGCGGTGTCCATCAGGGCCGCGAGCTTGGGCACCCGGGAGCGGAGCTGGTCGGCGACGCTGCGCCACTGCTTGCGGGCGGCCTCCGGGTCGGCCTCGGCGAACGCGGTAGCGATCCAGGCCGACACGAGGCGACGGTGCCCCTTGCCTGCGTGAGCCAGTACGTTGCGCATGAAGTGCACCCGGCAACGTTGAGCGGCAGCCCCCAGCACGCGGCTGGCCGCGGCTTTGAGGCCGACATGGGCATCGGAGATAACGAGCTTGACGCCACGCAGGCCGCGCCGGGTTAGCGTGCGCAGGAAGTCGGTCCATAACGTCTCGGCCTCGCTGGCGCCGGTCGCCATGCCGAGCACCTCGCGGCGCCCGTCGGTGTTCACCGCCATGGCGATCGTAGCTGCCACGGTGACGATCCGCCCGGCCTGGCGGACTTTGATGTAGGTGGCGTCGAGCCAGAGATACGGCCACTCACCCTCGATCGGCCTGCGTATTCCGACGCAAACCAGCCGGCGATTCCGATCCATTCCAGCCGGTGATTCCGACGCAAGCCAGCCGGTGATTCCGACGCATTCCAGCCACCCCTGAGAGGGCTGGGGTGGCATGGTTCGCGAGCAGTCATTCACCGACGGCATGGTTGCTCCCTATTGATCCCGGGGAGTGCCATGCCAGGCCAGAGACTGTTCATGCGTCAGGTTCGAGAAGTCCTTCGTCTCAAACACGTCTGCGGCCATAGCGGCCACCAGATCGCGGCCATGGTCGGCGTCAGCCGCTACACCGTGGCCGAGTATCTGCGCCGTGCCGCCGTGGTTGGCATCACCTGGCCGGTGCCAGCGGCGCTGGACGACGTGGCGCTGGAGCGCAAGCTGTTCACGCCACCGTTCATGTCCGAGCCAGCGCGCCCGCAGCCGGACTGGCCTCGTATCCATGCCGAGCTACGTAAGCCCGGTGTCACCCTGCTGCTGTTGTGGGAGGAGTATCGGAGCGGGCAACCGGAGGGATATGGCTACAGCCGCTTCTGTAACCTGCACGCCGACTGGCGCGGACGGTTGTCGCCGACGATGCGTCAGACCCACCCGGCCGGTGAGCGGATGTTTGTCGACTATGCCGGGCAAACGGTGGAGGTGATCGACGGCGCCACGGGCGAGGTGCGGCGGGCGCAGGTGTTTGTCGCAGTGCTCGGCGCGTCCAACCTCACCTACGCCGAAGCGCGCTGGACGCAGTCGCTGCCGGACTGGGTTGGCTGCCATGTGGGGGCGTTCGCCAGCTTTGGCTGGTGTCGCCCGGCAGCTTGTCTGCGACAACCTTAAGGCGGGCGTCACCGCGGCCAGCCGCTATGAGCCGGGGATCAGCCGCACCTATCAGGATATGGCGAGCCATTACGGCACGGCGGTCCTGCCAGCGCGAGTGCGGCGGCCGCGCGACAAGGCCAAGGTCGAGGTTGCCGTCCAGGTGGTGCAGCGCTGGGTGCTTGCCCGGCTGCGGCATCGCCGGTTCTTCTCCTTGGCCGAGCTGAACGGCGCGATCAGCGAGCTGATTGCCGACCTCAACGACCGCCCCATGCGCCATCTGGGTACGACCCGGCGGGCGCTGTTCGACGCGATCGAGCGTGCCGCACTGCTGCCGATGCCGGCGGAGCCATATGCCTACGCCGAATGGCGGCGCTGCCGGGCGGGTTTGGACTACCACGTCGAGGTGCACGGGCATTTCTACTCGGTGCCGTACCGGCTGATGCGCGAGGTGATCGAGGCCCGCATCACCGACCAGACCATCGATCTGTATCACCAGAACAACCGCGTCGCCTGCCACGTCCGCAATCCGCGGCAGCACCGGCACACCACGATCGCCGAGCACATGCCGAGCGCGCACCGCCGCCACGCCGAGTGGACGCCGACGCGGCTGCTGCGCGAGGCCGAGGCGATCGGGCCGTCCACCATCGCCCTGGTGGAGCGCATCCTGGCCGCCAAGCCGCATCCCGAGCAGGGCTTCCGCGCCTGCCTCGGCATCCTGCGTCTGGTGCGAGGCTACGGCCCTGAGCGGCTGGAGGCGGCCTGCCAGCGCGGCATGGACATCGGTGCGCGGACCTACGGCTCCGTGCAGTCGATCCTGCGCAACGGACTGGACCGGGCCTACCGCCCCGAACCCGTGCCGGACGAGCTGCCCGTCCAGCACGAGAACATCCGCGGCAGCGGCTACTATCATTGAGGAGAGCACCATGCTGACCCATCCCACCACGGACCGCCTGCGCGAACTCGGTCTCGCCGGCATGGCCAAGGCACTCGAGGAACAACGGCGTCACGCCGACGCCGCCGATCTCGGCTTTGAGGACCGCTTGGCCATGCTGGTCGAGCGTGAAGCGCTCGAACGCGACAGCAAGCGATGGGCCACCCGGTTGCGGTTCGCCGGGCTCCGCCAGCAGGCGACGCCGGAGGACGTTGATCACCGCGCCGTCCGCGGCCTCGATCGCACCCTGTTCCAGAAGCTGACAGGCGGTGAGTGGATTGAACGCCATCAGGATTTACTCGTCACCGGGCCGACCGGCACCGGCAAAACGTGGCTGTCCTGCGCCCTCGGACACCGAGCCTGTCGCGACAATCGCTCCGTGCTGTATCAGCGCGTGCCTCGGCTCCTCGAAGGTCTCGGTGTAGCCCGCGGCGATGGACGCGATAGCGTCCGTGCTCGTGGTGGAATTTCGCTGACGTCGGCGGTGTAGGCGGAGGTGGTCATCGGATCGGCTGGCTAAGGTGGAGTTGCGAGGCTCTAACCTGAACCGACGAGGACCCGATGACCGAGGACAGACTACCGTTGGCCGAGCTGCTGGCGAAAGCCGGAGATGGCGACTTCCTGCGCAGTGTGGCGGAGGCTGTGGTGCAGTTGCTGATGGAGACGGACGTAGAGGGGCTGATCGGCGCCGGACGGCACGAGCGCACGGCCGAGCGGGCGACCTATCGCAACGGCTACCGCGACCGGACGCTGGACACGCGGCTGGGCAGCCTGCAGCTCCGCATCCCCAAGCTGCGCCAGGGCAGCTACTTCCCGCCGTTTCTGGAGCCCCGCAAGACGTCCGAGAAGGCCCTGGTGGCGGTAATCCAGGAAGCGTGGATCGGCGGCGTGTCGACGCGGCGGGTGGATGACCTGGTGCAGGCGATGGGCCTGGCAGGGATCAGCAAGAGCACGGTGAGCAAGCTGTGCAAGGACATCGACGATCGGGTGAATGCCTTTCTCGAACGCCCTCTTGTCGGCGATTGGCCTTATCTCTGGCTGGATGCCACCTACCTCAAGCAGCGTGAGGGTGGGCAGATCAGGACGGTGGCGGTGATAATCGCTGTGGCCGTGAACACCGAGGGCAAGCGCGAGATTGTTGGCCTGCACATCGGGCCTTCGGAGGCGGAGATGTTCTGGTCGACGTTCCTCAAGAGCCTGGTCAAGCGGGGCCTGCGCGGCACCAAGCTCGTCATCTCAGACGCGCACGAAGGCCTGAAGGCTGCGATCCGCCGGGTGCTGGGCTCCACGTGGCAAAGATGCCGCGTTCACTGGATGCGCAATGCACAGGCCTACGTGCCGAAAGGCCAGCAGAACATGGTATCGGCCGCTCTTCGCCAGGCATTCACCCAGTTGGACCATCAGAACGCCACCCAGACCATGCGTCACGTCGCCGACCAACTCCGCGACAAATGGCCGAAGCTCGGTGCGTTCATCGACGAGAGCGAGGCCGACGTGCTGGCCTACATGAACTTCCCCGCCCAGCACCGGGTGAAGATCCACAGCACCAACCCGATCGAACGGCTTAACAAGGAGGTCAAACGCCGGGCCGACGTCGTCGGCATCTTTCCAAACGAGGGCGCTATCATCAGGCTGATTGGCGCGGTGCTGCTGGAGGCCAACGACGAGTGGCAACTCCAGCACCGCTACATGCAGACCGAGGCCATGGCCGAACTCATACCGCCGACTATCGACGCTATACCCAATGAGATCGCCACCATAGCCGCCTGACCAATGGCCACCTCAACTACACCGGATTTTACACCAGCTTGACGGACGCAATCATGGACGCTACGGCCGCATGCTGAAGAACTTGGCGCGGGTGCAGCTGCTGATCCTGGACGACTGGGCCATTACGCCGCTGACGGCCGAACAGCGGCGCGACCTGATGGAGATCGTCGACGATCGGCACGACCGCGCCTCCACCATCGTCACCAGCCAGGTGCCGGTGGAGCGCTGGCACGAGCATATCGGCAATCCCACCATCGCCGACGCGGTGCTGGACCGGCTGGTGCACGGGGCACACCGCCTCGAACTGAAAGGAGAGAGCATGCGAAAGCTGCGCGCCGCCAAAGCCAGGCTTGACGAAGCCGCCGTTCAGTAGCCCAACTTCACCCGCTCGCGACACGTGCTGCTACCCGGCTGGGATCATCGGAATGCCCGGCTGGCTTCGATCAGAATCAATGGCTGGTTTCAATCGGAACCGATGGCTGCAATCGTCGGAATGCGCACCCTGCTCCACGAAATCCTCGTAGCCCTTGAAGCGCGAGCCGGCGGGCGCCATCGCTTTGACCACCCGGTCTTCGTGGATGACCCGTTGTGCCGGCTTCGGGCCGCCGCCACGACCGTGCTTGCCCTGACCACCCGTGAGCTTCGGCTGCGTCGCGCGCTCCATCCCACTCGGCTTGATCGCCGGACTGCCCGGCCCACCCTTGAGCCGCGCAATCTCGTCACGCTGCGCCGCGACCGTGCGCTCCAATACCGTCACGCGCTCCAGTAGCGCGACGACCAAAGCCTTCAGTTCAGTCGACGACAGCGCGTCCAGATCGGGCGGGCATGACACCCCCGCATAGATTCAGAACCAACCGCGTCGCCGCCAGCAAAATCCCTCAGGGCGCCCGGAGTTCTGCCCCTCTTACAAGGATTTCTGCTAACCCGCGGGGACCGCCGAGACTTCGTCCTGGTCGACCAAGCCGGGGAAGTGCACAGCTTAGCCCGCCGCGTCGAGGGCACGAGGGCCAGCGAAATTCGCGCCCGTATGGATGATGTGGATGCAGCGACGCTGCCCTCGGTGGAACAGGCGCGGGCTGCGCAAGCGGCAGGTCGCGCGGATCGCGCAGCAAAGCCGGCGGAACCAGAAGGCGCTGCACGGCCACAGAACTCGGACGGTCATCCGCACCAACTGGACCAACGCCGTATCCGAGCGGCACGAGGTCCGGCTGGAGGAGATCGCCAATCTCATTCGGCTTGGTGTGCTCAAATCGGTATTCGCCGACCCGGAGCGGCTGCGGCCCGGCACGAGCGGCGCTGACGGCCACGGCCGCGGCGGAGTTCGCCGAGCTGGCCGGGCATTGCGAAGCCGGGGCAATGATCCGCAGGCAGTTGCTCACTTCGTCAACCGGCTGGTGTTCTGCCTGTTCGCCGACGACGTGGGCCTGCTGCCGGCCGGTCTGTTCGAGCGGATGCGGGACGCGGCACGCAAACGGCAGACGCACAGCCCGCATGTCGCTCGCAGGCGCCAGCCAGCAACTGGTCAACGTGCCGTTCCGAGAAGTCGCGCTGGATCAGCGCGATGCCGGCCTGGCTGCAGGCGCGCAACCACGCAAGGCCGTCGTGCAAGGCCACGATCTTGTCGGCCAGCGCCTCCGCGCCGTCCGCGACCAGGTCGGCAAGCACGGGGGGCATGTCATACCCTTCGGCGGCGACCGACGTGCAGACACAAGGCACGCCGGCGGCCAGGCTTTCCGCGACCTTGCCCTTCAGCCCTGCTCCCCAGGTCAACGGCGCCACCGTCAGGCGCACCCTTTCGAACACCTCGGACAACCGCGGCACATGGCCGAGGACGACGACTCTGGGGTCCGACGGACGGGCCAGGTCATCCGGCAGCTCGCCGCCAACCAGCAGGCACTCGATCGCCGGCGCCTGGCGCCAGACCAAGGGCATAATCTCGTCCACCAGCCAGCGCGCTGCGTCGCGGTTGGGCGCGTGGCCGTAGTAGCCGATGAACGCGAGGCCCGAACGCCCGGCGAACGGCACGGGCACCGCCTGCACCGGCACCGACCAGGGGACGACGTGGACCCGCCCCGGGGCGCACTGGGCCGCAAGCAGGCGCCCCTCATGGAACGAGTGGGTGATCACGGCGTCAGCGGCGTGCGCAGCGTGGAGTTCGCCGGCGCGGAGCGCCCGGCTGCTCTCGATCAGCTCCGGCCGCCGCTGCTGCTCCGCCTGCCGGGCCACGCGCAGATGGTGCAGGTCGGCGACGCTGTAGACGAGCCGCGCGTTCGGGCAGTGGTGGCGGACCAGCGCCGTGTAGCGCGAGGCCACCGAGAGCCGGTGCAGGTAGACGAGGTCGAGGACGCCGCCCAGCCGCTGCAGCACCTCCTCGACCGAGGCATAGAAGGGGGCACAGTACGGGGTGACGCCAGCCGCTTCCAACGCCGCGCCGCCCCCGCGGCCCATATTGGCCGCGGCGAATGCGACATCGTAGCCCAGGCGTTGCAGCGCGCCGGCGTGGGACAGGATCGCAACCGATCCGGCATCCCGCCCGGCCACCGGCGCCGTGTGATCGATGACCAAGGCACGCCGCGGCGGCGGGGACGGGGGCTGCTCCCCGGTGCCTGGCAGCCGGCGCGACCAGCGGCGCAGCAGGTCGCGGTATGCGGTCGCCTGCATGTGACCGCCTTGCCGCTCGGAAAGGCGCTGCAGCAGACCGGAGATTTGCTCGGCCAGGTAATCGATCCGTTCCTCAAGCGCGGCTTCGGTGGCGGCCGAGGCGAGGTGAGCTGCGAGGCGTCGGCGCGCGACGTCGTCGAACTCGGGGGCCGGCTCGTAGAGCAGCGGCGAGTTCTGGAGGTCAGCGCCGTCCACCTCGCGGCGCACCCGCACGGCGAGGAGGGAGAGCGGCGGCAGCCCGTCCTCGATCCGCAGCTCGAACGCATGGCGCCCGCTGCCGATGCCGGCGCGTTCGAGGTCCCACCGGTAGGCGTTGGCGACCACGCGGGCCACCAGCATGTCGTTGACGGTGACCAGCAGGCACACCGGCCTGTTGGGCTGCTCGGGATCCTGGGCCCAGCCGCAGATCCGGCGCCGTTCGACGAGGTCGAGGTAGCCGAGCAGCATCGCCCCTGCCATTCCGCCGGCGCCGGGCCGCGTCCGCCGGTCAGGCCACGCGGGCGCGGGCGTCGTGCGGCAAGGCGGCCTGGTCGGCGGAGCGGCGGACCTCGACCGGCTGCGCGCCCGCCGACGGGAGAGGCGCTTCGAAGGCGTGGCAGCCGCTGCCGAGGCCGGCGCGCCTCAGATCCTCGCGGAACCGGTCGGCGACGACCTGTGCCACGAGCACGCCGCCGGCCAGCACGTCCAGGCAGACTGGCGCTTCCGGGCGCGAGGCGTCCTGAGCCCAGCCGTATACCAGGTGCGGTCCGGCCTGGTCGACGGAGCCGCGCAACGGCCCCGGCGCGTCCGCGTCATCCTGCACGCCGGCAAGGCTGTCGATGCGGCGCTTGATCCGGGCCAGCACGTCGCCCTCCTCGATCCGCGCGGCGCAGTAGCGCGCCGGCGCCAGTGCCGTATCCGGGTAGAGCGCGCGGTACTCGTGAGCGTTCTGGAAGATGGCGCGGCTGCTGTCGTCAAGGAAGCTCTCGGCGGGCGCGCCCTCGGCGAGCAGCACGTCATGGCTGTCGAGTTCGATGTGGACGTAGTGGAGTTCGGCGGCGGGCTTGGCCCGCACGACCGAGACGCCGTTCGCCAGCAGCCCGGCCGGGACCAGCACGCCCTCGATCAGCAGCGCGTGCAGCGGCGACAGCCATAGGTCGCGCCGGGGCAGCGCCCCGTCGAGGGCGCCTTGCCGGATGCAGACCGGCCACAAGGCGGGGTTCCTGGCCGCGAAAGCGCCGTCGTAGCTCCGCCGGCCGATCCAGCGGACCGGCCGCGCGGCTCCGGACGCCGTGAGCACCGTATCGCCGATTGCGAGGTGCTCGATAGGCGTTTCGCCGTCCGAGGTCGCGATGAGCGTGCCGGGGCAGAAGCAGGCGGGCGAATATGTCTCCGTCTCGGTCGAGTAGTCGTAGGCAGTGTTCCCTGGGGGATTGTCAGGGGTCGGTCCGGCGCCGACGGTGGTCGTGTAGGGAGTGCTGCTGCCGTCCCCCTCTCCGGTGTAGCTCGTAACCGGGTTCTGTGTAGGATCGAAGGGCGTGATATCAGGAATGTAGTAGAGACCTGTTACGTCCGAGTAGAATATCGGACCGAAGAAGGGCTGCGGGCCTGACGAAGTGGACTGATATGTCTGTACCTGACCGACATAGGTATAGGTATTATCGGGAACCACGAGGTGTGCATCGGGAGGCTGCTGAACGTTGGTCGCGGGTGCACTAAATTCGCCGGGCGACATCTCGGTAACCGCGGTTCCTTGCTGGGTTGTCCCGACCGGGACGGGGAAAGGACCTTCATCGCCTGGGGGACTAACCATCGTGTGTCATCTTTCGGATTAAGTGCGGGGCACAAGGACGGTTGTCAGAAACCGCGATTGCCGTTCCATGGATTGCAGGAATACAAAATGCTATCTCGGTTCTTGCTGTCGCTCCCCGAGTAGACGTCGTAGAGCCGGTCGCGATACGCCGCGAGGCTCGGTCCACGCTCGGTCAGGCCGGGAATAACGAACCGCGTTTGTGCGCTCCATGCTCCCGATCTGGCCTTCGTCGAAAACCAGATGCGCGCGTCGGACCCGGCGCCTTTCCAAGCCGCATACAGCGTATCGCCGAGGGTGGCGATGCTCGGCCGCTCACTGGTGCCGGCGTTCGGAACCCGCTGCTGAGGTTGCCAAGCCTCCGGCGCGCTCATCTCAGCGGAGTAGATGCCGTCGGGATCGGAACCGCAGCCTTTCCAGACCATGTTCAGCAAACCTCCGAAGCTTGCCAGCGACGGGCCAGAGGACGTTCCGACACCTGGTATGTGCTGCTGGCCAGACCAGTTCCCGCCGGGGTCCATGGAAGCGAAAAAGATTCCGTTGTCGGATGATCCTGCGCCTTTCCGTGCAGCGTAGAGTTTGCCGTTGAACACCGCCAATGCCGGGCCGGCGGAGGTGCCGACGCCGGGGACCCGTGTTGGCCGCGCCCAGTTCAGCCCGGCATCAGCCGACGCGACATAGATCCCGTCGTTGTCGCGTCCTTTCCAGGCGACGTAGAGACGTTCCCCGTAGGTCATCATCGCCGGACTGACCTCGGTGTAGCCGTCAGGTATCTTGCTTTGGCTGCTCCACACATCGTTGGGGTTCATCGCTGCATAGTAAAGCGCAGTGTCGGAACCGGCACCTTTCCAACTCGCATAGAGTACGTTCTGGAACTGACTTGCCGCTGGCGTCGCGGAGGTTCCAACGTTCTCGATGATTCTGACATAGGACCAGAGCTTTGGCGGCGACTCACTCGCCAAAGCGCCGGCGTTGAACATGCCAATTCCGGACCCCTGCGCCGCCGCTGCGTAAAGTGCCGGGCTTGTCGTCGTCCAGTAGGCATTGATCTTGCCGTTCTGATGCTCTCTCGCCAAGCTGTCGACCCGTTCCAGATTTTCGGCAACAAACCTGCTGAGCTCTTGCTTGGAACTGCACTGTCCGGCTTGATTGGACAGCAAGTAGCCAAGATTGCTCATGAAAATACCTTTGAACGATCGCCAATCCTTCTTGTCGTCGGGGAATTCCGCAACCGGTTCTTTCAAGATGCCGCCTGTCGTCAGGGCCGAAGACTTTGTGACGGCATTGGCAATCCGTATGGCCCAATCAGCGTAGCTACCGGAAGGATGGGCGATCTGAAGGTTGGTGAGCGCACCCAGGATAACGCCTTGGTTGTAAGTCCCATGTGGGTAGACCATTATTAGCGCAGTCGTAGAATGTTAAACCGTCATTGATAAGGTTGAATTCGTTAATCATGCCAGACCCGGCAAACCACTTCCATGCAGACTGGGCCTCGTCCAGGTAAGTAGAGCGAGGCGCGGCTTGCCGCATCAACGTTAGGAGCAAAATCCATTGTTCATTTGTGATCGCATTTTTGTACGCCTTCTCGCCCTCTTTGGCGTAGTTTTGCCAAACACCACCTAGACAATGGTTATCTAACCACCTTTCCTCTATGTTTTTGTATTCATATTGTACAAGATCGTTCCAGTATCAAACATCACCTGTTAAAAAGAATGTTTTCAGTGCAGCGATTGCTGACCAAAGATCATCGTCATTGCTGCTCAGCCCAGACCTATTTTTGACAGCTTTCTCGATCACGTCCACGTAACTGTAGTCTTGCGCCAGCAGCGTATAGGTAATTAATGCGTCGGCAATCACGCACCGTTGCCAAGCTTCTACGTCTTTCCACGTATGCGATGAAGCGTTCCACCACTCACGCTGCAACACTTCAATCGCGTGCTTCGCGCCTCGCAGCGCCTGCTGCATGTCGCTGCCGCGTAGTGCCGCCGAGTTTGTTTGTATCATTCCCACCGCTCCATGACGATGTCCTGGCCTCTTGTTTCTACGCTTCGGCGCATTGGTCTGAACGGCCCTGTCGCCTGCTCTTGAAAAACCAGCCCTGGCTGCGCCGAAGAAGCTAACCCCGGCAGCCGAAAACGTCCATGCCGGAATTATTAGTCATTAGTGTTAATAGTTAGTTATTGTGGTGAACCAGACTGCTGCGCTTACCGCCGATCTATGATTGCGCACTCATGTGTCATTCCGGTTCCGAAAGAGTTTTGGAAGCGGAAGGGTAGCTATCTATCGCCCGCTGTAAAGATCGCCCTGCTGCGCGCATTCTGGCAGAACAGGCTGGCCTGGCTTAACTGCCAGCCGTCTATCCGTGCGCCTTTGTCGGTGCGCCGAGATTTCCAGCGCATCGGAGCAAGCGTTGTGTCGCTCAGACAAGTCAGCATGGAAAACCTATCCCAAAATGGCTGGCTGCTTCCCGGGCTGAACTCGCCGAGAAGACCAATCGCTCCCAGAAAGGTCGATATGTTCGTATGACCATTTGCCATCGCAAGCCGGCGAAGGTAGCCGAGCAGAGCCTCGCCGAGCATCGGCTCCGGCACGATCGGCAGCGGGCCCGGCGCCCTGACCTTCAATCTCATGCATAGGGCCGTGGTGAACGGCACTCCGTGAGCCGGGGCGCTCGAGAGACTTTTGCCGCCGCCGCAAGCTTGGCCGCGGCCGGCCAACATGTCGAGCATGCGTCCCGGACATCTATTCGACCATCGAGCTTAGTAATGCCCTCGCGTGACCGACACATCCACGATTCCCCCTTGGCGCCTGGGGCGAGCGTTCACCCGCGCGCCGCGTCCTTTCTAGCTCGATAGCGGGTAAGATCGGCTTGATCGGGCATTCGGAGAACCTGTTCGGGCGCGGAGCTCAAAAGGATGCACCGCGACTCGGCGATCCCTGGGGTAAATATGGCGAGGTTAGACGGGAGGCCCCTTGTTTGAAAAAATCCAATGCTGACAGTCGGTTATCGAGCGAGACCCGGCGCGGAAGGATATTGACAGCTTATGCTTGGAAAATCTGTGAGATTATGGTTGTAGTTTTCCGCTAAGCCCTTGATTTGACTAAGGGAAGCCGAACATTTAATGCCTTGTTTTACAGGCGATCATGTGAAATGGCGGTTGCAGCGTGATTGACCAACCCGACCAAGTCGAACGCCTGATGGAGCGGATGAACGCGGCCTTGCCGATCCCGGCACGGGTTACGCCTGAACTCCAGACCACGCTACGCCGGCAGAACGGCATTCACATCCCGACGAACTGCAGCGTGACCTGGATCAGCTACGCGGGCGACGAGGGCGGTGTCTTATGTCGGATCGATACAGGCTCAGCCGACGCAAGCGGCCAGGTGTTGACCTCCATCACCCATCTCCGCTTCGACCCGCGTTTGCCTCTGGCCCGCGACATCCTCACATATCAGACGCACCGAGTGAAACGGCTGCGGCGACGAACAAGCGGGCGATGACCTGCTGCATCGCGCCGGCGAAGCTCTGCTGATGGCATTCGGCATGCTCTGGCAGGTCGGCTGGAGCCTGGTGCTGGGGTTTGCGATCTCCGCCGTGCTCCAGGCCGTCGTGTCGAAGCAGACGATGAGTCGCGCGCGCTCGGTCGGGCGGGCGTTCGCGAGATCGCGCTGGCGGCGGCTGCTAGGGCTGCAAGTCACCCCGCCGCGCCGCCGGCCCGCATGACGGCAGGTTTCCGCAAGCTGCTGACCGTGCTGGGCGACACGTTCTGGCTGCTGCCGGGCGCTATGGTCGTCCTGGGCGCCCTCGGCGGGCTAGGCATGGTCGCGGTCGACCGAAGCGGCGTTGTGCCGCATTGGCTGATCGACAGCTCATGGCTCTACAGCGGCGGGGCGACCGGCGCGCGGACGCTGCTGGGTGCGGTCGCGTCGTCCACGATCGGGGTGGCCGGCACGGTGTTCTCCATCACCATCGCCGCGCTCTCGCTTGCCGCCGGGCAGATGGGGCCGCGGCTGCTGCGCAACTTCACCCGGGACCGCGGCAACCAGGTCACGCTCGGCGCCTTCCTGGGCACCTTCTCCTACGCCTTGATGGTGTTGCGCAGTGTCCGCACTCAGAGCGAGGGAGAGTTCATCCCGCACCTAGCGCTCAGCGTCAGCATCCTGCTTGCCTTCGTGTGCGTGGCGACCCTGGTGTTCTTCGTGGGCCACATGGCCGGGCGTATCAACGTCGACACCGTCGTGGACCTGGTCAGCGGCGAGGTGCAGAGCGCCGTCAAGCGCCTCATGGTTGCCGAGGCGCAGCCCAAGCCGCCGCCGGCGGCGTTCTGGGCGGGTGCGACGTGCGTCACCGACAGCCGCCGCGGCTATCTCCAGCAGTTGGACGAGAATGGGCTGGCAGACTGGGCCGTGCAGCACAAAACCGTCATACGGCTGCTGGTTCGCCCGGGCGACTACGTGTTCCCAGGAGCAGCCATTGCCGTATTGACTGTCCCGGTCGAAGGCGCCGAGGCCGCCATCCGCAAAGCGACGGCCTTGGGTGGGCAGCGCGTCAGCTCGAGCGATCTGGAGTTTGCCATCCGCCAGTTGGTCGAGGTGGCCGTTCGCGCCTTGTCGCCCGGCATCAACGACCCGCACACGGCGATGAGCATCCTGGATCGCCTAGGTGCCACCCTCTGCGACGCGGTGCCGCTGCATCTGGTGACGGGAGTGACCCTGCGAGACGGCCAGCCGGCCCTGGTCCGGCCGAACGTGGACTACGACGGACTGACCGACTCGATGTTCCACATGATCCGGCAGAACGCTGCTGGCAGCGCGGCCGTACTGATGCGCATGCTGGAAGTGCTGACCGCTGTCGCCGGCTGCGAGCGCGATCCCGCCAGGGTGTCGGCGCTGCACCGCCATGCGGGCCACGTGCTCGGCGATGCGGAGCGCGGCATCAATACACCGGCCGACCTCGAAGACCTTCGCCTGCGCTACAGCCGCTTTATGCTGGTGCGCGAGAAGGGGCCGCTCGCCCATATCTCATCCTGAGCTGGAGCTGCTGAAATCCGCCACCCTGATGCTCGCGGCCGGCGTAGCGGCGGGGCGGCGCTGGTGCGGTGATGCTCTAATGCTGCCCTCTCAAGGCCCGTCGCGGGCTCAGCCCTCCCGCCGCCGGGTATCGAGCCACCAGCCCGCCGCATCCGCCAGTGCGTTCAGCGCCACCACCAGCACCGCGGCATACATCACCGTCGCCATGATCATCGGCAAATCCAGCGTCTGCAGCGCGTCGTAGGTCAGCTTGCCCACGCCGTGCAGGCCGAACACCACCTCCGTGAGCACCGTGCCGCCTCCCACCAGCGCGCCGAAATCGAGCCCGAACAGCGCCACCAAGGGTGCGATCGAAAGCCGCAGCGCATGCCGCAGCAGCACCGTGCGCTCCGGCAAGCCCTTGGCCCGAGCGGTGCGGATCGGGTCCGACAGCATCGCCGCGGCCAGCCCGGCATGCAGCACGCGGCCATACACCCCGGCATAGAGCAGCGCCAACGTCGTCCACGGCAGCACCAGCGCGCGCCACGAGAGCCCGTCGCCCAGCGGCGGCACCCAGCCGAACAGCCACGAGCGGTGCAGCACGTGCTGGCTCAGCAAATTCACCACCTCGCCGAGCCAGAAGGCCGGGATCGACATGCCGACCAGCCCGGCGCCGATCGCCCAAGCGCCGCCGGTGCGCCAGGCGGTCGCCGCCAGGCCGATCGCCAGCCCACCGGCCAGCCACAGCACCGCTGCCCCGGCCGAGAGCAGCAAGGTCACCGGTGCGGCCGCCATCACGGCTGGCACCACGCGCTCGCCCTGGTTGACGAAGCTGGTCACGTCCTGGGTCACGAACAACCCGCGCATTATCCGCGCGTATTGCACCGGCAGGGGACGATCGAGCCCATATTGCGCCCGCACCGCGGCCAGCGTCTCCGGGCTGGCGCCGCGCCCCGCCAGGCGGGCCGCCGGGTCGGAGCCAGGGGTGGCGAAGAAGATCAGGAACACCAGCACGCTGATGCCGAACAGCACCGCAATGGACTGCCCGGCGCGACCGAGCAGCCTCATCGTTGCCCCGCCTGGCGCAGCCCGTCCGCCAACCGGTTGAGCAGCAGCACCGTCACCACCACCGCGACCCCCGGCGCCAGCCCGACTGCCGGCCGGCTATAGATCAGCCCCTGCCCATCGGCGATCAGCGTGCCCCAGCTCGCCCCCGGCGGCCGCACCCCGACCCCGATCACGGAAAGCGACGCCTCGGTCAGCAGGTCGAACGCCATCACGGTGGGGGCGAACAGCAGCAAGGTGGCGCCGACATGCGGCAGCACGTGCCGGCGCACCACATGCGGCCAACTGCCCCCGAGCGACACCGCCGCCTGCACGAACTCGGTCTCCCGCAGCGACAGCACCTGCGTGCGCACCGGGCGCGCCACGTAGGGGATGAACACCACGCCCAGGATCGCCGCGGTGAGCGCCGGGTTGTCGGCGCTGATCACCACCGGGCCGATGCGCAGCCCCGACGACGCCAGCACCGCCGAGAGCGAGATCGCCAGCAGGAACACGGGGAACGCCCACACCATGTCCAGCAGCCACCGCAGCGCCGCATCCACTGCGCCGCCCGCCACCCCCGCAGCAACCCCGATGGCGCCGGCCAGCAGCAAGGTCAGCGCCGCCCCGCAGGCCGAAATCAGCAGCGAGGTGCGGCCGCCATAGAGCAGCCTAGACGCGACATCCCGCCCTTGCCCGTCCGCCCCCAGCGGGTAGGCGCCCCAACCCGGCCCGACCGGCGCCGAACCCAACCCCAGCCCGGCGGTGTTCTGCGCCAGCACCGGCACCGTCCGGCCGTCGCGCTGCACCATGCCATCGATATTGGAACGGAACGCATCCGCGTGCGTGGCGGCGGCGAACAGTGGCGCGGCCAGGCAGGCGAGCGCGATCAGCACCAGCCCGCAGGCGGCGCCCCACGGCCAAGCGACCCGGCGCCCCGGCATTCAGGCGGGCAGCGCCCCCGTGGCCTTGCCGGTTTGGTCGCGCCGGCGGTAGACGATGCGGATGGACCAGTATTGCGCCCCGACGAGAATCGTCTTGGACGCGAGCGGGAACACGAACAGGAACCACGTCCACACCACGGCGCCGAATGCGAGCACGACGACCAGGTTCAGCACGGCAGTGAGCAGCATCACGCCGGCCCAGACGAAGCCCCAAACGTAGAACAAATCCCCCGCCTGCCGCGTCAACCGCGGCGTGGCATAGCGGTTCATCCAGCCCGGCCGCAGCATCACCATGCCGATGGCAGCGTAGGTGAGCGTGGGCTTTATCATGATGAAGCGCGGGTTGTGGGTGAGCAGCGTGGCGCCCCCGAGCACGACCACCAAGCCCAAGCTCAGCCACTGCATGGGCTCGATCGGCCAGCGCCGCAGCTTGGCGCGCAGGACTTGCCCCACCCCCACCACGATGGCGACCGATGTCGCGAGCACCACGTTGTGGAACGCCACGAACAGGATCAGGAACGCGAAGGTGGAGAGCATGTCCGCTACGAGCGCGGTTAAGGCCAGCACCATCGGGTGGACTGGGCCGGGGTCGGTTTCGCTCATGCGTGCGACCTTTCCACCATCGTTCACGCCAGTGTCCGTTGCTGGCCGTCTTGACGTCTTGCCAAGGCTTGGTCTTGCCAGGGCTTGACCCTGGCATCCACGGCGTTGCAGCGTCACAGGCCTGGTTAAGCGGCAAACTGACTGTGCCATCAAACGATCCACGTCACCAGCCCTACCGCGTGGATGCCAGTGTCAAGCACTGGCATGACGCAAGCACTGGCATGACGATAGTGCCGCCACGCCAGCAAGCCGGTCGAGCGTGTCTGCCATCATGCAGCGGCCGTCGCCTCCGCTGCGACCCAACTGCCATGAAAGCCGAACGGCACCCGGCGCGGCAGGGCGATTTCCGCCACCGCGCCCTGCGACAAGGCCGCGGTATCCAGCACCAGCAGCGAGCTCGATTCGGATTGGGGCCGCCAGACCACCGCCAGCAGCCAGCCATCCGCTTCCGGCGCATCGGGCGAGCGCGGCACGAACACCCCTTCGGAGGCGCGTTCGCCCGCCGGCAAGGTGTGGAACGCCGACTCGCCGCGCGCGAAATCGTGCCGCACCAGGCGGTCACCCTCCGCCTCACTCTGCGCCGACAGCACCCGGAAACCGTAGCGATACGGCAGCCCAGCCCGGCGCTCGTCGATGCGGGGGAACTCGCCACCGCGGGGGTCCAGCGTCTCGCGCCCGACCTGGCCATTGGCGCCGATCCGCCACCGCGCCAGGCGGGATCCGATCTTGCCCATGGGGCTGCCATCCGCGTTGGGGAACAACGGGGCGGCGTCGTATTCCACCACGTCCATCGCCACGTCGCCGCCATCGTCGAAGGCGTTCATCACGTGGAAGGCGAAGCAAGGCGGGCCCGCGACCCAGCGGATGCTCGCCGCGCCCTCGCTGCGGCGGATGACGCCGAACATCGTGTCCCGCGCGCCCTCCCAGGCAAATGGCGGCTGCCCCGACATCGCGCGCTGCAGGCTCCCGGTCAGCGGCATCACGGGCACCACCACATGGTCGGCGGTGACGCCAAAGTCGTGCACGAGGCTGCAATAGGGCGCGTCGAACCGCTCGTAGGCCGAGACGCGCCCGTCCGCCTCCACCACCCCCCAGGACATGCCGGTCGAGAACGGCCCGGTTGCGGAGTAGCTGAAGAACACGAGCTGCCCCGTCGCCGGGTCGTGCTTCGGATGGGCGGTGAACGGGCCGGTGACGGCGCCGGCAAAGTCCTCCTCTCCGATGGTCTCGAGCCCGCGTGGGTCCAGCCGCATCGGCAAGTGGGCCTCCTCGAGCGCCAGCAGCCGCCCGGCGTGATATAGAACGTGCGTGTTGGCGACACCCCTATTCAGCCGCCCCGCTTCGGGCGTGAGCGGCTGGCCGAAACCGGCGAACAAGGGCCGCCCGGCCTGCGCCTCCGCCACGAAGCGCTGCGTCCGAACCCAGCGGTTGCAGTAGCTTGCCACCCCGTCGCCCAGGGTGATGGCGTGCACCATGCCGTCGCCGGTGAACCAGTGGTACGGCTCGGGGGGCGGCAAGTGCGGGTTGGCGCCGTTGCGGAACAGCGTGCCGCGCAACGCCTCTGGCACCTGGCCCGAGATGGCGCATGGCTCCGGCCCGCGCTCGTCCTGCACGGGCGCGAAGTTGCCGGCGAGAAACGGCGATGACGGCATGGCGCTGGCCCCTTACCCGGATTGCCCGCACGTCCACTTTGGCTTGGCTGCCGCCGGGCGCAATGGAACGCCAGCCACGAATACCGGAGCAACGGCCGGAGTGCGGGGGCAGTTCGGCGGTGCCAAATTGCTCGCCTGCTGCCAAAAGGACCCCGTCATGAGCGCCGCCCTCCAGCCATTCCCCCCATTCTGCACCGACGCCCTGCGGTGGGACGCGCTGCGCCGGCGCGACCCGGCGGCCGATGGGCACTTTCTCTATTCCGTGCGCACCACGGGCGTTTACTGCCGCCCCTCCTGCGCCGCCCGTCCCGCGCGCCCGGCCAACGTCGCTTTCCACGCCAGCCGGGCCGAGGCCGAGCGCGCCGGGTTCCGCCCCTGCAAGCGCTGCCGCCCCGACTTGCCGCCCCGGGCCGAGCGCGAGGCCCAATGGGTGGCCGAAGCCTGCCGCCAAATCGAGACCGCCGCCGAACCGCCGAGCCTGGCGGACCTCGCCACCGCCGCGGGGTGCAGCCCGTTCCATTTCCACCGCCTGTTCCGCCGGGTCGCCGGGGTGACGCCCAAGGCCTACGCCGCCGCCCAGCGGCAAAGCCGGGTGCAGGCGGAGCTGGCCGCGGGAGCGGGGGTCACCACTGCGCTGTATGACGCGGGGTTCAGCTCCTCCGGGCGGTTCTACGGCGCTGCGGACGCGATGCTCGGCATGACGCCCACCGCCTATCGCGCCGGCGGGGCGGGGGAGACGATCCGCCACGCTGCCGGGCCCTGCAGCCTTGGCCACGTGCTGGTGGCGGTGAGCGGCCGCGGCGTGTGCGCCATCCTGCTCGGCGATGACCCGGCGCTGCTCGCGTCCGACCTCTCCGGTCGCTTCCCGCGGGCGCGGCTCGGCCCCGACCCGGCTCTGGCTGGCCTGCTAGGCGAGGTCGTGCGCGCCATCGACGCTCCGGGGAAGGCGCCCGCTTTGTCCCTGCCGCTGGATATAAGGGGGACAGCGTTCCAACGCCGGGTGTGGCAGGCGCTGCAGGCGATCCCGCCGGGCCAGACCGCGAGCTACGCCGCCGTCGCGGCCACGCTGGGTGCGCCGCGGGCCAGCCGCGCCGTCGCGGCCGCCTGCGCCGCCAACCGGCTGGCCGTGGTGGTGCCGTGCCACCGCGTGGTGGCGGGGGACGGCGGCTTGGCGGGCTATCGCTGGGGGGTGGAGCGCAAGCGGCGCCTGCTGGCGAAGGAGGGCGCGTGATGCTGGCGGGGATCGATTGGGCGGGCGTTGCGGCAGAGCTCGATGCGGCCGGGTGCGCGGTGATCGGCCCGCTGCTTGCTCCGGCGGACTGTGCGGCACTGGTCGCCAGCTATGATCGGGCCGAGCTGTTCCGCAGCCGCGTCGTCATGGCCCAGCATGGCTTCGGGCGCGGCGAGTATCAGTATTTCGGCTATCCGCTGCCTGAAGTCGTCGGCGGCTTGCGATCCGCGCTCTACCCGCATTTGGCGGCGATCGCCAACGCGTGGGCGGCGGCTCTGGGCGAGGCGGCGCGCTTTCCGGCCGATCACGCAGCCTATCTCGAGCGCTGCCACGCCGCCGGGCAAACCCGGCCCACGCCGCTGCTGCTGCGCTACGGTCCGGGCGACTACAACTGCCTGCACCAGGACCTGTATGGCGAGCTGCATTTTCCCTTGCAGGTGGCCATCCTGCTCAGCCGCCCAGGCAGTGACTTCACTGGCGGCGAGTTCGTGCTCACTGAGCAGCGCCCTCGAATGCAGTCCCGCGCCGAGGTGGTGCCGCTGCAGATCGGGGAGGCGGTGGTGTTCCCGGTCAACCAGCGGCCGGTGAAGGGGAGTCGCGGCGTCTACCGGGTTGCGATGCGCCATGGGGTGAGCCGGTTGCGCACCGGGCAGCGGCACACGATGGGGGTGATTTTTCACGACGCGACGTGATTTTGGCGCCGCGGGCAGCCCCTCACCCAACCCTCTCCTGGAGGGAGAGGGGTTTTTACCGAAGGAGAGGGGCCAGGGATGGCGCGCAGCCCAATTCAGTGGCCAACACGCCCCAAAGCGGCTTGCGCTCCAGTGCGGCATCCAGCGGCAGCGGGCGTTGCGGCAGGCCATCCGCGCGGGGGAACGCGTCGTTCAGCCACGTGCGGCGGTCCGACAGGCCCCACGTCACCACCCCCAGCACCGCCGGGCCGTCGAGCACGGCGTCCAGGTAGGCGCGGGCGTGGCTGGCGACGCCGGCATCGCGCAACGCCGGGTCGGAGGGGAGTGCATTGTCGCGCACGTCCAGCTCGGTGATCACCAGCTTGAGGCCGAGCGACACCACGTCGTGGCAGAACTGCGCCAGCCGGGCTTGATCCAGTGGCGCGCCCGCCTCCAGATGCGCTTGCATGCCGAGCGCCTGCACCGGCACGCCGCGCGCCAAGGCGGATTGCAGCAGCGCCAGCATTGCCTCGCGCCGCTGCTCCTGCGTGTCCCAGGTGTATTCGAAGCCGTATTCGTTGATGCAGCGCAGGGCGTGCGGGTCGGCCTCCGCGCAAGCGTGGAATGCGACGTCGAGCAGGCGTGGCCCGAGCGCTTGATACCAGAGTGACTTGCGCCAGCCGCCGGGCTCGTCGTCCTGCGGGTTCAGCACCTCGTTCACCACGTCCCACTGGACGACGCGGCGGCGGCAATGCCCGACCATGCCCTGGATGTGGCGCCTGAGCAGCCGTTCCGCGGTTTGCGGCGTGAGTTCGGCTTGCAGCCAATCTGGATTGTGCTCGTGCCAAAGCAAAGTGTGGCCGCGGACGGCCATATGGTGCTGCGCTGCAAACGCCAGCAGGGCATCCGCCGGCGCCCAGTTCCAAGCGTCCGCAGTTGGGCGGATTTCGCCCCATTTGAACGCGGTCTCGCCAGTCAGCATGCCGCACTCGATGGCGACGTGCGCCATGTAGGCGGGATCGGTCGCCAGGATGTGGTCGTCGATGGCGGCGCCATAGAAGCGGCCGCGGCGCCGGGCCTGGGTATCGAGTCCCGGCCGCGGCGCCGCGCCGGTCAGCATGGCCGAACCGCCGAGGACAGCAGCGCGCCGGCCTAGTAGAGCGTTTCCGAACCGCGACACCAATGCCGCCTCACCAACTTCGTAGGGTGGGGTGCGCTTTGGCACCCCACCACCAACGGCACAAGGGTGCGTTGCAAGAGCGCAACGCACCCTACCGTTAGCGTGGGAGCGTCAGGCGGCGAGGGCTTCTGGCTCGGCGACTGGCAAGCGGGTGCGGATCAGCTTCTCGATGCCGCGCAAGTGCGCCCGCTCGGTCGAGTCGCAGAAGCTGATCGCCATCCCGGCATTGCCCGCCCTCGCCGTCCGGCCGATGCGGTGCACGTAGCTCTCCGGCACGTTCGGCAGGTCGAAGTTGATCACGTGGGTCACGCCATCCACGTCGATGCCGCGCGCGGCGATGTCGGTGGCGATCAGCACGGGGACGCTGCCGTCCTTGAACGCGGCCAGGGCACGCTCGCGCTGCCCCTGGCTCTTGTTGCCATGGATCGCCGCCGCCTTCTGCCCGCCGGCCTCGAGATGCTGCACCACGCGGTCCGCGCCGTGCTTGGTGCGGGTGAACACCAGGGTGCGGCCCATGCCCTTGCGCTTCAGGATGGCCGCCAGCAGGGTCCGCTTGCGCGCGGCCTCGACGAACACCACCGCCTGCTCCACCCGGTCCGCCGTCTTGGCCACCGGGGTGACGGCGACATGCACCGGGTCCTTCAGCAGAGCGGAGGCGAGCGACTCGATCTCCTTCGGCATGGTGGCCGAGAAGAACAGCGTCTGCCGCTGCTTCGGGATGTAGGAGACGATCTTCTTGATCGGGATGATGAAGCCGAGATCGAGCATGTGGTCGGCCTCGTCCAGCACCAGCACCTCGACATTGCCGAGGTTGACCGCACGGTCCGCCAAATGGTCGAGCAACCGGCCCGGCGTGCACACCAGCACGTCCACGCCGTTATCGAGCGCGCGCGCCTGCTTGGGCTTCGGCACGCCGCCGAACATCAGCGCGACGCGGATCGGCGCGCCAGCGGCATAGCTGCGGAAGCTCTCGGCGATCTGGCTGGCCAGCTCGCGGGTGGGCGCCATCACCAGGCAGCGCACGCCCTTCTTGCCCGGGTGGCGGCGCTCGGACAGCAGGCGGTGCAGGATGGGCAGAGCGAAGGCGGCGGTCTTGCCGGTGCCGGTCTGCGCGATGCCCTGGACGTCGTGTCCGGCGAGCACATGCGGGATCGCCTGCGCCTGGATGGGGGTGGGTTCGACATAACCGGCCGTTTGCAGCGCGGCCAAAAGCGGCGCGGCGAGGCCGAGGTCTTGGAAGGATGACATAAAATTCTTTCGTTCTGCGGACGCGCCATCGCCTGTGCTGTGGAGCGTCAATCGCGATCATCAGGACCACGAACCGGCGCTAGACACTGGATGGGAAATACTGCGTCCGAAAACGGCAGCGCTCGGATCATCGAGGTGCGCAGACAGCGCTGTAGTGCTGCGCCGCAGCGAAGTCAATGAAGCACTGGTATGGCCATATTTCAGACCGTGAACTGCTCCGTGATGATCCGCTCCGACAGCGCCGTGTCCGGGTCGAACAGGACGGTCCATTGCAGCGAACGGTCCTCGCACACGCTGACCGACACCACGTCACGCACCTCGAAGGCGTCGGCCACCGCCGCCACCGGGCGCTTGTCCGCCTCCAGCACCTCGAACAGCACATGGGCGCTGCTCGGCAGCAGCGCGCCGCGCCAACGGCGGGGGCGGAAGGCGCTGATCGGGGTCAGCGGCAGCAAGTTGGCCGACAGCGGGATGATCGGGCCATGGGCCGACAGGTTGTAGGCGGTGGAGCCGGCGGGGGTCGAAACCAGCACGCCGTCACAAATCAGCGCCTCGAGCCGCACCCGGCCATCCATCGAGATGCGGATCTTGGCCGCCTGGCGGAGCTGGCGCAGCAGGCTCACCTCGTTCAGCGCCACCGCCTCCTCCGTGGCACCCGATTGCGTCTGCGCGCGCATGCGCAGCGGGTGGAGCAGGGCGGCCTGGGTCTCGGCCAGCCGGCGCGGCAGATCTTCCTCGTTGTAGGCGTTCATCATGAAGCCCACCGAGCCGCAGTTCATGCCGTAGACCGGCGTATCGCAGCCGGCGACGGAGTGCAGCGTCTCCAGCAGGTGGCCGTCGCCGCCCAGCGCCACGATCACCTGCGCCTCCTCCGCCGCCACGTTGCCATAGGCGGCCACCAACCGCTCGCGGCTCTCTTCCGCCACCTTGGTCTGGGCGGCCACGAAGGCGATCCGCTCCACCGGTGCCACGAGCGTGTTGGACTGCGCCGGGATGACCGTGGTGCTCATGCGGGCGGGCAGCGGATGGGAAAGCGGACTTTAATTGGGGCCAAGCCGCGGTTCGGACCGCGGTGCACGGGTCGGCGCCACCCTGCGGTTCGGCGGCGGCGGCGGACTGTCCGCTGGCACCGGGCGCGGCGGCAGCGGCCCGCGGGAGGTGTCCTGCCAGGTGCTGCGCGGCGCCGGCGGCAGGTCGGTTTCGGGCTCGTATTCCACCCGGCGGCTATCGGGCAACCGCATGGACAAGGCGCGGAGGTCGTTCTGGATGTCGTCGAGCCGGGCCTCGACGCCGTCGATGCGCCCTTTCAGCCCGAACACGCTGAACGGCATCAGCAGGAACGCGAGCAGGAACAGCACCGCGACGCTGACGATGACGAAGCTGGCCCAGGGCGGCGCCCAGTCGGGGAGCGTGAACGGCAGTTGCATGGCGGCAACGCTAGCCGAGCGAGGCGGGAGAGGCTAGTTCCATTGGCTCGATCGGGAATCGTTCGACGCGCGAGAGGGTTGCCACCATGAAGCTGCTGATCCCGGGGCCGGTCTCCACCCATCCGTCCGTGCGGGCAGCCGCCGCGCAGGATTTTGCGCCCTGGGACAACGATTTCCGCCCGCTGTACGAGAGCGCCCGCCACCGCCTGCTGGCCGTCGCGGGCGCCGACCCGGCGCTGCACGCCACCCTGGTGCTGCAGGGCTGCGGGCACTTCGCCCTCGAAGCCGCCGTGCGCACCTTCGTCCCGCAGGGCGGGCGCGTGCTGGTGCCGGCCACCGGCGCCTATGCCGCCCGCGCCGGCCGCCTGGCCGCCGAAGTCGGGCAGGAGGTGGTGACCCTGCCCGTCGCCGATGGCGCGCGAACCGACCCGGCGGTGCTCGAGGCTGCCCTCCACGCCGACCCGGCGATCAGCCACGCCATCCTGGTCTACAGCGAGACCAGCACCGGCATCGTGCACGACGTGCCGGAACTCGCGCGCGTGGCGGCCCGGGCGGGGCGGCGGGTGATCATCGACGCCGTGTCCGCCTTTGCCGCCTTGCCCCTGGTGCTCAGCGAGCTGCCGATGGTGGACGCGGTGGTGTTCACCGCCAACAAGTGCCTCGAGGGGTTGCCGGGCCTCGGCATCCTGATCGCGCTGCGGGAGCGGCTGGAGGCCTGCCAGGGGCGGGCGCGGAGCTGGTCGCTGGACCTGGCGGACATCTACCAATACGCCCTGCGCGCGGGCTGGGGCACGTTCCGCTTCACGCCGCCGGCGCAGGCGATCGCAGCGCTCGGCACGGCACTGGACTTGCTGGAGGCGGAAGGCGGCCCGGCGGCGCGGCTGGCCCGCTATACCGCCAACATGCGCGCGCTCTACCGCGGCGTGCAGCAACTCGGGCTGCGCCCCTACCTGCCGGAGGCGATGCAGGGGCCCATCGTCGTGAACGTGCACGCGCCGGACCATCCCGCCTGGTCGCTGCAGGGCTTCGTCGACGCGCTGAAGGCCCACGGCTACCTGATCAGCAACTTCTACGACACCCCGGAGCCGTCGTTCCGGGTCGGCTGCATCGGCGCGGTGAACCCGGCGGAGATGGCGGGCGCGGTGGCCGCGATGGGCAGCGCCCTGGCCGACATGGGCATCGCTATATCCCAGGCGGCCTGATGCGCAGCGACATCGAGATCGCCGACGCCACCACGCTGCGGCCGATCGCCGAGGTGGGCGCGGAGCTGGGCCTGGCGGCGGAGGAGCTGCTGCCATACGGGCGGCACAAGGCCAAGGTGAGCTTCGAGGCCATCGCCCGTATGGAGCCCGCCTCGGAGGGCGCGCTGGTGCTGGTGACGGGGATCAGCCCGACGCCCGCCGGCGAGGGCAAGACCACCACCACGATCGGCCTGGGCGACGCGCTGCGCCGGGCCGGCCGGACGGTGGCGATCTGCCTGCGCGAGCCGTCGCTCGGGCCGTGCTTCGGCAGCAAGGGCGGCGCCACCGGCGGCGGCATGGCGCAGGTGGCGCCGATGGCCGAGATCAACCTGCACTTCACCGGCGATTTCCACGCCATCACCACGGCCAACAACCTGCTCGCTGCCATGCTGGACAACCACGTCTACTGGGGCAACGCGCTGGGCATCGACACGCGGCGGGTGAGCTGGCGCCGCGCGCTGGACATGAACGACCGTGCGCTGCGCAGCCTGGTGCAGGGGCTGGGCGGCCCCGCCAACGGTGCCCCGCGGGAGGACGCGTTCGACATCACCGTCGCCTCCGAGGTGATGGCGGTGTTTTGCCTGGCGCGGGACCTGGCCGACCTGCAGGCGCGGCTGGGGCGCATGGTGGTGGCGCCGGGCCGGTCGGGGCCGGTGACGGCGCGGAACCTGCAGGCCGATGGCGCGATGGCGGCGCTGCTGCGGGACGCGCTGCAGCCCAACCTGGTGCAGACGCTCGAGGGCACGCCGGCTCTGGTGCATGGCGGCCCGTTCGCCAACATCGCGCATGGCTGCAACTCGGTGATGGCGACCCGGCTCGGGCTGCGGCTGGCCGACGTGGTGGTGACGGAGGCGGGATTCGGCGCGGATTTGGGGGGCGAGAAGTTCCTCGACATCAAGTGCCCGAGCGCCGGCTTGCGCCCGGCCTGCTGCGTGATCGTGGCGACGGTGCGGGCGCTGAAGATGCATGGCGGCGTGGCGCGGGCCGATCTGGGGCCAGAGGACGTCGCGGCCGTGATCCGGGGGCTGCCGAACCTGCAGCGGCATGTGGCCAACATGGGCAAGTTCGGGCTGCCGGTGGTGGTGGCGCTGAACCGCTTCACTGGGGACACCGAGGCGGACTATGCGGCGGTGCGGGCCGGCCTGCCCGGCGTTGAAGTTGTCGTGTGTTCGCACTGGGCGGACGGCTCGGCCGGGGCACAGGGGCTGGCGGAGGCGGTGCTGCGGCGCCTAGCGGCCGGGGAAGGGCGGTATCAGCCGCTCTACCCGCCGTCGCTGAGCCTAGCCGACAAGCTGCGGACGGTGGCGCGTGAGATTTACGGCGCGGCGGATATCAGCCTGCCGCCAGCGGTGGCCAAGCGGCTTGCGCAATGGGAGGCCGCGGGGCATGGCGCCTTGCCGGTTTGCGTCGCCAAGACCCAATACAGCTTCACCTCCGACCCGGCGAGGCTGGGTGCGCCGAGCGGCCACATCCTACCGGTCCGCGAGGTGCGTCTTTCGGCGGGCGCGGGCTTCGTCGTGGCGGTGTGCGGCGACATCAACACCATGCCGGGACTGCCGCGCCATCCCGCTGCCGAAGCCGTGGGCCTGGACGCGGCCGGCCGGATTTGCGGGCTGTCCTGAGCCTCTCGCCGGCTAATTTCCCGACTTATCTGGCCCGAGCAGCTTGGTGAGCGCCTCCGGCAGCGGCTCACGCAGGGCGGCAGCGTAGCGCTCGCGCAACGATCGCTGCACCCAGCCGTCGACCGCTGCGTCATCCAAGCGAAGCTGTGGCTTCATGGTGTGGCTCCTCGGTCCATTGTCCCGCGTCATCACACCTAAAGCCGAACCGCCTCAGGAAGTTTCGTTGGTGAAGCTCAGGCTTTTGTCAAGCGTACCAAACGATGTCAATTTGACGCTCCGCGTAGCTCAGACAGGGCTCTACCAGCGCGCCTTGGTGTTCACCCACCGTCTCGTGTCAGCGTCACCGGTAGTCCGTCTTACACCCGGCGGATCAGGCGAGCCCGGATGGTGCCCTCGAGGGCCCGCAGCTCGGCCAGGCAATCGTCGCAGCCGGCGTCGCTCTGGGTCTCCACCACCACGTAGCCCAGTTCGCCATCGGTCTGCAGGGATTGGCCGGCGATGTTCATGTGCCGGCGGGAAAACACGCCGTTGATGCGGCCCAGCATGCCGGGCACGTTGTGGTGGGTGTGGACGTAGCGGGTCGCGGCAGGGCGCGGCGGGAGCTGCACCTGCGGGAAGTTCACCGCCCCCAAGGTCGACCCGGCGTCGCTGTGGTCGATCAGCTTGCGGGCCACTTCCTCGCCGATGCGTTCCTGCGCCTCGCCGGTGGAGCCGCCGATATGCGGCGTCAGGATCACGTTGGGCAGGCCTTGCAGCGGCGAGCGGAACGGCTCGGCGGCGCCCTTCGGCTCGACCGGGAACACGTCGACCGCAGCGCCCAGCAGGTGGCCGCTGGCCAGGGCGCCACGCAAGGCATCCAGGTCCACCACGGTGCCGCGGCTGTTGTTGATCAGGTAGGCGCCCTGCTTCATGGCGGCGAGCTCGGCCGCGCCGATCATCCCCGTGGTTGCGGCGGTCTCGGGCACGTGCAGGCTGACCACGTCGGCGATGCGCAGCAGCTCGTGCAGGGTGGCGACCGGCTCGGTGTTGCCGTGGCGCAGCTTGTCTACGATGTCGTAGTACACCACGCGCATGCCCATGGCTTCGGCCAGGGTGGAAAGCTGGCTGCCGATGGAGCCATAGCCCACGATGCCGAGCGTCTTGCCGCGGACCTCGAAGCTATTGGTGGCCGACTTGTCCCACTCGCCCGTATGGGCCGCCGCCGAGCGCGGCGTCACCCGCCGCAGCAGCATGACGATTTCGCCGATGACGAGTTCGGCCACGCTGCGGGTGTTGGAGAACGGCGCGTTGAACACCGGAATGCCGCGCGCCCGGGCGGCCTGCAGGTCCACCTGGTTGGTGCCCACGGAGAAGCAACCGACCAGCATCAGGCGGTTGGCGGCGGCGAAGACGGATTGGTCCAGCTCGGTGCGGGAGCGGATGCCGAGGATATGGATCCCCTGCACCGCTTCGATCAGGGCCGCGCCCTCGAGTGCCTTCGGCACGCGGGTGAAGGCGGAGTAGCCGGCCTCGCGCAACAGGGCCACCGCGCTCTCATGCACGCCCTCCAGCAGGAGGATGCGGATTTTGTCCTTGCTCAGCGACAGGCTCATGCGCTCGCAATCTCGAAGGTTACGATGGTGCAGTTAGTCGCAGGAAGGCTGCCGGGCAAGCCGGGCCTGCACCGGAGACTGACGCGGCATGCCGGCTAATATGAAGCTCCCTCTCCCGCTGGGAGAGGGTCGGGGTGAGGGGCCGCTTGCACGAAAACGGCCCATCGAACGCACGGGGTAGGCAGCCCTCACCCATCCCTCTCCCAGAGGGAGAGGGCTTTTTAGGGAGGAGCGGTCGGCCTAACCGAACTGGTTCATCGTGTTGTGCGCGCCGCCGGCCTTGAGCGCGGCTTCTCCGGCGAAATACTCCTTGTGGTCGTCGCCGATGTCCGAGCCGGCCATGTTCTGGTGCTTCACGCAGGCGACGCCCTGACGGATTTCCTGGCGCTGCACGCCCAGCACGTAGCCCAGCATGCCCGCCTCGCCGAAGTAATCCCGCGCCAGCGTGTCAGCCGACAATGCGGCCGTGTGGTAGGTCGGCAAGGTGATGAGGTGGTGGAAAATCCCCGCCCGCTTGGACGCATCGGCCTGGAAGCTGCGGATGCGCGCGTCGGCGGCGTCGGCCAAGGCGCTGCCGTCGTAGTCCACGCTCATCAGCTTGGCGCGGTTGTAGGCCGACACGTCCCGCCCCTCCTCGGCCCAGGCGTCATACACCTGCTGGCGGAAGCTCAAGGTCCAGTTGAACGAGGGCGAGTTGTTGTAGACCAGCTTGGCGGTTGGCACGACCTCGCGGACCCGGTCCATCATGCTGGCGATCTGCTCGACATGCGGCTTCTCGGTCTCGATCCACAGCAGGTCGGCGCCGTTCTGCAGCGAGGTGATGCTGTCCAGCACGCAACGATCGGCTCCGGTGCCGGGGCGGAACTGGTAGAGGTTGCTGGGCAAGCGCTTGGGCCGCAGCAGCTTGCCGCCGCGATTGATGATCACGTCGCCATTGTGGGCGGCGTCCGCGGTGATCTCGTCGCAGTCCAGGAAGCTGTTGTATTGGTCGCCCAGGTCCCCGTGGGCGTGGCTGACCGCGATCTGCTTGGTAAGCCCGGCGCCCAGCGAGTCGGTGCGGGTGACGATGACGCCGTCTTCCACGCCCAGCTCCAGGAAGGCGTAGCGGATGGCGCGGATCTTGGCGATGAAGTCCTCGTGCGGGACGGTCACCTTGCCGTCCTGGTGGCCGCATTGCTTCTCGTCGGAGACCTGGTTTTCGATCTGCAGCGCGCAGGCGCCGGCCTCGATCATCTTCTTGGCGAGCAGGTAGGTCGCTTCCGCGTTGCCGAACCCGGCGTCGATGTCGGCTATGATGGGCACGACGTGGGTTTCGTAGCTGTCGACCTTGGCCAGCAGCTCGGCCGCTTCGGCGTGGTTGCCGGCGGCGCGGGCGCTGTCGATGGCGCGGAACATGTTGCTCAGCTCACGCGCGTCGGCCTGGCGCAGGAAGGTGTAGATCTCGGCGATCAGCGCCGGCACGGAGGTCTTTTCGTGCATGGACTGGTCGGGCAGGGGGCCGAACTCGGAGCGGAGGGCGGCGACCATCCAGCCGGACAGATAGATGTAGCGGCGCTTGGTTGTGCCAAAGTGTTTCTTGACCGCAATCATCTGTTGTTGCGCGATGAAGCCGTGCCAGGCGCCGAGCGACTGGGTGTAGAGAGCCGGGTCGGCGTCGTAGCCGGCCATGTCCTGGCGCATGATGCGGGCCGTATAGCGGGCGATGTCGAGCCCGGTGAGGAAGCGGTTCTGCAGCCGCATGCGCGCGACGGATTCGGCGCTGATCGCATCCCAGCCGCCACGCTTGCTCTCGATGACGGCAGCCGCCGCTTCGTTGTGCGCCTGGTAGGACGAGGCTGCCGGCTGGGGCGAGGGGATGCTGCCGCTCAAGCCGTCGGGAGCGTAGGTCGGATGGTTCATTATGGGGCTTCTTCGCAGTGGACTGGTTACGGCAACGGTAAAATGCTGTGGCTGCGAAGTCATCTATGAAAGTCGAGGGAAGTGAAGAAAGTCGTCAAGGAGTTACAGGAGTAAGTTGAAGGCTGTAAATCAACTTTCGCTTCTCTTCTCCCTCTCCTGTTCTTTACGGGAGAGGGCCGGGGTGAGGGCTCTTGGGCACACACACCGCCCACTCATCCTACTGTCACCGCCTCGCACCCTCACCCCGACCCTCTCCCGCCAGGAGAGGGAGAAGATCAGGACTGCACCCACCCAATCGCCTGGCTCAGGAAGCGCATGCCCAGAGCCACGAAGGCGGCCACCTCGCCGTTGTCCTTGCCGTAGCCGTGGCCGCCGGCGGCGGGCTCGTAGAATTGCGCGTCGTAGCCCATCGCCTGCAGCTTGGCCGCCATCTTGCGGGCGTGGCCGGGATGCACCCGGTCGTCCCGCCGCGTGGTGGCCAGCAGGATCGGCGGGTAGGGCCGGCCCGGCTCGGCCGCGTGGTAGGCGGACATGGGGCCGAGAAAGCCCCAATCCGCCGGGTCGTCCGGGTCGCCATACTCGGCCACCCAGCTCGCCCCGGCCAGCAGCTTGGAGTAGCGCCGCATGTCGATCAGCGGGATGGTGCAGAACAGCGCGCCGAAGCGCTCCGGGTAGCGCGTCAGCATGTTGGCGATCAGCAGCCCGCCGTTGGAGCCGCCCTCGGCCGCGATCCGGCCCGGCGTGGTCACGCCGCGGCGGACCAGGTCGGCGGCGACGGCGGCGAAATCGTCATGGCTCAGCCGCTTGCCCTCGCGCCGCCCCGCCTCGTGCCAGCGCGTGCCGAACTCGCCGCCGCCGCGGATGTTGGCGACCACCGACGTGCCGCCCCGCTCGAGCCACAGCTTGCCCGTGGCGATGCTGTAGCCCGGCAGGCGGGAGATCTTGAAGCCGCCATAGCCCGTGAGATGCACCGGCGCGTCGCCGGTCTCTCCCGCCGGGCCGGATTGCGTGTAGGGGATGCGCTCGCCATCGACGGAGATGGCTTCGTGCCGGGTCACCACCAGCCCGGTGGCGTCGAACGCGCCCGGGGCATGGCGCAGCACCACGGGGGCGGCGAGGCCGGGCAGCAGCAGCAGGGTGGGCGGGGTGAGCGGGTCCTGCGTCAGGGCGAGCAGGGTGCCGTCCGCCTCCTCGTCCTCCAGGTCGAAGCCCCAGGCGTTGGCGGTGCCGGTGCGTGGCAGCGGCAGGTCGCGGGCCGCCCAGGTGCCCGGCGTGATGAGCTGGAACACGGGTTGCAACTCGTCGAGGATGCTGACCAGGAGAGTGTCGCCCGCCCAGGCGAACCCCTGCAGCGCGCGGCGCGGCGTGGGTTCGAACAGGACGGCGAAGGCGCGGTCGCCGGCGAGGAACGCGTCCAGCCCGATGCCGAGCAGGGTATCGGGCGGGTAGGTGACGTCCCCCACTGTCCAGGGCGAGCGGGGGCGGACGGCGAGCCAGCCGCGACTATAGTAGTAGGCCGCGTCGGTCGGCAGGTCGAACTTTAGCTTCGGCCCGGTGCGGTCGCCCAGGAAGGCGTTGGAATTGAAGAAGTCCAGCGACTCGCCAAAGATCAGCCGGTCGCCCCGGCGATCGTATTGCCCCCACGCCGCCATATGCGAGGGCTCGGTTTGGAAGATCGGCTCCCCGGGCGGGTGGCCGCGCGACCATAGGCGGACGGTGCTGGCGTAGCCGGAATGGGTGGCGCCGAGGCTGGCGGTGGCGAGCAGCAGCGTGTCGGCATCCAGCCACGCGGCGCTCGACTTGGCTTCCGACAGGGTGAAACCGTCCGTGACGAAGCGGCGGCTCGGGAGGTCGAACTCGCGCAGGGTGACGGCGTCGCTGCCGCCGCGGGAGAGCCGGAGGATGGCCCGGTGATGCTCCGGCGGCAGGGTGGCGGCGCCCTGCCAGGTCCAATCCGCCTCCTCGACCTCGGCCAGCGCGTCGAGGTCGAGCAACACCTCCCACACCGGACTGCCGCCCTGGAAGTGCGCCATGGTGGTGCGGCGCCACACGCCGCGCGGATGGGTTGCGTCCTGCCAGAAGTTGTACAGCAAGCCGCCGCGCCGGGCCGGAACGGGCAGCTTGTCCGGCCGGTCCAGCAGGGTGCGCAGCGTCTGCGTGTCGGCATCCCACTGCTCGCCACCGAAGCGCTTCAGCGTTGCGGCAGACTGGGCGTCGGCCCAGAGGGTGGCGCGGTCGCCTTCGACCTCCTCCAGCCAAAGCCAGGGGTCGTCGTCGGGGGCGGCGAGGGTCGGGGCGGCTGGGTTTTCGCTCATGCAGCCACGCTACGACGACGCCCGGGCGCATTGCCAGCGCACGCTTGACCGGGCTCCGGCAGCGGCGGAGTATCATGTGATTCAGCAAGGAGCTCTGCGATGAACGTGCAAACTTCGCCGCTGGCTGGCGGCACGATGTCCGAGCAAGAGTGGCAAACCCGCTGCGACCTGGCCGCGCTCTACCGCCTGGTGGCGCATCACCGCATGACGGACTGGATTTATACGCATATTTCCGCGCGGGTGCCGGGGCCGGAGCACCACTTCCTGATCAACCAATATGGCGTGCTGTTCGACGAGATGCGCGCCTCCGACCTGGTGAAGATCGACCTGGACGGCACCATCATCGAGGAGTCGCACCACGCCGGGATGTCGCCGCGGAAGGTGAACGCGGCCGGGTTCTGCATCCACTCGGCAATCCACATGGCGCGGCCGGACATCGTGTGCGTGGCGCATACCCACACGGCGGCGGGGATCGCGGTGTCGGCGCAGAAGCAGGGCCTGCTGCCGATCAGCCAGCATTCGCTGCGGTTCTATGGCCGGCTGTCGTATCACGGCTACGAGGGGATCGCGCTGGACCTCGACGAGCGGGACCGGCTGGTGCACGACCTGGGGCAGAACCGGGCGATGATCCTGCGCAACCACGGCCTGCTGGTGGGCGGCCGGACGGTGCCGGAAACCTGGGCGGACCTGTATTACCTCGAGCGTGCCTGCCAGGCGCAAGTGGCGGCCGGCAGCGGCGAGTTGGTGCTGCCGCCGCAAGAGGTGTGCGAGCACACCGCCAAGCAGTTCGACCACGAGGGCACGCTGGCGCATTGCGAATGGGCTTGGGAGTCGGCGCTGCGCCAGATCGAGGGTGGCAAGACGGACTATCGGAGCTGAGTCTGTCGCATCTTGCTCCCTCTCCCTCTGGGAGAGGGCAGAGGTGAGGGCGGCGGCGACAAGCGCGAACACTGCAGCCCTTGTGCGGACATCTCCTCACCCCAGCCCTCTCCCGCAGGCGGGAGAGGGAGCGTTCAGAGCAGGCGTTGTATCCCCCCGCGAGTGGCTGGTTGTGGCGGCGGTTGCGCTTGCCTGCCTGCTGTTCGGCCTGGCCACGCTGAAGCCGACCTCGCTCTGGGCCTACGACCAGCCGCTGTATCTCGGCATCGCCAGCGACCTGCAGCAGACCGGCATCTACACCAACGGCCGTTGGGGTGCGGCGGGCCAGCCTGGCGCCTACACCGCGCCGCTGTATCCCGGACTGGTGGCGGGCTTGGCCAGCGTCAGCCCGGCGCTGGCTCGCGCGGCGGCCTGCGTGCGCACGGCGGAGTGGGCGGCCATCGTGCGCTGCCCCACCGATCTCGGGCCGTTGGTGCCGCTGCAGGTGCTGCTGATGGCGGGCACGCTGATGCTGGTGTGGCGCTCCACCCTCGCCGTGGGCGGCGACCGCTGGGCCGCCTGGTGCGCCATGCTGGCGGCGGGGCTCGGGACGACGGAATACGCCGTCTATGCGCGCACGGCGATGACGGAGGCGCTGAGCCTGCCCCTGGCGGCGGCCGCCGGGCTGCTGCTGGTGCTGCTGGTGCGGCGGCCACGTTGGATCACGGCGGCTGGCCTGGGCGTGGCGCTCGGGCTGCTGACTTTGGCGCGGCCGGAGTATCTTTATTTGATGGTGGCCCTGGCTTGTGTTGGCGCTGCCTGCTGCCTGCTGCGCCGGCGCCTTGGCATGGCGCTGCTCGCTGCCTGCCTGGCGGCGTGCGTCGTGATGGCACCCTGGTCGCTGCGCAACGAGCGGCTGTTCGGCACCGCGGCGCCCACTTATGGCTACGCCGGCTTTATCCTGGCGCAACGCATGGCCTACGAAGCCATGACCCCTGCCGAATGGACCGCGCAGTGGCTCTACGCGCTGCCGGGGTTCGGCCCGGCGGCGGCGCGCATGGTGTTCCCCGGCGCCGTCGCGCGGCTCGGCTGGCAGGAGCGGCCGGACACGTTCTACATGGTCGGCAACACCACCATGATAGAGCAACTGCGCGCCGCCGCGCCTGACCCGGCGCAGCAGGTGCCCTATCTGTTCCGCAGCTATGTCTGGCCGCACAAGCTGCGCTTTGCCGCGATCACGCTGGTGATGGCCTGGAAGTCGCTCTGGGTTCGCAAGTATTTCAGCCTGGTGGCGTTCCCGTTCCTGGTGGCGCTGGGCGTGCGCGCGGTGCGGCGGCGAGACCCGGCAATCCTCGCCTTCCTGCTGCCGCCGCTCTTTATCGTGGCGCTGCACGCCGCCACCTCGGTCGCCACGCCGCGCTACAGCCTGATGCTGGTGCCGGCCTATGCCGCCGCGTTCGGCATCTTCGCCGGCCCGGTCGTGCACCGGGCGAGCCAGCGGCTGCTGCGGCGGCCGAGCCGGTCCGTGGCATGACGGCGCTGCTGCGGGTGGAAGGTTTGCGCACCGAGTTCCCCGGCGCGCATGGGCCGTTTGCCGCCGTCGACGGCGTGGACGTATCGGTGGAGCGCGGGCGCACGCTCGGGATCGTGGGGGAGAGCGGGTGCGGCAAGTCCATGCTGTCGCTCTCGGTGATGCGGCTGGTGCCGCCGCCGGGCCGGATCGCTGCGGGGCGGGTGATGTTCGACGGGCGGGACTTGCTGGGGCTGCCGGCCGGCGAAATGCGCGGGCTGCGCGGGCGGCGGGTGGCGATGATCTTCCAGGAGCCGATGACCAGCCTCAACCCGGCCTACACAGTCGGCGACCAGATCGAGGAGGCGATGCGCGCGCACGACCGCCGGGGTCGCAACCTGCGGGCGCGGGCGGCGGCGGCGCTCGAGCGGGTGCGCATCCCGGCGCCCGACCGGCGGCTGGACGAGTACCCCCACCAGATGTCGGGCGGCATGCGGCAGCGGGTGATGATCGCGATGGCGCTGTCCTGCGCGCCGGACCTGCTGATCGCCGACGAGCCCACCACCGCGCTGGACGTGACGGTGCAGGCGCAGATCCTGGACCTGCTGCGGGATTTGCAGGCGCAGACCGGGATGGCGATCGTGCTGATCACGCATGATCTGGGCGTGGTGGCGGAAATGGCCGACGAAGTGGCGGTGATGTATGCTGGCCGGGTGGTGGAGCGCGCCCCCGCCGCCGGGTTGTTCGATGATCCGCAGCATCCCTACACGCTGGGGCTGCTCGGCAGCGTGCCGCGGCTGGAGCAGGACCGGGAGCGGCTGCTGGCGATCGACGGGGCTGTGCCGCAAGCGGGGGCGTTGCCGCCGGGCTGCCGGTTCCATCCGCGCTGCGTGTTCGGGGCGGCGGCGTGCACCGAGGCGCCGCCGAGCTTGCGGGCGCTTTCGGCAGGGCACGAGGCGGCTTGCATCCGGGCGCCGGTGGAGGCGATTGCGGCGTGAGGCGATTGTGTGGCTGGGCCCCTCACCCAACCCTCTCCCAGAGGGAGAGGGCTTTTTGGTGTGACTGACCTGCTCACCACCACTGGCCTGACCAAGCATTTCCGCACCCGCGCCGGGCTGGTGCGCGCGGTGGACGGCGTTTCCTTCACCCTTGCCAAGGGCGAAACCCTGGCGCTGGTGGGCGAGAGCGGCTGCGGCAAGTCCACCACCGCGCGGCTGGTGCTGCGCCTGATCGAGCCCACCGCGGGCAGCGTGGCCTTCGAGGGGCAGGACATCACGGCGCTGCCCTCCGGGGCGCTGCGCAAGCTGCGGCGGCGCATGCAGATCGTGTTCCAGGACCCGTTCGCCTCGCTCAACCCGCGCATGACCGTGGGCGACACGCTGGACGAACCCTTGCTGATCCACGCCTACGGCAATGGCGCGCGGCGGCGGGAGCGGGTGGCCGAGTTGCTGACCCTGGTCGGCCTGTCGCCCGAGCACGTCAGGCGCTACCCGCACGAGTTCTCCGGCGGCCAGCGGCAACGCATCGGTATCGCCCGCGCCCTGGCGCTGGAGCCTGCGCTGGTGGTGTGCGACGAGCCGGTGTCGGCGCTCGACGTCTCGGTGCAGGCGCAGGTGGTGAACCTGCTGGCGGACCTGCAGGCCCGGCTGGGCCTGTCCTACCTGTTCATCGCGCATGATCTGGCCGTGGTGAAGCACGTCGCGACCCGGGTCGCCGTTATGTACCTTGGCCGGATCGTGGAGACCGCGGGGCGGGACGACTTGTTCGCCGCGCCGCTGCATCCCTACACGCGGGCGCTGCTGGCGGCCATTCCGCGGCCGGACCCGGGCCAGCGCCTGGCGCGGCAGGTGCCCGGCGGCGACGTGCCGAGCCCGCTCAACCCGCCGCCCGGCTGTCATTTCCACACACGATGCCCATTCGCGATCGAGCGGTGCCGGGCGGAGGTGCCGGCCTTGCGCCCGGTGGCGGAGGGGCATTTGTCGGCGTGTCATCGCGCGGAGGAACTGCCTGCGTGGAACGTGGGGTCGGCACGTCCCATGGCCCCGAATGCGGCCCGGCGTTTGGCGTTGTATGCGGAGCGGCGGGGGGTCGCGGCCTAGGCTACAGCAGCCGCCGGGAGAGCTGGTCGCGTTCCCAGGCGAGCAGGAACTGGGTCTCGCCCTCGAGCCAGGCGGGGGTGAGGAACTCGGTGCCCCACTCCGCGGTGCGGCTGGAGACCTGGCCCATCAGCCAGATGTGGCGGATCGGGACGAACAGCGGGATGGCGGCCTCGTCCGCAGGTGAGATGGGGCGGACGCTGCGGTAGCCGGCCATGAAGGCGTGCCACATGGGATGGCGTCGGCGGCCGAACGAGACTTGCGCCCAGAGATGCACCGCCAGGTCGTAGGCGAGATAGCCGAAGCCGCCATCGTCGAAGTCGAAGAACACCGCGCGACCGGCGTGCGGCCCGGCGTGCGGCCTTGGGGTGGCGATGCGGGCGTTCAAACCGTGGCAGTCCCCATGGCAGCGGACCTTGGTGAGGCCAGACTCCACCGCAGCGACGCGGTCGGCGAGGCGGTGCGCCACAGCGGTGAGGCCGGCGGTGGCTGACAAGCCGAGCGCCAGCACGGATGCGACCTCCCGGTGCAGCAGGTGGTCGAGGTCGAGCCGATAGCGCCCGCTTTCCCGGCCCGGAAAGCGGGTGGCGGCGTCGTGGAGTTGGGCCAGGGTGAAGCCCTGCAGCCGCGCGTCGTCCGGCTCGTCCAGCTCGGGGCGACGGCCTTCCACATGGCGGAACAGCACGACCGCGCGAGGGCCTTGCGGCAGGGGAGCGGTGGTGAACAGGGCGCCGTCCCGGGTTGGCACGGCGGTGGCGACGGGCACGCCGGCAGCGTCCAGGAAGGCGAGAAACTCGGTTTCCCCCGCGACATCGGCCGGGCCACGGGCGCGGTTGCCGGAGATGCGGAGCACGAAACGCTGCCCATCGGCGGCGGTGGCGAGGTAGCAATCGTTGTAGCCGCGGTTGATCAGCGCGCACTGCACGGGGCCGGGCAGGGGATAGTGCCGCTCGACCAGCGCCGCGAGCGCCTCGGCTGCGGGCATGGCGTAGCTGACGGCAAGCGGCGTCACGGCAGCAGGACGTCCGGCTCGGCGGGGAGGGCGCCGGGGGGGAACAGGCGGGTGGTGTGGCCCATCTTGCGGCCCTCGCGCGCGTCCGCCTTGCCATAGAGATGCGGGATGACGCCCGGCGCCGCCAGCAGGGCCGGCCATTGCGCCATCTCCTCCGGCCCCACGATGTTCTTCATGACCGCATCGGAATGCCGGGTCGCTTGCGGCAGTGGCAGCCCGGCGACGGCGCGGATGTGCAGCTCGAACTGGCTGGCGGGGCAGGCGTCCAAGGTCCAATGGCCGGAATTGTGCGGGCGAGGGGCGATCTCGTTGGCCAGCACGGTGCCGTCGGGCAGCACGAACATCTCCACCGCCAGCACGCCCACCAGGTCGAGCGCGTCGGCGACCCGCAGCGCCATCGCCTCGGCGCGGGCGGCAACCTCGGGCGGGATGCGGGCGGGCGCGATGGTGACGTCCAGGATGCCGTTGCGGTGGCGGTTCTCGACCGGGACGAAGGCGGTGGCCTGGCCGTCCAGCCCGCGCGCCACCACCATGCTGATCTCGCGCTCGAACGCCACCAGGGCCTCCAGGATCAGAGGCTTGGGCTGCAGCTCCTCCCAGAGGTCGTTCAGCCCGCTCATGCCGCGGAGCACGGCCTGGCCCTTGCCGTCATAGCCGCCGCGGGTGGTTTTCAGCACGCCGGGCAGGCCCATCCGCGCCAGGGCGGCGTGCAGGTGCGGGCGGCTGTCGACGGCCATCCAGCGCGCGGTGGGGGCGCCGGCGTCGTTGAGGAAGGTCTTTTCCGCCACCCGGTCCTGGCTGATGCGCAGCACATGGGGGGAGGGGCGGACGGGCCGGATCGAGGCCAGCAGATCGAGCCCGGCGGCGCTGACATTCTCGAACTCGAAGGTGATGACGTCGGCGGATTGGGCGAATTCGCGTAGCAACGCCGGGTCCTCGTAGTCGCCGACGAAGCTGCGGGCGGCGACCTGGCTGGCCGGGCTGTCCGCCTCCGGGGTGAGGATGTGGCAGCGGTAGCCGAGCCGGGCCGCCGCCATGGCGGACATGCGGCCGAGCTGCCCGCCGCCGACGATACCGATCACCGCATTCGGTGGCAGGCCGACCAGCGCGTCCGGCGATAGCGGGCCGGTTTGGCTCACCCGGCGGTGTCGTCCGGATGGTCTGCGACCGCGGCCGCCTGGGCGGCACGATGGGCGGCGAGACGGTCGGCGAGCGCCGGGTCGGAGAGGGCGAGGATGGCTGCGGCGAGCAGGGCGCTGTTGACCGCGCCCGCCGTGCCGATGGCCAGGGTGCCGACCGGGACGCCGGCGGGCATCTGCACGATGGAGAGCAGGCTGTCCATGCCCTTGAGCATGCGGCTTTCCATCGGCACGCCGAGCACGGGCAGGGAGGTCCAGGCGGCGCACATGCCGGGGAGGTGGGCCGCGCCGCCGGCCCCGGCGATGATCACCTTCAGCCCGCGCCCGGCTGCCGCCTTGGCATAGGCGGCCAGCCGGTCCGGGGTGCGGTGGGCGGAGACGATGCGGGTTTCGGCGGGAACGTCCAGGCTGCGCAGCGTGTCGGCGGCATGGCGCATAGTCTGCCAGTCGGACTGGCTGCCCATGACGATACCGACCGCAGGGCCAAGCGGGGGGTTCAAGCGATGTTATCCGGGATCAGCCGGCTCTCGAGCCAGGCCACCTCATCCTTCAGCAGCAGCTTGCGCTTCTTCAGCCGCTGAAGTTGGAGCTGGTCGATCGGCTGGTCGGACAGGCGGGCGATCACGGTGTCGAGGTCGCGGTGCTCGCTGCGGAGTTCGTGCAGCTTGCGCAGGAGGGAATCCCGGTCGATCACCATGGCGGGGCTCTAGCATGATCGCCGCCGGGGAACCAAGGGAAGCTGGCGGGTCTGGCGGTGGCTGGAGGGCGGTCGGCGTTTCGGTTCGCGGCAACCACCCTCACCCCGGCCCTCTCCCGCCCGCGGGAGAGGGAGATATTCTCCGGTCAGGAGATGTGTGAACCCCGAAGCCCGCCAGCGGGAGAGGGGGTTGAAGAATGGGAAACGCGGCCATACCGGAGTATGCAACAAATTCTGGCGTTTCGGCGGCGGGTGGGATTAGGCTGCCCCTTGGCGCGCCTGCGCCATCACGGTCCCTAGCCAACGGAGGACTCATGAGCCTGCAACCCCGGATCGACAGCCTGAAGAGCCGTCATCAAACGCTCGAAGCGCAGATTGCCGCAGAGGACCATCGCCCCAAGCCCGACGACGCTGAGCTGATGCGGCTCAAAGGCGAGAAATTACGGCTGAAGGACGAAATGGAACGGCTCAGCCTGCAAAGCTGACCCAAGCGGGCGCGGCGAACCCAGCCGCGCCCAACTTCGTCAGGCGGCTTCTTCCGCCTCCATGCGGATCGGCACCGGGACCTGCTTGCCCTCGCGGATCAGCCGGTCATTGGCGGCGGTGACCATCGCGTTCAAGTCGGTCTGGCTGCAGAGCCCGAGGATGACCGGGTCGCGCGGCTTGATGTTGGTGCTGTTCCAGTGGCTGCGCTCGCGGACCTTCTGGATGGTGTCCTTGGTGGTGCCGAGCAGCTTCACCACCTGCGCCTCCGAAAGCTGCGGGAAGTTGCGCAGCACGAATGCAATCGCGTCCGGGCGGTCGTTGCGCTTGGCCACGGGCGTGTAACGCGCCCCGCGACCCTTCTTCGGCAGCGGGTTGGCCGGGGGGAGAAGCTTCAATCGCTGCGCGTCGTCGGCTTCGCAGCGGGTGATTTCCTCTGCGGTGACCTGGAAATTGGCCACCGGGTCATAGCCCACGATGCCCTGGGCCACTTCGCCATCCGCAATCGCCTGCACTTCGAGCGGGTGCATGCCGCAGAACTCGGCGATTTGGGTGAACGTCAGTGACGTTTTCTCGATCAGCCACACCGCGGTGGCTTTTGGCATCAGGGGCAGGCTCATTGATGTGTTCTCCGGCCGCCGCGCTGCCATTCCCCCGGGGGAGGCGCGCTCGCAGGCCCTTCTATATAAATAGGATATGGGGCGCGTGCGGCTTGCCGGTCAAGAGCGGGCGCGGCACATTCCGATGCGAACAATCGGGAGGCATAACCGCCATGTGGGAAGAAGAGGAGCCAGCGCCGCCGCGGCGAGTGCCCTTGCTTCCGCTCGATCCGATGGGGGTGGAGGAACTGCAAGCCTACATTGCGGAGTTGCAGGCCGAGATCGCCCGCGCGGAGGTGGCAATCACGCGCAAGCAGGACCATCGCGGCGCGGCCGAGCGCTTCTTTCGTATCTAAAAAGCGGGCGTACGTGAAAAGAGGGGGCCGGTTTCCCGGACCCCCTCCGATCCACTATCCAACGCGAGGCGTTACGCGGCCTGGGCCGAGGCGCCGTTGCTGTCGTTGGCGATGACGCTCGGCTGAGCGCCGGCAGACCCGGCACCGATGGCGATGCGACGCGGCTTCAGCGCCTCCGGCACGACGCGCTTCAGGGCGACATGCAGCAGGCCATTCTGGAGATCCGCGCCGTCGACCACGATGTGGTCGGCCAGGGCGAAGCGGCGCTCGAACGCGCGCCCGGCGATGCCGCGGTAGAGCAACTCGCCGCCAGCCTCGCCGCCGAGCTTGCCCGACACGACGAGCTGGTTGTCGCGCACCACCAACTCGATGTCGTTTTCGCTAAATCCGGCCACGGCCATGGTCAGGCGATAGGTGTCGTCGCCGGTCTTGGCGATGTTGTAGGGGGGATAGGCGGGCGCACTGGCCGATTCCTGCGCCGTGTCCATCAACGTGGCCAGGCGGTCGAAACCAATGGCAGTGCGAAACAGGGGGGAGACATCGAACGTCATAACAAACCTCCTAAAAAGCAAGGTCGAGTGGAAGAGCCGCTCCAGTAGAGCCGGCCCGGTTCAGGCTCCGCGACCCCAAATGGGCATCGCGAACAGCGCTCAAATAGGAGAAGGCCACCCCTGGTTTCAAGGGTGGCTTTCTAATTCACTCGTCTGTGAACAGCCGCTACTTGCGGGTGCCGATCCCGGCGAAGCGCTTGTTGAACTTCGCCACCTGGCCGCCGGTGTCCATGATGCGCTGCACGCCGGTCCAGGCGGGATGCGACTTGGGATCAATGTCCAGCCGCAGCGTGTCGCCTGCCTTGCCCATGGTGGAGCGGGTGACGAACTCGGTGCCGTCCGTCATGATGATGTTGACGTCGTGGTATTCGGGATGGATCCCAGCCTTCATGGCAGCGCGCTCCGGATGAATGGCCCCGCCGATGCCGACCGGCCGGACAAGCCGCGGGTTCTACGGCGACATCCGGCCGGGGGCAAGCCGGGCCGCTTAGCTGCGGGTCGCGCGACGCGCCGCGGCCTTTTGCGCCTGCTCGGCGAAGCTGGCGTCCACCACCTTCTTCTGCTGCGGCGTGAGTGTGTTGTAGAAGGCGGTGAAGGCGGTGGTGAGATGCTGGACGTTGTCGGCATGGGTCTGCGCCACGTCGGCATAGGCCTGCATGCGCGCCAGCGCGGTGGCGTTCTCCGGCAGGGTCGCGCCCTTTGCCGTGGCCGTGTCGATTTGGGCCGCGTTCTGCCGCATCACGTTGGTGAAGTCGTCGAAGCTCTTTTCTTCGTCCGGCGTCACCTTGATCTGGGTGCGAAGCTCCGAGATGCGGCGCTCGATGAAGGCGTTGCGCTTCTGGGCGGACGCGCTCGTGCTGGCGGCGGCAGATGGGCTGGCGGATGGGCTCGCTTGGGGGCTGGGGGACGTGGTGGCGCTGGGGCTGGTTTGGGCAAAGGCTGCGATGGGTGCGGCCAGGAGGGCGCCGGCCATCAGCAGGGCGGCGCCAGTCGGAATCCGGTTGGACATAGTGGGTGTCTCCCAAGAGTTGCCAGGAGCCGCGGGAACGCGCCCCGGCAAGGCGGGGTTGCTAGGCCGCAAAGGCGTCCGCCTTGTGGCAACCATGTTGCGTCGTGTTACGACGCGCGAGATGCAGGGTGTGTTACCACGCGATGTGTTCCCCGCCGAGACGGAGGCTGCCGTGGCAAACGCGATCCTTTCCATCCAGTCCGCGGTCGCTTACGGCCATGTCGGCAACAGCGCCGCCGTGTTCCCGCTGCAGCGCCTCGGGATGGAGGTTTGGCCGGTCAACACGGTGCAGTTCTCCAACCACCCCGGCTATGGCGGGCGCACCGGGCAGGTGTTCACCGGCGCGCAGGTGCAGGACGTGGTGGATGGGATCGCCGCGCGCGGGGTTCTGGGCGGGTGCCGGGCGGTGCTGAGCGGCTACCTCGGCAATGCGGCGGTGGCGGAGGCGGTGCTGCACGCCGTCGCCTGCGTGCGCGCCGCCAACCCGGACGCGCTGTATTGTTGTGACCCGGTGATCGGCGACAGCGGGCCCGGCATCTATGTCGAGCCTGCCATCCCGGTGTTGTTGCGGGACCGCTGCTTGCCCGCGGCGGACATTGCCACGCCGAACCAGTTCGAGCTCGAACAGCTCACCGGGCAGACGATCGTGACCTTGGCGGACGCCCAAGCCGCCGCCGCCGCGCTGCGCGCCACCATGCGGCCCGGCGCCTGCACCCTGGTCACCAGCCTGCGGGTGGCCGACACCCCGGACGACGCGATCGACCTGCTGGCGCAGGACGGCACCGGCTGCTGGCGGCTGCGCACGCCGCTGCTGCGCTCGGTCGCCAATGGCGCGGGGGACACCATTGCCGCGCTGTTCCTGCTGCACCGGCTGCGCAGCGGGGCGACGGAGGTGGCGCTGGCGGAGGCGGCCAGCGCCACCTTCGGGCTGCTGCGGCGCACGGCGGAGGCGGGCTCGCGCGAGTTGCTGACCGTGGCGGCGCAGGACGAATTCACGGCGCCGACTCAGCGATTTGTTGCAAGAGCCTGCTAACGCGGTGCTAACACTTTGCGCGTAGTTTTTGCTGCGGCGCCCTGATCTAGCCACCTTCGCGGCGTAGATCAGGCACAGGCCAAAACGCCTTCCTTCCCGCCGGACTTGCCCGCATGCGCATTCTTCACGTCTACCGACGCGTGCTCTCCTCCCTGGGCGCAGACCGGCGCCTGGCGGTAGCGCTTGGCGCGGCCAATATCCTGCTCGCCGGGCTGCAATTCCTCGACCCGGTGCTGTTCGGCCGGGTGATCGGGCTGCTGTCGAACTCGGCGGCGCTGCCGCGTTCGGCGCTGTGGCGGCAGGCGGCGCTCCTGATCGGGCTTTGGATCGTGGTGGCGGGCTTGGGGATCGGCGGCAACCTGGCCACCGTGGTGCAGGCGGAGCGCATGTCCCACCGCAACCGGCTGAAGGCGATGAGCCGGCTGTTCGAGCACGTGCTCTCCCTGCCGCTGTCGTTCCATGGCGAGGCGCATTCCGGGCGGCTGATGAAGGTGATGCTCGCCGGGTCGGAGGCGCTGTTTTCGGTGTGGCTCAGCTTCTTCCGCGAGCAGCTCAGCACCTATGTGGCCCTGCTGGTGCTGTTGCCGTTGACGGTGCTGCTGAACTGGCACCTGGCGATCGTGCTGATCGTGCTGGTTTTGCTGTTTGCCGCCGTGACGGTGGTGGTGATCCGTCGCACCGAGGAGGGTCAGGCGCGGGCGGAGACCTATCAGTCGCACTTGGCGGGCACGGCGCAGGACGCGTTGGCCAATGTCGTGGTGGTGCAGTCCTTCACGCGGCTGGCGGCCGAGACCAGCCGGTTCGGCCAGATCGCCGACCAGGTGATCGCGCACCAGTTCCCGGTGCTGAATTGGTGGGCGGTGGTGACGGTGCTGACCCGGGGCGCCTCGACGGTCGCGGTGATCGTGATCGTGCTGGTGGGGACGGTGTTGCATGTGCAGGGGCAGGCCAGCCTGGGCGAGATCGTCAGCTTCATGGGGTTCGCCAACCTGCTGATCGGGCGGCTCGAATCGGCAATGCAGTTCGCCTCGCGCCTGTTCCTGCAACTGCCGGTGCTGCAGGACTATTTCGGCGTGCTGGACGCGAAATCCTCCGTGCCGGAGGCGCCCGATGCCATGCCGCTCGAGGCGTCGCGCGGGGAGGTGGCGTTCGAGGCGGTGTCGTTCGCCTATCCGGGCGGGCCGGCCATCCTGAACGACGTGTCGTTCGTGGCGCAGCCGGGCCGGGTGGTGGCGCTGGTGGGCAGCACGGGGGCGGGCAAGAGCACGGCGATGAACCTGCTGCAACGGCTGTGGGACCCGACGAACGGGCGGGTGTTCATCGACGGGCAGGATATCCGGGACGTGACCTTGGAGAGCCTGCGTCGCTCGATTGGCGTGGTGTTCCAAGAGAGTCTGCTGTTCAACCGGTCGATCCGCGACAACCTGCTGATCGGCCGGCCCGAGGCGAGCGAGGAGGATTTGGAGCGGGCCTGCCGGATGGCAGACGCGCATGACTTCATCCTGCGCCAGCCGCAGGGCTATGACACGATGGTGGGGGAGCGCGGCGCGACCTTGTCGGGCGGGCAGCGGCAGCGGCTGGCGATTGCGCGGGCGTTGCTGAAGGACCCGCCGATCCTGATCCTGGACGAGGCGACCAGCGCGCTGGACGCGGCGACGGAGGCTCGGGTGTCGCGGGCGATGGCGACGCTGATGGAGGGGCGGACGACGTTCATCATCGCGCACCGTCTGTCCACGGTGCGGGATGCGGACGAGATCTTGGTGTTCGACGGTGGGGAGATTGTCGAGCGGGGGCGGTTCGAGGCGCTGGTGTCGCAGGGCGGCCGCTTTGCCGAACTGGTCGCCACCCAACTCGCCGGCGCCCCCGCCCTCCGCGCCGCCGAGTAGGCTTTAGGATGGGTGAGCGAAGCGCACCCCATCACAGCCCCCGACGATGACAGACTACCGCCGCTACCGTATCCCCCGCGGGACGTATTTCTTTACCGTGGCGCTTGCAGACCGTTCGTCTGGCCTTCTGACCCGCGACATCGACCTTCTCCATTCATCGGTCCGCCAAACACGCGAGCGCCGCCCGTTCCATATCGACGCCTGGGTAGTGCTGCCGACCACCTGCACTGCGTCTAGACGCTGCCCCAGGGCGATGCGGATTACTCAAGCCGTTGCGGGAGATGAAGACCGCGTTCGCCAAGGGCATCCCCGATGGAGAGCGCCGATCTGCGAGCCGGGCGGACAAGGGCGAGCGCGGCATTTGGCAGCGGCGATTTTGGGAGCACACGATCCGCAGCGAGCAGGATTACGCGGCGGATTTGGATTACGTGCAAATTCAATCCGGTAAAGCATGGGCTGGTGCAAGGCGCGGGGGATTGGCCGTACTCGACGTTTCGGCGCTGCGTGGCTCGGGGGATGTATCCTGCGGCTCGGGTTGGGGGTGGGAGAGTGGTGTTGCGGCGGGGGAGCCATGTGCGGAGGCAGGTGATGGGTAGCGCTTCGCTCACCCATCCTACAGATTGAGCGGATGGCAGGGGAAATCTTCTATTTTCTAGATCATTCAAAGTAAGAACGATCTTTTGACAGAAACTCACGGCACGGCGACACTAGATGTTGTCGCGTTACGTTCTCCGCGCTAGCAAAGGCAGTGTTTCTTGTCAGCATTCCCCTCCCGTCCCATCGTTCGTGCTGAGCCGCGACTCAGCCGGCGCGCGACCCTTCGGCTGCCGGCGCCTCGCTGGGTCAGCCTGCGGCGGTTTGCCTCGCCGCTCGCCCTCGTGGCGCTGTGGCAGGCGGCTTCCATGGTGGGGCTCATCTCGCCCCGCGTGCTGGCAGCGCCGTCGGCCATCCTCGACACGGCTTGGACCATGCTGCTCGGGGGCGAACTGGTCAGCAACATGGTGATTTCGCTGCAGCGTGTGGCGCTCGGGCTGCTCGTGGGCGTCGCCATCGGCACCTGCACCGCGCTCCTCGCCGGGCTCTCGCGGCTGGGCGACGACATCGTCGATGCGCCCATGCAGATGCTGCGCACGCTGCCGTTTCTGGCGCTGGTGCCGATGTTCATCCTCTGGTTCGGCATTGGCGAACTGCCCAAAGTGGCGCTGGTGGCGCTTGGGGCCACGTTTCCGATCTATCTCAACCTGATCGCGGGCATCCGCGGGATCGATCCGAAGCTGGTCGAGGCGGCGCGCGTATGTGGGCTGGGGCGGGGCAGCATCATCCGCCATGTCGTGCTGCCAGGGGCGCTGCCTTCGGCGCTCGTGGGGCTGCGGTATGCGCTTGGCACGGCCTGGCTCTCGCTGGTCGTCGCCGAGCAGGTCAATGCCACGGCGGGGATCGGCTTCCTGATCAACGACGCGCGCGACTTCCTGCGCACGGACGTGATCGTGGTCGGGCTGCTGGTCTATGCGCTGTTGGGCCTGCTCACCGACGGGCTGGTCCGGACGGCGGAGCGGCGGATGCTGGCGTGGCGGCCGGTTCTGGTGCGGCGATGAGCGACCCGGCGGCCGGCGTTCGGGTCCGCAACCTGGTGTGCCAGTTCGGCGCCAACCGGGTGCTCGACGGATTTGACCTCACGCTGCAGCCGGGCGAGTTCGTGGCGCTGCTGGGCCGCAGCGGCTCGGGCAAGACCACGCTGCTGCGCACCTTGGCCGGGCTCGACCCGGTGCCGCCGGGCGCCATCGTGGACCTGCCGCGGCCAGTGGCGGTGGCGTTCCAGGAGCCGCGGCTGCTGCCCTGGAAGCGCGTGTGGGAGAACGTGGTGCTTGGCCTGCCGCACGCCAACCGCGCTCGCGCCGAGGCGGCGCTGGCCGAGGTGGAACTGGCGCATCGGGCGGACGCCTGGCCCGCCACGCTATCCGGCGGCGAGGCGCAGCGGGCGGCGCTGGCCCGCGCCTTGGTGCGGCAGCCGGGCTTGCTGTTGCTCGACGAGCCGTTCGCCGCGCTGGATGCGCTCACCCGCATCCGCATGCATGCGCTGGTGCTGGAGCTTTGGCGCGTGTATCAGCCGACCACGCTGATCGTGACCCACGACGTGGATGAGGCCTTGCTGCTGGCAGACCGGGTGCTGGTGCTGCAAGCGGGTCGCATCGTGGTGGACTTGCCCATCGTCCTGCCGCGGCCACGCGACTACGCCGCAGCGGGGTTCGCGCATCTGCGCAGGAAGCTGTTGGCCGCCCTTGGCGTTCTGCCTTCGGCAATCGAGCCCGCGTCGGTGGACGCCGCGTAACGTATCCGCAACGCCGCATTGTTTGGGAGCCTTGCCGCATGGACGGTTTCGCCGGGCGTCACCAGCCGTATCAGGACCTCACCGAGCGTTTCGCCGCCCGCGCCGCCGGGCACGATCGGGATGGCAGTTTCCCGCATGAGAATTTCGCCGAACTCGCGGCAGAAGGGCTGCTGGGGCTGGCGGCGGCGCCGGAGCAGGGCGGGGGCGGCGCCGGGATGGTGCGCTGCTTGGCGCTGATCGAGGCATTGGGCAAGGGTTGCGCGTCGACGGCGCTGGTGGTGGCGATGCAGCTCATCCACAGCCACTTGCCGCTGCGCAATCCGCGATGGCCAGCCCGGGTGCGCGACCAGTTGATGCGGGACGCGGTGGCGGGCGGCTTGATCAATGCGCTCCGGGCCGAGCCCGATCTTGGCACGCCGGCGCGGGGCGGGATTCCGGCCACCGTCGCGCGCCGGGTCGGGGAGGGTTGGGCGCTGACCGGGCACAAGATCTACGCCACCGGGTCGCCGGGGCTGCGCTGGATGCTGGTGTTCGCCCGCACGGACGAGGCGGAGCTGCGCATGGGCAACTTCCTGGTCCGCGCCGACTCCCCCGGGATCCGCATCGAGCCGACCTGGGACCAGTTGGGGCTGCGCGCGTCCGGCAGCCATGACGTCTACTTCGAGGATGTCGTGATCCCGGCCGACCATGCGGTGGACCTGCGGGCGCCGGGCGAGTGGAAGCCCGATCCGGTGTTCGTGGCCTGGAACACGCTGACCATCGCGGCACTCTACACCGGGGTGGCGACGGCGGCGCGCGACTGGCTGCTGCGGTTCCTGCGCGAGCGCACGCCGAGCAACCTGGGTGCGCCCCTGGCGACGCTGCCGCGCATGCAGGAGGCGGTGGGGCGCATCGAGGCGTTGCTGCTGACCAACCGGCGCCTGATCGCGGGCGCCGCGGAGGAGCACGACCGTGGCGCGGTGCCGGACGCCGACACGTGCGGCCTGATCAAGACCGTCGCGGCGGAGAACGCCATTGCCGCCGTGCAGGAAGCGGTGAAGCTGGTGGGCAATCCGGGGCTTTCCCGCGCCAATGCGCTCGAGCGCCACCTGCGGGACGTGCTCTGCGCCCGCATCCATACGCCGCAAGCCGACTCGGTCTACACCGGCGCCGGCAAGGCGGCCCTGCTCAGCAAGGAGTTCGAGCGATGACCTATGCTGCCAAGAAGCCCAGCTATGCGGGGGCGGGCGAGAGCCAATCGGCGCCGATCGAGTTCATCGGCATGGTGCAGCCGCGCGAGCAATCCGAGATCCATCCGGCCAGTGGCCCGGCGATCGACCTCGGCTATCTCCGCGCCAGCGCGCAGGCGCATGACGCGGCCGGGTTCGACCGGTTCTTGCTGGGCTGGTACAGCAACGGCCCCGATGGGTTGCAGCTTGCGGCGCATGCGGCGGCCTATACCGAGCGGGTCGGGTTCCTGGTGGCGCATCGCCCCGGCTTCCAGTCGCCGACCCATGCCGCGCGGGCGTTTGCCACGCTGGACCAACTGAGCGGCGGGCGGGCGGCGATCCACGTGATCTCGGGCGGCGACGATGTGGACCAGCATCGGGACGGCGACTATCTCGGCAAGGACGATCGCTACGCGCGGACGGACGAGTATGTCGACGTGCTCAAGCGCATTTGGATGGCGGATGGGCCGGTGGACCACGAGGGGCGGTTCTACCGCTTCGAGGGCGGGTCTCCAGCGGTGCGCCCGGTGCAGCGGCCGCGCATTCCGGTGTATTTCGGAGGGGCGTCGCCGGCTGCGATCGAGGTGGCGGGCAAGCATGCCGACGTCTACGCGCTGTGGGGCGAGACGCAGGCGCAGGTGCGCGAGTTGGTCGGGCGGGTGCGGGAGGCGACGGAGCGTCATCGCGGTGCGGCGGCTGCGGCGGCGGTGCGGTTCAGCCTGTCGTTCCGGCCGATATTGGCGGCGACGGAGAGTGCTGCCTGGGATAAGGCGGAGCGGATTTTGGCTGCGACGGTGCGGCTGCGTGGCGAGGCGGCGCTGGGCCCCGCCACGGCCGCGCCGGCAAACGCCGGGTCACAACGGCTGCTGGATGCGGCGGCGCTGGGGGATCGCCCGGAGGGGCGGCTGTATACGGCCATTGCGCGGGTGACGGGGGCGCGGGGCAACACGACGGCGCTGGTAGGCACGCCGGACCAGGTGGCGGCGGCGTTTGCGGAGTATCACGCGCTGGGGGTGACGACGTTTTTGATTCGGGGGTTCGACCCGCTGGAGGACGCGGCGGAGTATGGGCGGGCGTTGTTGCCGAAGACGCGGGCGTTGCTGGGGGTAAGGCATTTAAGCGCGCATCGAGGCGTTTAAGCGCACGCGGTTGGCGGTCTTCGCCATAGACGCCCGAGTCCGCCACGGAGCGATAAACGGGCCTGATCCGAGACCCTAACCCGACGTTTACCTGCACAACGGCAGAAAGTCCGAAGAGAGCCGTTTATAGCGTTTAAGATGGGTGTCCGTTCACTCTTTGTTCAGAGTTGCGTGGCACTCTTCCTACATGGAAAAACTGCATCGCCAATTCAGCATAAACCGAGGGGATCAGAAGCTCTCCTCTCGTACTAAGTTCGCGGCTTTGGCAGTGACAAACGCGTCCACCGTCGCGGTGCTTTACTGGAACCAGTCGATTATTCGGGAGGTGACTCAAACCTTTCCGAGCAGCTACCTGGTTTCCCTCGTGCCGTCGCTTACCTTGGCGGGTTACGCAGCCGGGGTCGCTGTCGTCGCATTCGGTCCTATGCCGCGAGCCCGCCTCTCCGTGGAGCGGCATTTGGCTTTGCTGGCGGTCGCCTTGATCGCCGCGAGTTTGGCATGGAGCCTGCCATGTCTCGCTATTGCGAGTTTTCTTGTCGGCTGCGGCGCCGCCGCTGCTCCACGCTTGCTTGCCAGCGCTGCACAGCTCGTTAAACCGGCGGAGGCAGGTAAGGCGATTGGTCAAGTTGTTTGCGGCAGCTTGGGTGCAATCCTGTGTATCCGGCTGTGTGGTGGCGCTCTCGCCCACCTGATTGGCTGGCGCCTCGTCTTCATGATGGCAGCGCTTATCATACTGGGCCTTGCCTTGATGATCTTTGCCACCGGGGCGCTACGAGTGGCGGCGTCAAGCGAGACCGCATTTCCCAGCAGTCTGGCCCGGCTCTGGCGGTCGCACCCGCTGCTGCGGCGCGCTGCTATCCAGCAGGCCGCGTTATTCGCCGCATACAACGCGAGCTGGATGTTGGTGCTCGTCGAACTGCCAGTTGAGGAGCGCTCTCTCGTTGTCATTGGAGGGTCATGCGCCGGCATACTTGCAGCCCTGCTCGCGGGTTGGCTGTCGGACAAGCCTTGCCAGCACCGCCTTGCCCAGGCCGGGGCAGCAGCGATTTTCTTGGCCGGCAGTGTTGTGCTTCCTGCCGCTTATGTCAGTTCCCCAGGCCGCCTCCAAGTCATGTTCCTAGTGGCGGGCATGGCCTTGGTAGATGCTGGGCTTCAGCTTGCCCTCGTAGCAAATCAGCGGCGAAGCCAGGCGCTCGAGGCTTGCTCGCGGCCGCGACTTGCCGCCACGCTAACTGTGTGCGGCTTTCTTGGTGGTGCGATTGGTGCCGGCGTTGGCCAAGTTCTTTGCCAGGCGTTCGGCTGGCCGGCAGCAATCGGGTTCGTGGCTTTCTGTGGCTGCCTCGGTCTTTGCAGTTCACTGCTGCCTGCCCTGCCGTCAGGCTGGATGGGTGCATTGCAACCCTTTCCGATGTTTTGGCAAGGAACACACTTCGAGCAGGCACAGGCCCGCAAGACCTCGGTCTGCGACATGCCTGTCAGCCCCGCTCTCCCCAATGCGCGTGACCTTACTGCAGGCACGGCATAACGCGGATTGTCCGCATAACTCCAAGTAAGGACTCAAACCATGAACAATTGCACGAAGCCCAAGTCCAACAACACTTCAGATCTTGCCGATAGCGCGACGATGGCGTTTCCGCCGGCCCCGGTCGTTGAAAACGGTCAAATCCGTCTGGGTGCGCAGTCGCCGCTATTGGCAGCGCAGAGCGTTGCGGACGCGGGCAAAATGGACCGGGGCGCTCAGTCGCCGTTGTTCCTACCCACCGAGATTGCGGATGCAGGTCTTGTCCGCCTCGGCGCTCAAAGCCCCACTTTCTGAAAAACTGAGTGGTGAGCGGAGGACGTCTCCACTCACCACGCGGCTCTCCACAAGGTATCTCTCCCCATGTCTTGCCAAAGCTTAGCTCCAACAATTGAGTTCTTCCGTTTGATTGAAGCAGGCCGTGCGCCGCAGCGCGCCGACCGTGCGGCTGGCGGGACTTTGCCCACCCGGGCGTTTCGATACTGCGAGGCCGCAACGACCGCCTCGGCGCTTGGCTGGTACGTGTTCCCACCGATCGGCTTCCGGCTGCTTTGGACCGGAACGGAGACGGTTTGGACCTACGCGGGAGCACCGGCCTGGTATCCGCTTGGCGTCGCGCAGTTTCCCGGATTTCGCGAGCAATTTGACGCTAAGGTGCCCGAGCGCATCAAGCAGTATTCTCCCACCTTTCTCGCGGCGCTTCCCGAACCTGGGACGATACAGGTTTGGTCCGGACTTATTGCCCGCACTAAGCCCGGGTGGAGCCTTTTGGCTCGCGGTCCGGCAAATATGGGCCGTGCTGCTGGCTACGACGTCTTCGAAGGGGTTGTCGAGGCCGACCAATGGTTTGGGCCGCTATTCGTAAACATCCGGCTCACTCGCACCAGTTCTCCAATTGACTTCGATCCCAATATGCCATTGTTCCAGGTTCAGCCTATCCAGCGCGAGGCTTATAGCGACGCCATTCTCAACGATGTGTTGCTCCGACCGCTTGAAGCCATGGCCGATGATGACTGGGACGCCTATCATCAGACAGTGATACAGCCAAGCCTCAAAGCCTGCCCACATGGAAGGCATGCGGCTGCGGTGCGTAAGCGACGGCACGCCGACGCTCTTGCAAACGCTGGCTGATCAGTTGACGTTAAAGTCGTCCGAGAAGGTCAAAGGCCCGAGGCAAGTCGCCCAAACGAATGACCTTGTCACTCCTGGTTGGGCTTATCCCTCCCTGTGTCCGCGTGCGGTCTTGATGGCTTGCTCAGTTTTCATCGAAGACTGGGTGAGGTGGCCCCGGTCGCCTAGACAGGTTGGCGGCGAGGATAAGCTAGTCCCGGGTTCCGATTATGCCGCCATTCTCAGGTCCGCTGCTGCCGGAGCATGCTCCGGCAGCAGCGGACCTATTTCGTTGTATGCCTCGTTCGGCGTGCGTCCAGCCAGCGAAGAGTGTGGCCGCCGCGTGTTGTAGTGGTCGATCCACCGCAGCAGCCCAGCATGCAGCGCGAGGCCCGTCTCGAACGCATGCAGGTAGACGCACTCGTACTTCAACGACCGCCATAGCCGCTCGATGAAAACATTGTCCATCCAGCGACCGCGGCCATCCATACTGATCCGGATGCCCACGTCCATCAGCACTTGGGTGAACGACAGGCTGGTGAATTGGCTGCCCTGGTCGGTGTTGAAGATCCCGGGCTTGCCATGCCGGGCCAACGCCTCCTCCAATGCCTCCGTGCAGAACGTCACATCCATGGTGTTGGACAGGCGCCACGACAGTACCCGGCGGCTGTGCCAGTCCATGATCGCCACCAGATACAAGAAGCCCCTCCGCATCGGGATGTAGGTGATGTCGGAGCACCAAACCTGGTTGGGGCGCACGATCGCCAGGTCCCGCAGCAGATAGGGATATACCCGGTGCTCGGGATGCGGCGCGCTGGTATTGGGCTTCTGGTAGATTGCCCGTAGCCCCATCTTGCGCATCAGCCGGGCAACCCGGTTGCGGCCAACTTGGTGACCCAGGCGGTGCAGGTGACGCATCATCTGCCGCGAGCCGTAATACGGGCATTCGAGAAACGCCTCGTCGATCAGCCGCATCAGCGCCAGCGTCGGCTCACTCTCGCCAACCGGCTGGTAATAGCGGCCAGACCGGCTGATCTGGAGCAACGCGCACTGCCGCACGATCGAGAGATGCGGATGCGACGCTTCCACCATCTCGCGCCTGCGTGCCACGCTCATCGACCGGAGGCCTTCGCCAAAAAATCCCGTTCCACCACCAACTGGCCAATCTTGGCGTGAAGCCGGTTCAGTTCTGCCTCCCCGGTCGCCTGCACCGCCTCTGCCTTGCCAGAGAACGTCGCCGCCAATCCCTCAATCGCCTGCCGCTTCCAGGCCGCGATCATCGTTTGATGAATGCCGTGTTTGGCAGACAGCTCCGCCAATGTCTGCTCGCCTTTGATCGCCTCCAACGCCACCTTGGCCTTGAACTCGGCCCCGTAGCGCTTCCGTGTCACCTTGCCCATAAATCCCGTCTCTCACTCAAGCGGGACTAGCTTATCACCCTGTCCGAAATACCGGGGCCATCTCAGGGTTCGGCTGCGGGTCGCAAGCTCAGTCACTTGGTCGATCGATCTAGCCGCTATTATTCACCAGCGTGTCGGCGGTTGGTAGCGCCATGACGGTCGCTCAACTTGAGGCTGTAACTTCATAGCTCACCGCCGGTCCCATATGGGTCCGTTAGTTTTGGTTTGGGTAGCTGGTGGGCGTTGGGGTTGATCGGCATCGGGTGAGGTATGGAGCATCCGCCCGATGGATTAGATGCTGAGGCGAGGCATGCGCGTCAGGAGCAACGCGAACAGCGCCTGATCCGGCGTTGCCCGCGGCAGGTGCAGGCGCACCTTCGTTTTCAAGACCTCGATGCGCACCGCCAGCTTGATCAGCCGCAGCCGTAGGGTATCGAACTGAGCGACCCGCCAGCGCGACCGGCGCGGCATCAGCGTGCGCAGGCTCCACATGAGCCAGTAGGCGCCGACATGCAGGAACAGGCGGAACTGGTTGGCGCTTGCCCGGCAGCACGAGGTCCGGTCGGCGGCCAAATGCGTCTTCCATGCCTTGATGTGGTTCTCCGCCTGCCCGCGTGCGCAGTAGATATCCTGATAGACGGTTCGGCCGGACGGGCCGATGAGGCTGGTGACGACGAAGCGTGTGTCGGTGCCCTGCGGTCCGGCTTCCACGCGAGCAACAATGCGCTCCACGCGGTCCCAACTCGCCGCGCCGTCGTAGAATTCCTTGAACCGGCGCAGCTTCGTGCCGTCCGCAGCCGTGGCAGCACGGGCGGCGGTGCTCTGCTCGAGGCTGAGGACGTGTTTGCGCAGCGTCGAGGTGGGCGCCACGCCGAGCGTGTAATCCAGCCCTCTGACCCGGCAGAACCGCAGCACCTCCGGCATGCAGTAATGGCTGTCGGCGCGAAGCATGATCTCCACAAGCGGCCAGTGGCCGCGGATCGCGGTGATCAGGCGATGCAACCAGCGCACGATCTGCTTGCCCGAAGGCCTGCTGGCCGGGCGCAGCACGGCAGCGATCATACGGCCGTCGCCGTCGAGAACACGATTGCGTCCGTCAAGCTGGTGTAAAATCCGGTGTAGTTGAGGTGGCCATTGGTCAGGCGGCTATGGTGGCGATCTCATTGGGTATAGCGTCGATAGTCGGCGGTATGAGTTCGGCCATGGCCTCGGTCTGCATGTAGCGGTGCTGGAGTTGCCACTCGTCGTTGGCCTCCAGCAGCACCGCGCCAATCAGCCTGATGATAGCGCCCTCGTTTGGAAAGATGCCGACGACGTCGGCCCGGCGTTTGACCTCCTTGTTAAGCCGTTCGATCGGGTTGGTGCTGTGGATCTTCACCCGGTGCTGGGCGGGGAAGTTCATGTAGGCCAGCACGTCGGCCTCGCTCTCGTCGATGAACGCACCGAGCTTCGGCCATTTGTCGCGGAGTTGGTCGGCGACGTGACGCATGGTCTGGGTGGCGTTCTGATGGTCCAACTGGGTGAATGCCTGGCGAAGAGCGGCCGATACCATGTTCTGCTGGCCTTTCGGCACGTAGGCCTGTGCATTGCGCATCCAGTGAACGCGGCATCTTTGCCACGTGGAGCCCAGCACCCGGCGGATCGCAGCCTTCAGGCCTTCGTGCGCGTCTGAGATGACGAGCTTGGTGCCGCGCAGGCCCCGCTTGACCAGGCTCTTGAGGAACGTCGACCAGAACATCTCCGCCTCCGAAGGCCCGATGTGCAGGCCAACAATCTCGCGCTTGCCCTCGGTGTTCACGGCCACAGCGATTATCACCGCCACCGTCCTGATCTGCCCACCCTCACGCTGCTTGAGGTAGGTGGCATCCAGCCAGAGATAAGGCCAATCGCCGACAAGAGGGCGTTCGAGAAAGGCATTCACCCGATCGTCGATGTCCTTGCACAGCTTGCTCACCGTGCTCTTGCTGATCCCTGCCAGGCCCATCGCCTGCACCAGGTCATCCACCCGCCGCGTCGACACGCCGCCGATCCACGCTTCCTGGATTACCGCCACCAGGGCCTTCTCGGACGTCTTGCGGGGCTCCAGAAACGGCGGGAAGTAGCTGCCCTGGCGCAGCTTGGGGATGCGGAGCTGCAGGCTGCCCAGCCGCGTGTCCAGCGTCCGGTCGCGGTAGCCGTTGCGATAGGTCGCCCGCTCGGCCGTGCGCTCGTGCCGTCCGGCGCCGATCAGCCCCTCTACGTCCGTCTCCATCAGCAACTGCACCACAGCCTCCGCCACACTGCGCAGGAAGTCGCCATCTCCGGCTTTCGCCAGCAGCTCGGCCAACGGTAGTCTGTCCTCGGTCATCGGGTCCTCGTCGGTTCAGGTTAGAGCCTCGCAACTCCACCTTAGCCAGCCGATCCGATGACCACCTCCGCCTACACCGCCGACGTCAGCGAAATTCCACCACGAGCACGGACGCTATCTCGAACACCACGATCGGCTGGAAGCCGTATTCGTCATGATGCGCGTTGAACAGCCGCAACTGCTGGCCGCCATGCACGGCGTCGAACGTGTCGTCGATGTCGAGCACGATGCGGCGGGGCACCTGGCGGAAGCTGTGGCAGTAATGCTCGACCATGGCTCGCCCCATGCGCAACAGAGCACGCGCATCCGGCAGGTTCTCCAGGCGCGAGATGGTCGGCTGCGAGCAAAGGTCGCCATCATCCGGCAGCCGTCCCATCGCCAGCTTGAACATCGGGTCACGGCGCAGGGCATCGGCGTCGTTGCCGTCCTCGTAGCCCGCCGCAATCATCAGCATGCGCGTGCGGATGATCTCGTCCAGGCCATGGACCACCCGACTGGGATCACGCGGGTCTCGGATGCAGCTCGCCAGGCGCGAGGCAATGGCAAGCCGCTGCTCGACCTCGCGCAGCGCCAGCAGCCCACCATCGGAAGACATGCAGGAACCGTCGAAACGCGCCTCAATCGTCTTGCTGCCGACCGGTGACAAACCAGGCAGCATCGGGGTAGATTCAACTTTGACGGGCATGCGCTCCGGGATCCGATGGGAATGGTGTCACGACCAAATCCTACATCGTATCAGCGGCTTGTCCCATGCCCGTCACCCCTGGCGAATAATCCGGGCTAGGTAAGGAACGTGAATTAGGTCAATCCAGCCAAGCGAAATCCAATCATGAAACACTCCAAGTCCTGCGCCCGCCGGTATTGTGCCGTGGCGCGGAATCGCTGTAACGAAAACCTTGGTTCGAGTATCCGCAACCGCTGCAGCACGGCTGCAGCTTCTGCCTTGCGGCCCAGATGTCCGAGCGCGGCGAGATAGCTCTTGTGGGCTGAGCTAAAATGCGGATGGCGCTCCGTCACTCTGCGGCCAATAGCGACGGCTGCTTTGTGTTCCCCTCGCAGCAGGTGCACGATACCAAGCGCACCTTCCGCGAAGAAGCCATGCGGGTCGCTCGGTGCCAGCTCAAGGCTGTGCGAGACGGATCGCAACGCGTCCTCAAGCCGCCCTGCGTAAGCGTGCGTGACGCCGTAAAGATGCCACGCCAGCGAGAGAGCGGGATTAGTCTGGATGGATAGTTCGTGCAGTGTGGCGGCTTCCTCCAAATGCCGGCCGAGAAATGCCTTGCAGTGCCCGGCAATGGTGATTGCTCGAGCATCTCGAGGGTCAAGCATCATGGCGCGTTCGGCTGCTTTGCTCGCCAGCATCATGGATTGACCGGGATTGCTTGCCCATCCCTGGCCGATCAGAAACATGTGCCAGTATGCTAGCCAGCTATGCGCCAAGGCTGAGTCGCGGTCGGATGCGATGGCTTCTTCAAGAGCATGACCCGCACCAAGGAAAGGATCTTTATCGAGCCGGTAAATGGCGGGGATAGCCAGCAGCACCAAAGTGTAGGCGTCATTCTTTTGCAGCGGCAAATGCCGCCGCCGCTCCGCTTCGATCAAGAGTAAGTCCGTATCCAAGCGAGCCGCGACGACATCGGCCAGCTTGCGCTGGGCGGTAAGCTCGGTTGCTGGTCGCTCGAAGCTTTCAACCCAGACAACCCTGGCAGAGTTATGAAGATCAAGTAGTTCAAGTAGCAGCCGATAGCGATCAAGGTTACACTGCAAAGTACCAACGAGAAGATAATCGGCAATGTTCGCGACGTCGTCGTTGCCGGCTGTGAGGCGCTGGCCTCGCGTGCTCCTCGTGATTGTTTCGAACCATCGACTCCTAGCCAATGCGTTGCCGACCTCTTCTGTGACAACGCGTGCGAACCGCTCTTCGACGCCAAGGCCGACGCCTTCTATTTCAGTAACTGCAATCCTTGGGCGTCCTGTGATCCGACGGTGCGGCGCAGGGCTCGTTGCAGTAATCTCGACTTGCTCTGCGGGCACGCGATTGATGAACATCTCGTCGCGAATACGCGTGAGCCAATGATCAAAAGCCGAATCCGTGCCTTCTAGCTCTATAAGGAAGCGGTGCTCTGCGCCGACTGTAGCAACGTCTGTGATCGCACCATGCTCGACGTCAAGCCATACGGTATTGGCACGAAAGGCGATGGCTTGATCGTCGACCCGAAAAGGTTCGAGGCCAGCCTCGCTAAATCCCTGCTGAAGATGATGCAGGGTGTTGCGCAATCGCGTCAGCGCCGCCCGACGCTCAAGATTGCTCCAAAGCATGGAAGCGGCGCGGGCTCGACTGACTGTCTTTTCCTCGGACAGTGCGATAAGCGCCAGCAAGGCCCGAGCTTTTTTCGACTTGGGCAGCAGACTGACCCCTGGCACGCAATACGCCATGAGTGCTGGATGCAGATGGAGCCGCAATACTCCGTTGGAGGTTGGACTGGTGATGAGGCCCATCTCACCACCACCAGGCTCATGCGCGATTGGAGCCAGCAATCCCTTTGCCAACGCTGTCACAACTTTTCTCTATGGGCGGTGTTCCCGTGCATACAATAGCAATCTTTATGACCTTTAGCCCGTCATTTTTGCATGATAATCAAGCCGATGGCCGATCTGGCCTAACGGCCTAAACGCTCATGGCTTCGTATGAGACGCCGTTTAAACACGGGTAAACGGCAGAACAACGCAGCGTGTGGCTCACGGATACGTGATATTAGACGCATACAAACCTACGAGCGGGATTTCTGATGATTGCGACTGACCAAGCCAAGGCGACCGCGTTCCCGCCCTTGCCGAAGATGGTGCAGCCCTGGTTGGCGGCCCCGTTTCAGGGCTGTGGCTTTGCCAAGTCCGGAGCCGTTCAGGTCAGGCAAGGAGGCGCGGCACAGGGGTTGCCAGCTGTTTCAGGTATCGTGGAGCATGACGACGGTAGGCCGACCTCCCACCGGCGTCCGGCAAAGAGGCTCAACAAACGGCCGGTCGCCGGGCCAGCCGTGACCAGTGATGGTGATACCCAGTCTGACCGAGATCTGACGATTACGTTGCTGTCGCGCTGCCTCTCGCTAAAGGAGGCTGCCGAGGCGACCGACGCTATTTTTGCGCGATACGGCAGCTATGCCGACGCGGTCGCCGCACCGCTTCACGAGCTGAGCGCCATTCCGGCCCTTGGAGAAACTGCCGCAACGCTGTTGAAATGCATTCATTCTAGCGTTGTCCGGCTAACGTCGATCCCGCTCCGGCAAACTCCCGTGCTAAAAGATTGGCCCACGCTATCTGCTTACCTCAACGTTTGCGTCGGCCGAGAGCGCATCGAGTCGTGTCACGTTCTGTTCTTGAACGCGAAAAATCACCTGATATCAGACCATCTGATCTCGGAGGGCGATGCCAGGTCGGTTCAAGTTCCGGTTCGTACCATAACCAAGAGGGCGTTGGAACTCGAGGCGACCGCGCTTATTCTGGTGCACAATCATCCGTCGGGAGATCCTACGCCTAGCGATGAGGACATCGTGATGACGGAGCGGGTCAAACATGCCGTTTCGATATTTGGCATTGTTGTGCATGACCATATCATCGTTGGAAGAAGCGAGTGCTTTTCAGTTAGAACCCGCAGTTACATGAAGTCCTATTCTTTGACCGAAGCCTGAAGAACCAGAACTTATACCAACCGCCCTAAACGCTGACCTGTGCCCATTCTCGGGTGGCGATTGAGGTTACCCGTTCTGGCATGGCCATCAGTGCGTTCCAGGCGACAAAGCAGGTGTCGACAATGTCTTCGTAGCTCTCCCACACGCGATGGCTGAGCCAGTTACTGCGGAGGTATTGCCAGACATTCTCGACCGGATGGGTCAGCGTGCCTTGTTGGCCGACGCGGGCCTCATCCTTACATGAGGGTTCAGGCGTCAAGGGGCGTTCTAGATAGCAGTTCTTCCTTTTCTGCTGGTTACGTCCAGAATGCCTGAGAGTCCATCCGGGATCATTTGCTTTTCTGGCAGAGCTTTCGCAGCATTAGCCGAATGGATGCGAGACGTAGGGGTCGTGTCCCACCGCGTGGTGTAGCAGCGTTGACCGCGGCAATCCCGAGTAAGATGGGTTGCCGGTATCAGGCTGCCACGGCGGACAGGCTGATGGAAGGATCATCGCTGACGGGAGCGAGCGTCTCAAGGCTCATGTAGCGCCGCTGGACTGCCCACTCGTCATTCTGCTCGAGCAGGATGGCACCTACGAGGCGCGTGACGGCTGCTTCGTAAGCATCCGCCGAGCACCGCCGTGTTGATTGCAGCCAATTGGCGAGGTGCTTAGGCGGCCTGATGAACCGGAGGGGCGGCGGTTTTGGCCCAATTCCAGGGCAGCAGGTCATCGAGGCGCTTGGCTGGATGCCCGGCGATGCGAGCCAACACATCCGCCAGCCAGGCTTGCGGGTCGACATCGTTCATCTTGGCCGTGACGATCAGGCTGTACATCACTGCGGCGCGCTGCCCGCCACGATCCGACCCGCAGAACAGCCACGACTTGCGCCCGAGGGCTATCCCCCTCAGCGCGCGTTCGGCGGCGTTGTTGCTGATGCAGATCCGCCCATCGTCGAGGAACCGCGTGAAAGCAGGCCAGCGTTTCAGTAGGTAATCGATGGCGCGGGCGACGTCGTTGCCGCGCGCCAGCTTGCCTCGTTGCTCGCTGAGCCACCGATGCAGGTCGGCGACCAGTGGTGCCGATAGGGCCTGCCGGGTTGTTTGGCGCGCTTCAGCGGCGTGGCCGTTGATGTGTATCCCTCTGCCGTGGGCCGTCTGGGTTTGAGCCTCCTGCCGCCGTAAGGAGCTCCTTAAGGCGGCCGTTGAGGTATGCGGATGGATGGCGTGGTGGAGATCATCACCGGGCGAGAGCGTCGGCGGCGCTGGAGCCTGCAGGACATGGTGCGGATCGTTGCTGAGACCAACGAGCCGGGTTCGATGATCCGTGCCGTAGCCGCCCGGCATGGCGTCTGCGAGAGCCTGTTGTTCACGTGGCGTCGCCAGGCGCGTGAGGGCCTGCTGGGGCCGGCTGCGGAGAGCCCCGTGTTCGTGCCGGTGCAGGCTCTCACGTCGGCAAGCACGGCGGTCGCACCGCTTGATGAGAGATCGCGCCCGGCATCGGCATCGCGGTCCGTGGGTGCGCCTGGTCTGATCGAGATTGAGCTTGGCAACGGGCGTCAGGTCCGCGTCGGCAGCGATGTGAACCTGGCCGCCCTGCGGCGCGTGCTGGCGGCGTTGCGCGAGTGATCCCGATTGCCAGCAGCGTGCGGATATGGCTGGCGACGGGCCACACGGACATGCGCCGCGGTATGCCGGGTCTCGCGCTGCTCGTGCAGGAGGGGCTCGGCCGGGATCCGTTCGCGGGTGATGTCTTCGTCTTTCGGGGTCGCAGCGGATCGCTGTTGAAGGCGGTTTGGCACGATGGCCTCGGCCTGTCGCTTTATGCCAAGCGTCTGGACCGCGGACGCTTCGTGTGGCCACAAACAGTGGATGGCGTGGTGGCGCTGACAGCCGGTCAGATGAGCTATCTGCTCGAGGGGATCGACTGGCGCAACCCGCAGCAGACCTGGCGTCCGCAATCGGCAGGATAGCCGCCACGAGCTGCTGAAAACAGTACCACGGCGACCTGGTTCGTGATTCAATACCAGCATGGACGCCGAGCTTGCCGCCCTGCCGGATGATGTCGATGCGCTCAAGGCGGCCCTGCTGGCCGCCCGCGCCGAAACCGCTATCGCCCTGGCGGAGCAGTCCAGCAATCGGGCGCTGATCGCCCATCTCAAGCTGCAGATCGAGAAGCTTAACCGGGACCGCTTCGGCCCGCGCTCCGAGCGTACCGCCCGCCTGTTGGACCAGATGGAGCTGCAGCTCGAGGAGCTTGAGACCGCAGCCATCGAGGACGAACTGGCCGCGGAAACCGCTGCCGCCAAGACCACCACCGTGGCGGGCTTCACCCGCGCGCGTCCGGCCCGGCGCCCGTTCCCCGAGCACCTACCGCGCGAGCGCGTCGTCGTTCCCGGTCCAGTGGCCTGCGCCTGCTGCGGAAGCGCCCGCCTGTCCAAGTTGGGCGAGGACGTCACCGAGAGCCTTGAGACCATTCCCCGCACCTGGAAGGTCGTCCAGTACGTGCGCGAGAAGTTCTCCTGCCGGAATTGCGAGCGCATCAGCCAGCCCCCGGCGCCGTTCCACGTGATCCCGCGGGGTTGGGCTGGCCCGAACCTGCTGGCCATGATCCTGTTCGAGAAGTTCGGACAGCATCAGCCTCTCAACCGCCAGGCCGAGCGCTATGCTCGCGAGGGCGTGCCGCTTAGCCTATCGACGTTGGCCGACCAGGTCGGCGCCTGCACGACGGTGCTGATGCCGTTGTTTCTTCGTTTGGAGGCCCATGTCATGGCCGCCGAGCGGCTGCACGGCGACGACACCACCGTGCCCGTGCTGGCGCGTGGCAAGACCGATATTGCCCGGCTCTGGACCTACGTGCGCGATGACCGGCCGTTCGGCGGA